>NZ_JAENBO010000009.1 GCF_016481305.1 Streptococcus pacificus | reverse complement strand
AAAAAAGCAATAAATCTGTCAGACGACAGTAATGAGTAAAGACTCAAACTTTAATGAGAGTTTGATCCTGGCTCAGGACGAACGCTGGCGGCGTGCCTAATACATGCAAGTGGAACGCATTTTGATCACCGTAGCTTGCTACACCGATTAAAATGAGTCGCGAACGGGTGAGTAACGCGTAGGTAACCTACCTTCTAGCGGGGGACAACTATTGGAAACGATAGCTAATACCGCATAAGACATTTTATCGCATGATAGGATGTTAAAAGATACAATTGTATCACTAGGAGATGGACCTGCGTTGTATTAGCTAGTTGGTGAGGTAACGGCTCACCAAGGCAGCGATACATAGCCGACCTGAGAGGGTGATCGGCCACACTGGGACTGAGACACGGCCCAGACTCCTACGGGAGGCAGCAGTAGGGAATCTTCGGCAATGGGGGCAACCCTGACCGAGCAACGCCGCGTGAGTGAAGAAGGTTTTCGGATCGTAAAGCTCTGTTGTAAGCGAAGAACAGTGTTAGGAGTGGAAAGTCTAACACATGACGGTAGCTTACCAGAAAGGGACGGCTAACTACGTGCCAGCAGCCGCGGTAATACGTAGGTCTCGAGCGTTGTCCGGATTTATTGGGCGTAAAGCGAGCGCAGGCGGTTAGATAAGTCAGAAGTTAAAGGCTGTGGCTCAACCATAGTACGCTTTTGAAACTGTTTAACTTGAGTGCAGAAGGGGAGAGTGGAATTCCATGTGTAGCGGTGAAATGCGTAGATATATGGAGGAACACCGGTGGCGAAAGCGGCTCTCTGGTCTGTCACTGACGCTGAGGCTCGAAAGCGTGGGTAGCGAACAGGATTAGATACCCTGGTAGTCCACGCCGTAAACGATGAGTGCTAGGTGTTAGACCCTTTCCGGGGTTTAGTGCCGCAGCTAACGCATTAAGCACTCCGCCTGGGGAGTACGACCGCAAGGTTGAAACTCAAAGGAATTGACGGGGGCCCGCACAAGCGGTGGAGCATGTGGTTTAATTCGAAGCAACGCGAAGAACCTTACCAGGTCTTGACATCCCTCTGACCGGCCTAGAGATAGGCTTTCCCTTCGGGGCAGAGGAGACAGGTGGTGCATGGTTGTCGTCAGCTCGTGTCGTGAGATGTTGGGTTAAGTCCCGCAACGAGCGCAACCCTTATTGTTAGTTGCCATCATTTAGTTGGGCACTCTAGCGAGACTGCCGGTAATAAACCGGAGGAAGGTGGGGATGACGTCAAATCATCATGCCCCTTATGACCTGGGCTACACACGTGCTACAATGGTTGGTACAACGAGTCGCAAGCCGGTGACGGCAAGCTAATCTCTTAAAGCCAATCTCAGTTCGGATTGTAGGCTGCAACTCGCCTACATGAAGTCGGAATCGCTAGTAATCGCGGATCAGCACGCCGCGGTGAATACGTTCCCGGGCCTTGTACACACCGCCCGTCACACCACGAGAGTTTGTAACACCCGAAGTCGGTGAGGTAACCTATTAGGAGCCAGCCGCCGAAGGTGGGATAGATGATTGGGGTGAAGTCGTAACAAGGTAGCCGTATCGGAAGGTGCGGCTGGATCACCTCCTTTCTAAGGAAAATCGTAGGAATACGATCGGAATGTACGTTTGCTTGTCTTGTTTAGTTTTGAGAGGTCTAAAAGCTATGAGACGTGGGGCCTTAGCTCAGCTGGGAGAGCGCCTGCTTTGCACGCAGGAGGTCAGCGGTTCGATCCCGCTAGGCTCCATAGGTTAGTAATAACCTAGGATTGATCTTTGAAAATTGAATATCTATCAAATTCCGTATATATAGGAAACTGAAAAAAGAAATAAGGTTAAGTTAATAAGGGCGCACGGTGGATGCCTTGGCACTAGGAGCCGAAGAAGGACGTGACTAACAACGAAATGCTTTGGGGAGCTGTAAGTAAGCGCCGATCCAGAGATATCCGAATGGGGGAACCCACTAGTTAAAGACTAGTATCCATAACTGTTAAGGTTATGAGAAGGAAGACGCAGTGAACTGAAACATCTAAGTAGCTGCAGGAAGAGAAAGCAAACGCGATTGCCTTAGTAGCGGCGAGCGAAACGGCAGGAGGGCAAACCGAAGAGTTTACTCTTCGGGGTTGTAGGACTGTAATGTGGACGTTATCTTTATAGAAGAACTACCTGGGAAGGTAGGCCAAAGAGAGTAAGAGCCTCGTATTTGAAATAGAGATAATACCTAACAGTATCCTGAGTACGGCGAGACACGAGGAATCTCGTCGGAATCTGGGAGGACCATCTCCCAACCCTAAATACTCCCTAGTGACCGATAGTGAACCAGTACCGTGAGGGAAAGGTGAAAAGCACCCCGGAAGGGGAGTGAAATAGAACCTGAAACCGTGTGCCTACAACAAGTTCGAGCCCGTTAATGGGTGAGAGCGTGCCTTTTGTAGAATGAACCGGCGAGTTACGATATCATGCGAGGTTAAGTTGAAGAGACGGAGCCGTAGGGAAACCGAGTCTTAAGAGGGCGAAATAGTATGATGTTGTAGACCCGAAACCAAGTGACCTACCCATGAGCAGGGTGAAGGTGCGGTAAGACGCACTGGAGGCCCGAACCAGGACACGTTGAAAAGTGTTTGGATGACTTGTGGGTAGCGGAGAAATTCCAAACGAACTTGGAGATAGCTGGTTCTCTCCGAAATAGCTTTAGGGCTAGCGTCGACATTAAGAATCATGGAGGTAGAGCACTGTTTGGGTGAGGGGTCCATCCCGGATTACCAATCTCAGATAAACTCCGAATGCCATTGATTTATGGTCGGCAGTCAGACTGCGAGTGCTAAGATCCGTAGTCGAAAGGGAAACAGCCCAGACCACCAGCTAAGGTCCCAAAATAATTGTTAAGTGGAAAAGGATGTGGGGTTGCACAGACAACTAGGATGTTAGCTTAGAAGCAGCTATTCATTCAAAGAGTGCGTAATAGCTCACTAGTCGAGTGACCCTGCGCCGAAAATGTACCGGGGCTAAAACAATTTACCGAAGCTGTGGATTACCGTAAGGTAATGGTAGGAGAGCGTTCTATGTGTGGAGAAGGTATACCGTGAGGAGTGCTGGAACGCATAGAAGTGAGAATGCCGGTATGAGTAGCGCAAGACAGGTGAGAATCCTGTCCACCGTAAGACTAAGGTTTCCAGGGGAAGGCTCGTCCGCCCTGGGTTAGTCGGGACCTAAGGAGAGACCGAAAGGTGTATTCGATGGGCAACAGGTTGATATTCCTGTACTAGATAAATGAGTGATGGAGAGACGCAGTAGGCTAACTAAAGCATGCGAATGGAAGTGCATGTCTAAGCAGTGAGGTGTGGTATGAGTCAAATGCTTATACCTATAACATTGAGCTGTGATGGGGAGCGAAGTTTAGTAGTGAAGTTAGTGATGTCACACTGCCAAGAAAATCTTCTAGCGTTAATTGTTTATCTACCCGTACCGCAAACCGACACAGGTAGTCGAGGCGAGTAGCCTCAGGTGATCGAGAGAACTCTCGTTAAGGAACTCGGCAAAATGACCCCGTAACTTCGGGAGAAGGGGTGCTGTCTTAAAGACAGCCGCAGTGAATAGGCCCAAGCAACTGTTTATCAAAAACACAGCTCTCTGCTAAATCGTAAGATGATGTATAGGGGGTGACGCCTGCCCGGTGCTGGAAGGTTAAGAGGAGTGCTTAGCGTAAGCGAAGGTATGAATTGAAGCCCCAGTAAACGGCGGCCGTAACTATAACGGTCCTAAGGTAGCGAAATTCCTTGTCGGGTAAGTTCCGACCCGCACGAAAGGCGTAATGATTTGGGCACTGTCTCAACGAGAGACTCGGTGAAATTTTAGTACCTGTGAAGATGCAGGTTACCCGCGACAGGACGGAAAGACCCCATGGAGCTTTACTGCAGTTTGATATTGAGTATCTGTAGGACATGTACAGGATAGGTAGGAGCCGATGAATACGGGACGCCAGTTTCGTAGGAGGCGTTGTTGGGATACTACCCTTGTGTTATGGCTACTCTAACCCGATTGGCTTATCGTCAATGGAGACAGTGTCTGACGGGCAGTTTGACTGGGGCGGTCGCCTCCTAAAGAGTAACGGAGGCGCCCAAAGGTTCCCTCAGAATGGTTGGAAATCATTCGCAGAGTGTAAAGGTATAAGGGAGCTTGACTGCGAGAGCTACAACTCGAGCAGGGACGAAAGTCGGGCTTAGTGATCCGGTGGTACCGTATGGAAGGGCCATCGCTCAACGGATAAAAGCTACCCTGGGGATAACAGGCTTATCTCCCCCAAGAGTTCACATCGACGGGGAGGTTTGGCACCTCGATGTCGGCTCGTCGCATCCTGGGGCTGTAGTCGGTCCCAAGGGTTGGGCTGTTCGCCCATTAAAGCGGCACGCGAGCTGGGTTCAGAACGTCGTGAGACAGTTCGGTCCCTATCCGTCGCGGGCGTAGGAAATTTGAGAGGATCTGCTCCTAGTACGAGAGGACCAGAGTGGACTTACCGCTGGTGTACCAGTTGTCTTGCCAAAGGCATCGCTGGGTAGCTATGTAGGGACGGGATAAGCGCTGAAAGCATCTAAGTGCGAAGCCCCCCTCAAGATGAGATTTCCCATGAGTAATCAGTAAGAGCCCTGAGAGAAGATCAGGTTGATAGGTTAGGAGTGTAAGCGTGGTGACATGTTAAGCGGACTAATACTAATAGCTCGAGGACTTATCCAAAAAAAGAGAAGTAGAGAAGCGTCAAGGTGGATCTTGCGATAGATATTCAATTTTGAATGATTAATCATTCATAAGTTAAGTGACGATAGCCTAGGAGATACACCTGTACCCATGCCGAACACAGCAGTTAAGTCCTAGAACGCCTGAAGTAGTTGGGGGTTGCCCCCTGTGAGATAGGGTAGTTGCTTAGCTA
>NZ_JAENBO010000008.1 GCF_016481305.1 Streptococcus pacificus | reverse complement strand
CCTGAAGTAGTTGGGGGTTGCCCCCTGTGAGATAGGGTAGTTGCTTAGCTAAGGGGAGTTTAGCTCAGCTGGGAGAGCATCTGCCTTACAAGCAGAGGGTCAGCGGTTCGATCCCGTTAACTCCCATATAGGTCCCGTAGTGTAGCGGTTATCACGTCGCCCTGTCACGGCGAAGATCGCGGGTTCGATTCCCGTCGGGACCGTTGTTAGGCAACTAACAGACAAAGACAGACTCGTTAGCTCAGTTGGTAGAGCAATTGACTTTTAATCAATGGGTCACTGGTTCGAGCCCAGTACGGGTCATATAGGCGGGTTTGGCGGAATTGGCAGACGCACCAGATTTAGGATCTGGCGCTTAACGGCGTGGGGGTTCAAGTCCCTTAACCCGCATAAAACTAAATAGCCGGCTTAGCTCAGTTGGTAGAGCATCTGATTTGTAATCAGAGGGTCGCGTGTTCAAGTCATGTAGCCGGCATTACCGATAAGCGAACGTAGTTCAGTGGTAGAACACCACCTTGCCAAGGTGGGGGTCGCGGGTTCGAATCCCGTCGTTCGCTTGACGGCCGGGGTGGCGGAACTGGCAGACGCACAGGACTTAAAATCCTGCGAAGGGTGACCTTCGTACCGGTTCGATTCCGGTCCTCGGCATAAATATAATAAATAAGCACCCTTAGCTCAACTGGATAGAGTACCTGACTACGAATCAGGCGGTTAGAGGTTCGACTCCTCTAGGGTGCATTTTTTTCGGGAAGTAGCTCAGCTTGGTAGAGTACTTGGTTTGGGACCAAGGTGTCGCAGGTTCGAATCCTGTCTTCCCGATTGATGGCGGTGTAGCTCAGCTGGCTAGAGCGTCCGGTTCATACCCGGGAGGTCGGGGGTTCGATCCCCTTCGCCGCTATAAATAAAAGACTTTGGACCTTTAGCTCAGCTGGTTAGAGCTCTCGGCTCATAACCGAGCGGTCGTAGGTTCGAGTCCTACAAGGTCCATTTGATCTGGAGGATTACCCAAGTCCGGCTGAAGGGAACGGTCTTGAAAACCGTCAGGCGTGTAAAAGCGTGCGTGGGTTCGAATCCCACATCCTCCTTACTATTGATAACGCGGGATGGAGCAGTTCGGTAGCTCGTCGGGCTCATAACCCGAAGGTCGTAGGTTCAAATCCTGCTCCCGCAATAGAAAAAAACGGCTCGGTAGCTCAGTTGGTAGAGCAATGGATTGAAGCTCCATGTGTCGGCGGTTCGATTCCGTCTCGCGCCATATAAGCGGGTGTAGTTTAGTGGTAAAACTACAGCCTTCCAAGCTGTTGTCGCGAGTTCGATTCTCGTCACCCGCTTTACTTTAAAGTAAACCAAGCACTATATTTTGCTTGGGCGCGTAGCTCAGGTGGTTAGAGCGCACGCCTGATAAGCGTGAGGTCGGTGGTTCGAGTCCACTCGTGCCCATTTATATTTGGAGAATTACTCAAGAGGCTGAAGAGGACGGTTTGCTAAATCGTTAGGTCGGGTAACTGGCGCGGGGGTTCGAATCCCCCATTCTCCGTAGTTAAACGAGTTATCATGAATATGATATCTCGTTTTATTTATTATAGAAGGTACAAGACTATGAAAAAATTTAGATTCTCACGATTAATTTTTATTTTCATTGCTTTTTTTTATTTTCCGGTTCTCTTATTTTTTTTATTTCTAAGAATAAATCTCTTCGTGTAGCCACAACCTCTTTTATTGATAAGGGAATTAATGTTGTTAAGGAAGTTGTTGACACTCCTATTTATTTTGTTAGTCAACAACTTTCCAGTGTTAATGAGTTATTTAATACTTACAGTGAAAATGAGAATCTTCGTCAACAAATTTCAGAATCTGAAACCAAAGAAAAAGAGTATCAGATATTACTTGAGGAGAATAAAGAGTTACGATCTGCTCTTGAAATTAAAGATTCTTTTTTAGGTCTATCTGTATTAACTGGTAAGGTTGTTATGCGTTCTCCTGTTGCTTGGCTTGATAATGTTACTGTTGATATTGGTAAGAATGACGGTGTTTTTGAACAGATGTTTTTAGTTTCAAATGGCGGTCTTGCTGGTAAGGTAGATAAAGTAAATAAAGAGACAACAGATGTTAGTTTGATTACCAATCTGTCAAGTACAGATGGTATTCCTGTTAAAATTAAAACGAATAAGGATGATGCTTTTGGCGTTTTAACAGATTATGATGTCAAAGAAAATCTGTTAATCATTTCGCAATTGAATACTAGAGAAGCTATTGCGAGCGGTGATGATGTTTTCACTAGTGGTTTAGATGGTCAATCTCCGTCTGATATTTCAGTTGGTAAGGTAAAAATGATTGATGACAAGGAACCTTTGAATATCAAAATTTATGTTGTTCCAACAGTTGATTTCTCACATCTTTCCTATGTTAGTCTAATTGGAGAGTAATATGAAAAGAGTTAGTCGATTTTTCCCTTTTATATTTTTGTTTCTTAGTCTTTTTATAGATAGACACTTAACTTATTTGATGTCAGGTTTGTTTCACAACCAATTTGTTATTTCTAGTCAATTTTTTTTAATGATGCTTTTGTTTTTTATCTTACATTATCAAAAATGGTTAGTTTACTTGTTTTTTGTTAGTTTATCATTTGTTTATGATAGCTTGTATTTTCATAGTATTGGTATTTCAATCTTTCTTTTCCCTATTTTAATACTATTGGGGTACAAATGGTTACCTTTAATAAGAGATAATAAACTCATTAGAGGTGTTAGTTTATTTATTCTCATGTTTATGTTTAATGTTGGTAGCTATTTTCTGGCAGTTTTTTATCAAATGACTTCTTATCCTTTTGGGATTTTTGTGACTTATCATTTATTGCCAACCCTCATTGTTAACCTCTTTTTCTTCTTGTTTTCAGATTTTTTTGTAAAAAGGTTACATTTAATATAATATATTTCAAAAACGCTTTAAAATGTAACAATCACGTAATATAAACTGGACTTTTTTTTGGTATTATAGTAATGTCTTATCGAAAAGGAGTATTTACTAAATGAAAAAAAGAATTTTATCCGCAGTATTAATTAGTGGGTTAACATTAAACGCTGTTTCAGGCCTACAAGTTGTTTCTGCAACAGATTACGATAGTAAAATTGCTAATCAGGAGAATATCATTGATCATTTAACAACTGAACAAGCTCAAGCTCAAGCAAAAGTGACAGCTGTTCAAAAACAAGTAGATTCTCTCCAAGCTGAACAAGAAAAATTAGCTGCAGAAAATAAAAAATTGGAAGCTGAATCTGAGCAGTTAGCAAAAGATATTGAAGTGCTTTCAGGCAAAATTGTTGCGAGAAGTAAATCATTAGAAAATCAAGCAAGAAGTGCCCAAAAAAATAATACCGCAACATCTTATATCAGTACATTAGTTGATTCTGATTCATTGTCTGATGCGATTAGCCGTATTGTGGCTATGCGTGAAGTTGTTTCTGCAAATGAAAGAATGTTAGAGCAACAAAAGACTGACAAAGAAGCTATTGAAGAAAAACAAATTAAAAATCAAGAAGCTATCAATACTGTAGCAGAAAACCAAGCCACTTTAGCAGAAAATGCTAATGCTTTAAATACACAAAAAGCTGAGCTTGAAGTTGCTCAATTAAATTTAGCAGCAGAATTGGCAACAGCTCAAGATGAAAAAAGTAATTTACTTGCTGCTAAATCAGCGGCAGAAGAAAAAGCAGCCCAAGCAGCAGCCCAAGAAGCAGCTGCAAGAGCAGCAGCCCAAGAAACTGCTAGACAACAACAAGCATCTATTCAAACAGCTCAGCAAGTAGTATCAACTATTGCTCCAGCACAACCAGCAGCTCCAGCGCCAGCACCTGCTCCAGCGCCAGCTCCAGCAAATAATACAGCTGCAACAAGATCTGTACCGACTCAAACAGCAAGTCCAACTGTAAACTATTCAGGTAATACTTATCCAGTTGGTCAATGTACATGGGGTGTTAAATCACTAGCTCCTTGGGTTGGTAATTACTGGGGTAATGCAAATCAATGGGGTGCAAGTGCAAGAGCAGCAGGATTTACAATCGGTTCAGAACCTGTTGTTGGTTCAGTTGCAGTATTCCCATATGATGGTGGTGGTTATGGACACGTTGCATATGTAACAGGTGTTCAAAGCTCAACAAATATCCAAGTAATGGAATCTAACTATGCTGGAAACCAATCAATTGGTAACTATCGTGGATGGTTTAATCCAACAACTCAATCAGTTTATTACATTTATCCATATTAATATTTGAATATAAAACAGAAAAACATCGTTTTTCTGTTTTTTTATTGTTATATCAGTTGTATAAGGATTGAAAAAATAGGTGAAAAGGGTTAAAATGATAGAGGAGAAAATTTTGGGAGGAAATCATGTCTTATTCTAATTTAAAGTTATTTGCACTATCATCCAATCAGCAATTAGCAGATGATATTGCTAAAACAATGGGAGTTTCTTTAGGAAAATCAACTGTTAGACAATTCTCAGATGGTGAAATTCAAGTTAATATTGAAGAATCAATCAGAGGTCACCATGTGTTTGTTTTACAATCAACTAGCTCACCAGTTAACAACCATTTGATGGAGTTGTTAATTATGGTTGATGCTTTAAAGCGTGCCAGTGCAGAAACGGTAAATGTTGTCATGCCTTACTATGGTTATGCTAGACAAGATAGAAAAGCCCGTTCACGGGAACCCATTACTTCTAAATTAGTAGCTAATATGTTAGAAGTGGCTGGTGTTGATCGTCTTTTGACGGTTGATTTACATGCAGCACAAATCCAAGGATTCTTTGATATCCCTGTTGATCATTTAATGGGAGCACCTCTCATTGCTGATTATTTCCAACGTCGTGGCATGATGGGAGATGACTATGTTGTTGTCAGTCCTGACCATGGTGGTGTGACTAGAGCTCGTAAATTGGCACAGTTTTTAAAAACACCTATTGCTATTATTGATAAACGTCGAAGCGTTGATAAAATGAATACCAGTGAAGTGATGAATATCATTGGTGATGTTAAAGATAAGACATGTATTTTAATTGATGATATGATTGATACCGCAGGGACTATATGCCATGCAGCTGATGCTCTTGCTGAAGCAGGTGCAACAGCAGTTTACGCTAGTGGTACTCATCCTATTCTTTCAGGAGCGGCTCTTGATAATATTCAAAAATCAGCCATTAAGAAGATGATAGTACTTGATACCATCTATCTGCCTGAGGAACGACTCATCGATAAGATTGAACAAATTTCAATTGCCCAATTAATTGCAGAAGCTATTTTAAGAATCCATGAAAAACGTCCTTTGTCTCCATTATTTGAAGTTGGCAAGTAAAAAACGTTATCATCAGTTATTTAAGCACTAAACACCTCACTTTAGAGGTGTTTTTTACTGATAACTAGTGTATAATAGGAATACAATACAAGCTGGAGGGCACTATGGATTTAAGCAAACGATTTAATAAGAACCTAGACAGAATTGAAATATCGTTGATTCGTCAGTTTGATCAAACGATTTCATCAATTCCAGGTATTTTAAGGTTAACCTTAGGGGAACCCGATTTCACAACACCAGATCACGTTAAAGAGGCTGCTAAAAGAGCTATTGATAATGATAAAAGTTATTATACAGGTATGGCTGGCTTATTGGAGTTAAGACAAGCAGCTAGTGATTTTGTGAAAGAAAAGTACCATTTATCTTATCATCCTGAAAATGAAGTTTTGGTAACAGTTGGAGCAACAGAAGCCCTTTCAGCTAGTCTAACAGCTGTTCTAGAACCAGGAGATACTGTCTTGTTACCAGCTCCAGCCTATCCTGGTTATGAGCCAATTGTAAAATTAGTTGGGGCTAATATTGTTGAGATTGATACAACAGAAAATCGATTTATCTTAACCCCTGAAATGCTTGAAAAAGCAATTTTAGAACAAGGTGAAAAGCTTAAAGCTGTGCTTTTAAACTATCCTGCTAATCCTACAGGTGTGACTTACACTTGTCAGCAAATTAAGGATTTAGCCGCTGTTCTTAAAAAATATGATGTCTTTGTGATTAGTGATGAGATATATTCTGAATTAACTTATACCAAAGAACCTCATGTTTCCATTGCTGAGTACCTTCCAGAACAAACGATTTTAATTAATGGGTTATCTAAGTCACATGCTATGACGGGTTGGCGCATAGGTTTTATTTTCGCGAAAAAAGAACTGGCTAGTCAGTTAATTAAAAGTCATCAATATTTGGTAACTGCTGCAACCACAAGTGCTCAATACGCAGCTATTGAAGCCTTAACGGTTGGAAAAAATGATGCTGAGCCGATGAAAAAAGCTTATATAGAGCGTCGTGATTACATTATTGAAAAACTTGAAACCCTTGGTTTTGAAGTGATTAAACCAGATGGTGCTTTTTACATTTTTGCTAAAATTCCAGGAGAAGCAGCCTCTGATTCATTTGGGTTTTTAAAAGCACTGGCTAAAAAGAAAGCTGTCGCTTTAATTCCGGGTGTCGCTTTTGGGAAATACGGTGAAGGTTATATCAGAATTTCTTATGCTGCCAGCATGGAGACTATTAAAGAAGCACTAAACCGATTGAAAGAATTTATGAAGGAATATGGAAACTAAGGAAACTAAGGGACTTGTTCTTTATAATAAAGATTTTCGTGAAGAAGATAAATTAGTTAAGATTTTTACTGAATCTGATGGCAAAAGAATGTTCTTTGTTAAGCGAGCTAGAAAATCAAGAGTGACACCAGTCATTCAACCCTTGACAATGGCTCAGTTTATTTTAAAAATCAACGAATCAGGATTGAGTTATATTGAAGATTATAAAGAAGTTGAGTGGTTTAAAAACATCAACGCTGATATTTTTAAACTAGCTTATGCGAGCTATATTGTGGCTTTGGCTGATAGTGTTCTTTTAGATGCTATTGAAGATCCATCGTTATTTTCTTTTTTAACCAAAACATTAACCCTAATAAATCAGGGGTTAGACTATGAGGTTTTGACCAATATTTTCGAAATACAACTCTTAGATCGTTTTGGTGTCTCACTAAATTTTAACGATTGTCATTTTTGTCATCGTAAGAATCTTGCTTTTGATTTTTCTCATCGTTTTTCTGGACTCCTTTGTCCAGATCATTATGACAAAGATCCACACAGGAGTCATTTGAATCCTAATATTCCTTATTTAATAAACAAATTTCAGACTATCCAGTTTGATGAACTAAAAACCATTTCAATTAATGATTCTTTAAAGAAGGAACTGCGTCTTTTTATTGATAGCCTTTATGATGATTATGTTGGTATCAAATTAAAAAGCAAGTCCTTTATTGATGATTTGGGGAAATGGGGCAATATTATGAAACAAGATTGAGAGATAAAGGACGTTTTCATAAGATGATAAAATAGCCGAATCATGCTATAATAGACAAGTCAATGTTTATAAAAAGGAGTTTCAAAATGAAAAAAATAGCAATTGATGCGATGGGTGGCGACAATGCTCCCCAAGCAATTATTGAAGGTGTAAATAAAGCATTAGATGATTTTTCAGATATTGAAATTCAACTCTATGGTGATAGAGAAAAAATCACTCCCTATTTAACACACACTAAACGAGTTACGATTAGTCATACCCTTGAAAAAATTGATTCTGAGGATGAGCCTGTCAAAGCCATCAGAAAGAAAAAACAAGCATCAATGGTTCTTGCGACCCAAGCCGTAAAAGAAGGACGTGCGGATGCCGTTTTATCTGCGGGGAATACAGGAGCCTTATTGGCATCGGGTTTGTTTGTTGTTGGTCGTATTAAAAATATTGATCGTCCAGGCTTGATGTCAACAATACCAACCATGGATGGGCAAGGTTTTGATATGTTGGATTTAGGGGCCAATGCTGAAAATACAGCAAAGCATTTACATCAATTTGCGGTCTTAGGGTCTTTTTATGCTAAGAATGTTCGAGGCATTAATTCTCCTCGTGTTGGTTTGTTAAATAATGGGACCGAAGAAACTAAAGGAGACACCTTAAGAAAGGAAACCTTTGATCGTCTTTCTAATGATGACTCGCTTAACTTTATTGGAAACGTCGAAGCAAGAGATCTTCTAGCTGGTGTTTGTGATGTGGTCGTGGCTGATGGTTTCACTGGTAATGCCGTGTTAAAATCAATTGAAGGAACAGCCATTTCTATTATGGGACAATTGAAAAAAACTATTCAAGAAGGTGGTTTTTCTGCCAAAATGGGTGCACTTCTTTTAAAAGATAGCTTATATCAATTAAAAGAGAGCCTAGACTATTCATCTGCTGGGGGAGCTGTTTTATTTGGTCTTAAAGCCCCTGTTGTGAAATGTCATGGCGCAAGTGATGCTAAAGCAGTGTATAATGCTATTAAACAAATTAGTCGTATGTTAGAGAGTGGTCTTATGGACCAATTAACAAATGAATTTTCAAAGGAGACTGAATCAAATGACTAAAGAAGAAATTTTATCTAAAATGAAAGAAATGATTGCTGATCAACTTGGAGAAGAAGACATTGATGTCACTATGGCAACCAACTTCAAGGATGATTTGGGAGCTGATTCTATCACTTTAACAGAGTTCGTTATTAACGTAGAAGATGAATTTGACTTAGAAATCCTTGACGAAGAAGTTGAGGATGTGAGAACCATGGGTCAAATGGTTGATTATTTATATGAAAAAATAAAATAGGTATTCGATTTTATCGAATATCTTTTTTATTGTTCATTTTTTATTGTTAAATTTCTTTATTTGTGCTACTATTAAGCTATAAAAAACTTAAAAAGGCGAACAATTAAATGGAAAAACAATTAATTTATTCAGGAAAAGCGAAAGATATCTATGCAACAAGTCATCCAGAGGAAATTATTGCTAGCTATAAAGACCAGGCAACGGCGTTAAATGGTCTACGAAAGGAAATTGTAGCAGGTAAAGGAAGACTTAACAATCAGATTTCGTCGCTTATTTTTGAGCGCTTAAATCAAAAAGGGATTAAGACACATTTCATTAAGCAATTATCTGAAACAGATCAACTTAATAAGAAGGTAGCTATCATTCCTCTTGAGGTTGTCCTTCGTAATTACTCAGCAGGGTCATTTGCTAAGCGTTTTGGGCTTGAGGAGGGAATCAAGTTTGAGACACCAATCATCGAATTTTATTATAAAAATGATGAGCTAGATGATCCTTTTATCAATGATGAGCATGTTTTATTCTTAGATATTGCAACAGCAGAAGAAATAGCATTTATAAAAGAGGAAACACGAAGAATTAATGAGGTTTTAACAGCTATTTTTGCTGAGGTCGGCTTAACCTTGATTGATTATAAACTAGAATTTGGTCGTGATGGTAATGGCGACATCATTCTTTCCGATGAAATCTCACCTGATACCAGTCGTTTATGGGATAAAGAAGGAAATCATATGGATAAAGATGTCTTTCGTCGTAATATTGGTTCCATCATTGATGTTTACACTGTTGTTTTGGAGCAACTCTTAAAAAATAAGTAGGGTGATAGGATGAATAAACGTATTTTTGTTGAAAAAAAGGTTAATTTTAGAGTAAAAGAAAAGTCTTTGCTTGCTGAATTACAACATCATTTGCAAATCGAGACCTTAAAAGAGCTACGTCTCTTGCAAGTATATGATGTGTTTCATTTATCATCTGATTTAACTGAAAAAGCTGAGAAACACATTTTTTCAGAACAGGTGACTGATGATTTGATGACGGAAACAGAAATTTCTGAGTTTCTTAATGACTATCATTTTTTTGCCATAGAAGCCTTACCTGGTCAATTTGATCAACGTGCTGCGAGTGCTCAAGAAGCTTTGTTTCTTTTGGGTGCAACAACAGATGTCATTGTAAAAACTGCCCAACTCTACTTGGTGAATATTGACATTGCTCCAAAGGAGCTAGAACGCATTAAAACTTATCTTTTAAATCCGGTTGATTCACGTTTTAAAGATATTACTAAACCTGTTAGAGAAGATGTTTTTGAAAAAGCAAATAGGTTTATTCCTAAACTTGATTTCTTTAATTCTTATTCAGAAGCTCAATTTGTAGGTTTCAAACAAGAACAACATTTAGCGATGGAAGTGGCTGATTTACTCTTGATTCAGGACCATTTTAAAACCATCGGTAGAGTACCTACTGAAACGGAATTAAAGGTATTGGACACTTACTGGTCTGATCATTGTCGTCATACCACTTTTGAAACAGAATTAAAAACCATTAATTTTTCCCATTCTCATTTTGAAGAGCAATTACAAGCGACTTATGACAAGTACTTGTCAATGAGAAAAGAACTTGGTCGTGAGGCTAAACCACAGACGTTAATGGATATGGCTACTATTTTTGGGCGTTATGAACGTGCCAATGGTCGTTTGGACGACATGGAAGTCTCTGATGAAATTAATGCTTGCTCTGTTGAAATCTCTGTTGATGTTGATGGCAAGGATGAAACTTGGCTATTAATGTTTAAAAATGAAACCCATAATCATCCGACAGAAATTGAACCATTTGGTGGTGCAGCAACTTGTATTGGTGGCGCTATTCGTGACCCATTATCAGGACGTAGTTTTGTTTATCAAGCAATGAGAATTTCAGGAGCTGGTGATATCACACAAAATGTGGCAGAGACACGTCAAGGGAAATTACCTCAACAGGTCATTTCGAAAAAAGCAGCACATGGCTACTCTTCTTACGGGAACCAAATTGGTTTGGCAACAACTTATGTGAGAGAGTACTTCCACCCTGGTTTTGTTGCTAAACGTATGGAGCTTGGTGCAGTTGTTGGTGCGACGCCTAAAGAAAATGTTCGTCGTGAAAAGCCAGAACCTGGTGATGTGATTATTTTGTTAGGTGGGAAAACCGGTCGTGATGGTATTGGTGGTGCCACTGGTTCTTCAAAGGTACAAACCGTTGAAACAGTTGAGACAGCTGGTGCAGAAGTTCAAAAAGGGAATGCTATTGAAGAAAGAAAAATTCAACGTCTCTTTAGAAAGCCAGAAGTTAGTCAATTGATTAAAAAGTCCAATGACTTTGGTGCAGGCGGGGTCTGTGTTGCTATTGGGGAATTGGCTGATGGTGTCTTGATTGATTTAAATAAAGTGCCTTTAAAATATCAAGGACTTAATGGAACTGAAATTGCTATTTCTGAAAGTCAAGAACGTATGGCGGTTGTTGTGTCTAAAGAAGATGCAGATGCCTTTATTGCTGCTTCTGAAAAAGAAGATATCTTAGCGGTTGTGGTGGCTGAGGTGACTAAAGAAGCAAATCTTGTGATGACTTGGAATGGTGAAAAAATCGTTGATCTTGAACGTGCTTTTCTAGACACCAATGGTGTTCGTGTAGTTGTTGATGTTGATGTGACTGATAGTAATAAGGAGCTTCCTTACCAAAAAACAACCTCGTTAGAAAACGTTGAGCAAGAGTTAGTCACAGTGCTGTCTAATCTTAATCATGCTAGTCAAAAAGGACTTCAAACCCTCTTTGATAGTTCAGTTGGTCGCTCAACCATTAATCATCCTCTAGGTGGTCGTTATCAAGTGACGCCTACAGAAAGTTCAGTTCAAAAGTTGCCTGTTCAAAAAGGGAAAACAAGTACTGTTTCTGTTATGGCACAAGGTTATAACCCATACATTGCCGAATGGTCACCTTTTCACGGTGCTGCCTATGCTATTATTGAGGCAACTAGTCGTTTAGTCGCAACTGGCTCTCAATGGCAACAAGCACGTTTTTCTTATCAAGAATACTTTGAGCGTTTAGATAAACAGGCAGAACGTTTTGGAAAACCTGTGTCTGCCCTTTTAGGGGCTATTGAAGCACAAATCCAATTAGGCCTACCCTCTATTGGTGGGAAGGATTCAATGAGTGGTACTTTTGAGGAATTAACGGTACCGCCAACGCTTGTGGCTTTTGGGGTCACCACCTCTAAAGTGGATAAAGTCTTATCCCCTGAATTTAAAGCGTTTGATGAAAACATCTATTATATTGCGGGTCAAGCCATTTCTGAGGGAATAGACTTTAAACAAATTCTTGCTAATTTTGAACAATTTAGTCGTCTTCAAGAAGAACATCAAATAACAGCAAGTGCAGCCATTAAATATGGTGGTCTTGGTGAGACACTTTCTCTAATGAGTTTTGGTAATCGTTTGGGAGCTAAGTTATCACTTGATGATAAGATCATGTCAACGCTGCTTCAAGGACAGCTAGGTGGCTTTGTTTTCACTAGTAAAGAAGAGATTCCTGGTGTGGTTAAGCTTGGAACAACGACAAAAGATTTCTCTATAGTTATTAATGATTTAAACATAGCAGGCCAAGTGCTTTTAAGTGCTTTTGAAGGCAAACTAGAAGATGTTTATCCAACTCTCTTTGAGCAAAAAGAGAACTTATCTGATGTTCCAGTTGTTTCAGTTGAGGAAACGATAACGATTCCTGAAAAAACAGAAGAACCTCTGGTTTATATTCCAGTCTTTCCTGGCACAAACTCAGAATACGATTCTGCTAAGGCATTTGAACAGGTTGGTGCGAAGGTTGCCTTGGTACCATTTAGAACTTTGACTCAGGACTTGATTGCTGCGTCTATTGTTGAAATGGTTGAAATGATTGAAAAGGCTAATATTATTTTCTTTGCAGGTGGTTTCTCAGCTGCAGATGAGCCAGATGGTTCTGCTAAATTTATTGTTAATATTTTATTAAACAAAAAGGTTAAAACAGCGATTGACGCCTTTATAGCAAGGGGCGGATTAATCATTGGAATCTGTAATGGTTTCCAAGCCCTTGTTAAATCTGGCTTACTTCCTTATGGTAATTTTGAAGACAGTCACAAGGACAGTCCAACACTGTTTTATAATGATGCCAACCAACACGTTGCTAAGATGGTTGAAACAAGAATTGCCAACACCAATTCACCTTGGTTAGCTGGTGTGGCTGTGGGTGATATTCATGTGATTCCAGTGTCTCATGGAGAAGGAAAATTTGTGGTTTCTGAACAAGAATTTTTAGAGCTGCAAAAACATGGACAAATCTTTAGTCAATACGTTGATTTTGATGGCAAACCAAGTATGGATTCTCGTTTCAATCCAAACGGCTCTAGCCATGCGATTGAAGGCATTACTAGTCGAAATGGTCAAATCATTGGTAAAATGGGACATTCAGAGCGTTTCGAAGAAGGAAACTTTAAAAACATTCCAGGTCATAAAGACCAGCATCTCTTTGCTAGTGCTGTTAATTATTTTAAAAACAACTAAGGGGAAAAAATGACTTACGAAGTAAAATCACTCAATGAAGAGTGTGGTATTTTTGGAATATGGGGGCATGAGCAAGCGGCAGAAGTCACTTATTATGGTCTTCATAGTCTCCAACATAGAGGACAAGAAGGTGCAGGGATTGTTTCAAATGATGATGGGAAACTCCTTCGTCATCGCAATACAGGACTAATTTCAGAAGTCTTTAAAAGACCAAGTAATCTTGCCAAATTAGCTGGTAAAGCGGCAATTGGTCATGTGCGTTATGCGACAGCAGGCACAGCTTCTATTAACAACATTCAACCCTTCTTATTTGATTTTTCAGATGGTCAAATTGCTTTAGCTCATAATGGTAATTTGACTAATGCCAAGTCACTACGTGCTGAATTGGAGAAAAAGGGTGCTATTTTTGCCAGTTCTTCTGATACAGAAATTCTCATGCACCTAATTCGTCGTAGTCCAAAAGAAACTTTTATTGAGCAATTTAAGGATGCCCTCAATCAAGTCAAAGGTGGCTTTGCCTATCTTATGATGACAGAGGATAAAATTTATGCTGCTTTAGACCCTAATGGCTTTAGACCTCTTTCTATTGGTCAATTTGCCAATGGGTCTTGGGTGATTTCTAGTGAAACATGTGCCTTTGAAGTGATTGGTGCCAAGTGGGTGAGAGATGTAAAACCAGGTGAAATCGTGATTATTGATGATTCTGGTTTAGCTTTTGATCAGTTTACAACTGATACGCAAATGGCTATTTGTTCTATGGAGTACATTTATTTTGCGCGCCCAGATAGTGTTATTCATGGCATAAATGTTCACACTGCTCGTAAAAATTTAGGCAAACGTCTCGCTCAAGAAGCTAAAATTGATGCAGACATCGTTGTTGGTGTTCCTAATTCCTCCTTATCAGCGGCTTCTGGCTATGCTGAAGAGTCAGGTCTCCCTTATGAAATGGGCTTGATTAAAAATCAATACATTCAAAGAACCTTTATTCAACCGACTCAAGAATTGAGAGAACAAGGGGTAAGGATGAAATTATCGGCTGTTTCAAGTGTCGTTAAAGGCAAGCGCGTGGTTATGGTTGATGATTCTATCGTTCGTGGCACAACTAGTAGACGGATTGTCAGCTTGTTAAGAGAGGCGGGTGCAAAAGAAGTGCATGTGGCCATTGCTAGTCCAGAATTAAAACATCCTTGTTTCTACGGGATTGACATTCAAACCAAACGTGAACTCATCTCGGCCAATCATTCTATTGAGGAAGTGCGTGAGATTATTGGGGCTGATAGCTTATCATTTTTATCAATTGATGGCTTAATCGAGTCGATTGGTTTAGAAACAGATGCCCCTAATGGCGGCCTGTGTGTTGCCTACTTTGATGGTAACTACCCAACAGAACTTTACGATTATGAGGAAGAATACCTCAGAAATCTCCATCAAAAAGTCGACTTTAGAACACAATAAAAGGAGGGAAACATGTCAGAAAATGCTTATGCAAAGTCAGGTGTTGATGTTGAAGCAGGTTATGAAGTGGTTGAGCGCATCAAGAAACATGTGGCTAAAACGAAACGCTTGGGAGCAATGGGTGCCTTGGGTGGCTTTGGTGGTTTGTTTGATTTATCCCAATTAAATGTCAAAGAACCTGTGCTTGTCAGTGGGACAGATGGTGTTGGTACAAAACTCATGCTTGCCATTAAATATGATAAACATGACACGATTGGTCAAGATTGTGTGGCTATGTGTGTCAATGATATTATTGCAGCAGGGGCAGAACCACTTTACTTTTTAGATTATATTGCGACAGGTAAAAATAAGCCTGCAAAACTAGAACAAGTCATTGCCGGCGTTGCTGATGGTTGTGTTTTAGCCGGCGCTGCCTTAATTGGTGGAGAGACGGCTGAAATGCCTGGCATGTACGACGATGACGATTATGACTTGGCCGGTTTTGCTGTTGGTATTGCTGAAAAATCAGAATTGATTGATGGCAGTAAGGTCTCTGACGGGGATGTCTTATTGGGACTTGCTTCCAGTGGGATTCACTCCAATGGCTATTCTTTGGTTCGCCGTGTCTTCAAAGATTATAGTGGTGATGAAAAATTAGAAGAACTAGAAGGAAAAGCTTTAAAAGATGTCTTATTAGAGCCAACACGTATTTATGTTAAAAGTGTCCTTCCTTTGGTTAAAAAAGGATTGGTGAATGGGATTGCTCATATTACTGGTGGCGGCTTTGTTGAAAATGTGCCAAGAATGTTTTCAGATGACTTGGCTGCAGTGATTGAAGAAGATAAAATCCCTGTTTTACCTATCTTTAAAGCGATTGAAAAACATGGTCAGATTAAACATGCAGAAATGTTTGAAATTTTCAACATGGGAATTGGTTTAGTGCTTGCTGTTAAACCAGAACATGTTGCTGAGATTAAAGCACTCATTGATGAACCTGTCTATGACATTGGTCATGTTGTCAAAAAAGAAGATCAAAGTGTGGTTATCAAATGAAAAATATAGCCGTTTTTGCATCAGGAAATGGCTCCAATTTTCAAGCCATTGCTGAAAAATTTCCTGTCACTTTTGTGTTTTCAGATCACCTGGATGCCTTTGTCCTAGACAGGGCAAACCAATTAAACGTCAAAGCTTACGCTTTTGAGTTAAAAGGATTTGAATCGAAAGAAGCTTATGAAAATGCCGTTGTAGACTTACTTGATTCGCATCAGATTGACTTGGTGGTGTTGGCTGGGTATATGAAAATTATCGGTCCGACCCTTCTTTCAAAATATGAAAGGAAAATCATCAACATCCATCCGTCTTACTTACCGGAATTTCCTGGGGCTCATAGTATTAAAGACGCATGGGAAGCAGGTGTGGCATCATCAGGAGTCACTATTCATTGGGTGGACTCAGGTATTGACACAGGAGAAATTATTAGACAAGAGCGCGTGGAACGTCTTGAGACTGATACGATTGACAGTTTTGAAGAGAGAATTCATGCTTGTGAACACCGACTTTATCCACAAGTTGTGGAAAGCTTATTAAAAGAGGAGAACTAAAATGACAAAACGTGCACTAATCAGTGTTTCAGATAAAACAGGTATTGTTACTTTTGCCAAAGCCCTAAAAGACTTGGGTTGGGAAATCATCTCAACTGGCGGTACTAAAAAGATGCTAGATCAAGAAGGTGTTTCAACCATTGCCATTGATGAAGTCACTGGCTTTCCTGAAATGATGGATGGTCGTGTTAAAACGCTACATCCAAAGATTCATGGTGGACTTCTTGCTAGACGTGATTTGGACACGCACTTACAAGCGGCTAAAGACAATGCTATTTCTTTAATTGATTTGGTGGTTGTCAATTTATACCCTTTTAAAGAAACGATTTTAAAACCGGATGTGACCTACGCAGATGCCGTTGAAAACATTGACATTGGTGGCCCTAGCATGCTTCGCTCTGCAGCCAAAAACCATGCCAGTGTGACTGTTGTAGTAGATCCTTCTGACTATGAGCTTGTTTTAGAAGAATTCTCTAAAGCTGGTGAGACTAGTCTTGATGTGCGTAAACGTTTGGCAGCTAAAGTCTTTAGACACACAGCAGCCTACGATGCTCTTATTGCTGACTACTTGACCAAAGAAGTGGGTGAAACAACACCTGAAAAGTTGACCTTAACTTATGATTTAAACCAAACCATGCGTTATGGTGAAAACCCACAACAAGAAGCAGACTTTTATCAAAATGCTCTTCCAACAGCCTATTCTATTGCATCAAGTAAGCAATTAAATGGAAAAGCTCTCTCATTTAACAATATTAGAGATGCTGATGCTGCTATTCGTATCATCCGTGATTTCACAGATAAGCCAACAGTGGTAGGTTTGAAACACATGAACCCATGTGGTATTGGTCAAGCTGAAACGATTGAAGAAGCGTGGGATTATGCCTATGAAGCAGACTCGGTTTCTATTTTTGGTGGCATTGTTGTCTTAAATAGAGAAGTTGATGAAAAAACAGCTGCGAAAATGAGTAAGATTTTCCTTGAAATCATTATTGCGCCAAGTTACAGCCCAGAAGCACTGGCTATTTTATCTGCTAAGAAAAACTTACGCGTTTTAGAATTGCCATTTGATGCACAAGCTGACAGTGAAATTGAAAAAGAATACACTGGTATTGTTGGTGGCATGTTATCACAAAACCAAGATGTGATTAAAGAAGATCCAACATCATGGAAAGTAGTGACTAAACGTCAACCAAGCGAGCAAGAAAAAGTCGCTCTAGAATTTGCTTGGAAAGCGATTAAGTACGTCAAATCAAATGGTATCTTAATTTCAAATGATAAGATGACTCTTGGTGTTGGGCCAGGTCAAACCAACCGTGTGGGGGCTGTCAAAATCGCTATCGAACAAGCACAAGATCGTCTTGAAGGTGCTGTTTTAGCGAGCGATGCCTTCTTCCCATTTGCTGACAACGTTGAAGAAATCGCCAAAGCAGGTATTAAAGCCATCATCCAACCGGGAGGCTCTATCCGTGATGAAGAAGTGATTGCAGCAGCTGACAAGTATGGCATGACCATGTTATTCACTGATGTGAGACATTTTAGACATTAATTTAAAATAAAAAGAAGACAAATTGAGAAGCTAAGTTTGTCTTCTTTTTATTTTTTCACTTAAAAAAACATTATCTTATATAAAAAACCGAACATTTTTGATATAATAGTCTTATAAAATCCGTTTATTGAGGTGAAGATGTGAAATTACTGGTTATTGGTTCGGGTGGTAGGGAGCACGCTATCGCCAAACAATTGTTACACTCAGAAAAAGTTGAGACAGTCTATGTGGCACCGGGAAATGATGGCATGACACGTGATGGTTTGGAATTGGTCGATATAGCAATTTCCGAACATGAAGCACTTATTGCCTTTGCTAAGGAAAAGGGCATTGACTGGACCTTTGTTGGACCTGACGATGCTTTGGCTGCTGGAATTGTAGATGATTTTGAAAAAGCGGGTTTAAAGGCGTTTGGGCCATCACAAAAAGCCTCTGAGCTAGAATGGTCAAAGGATTTTGCCAAAACCATCATGGCTAAATACCAGATTCCAACGGCAGACTACCAGACTTTCACCGATTTTGAAGACGCAAAAGCCTATATTCAATCAAAAGGTGCGCCAATCGTTGTTAAGGCTGATGGTTTAGCGCTTGGAAAAGGTGTCGTTGTTGCTGAAACTGTAGATGATGCCATTGAGGCAGCTAGAGAAATGTTACTAGATAATAAATTCGGTGACTCGGGTGCTCGCGTTGTCATCGAAGAATTTTTAGCAGGTGAAGAGTTCTCCTTGTTTGCCTTTGCAAACGGTGAAACCTTCTATCTTTTACCGAGTGCTCAGGACCACAAGCGTGCCTACGACGGTGACAAAGGGCCAAATACTGGTGGAATGGGTGCTTATTCACCAGTTCCTCATCTCTCTCAAAAAGTCATTGATCAGGCCGTTGATCAGATTATTAAACCAACACTAGAAGCAATGGTTAAAGAAGGGCGTTCTTACCTTGGTGTTTTATATGCCGGCTTGATTTTAACAGCAGATGGTCCCAAGGTGATTGAATTTAACGCACGCTTTGGTGACCCAGAAACACAAGTTATCTTACCTCGCTTGACTTCAGATTTCGCACAAGCGATCGATGATATTTTAAATAATAAACCAGCTACACTAATATGGCTTCAAGATGGGGTAACGCTTGGAGTTGTTGTTGCAAGTAACGGCTACCCTCTTAGCTATGACAAGGGTGTTAAAGTGCCGATGACAGATAATAAGGCCCTCATCACTTACTTTGCAGGGGTGACCAATAAAGATAATCACTTGGTATCAAGTGGTGGTCGTGTCTACATGCTTGTTACCACGCAAAATACTGTCAAAGAAGCACAAGATGTCATCTATGATGCCTTAGAAAATGAAAACACTGAAGGGTTCTTCTACAGGAAAGATATTGGGAGTAAAGCACTATGACAACAGAAATTTCAATTATTATGGGAAGCAAATCAGACTGGTCAACCATGGTGAGAACTGCTGAATTGCTTGATAAATTTGGTGTCGCTTATGAGAAAAAAGTGGTTTCTGCCCATCGAACACCGGATTTGATGTTTGATTTTGCCGAAAATGCACGTAAGCGTGGCATCAAAGTGATTATTGCTGGAGCAGGTGGTGCCGCCCATCTACCAGGAATGGTGGCAGCCAAAACCACCTTGCCAGTTATTGGTGTGCCGGTTAAATCACGCGCCCTAAGTGGTGTTGACTCACTTTACTCGATTGTGCAAATGCCAGGTGGTGTGCCAGTCGCAACAATGGCGATTGGGGAAGCAGGAGCGACAAATGCCGCCTTAACAGCACTCAGAATTTTAGCAACAACCAATGAAGCACTTGCTGAAAAATTAAGCGACTATGCCAAAGAACAAGGTGCATTAGCGGAGGCCTCTACAGATGAACTTATCTAAAACAATTGGAATTATTGGCGGTGGTCAACTAGGACAAATGATGGCTATTGCCGCCATTTATATGGGGCACAAGGTGATAACTCTTGATCCAGTTGCTGATTGTCCAGCCTCGCGTGTCAGTGAAGTGATTGTTGCACCTTATGATGATGTGGAGGCACTACAAGAGTTGGCTAATCGTTGTGATGTCTTAACCTATGAATTTGAAAATGTGGATGCAGATGGTCTTGATGCAGTGGTGAAAACAGGTCAACTCCCTCAAGGAACCGACCTGCTTCGCATTTCACAAAACCGTATTTTTGAAAAAGACTTTCTCACTCAAAAAGCTGGCGTATCCGTTGCTCCTTATCAGGTGATTAAGAGTAGTCGTGATTTAGATGTCATTGATTTTGCTAAGAAATATGTCCTCAAAACAGCAACAGGTGGCTATGATGGTCATGGACAAATCGTTATCACATCACCAGAAGACCTGCCAAAAGCAAGAAAACTAGCTGACTCCTCAGCCTGTGTTTTAGAAGAATTTGTCAGCTTTGACAAGGAAATTTCTGTGATTATTTCGGGGAATGGTAAAGAAGTGACTGTCTTTCCTGTTCAAGAGAATAATCATCGCAATAACATTCTGTCAAAAACAATTGTGCCAGCTCACATCCCAGAAGTCTTAGCTGAAAAAGCACAGGACATGGCGATTAAGATTGCCAAGCAGTTGGAGCTGTCAGGCACTCTCTGTGTTGAAATGTTTGTGGCTGGTGATGTTATTTTGGTCAATGAAATTGCTCCACGTCCTCATAATTCCGGACACTATTCGATTGAGGCTTGTAATTTTTCCCAGTTTGACACACATATTTTAGGTGTGTTAGGACAACCTTTGCCAAACATTCACTTGCATCAACCAGCAGTCATGTTAAATGTCTTGGGACAACATCTAGAAAAAGCAAAAAACTATGTCTTAGAAAATCCTAATGCCCATCTCCATCTGTATGGTAAACAAGAAGCCAAACACAATCGTAAAATGGGACATGTCACTCTCTTAGAAAAAGATGCCGAAGAGTTTGGCAAGGGGATTGATTTTTAATGAGGAGAAATATAATATGGAATTGAGAGAATTTAAACATTGGCTTTTAGATAAAGGTTTAGATGAAAATGAATTATATATTGAATCTATTAAATGTTATCAAGTAGAGGCCTATAAAGCGGCTTATATGTTTTCTTATTTGGCTAATCATAAATATATCAGCGAGTTAGCAATTAATTATAAAGGTATTCCAGCTAGTTTTAAAAAAAATATCCCTCAAAAAAATGAAAGAATTAAAAAATGGAAAAAAGAGGTTAAGCTTTTAAAAAGTGAAGATAAGTGGGAAAGTACATTGAATGATTTAATTCAGTCCGACCCCCAAAAAACTGGAAATATTTTTGAACTTCCAAAAGGAGTTAAAGATCGAATTTCGGAGATGAGAAGTTTAAGGAATGTTTCAGCACATGCAAAGGAAAGAAAAATTACGGAGTCAACTGTACAGGAATTATGGAATGATATTGTTTATACATATCCTTATTTTGTAATTAATGGTACTCGAGAAAATTGGCTTTCTAGATTTGATCAGATTGTCACATATGCGGGAGAAAACTCTAAAGATTCTATTAAGGAACTACAGAAGAATTTACAAAATCTTTCAATAGATAATCAATTAAAAATATTAGAAGAAATTATAAAAAAATATATTTTAGAGTTAGAATTTCTTGAAAAAATCCCAAAGCTAGTTATACATTTTTTGAATGAATATTTTTCTAAAAAACAACATAATTTAGTCAATGATTTATCTTTAACAAGTCAAATTTTTCTATCAATTGTTCTAGAAAAATTTGAAATTAAAGGAGATATATATGATATTATAGAGTTATTAAAAGAATTGAAAAAAGACTCATTGTTTATTGATTTATGTGCTGATTACTCAAATCATTTTTGGAGATTAATAGATTATTTGTATCCACAATCAAATGAAAAAGAACTAACACAACTCATTATGGATTATTTAAACATGGCACATGAAATTCTTAAAGATACCGATTTTAAAAAATTTAGTATACTATCATCCAGTGGTGTGTTATTAGAACAAGCAAAAATAAAGGTAGAAACTTTATATTACTACACCATGAATAGAACAGGAGATAAAAAACATAAAACATCTACTTTTGATTATAGTAAATTCTCTAGGAATGCTCATTTTGTTAGGTATGTCATGTATAGGATATCAAATGAAGAGAAGTTGAAAGATGAACAAGATTTCTCTGATTTTATTCAACGATGCGAAAAAGTATTATTCGATAGTGAAGACGAATTATTATTAGAAGTACAAGAAAAAATTAGAGAATATAATTTGAAATATAAAATTATTGAGGAGAAAAAATGATTGAACGTTATTCCCGTCCTGAAATGGCGGCCATTTGGAGTGAAGAAAACAAGTACCGTGCTTGGTTAGAAGTTGAAATTTTAGCCGATGAAGCTTGGGCAGAGTTGGGTGAAATTCCTAAAGAAGATGTGGCAAAAATTCGTGAAAACGCTGATTTTGATATTAACCGCATTCTTGAAATCGAGCAAGAAACGAGACATGATGTTGTCGCTTTCACGCGTGCTGTTTCTGAGACGCTTGGTGAAGAACGCAAGTGGGTTCACTACGGTTTAACCTCAACGGATGTGGTTGATACGGCATATGGTTATCTTTACAAACAAGCTAACGACATTATTCGTCGCGATTTAGAAAACTTCACAAATATTGTCGCTGATAAGGCGCGTGAGCATAAGATGACTATTATGATGGGCCGCACACACGGTGTTCATGCTGAGCCAACAACTTTTGGTCTAAAATTAGCCACATGGTATAGTGAGATGAAACGTCATCAAGAGCATTTTGAACGTGCCGCAAAAGGTGTTGAAGCTGGAAAAATCTCTGGAGCAGTCGGTAACTTCGCCAACATTCCTCCATTTGTAGAAGAATATGTCTGTGGTAAACTAGGTATTCGCCCACAAGAAATTTCAACGCAAGTGCTACCTCGTGACTTGCATGCAGAGTATTTTGCTACCTTGGCAGGGATTGCAACGTCTATTGAACGCATGGCAACAGAAATTCGTGGATTGCAAAAATCTGAGCAACGTGAAGTGGAAGAGTTTTTCGCAAAAGGACAAAAAGGAAGTTCAGCCATGCCTCATAAGCGTAATCCAATTGGCTCTGAAAACATGACAGGACTAGCACGTGTGATTCGTGGTCACATGTTAACAGCCTATGAAAATGTGCCACTCTGGCATGAACGTGACATTTCTCATTCTTCTGCAGAGCGTATTATCACACCAGACACCACCATTTTAATCAACTATATGCTAAACCGTTTTGGTAATATCGTTAAAAACTTGACCGTTTTCCCTGAAAATATGCTTCGCAACATGCAGTCTACCTTTGGCTTGATTTATAGCCAACGTGTCATGTTGACCTTGATTGAAAAAGGAATGACAAGAGAAGAGGCTTATGACTTGGTTCAACCCAAAACCGCTTATGCTTGGGACAATCAAGTGGCCTTTAAACCGCTTTTAGAAGCTGACAGCGAAGTCACCTCTCGTTTAACACAAGATGAGATTGATGAGTTGTTTAATCCAGTTTATTACACCAAACGTGTGGATGATATTTTTAAACGCATTGGTTTAGAATAATCCTTTAAAGAGAGCAACACAAGAGTTGCTCTTTTCGTTTAAATCAGTCAAGAAAGATGCTATAAATAAGTTTTTGGAGGTGCTATGTATAGGTTCGGGGAAAATGTTAAAAGACAGCGATTAAAGATGGGCAAGACCCAAGAAGACCTTTGTGCTGAAGCTGATAAATTATCTGTTCGGCAGTTATCAAGGATTGAGTCGGGGGAATCCACTCCTACTCTTTATACGATTCAGTATATTGCCTCACAGTTACAAGTGTCCATTGATGACTTGGCTGAGACTAACTTTTTTGTTTTACCAGAACGTTATCAGACATTAAAGTATCTATTATTACGCACCCAAACCTATTCTGAAACTAAACGTCTTTTAAATCGTGAAGCTTATTTAGAAGAAATTTATGTTGACTATTATGAACAGTTGCCAGAAGAAGAGCAGCTGGTGATTGATTGTCTCCAGTCAAAACTAGATGTTCATATGAGCGAGAACATTAATTTTGGCATTACGATTTTAAATGATTATTTTGAGCAATTATTGTTAAAGAAACACTATACGATTAATGATTTGATTTTAATCGAGCTCTATTTTATTTGTATTTCGACAGATCGCTTTTCAAAACGACTCTATCATGAAGAATCCTACCATTTGTTAATGGCTAATATTTTTTCACAAGTGGACCACTTACCTGTTGACAATTTATATGTTTTAAATAATGTCTTGCTTAACAATTTTGGGGTTGCTTTAAAGTTAGGACACCAAAACCATATTGAAGCTATTTTAGAGACAAGTTATGAGATTATGATGACCATTCAAGATTTTCAAAAGATGCCTATCTTGAAAATGTTGCAGTGGAAATATTATTTAGACTATCACAACAATCATTCAAATGCAGAAAAAGCTTATCAAGAAGCACTCTCATTTTCTGATTTGATTGAGGATAAGCATCTTAAAGAAAAAATTAAAAAAGAATGGGCTAAAGATAATACCTGACATTCATGTCGTGTATTATTTTTTTATCTTCGGCTATACTAAAGTTACTTAAATAAAGTAAGGAGGATAGCACATGAACAATGATAACAGTCTTGTTTTTTCTGAGTATGATTGGTGGGGAATATAGTCGTCAATCTTATTCAATTGATAAGCTATTGGCAGACAAGATAAGGCTTTTTTGCTATAATATGGCTATGAATAGAATCTTAGATAATGAATTAATGGGTGACGAAGAAGTGGTTGAGCGCACCCTTAGACCGCAATTTTTAAAAGAATATATTGGACAAGATAAGGTTAAAAATCAGCTGAGTATTTTTATTGATGCCGCTAAAGGACGTGATGAGGCACTTGATCATGTGTTATTGTTTGGGCCTCCAGGGCTTGGGAAAACGACCATGGCTTTTGTTATTGCCAACGAACTCGGCGTTCATTTAAAGCAAACGAGTGGACCAGCCATTGAAAAATCAGGTGATTTGGTCGCTATTTTGAATGAACTAGAACCGGGCGATGTTCTCTTTATTGATGAAATCCACCGTATGCCCATGGCGATTGAAGAGGTACTTTATAGTGCCATGGAAGATTTTTACATCGATATCATGATTGGTAATGGTGAAGCTAGTCGCAGTGTTCATCTTGATTTGCCACCTTTTACCTTGATTGGAGCTACTACCCGTGCGGGTATGCTCAGTAATCCCTTAAGAGCACGTTTTGGTATTACAGGACATATGGAGTATTATGAAACGGATGATTTGACAGAAATTGTTGAACGAACCGCTACTATTTTTGAGATGACAATTGTCCATGAAGCGGCTATTGAACTTGCTAAACGTAGTCGCGGGACTCCACGTATTGCCAATCGTCTTTTAAAACGCGTGCGGGATTATGCCCAAATCAAAGGAGACGGGACCATCACTCAGCAAATGACAGATGAGGCTTTGGCGATGCTTGATGTTGACCGCGAGGGGCTTGACTATGTCGATCAAAAAATTCTTAAAACCATGATTGAGATGTATCAAGGAGGTCCTGTTGGACTGGGCACTCTATCGGTTAATATTGCTGAAGAACGTGAAACGGTTGAGGATATGTATGAACCTTATCTCATTCAAAAAGGTTTCTTGATGCGAACCAGATCAGGGCGCGTGGCAACTCAAAAAGCCTACGAGCATTTAGGCTATCCCTATCTCGAAAAATAGTTTTCAACAAGAACTCTCTACTCAAGATAATGAGGGTTCTTTTAATCACTTTGAAAATAATAAATTTTAAAAAAGAATCATTTGTTTTAACTAAGAGTATTTGTTTTTTTGTTATAATAGTCTTAAGGAGATGAAAATCATGAAAATTTGTTTTGTCTGTTATGGAAATATTTGTCGTAGTCCCATGGCTGAATTTATTATGAAGGATTTGGTTAAGGATGATGACCGTTTTTATATTGAAAGTCGAGCAACCTCTCGTTGGGAAAAAGGAAAACCCATTCATACTGGAACACAACAAATGTTAGAGCAACATCATATTGATTTCAATTATATGAAAGGCTCTCAACCCATTCGTGTAGAAGATCTTCAAGAATTTGATTATATTATCGGAATGGATGAGAATAATGTCGCTGATTTGAAAAAGTTAGCAAAAGGGAAACTAAAGAAAAAGATTTTTATGTTTGCCAAAAAAGGCGTTCCCGATCCTTGGTACACTGGAGATTTTGAAGAAACTTATCGTCTTATCTCACAAGGGTGTCTAGACTGGTTGGATTATTTTAATAATCTTTAAACTCACACAGAAAGTCAGAAATAATGGATAAATTAAAAAATATGACCTTTTCAAGAGGAAAAATAGAACTAATTACTGTTTTTCTCATTCTTATTCTAGGAATGAGTGTCTTTTTGATTCCCTTAAAAACAAAGACGGCTTTAACTTATGATAAAGGTAAAATCCATTACACTGGCTATGTTGTCAACTATCGAATGAATGGTCAGGGAAAATTAACCTTTGAAAATGGTGATGTCTATGAAGGCAATTTTGTTAATGGCGTTTTTGATGGTAAAGGAGTGTTCACCTCAAACTTAGGCTGGTCCTATGAAGGGGATTTTAAAGACGGCCAGGCAGATGGGAAAGGCAAATTAATTGCCAAGGATAAAAAAGTCTATGAAGGGACTTTTAAACAAGGAATTTATCAAAAATGAGAATAAAATGGTTTTCTGTTATTCGTATCACCGGTTTACTCTTGGTGCTACTCTATCACTTTTTTAGGAATGCTTTTCCAGGTGGCTTTATTGGGGTTGATATCTTTTTCACCTTTTCAGGCTATTTAATCACAGCGCTTTTAATCGATGAGTTTAGTCAAAAACAATCGATTGATTTGTTGCGCTTTTTTAGACGACGTTTTTATCGGATTTTCCCACCTCTTGTGTTATTGATTTTAATTGTTTTACCCCTAACTTTGTTAGTCAAACAAGATTTTGTGGCAGACATAGGTCGACAAGTTGCAGCAACGCTTGGCTTTACGACTAATATCTATGAACTGTTGATTGGTGGTAATTATGAAAGTCAGTTTATCCCCCATTTGTTCTTACATACTTGGAGTTTGGCAATTGAAGTTCATTTTTATATTGTCTGGGGTGTTTTGACCTGGTTATTGGCTAAAACAGTTAAAAAAAGTACAGATTTTCGTCGGTTTATCTTTTTATTATCAACAGTTTTTTTCGTGGCAAGTTTTTTAAGTATGTTTGTTAGGTCATTTTTTGTTGATCAGTTTTCAACAGTGTACTTCTCAAGCTTATCGCATAGTTATGGTTTCTTTTTGGGAGCTATCTTTGCCACAATGACGGGTATTCGTGAGACAACAAAACAATTTAAAATCAACGTTCGTTCATGGCAACTAAAAGCAGTTCTAATTGTTTTTGGTCTGAGTCTTGCATTGATTCTATTGTTGTCACGTCTGCTTGATTTCAACCATATCTTTACCTATTTATTTGGTTTTATTTTGACTGGTCTTTTCACAGCAGTAATGATATATGCCAGTCGCGTGTTACATGAAAAAACACCGGATATCAAGGAACCAAAGGCAATTACTTTTTTATCAGATATTAGTTATAGCATTTACCTTTTCCATTGGCCCCTTTATATTATTTTTACGCAACTAATGGGAAACTGGTCTGCGGTTATTTTAACCACATTATTGTCCATTGCTTTTTCTTCTCTTTCATTTTATGTGATTGAGCCAATCATTGCTGGGAGAGAACCAGTTGTTTTAGGACTATCAATCAAGGTCAAAGATTATTCAAAATGGCTGTTAGGAAGTCTTGGTACACTTGTTATTATCAGTTTGTTTGTGATTGTAAGATCACCTCGCGTTGGTGCTTTTGAGACAGATCTTTTGGTTAACTCACTTAAACAAGCTGATACCAATATGGATAGAACGCACATGTTAGCAGCAGGAGATGCTTCTGCGATCAGTGATATTATGATTATTGGTGATTCAGTGACCTTGCGTGCTAGTGACACGATTAATCAGCAACTACCAGAGGCGCAGTTAGACGCCGCCATTAGCCGCAATTTTCCGCTAGCCTTTGAGATTTATAAGAATCATATTGACAATAACACTCTGTCAAAAACAGTCGTCTTAGCAGTTGGTGTTAATTCCCCCTATAATTATCAAGCTGAAATCATGCAGTTTGTGGACAATTTACCAGAGGGTCATCGCTTAGTTTTAGTAACACCATACAATGTCAAAGACGGCACTATTGAGAATGTGCGAAATTATGAATTAGAATTGGCTAAGCAGTACGACTATATTGAAGTAGCAGATTGGTACCAAGCTTCAGTAGATAATCCAAATATCTGGGCTGGAACAGATGGCGTTCATTTTTCTATCTCTGAATCATCTGGTTCTGACCTTTATGCCAAAACAATAAAAGAAGCCATTGAAACAGTTGCTAGAAAACAAGCAAAATAAATAAATGAATTATAAATAGCGAGCACTTCCTTAATCTTTTAAGATAGGGAAGTGTTTTTGAATGTTGTTATCAATTTATCCAGGGTTATATTATGGATACAGAATTTTTTTAGTAGGTATGACTTAAATGACGAATATCATTTTATATTTTTGGAATGCCGTTTTTATAGACTTCAGTGTAGTTATTATTGCTAAATAATATCATATCAGCTTAATCAATAACTCCCTCAAATATGGATTTTAGATAACATAGATATTTTAATTAAGACAGAGTTAATTTTGTCTGTAAAATCATTATCTTTAACTATAGAATATATAGGTTAAGAGAAGTAACCTGTACCCATCCTTTTAATAAAATTGCTCTTGTTCTACTCTAAAAAATTAAATACACCAGAAAACTTGACACGTTCCAAGAAAACGGTTACAATAATACTGTAATAATTTTTTGGAGGAAACTATGAATCAATTACAAGAGTTTCGAGAGAAAAATGGGATAATAATTGCGGCTCATAGAGGTACTAATGGAGGAAATATTCTTCAAAATACTTCAAAAGCTTATTATAATGCCATTCGACACAAGGCCGATATGTTCGAAGTTGATGTTGTTCGTTCTCAAGATGGTGACTTTTTTGCATTTCATGATGGTCAGGAACCTTTAGTGTTTAATGATAATTTTGATATTAGAACATTAAATGCTAAAGAAATTACTTCTAAGACATGTTTTAATTCTGTACATGAACCAATTAATCAGAAAATAGAAACAATTGAGCAGATTTTAGATACATTTGAAGGACAGGTTTTTATTAATATTGATAGAAGTTGGTTCTATTGGGATACGTTCCTCGATAAACTTAAAGGATATAAATCATTAGAACAAATTTTACTAAAATCTCCAGTAGAACGACATCTCTTAGAAAAATTAAGAGATTCTGGTCTAGATGTTATGTATATGCCTATAGTAAAAACAATGGAAGAATTAGATTTAGTTTTAAATTTTAAGGGTTTAAATATTGTTGCTATCGAGTTGATTTTTGAAACTTTGGACACTGATTTAGTATCTCCAAAAACAATTCAGTTATTGAAAAATAAAGGACTTCTAATTTGGGGAAATGCTCTTACTTTAAGTGATACTATTGTTTTATCAGCTGGTTTAGATGACGATTCTGCTATAGAAAATGATGGACAATCTTGGGGGAGACTAGTCAAATTAGGATTTGACATTATTCAAACAGATTGGCCTTATCTACTATACAGCTATTTAACTGCAAATAATTTAAAAAATAATTAAGGAGGACATATAAATGTTCAAACAAATCAAAAAACTTTCCCTAGTGGCTTCAATGCTACTACTCGCAGCATGTTCAAATTCAAGCAATGATGGATCTAAAACTGATGGTAATTCAGGAGAAATAGATAGATCACAAACAATTGTAGTATATACCAATTCTGCCTCAAATGGTCGAGCAGAGTATCTACAAGAAAAGGCAGAAGAAGCTGGTTATAAACTACAGATTGTTGATATTGCAGGTAGCGAAATTGCCGATAGGCTTATCGCCGAAAAAAATAATGCGGTTGCTGATCTTGTTTTTGGTCCAAACACATTAGAATTTGATCGTATTAAGAAGGAAGAGCTACTTGTAAAATATTCACCTGAATGGGCTGACAAGGTTGATAGTTCTTTAGGTGATAAAGAGGGTTACTATCATTCACTAGTTGTTCAGCCATTAGTTTTAATTGGAAATAAAACAGTTGAAATGCCATCAGATTGGGTTGATCTTACAAAGAGTTCATATAAAGATAAATATGGCATTTTGAATTTAGGTTCAGGGACTTCAAAAATTATTTTTGCTAGCATTGTGAGTCGCTACCCAGATAAAGATGGTGAATTAGGCATATCCAAAGAAGGATGGAAGGTAGCGAAAGATTATCTACAAAATGCACATATTTATGCTGATGGTGAGGATTTTATTTCCGCAATAATTGATGATGAAAATGATTTAAATTACAGTATGATTTGGGGATCCGGAGTTCTTCAAAATGAATCAGAAAGAGATTATAAATTTCAAGTTATGAGCCCAGAGGTGGGAGTTCCATATGTTACAGAACAAATTGGTATTTTGAATACAAGTGAAAAACAAGCTCTATTAAAAGAATTTGTTGACTGGTTTGGTTCAGCAGAAGTTCAAAAAGCATGGAGCGATGAATTTGGTTCTATTCCAGCAAATAAAGATGCTCTAGCGGAAGTTAAACCAGAGATAAAAGAATTCGTTGATAGTGTTAAACCTCAAAAGCTTGATTGGGAATTTATTGGAAATAATGTAGATAGTTGGATTGAGAAAGCTCAATTAGAATTTATTCAGTAACATTTCAAATTTATTTAGGAGATAACATGATTAATTTTAACAATATTCAAATTAAGTACGGTGATTTTATTGCCATCGATAACTTAAATTTAAACATTAATGAAGGAGAATTTTTCACATTTCTTGGACCTAGTGGATGTGGGAAATCTACGACATTAAGAACGTTAGTTGGATTTATTGAACCGTCGGCTGGTAATATTTATGTTGAAGGTAAAGATATCACAAAGATAGAGCCTGAGGGAAGGGGGATTGGAATTGTATTTCAAAGCTATGCACTTTTCCCAACAATGTCAGTATTTGAAAATATAGCATTTGGATTAAAAGTTAAAAAAGTCTCTCCTGAAATCATTAAAGCAAAGGTTAGTGAAATTTCAAAGAAGATTAATATTTCCGAAGAACAATTACATAGAAATATTTCTGAACTTTCCGGTGGACAGCAACAACGTGTTGCCCTTGCACGTGCACTAGTTTTAGAACCAAAAATTTTGTGTTTAGATGAGCCTTTATCAAATTTGGATGCTAAATTACGAGTTTCTTTGAGAAAAGAGCTTAAGCGCTTGCAAAAAGAACTTGGTATTACGACATTGTATGTCACACATGATCAAGAAGAAGCACTCACTCTGTCAGATCGCATTGCAGTGTTTAATAATGGTTTTATAGAGCAAGTTGGGACACCATATGAAATTTATAACCAATCTAAAACAGAGTTTGTGTGTGAATTTATCGGCTCTATAAATAAAATCAATGCTAAAACTTTACAAGAATTACAAGGTCAAGAGAAGATTTTCGAAGACACAGAAGGTTATATCCGTTTAGAGAGAATTAAACTAACAAATAGTGATCAAAATGATTTAGAATTAATTGGTACAATCACTGATTTAGAATTTAATGGTATTCTAATCAAATACACTGTTAAACTTTTAAACGATGAAATCATACATATCATTGAAAAAAATGATGGACGTTCTCGTCATGTTGTTGGTGATAAAGTGAATTTATATTTCAATCCAAAGGATATCATGCAATTCAAAGGAGATTAGCTATGAAAAAAGAATTTAAATGGCGAGATTGGATTATTAGAATTGGTGTTTTCTGGCTAATTGTTGCTTTTGTAATCTATCCTAATATAGGTTTACTTACTGATGTATTTTTTAAAGATGGTACATTTACATTAGATGCTGTTACTAAAATTTTAAGATCAGAAAGAGCTTTAAGTAGTATATCTAATAGTTTTATTCTAGCTGTTTCAATGGTCTTAACAGTTAATGTTGTAGGGACATTAGTGGTTCTTTTTACAGAGTACTGGGAAATAAAAGGATCAAAAATATTAAAACTTGGCTATATGACATCATTGGTTTATGGCGGAATCGTTTTGGCAACAGGATATAAATTTGTGTATGGTAGTAATGGTGTTGTTACTCAACTTTTAACAAATATATTTCCTAATTTATCATTAAATTGGTTTCAAGGATACGGTGCTGTTTTGTTTATTATGACATTTGCTTGTACCTCTAACCATATTATGTTTTTGACCAGTGCTGTGAGAAGTGTTGATTATCATACTATTGAGGCTTCAAGAAATATGGGAGCTAATCCAATCACTGTATTTTTCCGAGTTGTCTTTCCTACGTTTAAACCAACACTTTTTGCATTAACTATTTTGACTTTTTTAACAGGATTATCAGCGGTTTCTGCACCACTAATTGTTGGGGGGGAAAATTTTCAGACAATTAACCCCTTGATAATTACATTTGCTAAAACGACATCTTCTAGAGATTTAGCCGCGTTATTAGCATTGATTTTAGGGTTGGCAACCATTTTACTACTAACATTGTTAAATAGGATTGAAAGTGGAGGCAATTATGTTTCTGTTTCAAAAACAAAAGCTGGACTTAAAAAACAAAAAATTAATTCTCCATTTTGGAATATTTTGGCTCATATAGTAGCTTATGTTTTGTTTGGCATTTATATGCTTCCTATTCTATTAATTATTGTCTATTCATTTACTGATGCTTTGACAATCAAAACAGGTAATTTAAAATTGAGCAGTTTCACCATTGAAAACTATGCTCAACTATTTTCGAATAGTCAAGCTTTCAAACCCTATTTAGTCAGTTTGGTCTATTCATTGTTAGCAGCTATAATTGTAACTATCATTGCTATTGTTATCTCAAGAATTGTTCATAAGAATAAGTTTAAAATAGATCAATTTTTTGAATATGGCGCTTTAATCCCTTGGATTCTTCCAAGTACATTAATTGCATTAGGATTAATGTTTACGTATAATGAGCCTAAATTAATGATATTTAATATTGTACTAGTAGGTACATTGGCCATTATGTTAATTGCTTATATTATTCAAAAATTACCATTCTCTTATCGAATGATTCGTGCTGCTTTTTTTAGTATTGATAATGATATGGAAGAAGCTGCTAGAAGTATGGGTGCATCAACTTTACGCACAATGACAAAGGTGATTATTCCTTTAATAATGCCAGTAGTTTTGTCAGTAGTTGTATTGAATTTCAACTCATTACTTTCTGATTATGACTTATCAGTTTTCCTGTATCATCCACTATTTCAACCCCTAGGTATTGTTATTAAACAATCTACTGATGAGACTGCTACTATAAATGCACAAGCAATGATGTTAGTATACTCAGTGGTATTAATGGTTATGTCAAGTGCTGCACTTTATATTGCTAACCGTTTTCAAACACAGAAAGGCAAACGATAATGTTAACTTCAGGAGGATTAAACATAGATGAAATTTTCCTAAGATGTATTATGTCAATTGTATTAGGAGGTATTGTAGGTTACGAACGTGGAGTAAAAAATCAAGCGGCAGGGTTAAGAACTTATATTTTAGTTTGTCTTGGAGCTAGTATTGTAATGATGACTAATCAATTTATAGTTCATGAATACGGCACAGGAGATCCTAGCAGAATGGGGGCTCAGGTGATTAGTGGACTTGGTTTCCTAGGAGCTGGAACTATTTTAATAACAAATAGAAACAAAATAAAGGGATTGACAACTGCTGCCGGGTTGTGGTCGTCAGCATGTATTGGATTAGCTATAGGAATAGGTTTTTATAAAGGGGCTATTGTTGCAGCAACTCTTCTAATAGCTATTATGACTATATTTACTCCTGTAAAAAAATATTTAAATTCAAAAACAAAAATTGGTGAGTATTATATAGTGTTCAGTTCTATGGAAGCTTACAATCGATTATTAATTTATTTGAGCACGTCTGGAATAAAAATAATAGATATGCAAAATGGTATTGGTAATTTAGATGAAGAAAGAAAACTAACAAGTATTAACTCTACAAAAATATCTTGTTATATGGAGTTGCAATTAAATGAAAAATTTGATCATCTAAAATTAATGGAAAACATGTCAGAGATTGTAGGCGTTATTTATGTGGAAGAAATCAGATAAAGAGTTACAATCTCTTTATCTTTTTTTATATGGTATAATTGAAATATTAAAAAATAAAAATCACAAAATCTACAGATTATATAGTAGTTAAATATCGATTAGAAAAATGTTCATCGATTTTTTATATTTAAGGGAATGTTAAATTCTTTTGAAAAATAATCATCACACTTTTCATATTCAAAATAATAATAAATTAAAAGATAAATAAAGGGTTTTATTCTAGTTTTTAGGAGTTGAATTATATTGGTTACGATAAATGATATTGCTAAAGAGGCAGGAGTTTCACATGGCACAGCCTCGAATGTTCTAAATAAAAGAGGGAATGTTAGAGCGGATAAAATTAAACTTGTTGAAGAAGCAGCTAAAAAATTAGGTTACCGTATCAATACTCAAGCTCAATTTTTAAGGAGAGGGTTATCTAATAAGTGTTATATTTTAGTGTTATCTACAATGAGAAATCAATATACTGATTTTTTGGATGAGATTATGGCAAGTAGTTCAAGTTTTGATATCGAGATAGTGAACATAAGGAGTAAGTCAAATATATCTCACGTTTTTTATGATTGTTTAGGACAACTACCGCATGCCATTTTTTGTCTAGGTTTCTCTGTAAAAAAATTTAAGGTAAGTAGGTTTCACTCAGTTAAAGTATACGAAATTGACACTTATCCTGAAAAAAATGAATTGAGCTTTCAAATTTCATCTGTTTTAGAGAATTTTAAAGAATTTCTTTATAAGAATACTATAAATACTGTTACTTTTTTATCATTTGGTTTTGAGGGTGATTATAGTCTTTCAAGTTATGTTAGTGAAAGTATTATCCAAAACTATTCCTCTAAACACTATTATCTTAATGATTATGACTATGTATTGAAACTTTATCCTAGTCTAAAATTATTAACAAATTTTGATGTTATTTTTTTGACAGATAAATTCCTGCTTAATCGTTTAAAAGATATGTTTAAATGGTTCGGAAAAAAAGATTTACCGATATTTTATCTCGTTGGTTCTTCAGATTTTATTCAACAAGATAGTGTTTATACTTTAAAATTAGATTATCGCAAGTTAGCACAAAATTGTATTTTAAAGATAGAAAATAAGACTTTATATAATTTATTACCCTATGAATCAATGTCTAGGAAGTTTAGTTTTCTAAAAGGAAACACTAACTCAATTAAAATTCTTACTCTAAAATCTCCAATTAGCCAAGCTTTATCAATATTATCAGATAGATATAAATTTTTGAGTGGGAGAGATATAGTTATCGTCGAGAGAGAATATGAAGAAATATTGGATTTATTATCTAATCCCGAATTATTAGTTGATATTGATATCATCAGAGTTGACATGGCTTGGTTGCCGACTTACGCTGAGTTAATTTTTAAAAACATTTCTAATGAGAGTATAACAGAGACGATCAATGATAAAATTGCCAAATCAGTTTCTAAAGAATACACACACGTTAATGGATGTCAATATGCATTTCCACTGGATATAAGTAGTCAGATTTTGGTATATAGGAAAGATATTTTTGAGAATACATTGATACAGCGACAATATTTTGAAAAAAATAAAAAGTCATTAGAAATACCTCAGAGCTATATTGAATTTGATAAAATGTCTGAGTTTTTTACTAAAAATATCAATAATGAGTCACCTACTCTTTTTGGGCATAGTAGAGGCTTAAAATCTCCAATTGTTGCTGCTTGTGATTTTATTCCTCGCTTGAGAGAAAGTCTTTTGAAAAATAATATGAATTTAAGCGTTATAGAAACTGTTTTTTTAGATTATCAAAATAGTATTAACTATACAAAAAAAAGTAGTTCTGATTGGTGGGAAGACTTTGTAAATAGTCTAAAAATGGGGGAAACATTTATGGAAATTCTGTTTTCTAATTATGCTAGTCCACTATTCAACGATGATTCTATTGATACAGAATTTACATTTGGTTATGCTCCTATACCAGGAAATCAACCTGTTATAGGAGGTGGAGCGATTGGAATTTTGAAGTCATCTAAAATGGTTAATGAAGCACTTGAATATATTGATTGGTTATTCAGCGAAGAAATTTCTGTTGCTTTAGCTCTTCTAGGAGGTTTTTTACCATCAAAATATGTTGTCAATGATACTAATTTAAATAAAAATTTCCCTTGGTTAGAACAATTTGACAAGACTTTCAGTGTTGGAAGTAGAATAAAATGGTTTGATTTTGAAACTGATTTACAATTTGAAAAATTGTTGGGTGAAGAACTTATTAAGAAAATGAAAAATGATCAATAAAAATTTAGTTTCAAATTTATATTTTAATTCTGTATTTAGCAGGATTCCTTTTACCCAAAATATCTAAATTGACTCACCTTTCAGACAAATGTGGCTGTTTATCTGAGTCTAACATAGATGTCTTTTTTCTGTTTCGCTTAATTTGACAAATGAGGAAATGAAACCATTGCTAGAAAACAAGCAAAATAAAATGGCTAACAAACACTTTACTAATTTTAAAAATTAGAAAGTGTTTTTTTGTTGATTCAAGTGAAGTTGAGATAACGAAAAAAACTGATACATCAAGGGGATTTCATCTTTTTTTCAGAGAAACAGAAAAAACTTTCAAAAAAAATTGAAAAAAATATTGTGAAACTATTTACAAACTTTTTAAAATAAGCTATAATAAAATCATAAAAATTGTGAAACATTTAACAATGTTGGAGGAAAATAACTTATGGCAACTAAAACTATTGATGCACAAGCAATGATTGATGAACTAGCTCAAAAAGCGACAAAAGCTTTACACGCTATGGAAGATTTCACACAAGAACAAGTTGATCATATTGTTCACCATGCTAGTATGGCAGCCTTAGATAAGCATATGCCTTTAGCAAAAATGGCCGTTGAAGAGACTGGTCGAGGCATCTATGAAGATAAAGCAATTAAAAATATGTATGCTTCAGAATATATCTGGAATGCGATTAAGTATGATAAAACAGTCGGTGTTATCGCAGAAGATAAAGAAGCTGGCTTGATTTCTATTGCTGAACCTATTGGTGTCATTTGCGGGGTTACTCCAACAACTAACCCAACATCAACTACCATTTTTAAAGCCTTGATTGCTTTGAAAACAAGAAATCCAATCATCTTTGCTTTTCACCCATCAGCACAAAAATGTTCTGCAGAAGCAGCTCGTATTGTGCGTGATGCGGCTATTGAAGCAGGTGCACCAGAAGATTGTGTGCAATGGATTGAACACCCTAGTATTGAAGCAACAGGTGCTTTGATGAACCATCCTTTAATTGCAACAATTCTTGCAACAGGTGGCCCAGGCATGGTTAAGGCAGCTTACTCAAGTGGTAAACCGGCTCTTGGTGTAGGGCCTGGTAATGTGCCAAGTTATATTGCGGCAGATGCTAAAATTAAACGTGCTGTTAATGATTTGATTGTTTCAAAAACCTTTGATAATGGAATGATCTGTGCTTCTGAACAAGCTGCGATTGTGGATGCTTCTGTTTATGATGAGGTTAAAGCAGAGTTTGAAGCGCATAACTGTTTTATTGTTTCTAAAAAAGCAGATATTAAAAAATTAGAAAAAGCGGTTCTTAATGAAGCAAAAACAGCTGTTAATCCTAAAATTGTTGGTTATTCAGCAGAATTCATTGCTGAATTAGCCGGTATCAAGGTACCAAAAGGCACTAAAATTATTTTGGCAGAAATCCCAGATGCTACTATGGAACACCCATTGGCTCTTGAAAAACTGTCTCCAGTACTTGCCCTTATCAAAGCAACTGATGTGGAAGATGCCTTAGAAAAATGTGATAAAATGTTGAATCTTGGTGGTTTAGGACATACGGCAGTCATCCACACAGAAGACGAAGACCTTCAAATTCGTTTTGGTCTTCGCATGAAAGCTTGCCGTGTTCTTGTTAACTCACCATCAGCAGAAGGTGGTATCGGAAATATCTACAATGAAATGATTCCATCATTAACACTTGGTTGTGGATCTCATGGACGTAACTCAGTATCACATAATGTGGGGGCAATCGATTTGATTAACGTTAAAACATTAGCAAAGCGCCGTAATAACATGCAATGGTTTAAATTACCGCCAAAAATTTACTTTGAAAAAAATTCCATCATGTACCTTCGTAAAATCCAAGCAGAAAAAGTGATGATTGTCTGTGATCCAGGAATGGTTAAATTTGGCTATGCTGATTTAGTGAAAAAACAATTGCAATTAAACAAAAACAATCCATCTGTTAAAGTCTTCTCAGAAGTAGAGCCAAACCCATCAACAAACACAGTCTATAAAGGGCTTGAAATGTTTAACGAGTTCCAACCAGACACCATTATCGCTCTAGGTGGTGGGTCTGCGATGGATGCCGCTAAAGCAATGTGGATGTTCTTTGAAAACCCAGATGTTAGCTTCTTTGGCGCAAAACAAAAATTCTTAGATATTCGTAAACGTACTTATAAAATTCCTTATGCAGAAAAAACAACCTTTATCTGTATCCCAACAACATCAGGAACAGGGTCAGAAGTGACACCATTTGCCGTTATTACCGATAGCGATGACCACACTAAATACCCTCTTGCTGACTATGCATTGACACCAGATGTTGCTATCATTGACCCAGCTCTTGTTATGAGTGTTCCTGCCAGTGTCACAGCCGATACAGGAATGGATGTCTTGACTCATGCGATTGAATCATATGTCTCAGTGATGGCAAGTGATTACACACGTGGCTTATCTCTTCAAGCTATCAAATTAGTCTTTGACTACCTTGAAAAATCAGTTAACACACCAGATGAAGAATCGCGTGAAAAAATGCATAACGCTTCAACTATGGCGGGAATGGCTTTTGCTAATGCTTTCCTAGGAATTTGCCACTCTATCGCTCACAAAGTTGGTGGTGAATGGGGCGTTCCTCATGGTCGCACCAATGCCATCTTACTACCACATATCATCAGATACAATGCGAAAGATCCGCAAAAACATGCCATGTTCCCTAAATATGATTACTTCCGTGCTGAAAAAGACTATGCTGATATCGCTCGCTTCATGGGATTTGAAGGTGAGTCAGATGCAGAATTAGCAGAAACACTTGCTCGTAAGGTTTATGAACTTGGCCAATCAGTTGGTATTAAAATGAACTTTAAGTCACAAGGAGTGACTAAAACACAATTAAAAGCAGATGCTGATCGTTTAGCTGAAAAAGCTTATGAAGACCAATGTACAACTGCAAATCCAAAAGAACCACTAATTTCAGAATTAAAAGAAATTATTGAAATCGCCTTTGATTATGAAGGGTAATCCTTAACACCAATTCTCTTTGAGGATTGGTGTTTTTTTATATATTTGATTGCAGGTACTGCAAAAAAATTGTCTAAGCAAATCATTTAAAAATATGATATGATAAGAAAAAGACTTTAAGAAACAAGGGAGAGTGCAATGACTCTAATTTACCAATCAACAAGAGATGCTAAAAACACAGTAACAGCAAGCCAAGCTATTTTAAAAGGATTAGCAACAGATGGTGGCCTCTATACACCCACAGATTTTCCAGACATTACCTTGGATTTTAACCAATTAAAAGACTTAAGCTACCAAGACATTGCTAAAAAAATCCTAGCAGCCTTTTTGGATGATTTTACGCCAGAAGAAATCGCCTATTGTGTTGACAATGCCTACGATGACAAGTTTGATACTGAGTTGATTGCACCAATTGTTAAGTTACATGGCCAATATCATTTGGAGCTTTTTCATGGTTCAACCATTGCCTTTAAAGACATGGCCTTATCGATTCTACCTTATTTGATGATAACTGCTGCTAAAAAACAAGGAGTGGACCATAAAATTGTGATTTTAACTGCCACTTCTGGAGACACAGGAAAAGCAGCCATGGCAGGATTTGCTGATGTTCCTGGAACAGAAATCATTGTTTTTTATCCTAAAAATGGTGTTAGTCGTATCCAAGAGCTACAAATGATCACCCAAAAAGGAGAAAACACACACGTTCTTGCAATTGATGGGAACTTTGATGATGCTCAAACCAGTGTGAAAGAGATGTTCAACGATAAAACGTTAAGGGCAACTTTACTGGAAAAAGGGATGCAATTATCATCAGCCAACTCGATGAATATTGGACGCCTAGTTCCTCAAATCGTTTACTATGTCTATGCTTATGCACAACTCCTTAAAAAAGGGGAGATTGAAAATGGAGAATTGATCAATTTCTCTGTACCAACTGGTAATTTTGGTAATATCCTAGCAGCATTTTATGCAACTAAGATTGGTGTTCCTGTTGGGAAACTGATTTGTGCTTCTAATGAAAACAATGTTTTAACAGATTTCTTTAAGACAGCCACTTATGATAAAAATAGACCCTTTAAAGTTACCTCAAGTCCTTCTATGGATATCCTTGTTTCATCTAATCTTGAGCGCTTAGTTTTTCATTTAGTGGGCAATGACGCAGAAAAAACGCGTGACTTAATGGAGCAATTAACGAGTATAGGAAGTTATCAGTTAACTGTCAAAGACACGGCTATTTTAGAGCTTTTTGCTGCAGGATTTGCTAATGAAAAGCAAACGAGTCAGGATATTGCGCGTGTTTATCTGGAAAACCATTACGTTGAAGATCCTCACACAGCGGTTGCTTCAAGTGTTTATAAGGCTTATCAAGAAAGCACAAATGATAATACAAAAACAGTTGTTATCTCAACGGCTAGTCCGTATAAATTTCCCACAGTTGTTGTCAACGCTCTTTTAGAAACGAAAACAACGGATGATTTTGTTGCCGTAAATGAGCTTGAAAAACGCTCGCAAGTGGTCATTCCTAAGGCTGTCGATGGGATTGAAAACGAACCGATCCGTCATCAAACAACTATTGCAACCAAAGACATGAAAGAAACAGTAGAAAGGTATCTAGGGCTCTAATTGGAGGTCTGTTAATCTCTATGCAACACACTAAAAAAATACTGTCTATTGCTCTTCCGGCGATGATGGAAAACATATTACAAATGACGATGGGCTTTGTGGATAGTTATCTGATTGCTCAAATCGGCTTAATAGCTGTTTCTGGTGTCTCAGTAGCAAATAATATTATTAGTATTTACCAAGCCATTTTTATTGCTTTTGGCTCTAGCGCTGCTAGTCTTGTTGCCAGAAGTCTGGGGAAAAAGAATCGTGAGGAAAGTCAACGCTTGATTCGAGATACGGTCATGTTGACAGGTCTTTTAAGCCTGGTTTTGGCGCTGTTTTCTATTGTTGGCGGTAGGCGTGCTCTTTTGGCTTTAGGAACCTCTTTGAGTGTTAGTCAAGCGGGAGCCACTTATCTGTCTATTGTTGGTGGTGGGAGCCTCTTTTTAGGGTTGATGATTGTTTTTTCAAGTGTTCTAAGAGCTGACAATCGTCCCAAAGTGTCTCTTTATGTAACCTTATTTGTTAATTTTTTAAACGTCGTTTTTTCTGTTATTGCTATCTACGTTTTTCACCTAGGCATTATCGGTGTTGCTAGTGCAACAGTGTTGGCACGCATCATTGGCAGCTTAGTCTTATGGCAGCAATTGGGAGCATTAAAACAAGAGTTTCAGTTTAAATGGCATAAGAACAAATCCTTGTTGTCTCTTGCTTTACCAGCAACAGCTGAGCGCTTGATGATGAGATTGGGTGATGTGGTCATTATAGCGATTATTGTTCAATTAGGGACTAAGGCGGTGGCAGGCAATGCCATAGGAGAAACCCTAACCCAGTTCAATTATATGCCGGGAGCTGCCGTTGCTACTGCAACTATTATTCTAGTCGCCGATCATTTAGGTCAAAACAATCAAAAAGCGATCAATCGGATTGTAAAGGAGTCTTATCTCCTTTCGACAGCTGTGATGCTTTGTCTAAGCGTCTTAGTCTTTTTGTTTGGTCGCCACTTATCGCTGATGTTTACTAGTGATCAAGTCGCTATTTCAGCCAGTTTAATTGTAATTTTCTATTCATTAATTGGCAGTCCGGCAACTTCTGCAACCCTCATTATGACAGCAGTTTGGCAGGGGTTGGGACGCTCAAAAATCCCTTTTTACGCTACGAGTATTGGGATGTGGGTTATCCGCATTGGTTTTGCCTATCTCTTGAGCATTGTTTTAAAAATGGGTCTATCTGGTGTTTGGTTAGCAACCGTTTTAGACAATCTCTTTCGAGGCCTGTTTTTATGGATTGTTTACAAAAATAACTTTAATAAGAAACAAAGTGCTACATACTAACTAGAGTTCTTAACACAAAAAATACCCTCTTCTTTTAAAAGAAGAGGGTATTTAAGGATAGCAAGAAATTGAGACGACATTTATAGAAAGATTATCTAGTGATCACTTTCGTTTAAACAAATGCTATCAATAATTGGTTTATTGCCTACCAATAGCTAAATTGACAGCTTAGGCATTAGTCAGCTCTTTATTTAATTGTTTTATAATTTTGTAACGCTCAATAACGTTTGAATAAGTCAGTAGAGAAGTGGCAAAGAACAACATAACTCCGAGGAATAAAAATGTAAATATAGCTGTTACGATAAAAAGCAAGAGTAGAAATGCCGAGAGAACGATGAGGCACCACCACAGGATAACAACAATTTTAGAATTCTTGGTTCCCTGAGTTAAAAATTCCTTATACTCCAAAGAGGAGAAAAAATGCTCTCTTACTTCTATATTGTCATATAGTTTTATGACATATTGTTTTGAAAAGTACAATGCTATCAGACAAAAGATAAGGATGACGACAACATTTCCAATTATTTGAAAAGAAACAAAGTGCTTGTTTAACCAATTTATAATTGGTAGAGATATCAAGGTTGCTAATACATTGATTGAATATCCTCTTGATTTTTTAGGATTAGTTGGACTTGAAAAAATCTTTTTTAAGTCAGTATCGTAAAAAATATCATCTTGTTTAAATGTTCCTAAAGCAATTAATGTTTTTTTCATCGTTTTTACCTAAGAGCTAAATAGTGTTTTCTTTCTTTTAATTTAAGGGTGGGACGAAGTAAGTTTAGTACATACCAGAATACTAGACTGCTGATGAAGAACAAAGTCATCGAGAAAAACAAAAATAAGAAAACAGATAGTGCCCATAAAGCAATTAATGTCAAAAAGATATACTGATTAATCCTTACATCTTTTTTGGCCTCTGCCATTATTTTCTTTTTACGTGCTAACGAAACTGTTAAAGGTGTGGCTGATAATTTTTTAGCCCAAATTGTTAGTTGTTTTCTAGAGTACATGCTTATTAGAAATAAAAAGAATAACAATAATATCAAATTAAATTGAAAATGAGATATTGGAAGATAGAATTGATCAAGTTGTTTGATGAGACTACCACCAGCAATATAAACAATTAATAGATACTTATTTTCTGAAATAATATTTTGAGGCTCAGTCATTTCATAAAATTGGTCGTCTGTTAGATCTACATAAATAAAAGAATTTTTGTTTCTAACTAGGGGTAACTTTGTTTTGTCTAGTAACACTTTTTCCTCATTCTTTATTGCTTTGTTTTTCTTAATGTCAGTCAATTCTATTTAAATGAAAACATCGTTATTTAAGTATTATATCATTTCATTGAAGAGTTGTAAGCAAGATGGCAGATTGGCTTAATTTCCACTTCAACAGATTTTAAATAGATAGAATCAACTGGAAAAATAGAAGCGGATTTGTTTCTTATAATCTTGTTTAAAACAAAAAGAGCATTGGTGTTATCTTTCTACTATTATAATGAACAAAATAAGGAAGTATTAATTTTTAAAATAAGTTTTATTTTTGACGAGTCTCTTATTTACCAAAAGAAGATTCAATTTTTATTGCTAAACCCCTTGCAATCACATCGTTAATTTGTTATTATATTCTAGTGCTGTAAAAAAACAGCCTTAGCTTTGATGCAAGAGGTTGCGACACGCTTGGTTGCATTGCCACGCAACCACCTGTCGGTTTTCTTGTGGAGCTAGCCTATTATCTTAAATAGACGAGAGGAGAAAAGATGGCAAATAAAAAAATCCGTATCCGTTTGAAAGCGTACGAACACCGTACACTTGATACAGCGGCAGAAAAAATCGTAGAAACTGCGACACGCACAGGTGCAACAGTTGCTGGTCCTGTACCATTACCAACTGAACGTAGTCTCTATACAGTTATTCGTGCGACTCACAAATACAAAGATTCGCGTGAACAATTTGAAATGCGTACTCACAAACGTCTTATCGACATTGTGAACCCAACGCAAAAAACTGTTGATGCACTTATGAAGTTAGATCTTCCAAGTGGTGTTAACGTCGAAATCAAACTTTAATTTGATTTCAAAGGAGCATGAAAAGCGCTCGTAAAAAACTTTTCACTATAAAAAAAGAAAAGGAAATATTTTCTCATGACAAAAGGAATCTTAGGGAAAAAAGTGGGAATGACTCAAATCTTCACTGAATCTGGTGAATTTATCCCTGTTACTGTCATTGAAGCAACTCCAAACGTTGTTCTTCAAGTGAAAACTGTTGAAACTGATGGCTATGAAGCTGTTCAAGTTGGTTTTGATGACAAACGTGATGTATTGAGTAACAAACCTGCCAAAGGTCACGTAGCAAAAGCTAATACGACTCCTAAGCGCTTCATTCGTGAATTTAAAAACATTGAAGGCTTAGAAGTTGGTTCAGAAATTACTGTAGAAACATTCGCAGCTGGAGATGTTGTTGATGTTACTGGTACTACTAAGGGTAAAGGTTTCCAAGGTGTTATCAAACGTCACGGACAATCTAGAGGTCCAATGGCTCATGGTTCTCGTTACCATCGTCGCCCAGGTTCTATGGGACCTGTTGCTCCAAACCGCGTGTTCAAAAACAAACGTTTGGCTGGACGTATGGGTGGTAAACGTGTGACAATTCAAAACCTTGAAATTGTTCAAGTTATCCCAGAAAAGAACGCTATCCTTGTTAAAGGTAATGTACCAGGTGCTAAGAAATCTCTTATCACTATCAAATCAGCAGTTAAAGCTGCTAAATAATTAAAGAAAGGGGAAAACAGTTAAAATGGCAAAAGTAAAACTATTTGACCAAGCTGGTAAAGAAGTTAGCGAAGTTGTTCTTAATGACGCTGTCTTTGGTATTGAGCCAAATGAATCAGTTGTTTTTGATGTTGTTATTAGCCAACGTGCTAGTCTACGCCAAGGGACTCATGCAGTTAAAAATCGCTCAGCTGTCTCTGGTGGCGGTCGTAAACCATGGCGTCAAAAAGGAACTGGACGTGCCCGTCAAGGTTCTATCCGTTCACCACAATGGCGTGGTGGTGGTGTCGTCTTTGGACCAACACCTCGTTCTTATGGCTACAAACTTCCGCAAAAAGTTCGTCGTCTTGCTTTGAAATCAGTTTACTCAGCTAAAGTAGCTGAAGAAAAATTTGTAGCTGTAGATGCTCTTTCATTTGCAGCACCAAAAACAGCTGACTTCGCAAAAGTTCTTTCGGCGTTGAATGTCGATTCAAAAGTACTTGTTATTACTGAAGAGGAAAACAAATTTGCAGCACTTTCAGCTCGCAATATTCCAAACGTAAAAGTTGCAACAGCAACAACTGCAAGTGTTCTTGATATCGTGAATAGCGATAAACTTCTTGTAACTAAAGAAGCAATCTCTGCAATTGAGGAGGTTCTTGCATAATGAATTTGTACGATGTAATCAAAAAACCAGTTATTACTGAAAAATCTATGCTTGCTCTTGAACAAGGCAAGTACACATTTGAAGTCGACACACGTGCTCACAAACTTTTAATCAAACAAGCTGTTGAAGCTGTGTTTGAAGGCGTTAAAGTAGCTAGCATTAGCACTGTTAACGTTAAACCTAAAGCAAAACGTGTGGGTCGCTACACAGGCTTCACAAGCAAAACTAAAAAAGCAATCGTGACACTCACAGCTGACTCTAAAGCTATTGAGTTGTTTGCGGCAGAAGCAGAATAATCTAAGGAGGAATTAACGTGGGTATTAAAGTTTATAAACCAACGACAAATGGCCGTCGTAACATGACTTCTTTGGATTTTGCTGAAATTACAACAAACACTCCTGAGAAATCATTGCTTGTATCTTTAAAGAAAAAAGCAGGCCGTAACAACAAAGGTCGTATTACCGTTCGTCATCACGGTGGCGGACACAAACGTCACTACCGTTTAGTTGACTTCAAACGTAATAAAGACGGTGTTGAGGCAGTTGTTAAAACAATCGAATATGATCCAAATCGTTCAGCAAACATTGCGCTTGTACACTATGTAGATGGTGTGAAAGCCTATATCATTGCTCCAAAAGGACTTGAAGTTGGTCAACGTATTGTTTCTGGACCTGATGCAGATATCAAAGTAGGAAATGCTCTTCCGTTAGCTAACATTCCTGTTGGTACGGTTGTTCATAACATCGAGTTAAAACCTGGAAAAGGTGGTGCCTTAGTTCGTGCTGCTGGAGCTTCTGCTCAAGTATTAGGAACTGAAGGAAAATACACTTTGGTTCGTTTACAATCTGGTGAAGTTCGCATGATTCTTTCAACTTGCCGTGCAACAATCGGTGTTGTCGGAAACGAACAACAAGGACTTGTAAATCTTGGTAAAGCTGGCCGTAGCAGATGGAAAGGTATTCGTCCTACAGTTCGTGGTTCTGTTATGAACCCTAACGACCACCCACACGGTGGTGGTGAAGGTAAAGCACCAGTTGGTCGTAAATCACCATCTACACCATGGGGCAAACCTGCACTTGGTCTTAAAACTCGTAATAAGAAAGCTAAGTCAGATAAACTTATTATTCGTCGTCGTAACGAAAAATAATAAAGTCGCTTAATCCGCCAGCTCGGTAGTGTTTAATTTGACACAAGCCGTTGTGGTACACTATTTAAAGGAGAACAACAAAAATGGGACGCAGTCTTAAAAAAGGACCTTTCGTCGATGAGCATTTAATGAAAAAAGTAGAAGCTCAAGCTAATGACGAAAAGAAAAAAGTTATTAAAACTTGGTCACGTCGTTCAACGATTTTCCCAAGTTTCATTGGATACACAATTGCTGTCTATGATGGACGCAAGCATGTACCAGTATATATTCAAGAAGACATGGTAGGGCACAAACTTGGTGAATTCGCACCAACTCGTACTTACAAAGGTCACGCAGCAGACGACAAGAAAACACGTCGTAAATAATAGGAGGAGGACACAATGGCAGAAATTACTTCAGCTAAAGCAATGGCTCGAACAGTCCGTGTTTCACCTCGTAAAACACGACTTGTTCTTGATCTCATTCGTGGGAAAAGCGTTGCTGACGCAATCGCAATCTTGAAATTCACTCCAAACAAAGCTGCTACAGTGATTGAAAAAGTGTTAAACTCAGCAATCGCTAACGCAGAAAACAACTTTGGTTTGGAAAAAGCTAATTTGGTTGTCTCTGAGACATTTGCAAACGAAGGACCAACAATGAAACGTTTCCGTCCACGTGCAAAAGGATCAGCGTCACCAATCAACAAACGCACTACTCATATCACAGTAGTTGTGGCAGAAAAATAAGGAGGTAAAATCGTGGGTCAAAAAGTACATCCAATTGGTATGCGTGTCGGAATCATCCGTGACTGGGATGCGAAATGGTATGCTGAAAAAGAATACGCGGATTACCTTCATGAAGATCTTGCAATCCGTAAATTCATTCAAAAACAATTAGCTGATGCTTCAGTTTCTACAATTGAGATTGAACGTGCAGTTAACAAGGTTATTGTTTCACTACACACTGCTAAACCAGGTATGGTTATCGGTAAAGGTGGTTCAAACGTTGATGTTTTACGCGCAAAACTTAACAAATTGACAGGTAAACAAGTACATATCAACATTATTGAAATTAAATCACCTGATTTAGATGCTCATCTAGTCGGTGAAGGGATTGCACGTCAACTTGAGCAACGCGTCGCTTTCCGTCGTGCACAAAAACAAGCTATTCAACGTACTATGCGTGCTGGTGCCAAAGGAATTAAAACACAAGTATCAGGTCGTTTAAATGGTGCTGATATTGCTCGTAGTGAAGGATATTCAGAAGGGACAGTTCCACTTCATACTCTTCGTGCCGATATTGATTATGCTTGGGAAGAAGCAGATACAACTTATGGTAAATTAGGTGTTAAAGTCTGGATTTATCGTGGTGAAGTGCTTCCAGCTCGTAAAAACACTAAAGGAGGTAAATAACAAATGTTAGTACCTAAACGTGTTAAACACCGTCGTGAGTTCCGTGGGAAAATGCGTGGTGAAGCAAAAGGTGGTAAAACTGTAGCATTTGGAGAATATGGTCTTCAAGCAACAACAAGCCACTGGGTAACAAACCGTCAAATAGAAGCTGCTCGTATCGCTATGACGCGTTACATGAAACGTGGCGGTAAAGTTTGGATTAAAATTTTCCCTCATAAATCATACACCGCAAAAGCTATCGGTGTACGTATGGGATCTGGTAAAGGTGCTCCTGAAGGTTGGGTAGCTCCAGTAAAACGTGGCAAAGTGATGTTTGAATTAGGTGGGGTTTCTGAAGAAATCGCTCGTGAAGCACTTCGTCTTGCAAGCCACAAATTACCAGTTAAATGCAAATTCGTAAAACGTGAAGCAGAATAAGGAGAAGACATGAAACTTCAAGAAATTAAAGATTTTGTAAAAGAACTTCGTGGCTTATCTCAAGAAGAACTTGCTAAAAAAGAAAGCGAACTCAAAAAAGAATTATTTGATCTTCGTTTTCAAGCTGCAGCAGGTCAACTTGATCAAACTGCCCGTTTACACGAAGTGAAAAAGCAAATTGCACGTGTTAAAACAGTGCAATCTGAAATGAAATAATAGATTGGGAAAGGAGAAATTCTAATTATGGAACGTAATCAACGTAAAACCCTAGTTGGACGTGTCGTGTCTGACAAGATGGATAAAACAATCACAGTTGTAGTTGAAACAAAACGTAACCACCCAGTCTATGGTAAACGTATCAACTATTCTAAAAAGTACAAAGCACATGACGAAAACAACATCGCTAAGACTGGCGACAAAGTTCGTATCATGGAAACTCGTCGACTATCAGCTACAAAACGTTTTCGTCTTGTAGAAGTAGTTGAAGAAGCTATAATTATTTAATAAGCCTGAAAGGAGAAAATTAGAATGATTCAACAAGAATCTCGTTTGAAAGTTGCTGATAACAGTGGCGCACGTGAAATCTTGACCATTAAAGTTCTTGGTGGTTCAGGACGTAAGTTCGCAAGCATTGGTGACGTTATCGTTGCATCTGTAAAACAAGCTACTCCTGGTGGCGCTGTTAAAAAAGGTGATGTTGTCAAAGCAGTTATTGTGCGCACTAAATCAGGAGCTCGTCGTCCAGATGGTTCATACATTAAATTCGATGACAATGCTGCAGTTATTATCCGCGATGATAAAACACCTCGTGGAACACGTATCTTTGGCCCAGTTGCACGTGAATTACGTGAAGGTGGCTACATGAAGATCGTGTCACTTGCACCAGAAGTACTTTAATCAAAAACAAACTAGTCCCCTAGTTTTACTAGGGTGCCCATTAGGGCGTAAGAAATTTTAAGGAGAAAAACTCAATGTTTGTAAAAAAAGGCGACAAAGTTCGCGTTATTGCAGGTAAAGACAAGGGTGTTGAAGCTGTTGTTCTTACTGCCTTACCAAAAGTTAATAAAGTTATTGTCGAAGGCGTTGCAATGGTTAAAAAACATCAACGTCCAAATAACGACAACCCTCAAGGGGCTATTATCGAAAAAGAAGCACCAATCCATGTTTCTAATGTTCAAGTATTAGATAAAAATGGTGTGGCTGGACGAGTTGGCTACAAAGTTATTGACGGCAAAAAAGTTCGTTACAACAAAAAATCAGGCGAAGTGCTTGATTAATCACGAAGGAAAGGAGAAGTATAATGGCAAATCGCTTAAAAGAAAAATATCTTAAAGAAGTTATCCCAGCATTAACTGAAAAATTTAACTATTCATCAGTTATGGCTGTACCAAAAGTTGAGAAAATTGTTCTTAACATGGGTGTTGGAGATGCAGTTTCAAATGCTAAAAACTTAGAAAAAGCTGCAGCTGAATTAGCACTTATCTCAGGACAAAAACCACTTATCACTAAAGCTAAAAAATCAATCGCCGGCTTCCGTCTTCGTGAGGGTGTTGCTATCGGTGCTAAAGTAACTCTTCGTGGTGAACGCATGTATGAGTTTTTAGATAAATTAGTATCAGTATCACTACCTCGTGTCCGTGACTTCCACGGTGTTCCAACGAAATCATTTGATGGACGTGGGAACTACACACTTGGTGTTAAAGAACAATTGATTTTCCCAGAAATTAATTTTGATGATGTTGATAAAGTTCGTGGTTTAGATATTGTTATTGTAACAACAGCAAATACAGATGAAGAATCACGTGAATTGCTTAAAGGCTTAGGAATGCCTTTTGCGAAATAACATAGGAGGTAAATATTATGGCTAAAAAATCAATGATTGCTAAGAACAAACGCCCTGCTAAGTTCTCAACGCAAGCTTACACTCGTTGCGAAAGATGTGGTCGTCCACATTCGGTATACCGCAAATTTAAACTTTGCCGTGTTTGCTTCCGTGAGTTAGCATACAAAGGACAAATTCCAGGTGTTACTAAAGCATCTTGGTAATCTGAACTTAATTTAACATTAACTAGCAAGTGAGTATTCAAACTACTAGTAAGAGGAGAATAAAAAATGGTTATGACTGACCCTATTGCAGACTTTTTAACACGTATTCGTAATGCTAATCAAGCAAAACATAGTGTTCTTGAAGTGCCTGCATCAAACATTAAAAAAGGGATTGCTGAAATCCTAAAACGTGAAGGTTTTGTAAAAAACGTTGAATATATTGAAGATGACAAACAAGGCGTGATCCGTGTGTTCCTTAAATATGGACAAAATGGTGAACGTGTTATCACTAACTTAAAACGTATTTCAAAACCTGGTCTTCGTGTTTACACAAAACGTGAAGATGTTCCAAAAGTTCTTAATGGACTTGGAATTGCAATCATCTCTACTTCAGAAGGTCTTTTGACTGACAAAGAAGCACGCCAAAAAAATGTTGGTGGAGAAGTGCTTGCATACGTTTGGTAAGAATTAATCTTACTACCCCGTGAAAACTAGTCATCTTATGACTTGACAATCTAACAGGAGAAAATAAATATGTCACGTATTGGTAATAAAGTTATTACATTACCTGCTGGTGTTGAAATCACCAACAAAGATAATGTTGTAACTGTCAAAGGCCCAAAAGGCGAACTTACTCGTGAGTTCAACAAAAACATTGAAATTAAGATTGATGGCAGTGAAGTGTCACTTCATCGTCCAAATGACTCAAAAGAAATGAAAACTATCCATGGAACTACTCGCGCTAACCTAAATAATATGGTTGTCGGTGTTTCAGAAGGATTTAAAAAAGCTCTTGAGATGCGTGGTGTCGGTTATCGTGCTCAACTTCAAGGGAATAAATTAGTTCTTTCAGTTGGTAAATCTCACCAAGATGAGGTTGTTGCTCCAGAAGGTATTACATTTGAAGTTCCTTCAGCAACATCAATTCTTGTTAGTGGAATTAACAAAGAAGTTGTTGGACAAACTGCGGCTTACATCCGTAGCCTTCGTACACCAGAACCTTATAAAGGTAAAGGGATTCGTTACGTTGGAGAATTTGTTCGACTTAAAGAAGGTAAAACAGGTAAATAATGAGGTGTGGTATCTTTGTAAACATTGGTTTACAAAGGTCTTGCCACCTGATTATGATTACTGTTTTCTATCATAAAAAAATAAGAGGTGAAAATTGTGATTTCGAAACCAGATAAAAATAAAATCCGCCAAAAACGCCGTCGTCGCGTACGCGGTAAAGTTTCTGGAACTGCGGATCGCCCACGTTTGAACGTATTTCGTTCTAATACAGGCATCTACGCTCAATTGATTGATGACGTAGCGGGTGTCACGCTCGCAAGCGCTTCAACTCTTGATAAAGACGTTTCAAAAGGAACTAAAACTGAACAAGCCGTTGTTGTTGGTAAACTGATTGCTGAACGCGCAGTAGCTAAAGGTATTTCTGAAGTGGTGTTTGACCGCGGTGGATATCTCTATCACGGCCGTGTTAAAGCTTTAGCTGATGCAGCTCGTGAAAACGGATTGAAATTCTAATAGGGAGGACACTTAATAATGGCATTTAAAGATAATGCAGTAGAACTTGAAGAACGCGTTGTTGCAATTAACCGTGTTACAAAAGTTGTAAAAGGTGGACGTCGTCTTCGCTTTGCTGCTCTAGTAGTTGTCGGTGATCGTAATGGTCACGTAGGTTTTGGTACAGGGAAAGCCCAAGAAGTGCCTGAAGCTATTCGTAAAGCAGTAGAAGCTGCTAAGAAAAATATGATTGAAGTACCAATGGTTGGCACAACAATTCCACATGAGGTTCGCTCTAATTACAGTGGCGCTCGTGTATTGTTAAAACCAGCTATTGAAGGTGCCGGTGTGGCTGCAGGTGGTGCGGTTCGTGCCGTTGTCGAGTTGGCTGGAGTTGCTGACGTTACTTCTAAATCATTAGGTTCTAATACTCCTATCAACATTGTTCGTGCAACTGTTGAAGGATTAAAACAATTAAAACGCGCTGAAGAGGTTGCCGCGCTTCGTGGTCTTCCTGTATCAGAGTTAGGATAAGAAAGGAGATATCATGGCTCAAATTAAAATTACTTTGACTAAGTCTCCAATCGGACGCCTTCCAGCACAACGTAAAACAGTTGTTGCTCTTGGACTTAGCAAACTAAATAGTTCTGTTGTTAAAGAAGACACACCTGCTATTCGCGGTATGGTCAACGCAGTATCTCATTTAGTCACTGTAGAAGAAGCAAACTAAAAATAGTAACCAAGACACTTTGATTTTTCATAGTGTCTTGAACTGAATTAAAGTATAGGCGAGTTTTTGTAGAGAGAACCTTATTTCTACAAAGGCGTTAGCATTTTACAAAAAGGAGAAAAAATGAAAATTCATGAATTGAAACCTGCTGAAGGTTCTCGTAAAGTCCGTAACCGCGTTGGACGTGGTTCATCATCTGGTAATGGTAAAACATCTGGACGTGGTCAAAAAGGTCAAAAAGCTCGTAGTGGTGGTAAAGTGCGTTTAGGTTTTGAAGGTGGACAAACACCATTGTTCCGTCGTATGCCAAAACGTGGATTTACTAACATTAATTCAAAAGAGTATGCGTTAGTTAATCTTGACCAATTGAATGTTTTTGAAGATGGTACAGAAGTAACACCAGTGGTTCTAGTTGAATCAGGGCTTGTAAAAGCTGAAAAATCAGGAATTAAAATTCTTGGTAATGGCGAATTAACTAAAAAATTGACAGTTAAAGCCTCTAAGTTTTCTAAGAGTGCTGAAGCTGCGATTGTTGCTAAAGGTGGTTCTGTTGAAGTCATCTAATGAGAGGTAGCTCATTATGTTTTTTAAATTACTGAAAGATGCTTTAAAGATAAAAAATGTTAGGAAAAAAATTCTTTTTACTATCTTTATTATCTTTGTTTTCCGAGTTGGTACTCATATTACAGTACCAGGAATTAACGCTAAAAGCCTTGAACAGTTGAGCGATTTACCTTTCTTAAATATGCTTAATCTTGTGAGTGGTAATGCCATGAGAAACTTTTCTGTGTTTGCACTTGGAGTGAGTCCTTATATTACCGCTTCGATTGTGGTGCAGTTGCTTCAAATGGATATTTTACCTAAGTTTGTTGAATGGGGCAAACAAGGAGAGGTTGGAAGAAGAAAATTAAATCAAGCCACCCGTTATATTTCCTTGTTTCTTGCTTTCTTTCAATCCGTGGGAATCACTGCGGGCTTTAGTGCCCTGTCATCGGTTGCTTTAGTAGAAACACCTAACGCACAAACATATATTCTTATTGGATGCATATTAACGACAGGAAGCTTAATTGTTACTTGGTTGGGAGAACAAATCTCAGATAAAGGATTTGGTAATGGCGTTTCAATGATAATCTTTTCAGGGATTATCTCTGCCATCCCCGGGTCCATCTCAACTATCTACGAAGATTACTTTGTCAATATTCGTCCTAGCGAATTGACGAACTCTATAATATTTATCAGTATCTTTATCTTAGCTGTACTTGCAATTGTTTTCTTTACAACGTTTGTACAACAAGCAGAGTATAAGATTCCGATACAATATACCAAAAGAGCTCAAGGAGCACCAACTAGTTCATACCTGCCTTTAAAGGTTAATCCAGCAGGTGTGATTCCAGTCATTTTTGCGAGTTCTATCACAACTATTCCAGGAACCTTGGTCCAATTCCTACAAACAGGAAACCAAGATATTCCTTGGTTAAACACCCTTAGTCAAGCGCTAAACTTCCAAAACCCAGCTGGTATGGTTGTTTATGCGATCTTGATTGTGTTATTCTCGTTCTTTTATACTTTTGTTCAGGTCAATCCTGAAAAAACAGCGGAGAACTTACAAAAAGGGGCGTCTTATATACCAAGTGTTAGACCTGGACGTGAGACTCAAGATTACATGACTTCTTTACTCAAAAAATTGGCTACAGTAGGTTCGCTGTTCTTAGCGTTCGTTGCGTTAACACCAATTGCCGCTCAACAACTTTTAGGCCTTTCGTCAACTGTTGCTTTAGGAGGAACAAGTTTGTTAATCCTCATTTCAACAGGTATTGAAGGCATGAAACAACTTGAGGGCTATCTTTTGAAGAAGAAATATGTTGGTTTCATTAACATAACTGAATAAAATACAGGTTGACTTTGTCAACCTTCTATTTTATTTAATAGGTCACTAGTGAATGACAAAATAGATGGAGAAAACAATGAATCTTTTAATTATGGGACTTCCGGGTGCCGGAAAAGGGACACAAGCAGCTAAAATTGTTGAAGAGTTTGGTATTATTCATATTTCAACAGGAGATATGTTTAGATCAGCTATTGCTAACCAGACTAAAATGGGGATCTTGGCTAAATCGTATATGGACAAGGGAGAGTTAGTTCCTGATGAAGTAACTAATGGCATTGTCAAAGAACGACTAGCACAAGCTGATGTTTCTGAAAAAGGTTTTCTGCTTGACGGTTACCCAAGAACAATTGAACAAGCGAATGCTTTAGATGATATTTTGACAGACTTAAACATGGTGTTAGATGGAGTTATTAACATTGATGTTGATCCATCATTATTGTTAGAACGTTTAAGTGGTCGTATTATCCACAAAGAAACTGGAGAAACTTTCCATAAAGTGTTCAATCCTCCAGCAGCTGGATATGATGAAAACGATTATTACCAACGTGAAGATGACAAGCCAGAAACTGTTAAGCGTCGCTTAGACATTAATATTGAACAAGGGGCGCCAATTATTGAGCACTATCGCCAAAAAGATCTTGTCTATGATATTGCAGGAAACAATGAAATTGATCTTGTTTTCAAAGACATCGTAGAGGTTGTTTCATCTTTGTAACAAATGATTAAACATACTTGCATAAGACCTTAAGACGTGATATAATAGGCTAGTCTGACTTATAACTGTTACCTCTATTTCAGAGGGAATCAAATCGAAATTTAGGGGGTGCTTTTGCATGGCAAAAGAAGATGTGATTGAAATTGAAGGTAAAGTTGTTGAAACAATGCCTAATGCAATGTTCACTGTTGAATTGGAGAATGGGCATCAAATTCTAGCAACTGTATCAGGAAAAATCCGAAAGAATTATATTCGTATTTTAGTAGGTGATAGAGTTACTGTAGAGATGAGTCCGTATGATTTAACAAGAGGACGTATCACATACCGCTTTAAATAATCGAAATAATTGGAGGGATTAAAAATGAAGGTAAGACCATCGGTTAAACCAATTTGCGAATACTGTAAAGTTATTCGCCGTAATGGCCGTGTTATGGTAATTTGTCCTACAAATCCAAAACACAAACAACGTCAAGGATAAAAAAATAGAAAGGAGACAAAATGGCTCGTATAGCTGGAGTTGATATACCAAATGATAAACGTGTTGTCATTTCATTAACATACATTTATGGCATTGGTTTGCAAACCTCTAAAAAAGTTTTAGAAGCTGCAGGTGTTTCAGAAGATGTTCGTGTTAAAGATTTAACATCAGATCAAGAAGATGCTATCCGTCGTGAAGTGGATAAAATCAAAATTGAAGGTGACCTTCGTCGTGAAGTGAACTTGAACATCAAACGTTTGATGGAAATTGGATCATATCGTGGTATCCGCCATCGTCGTGGATTGCCTGTCCGTGGACAAAACACAAAAAATAATGCTCGTACTCGTAAAGGTAAAGCCGTTGCGATTGCTGGTAAGAAAAAATAAGAAATAAAATAGGAGGTAAAGAAATTGGCTAAACCAACACGTAAGCGTCGTGTGAAAAAGAATATCGAATCTGGTATCGCTCATATTCATGCAACGTTTAACAATACAATTGTTATGATTACTGATGTGCATGGTAATGCTCTTGCATGGTCATCAGCTGGTGCACTTGGTTTTAAAGGTTCTCGTAAATCAACACCATTTGCTGCACAAATGGCTGCAGAAGCAGCGGCAAAGTCAGCACAAGAACATGGCGTAAAAACAGTTGAAGTAACTGTTAAAGGCCCTGGTTCAGGTCGTGAATCTGCTATTCGTGCTCTTGCGGCTGCAGGACTAGAAGTGACAGCTATTCGTGACGTGACACCTGTACCACACAATGGTGCTCGCCCTCCAAAACGTCGTCGTGTATAATCGTAAAAAACAACTTAGTACACAACTTTTCGTTTAAAAGGGAGTAACGACATGATTGAGTTTGAAAAACCAAAAATAACAAAAATTGATGAAAATAAAGATTACGGCAGATTTGTAATCGAACCACTTGAACGTGGTTATGGAACAACTCTAGGTAATTCACTTCGTCGAGTTCTTTTATCTTCACTTCCAGGTGCAGCAGTAACATCAATTAAAATTGATGGAGTACTCCATGAATTTGATACTATTCCTGGTGTGCGTGAAGATGTGATGCAAATTATTCTTAATATTAAAGGACTTGCTGTAAAATCTCACGTTGAAGACGAAAAGACAATTGAACTTGATGTTCAAGGACCTATGGAAGTTACCGCAGGAGACATTTTAACAGATAGTGATATTGAAATTATTAATCCAGATCATTATTTATTTACTATTCTCGAAGGGGCGAGTTTTAGAGCGAGCCTAACCGTTGAAACTAACAGAGGTTACGTTGCTGCTGAAGAGAATAAAAAAGAAAATGCACCTGTTGGAACATTGGCAGTAGATTCAATCTATACGCCTGTTAAAAAAGTTAACTATCAAGTTGAACCTGCCCGTGTCGGTAGTAATGATGGCTTTGATAAATTAACGATTGAAATTATGACAAATGGGACAATTATACCTGAAGATGCTTTAGGCTTATCGGCTCGTGTTTTGATTGAACACTTAAACCTTTTCACTGACTTAACCGAAATTGCAAAAACAACTGAAGTCATGAAAGAAACAGAAAAAGCATCTAATGAAAAAGTATTCGATCGTACCATTGAAGAACTTGATTTATCTGTTCGTTCATATAACTGTTTAAAACGCGCTGGTATTAATACCGTCTATGATTTAACAGAAAAAACTGAACCAGAAATGATGAAAGTTAGAAATCTTGGTCGTAAGAGTTTGGAAGAAGTGAAATTAAAACTGTCTGAACTTGGTCTAGGATTAAAAAACGATAAATAAAACAGGAGGAAAAAATGGCTTACCGTAAACTAGGACGCACTAGCTCACAACGTAAAGCAATGCTTCGTGATTTGACGACAGATCTTCTCATCAATGAATCTATTGTGACAACAGAAGCACGTGCAAAAGAAATTCGTAAAACCGTTGAAAAAATGATTACTCTTGGTAAACGTGGTGATTTACACGCTCGTCGCCAGGCAGCTGCATTTGTTCGCAACGAAATTGCATCAGAAAACTTTGATGAATCAACTGAAAAGTATACATCTACTTCTGCTTTGCAAAAATTATTCAATGAAATTGCACCACGTTATGCAGAACGTAATGGAGGATACACTCGTATTCTTAAAACTGAACCACGCCGTGGGGATGCTGCACCAATGGCAATTATTGAATTAGTATAATTTTTATCAATTTTGTTGAGTGTTATGATGATGGAATAATAGTATTCTTAGTCTAGCTCTGGTCTACCGCCGATTTTTCGGCGGTAACACTCATCATATTGTAAAAAAAGCTATACTCTTACATAGCGCTTACGCTTGTTTACGTCATTTTTTTATCAATATATAAAAGAATGTCGTAAGCAGGCGTCTTATTAAACTTAAATAATTGTTTTAGTGTTAATAATCGTTTGTTTATAGTATAATGTTAAGTGTCACCTTTTATAATGTCAATCATCGTAAAAGTGCACTGTTTTTGACGACTCAGCTATTACTGTTGGTCGGGTAGAAATAAAACTATAATTTTTAAGAAAAAGTTATTGACAAATTAAAGTTGAGGTGCTAGAATATAATAGTTGTCTCGAAAGAGGCTTGACCTTTGAAAACTGAACAAGACAAGAAACCAAACGTGCAGGGTTATGAAAGTAACCTGTCAAAAAGTAAAAAAGCAATAAATCTGTC
>NZ_JAENBO010000007.1 GCF_016481305.1 Streptococcus pacificus | reverse complement strand
TTTATAGTGTGACAGAAGACGCTGTTGATGGTTATACCACTACTATTGATGGCTTTGATGTGACTAACACTCACAAACCAAGTCTAGTTTCTATCAAAGGGACTAAGACATGGGATGATGCTGATAACCAAGACGGTATCCGTCCAGAAAGCATTACGCTTACTCTTCTAGCAGATGGAAAAGCGACAGATCAAACTGTTACTGTTAGTGAGAAAACTAACTGGACTTATGAATTCACAGACTTACCAGAATTTAAAGATGGTCAAAAGATTGTCTATAGTGTGACAGAAGAGGCTGTTAAAGGTTATGAGACTACTATTGACGGCTTTGATGTAACTAATACCCACACCCCAAGCACCACTAAGGTTGTCGGTAAGAAGACATGGGATGACGCTGACAATAAAGATGGTTTAAGACCAGAGTCTATTACCGTACGTCTTTATGCGAATGGTAAAGAAGTGAAACATGTTGTAGTGACAGCTAAAGACAAGTGGTCATATCGTTTTGAGAACCTTCCAGAATATGAGAATGGTAAGAAAATCGAATATAGCCTCTCAGAAGATGCGGTTAAAGGTTATACCACAGTGATTAAGGGTTATGACATTACAAATGTTCATCATCCAGAAAAACCACTTCCAAAAACTGGGGAGTCATCAACTCTACTCTTTAGTTTAGTAGGTTTAGTGGTAACCGGTTTAGCAGGTATCTTTGCTTACAAACGCTATGCTAACAACTAAACATTTTCCTAGTGATTAACTAGAAAACCCTCTGTCAAATATGGCAGAGGGTTTTAGCATATCAAAAATCAGTTTTGTAGAGGCAAAACTGATTTTTAGTTATTTAAAAGTTTATTTATTTTTAGTGTCTAAAATAATGGTTACAGGCCCATCATTGATGAGTGATATTTGCATATCTTCGCCAAAAAGTCCTTCTTTGACACTAACAAATGCTGAAAGTCTCTGATTAAATTCTTGATAGAGTTGCTTAGCCAAATCAGGCTTTGCGGCCTCGGTGAAGGATGGACGATTACCTTTTTTTGTATTGGCAAACAAGGTAAATTGTGAAATAGACAAAATGCTTCCTTTAATATCTTGAATGGCTAAATTCATTTTATCATTCTCGTCAGAGAAAATGCGCATATTAATGATTTTGCGAACAGCATAATCAATATCTTCTTGGGAATCTTCTGGTCCAACGCCAACTAATAGCAGAAAACCTGTATTGATTTTGGCGATGGTTTCTTCTTTGACAGAAACAGAAGCTTCTTTAACACGTTGTATGATAATTTTCATCTTTTTTACCCGTTGGTTCGTTTGACAGAATAGACATCTGGTATACTTTTGACCTTGTCAACGACTGTTGTTAGTGCGGCAAGATTGCTAACAGCAAAAGCAATATGAATATTAGCAAATTTCATATCTTTGGTTGGTTGAGCATTGACTGAGGAGATATTTTTGGTGTTATTTGATAGGGTTTGAAGGACATCATTTAAGACCCCACCACGGTTGAGACCGTAAATATCAATTTCAGCGAGATACTCCTTGTTAGCATTTGTCATATCCCACTCGACGTCAATAAGACGTTGTTCATAATTCTCTTGACTTTTAAGATTTTGGCAGTCTGAACGGTGTATGGCAATTCCTCTACCTTTAGTGATGTAGCCTGAAATATCATCTCCAGGAATTGGATTACAACATTTTGCAATCCTCATTAAAAGACCTGACTCACCTTGAACGATCACACCATCTTCACTTCTTACCTTAAGTGCTTGTGATGGTTTTTGTTCATGTTTAATTTCGCCACCTTTAAGGAGTTCATTGGCTTCAGCAGCAGCCTTAGCTTTTTCTTCTTCACGACGCTCTTTTTCAGTTAGTTTGTTGAAAATGCTAAGCGCACTGACTTCTCCAAATCCAACACCAGCATAAAGCGCTTCTTCACTACTATAGCTTACTTTAGGTAAGATAGCTTCAATATGTTTTTTATCAAGGAATTTATTAGCAACATAGCCATGCTCTTGGAAACATTCAATAAGAAGTTCTCTTCCTTTATTGATAGAGAGTTCTTTGTCTTGATTTTTAAAGAATTGTCTAATTTTATTTCTGGCTTTGTTGGTTTTAACAATTTTAATCCAATCTCGGCTAGGGCCAAACGAATTGCTATTTGTCACAATTTCCACAACATCACCTGTTTTTAGTTTGGCAGTTAGTGGCACCATGCGACCATTAACCTTTGCACCAGTTGCTTTTTCACCAACTTGTGTATGGATGGCATAGGCAAAGTCAATTGGTCCAGAGTCTTTTGGTAATTCTTTGACAGCACCATTTGGGGTAAAAACGTAGATGCGTTCTGCCAGGATATCTTCTTTCACTGAAGTGACGAAGTCCTTAGCGTTTGCGGCATCATCTTGTAGTTCGACGATTTCTTGGATTAACCGCATGCCAAAAGTCGCCTCTTTAGAATTAACTTTTTCTTTAACACCCTTTTTATAAGCCCAGTGAGCAGCGATACCATACTCGGCCACTTGATGCATTTCTTTGGTACGGATTTGAATTTCAATCGGTCCTTTTGGTCCATAAACTGTTGTGTGAATGGATTGGTAGCCGTTGGCTTTTGGAGCTGCTATATAATCTTTGAAACGACCAGGCATTGGACGCCAAAGTTCATGAATATAGCCAACCATGGCATAGACATCACTTGGTGTTTCCATGATACAGCGAATGGCAATTAAATCAAAGATCTGATCAAACCGTTTTTTCTTGTCACGCATTTTGCGGTAGATGGAGTAGATATGTTTTGGTCTACCATAAACATCACCAGTAAGCCCCTGTTCTTTTGTGTATTGGTTGATTTTATTAACAATATCTTCCACAAGTGCTTCACGTTCTCTACGCTTTTCTCTCATCATGCGAGAAATTTTATAAAATTCATGTTCGTTAATATAACGAAAAGAGAGGTCTTCTAACTCCCATTTAATTTTACTAATTCCTAAACGATGCGCAAGTGGTGCATAGATTTCCATTGTTTCATGAGAAATACGTTCTTGCTTATCTTTTCTAAGGTGTTTTAGCGTCCGCATATTGTGCAAACGGTCAGCCAGTTTGACTAAGATAACGCGAATGTCTTGTGACATAGCCATCAACATTTTTTGATGATTTTCGGCCAACTGTTCTTCGTGCGAACGGTATTTGACTTTACCTAATTTGGTAACCCCATCAACGATAATACGGATATCTTTACTAAAGGTTTCTTCTAAATCATCCAGAGTATAGTCTGTATCTTCCACGACATCATGTAAAAAACCACAAGCGACTGTTGTAGCGTCTAGATGGAGTTGTGCTAAGATAGCCGCAACTTGTATAGGGTGGATGATATAAGGCTCACCTGATTTACGGAATTGTCCATCGTGTGCCTGTGTCGCAAAATCCAGAGCTTTTTGCACAAGAACGACATCATTTTGATTAATATATGTCGCGGCCAAATCAACCACTTCTTGACCGGTATAATTTCTTTCTTTAGGCATATCATTTCCCTTACTAATTGAACAACTAAGGTTCACGTTTATTTCTGTGTTGTACCTATTTTATCATGTTTAGGCTAAAAAAAGAAAGTTTTTGAGAAATAATCTTTTTAAAAAAGCTATTATAGCACTGTTTTGTCGTAAAATAACCTATAGGCGAAGATACTTGAATATGGTATAATGGTTAAGAATGACGATTAAGAATATCAGTAAATTAAAGGATAACTTATGATTGATTTACAAGAGATTTTGGATAATTTAAATCCCAATCAAAAAATTAATTATGATAATGTCATGCAAAAAATGGTGGCAGATTGGCAGAAAAAAGGCCAAAGACCTAGTGTTTTGATGCATGTTTGTTGTGCTCCTTGTGGCACTTATACCTTAGAATACCTTTCACAATATTGTGATATTACCATTTATTTTGCCAATTCTAATATTCATCCCAAGGTTGAATATGAAAGAAGAGCTTATGTGACTAAAAAATTTGTCCATGATTTTAATGCAAAAACAGGTGAATCGGTTCAATTTTTATCAGCGCCTTATCAACCCAATGAGTTTAAACAAGTCGTTCGTGGTTTGGAAAATGAACCAGAAGGTGGCGATAGATGTAAGGTTTGTTTTGATTATCGGCTAGACACAACTGCTCAAAAGGCTGTTGAGCTTGGTTTTGATTATTTTGGCAGTGCCTTGACCATCAGTCCTCATAAAAATTCACAAGTGATTAATGCAGTGGGAATTGATGTGCAAAAATTATACACTACCCAGTATTTACCGAGCGATTTAAAGAAAAACAATGGCTACAGACGTTCTGTAGAGATGTGTGCTGAATACGACATCTATCGTCAGTGCTATTGTGGTTGTGTCTATGGCGCTAAGGCACAAGGAATTGATCTCGTTCAGATAAAAAAAGACGCTAGTGCTTTTATGGCAGACAAAGACACGGACAATGAATTTCCAAATGTGGTCTTTACCTATAAGGGCAAAACAGTTTAAGGAGAAAAGATGACACCAACCGTTGACTATATTAAAAGATTAACAGCCATTCCCTCACCGACAGGCTATACAACCGAGATTATGGACTATGTCCAAAATGAAGTGGAAAAAATGGGCTACACCGCCAAAAGAACCCCCAAAGATGGTTTGATGGTTACCATAACCGGTCAAAATGATGAGAAACATCGCTTGTTGACAGCTCATCTGGATACCTTAGGAGCAATGGTTCGTGCCATTAAACCTGATGGGCGTTTGAAGCTAGATTTGATTGGTGGTTTTGTTTACAATGCGATTGAGGGCGAGAATTGTACTGTTCATGTGAGTAAAAATGGAAAGAGCATTTCTGGCACTATTTTAATGCATCAAACCAGTGTTCACGTCTATAAGGATGCAGGTAGCGCTGAGCGTAACCAGGCCAATATGGAAGTTCGTCTTGATGAAAAAGTGACCAATGAAGCAGAAACACGTGCTTTAGGGATTGAAGTTGGGGATTTTATCTCTTTTGATCCAAGAACGGTTGTGACTGAGTCTGGTTTTATCAAATCACGTCATTTGGATGATAAAATTTCAGCGGCAATTTTGTTAAATCTCTTAAACGTTTATCAAAAAGAGCAAGTAACCTTGCCTTATACGATGCATTTTTATTTCAGCTCCTTTGAAGAATTAGGTCATGGTGCCAACTCAAGTATTCCTGCAAAAACTGTTGAGTATTTAGCGGTTGATATGGGGGCAATGGGGGATGACCAGCAAACAGATGAGTACACCGTCTCTATCTGTGTAAAAGATGCTTCAGGACCATACCATTATGGCTTGCGTCAACAGATGGTAGCGCTGGCTGAAAGTAAGCAAATCCCTTATAAGCTAGATATTTATCCTTTCTATGGGAGTGATGCGTCGGCAGCTATGAGAGCAGGAGCAGAAGTAAGGCATGCGCTTATTGGTGCAGGTGTAGAGTCAAGTCATTCGTATGAACGCAGTCATATTGATTCGGTGGCAGCGACTGAACGTTTGGTAGACGCTTACGTTAAAAGTAAAATGATTGATGAGTAATCCCTTAGAAGTTTTATTTAAAATTAATGACCAAGAATAAATAAGAAAGAGGCTAAGAACTTATGTTCCTAGCCTCTTGATTTTTTGCTGTTAGTTTAAAGCTTACCTATCCACTTACCCTTCATCAAGTTCTAACGCATAACTGATAGCGCTCAAAACGTAGAGTGGAGCAGTTTCTGTCCGTAGGATTCTTGGTCCAAGACCAAGAGTGATGGCCCCTTCTTTTTCAAAGGTTTTAATTTCTGCTGACGATAAGCCCCCTTCTGGTCCAAAGATAAAGAGGAGTTTCTCCCCTTTTTTGAGAGTAGAGAGGGTTTTAGCCAGCTGAGATTTTTCTCCAGCCTTGGCAGATTCTTCGTAGGCAATTAAGACCTTGTCAAATCGGGAGAATTGCGCTAAAAAGTCAGATTGACTAGCAAACAACTGCACTTCTGGTAGACGATTGCGTTTGCTTTGCTCGCCAGCACCCGTGACAATTTTTTCTAATTTTTCTTTTTTCTTAGCTAGTTTTTTGGCGTCCCATTTGACGACCGACCAATCAGCAGGAAAACTCCATATGCTACTTGCTCCTAATTCAGTGGTTTTTTGAGCAATCCACTCTAACTTGTCGCCTTTTGGAAAACCAGAAGCGATGGTCACGTCAACCGGTAATTCAACGTTTTCTGCTAGTTCTTCGAGGATTTCAAGTTCGTAAGTTTCGCGATTGGTGACTTGTGCCAGACGTTTGATCCCATCATCAAAGACCAGAGTAACTTTGTCATTAGTGGTCAGTCGCATCACTGAAAACATGTGTTTAATTGTTTCTTTGTCTTCGATGATTAGGCGCGTGGTTAAAGGAAGTCCCTTGATAAAATATTGTTGCATTTAGCCTCCAATCACACCTGTTTTATCTTTGGTTTTTTTAAAGACACAGGCATTCCATTCCCCTTGTATCATATGGGTTTCTAAGAAAAATCCGGCTTTTTCAGCAGCTGTTTTAACCATTTCCCATTTGTCTGAGATGATGCCAGACATGATAAGATAACCGTTTTCTTTAACGAGTTGATAGGCATCGTCGGTTAAATGGATTAAAATATCAGCAAGGATATTAGCGACAATGATGTCAGCCTCAATCTTAACGTCTTTTAAAAGGTCACCGGTTGCAACAGAAATGTTAGTTGTGGTGGCATTTAAGGCGATGTTTTCTTTTGCCACTCGAACAGCAACATCATCTAGGTCGTAGGCGTGGATATCCTTTGCACCTAGTAGGGAACTGGCAATTGAAAGGACACCAGACCCTGTGCCGACATCAATGACTGTTTCTCCACCACGGATGACTTGGCTCAAAGCAAACAAACTCATTTTTGTGGTCGGATGGGTACCTGTTCCAAAAGCCATTCCCGGATCAAGCCTGATGATTTTTTCGCTATCACTTGCTTGGTAGTCTGTCCAGCTGGGAACGATAGTTAAATCGTGGGTAATTCTTGTTGGTTCATAATATTTTTTCCACTGATCTGCCCAGTCTTCTTCTGCTAATTCTTTTGTTTCAAAGCGCAAATCACCAGTGATGAGAGCTTCTTTTTTAAGTACCTCTAACTGATTTTTAAGCTTGTTTTTCACATCAGTAATAACTATATTTTCCGAGTAGTAAGCGGTAATGGTTACTTCATCAGATTGGTTAATCTCTGGGAAGATTTCGCCATAACGGCCAACCTGCCCTAAATAGTCGGCACTGTCTTCAATAGCTACCCCTTGACTACCTGCTTCGATGAGGAGATTAGAGATAATCTCTTGGGCTTCACGATTGCTAATGACTTTTAATTCTTGCCACGTGTCCATAAGCACCTCTCAATATCTAGGATAAGGGAAAAAAGTGGTTTCAGTGATTTGAGCGAGTTCGTCTTCAAAACCTTCTTTTTTCCAGTCCATCACAAATTCTTCCTGACTGTCATCAGTTAGAAAATCCATTAAATCACTCAAGCCATCCGTTGCCACGTCATTGAGATGATTGGCAAAAACGCTAAGAAACTCACGAGAAAACCCTTTTTTGGGTTGATAGGGAATGGTGATGAGATAATCGGTTTCTTCAAAACGAGATTTATCAGGGTGATAAAACAAGACAAAATCTTCCAAGGTGATATCCTCGCTAACGACTTGCCCATCGTCATCAATCGTTTCAACCCCAGAAGTATTTTGAGCCTCAAGAATAAAACTGACCTCAACTGCATGGTTTTTCTTGTCCCAGTTGATGGCATAGTCATAGTGAAAGGCCTTGTCAAGCTCTTCTTCTAAAATGGAAAGAAAGCCGTATTTTGCCATAATGTGTCTCCTTTGTCTTGTAATGGTTGGTTTAACAGGCTTTATTGAGCCTTTAATTTTATTTATTATTTTTTAGTACACCTTTTAGTACACTTATAAGTTAGACTTATATTGAATAGTTTGAATCAGTTAGGTTAATTTAACTTGCTAATATTATATCATACTATGGGTCAAAAACATTTAGTGGTATAATAGAATAAAAGAAATTTAGTTAATTGTTGAAATTGTTTTCTATAATAATATATGTTCATTTAATTAAAGAATTTTTTATATAATAAGAGTGAAATAAAAGTTTATTTGTAAGTAAAGTGGAAAGAATTATATGGATATAGATAGAAAAAATATTGTGAGAGTAAACGTTTTTAAATAGATTAATTTATATCTCTTTATATGATAATGATATTGTTTCAAATTAAGAAATAAAATACCCTTTTGTCTTTCCTAGACTCTATAGTTAGAAATTTCCAAAATAAAAAACCTATCAATAATTTAATAAAAAGGACATTTTGAATGAGTCACCATAATCTTCCTGATCACTGTTGTAGTGAATTAAGTTGATAAGCTAAAGATATAAAAGGTTTAACTAGGTCAGCAATCTACAGGAAAAGAAATAGGATACTTGTATTGTACACCCAATTTAGAGGATATTATGGCATGGTTGAAGAGCCGAGATAACGAAAAAAAGCCACACAACGTGGCTTTTTTGTTTTCTTTTATTGAACGTCTAATTTAACGATTTGTGGTTTTGCAGTAAAACTCCACGAAGGTTCAACTTCTAATTCCATTTCTCCTTCTCCAAAAACACCAAAAGAAGCAGTAGCATTTTCATATGAACGTCCTGCTGAAATGGTATTTATTGTGTTGTTGACAGGATATGTATCCATTTTTTTACCGTCTACATACAATGAAATTTCTGATCCGATAACATAATCATCATCAGATAGGTTTTCAACATCGTAAGTAATTGTTAAAACTCTATCTGGATTGCTTTCATCAAATTGATTTCTTTCATCGGTGAAATTAGTGCCTTTAATAGTTATGGTAGCCTCTCCATCAAATATAATTGCATCACCGATTTGATAAGTTTTCTTATCATCTTTTTTTGCTTCTGTTGTTTGTTCTACTTTGTCTTCCGCTGGTGCGCTTTCGCTTTTTGTGTCACCTGAAGAACAAGCAGTTAGTGTTGCGACTGAAAAAATCACTAATCCTAAAGCAAATAATTTTTTCATAATATAAATCTCCTTGTCAGCTTTTAATGTGGATCAGACATTGCACATTAATGCATATTACTATGTAATATTATATCATTTTAAAAGAGAATTTTTTATGGATATAGAAAAAAATATTATAAGATATATCAATAGAAACTACTACACAATACTATTATGATGAGAATAACTATAAAGAGCTTTTTGTTTATCTAAGTATTGAAAAATACCGGAATTATTTTGCATATAAGGGAACTAAGGTATAGCGAGGTTTTAACAAGGTAGTGTAATATAGCTACCGTCGCAAAACGCGACATTAGATAGCTGACCGAACGAAACGTTACCCCATAAAGGATAGGATGAAACGTCCTATCATAAAAAAACACCCAGTAAATTAAAATATAAGATATCTTTCTAAAGAGGCGGTTTTATTATATAATATATTTAGAGGATGAGCCTTCGAGCACCCATAGGTGCGCGGACGCTTATCTTTTTTATTCACCTTTGTTTTCTCTTGTAAAAATAATGATATTGATATACAATCTAAGTGAAGATAAGAGTGGTCTAACGCCCATGAAGCAGTTTTCTGTGGAGGCGGTGGGTCACTCTTGTCTTTTATTCCAAAAAAGTGAAGATGGAATAACATATTTGTAGTAAGAAAAAAGGAGAAAAAATATGGATGAACTAATGGATCAATTATTTGATATGTTTGAGGAAGGTTTAAAAGCTAAAGCGTTGAAAGTGATGACGATAGTTAACGATGAAAAACATCGTTATCCATTAGAACTAACAAAGGCGCAGTGTTCAGAAATGTTACTAGGAACTAAAGATACAAAAACATTCGAGTATCGGTTTTTAACTCTGGATGATTTTCCAGTGATAAAAAATAAAGGTGGATACGACAAATTTCCAAGAGATGCCGTGATTGAGTGGTACAACAAAAACTGGATGAGAACAGGGAGAAAGTATCGTATTGATTAAAGGAAAAATTTAGAATCAATGATAGAATGTACAATTAAAAACTTTTATATTATTCTGTTTTAACTACAACGAAAAAACGTATAGCAAATACCTTATAAAATTGGTATAATATATTAGTAATTCTAGCAAGGAAAATAAAAATGAAATTATATGTAGATGAAGCAGGAACAATAACAAATAGTAGAAGTCCAAAAAATAGATTTTTTGTTATATGCATGGTTGAATGTATTAAACATCATAAAGTGATACGCGAGTATAGACAAGCAAAAAAAGATTATTTGGAAAATCATCCAGATTGTAAATTTGATATAAAAGATGAAATCAAGGGCTCTGAGATGCCTTATGGAATGAAGAAACTTATATTCGAACGTTTGAGAGATCGAACAGATATAACTTTCCATTTCAAAATAATAGACAATTACGAATTAACTCCAAATTTGAAAGAATACCCGTCTATATCTTTTAACTATTTTGTAGGACTCACAGTTAAAAAAATTTTTAGAAATACTAATGATCAACATTCTAACTTGTACATGTTAATAGACGAAAGAAATCAGTCTGTTGAGTCTCTAAATAGTCTCGAAGAGTATTTAAAGATTGAACTATGTATTAAGAATAACTATACTAAAAAGGTAACTATTAAATACAAAGATTCTAAAACCAAGGATTTAATTCAAATATCAGATATTTTCGTTAACACAGTTTATAGGATTTGTAAAAATCATTATGTTAAAAATACAGATCAAAAAAACAGAACATTACTTTCAATTTGCAATATTGGATCAAGAGATTATTTCCCCAAACATGCAAATCAATTAGATATTTGCTAACAAATTAATTGACATTTTGAAAAAAACGCTTTATAATTATATTAAAGGTAAGGTAGTAATTCTTTTAGTGTCGCAAAAATATTAATCTAACGGTTAGTATATCATGTAAGCTTACTGTGTGTAAGTCGCCTAAAAGTTTCCTACCTTTTTTATTTAATCAAGATTAAAAGACACCCTTAGAGGTGCCTTTTTTCTTGCCTGCTGAACTCATCATTTTGGTACGCTTTTTAGTACACCTTGAGTTGTTTTTTAGTACTATGTAGTGATTATGACAAACTGTGAAACTTTAATAAAATAGGCTTTTCTAGACTACTCTAACCTTTATCAAATACCCTAGACTATAAGTCATATTTTGCCATAATCTATCTCCTTTGTCTTGTAATGGTTGGTTTAACAGGCTTTATTGAGCCTTTAATTTTATTTATTATTTTTTAGTACACCTTTTAGTACACTTATAAGTTAGACTTATATTGAATAGTTTGAATCAGTTAGGTTAATTTAACTTGCTAATATTATATCATACTATGGGTCAAAAACATTTAGTGGTATAATAACAATGAACGATTTTATCATGAGTTGAAGGAGATGGATAGGTTCATGACATATGACAAATATTTTATGGCTGTTTTAAATGATAGTGAGGTAAAAAAAGATTCGAATCTTTATACCATTTTTTTGAAGGCTTTTGCTGAGTATCAAAAAGATCAAGATGATGCTGTCATTGTAAGGCTTGCTCATGAGGTATCGCTTTATTTAATGACCAACAAATATAAGGCACCTCAAAGCGTTGTAGACTTTATGTTGTTAGGTCAAAAGGAACTGACTAAAGTCAGAGGAAAAGCTAGTTTTTTAAAAATGCTTGCCATGACTCTTGCAAATATGAGATGATTTTTTGACGATTGCTGACGAGATAAAATCATTTGACAAATAAAATTAAAAGGAGTAAAATTTCTCTAGATTCCTATAATAATAAACTCCTCCACCATGTGCTTCCTTATTGGTGGTAACTATTTTACTCATATGATTCAATTTATAGGAATCTAAATCCTAAAAATAAAAAAAGCACCGAAAGGTGCTTTTTTGTATTATCTATTAAAGACTCTTAGTATTTTTGATAGAGCAATTCATTAAGGCTTCAGGGTATTTTTTATTGTGTCAAATTTCTTTTTCTAATAATCATTACTGTTAATATTATTAGTCCAGAAACTCCAAACAAGGATAATCGGTTGTTGTTGTCGCCTGTTTTTGGAAGTTTTCCTGATACTGTTGAATTGTCTGTTTTCTCCTTTTTCGGTGTGGCTGTTTTATGGTTTGATTCAGTAGTAGGGTCATCTTTTTTTGTCACTGTCACTGTTGCTGTCTTGGTGGTACTTGCTCCTAAACGATTAGTGACTTTAAACGTTATTTTGTATTGTCCTATATTATCCGCTTTAAAACCACCGTCATCAACTAAAACTACAGATTTTGTCAAATCGCCATCTGTTTTATCTTCAGCAGCTACTACAAGAGTCATTAAGTCTAGCTGTTCTCCTTGTTTAATACTAGCATCTCTTACTGTTAATACAGGTACTTCAGTGATAGGAGATGCTTTTAAGCTATAAATAGCATACACAGTGACATCTTGGTTAACCACGGTTGTTTCAGTAAAACTCACCTTTTTCCCATCTGCACTAGTATTCCATTCTTTGAAGAGAGAGCCATCTTTTGTTGGTGGGATTGGCATCTTTTGATCTATTAACTCATCCCCAGCAATTGTTTGTCCGTCTTGAACATTAACTCTTGCATAGGTATTATCGTCATTGATGAAAGTCACTGTATGAATAGCTGGTTTCACTTCAAGAGTTCCATAAGTGACTTGAATATCATAATTTTCTGCTAGAGTGTTGTCGTTTAGAGTATATGTGAATTCATTATCGGAACTACCAACGCCACTCTGACTGCCAGTTACAGCAAAACTAGCCCCTTCATTTTCAGCAAATCCTTCTCCTTTAACAGTTACATTTGGATTGGTAAGAGGTTTGCCGTCGTCATTTTTTACTGCACTTTCTGATGTTAAAATAATATTTCTTTTTACAATGTCTAATTTTTGTGTTTGAATAATACTACCTTCATAAACGCCCTCTACTCGAGCCCTGACGGTAATTGTTTTACTATCAGATACATTTTTTGCGGTGATTTCATTAATGTCGCTGGTCCAATTAATCCCATCAAGGCTATAATCAATTGTGACATCGTGTCCGTTTTCATCAACCGAATGAGCTTTCATAGCAGGATGTTCCGTTCCATCATAGGTATAAACAGCATCCGTTGTAGCAAGTGAGACGTTTTTGAGGATGTTTGGAAGGGGATGGTTGATGGTGACGGAAACATTACCTTGATATAGATTTTCAAAATCTTTTAAAGGATTTTCATTTTTGGTGTTTTGATGAAAACGAAAAATGAATTTTTCTTTGTCTTTGGCAATTTTAAACGTATTTGTTTGAGCATCATAGGTCGCGCTATTTGGATCGATTTCTATAGGGGCCACAGCCTCCCCGTGTATTCCAATAATTGGATTTTCTATGACACAAAAACCATCTTCCTCCTTATCACAGGTTGCCGTTATGTTAATGCTTTGACTGTGTAAGTGGCAGTAATTAGTCATGTTATCGACATAATCAGCAATAGGAGACATGTCCATGATATGGTTGTGACTAAGATCTAATGTTGTTAAGGAGTTGAGATTTTTAAGAGCACTAATATCTGAAATATCGTTATTCCAAAGATTCAAATAAGTTAAATTGTTAAGGTTAGCAATAAAACTGATATCTTCAATACCACAATTCATGAACGCTAAAAATGTTAATGATGTACACTCTCCAACTTTTTGATAATTTAAAGGGAGACCTTTGCCATTATCTCTAAAAAAAGTGAGATTAGTACAATATTGTATCCCTTCAAGATCAGAGACTCCAGCTGGGAGTTCTATTTGTTCGATAGTTGCTAACTGTTCCAAAGTAATATCGGCATCGTCACTTTGATTGAGTTTCTGATTGAGATAAGTTTTGAAAGTGTTATCAGGGATGTTTGCAGTCGTTGCCTGAGCTGGAATAATATTAATGGCTATCATTACTATTGGGATAACAATCATACCACAGAAAACAATAAATTTTTTTCGCATCTTTCTTCTCCTTTTTTATTAAAAACCTTAAGTAAAATTGTGATAATAGCTTTAAAAAGATGATTGTGTTTATCTATCTCAATGTTTATCACAACCCTAATAATTTGTCAATTACTTATAGGTTGTGCCTTCAAAAAAAGCACCAAAAGGTGCTTTTTTGTATTTTCTTCATTTTTACTTATCGCCGAGAGCTTTTTCAAAGCGGTTATCTGGGATAAACCAGATGGCTGCAACGGTAATGTAACCTATTTCTGCAAGAAAGACTGAAAATGGGGATATTAAAATAGATAGAATATAAATAGCTGTGGAGGTTTTTCCTTTCAGGTCTTTTCCAATAATACGTTTGATGATTTTAGAGTGATCACTGTATTTAATAATTTGATTTTGAAGGATAAAGTAGGAGATGGCTGTAAAAAAGAGAATAACTCCATAAACCATCACTGGTAAGGTACTAGTATAAAAACGGCTAACCCAGTCGGTTGACCAAGGAATGAGAGAAACACAAAAGAGCCAAAGATTGTTGCTCCAAAGGATACTGCCATTCACTTTTGTGATACTAATCATCAGGTTGTGGTGATTATTCCAATAAATGGCAACATAGATGAAACTTAAAATATAGGCAAGTAAGCCAGGAACTGTGGCAAGTAGTGAGCGTAAAGAATCTGTTTCGGGTCCTTTTAAGCCAATAACCATAACGGTGATAACAATTGCCAAAATACCGTCACTAAAGGCTTCTAGTCGAGAACTTGTCATTTAATATCTCCTTTATTTTTGTTGGTTTTTCTTAATAAAAAATTGTTGTTTAGTCATTATTCTTATCGTTATTATATCATAGACCTAACCATTTAAAGTCGGATATGACCGCACATAAAAAGTAGTGTTTTTACTTTATCTTTTTGGTCTTATGGTATAATCAATAGGAAGAAACGAGTATTAGAGAAGGGAAGAAAGACTATGCCAAACAATTTAGCTTTGCGGATGCGACCACGAGATATTTCAGAGGTTATCGGGCAGAAGCATTTGGTCGGAGAAGGGAAAATCATCCAACGGATGGTTGCTGCTAATAGGTTATCTTCCATGATTTTATATGGGCTACCAGGTATCGGCAAGACATCTATTGCTAGTGCCATTGCTGGAACGACAAAATATGCCTTCAGAACCTTTAATGCGACGGTGGACACTAAAAAACGTCTGCAAGAGTTAGCAGAAGAAGCCAAGTTTTCTGGAGGGCTCGTCTTACTACTTGATGAAATTCACCGTCTTGATAAGACAAAGCAAGATTTTCTCTTACCACTCCTTGAAAATGGGAAGATTATCATGATTGGTGCAACCACAGAAAATCCTTTCTTTTCAGTCACTCCGGCTATTAGAAGTCGTGTTCAAATTTTTGAACTAGAACCGCTGTCAAATGATGAGATTAAAGAAGCCATAAAACGCGCACTTGCTGACAAGGAAAGAGGTTTTGAGTTTGACGTTAAGTTAGATGAAGATGCTCTTGATTTTATCGCAACTGCTACTAATGGGGATTTGCGGTCTGCCTACAATTCGCTTGATTTAGCGGTGATGTCAACCTCTCCAAATGAATACGGGAGTCGTCACATTACGCTTGACATCATTGAAAATAGCCTACAACGCAGTTATATCACCATGGATAAAAATGGGGATGGGCACTATGATGTCTTGTCGGCACTGCAAAAATCAATTCGCGGGAGTGATGTCAATGCCAGCCTTCATTATGCGGCTAGATTGATTGAAAGTGGTGATCTTCAAAGTCTTTCGCGGCGTTTGATGGTGATTGCCTATGAAGATATTGGTTTGGCTAATCCAGATGCTCAAGTGCACACCGTCACCGCTCTTTCAGCGGCTCAAAAAATTGGTTTTCCTGAAGCCAGGATTTTGATTGCTAATGTCGTGATTGATTTGGCACTGTCACCCAAGTCCAATTCAGCCTACCTTGCGATTGATGCTGCTCTAGCTGACTTACGTTCAAACGGAAATCTGCCAATTCCAAGGCATCTGCGTGATGGGCACTATAGTGGTAGTAAAGAATTGGGGAATGCACAAAATTATAAATACCCTCACAATTATCCAGAAAAATGGGTTAATCAGCAATATTTACCTGATAAAATCCAGCAAGCCACTTACTTTAAGGGAAATGAGACTGGAAAATATGAAAGAGCCTTAAAAGGTCGCCAAGAAATCATTGAAAAATTAAAAAAACAACCTTTTTCAGAATAATCGTGTTTTGAAAAGAGAATATTCTTAATCTCTAAATTTTGTTTTTAAATTATAGAGTAAAAGAAATAACTCTTTTGAGTTTGTTCGGAAATCACCTTGTTCGACAAGGTATTGCTTATGACTAGCACTTGTTTGGAGTGGTTTGTAGTGCCTCTAAAACTTGAAAATTTCCTAAAATATGATATGATAATGATAAAGAAATGCTGTGGTATACGAATTCACATTACTGTGTTGACCGACTAATTTTGTATTTTTAGGGAAACAAAGATCTCCTAACAGTATGTAGGCCGTTTCACGCGGAAACAACTGAGTTGGGAACACGTTGCCCACCTGCGTATAGCGTGCGGGTTCAATACAAGCCGTGAATAAACGGTACCAATACAGCTTTTAGCCTTCTTAGCTCAGCTGGCAGAGCAGCGGACTCTTAATCCGTGGGTCACAGGTTCGATCCCTGTAGGGGGCATCTACCACACAAGAAAAAGCCTTGATTTCAAGGCTTTTTTGCTTGGTTAAAAGAGATTTGTCCCATGAATAAATTTTTTGATATCTTTTGATGATTTTGTTCACTAAAATAAAAACGTGGCGTTAAGCGTGCTATTTTTACTTCATATCCTCCCCGTCTACAATAATTTCTTTTCAGTCTATTTGATAATACTCAACAAAATTTTCTTCTTTCTTTTAGAGTTTTGAAGTTTCTCAAAGATATTCTCATCTTGGGAAATTATTGTAAATAATTTGCTTAATTTTTCATAATTTATATTTTCTGCATTGTTCATAATTTCTATTGTAGAATCAAGGAGCTCTCTCAACAAAGTATAGTCAATTTTCGAGATAAAACTAAAAACTTTGTTATTATCAACTTTAGAAAAATCAAATGTCAGATTAATTAATAAAATCAAGTCAGATAGCATTTGGTTTTTTAATGATTCTGCCATGCTATTTTCAAATTCAACCTTAGCAACCAATCTATAGTTGGTCAATGAGTACTTAATTTCAGAAAAATATGGAAGTTTCAGATGCTTAGCTAACAAGGTTAGTAATTTATCTAGTACATGTAATCTAGCAATATGTTCTTTATCATGTCCTTTTTCTTTTCCACGTGGAGCCTCCGTATATTCAATTGATAGACAATTTTGAGAATAAACTATTTCAGATTTATGAATTGTCAAATCAAAAAAGATTTTTAAATAGTTTCTTGATAAATAACATTTAAAATTTCTAAAGAATCCTAGAATAGGAATTTGTTGATTAATTCTTTTTTCATTTATACTATTATCTATTTCATTAACAGCTTTTAATTGAATTTGATGAATGATATTATGAAGTTTATGTAAATTTGTTTGACTTTTATCTTCTTTTTTTATTTCGTTATACCACACGTTATCATATCCATAGCCAATTACCATACTAGTATTGCGTGTTGTCTTTAAATAAGTAAAGCTTTGTGAACAATAATTTAAATAATTTTTCCTATATTCTGTATCTATCAATTCTACAAAATATTGACTATAACGAAACCATTTTAATAATTCGGTTCTATATTTCTTATATTTTCCAATATCATCAACAAATTCTTTTGCGATTTGTTTTGCATATAGATCACACAATTCAATGTTTTTCTGATATTCTTCACTAAAAATTCTTAAATAAATATTATGATTCGTTTTTTTGACTTTTTCATATAGCGACATTAACTCTCGACAATTTTGGTAAACAAACTCTGGTGAGATACTCTGGCCAACAGCCTTCGCTTTTTCTATCATCTTATACACATCATTAAATGTGATTATTGAATCTATAAAATTTTTAAAATCCAAGATATCAGCAGGTACTTCCTTTAACATATCAGTATCTAATAAACCGTAGTTTTGTAACATAAGGAATATCTCAATATCTTTTTCATCGTATATAAAATAATTTTTCAGTAAATATGGAACTAACTTTTTATCATAAAAAAGACCACTTTCGATATTTACAACTAATTGTAAAAACTTATATTTTTTATTAGTCACTCTTTTTTTAAAAAAGTCAGTGTATTTAACTTTTTGAATCAGTTCAATATAGTTCAATCTATTATCAATATTGCCTAATCCATTGATATCTTCCTCATAAAATGATAGTACTTGCTTCAACTTTAAATTTTTGACTCGATTTTTATCTAAGTTAAAATAATAATAATCTCTAGCAATCATTTCTAAAATATCGTCTGATATCTTTTCTTGATAATAATAAAATGATTCATTTATCCTATGCTTCAGTAAGTATTGTTTATATTCAAAAAGAATACTTACACAATCATCTGCCAAAAGAAATTCATTTATAGTTTTATATAAATCTAAGCCATAGCTAGTATCTAAAGATACCAAGTTCTCTTTCCACCTCACTGAACTTGGGATATTCTCTAAAAAATTTTGTAATGCCCCACTATCATCGGGATTTAAATTAAGGAATTCTCTAAAAACTCTCTCTATTACTAAGAAATTTCTCTCATGAACCTTTTTTTCTAAGCTTGGTATAAATAATTTACCGTTTGCCTTATCATCTCCAGTAGTGTATTTGTATTGAGGAAGATATTCTGTCAGAATTAAATTTTTGAGAACATGATCACTGACATAGTGTTTCGCTTTACTATTTCGTTGTAAAAAAACGTATTTTTCGATTGATACTTTATAAACAGAAACTCCCGATTCTCTAAATCTTAAAATCTCATGTTCAAAGCCATTGCCTTCTAAAACTACAACAATTGGCTTATTATCAAGATTTTTTATATAGCAGTCCCATGCTGTAATGACGTCATAAGATAATAATAACTTACCCGAATACGTCTCACCATAATAACTTAGTAAATTAGATGATATAACTTGATCTGTTTTATTGGAAATAAGTGATTTATTTGAGATAGGAGAGGTATGTAATTTTCTAGCCTGTACTAAGAATAACCTAGACCCATTAACAACCCTCCTATCCTTACCTTTGACATCAAAAAAGGTTTCACTTTTTTCTCTATATCTATAATATGTCGTATATGCTGAGGTCTTTCCTACAATTTTACCGAGTCCAAAAGCGCAGCTAAACTCTGTTTTATTATTGGATTTAAATCCTACAATAGATATTTTTAGATTGTCTAATGTTTCTAATACCCACTCTGAATCAATTGAAATTTTAAATAAATCAGCTAATAAGTCTATTTGATCGAAAATTAAGTCTATAGTACCTAAGTCTAATTCTGGAAAAACTTGATCAGAAATATCTTCATTACTTTCTAGAAATTCCTGAAAAAAAACATCAATTGATTGTATATAATTTTCAAATGATATTGTTTTGTCAAGATTTAACTGATATATTGTTCTAAGGCTAAAAAATGATTCAATAAGTTCACAATATTTTGTTATTAAACTATCACACGAATTATTTTTAACAACTACAGAATTAAACAAACCTGCACTTGAAAAAGTTTCTTTATCCTCTAAGCTATCAGAGCGAATAATAATTGTTTTTCCTTCAAATTCTTTATATACTTCATAAAATAGGCTCTTTCTATCAATACACCATTGATAGAATTTATCAAATAAAAGATAATCTGACAACAATTCTAATTCTTCATAAGATCGTCGACTTGCAATTTTTACAACTTGAAAATAATACTCTTTTAACTCTTCTATAAACGGAGGATTTTCTAATAGAAACTGTTGAAATGTATTTATTAACAGTTTTTTTGCTCGAGGAATATTTATTTGTGGTAAATGAGTAGATACATGTTGTAAATTTTTAAATTTTCCAAATGTCATCATTTAATATTTCCTTTCTGGCATAAAAAATTAAATATTCCTTTTGAGAGCACCATATCTTCTATAATATTGCCATCATAATTTGTATTCCTACTTCTTATTATATCCCTTTTTTTAAAAAAAGAGATATAATATTATTTCATTTATTGCCTTTTATTATCATTATTTTCTAGCACTAAATTATTAAGAATTAGAAAAATAAAAAATCTTTAAATTTGGAGTTACTAATGATTTTATCCGCGACAATTAAATAAAAATGCCTTACAGGACATCTACCACACAAGAAAAAACCTTGATATCAAGGCTTTATTTGCTTGATTGAACGTAATATTCTATTAAAATTGAGATAGCATTAGATAAAAAGAATATTTTGTTATATAATGTTTAAAAGGAGATAAATAATGGTTAAATATACACTTGTTTTTTTACTTATAAACGTTATAATAGAAATGTTTTTAACAAAGGTATTTTATAAAATCAAGCTATCAATGTATCAGGGTTTTACAACTAGATTTTTTAGTCAGACTGAAGAAAAAATTAGTATTCATAGTATTATTTTTTTTATTTTTTTAACTCCTATATTAAACCTTTTAGGATATATATTTTCAGTTAGATTAAATTATATAATTGGACAAAATATTATTTTATACGATTTATTGTTTTTACAGACACCTTTATTTTGGTTAACTATTTTTGCTATAGTTATAATTTTTGAAAGAATAAAACTAGTCAATATTCCGTTTATTCTTGGCATATTATTATTGTCTTCAATAATAAATTGGTATATCTCTCAAATGTATTATACAGGATATATAAGCGCTTTATATCCTGATAAAAGTGATACTTTTTTTCAAATATATACAATGGTATTTCTTTTCATCGTTTCTTTCTTAAAATTATTATATGATAATGATAATTATGATGATAAACGCCAACATTATATTAAAGAAAAACTTATTGAGTTTGATAAAAAATTTTCTATTCTATCTAATTTAAATATTCTGAATTCAGGTGCTTTATATATAGTTTTAGCAATTTTAATAAAAGAGAATTTTGAACGCCCTCGATTGGTTAGAGTATATGAAAAATTAAAAAATACTAAAACACGAAATATTGCTCAGAATGATTCAAAAGATGATTATGATAGTGTCGATAAATTAATTTCATTTGTGGGAAAAAGAACAAATTTACAAAATAGTGATTTAGATTCAACAATAATTTATAAAATAGCGAGAGAATATAATGATTCTAATAGCTATGCTCAAGATATAATATTTTTATATCGAAAAGTTAAAGTGATATTAGAGAATGAAAATATTTAAAGAGTTTGTAAGTGATTTATTTCTTTGTCTCAAACTTTAATAACATTCCATATTTTTAAGGAGTATAAGAATGAAAGAAAAAAATATATTAATTATTGGTAATGGTTTCGATCTAGCATTGGGAAAACAGACTAGTTATGAAGATTTTATAAGATTTGCTAGTCAAATTGTGGGTTATAATCCTGATATTGACGATGGTGTTTCTTTTTCACAAATGTTTAATTTTCCAAGACCACCTGGAAAATTTTGGTTTAGATATGAAATGGTTAATAAAATTATTAAACAAATTAAAACCATCATGGTTAATAATAGCACTCTTGAATTTGATGATTTAAAATTTATGTCTAACTATAGTGAGATTTTTTTCCAAGATTTAATGTTTTTAGGAGAAGAAAAGACTTTAAAAAAACATGAAGCATATTTTAGTGCAATTAAAATGTTTTGTGAAAATAAAGATGATGTAGAAGTTTTAGTTAATTCAATTAAAAAAAAATATAATAATATTAGTAAAGAGTATGAAAAACATAAAATTGATGTTGAGTTATTGTTAAAAAATGTAGAATCAAACAAATATGTTAAAGATAAATTAACTCATTATGATGGTAAGGAATATATATATGATGAGTTTTTAAGACAATTTCTAAGAGATAAAATATTAAAATTTATTTTATCAAATAAAGAAAATATAAATAATTGGAATGATCTAGAAAATCAAATTTCTCAGTTGGTTAAAGCTTTATCTATTATAAAAAAAGAATTGAAAAATATAAATACTGATTTTATTTATTTTTCAGATGATAGTGCTACAAAATCCAATGAGTTAGCCAAAAATTATTTTTCAGACCTAAAAAATAGCAAGCATATTAATTTTATTATTGATGAACTGACAGAAAGAATTGAATTTGAGAAACAGGGTATAAAAAACAAATCTTTAATTTTTTTAATGGATGAGTTCAATCAAAAAATAATGACATCTCTTAATCAATTAACCTATCATTTAGAGTTTTATCTAGCTTATATAGATAAAAAAGAGAATTTAAATAAAATGATTCAACAAAATCGTATTAAAATTATTGACAAGTTTGATAAAATTGATAATATACTAAGTTTTAATTACACTACCACAGCTCAACTACAATATGGATTAGATGATAATCATATTCATTACGTCCATGGCAAACAGAATTTTAGTAATTCTTCAATTAATAACAATAATCTTGTTTTTGGTATAGAAGACAATGATAATTTTGTTAATGAGGACTTAATTAATTACCAAAAAACGTTTCAAAGAATAATCAAAAAAACAGGATTTAAGTACAAATCATTTATAGAAACAAAAGAATTGCAGAAACTTGATATTATAAATGTAATTATTTTTGGTCATTCATTAGATATATTAGATAAAGAAATATTTATTGATTTCTTTGAATTAACAAAACATAAAAAATTAAGAAACAAACTCCAATTTTTTATTTTCTATTTTGGTATAGATGATTTAAAAAACAAAGTTAAAAATTTATCAATGTTTTTAGGCAAAGAAACACTAATTAATTTAACTTCAGAAAATATTATTCACTTCATTGATACGAAGAATGAAAAAGCAGTTGAGGAGACTGAGAAGGAAATCAACCGAAAAAGAGAGGAAATCTCAAAATATAATTTTCAACAAAAACAAAAATTTAAATATTAAGTTTGTCCCATTTTGTCCCATATCATTTCTGAGTTAATAAAATTTTCTCTCTTTCGAAAATTTAAAGTCTTAAAAATCAACTAATTTAGTGGAAAATTTAATAGTATTTTGTTTGTTTTCAATTTAGGGGCATCTACCATACAAGAAAAAGCCTTGATGTCAAGGCTTTTTTGCTTTACTGTTTTTATCTTCGTCTTCATTTGGTTTATAAAACTAAAGTTGACATATCATAATGTAGTCTTCCTTATTGTCATGAATTATTTCAAAGCCTACTTTTTGATACATGTGTACGGGATAGTTTGCTTTTTGAACGGATAATGACACTTGCTTATACCCTTTTTCTTTCAAAGTCAAAAGAATTTGCTTCATCAGTTTTGTTCCAATCCCCAAATGTCTGTATTCCTTGAGAAGTGAGATGGCAAGGGAGGGGGTGTCATCATCAACATGGCTATAATCCTCTATCATTCGAGTCCAGACGGCACCGATGACCTTTCCCTCAACTTCTGCCACATAACAGAAATCACTTTTCTTGCCAAAATCTGAAATATATTTCTGCAAATCAGGATGGTTGATGACATCTTTAGGTGGTGCTTTTATGCCTTCAGGAACAAAAATAGCCTCATATAGAAAGGTATCCAGTAGTTTAATCTCGCATGGTTTTAATGCTCTAATTTTATAATTCATCTTAGCCTCCGATTTATGATTTTTCGCTTTTTTAAAAATCGGTAGTCATTCCACACATACCATACCTCCCTATTCAACTGTCAGATTGCATGTTTTTTGCAAGTCTATTGTCAAAATAGATAAAAATTAAAACAAGAAATTAGTCTTCGTCCACTAGGGTTCCTTGATGGAACAACAATTTCCAATCATCCTGATAAATAACCCAGATGGAGCTGCGATTGGTTTTTTGTCCAGTCAGGGTATCAATCAATTGGTAAGTAGCCAGGCATGACGTTTCAGACAAGGCTAAAACATCATAATTGATGACTTGATAATGACTTTCTGGCAGGTCAATTTTTTCAAAGTCTCTTTTATGAAAAATTCTGCCTGAGGCGCCGAATTCCTTATAATTGGGATGGAGACTGCTAAGATAAGTATTGTCTCTTCTATTGTCATTGGCTAGATGGTTCATTTCATAAGCCAACAATTCAGTTGCTTCAATCATATGTGTTCCCTTCACTACTGATTTTTAGTATAGATAACGTTACTTTCTAATCATTATAAAACCAATTTCAGTAACTTTTAATGTTGTTTCATTATATCATAAATGAAAGGAGTAAAGAATTAGTAATAGATATGATTTGCCATTATTAATCAGCTATACTATAATGTGTATAAAGAAGTCAATGTTTCGTTGAAAAATTAATCGTTGATTCATTGAGTATTATCATTTTTCATTTACAAGATGTGTGTCATTTAAGATTAAAGAGAAGTGAGAGTTTTTGGGCTCATAGTTTGAATGGCATTTGGTGTTTTATTTAAAGGATTAAATAGAAACAAAGGATGTCTTCAAAGGAGGCATCCTTTTCATTTTATCATCATAAAATGGTTCAGAAATTTTTCTCCCCAATTTTTGATGGGATCATGAGCGATAACTCAATTTTTGTAGTAAAAAGTCAAAACAAACTAGAAGGAATATTTTATGTTGAGAGTTATTAAAGAAAACCGTACCAATTTTTGGGTTTATCTCAAGTACCAGCTTGTCACAAAGCTTGTACTGTCTGCTATTATTCTCCCGATTTACTCTTTTATTTTAAACTTTCTCATTGCTTCTAGCGGTAGAGATAATCTCTCTAGTGGGGATTTTTTGAGTTTTGTCTTTAGTCCACAGGGTGTGGGAATGTTATTTCTTACTCTCTTTCTTTTTGTGGCTATTGTTGGCATTGATGTTAATTCCTTAATTGCACTCAGTGCGATACAAGGAAAAGACGGGCATTATGTTAAGAGCACGCAACTCCTAAAGATTGGACTACAGTCTGTCAAAACTCTTCTTAATCCCTCTGGGTTACTTGTTGCTTTTTATTTAACCATTTTAGTGCCGATTGCTAGTGTAGGTCTTGGGATTACTTCGATTGGGAATATTAAAATTCCAAATTTTATCACTTCGGTCATCTATAGCACGCCTCTTTATCTTGGCCTTTATCTAGTGGCCCTCAGTATTATTTTTTTATTGACTCTGTTTCACATTTTTACCTTTCATTATATTACCCTAACAGGGGATAATATTTTTGAGTCACTAAAAAAAGCCAGACACTTATTTTTAAAACATTGGAAAGCCACTCTAAAGGCAATGGCAAAATTTGTCGCTTTTCTATTTGTGCTCTCACTCTTGGCTGTTATAGTTGTTGGTGCTGGGATAGCTTTGCTTTCAGCGTTAGAAACAGTTAATACTGGTATTTATCGTTTCTTTAATTGGCTATTATTGTTGGTCACAACGGTTGTCGTCTCTATGGTGTCTTCTGTGACTTTGCCATTTTTTATCCATAGTTTAACCACCTTATTTTTTCAATTTAACAAGGAAGATGGTCAAACTGTTATATTAACGCCATTAATGGCTAAGTTGATAAAAAATTCAGAGGAGCCAGTGATGCTGGGCCGTTTTCAAAAGTATGCGTTTAAGGCATTTATGGGTGTAATGACCATACTTATCTTGTTAGTTTCACTTATGTTCACCTTATTTTTCAACGATATTTTTAGAATTAATCCTCATATTGACGTGATTGCTCATAGAGGTGGTGGCGATTTAGGGGTTGAAAATTCTATTGAAGGAATTGAAAGTGCAATTGCTGAAGGGGTGGAGTGGACTGAAATTGATGTCCAAAGAACCAAAGACGGTTACTATATCCTCAATCATGATAGTTCTTTTAATCGTATCGCTGGTGTTGATAAGGCACCGATGGAGCTGACGTTGCAAGAGATCAAGGCGTTAGATTTAATCAATGAATTTGAAGACGATGCGCCGACTGCCAAGGTACCAACTTTGGAAGAATTGATTGCCACTTCAAAAGATAATATTGGCTTGTTTATCGAGTTAAAGGGTGATAGTGCTGATTATCAGATGGTTGATGATGTGGTCAAACAAATCAAAGACAACCATCTTGGCGACAAGGCTGTTATCTTGTCACTTGATTATGATATCATCGAATATACCGAAAAAAACTATCCGGAAATTGAAACAGGCTATCTTTACTTCTTTAATATCGGAAATCTGAAAGATTTAAAGGGTGATTACCTCATTATGGAAGAAGGAGAAGCAACCGATGATAATGTTGCGACTATTAAAGAAACGGGTAAAAAAGTGATTGTTTGGACTGTGAATACGCCTGAGTCAATTGATGAATTTGTCACGTCAGATGTTGATGGCATTATCACCGATCATGTCAAACCCGTCAAAAAAGCGCTTGAGGATAGAAGTCAAAAAAGTGATGTGGAAATTATCCTTCACGAGCTGGGCTTGTTTTAACTCTGATTAATAGAGAAAAAATTATGAATTTTTCTTCTAATTTTTAACGATGAGTTAGTCAGTATTACTGATAGTTGTGTCTTTTTTGTCTTCATCCCTATAAAAATAGTCAAAAAAGGTCTCTATCTTTATGATAGAGGCTTTTTGATATCATTTTTAATCTGGTAATTCTAATTGTAATAATTTTGTATTGGTATCCGCTTTTAAGTGATGTCGTTGATTGGCTGGGATGGTTGTGAGACTGTTTGCCTCTAGTAACTGGCTATCCTCGTCTTTAGTCAACAACAGTCTTCCTTCAAGAACCATTAGTAACTTTGTGTTAGGGCTTGACTCATTGCTGATGGTTTCTCCTTTTGCCATGGCGTACAAAACAAGTGTTTCTTTGAGACCAAGCTTTTTACTAAGGTTGCGGCTCGCAATTTGTTGGTCGTGATAGGTGATGGCTGTTAATAAGTTTTCAAACATCTTAAACCTCCGGTTTCACAACCACAAGTAACATCTGAAAAGCTTCTTTAGCAAATAAACTATGGGGAATATCGGCAGGCATGATGATGGTTTCACCGGCAGATACAGTGTATTCCTTGTCTCCTATGGTAATAATGGCTTGTCCGCTTAGGATATTGACCATGGCATCCCCTGGAGAGGTGTGGCGACCAATTTCTTGTCCCTTGTCAAGAGAAAAAAGAGTCATTCCCAAGTCTTTTCGCTGTACGAGTGTTTTGCTGAGCATTTGATCTTCTTTAATAGGAACTTCCTTTTTTAAATCTAGTACTTTATTTGCTTCAATTTTTTCGATATATGCCATTTTTATCCTCCTTGTTATTATTTAATGCTGGCAAGAGCAATATAGCAGAGATTTTTTCCAGTTTTACTGAAAAATCGTCTCATATTGAGAAATTGTTCTCTGTTTTCTTTTTTTAATCCTCGAGCGACAATCTTAATACTATCAACTAGTCCTTCATCTTTAATCATTCCAAATGGGGACATGAGTGTCATTTTGCCGTGTGTATAGTCAGATTTTGAAAACCCAGCATCCAAAATGAGTCGTCGCCAATCGTCTAACTGTAGAGGCGTAACATGAACATTGATCGTTTGACTGAGTTGATTGATAACTGCTTGTGTTTTAGGATCTTCATAAGAAACATCATGAGTTAGTAGGACACCACCTGGCTTTAAGACACGGTGATATTCCTTAAGTGCCTTACTTTTTGCCTGATTGCCTAACATGGTTAGCATGGCTTCATTGATAATGATATCAAAGGTGTTATCTTCAAAGGGCAGTTTCATCGCATTGGCTTGCATAATGGTGATGTAATCTTGTAACTGCGCTTTTTCAATGTTGTCTTTTGCTACTTCTAACGCCTTTTTATCCATATCAACGCCAGTGACATGACAGTGAAACCGTTGCACCAAATCGATAGCTGTTGTTCCTTGGTTACAAGCGACTTCTAGCACCTTACTCTTGTGTGAGAAGTGACCTTGTTCAATCAACCAGTTGGTTGCGGTTATTCCTCCTGGACGTAGGCGTTTTTTCCCTAAACGTGCTAAAAATTGATGGCCAATTTCCTTACTTGCCAAAAGTCATTCCTCCTTTTTTATTTGAGGCTACTAATCGATCCATTGTTAGTAGTCTCTGTATCTTAATCTCCTTTACTATAACACTCTGATGAAAAATAAGCAATTTTATGCCAAAGTGGTTGCTTTTAAATAAGAAAAACCCTCTTTACAAATCTGTAAAGAGGGTTCCTCTATAGAATAATTGATCATTAGCCTTCGTTTTTAAAACCAGTCATACTTTTTAGGATAATGGTTGTAGTGGTTAAGTTGTGAAGGATAGATAATACGCTTGGTGAGATGACATTGAAGATGCCAAGGACAATCAAGCTACTATTGATACCAATGGTTTGTTTGACGTTTTTTGACACTCTTTTTTCTAAGGTCTTGGTGATTTTTTCAAGCATAAAAAGACTGTCTAGCTTATTGCTGGCAAGTACCAAATCACTGGTTTGCTTACTAATGTCAGCTGCATCATGCATCACGGCACCAATTGTTGCTAGAGAGATGGCAGCAGAGTCATTTAGCCCATCGCCAATCATCATCACTTTTTTCCCAAAAGCCATTTGATTTTTGATAAAATCGTACTTGTCTTCTGGAGTAACGTTGGTTTTGATGTATTGAAAAGCAATGTCACCAATCAGATTTTGAGTTCTTTCCAAGGTATCTCCTGTAAGGAGAGCGACTTCCTTGCCTTGTTCTTGCAAGTAAGAAATGACCTTTTTGGCTCCTTCTCTAAGTGGGGTATCAATTAAGAAAATCCCGATTAATTGGCCGTCATAACCAAGATAGAGGAGGTTATATTGTTTTTGATAGGAAGCAATAATCTCTTCTTGTTCTTTTGTGATGTCAATGCCTTGTTCACTCATCAACTGATAGCTCCCAATGGCCACTTTTTTGTCATCAATGGTTGATAAGATACCACGTGAGGCAATATGTTTTAATTGCCCGTGCATTTCTTCGTGGATAATCTCTTGTTCTTCAGCTTTTTGAACAACCGCTGTTGCTAGCGGATGGTGAATGTGCTCTTCTAAACACGCGCCAATTCTGATAACATTTTCGGTAGAATAATGATGGAAAGGAATGACTTTAAAGACCTTTGGATCAGAAACTGTTAGTGTTCCTGTTTTGTCGAAAACAAATAAGTCAATGTCATTGTAGTTTTCCACTACGTCCATGCTCTTAATGATAATATCATGATCGACAGCCTCTTTGATGGCTGATAGGTAAGAAACTGGAATTGAGAGCTTTAAGGCACAAGAGAAGTCAACTAATAGGAAAGACAAGGCTTTTTGGAAGGATTTTGTCAAGAAATAAGTGACAAAGACTCCTAAAAAGTTGTACTTGACCAGACGATCAGCCAACTTGATAAATTTTCGTTGTTCACTTCCTTTTTTAGCTTCTGATTGTCTCATAAGGCGCATCAGTTCATGAAGGCGATAGTTGAGCGTGGCGTTTGTAACCTTTACCTGAATCTCACCAGACTCCAATATGGTATTTGAAAAGACAGTATCCTCGATTGTTTTAAAAACGGGGAAAAACTCACCATTTAGAGAGCTTTCGTTGACCATTCCACTGCCTGATGTCACAACACCATCAAACAATAGCTCATTACCGGCAGAAATGATGACGATATCATTTTCTTTAATGAGATGACTAGGTCGTTCGACTTTTTGTTGGTTGTCATCTAGTACCCAGACGGATTGTTGGCGATTATTTAAACTATTTTCTAAGTCTTCAATTGATTTTTTGTTGGACCAATCGTTTAATTGATCCCCCAATCCCATGATAAACATGATTGAGCCAGCCGTTTTATATTGCCCCATGAGAATTGATGTTGAAATAGCAGCCCCGTCTAGGACTTCCATTGTCAATTCTTTTTGTGCTAGGGCTGCCAAGGCTTCTTTAATATAGCGCGTGGCTTGGTAAATCGTATAGCCATATTGTAGTGGTAGCGGTAAGAGTAGCCGTCTTGCTGCAAATTGCAAGACTTGTTTTGAGACGATATGATAAGGCGTCTCTTCTTTTTGATAGGGCTTTTTCAAGAGGTCTTTTAGTTGTTTTTTATCAATGGTTCTTAAAAAATCAAGAGCAGACGAAAGAACATAGCCATCATTTACTGTAATAGCTACCGTTCGTTCATCTTGATAAAAATGAATCATCTTGATGGCATCATTTTGACGTGCCAATTCTTTGAGATACTCTCTTACTGCGTAACTACAAAGAAAAGGGCATTTCACCCTTATTCGACTCTTATTTTGATGTAGTATTTGAAATGTCATAGGCTACTATCAGTTTTCTGTCTCGTCTTGCTGATCAAGTTCAATTTCTTCAGCACTCAACGCTAATTCTTTTTGTTTTTCAGCTTCGTAGATTTCTCTAGCATCAGCTAACACATCGTCTGTGTGTTGTTTGACAACTGAAAGACTTGAATCTAATTCGTCTTTGACCTGATAAGATTTAGCAATCACTTTAGCATATTTTGCTTTTGCGTTTTTACTAGACAATACTTTTAAGCCAACTGTTCCAAAAAGAACACCACCTAAAAATAAGCCAGAGCTTTTAGTGACTTGTGTGGCTTTTAATAGTTGTTTTAACATAAGGGCCCTCCACTTTCTTTAGTAAATCCATTATAACGTGAAAGAGCAGTTATTACAATTGATACGGTCTAGCTCAAAAGAAATGAGACAAAAATTGATTTTGCTAAAATGCTATTTTTAGCGTCATCTATTTAATTTTGCCAGTTTTGACCAGCTTATTCATAAGCAATTAAGAGGTTGGAAAATGCATCCAACCTCTTTAATTAATCATTTCTAATAGTTAGTCTGGCACGTATTCTAAAATGTCGCCAGGTTGACAGTCTAATTCTTTACAGATGGCTTCTAAGGTTGAAAAACGGATGGCTTTTGCTTTACCTGTTTTTAGAATCGAGAGATTGGCAGGAGTAATACCAATGCGTTCTGCCAAATCTCCTGAGCGCATTTTCTTTTTAGCGAGTTCAACATCTAGATTAACAACAATCATCGTTTACCCCTTTCTAAATGGTAAATTCATTTTCAGCTGCGATATCATTTGCTTTTTCTAACACTTTAGAGAGGGTCCAAACAACAAGAGCAGTGATAATATAAGTGGGATTGAAAAAGGAGTAATCTTGAAATTGGAAGATACCATTGCCAAAGAAGGATGCAATCACTAAAAGGAGTGCAACGCGTTTTGCCAAGAGAACATTATGAGCGACAAATATCTTATCAGCGAGAATATTTTTGAAAAATTGTCGAACACAATAAAGTACGAGGACAACAATATAGCCGTTTGCTAGATTTAAGATGTTGGCTAACGGACTAACTTCTTTTAAGGACATCGTAAAACTCATGTCTGTATTGTTAAAGAGCTTAAGATCTGTAATGCCAAGGGCAAAAAAGATGGTAGCAAAAACAAGTGAGATGGTTAGTATGACGAGTAAGACATTGATAAAACCAAGGATATATCTTAAGTAGGCGTTTTCTTTAGTCACTATAGTGTCCTCTTTTCTAGTGTTTAATGTGTTGATTAGGCTTGCTGTTTAGTGTGGTTTTTGATGGCAGTAATCACCTTGCTAGCTATCAATAACCAAGCAGCAATACCAAGATTGACGATGATGTGATTAGGATTAGCAGCAAATTCAGTAATACCTTGAATAAGGCCAACAACAGCCATCAAAAGAGCTCCTTTTTTCAAGAATAATGCTGTTTTATTTGAGATGAGTTCATTTGGATTGAAAGTAGTCGCAAATTGTTTGAGTTTGATTAGGCCATAGGTCATGAGTGTGTTTCCAGTCACAAGGGTAAGAACGTAGGCATTTGCACCGCCCCAAGCATTGTGGGCTGAAAAGGTTGTTTCAATGCCTGCTGGTAAAATGTTTGAGAGATCAATTTGACCAAACAATAGCACAAGTGATGCAATGCTTATAGTGCTGAGAACGATAATGGCAAAAGTAGCAGCTAATGTGATGAATCCTTTAACAAGGGCAGTGAATTGAGTTGTTTTCATTTTTTATTCCTCTATTTCAATAATTTTTTTAAATTAGACATAAGGTGAGCTCTTCTTATCTCTTGTCGAAATATATTTATTGTTTTTCGATAAATATAGTATGGCACAATTTTTTTGAATTGCAACACTTTTTTATCGTTTTTTGATAAAAAAATATTTTTTTTCGTTATTTTATCGAAATTAATGATCGAAAAATGATTGAAACCCTTTGTTTTGATAGTGTTTAGTAAGATTACTCCAAAACACAATTTTTTTGATAAAAAATGAAGATACTCTCTACTTTTTAGACAATAAAGACCCCCAACACATTATAGTTGAGGGTTGTCTGTTAGTCAACGTCTATTGAAATATCATTTTCTCAAAGATGGATCTTATTTAAAAGCCACTTTGATATCAACTACTACAGATTTCTTATTCTCATCTTGTCGTTGTTATTGTTTTTTCGCCCAGTAAGCCAGTCTTCAATGTAAAAGCCACCTAGCATGATTAATTGCATGAGTGATGAAAATGCACCGAAAGTGGCTGAAAATGGTATGGCGACAATAATAGAAACAATCCAGACGACGATAGGTAAAAACCATCTATTGATTTTTCTGTTTTTCACTAGATAAATTTCAACACCTGCTAACACTATTCCCAAAATAAAATAGATGATTAAAAAGTCTTTAGTCATTTGCATCCACCCTTTCTTTATACCTGTCAATTAATTTTTTTGTTGTGGCATAATCATATTTGTCCTGAAGTGCTAAGGATTTGATAAAGGTAATATAAGGATCTTCTTTTTTTTCTGTCAGTTTTACTTTTTCGATTAACTGATTAAGATGATTTCTAATCAAATGATAAGAGCTATCATAATGGTTTGCCATGCTTTTTAATGAACCCGATGATAATATAAACTGCTTGATAAAAGCAATGTCATCGTCATCTAAATGAAACAACCAATCATCACTCATAGGCTATCCTCCTTTGCAATTATATTATATCATATTTTAAATTTTGTTCAATAAAAAAGAGTTTTTTCAAATTTTATTTAAAATATAATGAAATTTATCATCGCTGTTGTCATTCTGACACTTTTTCAAAGACTTCACAGACCACTGGTGCTTGTTCATAAAATGTTTTCCCCAACTTTTGATATTCTTGTTCAAAAAAGCGGTCATGAACTTTTTTCCAGTAGTCATAGCTTCTGTCACCTTCTCCTTCATGCCAAGCATGTTCTGGAGAGACCAAATAATAAGGGACAATATAAACTAACTTTGTTTGTGTCACACAAACTGGCTCGTTTGAGCCATTTAAAATAATATTATATTCTCCAACTTGTGGTAGCGGATCCTCGTTTTCATAGAGTTCATAGGCAGAGGTTGTCGCTGTTTTAATTTGTTTATTGACTAAATCAGCCAATTCATCAGCCATTTCTTTCGAGTTACCAAAAGCCCATGCCTCATAGGCAGTGTCTTTGGGAATGTTTTTTTCTGTACAAAATTTTTCCCAGTAGTTCTTTATATTATCTGTCATTTTCTATTATCTCCGTTTGTTTGGTTTATTATCTCCAACAGTATACCTCTTTTTATTTAAAACAATATAAGATTTTTTAAAAAATAGGTTTAAGTATTAATGCTCGTTTTCAAACTGAATCACTTGCTTTTTAGCATCAATGTTTGCAACTACTCCAAAAGGAACAATGGCGCGTGGTGTGGCATGCCCCACATTAAGGTTATAAAGAATTGGCAGAGAAGGATTGTCCACCACATCAACCAAGATTTTTTTATACGCTTCATAGTAAGTCTCATCCATTGGTTTACCAACGAGAAGGCCGTTTATAACAGAAAAGACACCTGTTTCTTTGAGGGTTTCAAGCATTTTTTGATAGAGTTTTGGACTTGGCTTTTCTTCGCTGGTTTCAAGCAGGAGAAGTCGTCCTTGCCAGTCAGCAAGATCTGGGAAGAGCTGGTATTTTTTAGCCAAGATTGGCGAATCGTTGTGTCTTGTCCCATCAAATAAACCATAGAGAGATTCTAGGCAACCGCCAAGGATTTTCCCAGAAAAAACACTCTCGCCTTGTAGTAACTCCCAGCCCTGATTTGGATGACTTTGACGCTTGGTCCCCAAGGCCTTGGCACTAAAATCTGTGCGTTCTTCGTACCAAACGTCACTTGGTCTAATCTCAGAAATTGTCTTTGTTGCAAGCAATTCTTTCAAGTATTTTTGCGAATAGGGCAACATTTTCTTGTCTAGTTCAGCGATATCGGGTAGGAAAGCCTGACCATAAAAGGTTTTGATGCCAAGTTGATGCAGCATCAAGTGATTAATGGTGGTATCAGAAAAGCCAAGAAAAGGTTTTTGATTAACGACCTGTTTTAACTCATCCTTGTCAAAGAGATAAGGGAGCAACCGATAGGTATCATCACCACCAATGGCACACAAGATCATATCAATCGTTTCATTTTTAAAGGCAGCCAAAAGATCCTCTGCTCTTTTTTCAGGATGCTTGTCCAGAAAATCAATCCCTTTTAAAGCATGTTTGGAAAAGGTAACGGTAATGCCCAGTTGTTTCAACCGTTCTATGCCTAAATCAAGTTCATGCTTGATAAAAGCTTCCCCTAAAATGCCTCTAGATAGACTGACAATCTCAATGGTTTTAATCATAAAAGCCCTCCTTTCAGGTCATAGGCTTATTATAGTACAGTTTTTTTGGGAAGACAACCTGGGAAAGAGCTTGGTTCTTTAGTTATCTCATTTGTCTGATGGGTTTTAGTTAAAAGTGCAATTGTAAAAAACACAATTTCTAAAGCGTCTTGACATTTACAGTTTTTTTCGTTATGATGAAAAAACATTATATCCAATAGACGTTGTTCAGGAGAAGACAATCTCACACGATTGTCGCCGAAGGAGCTAAACTCTCAGGTGCTTGTTGCAAGCGGGACTGACTAACTGATGGACTTCTGGAGAGACTTGTTGAGATGATTTCATCTAAAAACAAGCGCCGAAGGGGCAAGGCTAACGCTCAATCTCTCAGGCAAAAGGACAGAACAAACATAAGTATAAACAAAAAAACATAAAAAAATGGTTTTTTCTGGTGTTTTTGTATTATCTTTTTGTTTAGTCACTTCAGAAAAAAAGGCATCTATTGGTTAGCTGCCTTTTTGTGTTGTTGTTTATTATTTTTCAGATAGAAGGAGAAGAGATGTTAACGTTTTTGAAAGAATTAGATAGTTTTGTGTGGGGAATCCCCCTTTTAGTCTTATTATTAGGTACGGGAGTTTACCTTAGTTATCGTTTGAAGTGGCTTCAATTGTTTCGTTTAAAAACTGCCTTTTCTTTGATTGCTAAACCTCAAGAAAGTGATGCTAGTGGTGATATCTCAAGCTTTGCTGCCCTAAGTACGGCTCTAGCAGCAACGGTTGGAACAGGTAATATTGTCGGTGTTGCGACAGCCATTAAAATGGGGGGCCCTGGTGCTTTATTTTGGATGTTGTTGGCTGGTTTTTTGGGAATGGCAACGAAATATGCTGAAGGTTTTCTTGCTATCAAATACCGTAAAAAAGAGGCTAATGGCGAGTTTTCTGGCGGGCCCATGTATTATATTGTTAAGGGGATTGGTCCTAAATGGAAACCTCTAGCACAATTCTTTGCTTTTAGTGGTATTTTGGCAGCCCTTTTCGGGCTGGGGAGTTTTACCCAAGTGAATGCCATCACAGAAGCTGTTCAAAACAATTTTGAATTAGCTCCTTATTGGACCTCTTCTCTTCTTGCGATTTTAACAGCTGTTATTATCTTTGGTGGGATCAAATCCATCTCTAACGTCTCTTCAAAGGTTGTGCCTTTAATGGCAGGTTTTTACATTATCACAACCATTATTATCATCGGTATGCATACTGATCGTATTTTACCAACTGTTCAGTTGATTTGGCAGTCTGCCTTTACAGGACATGCAGCAACGGGTGGTTTTTTGGGTGCTAGTATGGTGGTTGCCATGCAATCAGGAATTGCGCGAGGGATTTTTTCAAACGAGTCGGGATTAGGATCAGCGCCGATTGCAGCAGCAGCTGCTAAATCCAATCAACCGGTTGAACAGGGGCTTATTTCCATGACTGGTACTTTTATTGACACCTTGATTATTTGTCACTTGACAGGTTTTGCCATTTTGGTAACCAATTCTTGGCAGGGTGATTTAAATGGTGCCGTTTTAACACAGTCACTTTTTTCTGATAATTTTGGGCCTCTTGGTTCAACGATTTTAACTGTTAGTTTGATATTATTTGCCTTTACGACTATTCTTGGTTGGAGTTATTATGGTGAGCGCTGTATCAATTTCTTGTTTGGTGCTAAATTTATCAAACCTTACCGTCTTGTTTTTGTGGCAATGATTTTACTAGGTGGCTTTTTAGAGTTAGAATTAATCTGGATTATCGCAGATATCGCTAATGCCCTTATGGCAATGCCAAACTTGATTGCCATTTTATTACTCTCACCAATCATTATCTCAGATTACAAGGCTTATTTTAAAAAATAAAAAAAGCGGCTATCTTCTTAAATGAAAGATTGCCGCTTAAATGTTGGATTGATTAGTTAACCGTTTGATACTATCTTCGATATCATTTTGGATGTCCTTTTTGGAAATGTTTTTGAGATCAATAATCCCAAAAAAACCGATATGACTCCTAAAAATTTTGACATAATCAATTTCTGTTGAAGCAAGAATTAATAAGGCTTTTGGTTCATACAACCTTATCTTTTTAGAGATCTCAAGACCATCCCATGGTCTTAATTTTGAATCATTGATAACAATGAAGGTATTAATCTCATTTGGTGATTGATAAGTATACTTTCTTTTTATGATGAGTTTTTTATTGGGATGTTTTTCTTTTAGGTAATCTTGGATAATTGTTATTAACTGACTTCTATACCACGCAGGTTTAATGAGATAAATCATCGTTTTCCTTTCTGTCTTAGTTGGTGTTGCTTCATTTTATCATGTTTCTTTGTTAGTCTTGCTTTGATGTAGTGAATAGACGATTTTCTATAATGAATGGTGTCTGATTACCGTTCGTTATCACTTAATAACCATTTATGACATTCTAATGGGCTATCGTACTTTCCTTTGTTATGATTTAAAAAATCATAAGGGAGGACATGATGGACTATATTTTTGTTAAAAAAGATAAAATAAATGTTAAAATTAATATAACTGATATTTTATACATTGGGACGATAGAAAATCGTCCTAGGGTTTTAGAATTTGTCACCGATAAAGAGACTTATCAATCGTATGGGCAACTAAAAGCTATTGAAGCCATGACAGCTTTATCGCTTAAGCGTTGTCATAGAAAATATCTTGTCAATTTAAGACGGATAAAGGCGATCGATAGTCTCAATCGTCAAATAATATTTGATAATCCTTTCATTAGTCCGATAGACTGTTCAAGAAGAAACATGAAGGGTATTTTGAGAGAGTGGAAAAAGTGATAATAAATAAGAGGTGGTAGAATAATGCTAAATATTTTTGTTTTAGAAGATGATTTTTTTCAGCAAACACGTTTAGAAACAGCGATTAAAAGAAGTATGTCTGTTAATGGTTTGAAGTATAGGCACCTAGAAATATTTGGGAAACCGCAACAGCTTTTAGAAGCCATCACAGAAACAGGAAACCATCAATTTTTCTTTTTAGACATTGAGATTAAAGGAGAAGAGAAAAAAGGAATGGAGATTGCTAGAGAAATTAGAGCCAAAGACCCTAGTGCTTCGATTGTTTTTGTAACAACTCACTCAGAGTTTATGCCGGTTACTTATAAATACAGAGTGTCAGCCTTAGATTTTATTGATAAGGGCTTAAGTGATGATGATTTTCAAGAGGCGATATCCTCAGTATTATTGCATGCTGCAAAAAATGTCAATCAAACAGTTGCTGCAGACTCTTTTCGGTTTAAGTCAGCCCACTCTCAGATTCAAGTGCCTTTTTCAGATATTTTATATTTTGAGACATCCTCTACTATTCACAAAGTTGTTTTAACGACTAAAAAAGGACACATGGAGTTTTATGGTAAGGTCTCTGATATCGCTAAAGCTGATAAGCGACTCTATCAAAGTCATAGAGCCTATGTTGTCAATCCAGAAAATGTGGTGAAGATTGATCGCCAAAATCATCTGGTTTTTTTTGAAAATGATGACTCTTGTCTTGTATCGCGGTTAAAACTGAAAGGATTGATTGAAAGGGTTGAAAAGAGATGACGTTAGAATTTGAAGGTATATTTTTCATTAGTTGGATTTTTAGACTATTGATTTTATCCTATGTTACTAATCAAAGATTAAATCCTTATTTTTTATCACTCCCTTTTATTTTTTTGGGAATTTATGCTCTTAACTATGACCTTGTTTTTTGGGGAGAGATTCTTTTCTTACCGATCGCTCTCTTTTTTGTAAGACGAAAATATCATTGGAATTGGATTAAGTATCTTTTCTATAGTTTATTTCCCTATGTTTTTTTTGAAATATTTGGTAATTTTTCAAATCTCTACAATCGCTTTTTGTTTCAACTATCACCGGACCAATGGTATGATTTTTATTGGTCTGAGTGGATTGATAATATTTTAGCAGTAGCTCTCTGCTTTGGCTTTCTAAAGCTATTTAGAATTGATTTTAAGGAGATTAATGATCGCCTAGACTATCAAAAGGACTTGCAAAAACTCTTTAAGGTTTTTAATAGTTCTTTGATCGCATATGCCTTATCTACATATACAATCGCAAATTTAATTTTTTTGATGGAAGGTAATCAATTTTCCACCTCTATTGATTTGGTATACCTTAGAAGACATTTGTTAAATTTTTATTTTATTTTTATTATTGGAATTGTCTTTCAAATAAACTATCTTGCCAAGAAAAATAGAGAAAGAGAATTAGCTGAGAGAAAAGACAACCAGATAAAGGATTTAACGTCTTATAGTCAACATATTGAAGCCTTGTATAAGGAAATTAGAAGTTTTAGGCACGACTACACCAATATTTTAGTTAGCTTTAATGAAGCGATTAAAAGTAAGAATATAGAGTCAATAGAAATGATTTACAAATCAGTGTTAGCAGAATCAGATAAAAAGTTTAATCAAAGTAAGTATGATATTGCTCATCTTTCCAACTTAAATAACACTGCTATGAAGAGTTTGGTATCAGCAAAGTTGATTGAGGCACAAAGCCAAGAGATAAATATTTTTGTTGAGGTACCTGACCCGATCGATGTCCCTAAGATGGAATTAGTTGACTTTCTAACCATTCTTTCGATCTTTTTGGATAATGCCATTGAAGCAAGTCGGATGTCTGACAAAACAATGCTTCGTTTTGCTTATTTTGCAGCAGCCAATCAGAAGATTTTAGTGATTGAAAATAGCACATCTGAGGAAAAGGTAAACACTAAGGAAATTTTTCAGTATGGCATTTCCACCAAAGGTTCTGATAGGGGGATTGGATTGTCAAATGTTAAAAATATTTTGTCTAAATACCCAGATATTAGCTTAAATACCACGAGTTCAAACCATACCTTCACTCAAGAATTAATAATGAACCAAGATTAATGTTATCAGTGGTTTAACTAACCATAATTAATCGATAAAGAGGATCAAATTTGCTTTGGTCTTTTTTTGTATAGTTCGTTATTAGAAGGTCATAAGAAGCTGATAATCAACTGTTCATTACAAAAAACAGGCTATTCATTAGAATCAACCAGTTTCTTTTTTTGTTTGTTGTATACTTATTCTTGTAAAAGCGAGAAAGGAAAGGGATAAGTAACAATAACTATCTTAATGATAGCAATAGTAGAGGTGACATATGGACTTTTTTAAACCAGTTTTTAAATCAATCTTCAATCGAAGAGATGTGAAAATATTCTTAGCATTTATCTTTTTACCAATATTGGTTCCCATTATGGCAGAATTTATGGATGGGTTGAACCCAAAATTAACAAGTAATTTTTTAGCCTTTCTAGACTCAGCAGTGAGCACTCAGTTTCGCTTTGTCTTACCTGTCTTATTATTTTCGTTGGTCATATCATCCGTCTTTAGAGACGAGATTGATTCAGGAATAATGTTTTTATACAAAGATATTAACCGAACAAAAATTTTTAATGCCAAGTTTATCAGCCTAATCGCTATTTATGGTCTGTTTTTTATCGGCACCGTTTTAACAAGTCTAGTTGCCTACTATGGCCTTATGGCTCCTAAAGGAATGGTGGCCACTCATCTTATTTCAGAAAACTCGTCAGAAGTGGTATCAACGCTGTTTTCGTTGTTAACAACCTTGGGCTTAAATGTTATTACAATTGCTTTAGTTGTCATGGTTTCGATTTCTTCAAAGACCGTTCAATCAGTATTAACAGGTGTCTTCTTTTCACTAGCGTCATCAGTGGCACCCATGTTAATTGGGATTAGATATCTCTTTCCTAACGGTTATGTCAAACTTTTGGCAACGCATTTTTCTCTGGCAGTGATTTTATCTGTGATAATTTCTGTTAGCTACTTTATCTTTTTTTACATTAAAGGCAAAAATAAATTTAAAAAGATAGAATTTTAGAACTTTTCCTTAACTAGAGAATTGAATACTGTTCTTAGTTAAGTGACCCTTGAGTCATTGTTTTTAATCTCTATCTGTCAATCATTTAATAAGAAGAAATTAACATGAGCTTACTGTTAGTAGTTAAAACACTAGCTTATCCATTGCTCTCACAAAAATTCTAAGAAAGGCTGGCAACATGCTTAAAATCGAAAATCTTTCAAAAAAATTCGCTGGGAATGATTTTTATTCCCTCTCAGATGTTTCTCTTGAAATAGGAAAAGGAGAAATTGTTGGTCTAATTGGTAAAAATGGTGCAGGAAAGTCAACGTTGATGAAAATGATGGCTAAATCGCAAAAACCAACCTCAGGGACAATTACTTACAAGGGAATTGACATCAACAGTCAAGATAATGTTCTAGAGGATTTTGGGATTATGATTGATACTGTCTTTTATCCGGAAATGTCTGTCATTGATAATTTGAAATTTTACTTGAAATTACATGGAAAAAAAGACTTATATTCTAATATCGAAAAAACTTTAAAACTAGTTGAGCTTTGGGAAGCAAGAAATAGAAAGCCTAAAGGCTTCTCATTTGGTATGAAGCAACGAACAGCTTTAGCCATTGCCTTGGTTGCTGAGCCTGATTTTCTCATCTTAGACGAACCATTTGTCGGTCTAGATCCTATTGGTGTTCAAAAACTCATTGATATTTTAAAACAATGGTCTAGTGAACGTCAGATTTCGATGTTAATCTCTAGTCATCAATTGGGAGAATTAGAAGCTTTATGTAATCGATACGTTTATATAGAACGAGGGGAACTGGCTGAATCATTTGAAGGAAAAACACAACCAAGTGTGGTGGTTCACTTAGTGCCAAATAGTAACAAAGAGCTGTTGTTAAATTACTTAAGTGCTACCATTACATTAGAAAAAAATCAACTAGAGATTTCATCAGCTAATGATAGTGCCTCCCTCAACGCCATTTTTAGTGTTTTGGCAACTAATAATCTGATTGACTCTATTGAAGTGAAAGAAAATCACCTGAAAGAAGTATTTATGAAAGGATAGATTATGAAGCAAATTTTTTCAGCTGTATTTGAGTCAGTGTGGAAACGTAAGGAAACGAAACTATTTTTGGCCTTTAGCTTATATCCTCTGATTTATTTAGTTACCTCATTTTTTGGACAATCTAATTTCATGCAAATCGCGAATGCAGATGGTATAAAAGTTGGTTATCTTGATTTTGCGGACATGATGTTGAATTCGATGGATATGCTGATTTTACCGACATTAGCCCTATATTTCTTAACCATTTCAGTTTTTAGAAGAGAGACTGATGATCATACGATGTTTCTCTATAAGGATCTTAATCGCAAAATGATTTATATGGCCAAATATTTTAGTCTTATTATCATTTTAATCTTATATTTTGCCCTATTCTTTTTGACATCACTATTTGTACACTACACTCGAGTTGCTCATCTGGATTTTGGAACAGCTCGTTTCACGTCAGACACCTTGTACTATACCTTGTTTGCGCTACTTAGCATGTTTACAATCTTCTTAAAAGGAATCGTCTCTATTTCGATTGCCTCTCTAGTGTCTCTTCGTTTTGGAACGGGAGCTACTATGACAACAGCCATTGTTTTCACCTTGATAATGATGATTATGCCGATGGTTGGAGGCCCAATGGCGACTCTTTTTCCAAGCGGGTATAAGCAATTTATAGAAACGGTTCCTGATATGTGGATAGGAGTGGTGGGTCCTATAGTGATTACCTTGATTTATGCGGCCCTTTGTAATAGTTTAAGCCTAAAGAAATTTAAACAGTTAGAATTTTAATGATGAATAAAAAATGATGACAAAACTTATTTTAAAAAATAAAAAGCTGACGTTGATTAAAACGTCAGTCTTTTTTTAGTTTTCTTTGATTTTTAGCGTCATGGCATTGATAGCAACAATGACTGTTGAAAAAGACATTAAAATTGCTCCTACGGCAGGATTTAGCGTGAAGCCAAATGGTGCTAAAATACCAGCAGCTAGTGGGATAGTGATGAGATTATAGCCGGCTCCCCACCAGAGATTTTGAATCATTTTACGATGTGTTTGTTTGGCTAAATCAACAAAATGCAGGATATCTTCAGGGTTACTATTGGTGAGGACAACGTCTGCTGAGTCAATAGCGATGTCTGTGCCAGCACCGATGGCAATACCAACACTTGCTCTTGCTAAACTAGGCGCATCGTTAATCCCATCACCAACCATAGCGGCTTTTTTACCACTGGCAACGTAGCTTGCAATCTGTTGTTCCTTTTCTGTTGGCAGTAATTCTGAAAAGTAATTGGTAATGCCAAGATACTGAGCCACTTTTGTAGCTGATTCTTGGTTATCTCCCGTTAACATGATGGGAGTGATCTGTCTTTGTTTTAAGGATTGAATGAAAGGAAGTGCTTCAGGTTTAATGGTATCTCCAAGGGCAATCAGTCCAACCAATTTGTCATCAATGATAATAAAACTAAGCGTGTAACCTTGTTCTTGATACTTGCTTAAACGATCATTTGGTACCACATATTGTAAGTTTTCTAACTCTTTTTGATTAACGATTTTAACGGTTTTTCCTTGAACCTTTCCGAAAATCCCTTTGCCAGATAAATTGTCGGTGTGATCCGTAGAGTAGCTCGTAATGTTCTCTTTTTGGAGATAGGTCATAATGCTTTTAGCAATCGGATGGTTAGAGTTTTTTTCTAAGGCACCAGTATAGGCAAGAATGTCTGCTAACGTCATATCAGCGAGTGCTTCAACGGCAACAACTTCAAAAGCACCTTTAGTGAGTGTTCCTGTTTTATCAAGAAAGATAGCATCTAAGTGGCTAGCTGTTTCTAAAGCCATTCTTTTTTTGAGTAGTAAACCATTTTGAGCTGCTAGAGTTGTTGAACGAGAAACTACTAATGGAATAGCAAGTCCTAGTGCGTGCGGACAGGCAATAATAAGAACTGTAACTGTGTATTGAAGGGCGGTAGGGACGTCGGTTAAGAGTGACCAAATGATAAAAGTGATTAGACCGACACTGGTTGCAATGTAAAAGAGCCACTTGGCAACACGGTCAGAAAGGATTTCTAAGCGTGATTTATCATTTTGTGCTTGTTGTACAAGTTGCATGACTTGAGCTAAAAAGCTATCGTCCCCAGCTGAAGTCACTTTAATGGTGAGAAGACCATCTCCATTAATGGCTCCCCCAATGACGTGATCGTTTTCTTTTTTAACCACACCTTTTGATTCACCACTAATAGCCGATTCGTCAATAAGGCTTTCTCCTGAAATAATGAGACCATCTGCAGGGATTTTCGCACCTGATTTGACAAGGAGGACATCATTTTGTTGGACATCTGTTATAGCAATCGTTTCTTCTTTACCATTAGTTAGTCTGATCACCTCATCAGGCAATAAGGCAGCTAATTTTTGAAGAGATGAGCTGGCATTTGAGATGGCAGACATTTCAATCCAATGCCCTAGAAGCATGATGACAACAAGGCTGGCTAATTCCCAGAAGAAGTCCATGAGATGTTCTTGTTGACCAAAAGTGTTCATGAAAAAAGCATACATGGAGTAGAGATAGGCCACGCTAATTCCCATGGCAATGAGTAACATCATGCCTGGGGCTTTTGCTTTTATTTCATCCTTACCACCAGTTAAAAAAGCTGACCACCATAAAAATAAATAATAGTAGAAAGTAGTGCAACGATCCAATCAGAGCCCGCAAAATGAAACTGGAAAGGAAGATCATAACCCATAAAAGAGGCTAAAAAGATGATGGGAATGGCTAGTACCAGAGTTACCCAGAATTTTTGTTTGAATTGTAAGATGTGATGAGAATGGTCATGTCCATGCCCCATATGCTCATGCCCGTGTTCCATGTGTCCATCGTGCATATGGTCGTTCCCCATGTGTTCATGATTCATATGTTCGTGGTGCATACGGTCATGTTCAGCATGTTCATGTATCATATCTTCATGCTTATGATTTATATGCTCGTGGCGCATATCATCATGTTCTGTATGCTTTTTGTTATCCAACCTAAATACCTCCTTTTGTCTAGAAAAACTTTGTTAATTTATTATAGACTACAAATGTAGATTTATCAACTGTTTTATTTTTTGTTGAAAAGTATGAAAAAAGTCTTTTTATTGAAAAAAGACCTTATAACGGATAAAAATAATAAAAATCTTTAAATATCAAGACAAATGTATTGTTAGCGCTGCCTTTTTATGATATTCTTAAATTATAAAAAGGAGGAGTTATATATGGAATGTCCAAAATGTCACAAAGAAATGACCCAAGGCTTCATTTATGGTGATCGTTATGCCTTGAAATGGAGTCCAGCTGATAAAAAAGCTTTGGGTGGTATATGGGTAACAGATGGTATCAAATTAAAAACTAACACAAAATTACTGGGAAGACCAAAGACAGTTACTTTTGCTTGTGATACTTGTGACCATCTGATTATTGACTTAAATACAGAACGCGCTTAATAATAATAAGCTAATTCGTTTACTATTTAAAACTCTCTAGTGAATAAATAACACCTCAACCGTTAGACATAACATCTAATGGTTGAGGTGTTTTTCTTTGATTGTAAGTAAAGAAATTAAAAGAATTAACTAGTTTATTCAAAACCAAATGCTTTTTTAGAAGTCAGCAACCAATTGCCATCCTCTTGTTTAGTAAATTTTAGTTCAATGTATTTGGAGTTCATATTATCATAAATAACTTCTAAGTAAGTGACATCTCCAGAAGACAATTCGTGTTTAGACGTTGGTTCTCCAAATTGCTTTACAATATCATCATAGTTTGAAGCAACCACGTCAGATTGGCTTTCTACGACAGTAAGATTATCGTAATCTTCTTTTGTCCATTTGAAATTTTCTTCAGTGTTTTTTTCAATGGTCTCAAGTTGTTCGTTTTTTTCATTAATTAAATCATGAAACGACTTTTTGTGAAACCATTGAGTACCTAAAACAATCGCAAGTGTCAAAATAGAAAACAATAAACTTAATATAGACAGCGTTTTCTTTCTGTTGCGATTAAGTGCTAAAGCACTAATAGCTACCATTAATGCTATTAGTGTGAGAATGCGTGCTATAGTAATGAATTTACGAACCCATATATTGAGTATATTTAATATGATAATAATAACTAGTACTATGGTTATTGTCACTAGTGATAGAGCTAGTAGCGCAATCCCTTTTTTCTCATTTTTGTTCATTATTTCAATTTCCTTGTTAGCTTTTATCTCAATTAGAGTTGGTATTATTTCCAAAATAAACGGTAGTTATTTTAATGGCCAAATCTATAATTACTATTATTTTAACATGATTTCAAAAATTCTACATGATATCTTGTTGTTGTCCCTTTATCCACAAAAATAGGATAAAAGATAAGGTAATCATTGTGATGAATAATTACCTTATCAACTATTTTATTGAAAAGCTTTGAGAAGCTTAATAACTAAGAGATGACTGTTGTTATGTCGGGAGATTATTCGTATTCTTTTTTCCATTTGAAGGCTAAAAGACCAGAGCTAGCTGTTGCTGCTAGACCGATTAATCCCCAAACAACGGTCGTTTCATCACCTGTATTTGGTAGAGTAGCCGCTGTTGGTTGACTTGCCATAGGTTGATTACTGATCGCCATTTGAGTATGGTGATGTTCAATAACCGTCACATCATTATCAGGCGTTTCTGCCAATACTTTAAAGTCTGTGAGTTCACCACGCAAGATAGCGTTACTTACCCAGCGATAGAAGTAGAGGGTGTGAAGTTTATTCATTGGATTGCCGGCATAGACAAATAGTGGCTGATCCATGTAAGTACCATCAATTGCCATGATTTGTCCCTTAACAGCATCGTGACCTGGCCACCAACCTGAAATGTAAAAATCATTATCAGGTGACACTGATAGCAATTGTTTGAAGGTTGGAGGTAGTGATTTAATCCAGCTACCTGAGTTAGAGTAGACAAGATCGTTGGCACGATAACCACTAGAGAGTGGATTGGTTTTATCAACAAGAGCTCTTAGGAGACCTTCATAGGAGTTACCGTTATCCAGTGTTTCAGCATCAAAACCATCTAAGACACCAAGTCTTTCAAGTTTTCTCATGGCAGAGCCACCAATAATAAGGGTTGGTTTTTTACCAAGCAGGTCCTTATCAAATTGATTGCTATCCAAAACAAGAACATCTGCCTCATCAAGGCTATCAACAATTTCAAATCCCATTTGAGTGAGCGATAAGGTTGCTTCAGAAACAGAAGGATAACCAAGACTTCTATTTGGATTACCTGGAGCATAGATTTTCATTGGTTTAAGTGGGATACCCATTGGTTCTTTGTTATAAAGAGGTGTTCCCAACAAGGCAAAATCAGTTAATAAACGACTAAAATCAGGCGTTTTTACAACATAACCATCAGTCGTTAAGAAAACTTTTCCTCCTTGTTTTAAGAGAGTATTAACTGCTTGAATGCTACTGAGAGAATTGTTATGAATCATATAGTAGCTTGCTTTTGGATCAACAACAGATCTAGGAGCCATTTGATGCGTTGGTTGCCCTAGTACATCTTTAAAGAGGTTTTCACTAAAGACAGCTTCTGCTTTAAATCCTCTCATAGCAGGGAAATTCATGACTACTTCTGCGTACATTTCTGGCCAAGCAGATTCATCATTTCCTTTGTAGAGAACGTGATTAGCATAGCCACGTTTTGCTTGCGCCATGTCAATAACGAGGTCACCTTTTTGATAGTTGCCAACATCTTTGGTTAATTCATTAACGATAACACCATTGCGTTTTAAATAAGCAATCATCTCAAAAGCTTGTTGACTATCACTTTCTTTTGAAAGTCCCATTGGAATAACATAATAGTCTGGGAAGAACTTAGGATTGTCTCCCTTAGGGCGGCCAACAACATTGCCATTAGGATCAATAAATTGATTTTCAGCTTTTTTATCTTCAATCTTATTGATGCCTCTGAGGTAATAGTTAAGGCGGTTCGTTGTAATCTCATCTTTATTTTGGATATTGTAGTTGATACCAGCTAAAACGGCTGCATAGCCTGCATAGAAGGATTCTTGGTTCATCTCAGGAATCTCAACGGTATGGCCTAACACCCCATGGTGCATAGAGTAAACGGCAGTATAGCCTGAGAAGGCATCATCCCAACCAGCACCATAATCAAGTCTTGGGATGATAAAGCTAGTGTATTTGGAGCTAGAAATACCAGCAGTACCCATTGTTTTTGCTTGTTCAAGCATGGTTTTTTCTAATAAATCATACTCAAAGTTAAGATCATGTGGCGGTGTCGCAGGTTCGATTAAAAATTCTTTAACAAAGCCGTGAATATCATATAATGATGCAGGGTTCCATTTTGAAATTTGAGCAGCAATGGCGCGTGTTTCTGGATTGGCTTGATATCCGGCATCTCTATTAGGGTCAATACCGTTAGCTAAGGAACGAGTATTTAATAGATCACCATCAGGATTTTCGGTGAAGTTAAAGATTAAAATAGCGTGTTTAAGCAAATCCTTAACGTTCAATAAGACAGATACCTTATTTTGATTGGCATCTAGTGTTTGGTAACTAACGGTGTCTTTGGTAGCAAAATCATTAAAGAGAAAGGCAATGATATCAATACCAGGTTGCTCATCAGCATGAGTGTTGTTGATGATAATAGGAACCTTATAATCAAGTTTCCCATCAGCAATTTGTTTGATAAGACTAGCTGGGTCCTGCAACATTTGAGGTGTAAAATGATCAAGGTAATCTGAGATGTCGGTTTCTTTATCAGCAACAATACCCATTCTCAAATCTCGTCCTTGAGCACTCTTACCAATAATTTCTAAACCAACGTAACGATCATTAGCATGATCAGCCATGGTATTATCTACGAAGGCCACCATTTCTTCATAGGTTTGATAGCTTTGATATGGTCGAAAAACGAGTGGTTTTTGAGCGATGAGTTCACCAGCGGCATTACGACCTTCTAAAACATAGGTTCCCATATAATCACGGAAACTTCTTCTGATATTATTTGGCCAACGGAGCCCCAAATCCTCTCCTAAAAGTGGTTTGATTGTGAGATTGGCTTGATACTGATCGTTAGCAGTTTGAACATCAGAGACATTGAGTAATTGTTCTCCCGTAAAGGTGCCATCTTCAATAACATAAGTTTTATCAGGCAGACCATTTATTTGCCAATTTATCTCTGTTTCAGGTGTTTTAAGAGTAATAGTGACGTCATTTGCTTCTGAAAGATAAACCGTTTGTTCTTCTAATGTGATAGGTGCCACTGCCTCTTGTTCAGCTATAGGCGCTTCTTCAACAATAGCGACTTCTGAAACAGGCTCGTTTTGAAGGGCAGTTTCTATTTGTGGGGCACTGGTATCAACGGCAGTTTTTAAAGGTGCCTCTTGTTCAGTGCTTTCTGCGTTAGGGGTGAATTCAGCAGCTTGTTCAACATTAATATGATTATCAGTTGGTTCAGATGGTTTTTCTATCTGCGTAGTTGTAGCAACAGATGGTTGCTCATCATTTGCTTGAACAGGGGTAATAATCCCTTCTGCCATTAAGGCTAATAAGAATGATGCCGATAGGCCTACAATGCTTTTAGGTAAACGTCGTTTTTTCACCATGAAATATCCTCCTTTAAGTTAAAATTAAGCTGAATTCACTTGTATTTTAACATTAAAAGCGCTTACATTATGTGATAGAATTAACAGTTAAATAGTTGATTTAACTGTTAATTATTAAAAAGTATGATAAGCTATAATCCTTTTCTATCAGTAGGATTAACCTTAAAATAGTGGTGTCAGACAAAAATAGCGTGATTAGTTTATTGTGGTTTCTAGCTATTATTAATATAGGCAACTAGAAAGTGAAACGTCTGGACACTTTTGTTCCAGACGCTTTTTTATTTATTCTGTTTTAACAAATCAATATAGGCAATGGAAACATAATCTTCATCCGGGATAGCTAGTTTTTTAAGAATAACATCTACCTTTTCTTGCGCTTGTGCTAGTGGCTCATCATCCAAAACCATGTATTCTAATTCAACAAAATCACCAAGGTTCTTAACATGGTCTAAATGAAAGCGGACATTATCTTTTAGAAATAGCAGGCGCGTCTTTTCAACAACCCCAACTCGTCCCAAAACCATTCCTAAAAACCAGTCCAGTAATTTTGGTTGCGCAATCTGCCATACTTTGTAGTTGGAGAGTTTTGCAGTTGAGTGGTCTGGGCGCTGATAAAAAATCAACTCATTTTCTTTATCATTAATTTGACGAAATTTGAGGCGACCAAAAAAGCAATGGTAAAAGGTGTCACGTTGATTTAGAATAACCGGTTCAACTTTTGTTAATTGATAAAATAATTGTTTTGTTTTTTGATAATCAGCGATGCGTGCCTTCATTTCGATATTTTTTGCCAAGATAATTATCCTTTCACTTTTAATCAGTATACCATAGGCTGTATTTTATTGAAATAATAAGTATTTAGTATGCGTTTTATGCCCTTTTTTGATAAAATAGAAAATAATATTAATAGAAATTGAGGTCGATATATGGTTCGATTACAAGATGATTTTTACAATGGTGTCAACGGAGAGTGGATTGAGACTGCCGTGATACCAGATGATAAGCCAGGAACAGGTGGTTTTTATGACTTGGCAGATGATATTGAAAAGCTCATGCTTAAAACAACTGATGGTTGGTTAGAGGGCAAAGACATCCCTAACGATGCTATTTTAAAAAACTTTGTCAAATTCCATCACCTAATCTCTGATTTTGAGACAAGAGAAAAACTAGGGGTTGCTCCTGCTATGCCTCTTATCAAAGAATATCAGGAAATGACAAGTTTTGAAGAGTTTACTCAAAAGCTTGCAAGTCTTGAGATGCAAGGTAAACCCAACTTAATGCCATTTGGTACTTCACCAGATTTTATGGATGCAAGAATTAATGTACTTTGGGCTTATGCTCCTGGAACCATTTTACCGGATACCACCTTCTATGATGAGGATAATGAAAGAGGAAAAGAATTACTGGCAATATGGCGTAAAAACAAGGAAAAATTGTTGCCTTTATTTGGTTTTTCAGAAGCAGAAATAAAAGATATGTTAGATAAGATGATTGCTCTTGATGCCAAGCTAGCTAAGTACGTCTTATCAAGTGAAGAATCATCTGAATATGCCAAGTTATATCACCCTTATGAATGGTCTGACTTTACCAAGTTAGTACCAGAACTCCCTTTGGATGACTTTTTCAAAGAAATTTTAGGCCAAGTACCAGATAAGATTATTGTTCCCGAGGAACGTTTCTGGACAGAATTTGCTAATGAATTTTACTCAGAAAAGAACTGGCCTGCTTTAAAGGCGGTATTGCTTTCTGGTGCAGCACTTAACTGGACCTCTTACCTAACAGATGAGATTCGTGTCTTATCAGGCGAGTACCAACGTGCGATTTCAGGAACACCTCAAGCGATGGACAAGAAAAAAGCAGCCTATTATCTTGCTCAAGGGCCATATAACCAAGCACTTGGCTTGTGGTATGCCGGTGAAAAATTCTCCCCTGAGGCTAAGGCTGATGTTGAGAAAAAAGTGGCAACTATGATTCAAGTTTATAAGGATCGTTTAGAAAAAAATGACTGGCTACAAGAGGAAACACGCCAAAAAGCCATCACTAAACTTAATGTGATTACACCGCATATCGGCTATCCAGAAGAATTACCTGAAACTTATGCTCAAAAAATCATTGATGATCAGCTTAGTTTGATAGAAAATGCGCAAAAACTAGCTGAAATTTCAATTGCTTATTCTTGGAGCAAGTGGAATAAACCGGTTAATCGTAAGGAATGGCACATGCCTGCTCACATGGTGAACGCTTATTATGACCCACAACAAAATCAAATTGTCTTTCCAGCAGCCATTCTTCAGGAACCATTTTATTCGTTAGAACAAAGCTCGTCTGCTAACTATGGTGGTATCGGTGCAGTGATTGCTCATGAAATCTCCCATGCTTTTGATACTAATGGTGCTTCTTTTGATGAAAATGGTAGTTTGAATGATTGGTGGACAAAAGAGGACTATGCAGCCTTTAAGGAAAGAACAGACAAGGTAGTTGCTCAGTTTGATGGTCAAGAATCTCATGGAGCTAAGGTTAATGGTAAATTAACTGTTTCTGAAAATGTAGCGGACTTGGGTGGTTTAGCTTGTGCTTTAGAAGCAGCCAAAAAAGAAGCAGACTTTTCAGCAGAAGATTACTTTGTCAATTTTGCGAGAATCTGGCGTATGAAAGCACGTGAAGAATACATGCAAATGCTTGCTAGCGTTGACGTTCATGCACCAGGCCATTTGAGGACCAATATTCAGGTAGCCAATTTTGATGATTTCTTTACAACTTTTGATGTAAAAGAAACGGATAATATGTGGCGTGACAAAAAAGACCGTATCATTATTTGGTAATAAAGGAGAAAAAATGAAACGAGTATTATTAGTTGTAAATCCTAGCTCGGGTGGTGAAAAAGCTAAGGAATTTGAAACCCTTGCTAAGGACAAACTTGCGACCTACTTTGATGATGTTGTGGTAAAACACACTAAAAAAGGTGGTGATGCGAAAGATTTTGCCAAAGAAGCAGCAAAAGAAAAATTCGATAGTGTCTTTGTTATGGGTGGTGATGGGACTGTAAATGAAGGAATTAGTGGTCTTGCCGAAGAAGATTATCGTCCTAATTTTGGCTTTTTCCCGTTAGGAACGGTTAATGATTTGGCGCGTGCTTTAGGTATTCCACTAGATCCAGAAGAAGCGATTAATGCGATTGACTTTGACCATTTACACCCCTTAGATATTGGTAAAATCAATGATTCCTACTTTATGAATGTTGTTGCGGTAGGAACAATCCCAGAAGCTATCAACGACGTGGAGTCAGAAGATAAAACCAAACTAGGCAAAATGGCTTACTTTGTGTCAGGATTTAAAAGTTTATTAGACCATCAATCTTATAAATTCAAAGTGTTGGTTGATGGAACTGAAAAAACAATTGAAAGCAGCACCTTGTTAATCGGCTTAACCAATTCGATTGGTGGCTTTGAACATCTCTTACCTGAAGCTGAAGTTAATGATGGGTTAATACATTTTGTTTATTTGAAAGACTCAAATTTATTAGAAACACTTCAGTCTGTTCCAAGTCTTTTGTTTGGTGTCGATAATTCTAATCAACGTATTGGTTATGAAACACCAAAAGAATTAGAGATAGCACTAGAGGAGACTGATGAGCAATTAACTGTCAACGTTGATGGTGATGAAGGTGACCAATTACCCATTACTATTAAAGTCTTACCATCTCATTTGAAGGTCTACAGACCTTAGATTTGATTGATAAGAGTTTGAGAGTTTTAAAAGATTTATGCCAAAAGTGATACTAACTAATCAAAATTTATCACTATAATTATTGGTAAAGCAAATTAAAACTGAGAGGTTAAATTCTTTACTAGAAACCATTTCAATTAGGTATCTTTAATTGAAACTTCTTTAAATCTAAGCTTTTTACTGAAAGCAGGTTTTAAAGTTTACGTTAGAAAGGAACGTAACATAATGAAAAATTTTATAAAAACAGCTCTTGCAGCTTTTCTTACATTTTTAAGTATCATGTTTGTATCAGCTAATACGGTTGAAGCAAAAGAACTAACTCAAGTTGTTTCAGATATTATTATCTGGAATAGCTATAATGATCAAGAACCAAAAAATGCTAATGGTGTATATACTCTAACAACTAATAGTGATTATCAGCTACAAATTGGATTTGATTTGTCTAATTATGGCAATAAGGTGGCAGATGGTGATTACTTTGTTTTGGATATCCCTTCACCAATAGAAGTAAAAAATGAAACAATAGCTTTGCTTGATTCTGATACTGGAATTGAAATTGGAGAGATTGTTGTTGAAAAAGCAGGGGCAACACCAGGTGGTAAAGCAAAGATTACTCTGAAAAACTTAGAAGAGTATAAAGATGTTAAAAAAAGAACCGATATTATAAACATTAAAGGAACATTCTTTGTCACAATGCGTGTCCAAGAATTGTTGAAAGAGGAGAAAGTTACTTTTAATAACATTAAAGAAGGTGGCACTTTGGATGTGATTATCTCTAGTAGAAATCCTTTTCCAAGAGAAGATAATTCAGCAGCAGTGGCCAAAGAAAATCTTGCTAAGTATAGTGGTTTTTTAAATGAAAAGAATGGTCAATTTGTTCATTCTTGGAGAGCCCGTGTTAATGCTTCTCAAAAACCTTATACTTCTCTTGTGATGCATGATCAAATTGATGAAAATGGCGCACCAATGAAATTTATTCCAGAATCATTGGTGGTTACAAGAGGCGACGGTTTAACACAATCTTGGTCCCTTACTAATTTAGAAGTGCTTAAGGAAGGCGAAGGTTATACAATTGTTTATAACGATAACTTAACAGCTTTTGATATTACCTTCACAGATCCAACAAAACCACACTATATTAATTACGACACAACTGCACCTGGAGATGGTTCGACAGTGATTAACACAGCGACACTTACATCAAATGAGGGTGTTGTAAAAATTGTTGATGATAAAGAAGAAACAGTTAGAAGAACATCACGTCTTAGCAAAATCACATCAGGTGGTAACATCATTATTGAAACAGGAAATCGCATTACCATCTATAAGACTGACGAAGAAACCGGAGAACGTTTAGGTGGCGCTATTTTTAAAATTACAAAACCTGATGGTTCAGAAATAATGCTTAAACCAACTGACAGCGATACTGGATTGGTACAATCTCCTGTATTTACTGAGGCTGAAATGGCTGCAGGAGAATTCACTATTACAGAAGTAACAGCTCCAGATGGCTATATCATTACTAGTGACCCTATCAAAGTAAGTGTCTCAGATAAAGGTGCCATTCGTACCATTACCAACAAGAAGAAAGAACCAAAAGCAGTGACATTATCTATTGAGGCAACAAAAAGCTTAACAGGACGTCCTTTGAACGCTGGTGAGTTTGAGTTTGATCTTAAAGATGAGACAGGCACAGTTGTTGCAACAGCTACTAATGATGCAACTGGTAAAATTGTCTTTTCTGATTTGACATTGACTAAGGAAGGGACTTATCAATATACTATAGAAGAAAAAGCTGGTAATCTTGGTGGTGTGACCTATGACAAAACCAGTAAATCTGTGACAGTTGAAGTAACAAAAGTGCCTAATGAAGCTGGAGATGATGCTAACTTTGATGGTAAATTAATGGCTAACATTACTTCTGAAAAACCAACTTTCACAAATGTTTATAATCCTTTAGAAACGAAAGTAGTTATTAAAGCAAGTAAATCATTAGTTGGTCGCAGTTTAAAAGATGAAGAGTTTACCTTTGAACTTAAAGATCAAAATGGACAAGTGGTATCTACAGCTAAAAACTTGGCAGATGGTACCATAACCTTTAATGAGTTAACATTTACCGAAACAGGCGTATTTAATTATACTGTTTCAGAAGTGGCTGGAGCTGCTGAAGGTGTTACTTATGATAACACTATCTACCAAGTTACTATCACAATAACAGACGATGGTAAGGGTAACCTAGTGGCAGTTGTCGATTCAGTTGAAAATCTTCCATTTGAAAATACTTTTGAAACGACAACTACTACGACAACAGAAGAGTCCACTACGACTACTACGACAACAGAAGAGCCCACTACGACTACTTCAACAACACAAGAGCCAACAACAACTACATCAACGACAACACAAGAGCCAACCACGACTACTTCAACGACAACACAAGAGCCAACCACGACTACTTCAACAACAACAACACAAGAGCCAACTACGACTACTTCAACGACAACACAAGAGCCAACTACGACTACTTCAACGACAACGCAAGAGCCCACTACGACTACTTCAACAACAACACAAGAGCCAACTACAACTACTTCAACAACAAACAAAAAACCTAAACTTCCTAAAACAGGAGAAACTAACAATAGTTGGCTTATCATTTTTGGGATAGTAATTATCAGTCTTTCAGGGATATTTATTTATAGAAAACAAAAAAACAAAAACTAATTTCTATTAACAATATCAGATTATAAAAGAGCTCGTTGTCAACTGTGTTGAGTGACTAGTCATCAAGTTCGAGAGAGAATCAAATTGGTTCTCTCTTTTTTATTCAAAGTAATGAGAATTTTTGTTTTAAAATTGTTAAAGTTTCTGAAATCAAAAGCTTGTCTTTTGATGTCCTTGATTAATTTATTAGTCACTTCTAGTTTTGTGTTTGGATAAGGAAGCTCAAGTGCATTTGAGAGATATTGAAAGGTTCTAAAGACAGCAGAAAAAGCCCTATAACTTCAGTAGCAGACTTATCCACTACAGATATTATAGAGCTAAAAAAACATCTCTTGATTAACTAATCAAGAGATGTTTTTATATGTATCACTGCTTATATTTAACTATTTTAAAGAACTAGCTAAGTACGGTGTTAGTTCTTTTGTTGGCGTTTATAAACATAGAAACCAACAAGTCCAACAATTGCAATTCCAAAGACAATCAACAGACCATTATTATTTTCACCTGTTTTAGGCAATTTAGGTTTTTCAGTAGTCGTTGTTTTAGGTTCTTCTGTTGTAGTAGAAGTTGTTGTTTTAGGTTCTTCTGTTGTGGTAGAAGTTGTTGTTTTAGGTTCTTCTGTTGTAGTAGAAGTTGTTGTTTTAGGTTCTTCTGTTGTAGTAGAAGTTGTTGTTTTAGGTTCTTCTGTTGTAGTAGAAGTTGTTGTTTTAGGTTCTTCTGTTGTAGTAGAAGTCGTCGTTTTAGGTTCTTCTGTTGTAGTAGAAGTTGTTGTTTTAGGTTCTTCTGTTGTGGTAGAAGTCGTTGTTTTAGGTTCTTCTGTTGTGGTAGAAGTCGTTGTTTTAGGTTCTTCTGTTGTTGTAGTCGTTGTAGTTGTTATTTTTTCATTGATAATTGTTTTATTAGCTAATTTAGAGTTAGTATCAAAATCAGATTCACTAATAATAATATCATCAACCGGTTTATACCCATCAGGAACATTAGTCTCTTTAAGTATGTATTCGTCTTTTAGTAGTTTATCAATTGTTCCAACACCATTGTCGTCTGTTGTGATTTGTCCAACAGATAGCCCAGTTCTTTTTCTAATGACATCAAAAGTAACATCTTTAAGTGGTGTTCCGTCTTGGTCTGTTTTTTTAATTGATATTCCATACGTGTAACCGATAGCTTCACCACCAGCTGTTTGGAAAATATAGTTAAAAATTTCTTCTTTGTTTAAACCATTGTAACTAATAATAGTGGCTTTATTATTAAATTTTTCGCCGTCAATTGGTGCATGAGCAATTTTGACTTGATAACGAATTAAAAATCCCTGATCTGCTTGAATATCTCCAAAATTAATTGAGAAACTATTGCCAGTGAATGCAGCATTATACTGGTTAGTAACATCCTGAATGTTTAATAAAGACCAGTCACTTCTTTCATTGTTGTATTCCCAATTACCAGTATAGATAACTAAAGAATCTGGAATATATGAAAGATAAGGTTCAGTTAATTGATCAAGAATTTGTACACCAGGGAGTGCTTGTTTATCTCTATTTACTGCAATAAGATATTCAATGATTTGAGGGTCATCCTCATTTCTCCAACCTGATTTGCTTAATTTTCTGGGATGTGGGTTACCAATACCCTCATAATTAAATTTATCACCGGGGACTAATTTACCATTAACATCTAAAGATGCAGTAATATCTTTATTTTCCTTGAATTTATTGTGATCAACTCTAACATAAATATAAAGTGAACCACTGATATCTGAATTTTTTTCGACATAGTCGGTGTAAGTTAAGACTATTTGACGATTTGTTTTCACCTCAGCATTTGCTACGATTTCATCATCTTTAGTGAGAACTTTAAAATCTTGAGACATTGGTGAGAATTCAAGTTCTTCAGGAATAGTGATAACCGTTGTATCTCCAGATTTGACCTGGTTATTTGGTAATGTGAAATCAGCACCAATTCTGAATTGTTGCCACTGCCTAACACTTCCGGTGAGAGGATTACCTTCATTGTCTGTGACATAGACTTTGGTAACAACATCGCCAACTTCATCTGTTTTAACAGTTTCTCGACTGATTCCAAGTAACACTGGAATCAACAATACTAATGCTAAAAAATAAAAAGTTAATTTTTTCATCATAAAAAACTCTCCTATTAAATTTAACGATTACTAAACACACATCGTCATTGTTCATTATATATTGTTTTATTAATGAAGTCAATAATTATTGGGTTGTGGAGAACAGAAAAGAAACTTTCAAACTTTTAAAAAATTGTATGCCTTTAGGAATTTGTAATTAATTGTAACTAACCTTAAAACATAGCTTTTTTTAACAGAAAACCTGCCCTAAATTTACCCGAATTCTTTTTAATTTTATCTGCTTTTATTGTCTATGAAAATGAATAAAAATCAAAAGTAAGGCATCGAAGTAGCTATGTTGGAGAATGTGGATGATGTGTTGGTGGAGTTGTATAGGAAATAAAATAATTGTTTTCTTGCCCCAAATCTGCCCCAAATCTTTTTAGTTTCATCTAGTTTTAATTAGCGTTAAAAAATAAAAAACGCTCAACAGAGCGCTTTTTATTGTCTATGAAAATGAATGAAAATGAAAGTAAGGCGGTAATCGGATTCGAACCGACGATCAAGCTTTTGCAGAGCCGTGCCTTACCACTTGGCTATACCGCCACAAGTAATTATTCTAACGCAAAAATAAGATTTCGTCAAGTAAAAATATAAGAAGATTTTCTAGAAATTTCTTTATGAAGTTAATCGAAAATAAGTCGTTGACAAACAAGAAAATTAAGTTGTGCCAAGCAAAAAAATAGGGTAAAAGACTTGTTAATTTGATATTTTTTTGTTATGATAGTTAGGTCATTTATTGTGACAAATACTCATCTTGAATGAATTGTGACCTTGTTGCTCGTAAGAGTGGGGTTGCAAGTTGAAGTTTGAGAGAGGAAAAAACAAAAAAGGAGAAATACTCATGGCAGTAATTTCAATGAAACAACTTCTTGAGGCTGGTGTTCACTTTGGTCACCAAACTCGTCGCTGGAACCCTAAGATGGCTAAGTACATCTTTACAGAACGTAACGGTATCCACGTTATTGACCTTCAACAAACGGTTAAATTAGCAGATCAAGCATACGAATTTGTTCGTGACGCTGCAGCTAATGACGCTGTTATCTTGTTTGTAGGAACTAAAAAACAAGCAGCAGATGCTATTAAAGAAGAAGCACTTCGTGCAGGTCAATACTACATTAACCATCGTTGGTTAGGTGGTACTTTAACAAACTGGGACACCATCCAAAAACGTATTAAACGCCTTAAAGAAATTAACAAAATGGAAGAAAACGGTACATTTGACGTTCTTCCTAAAAAAGAAGTATCACTTCTTAATAAACAACGTGATCGTTTAGAAAAATTCTTGGGTGGTATTGCAGATATGCCTCGCATTCCAGATGTGATTTATATTGTTGACCCTCATAAAGAACAAATCGCTGTTAAAGAAGCTAAGAAATTAGGTATTCCAGTAGTGGCTATGGTTGACACAAATGCTGATCCAGATGATATTGATATCATCATCCCAGCAAATGACGATGCTATTCGTGCTGTTAAACTGATTACTGGTAAATTAGCAGATGCTGTTATCGAAGGTCGTCAAGGTGAAGACTCAATGGAAGCTGTTGCTGACGAAATGGCAACTGAAGAAGTAAATGAAGAAGCATCAGCAGAATCAATTGAAAAACTTGTTGAAGTTGTTGAAGGGTCAAACGAGTAATCGTTTCCTTTAACAAGGACGTCTATAAACGGGGCAGAAATAGCAAACCGCTCTGTCTCGTTTTTCATTAGAAATAATATAGCATGGAGGAAATTTAAAATGGCAATTACTGCAGCTCAAGTAAAAGAATTACGTGAAAAAACTGGTGCCGGTGTTATGGATGCTAAAAAAGCATTAGTTGAAACAGACGGTGACATGGAAAAAGCAATCGAGTTTCTTCGTGAAAAAGGGATGGCTAAAGCTGCTAAAAAAGCAAGCCGTGTTGCTGCTGAAGGTTTAACCGGTGTTTATGTTAATGGTAATGTTGCAGCATTAGTTGAAGTGAACTCTGAAACAGACTTTGTTGCAAAAAATGACCAATTCGTTTCTTTGGTTAATGAAACTGCTCAAATTATTGGTGATAACAAACCAGCTAACAACGAAGAAGCGCTTAAATTAACAGTTGCTTCAGGTGAAACTTTGGAAGAAGCTTACATTAAAGCCACAGCAACTATCGGAGAAAAAATTTCATTCCGTCGTTTTGCTCTTGTTGAAAAAGAAGATAACCAAGTTTTTGGTGCTTACCAACATAATGGTGGTCGTATTGGTGTTATCACTGTTCTTGAAGGTGAAGATGGTGCTCTTGCTAAATCAGTAGCAATGCATGTTGCTGCGATGAAACCAACTGTTCTTTCATATAATGACCTTAGTGAAGAATTCGTTCATGATGAATTAGCACAATTAAATCACAAAATTGAACTTGATAACGAAAGTCGTGCTATGGTTAATAAACCAGCCCTACCATTCCTTAAATACGGTTCAAAAGCACAATTAACAGACAGCGTTCTTGCTGAAGCTGAAGCAGCCATTAAAGAAGAACTTAAAGCTGAAGGTAAACCAGAAAAAATCTGGGATAAAATTATTCCAGGTAAAATGGATCGCTTCATGCTTGATAACACTCAAGTGGACCAACAATACACTTTACTTGCTCAAGTTTATATTATGGACGACAGCAAAACAGTGGAACAATTCCTTGAGTCACAAAATGCAAAAGTGGTTGCCTTCACACGTTTTGAAGTGGGAGAAGGTATTGAAAAAGCTGCAAACGACTTTGAAAGTGAAGTTCAAGCAACAATGGCTGCGGCACTTAACAAATAATCACTCAAAAGATGGGGTCTCCCATCTTTTTTTATTCTTGAGAGAACTTTGCTGGATTAGTTTTTTTGGTTTTCAAATAAGAGTATTTTCGGTATAATAGTCAGAGATAGTCAAAGATAATAGAGAGGAGTTTGATATGAGTTCTAAAAATATATCTGATATAATTGAAGAATATATTAAACAGATATTAGCGCAAACAGGAATTGCCGAAATCAGACGTTCCAGCTTAGCTGATACCTTTCAAGTTGTTCCTAGTCAGATTAATTATGTGATTAAGACCCGTTTCCCCGAGAGTAAAGGTTATATTGTTGAAAGTAAACGAGGTGGAGGCGGCTATATCAGAATTGCTAAAGTTCGTTATTCTGATAAACATCAAATGTTAAGAGAGTTATCAGAAACAATTGGTGAACGAATTAGTGAGCAAGTTTTCACAGATTTGATTCAAGTTTTATTTGATGAGGGCATTATCAGTGAACGAGAAGGAAACTTAGTACTTGCTACCTCGATTGATGATGTGCTAGGTAGTTTTGCGCCTCAAATTCGTGCTCGTATGCTTCGAAAAATATTACAACAACTAGATAGAAAAGGACCCCGTTTATGATTCAGTACTCCCCTAAAATGCATGATGTCTTTAAACAGGCACAATATCAAGCTGCAAGATTTGATAGCTTGTATCTCGAAAGTTGGCACGTTTTACTAGCAATGGTTTATGTCCCAGATTCTATTGCCGGTCACGTTTTTTTAGAGTTTGATAGCCTTGTCCCAGCAAGAGCCTATGAAGAGGCAGCTAGATTAGCTGTTAATAAAACGCCTAAAGAAAGAGTCAAGGGCTTAACATTTTTTGAACAATCAAAAGCATTAGCACACACCCTAAGATTTGCCCAAGCCATTAGTCAAGTTACTGGAGATGAAGAGGTGGGGACAGAACATGTTTTATTTTCCATGTTGTTGCATCTTGATTTACTGTCAACTCGTCTCTTAGAATTAGCTGGCTTTAAGATGAAAGATAGTGATGCCAAATTACGCTTGATTGACCTGCGAAAATCTTTGGAGCGCCATGCCGGCTTTTCTAAGGAAGATTTGAAGAATATCCAACAATTATTAAAACCAACTAAAAATAAAAGCAGTCATTTTTCTGATTTGATGAAACCTCCTTCTTCTGTTGGAGAATTATCTGAATTTACCAGAGATTTGACTGAATTGGCACGTTTAGGAGAACTTGATCCAGTTATTGGACGTGACAAAGAAATCACACGAATGATTCAAATTTTAAGTCGTAAAACCAAAAACAATCCTGTTTTAGTCGGTGATTCTGGTGTTGGTAAAACAGCTCTTGCTTATGGTTTAGCTCAGCGTATTGTAACGAGTGATGTACCATATGAAATTGCAGACATGAGAGTATTAGAACTTGACATGATGAGTGTTGTGGCTGGGACTCGTTTCCGTGGTGATTTTGAAGAGCGTATGAATCAAATTATCGATGACATTGAGGCTGATGGTCACATTATTCTCTTTATTGATGAACTTCACACAATTATGGGTTCTGGCAGTGGGATTGATAGTACACTTGATGCTGCCAATATTTTAAAACCAGCTCTTGCAAGAGGCACTTTGAGAGCGGTTGGGGCGACAACTCAAGAAGAGTATCAAAAGCATATTGAAAAAGATGCAGCACTTTCTCGCCGCTTTGCTAAAGTTTTGATAGAAGAGCCAAGTGTTGACGATGCTTATCAGATTCTATTGGGTTTAAAGAAAAGTTATGAATTATATCATAACGTTACTATTAGTGATGTCGCAGTTAAAACGGCTGTTCAACTGGCTCATCGTTACCTAACGAATAAAAATTTACCTGATTCAGCCATTGATTTACTAGACGAAGCAAGTGCGACAGTCCAATCTCTAGTGAAAAAAACAGACCCAGAAGTCTTAACGAAAGCTGATAAAGCCTTAATGGCTGGGAAATTAAGTCAAGTGGCTAAGTGGTTAGCCAAAGAAGAGGACCAAACGACTTTAGAGCCTGTTGCTGTTGATGAAGAACATATCAAGAAAACACTGAGCCAGCTCTCAGGGATTCCTGTCACCAAGCTCACTCAAACAGATGCACAGCGTTACCTTAACCTTGAAAAAGAACTTCATAAGCGCGTGGTAGGTCAAGACATGGCTGTCTCTAGCATTAGTCGTGCCATCAGACGCAATCAATCTGGGATTAGAACTGGCAAACGTCCTATTGGTTCCTTTATGTTTCTTGGACCAACCGGGGTTGGTAAAACGGAATTGGCAAAAGCTTTGGCTGAAGTCTTATTTGATGATGAGTCAGCACTTATTCGTTTTGATATGAGTGAGTACATGGAGAAATTCTCCGCTAGCCGTCTAAATGGTGCGCCTCCAGGCTACGTCGGCTATGATGAGGGTGGGGAGTTGACTGAGAAAGTTCGCAACAAACCCTATTCAGTTCTTCTTTTTGATGAGGTGGAAAAAGCCCATCCTGATATTTTTAATGTCTTACTACAAGTGTTGGATGATGGTGTTTTAACAGATAGTAGAGGTCGAAAGGTTGATTTTTCAAATACCATTATTATAATGACAAGTAACCTTGGAGCAACTGCTCTTCGTGATGATAAGACAGTTGGATTTGGTGCTAAGGATTATTCTAATGACCATGACGCTATGCAAAAACGAATTATGGAAGAGTTGAAGAAGGCCTATCGTCCAGAATTTATCAACCGTATTGATGAAAAAATCGTCTTCCACAGTTTAAGATCAGAACATATGCGTGCTATTGTTAAGATTATGGTAACCCCTCTTATTAAAACATTGGCAGAAAAATCAATAACACTTAAATTCCAGCCATCTGCTTTAGATTATCTAGCTAAAGAAGGTTATGATAGTGAAATGGGAGCAAGACCATTACGTCGTACCCTACAAGAAAAGGTTGAAGATCATTTATCAGAATTGATTTTATCTGGAGAATTAGCTTCCGGAGATACTTTGAAAATCGGAACAAGACAAAAACAATTAAACTTTACAATCGTACATCCGTAATTGAAAAACACCTTGAGACTAGTCTCAAGGTGTTTTAATTGGTATTCAAATTTAATCTAATAAATCAAGCTCTCTTAATTGGTTGTCTACCATATCAAAGATGGTTTGTAAATCCTCAGGATTTTCAATGAAGTCAAGTTCATCACCACTGATTTTAATTTTTGGTGAGACGTTGTAGTTTTCATACCATTCAGGATATTCACCGTGAACTTGTTTGTAATAATTGTACAATTCAGGATTATCAGCAATTTGTTCAAAATCTCGACCACGCTTTTTAATACGCTCCAACATTTTTTCAAATGAGACATCAATATAAATGAGTAAGTCGGGTCTCTTTTTAGGCATACCTTCTAACTCTTCTAACATGTTTTCCAACAATTCCTTGTAAATATTGAGTTCTGTTTCTGTAACGTTGCCGTTTTTGTAGTTGATTGTTAGAAATAATTCATCTTCAAAAATAGAGCGATCCAAAATGTTATTATCTTCTTTATAGGCGTCTTTAATGGATTTGAACCGTTTGTTTAAGAAAAAGATTTGTAATAAAAAGGCATATTTTTTCGGATCTTGATAATAGAGATCTAAAACGGGGTTATTATCAACGGCCTCATAAAAGACTTCTGTGCCTAAATGTTCTCCAAGTGCTGCTGCGAGGGAGCTTTTCCCAGCTCCAATGGTTCCTGCTAATACAATCAACATACTTCTCCTAACTATATATGACGTTCTTATTTTATAAAAAAATGCTTATTTTTTCAAGAGGCTAGAGGTTTTTCTTTAAAGACTTACGCGTGCTTGCTGAAAGAGTTCTTCAATTTCCTCAATAGTTTCTGCTCTTGAAACAGCTCCACGGATTTTTGCAGCTCCAGCTGTTCCTCGTAAGTAATGTGGAGCAAGTCCTCTAAATTCACGAACAGCAATGTGCTCTCCTTTCAGAGAAGCAAGGCGTGTCAAGTGATCAAAAGCAATATCTAATTTTTTCTCAAATGGTAAATCAGGCAAGATTTCACCTGTTTCAAAGTAATGATTGATTTGAGTAAAGATGTAAGGGTTATTCATTGCTGCGCGTCCAATCATCACTGCATCTGTGCCAATTTCATCAATCATATAAGCGGCATCTTGCACAGTCTTGATATCCCCATTACCGATAAAGGGTACTTTGGTGATAGCTTTTGCCACTCTTTTTAAAGTGTCGTGGTCACAATGGCCAGTATACATTTGCTCCCTAGTTCTTCCATGCATAGCTAAGGCAGAAACACCTGCCGATTCAGCAGCCAAGGCATTTTCAACAGCTAGTGAGCTGTCTGCCCAACCAGTTCTCATTTTAACCGTCAAAGGAATATCAAGAACAGATTTCACTGTTTTAACCACTGAGTAGATTTTCTCAGGATCCTTTAGCCATTTAGCACCGGCCTCATTTTTAACCACTTTATTAACGGGGCAACCCATATTGATATCAACAAGGTCAGCCTTGGTATTTTTTTGAATGAATTCAGCCGCTCTTGCTAAACTATCACCATCACTACCAAACAGTTGAATGGAAACAGGATGCTCCTCCCCATCAATATGAAGCATGTGTAGCGTTTTTTCATTGTTGTATTGAATCCCTTTATCTGAGACCATCTCCATAACCACAAGACCAGACCCAAACTCTTTAGCAATCGTTCTAAATGCTGAGTTTGTCACCCCAGCCATAGGGGCCAAGACGGTTCTGTGTGGCACATGGATATCTCCAATCATAAATGGGCTATTAAGATTTGTCATTGATTATCTTCTCCAATTCTTCTTCGTCAAAGGTGTAGACAGTGCCACAAAATTGGCAGATAATTTCGGCACCATGGTCTTCATCCTTCATTTCTTGCAAGTCAGTTTTTCCAAGTGTTGCTAGGGCATTTTGGAATCGTTCTTTCGAGCAATCGCATTGAAATGATAGGTTATCTTCTGAGAGTCGTTTAAAAGCTTCATCGCCATAGATAGCGTCTAAAAGGGCTTCAATATGATTTTTTGATGCCAAGAGACTAGAAATGGCTGGCATTTCTTGGATGCGTTTTTCATAGCGAGTAATCGCTTCTTCTGGGGCCCCAGGTAAGACTTGTAGCATAAAACCCCCTGCCACTTTCACCTGATCATTATCATCTAATAAGACATTTAGGCCAACTGCAGAAGGGGTTTGTTCACTCTCTGTGAGGTAATAGGCAAAGTCTTCACCAATTTCTCCAGTGATGAGAGGAGTGGTTGAAGTGTAGGGTTTCCCGGTACCATAATCTGTGATAACAACAAAGTGGCCATTGCCCATAAGAGGTCCAACAACCACTTCACCAGTAGCTGTTTTTTTGATGTCAATTCCCTTGTTTTGGATATAGCCTTTGACATGCCCATTGGTATCAGCAACAGAAATAACGTGGCCAAAAGAACTATCACCAATCACTTTAACAGTAATTTTACTGTCTCCTTTTTGATTAGCAGCCAATATTTGAGTAGCAATTAAAGTACGACCAAGCGCAACTGTTGAACTTGCTAGGGTTTGATGTCTTTTTTGAGCTTCTCTTACGGTTTGTGTGCTGTCTAACACATAGGCACGAAAATAACCAGAAGCTGATATTGTCTTGATTAATTTATCCATAACTTACATTATACCACAATATCTCATGTTTTAGCAGATTGTTTTTTCTTGAAAAAATAGGAATTTATTGAGGTGAAAGATAAAAAAACAAGCCATCACTGTGACTTGTTTTTGTTTGTGTTTTAGCTAACTTCTTCGCTACCAGAACTATCTTCAACATTTTCTTGTGCTTGTTTGCCTTCGTTTAAGAGCGCCTTGATGATTTTTTCATCTCGTAATTTGACGGTATCGTTGATGGTTTCTGCGGATTTGATAATAGCTGTTTCTAATTGAGCACGTTGTTTTCTACCGTTATCAATTGCTGCAATGATACCATTGTTTTGCGCCACTAAACTCTCAGCAAGACTTGTGACAGAAGAAATAGAAAGGGTCGGACTTTGTGCGGTTCGCTCAAGTACTGGAATAGCTTCTTTACTGGTTTCAGCAAGCATTTGAAGGGCGGCATTGTTGGCATTGACGATTGCGTCTGCTGTCGCTCCTGATTTAACAGATTGTTGCAAGACACCTAACTGAGCGATTGACAATTTCATGGTTGGGATGGTATTGCGACGAAGCATACCCAGTTTTTGACGCATATCAGAAGAAACTTTAACAAGATTTCTCATTTGAGGCGTTGTTGCCCATGCCACATAGAGACGACTCATATATTCTGTGTGTTGTTGTTCCAAAGTATTAATCACTTCAGTCATTCTTGCTAATTCTTCAGATTTCATATGAAATTCTGGTGTTGCACTGTCAAGGGTGGCAATTTCGGTTTGGAGATTTTGTGCGCGTTTAGCACTTTCTTGTTGACTGGCTTCAATAAAAGCAATGACACCAACAAGGTTTTCAATAGATTTGGTGTTGTCTTCAATTAGTATTTCAGCAGAAACAATATTTCTGGCTAACATCTCTTCTTGTTTAACAATGGTTGCTGCCATACTATTCATTTTCTGCTCGATATTTTGGGCATCAAAATAGAATTCTTGAAGGGTATTGCGACCTTGCTTAAATAATTTTTGGATGAAATTTGGTTTTTTCTCCAAATCTACCGGTGTCACATCTTTATATTTGACGACAAAACCATTGAGTTCACGGTTGGTGGTTTGTAGCAAGTCATCAACCTGAGGAATTTCCAATTTCTTTTGCTCAGATAAAATATGATTAACCGTATTATTGACTTCTTCAACGGCAGATTGACCAAAGTCCAACAAGGCATTCTGGTCAGCAATGAAATTATCAACTAACTGAGGTGTTCTTTCCATAATAGCGTCTTGTTGCTCAGCACTGAGTTTCTCTAAAAATGAGATTTGTCCTGCTTTATCTGAACTATTATCAAGAATAATATCAGTTGTTTTGTCTGTTTTAACCAACTCATTATTGGCAATTTTATCAATATCAAAATGGAATGTATCTGACATGGGGAGCTCCTTTAGCTAGTTTTTTTATGTTGCATCATGCGTAGACTAATCTCAAAATCTTTCAATTCACTTTCGTTGAGTTGACGAAGGGTTTCGTCTAAGTCTAAATCAAATTTTTCAATGGCTTCTTTAGCTTGCGCCAAACGTTCATCGGCATTGTAATAATCTTTTGGATTAGCTTTGATTTTGAGGTAACCAGATAAAATATCTTCAAAGCGTTTCATATTGCTTTGATGGATGGCGATTAATTCCTCGTGATTATCTGCTTGTTTAATTTTTTCCAGAATGGTTAAGTTATCTTTTTGGATGTTGTGGTAGCATTCACTGAGCTCAGGAGCTAGATGGAGGATATTTTTTTCTTCATCTGTTTCTGGTAGATCAGGGGACAATCCGAGTTTTTCCAATTGTTCTTGGATATCTAGTCTGGTAGTATGGACTTTCTTAATAATCCTTTTGTAAACGAGTGGCTCGATTTCTTTTTTTAATCGATCGGCTTCATCCTTAATATGTGTTAATTGTGGGAGGATTTGTTTCACTGAATCAAGGTAGTCATCCCATTTTTCTTTTTCTTGGTATTTTTCTAGTTTCTTAAGTTTTTTATCAGTTAGTTTAATATAAGCTTTTAATTCTTGAATTTCTAAGCTATCACTAATTTGCTCTGCTTTTTTATGCTGGATGGGTGTTGCTTTGCTTTTCTTCCACCATTGAAAAAGGCCAAAACCTATAGCTGCAGCTACAACGAAGGGGATGGCTATCTGTATCGCATAAACTAATACAATTAGAAAAATAATCTTTCCTAATAAACTTGTCTTTCTCATTATTTATCCTTTACTAACGTTTAATAGTTGATATTATTGTAACGCAATCTTACTGTTATGACAATGAAAAGCATGAAAAATGCACATGTTTTTTACTAGATAGTAAAGGACTATGAAAAAAGAAGTTTCTCCCATTGTCTGTTGAAAAAAACACCATAATTTCATATAATAGGTAAGGTGATACGCTTGTAGGTGAAACTCCTACCATGATTATCAAGAAAGGATTTAGCACACGATTATATCGTGCTAGGATTCATTATTATGACTTCAGTAGTAGTAGTAGGTACCCAGTGGGGAGATGAAGGAAAAGGGAAAATAACTGATTTTCTATCATCAGATGCAGAAGTAATTGCGCGTTATCAAGGTGGTGATAATGCTGGTCATACTATCGTTATCGATGGTAAAAAATTCAAACTCCATCTGATTCCATCAGGCATTTTCTTCCCTGAAAAAATCTCAGTGATTGGCAATGGTATGGTAGTTAACCCAAAATCATTAGTAGAAGAATTAAAATACCTTCATGAAGAAGGGGTAACAACAGACAATCTTCGTATTTCAGATAGAGCTCATGTGATTTTACCTTATCATATTAAGCTGGACCAACTACAAGAAACTTCAAAAGGGGATAATAAGATTGGAACAACCAACAAAGGGATTGGACCAGCTTATATGGATAAAGCAGCACGTGTAGGTATTCGTATTGCTGATTTGCTTGATAAGGATATTTTTGCGGAGCGTCTGCGTATTAATCTTGAAGAAAAAAATCGTCTCTTTGAAAAAATGTATGAGTGTGAATTATCTTCGTTTGATGAGATTTTTGAAGAGTATTATGCATATGGGCAACAAATTAAACAATATGTTACCGATACGTCTGTCATTTTAAATGATGCCCTTGATAAAGGGAAACGTGTCTTATTTGAAGGGGCACAAGGGGTCATGCTTGATATTGACCAAGGAACTTATCCGTTTGTAACCTCTTCTAATCCGGTTGCCGGAGGAGTAACGATTGGTTCAGGAGTTGGACCAAGTAAAATCAATAAAGTGGTTGGTGTCTGCAAGGCCTACACTAGCCGCGTTGGTGATGGACCGTTCCCAACAGAATTATTTGATTCTACAGGAGATCGCATCCGTGAAATCGGTCATGAATATGGTACCACTACAGGTCGCCCACGCCGTGTCGGTTGGTTTGACTCTGTTGTTATGAGACATAGTCGTCGTGTATCAGGGATTACCAATCTATCATTAAACTCGATTGATGTCTTATCAGGTCTTGACACTGTTAAGATCTGTGTGGCTTATGACTTAGATGGTGAACGTATTGATTACTACCCAGCTAGTCTTGATAAGTTGAAACGTTGCCAACCGATTTATGAAGAACTACCAGGTTGGTCAGAAGATATTACTGGTGTAAGGCGTTTAGAGGACTTACCAGAAAATGCTAGAAACTACATTCGTCGTGTCAGTGAGTTGGTTGGCGTTCGTATTTCTACTTTCTCTGTTGGACCAGATCGCGACCAAACTAATATCCTTGAAAGTGTTTGGGGTAGTATTTAAAGTGACTTGACGAAACTGAAATCTTTTAAGGGTAAAATTGAGAGTAATATTATATTAGACTAGGATCTACCAAAAATGTTTTTGGTAGATTTTTTTGTGAACCTTAATAATATTAGCTAAATTAAGACTCGTTAAAATGATAATTTTCTAGATTAGTTCTTACTAGAATTTTGAGGTCTATTTAATATGTGGTTATTATTTTATTATCGATAACTTTGTTGTTTTGTATTAATTTTAAATTATTGTTTGCTGTTCATAGGATAAAATGCATAAAAGCATTGATAATAAAGCGTTTGTGTGGTATGATTGATTTAGGAATTATAAAATGAAAACATAAATATGAAAATTTCAGAATATTTTCAAAAGTAGGTTTAATGAACGGAGGAAAAACATAATATAAAAAATTATTTAGAAATAAATCATATTTAGAGAGAGGAAAAGACAATGATCAAGAATATAAAACAAGTACTTTGTTTGCTATTTTTATCGCTAATAACGGTATTAGGGCTTGGTTTACTAAGTCAAACTGTATATACTGAAGGTGTAGGAGCATCTACTACTAATCTTAATGAATTGTTGATTCAGGCTGATGTCGATGCTGAAACGGACCCTCAGGGAAATTATATTGTATATCCAAATGGTGATTATGATGTAATATTTAGGTTTGCTGAAAATCAAACAAAGCAATTTAGTGATGAAGAAGAATTAATATATACTCTTCCAGACGGCTTATCAGTGGGGCCAGTTGGAGAAACTTCATTTTCCATTCATATTATTGATAGTGAAGGTGAAGTAGATGTTAATGATAATATCTATAGAGTTGAAGGAAATCAATTAAAGGTAAGATTTAATCAAAATGACCCTAACTATTCACGATTAACAAAAGTAGCAAATATTGAGTTTATGATTGAAATAAGGGGTAGAATTTCTGAAAATGTTAGTGAGATTCAATTTAATGAAAATATCATAAAAAAATTTACTATAAATGTAGATTCAGATATAACTATTGAAAAAGAAGGCTCCTACGATAAAACAACAGGAATGGTTAATTATAAATTAATCATCAAATCCAAAGGCATAAATAAAAATGTTGTTATCTCTGATATTATCAGCGGGACTGCTTTAACTTTTAATAATGATGTCGTTATTACGTCAAATAAAACGAATCCAGTGGCACATCAAACAACGCAAGTAGGAAATGGGTTTGAAACAAGAATCGAAAGACTAGGTCATGAAGAAGAAATCATTGTTCAATATAGTGCTACAGTAGATCATGATCTTATTGCAGAAAAGGGAACAGTAGAAGAAACTAAGAACACCGCTAGTGTCCAAAGCGACAAAGTTCCTGATGCAAAGAGTATTGATTTTGATTTGAAAGATAAAATTGATTTTTCTATGCTCTCAAAGAGAGTCCTAAAAAAAGAGGATAAAGGGAATAATATCTACGAAATAACTTGGAAGCTTGATATAAATAGTTTTATGCATAAGACTATGGGTGGCGAAGTTATCTTTGATAAAATTACTGATGTCTCTAGTAAAAGAATGGGTTATTCAGGCCAAGGCATTCAAATTACTGTTACAAAACCAGATGGCTCTACAGAAATTAGAAATATTCCTTGGTCACAACTAGATACAACTACCGCTGATGGAAAACTAAATTCTTGGAAATATACAATTCCACAGAGTGATGGCAAATTCAAATATGAAATTGTATATTCTTCAGAAGTTGATATGACAGGTGCTCCTGGGACACTTAATTTTAAAAATAATGTTATCCTTGGAAATTATAGCAGCGGTGCCTCTACTAATATTGAAGGTAATCAAATAGCCACAACATTATCTAAAGAAGCGATTGAAGTATCGTCTGAAAAAATTAAGTGGCAAATTACTATCAAGGACTTTATTGGTCAAGGACATGATGGTCAGGCTTTTATAGTAGATGACTTACCAAAATTTGAACACAATGGTAAATGGTTAAAAGATTTATTTGATGAGACAGATTTATCTAAAATCAAAGTGACAGGTTTACAAGATCAGGAAAGCTTTAAAATTGTCCGCTCAAGTAATTCTCCAAATAGAAATACAATATCTATACATTTTTACAAAGATAGTGATAAGAAAAAAGCTGGTTTAAATCCAACCCCAGATGGTAAGCCTAGAGATATAGTGTTGACTTTGGAAACGGAAGTTAACCAAGATTGGCTAGATTATGCAGCATCAGTTGGTTATAAAACGGATGAAATTCATACTAATAACATATCATTTAGAATGAATACTGCTCAAGGAGAACAAATTATTTTAGGAGCATATGCAAAAGCGATTCCTAAAAAGCAGAGCCTTAAAAAAGAATATATTGAAAAATCAACCGTTGAAATAAATGGTATTAATTACCCTATATATAAATATAAATTAACACTAGAAGGTTCATCAGAAGAGACAGCAGTTCTTCAAGATAAATTTGACACAGCCTATTTAAAATACTATCTTGATAAAGGTGTTCAAGTTAGAGGATTGGATATAAATGGCAATACTGTTGAGGGTGGGGATGCTGATGTTGTTTCTACAAATGAAGGAATAGAAATAAGTCTTAAAAATTTACCTAAAGATGGAAATTATCTATATCCAAAATATGAAGTGTTTTACTATTTGATACCTAAAGATAAGGCCACTCTTGATGAATTAAATAATAAAGCTTTAACAATGGATGAAGGGTATCCTCTTAAAAACGTTGCTTCTTGGGCAGGATTAACCTCAGATACTGTTGTTGCTAATCATACCTATTCACCATTTGTTGAAAAGAGTTTGATAGTTGAGCCAACAATTGATAACGGTTATATTGCAACTTTTAATATTGATGTTAATAAAGAAGGTAGAGATTTAATTACTAATTCAGATAAACTCACTTTGACAGATAAATTATCTGATAATTTGAGAATCAAGTTAGATTCTATAAAAATTAGTCCAGATTCTCAAGATGTTAACATAGGCTATGATAAAGAAACAAATACGTTAACATTTAATAATCTTCCAGATAATCAAAAGTTAACAATTACTTATGACGTTAGAGTTTTAGGTAAAGGGACTGCCACTTACTCTAATACTGCCACCTTAGAAGGTAAATCTAGTAAAATTAAAAGAACAGTGAAAATTGAAACCACTGGGGGTGGAACAGGTAGTAATCCAAGTATTACAATTATAAAGAGTGATAAAGATGATTATTCTAAAAAATTAGAAGGTGTAGAGTTCCAGTTATTTGAAATTGTTAACAATCAAGAATCAGCTATTAAAGATAAAAATGGTAATGATGTCAAATTTGTAACTGATGAGAATGGTAAATTTATTATTCAAGGTGACCAACATAATTTAGGTTGGGTACTTTGGACGGACAAAGAGTACCTTCTTAAAGAAACTAAAACGGTTAAGGGTTATGATATTACAAAAACTGAAGATATCAGATTCACACTTAAAAAACAAGTGGAGAATAATACACAGTATTCAATCGTTGGAGATAAGATTGATGTTGCAAATGAAAGACCTAAAACCGAAGTATCTGTTCAGAAAAAATGGTTGAGCTCTTCTACACATCATCCAGATATCTATTTAAAATTATATCGTCAAGTAGAAGGTGGTCAGCTTGAAGAGGTTCCTGAAGCAAATGTTAAAAAATTAGAGAATGGAACAACTAAAGCAATTTGGACCAATTTATTTGAGAAAGATTTAAAAGATCGCAAATACATCTACAGTGTTAAAGAAGTTGATGAAAACAATGGCAAAATCCAACTGAATGGGGATGATTATCTAGTAACGTATGGTGGTTCCTCTGATAAAGGCCTTGTAGTTACAAACAAAAAGATAATCACTATTTCTGGAACAAAAACTTGGGATGACGCTAATAACCAAGATGGTAAGCGACCAGAAAAAGTTACCATTATTCTTTTAGCGGATGATGAAGAAGTAGATAGACAGGAAGTTTCTGCAGCAAACGGTTGGCAATACCAGTTCGACAATCTTCCAGAATCAAAAGGTGATAAGAAAATTCACTATACTGTCAAGGAAGAGTCTGTAGAAGGTTATAAATCAAAAGTTACAGGATATGATATTACTAATACCCACTTACCAAGTGTGACACAAATTTCAGGTAAGAAAATTTGGGATGATGCTAATAACCAAGATGGTAAACGTCCAACAGAAGTTGTTGTTAATCTGTTAGCCAATGGACAACCAACAGGTGATAAAG
>NZ_JAENBO010000006.1 GCF_016481305.1 Streptococcus pacificus | reverse complement strand
ACTTTCATAACCCTGCACGTTTGGTTTCTTGTCTTGTTCAGTTTTCAAAGGTCAAGCCTCTTTCGAGACAACTATTATATTCTAGCACCTCAGCTTTAATTTGTCAATAACTTTTTCTTAAAAATTATATTTTTATTTCTGCCCGACCAACAGTAATAGCTGAGTAGTCAAAAACAATGGTCTTAAAAACCCCACTAGTAATACTGGCGGGGTTTTTAAAAATTAAGCTTTATTCATATCTGTCAATATCTCAAGGGTTTCTAATAAGTTTGATTCACTAACTTCTATAGTATCACCACTCGATTTTATTTTAACTTCTATAACACCATCAGCAGCTTTCTTTCCTACAGTAATTCTAATTGGAAGTCCAATTAAATCACTATCCGAGAATTTTGAGCCAGCCCTTTCATTGCGGTCATCTGTTAACACACTATATTTGGCAGAAATTAGTAGATCTTCAATTTTGTTTGTTAATTCTACTGCGATATCATCTTTAACATTGACAGTAATGAGGTGAATATCGTATGGTGCCAATTCTTTCGGAAAATTAACTCCCCAATAATAACGATAATCCCCTTTCGGTGTTTTTGTTACAAAAATTCGAGCATGTTGTTCCATAACGGCTGATAAAATTCGGCTCACACCTATACCGTAAGAACCCATGATAATTGGCTGGCTACTACCTTGCTCATTAAGAATAGTTGCCTTCATACTTTCAGAATATCTTGTCCCAAGTTTAAAAATGTGTCCAATTTCGATCCCTCTAGCAAACTTTAGAGTACCCAAACCATCTGGCGAAATCTCCCCTTCTTTCACTTCTCTTAAATCAGTATATTCAGCAGTGAAATCTCTACCAGGATTAACATTTTTTAAATGGTAGCCGTCTTCATTTGCACCTGCAATAGCATTTTTACTATTTTGGATCTTGAGATCAGCAATGATTTTAATCTCATTTGGTAATCCAACAGGTCCTAATGACCCAAAAGAAACATTTAATAAGTCTTTGCTATCACTTTCTGAAGCAGGCTCCAAGAAATTAGCACCTAAATAGTTCTTTAACTTAACGTCATTTACTTGATCGTCACCAGACACAAGAACAATAATAGGTTCATTATCTGCTAAATAAAGAAGTGATTTAATCGTTTCTTTAGCGTCTACCTCAAAGAAGGAAGCGACTTCTTCAATTGTTTTACTGTTTGGTGTTTCAACTTTTTCAAGTTCTTGCATCGAAATTACTTTTGAGGTTGGTTTAAATTGACTGCTTGCCATTTCAAGATTGGCAGCATAACCTGATTCTGTTGAATAAGCAATAGTATCTTCTCCTGAAATCAACCAAGAAGTCAATTCTTTTTTAATAGCTTCCAAAACATCCTCTGGGATGTCATCAATCTTTGCGATTGTTTTATCTAAAATTAACCATCTCTCAAGATCAGTTCTATCTGGTGTGATAGCCATAAATTCTTGACTATCTTTGCCACCCATAGCACCACCATCACCAATAATGCCTTTAAAATCTAATTCGATACGGTTAAAAATTCTTTCATAAGCTTTTTTATAATCATCATAAGTGGCATCTAAACTATCATAATCAGCATGAAAACTATACCCATCTTTCATGATAAATTCACGTGTGCGTAATAAGCCATTTCTTGGACGTTTTTCGTCTCTATATTTAGATTGAATTTGATAGACGTTCAACGGTAATTGTTTATATGATTTTATAGAATCGCGAATTAAGGCAGTAAAGGTTTCTTCGTGAGTAGGACCTAAGATAAACTCTGATTGTTCTCTATTCTTAAGTTGGTATAAATCCGGACCATAGGTTTCAAAACGTCCTGATTCCTTCCATAAATCAGCAGTTAGTAAGGCTGGTGCCAACATTTCGACTGCACCAATTTTTTCAAACTCTTCACGCATGATGTTTTTTAATTTTTCAATTAAACGATTAGCCAGTGGTAAATAAGAATAGATTCCTGACGATACTTGTCGCACATAACCAGCTCTAAGCATCAAGGCGTGACTGATAACTTGAGCATCACTTGGCATTTCCCTGAGAGTTGGGATTAACATTTTACTTTGTTTCATTATTTATCTCCGTATGTTTTTAGATTAAAAGAATGTTCTTAGGATATCATTCCAGGTAACTGAAATCATTAGAATCACCATAAATACAACCCCTGCTAGAGTGATATACATTTCTGTCTCTTGTTTGAGAGGCTTTCTTCTAATAGCTTCAATAATATTCATCACTATTTTACCACCATCTAAGGCAGGAATTGGCACTAGGTTTAGGATACCAAGATTCATTGATAACATGGCCATTAAATAGAGGACATCAGAAAATCCTGAAGCTGCTGCTTGATTGCTTAATTGATAAATGGCAACAGGTCCACCTAGTTTGTTAATATCAGGATGGAAAATAAGGTTCTTAAGTCCATTTAAAATAGCAAAGGCTGATGTATAAGCCATTTGAAAACCACCAAATAACTTATCGGTAAAACTGGTCTTTAAACTTCTTGTTACACCAATATAGTAAGTGTTGTTTTGTTTTTCTGGCACAACAGAAACTGTTTTTTCTCCGTCTTCACCCTTGACAACCAAGCTAATGGCTTCACCGTCTTTTAAATCTTTTGTAGCTTCATCGACACCTTGTGTTAACTCTTGCCAATTGGAAATTGTTTTTCCTTCAATAGATAAAATTTGACTATTTTCAACAATTCCTGTCTGAGCTAGCGGTCCATTAGGCATCACTTGTACACGATTAGTCGTTTCATCTGGTACACCACCTTGTACAAAGGCTAAAAGGACAAAAACAACAATCCCAAGAATAAAATTATTCATTGGACCAGCGAAATTAGTCATCATCCGTCCTAGAATACTAGCATTTTGGTATTGGACATCCTTTGGTGCGATTAACACTTCTGTGCCATCCTCTTCAATGATGGTTGCATTGTGATTAACCTTAAACGTCTTTGTTTCTTCAAGAACTAATCCAGTGACTTCCAACTTATCTTCTAAATCATAAGACACGATATTCATAGGAAGACTCGTAGATGAGACAGAACGATTTGAGAGGTTAATTCGTGAGACTTCTGAGGAGTCGTTGAATTCTAAACTCGCTAAAGTTCCAGTTTTGATGTCTGTTTTATCATCTCCCCAACCTGCCATACGAACATAGCCGCCAAGAGGCAAGAGACGAATAGTATAAGTGGTCCCATCTTTACCACGGTGGGCAAAAATTTTTGGTCCCATACCAATAGAAAATTCTCTTACTAGAATGCCTGATTTTTTGGCAAAGTAGAGATGACCATATTCGTGGATGACGACAATGACACCAAAAATAAAAATAAATGTTAAAATACCAGTCATTTTATTTTCTCCATTTTAAAATAGGCCTAAAAAATGCATTAAAGGCAATACAAGCAACATACTATCAAATCGATCAAGAACACCACCATGGCCTGGAATGAATTTACCAGAATCTTTGACACCAAAATGACGTTTAATGGCACTTTCTATCAAATCACCAAATTGTCCAGCTATACTAAATAAAGCAACCAATAAAATCATTACTAAGAAAGAATAGGGAGCATATAAAGAAGCATCAAATGCCATAAATACACCACCAACAATAAGGGCAAACACAATTCCCCCTAGACTACCTTCTATGGTTTTGTTCGGCGAAACTGAGGGCAATAATTTTCTTTGCCCATAACGCATACCAATGAAATAGGCACCAATATCAGTTGCCCAAACAATTAACAAGGCAAGCAATACTTTATTAAAACCTGATTGTTGAGCAATGATAAGGTTTTGAAAACCAATCCCAACGTATAAACTAGAAGCTATTGGAAATACTGCATCATCAAAAGTATAAGCAGGATAATTTAAAACAATGCCAGCAAGCAAAATGAAAGTAATGATGCTAAACAATGAAAAATTGGCATCAACTGGTAAAAAACTGAGATAGTTACCAATAGGAACAGTCAATACAAAAGCACCTAGCATTGCTAGTACACCTTCAAATGAGAAAACTTCTAACCTTTTCATTCTAAGAAGTTCAGAAACACCAAGCATTGATAATAATCCAATAAATAACTGGAAGGTGATTCCTCCTAGAAATAATAATGGCATAAAAATAAGTAATGCTATTACTCCAAAAATAATTCTTTTTTGCATACTTTTCCTTTCTTACACTTTTCCAAATCGTCTTTGGCGGTGACTGTATTCTTCTAGTGCCTTAGTAAATTCTTCCTGATTAAAATCGGGCCAAAAAACGGGTGTGAAATAAAATTCACTATAAGCGGATTGCCATGGTAAAAAATTGCTTAATCTTATCTCGCCACTGGTTCTAATAATGAGGTCAGGATTACGGTATATTTCTGGCAATTCAGAAGTCATCAAGTGGTCAGAAATCACTTTTTCTGTTATGTCTTCAGTCGTTAAAATACCTTGGCTGACCTTTTCTGAGATTTCTTTCATGGCTTTAGTTAGTTCTGCCCGACCACCATAGTTAAGGGCAAAATTAAGAATTAAACCCGTATTGTTTTTAGTGAGCTGACAAGCATCCTCTAAAGCTTTTAAAGTCTCTTTGGGAAGACGATCTCTTTCTCCCATGACTTGAATTTTGACGTTGTTCTCATGTAATTTTGGAACATATTTATCAAAAAAGTCCACAGGTAATTTCATAATAAATGAGACTTCATCTTCTGGGCGAGACCAATTTTCAGTTGAAAAAGCATAGACAGTTAATACCTTAACACCAATATTAGATGACATCAAGGTAATATCTTGAAGGGCATCCATACCAGCCTTGTGTCCAAACACACGTGGTTGCATTCTTTTTTTAGCCCATCTGCCATTACCATCCATAATAATGCCGATATGTTTGGGAATGGTTTCTAGTTCTCTTGGTTTACTATTTTTAAAAAAATCAAACATTATTTTATCCTAATCATTGAAATACTATTGCTATTTTACCATATTTTTAAGTTTTATAGCAGTTTCTAATCATTTCTCTCTGAGAAAAAATAAAAATTTCCTTTTGAAGAGGAAATTTTTATTTTTTTATTCTTCAATGGCTGATTCAACAGAGTTGTCTTTCGCGTCTTCAACAGAAACACTTTCAACGATTGCACCTTGCTCATTTGCTCTAGAGACAATGCGTTTAATGGATGTTAATGCATATGTGAGATATACTCCTTCTACATCAAGAACAACCTTATTGTTATCTGTATCTACCTCATCGACAAGAGCGTATAACCCTCCGATAGTAACAATTTCATCACCTTTTGACAAGGTTTTTAATTCATCTAACTGCTTTTGCATTTGTTTTTTTTGTTGACGTTGCATAAAAAAGGTAATCCCCATAAAAAGAGCAAACATCAAAAGTATTGTATAATTCATAATTTCCTCCATACTATATAGTTCATTCTTACTATATCAGATTAAGAATAAATAGGCAAGATAATATCCTTGATTTCAAGGATAAACATCATTTTAACGTGAATTATAGGCCTTCGACATTATGGTAAACTTTTTGCACATCATCATCTGATTCTAATGCATCAATTAATTTTTCAACTATCTCTAAATCGTCTTCAGATAAGGTTACTTCTGATTGAGGAATCATTTCAAGTTCAGTTACTTGGAATTCTGTAATGCCTTCAGCTTTTAGGGCTTCTATCCCCTTATGTAAATCTGTAGGTGCTGTATAAACAGTAATACTGCCATCTTCTGCTTCAACATCTTCAACATCAACATCAGCTTCCAATAAAACTTCAAAAATATGTTCAGCATCGGTGCCTTCAAAAACAATGACACCTTTTTTGTCGAACATGTAAGAAACAGCCCCACTAGCTCCCATATTGCCACCATTTTTACCAAAGGCAGATCTAATATTAGCAGCAGTACGATTAACATTTGATGTCAAAGTATCCACAATAATCATTGAACCATTTGGTCCGAACCCTTCATAGCGTCCCTCAACGAATGTTTCATCGGTATTTCCTTTAGCTTTATCGATAGCCTTATCAATAACATGTTTTGGTACTTGCGCTTGTTTAGCACGCTCTAAAACGAATTTGAGTGCTGAATTTGATTCTGGGTCTGGCTCACCTTGCTTAGCTGCAACATAAATTTCCACACCAAATTTAGCATATATTTTTGAATTAGCGCCATCTTTTGCTGTTTTTTTGGCAACAATATTAGCCCATTTACGTCCCATTCTTATTCTCCTTTTATTTTTTCGACTTTATTATTATATCATAAAAGCTTGTATTGATAAAAATCTCTGTGATTTTTTTCTCTAAAAAGTTTTTCATAAATTTTATTAACTTTTTGGTTTATTCATAATCGGAATTCTGCCATAGGTTTGAGGCTGGATTTCTTCATTTCCCATTTGATAAATAGCGTCTGCTTTCTGAGTGGTTTTATCCCAAGCTTCTTTTCCGATTCTCGTCACAAGTTTCTCTTTATTCTCGAGTTGTGATAAATAACGCTGACCTTTTTGGCTAAAGCCAAGGACATGTATTTTCTCTGGTAGCGGGCTATCTTTTACATTGACTAGAATATAGGTCAGTAGTCTTCTCACGCGCGCTTTAGTATAGCGTTTCGTTGCCACTTGAGCAATCAACTCATCTATATTTTCAACACTTGTTATTGCTGTTTTAATCCGACTAGCCATTTCTTCATTGACCTGATAAATCTCCGTCAACCCATGATGAGATAAAATATTATATTTTAAGAATTGAAAATAATTATCCCATGAAACCGTTGGAGCTTTTAGTAACGTTTCCCATGATGGCGTTGCCTTTTTTAAAAAGTTTTGGTCTTTCAGATGTTGACGTATGGCTGTCGCTGAGACAATCGAAGCCGTCTTATCGAGAGAATGAAAGCCTGCTCCTATTCTTTTAATCGGTTTTAACTGAATATCATAGGGTGCAAGTCCCTTGATATAAGAAAGTGCCAAAATATGATTAGGGGTTTGACCGGAAAAAGAAATACCTGATAATTGTTGCCACATTGCTTGAGACTTTTCTGGATATGATTTCAAGTGAGGTTGTTGCTTGATAAATTGTTCCATTTCTTCTTGCTTGTTACGATAATCATCTAGTAACTTGTGATAATCACTGTTTTCTTCCGTCCCAAATGCTAGCTCTTCAATCCCTAATTGATTTAAAATGGAAAGAGCGCCTTTGGCAAAATAATCAGCGGATTGCACACTGACTAAAAAAGGGAGCTCAACAACAATATCAGCACCATTTTCAAGAGCCATTTGGGCTCTTAGCCACTTATCAACAATAGCAGGTTCTCCTCGCTGTGTAAAATTACCAGACATAGCAATGATTTTTAAGCCGGAGAGTTGTTCAAGTAAGTAGCGATGTCCATAGTGAAAAGGATTAAATTCAGCAATGATTCCTGTGATAGTCATTTTCTTGCCACAAAAAACCAGCGTTTAGAAGTAGCTTCTGGTTTTTTATCCTCAAAATCAGCATAAACCTCGATAGTTTTAAAACCAGCCTGCTCTAGTAAAACATCATAGGTTAGTATCTCATAGGTTCTTTCTTCATGAACTTCATCAAATCGTTTGAAACTACCAGTTTTATCCTTAACAAAAAAGGTCAATTCATGAACAACAGAATGAGGGGGCTCATCAGCATAAGTATCCCAAAGAAAAGCAAAATCTTCAGCATTTTCATGATAGCTATATCCCGGGAAGACTTGATCAGTTTGAAAAGTCGAATGAACATCGAAAATAAAGGCACCATCAGACTCTAAAATAGCATAAACTTCCTTGAAGACGTCACCGACTTCTACCTCATCTTTTAAATAACAAATCGAGTCAGAATAACAAGTGACCATGTCAAATTTGGGTAATTGAGACAAGTCACGCATATCTCCTTCAACAAAAGAAATATCAAGATTTTTTGCATGACTACGTTTTTTAGCTATCGCAAGCATTTCAGCACTCAAATCTAAGCCGGTGACATCAAAGCCTGCTTCTGAGAAATAAATAGACTGAATTCCCGTTCCACAAGCTAATTCTAATAGCTTATTTCTATCATTATTGATTGGCAAATGCCGAAGACTAAAATCTGTCCATTTTTGGTAAAGCGACTCATCCATCACACTGTCATAAATTGTCGCAAATGTTTCATAATTTGTCATTATTTTTCATCTTTCTTTCTCATTTTGTGAACCCATCAGAAAAAAACCTGTTCCTAAGAACAAGGTTAGTTAAGCTTGGATATCCTCTAAAGCAATCATTGGTGCATCATGCCATAGTTTTTCTAAATTATAGTGAGCACGTTCTTCATCTGAGAAGATATGCACAATCACACTGTTTAAATCAAGTAAAACCCAGCCTGCTTTAGCATCTCCTTCAATACGACTACCGTCATGACCAGAAAGTTTTACTTTTTCTCTGATATTATCTGAGATAGCTTCTAATTGACGACTATTTGTAGCACTCATGATGACAAAGTAGTCTGTCATACTTGTCAATTCTTGTAGATTTAATACCACGATATCCTCAGCTCTTTTTTCATCAGCTGCTGATACAATTGTTTGTAATAATTCTTTTTCTAACACGTTTAATCCTCTTTTTCTAGGTTTGAAACATCAAGTCACAAAGAAATCATTCTTCGTTTAAATGATGGACATAAGCATTGTAAGTTTGAAGAGTTTGGGGGTGAATTGGAAGTCGTTTTTTAACAAGATAGCTGATGGTTTGTGCCGTCTCATATGCAACAGCCTTATCTAGAGATACTTCTGCAATATTTCTTGCTTCATCAACGCCTGGAAAATCACGATTGGGTTCGATATAATCAGCGACATAGACTATCTTATCAAGCAAGGACATCTGACTTGATCCGGTCGTATGATACTTAATAGCTTGAAGAATGCCTTTGTCTGTCAATCCTAGGTCTTCTTGAATTTTGTAGATGCCGACAAAACCATGCCAGATATTATTGTTCCACTGCTTTAGTGTCTCATCAAGTTGATAGTCTTTGATGAGTCTTAGAAATTCTGCATCTGAAAGGTTTTTAGCATAGTCATGAAGAAGACCAGCTAAACCGGCTTTTTCGGTATCATAATCATTTAAAAGTGCTAAATGGATACAGGTCTCTTCTACACCTATCATGTGCATCAAACGCTCTTTTGTCACCACCTGTTCAAGTTTTTTAATGAGTTGATCACGACTCATGTTTAGATACTTTCTATAAGTCATGGTATAGTCCTTCTTTTTTAATGTATTCAAGCACTGCTTTTGGTAATAAAAAATTAGGGTCTTTGTCTTTTTTTATCAAACTACGAATCATACTTGATGAGATATCCATCAAAGGAACATCAACCCAAATGACAGGGTAACTTGTTCCTGATTTATATTTAGGACGTTGGACACCAACAAACTGTACCATCTGAATCAATTCATCAATTTTATGCCATTTTGGCAGATAATCCACCATATCAGCACCAATAATAAAATAATAATCGACATCTGGATTTCTTTTAATCAGCTCAACCATCGTATCATAAGTATAGCTAATGCCTTTTCTTTCAAGTTCAATGGTTTCAATTGCTAAACCCTTCACACCTTCAATGGCTAACTCTAGCATTTTAAGACGATGTTTTTCATCAATGGTTGCTTTTGTATCAACATGTGGGGGTTTATACTCAGGCATTAGAAAGACTTGATCAAGACCAAGCTGCTGACGAACCTGATCGGCAACAATTAAATGGGCATTGTGAACGGGATTAAAATTCCCTCCTAAAATACCAATTTGAGGACGATTGTTAGTTTTTGTTTCTTCTTCTAATTCTACTTTTGTAAATGGTGTTAATAGTTCAATAGCCATTTATGCCTCCGAACAATTTTAAAGTGCTTTGACTTTTTCAGAAATCTTTCGATTTTCTTTTCGAGTTGATTCTTTATATAAAATCAAGATACGGCCAATTTTTAAAACAGTCTCTACACCGATTTCATCTTCTAATATTTCTGCCACCTCATGAATATCCTCATCGGTATTTTGTAGCAGAGTCACTTTGATTAATTCACGCGCATCTAGAGCATTCCTAACACTTGTTTTAATCGGGTTGTTGAGACCATTTTTCCCAATTTGAATAATGGGTTTTAATGCATGTGCTTGACTCTTTAAAAATGCTCTTTGTTTACTAGTTAATGCCATAATTCCTCTCTTATACTATTGCTTGACGCAAAACAACTGAGACACCTTCTGGTGCCCAGGCAGCAACTTTTGCTTTTTCTTTCACTCGAATCCAACCTAATCCAGAAAAAACCAAATCCATTTTTTCAGTGATGACAAACTCATGCTTGACTAACTTAGGAAAGGTCTCTAACTGTTTTTGATTCGGCGGGCTTAAGAGTTGACCCAGGTGTTTTTGATAAAAATCATCAGCCCCCTCTAGTTTTGTTCGATGTAAGGGTAAATTATTATCAACAAAAATAGTAAAACCTTGTTTATTACCTTCTATAAAGTCAAATCTAGCTAAACCAGCCATAAAAATAGATTGATTTGGATTAAGTTGATAAGTTTTTGGTTTGATTTCTTTTTTAGGACTCACAAATTTTAAATCTTTATCCGCTAGATAATGAGCCATCTGGTGACGATGGATAATCCCCGGTGTATCAAATAGATAGTGCCCATCTTCCAGTGGGATTTCTATTTTATCTAAAGTAGTACCTGGAAAACGTGAGGTAGTAATCACATTTTGACTGCCCGTAAGCTCCTGAATAATCGCATTGATTAAAGTTGACTTACCAACATTAGTGACACCAACAACATAGACATCTCGACCTTTTCTTAGTTCATCAATTTTTTGAATCAATTCTTTGATGGCTTGACGATTTTGAGCACTAGTTAAAACCACATCTTTTGGCCGAAGACCTTCTTCATGAGCTCTTTTTATTAACCACTGTGTCACCTTAGTGTCTTTCACAGATTTTGGTAAAATATCTTTTTTGTTACCAACCAGTAGGATATCATTATTGGCAACAAATCGTGACAAGCCAGGGATAACGGAACCATTAAAATCAAAAATATCAATCACATTAACGATTAAGGCATTACTGTCACCAACTTCATGAAGCAATTTTAAGAAATCATCATCAGATAGCTGAACATCTTGAATGTCGTTATAGTGTCTTAACCGAAAACATCTCTGACAATAAATATCTCCTGTTTCTTGATTTTTTTCCAGTGTTGATAGGGGTGTGTACCCTATTTTTTCTTTATCTGTGGTTTGAATTTTGGCCCCACAGCCTATACAGTACAAATCTTTCACTTATATTCCTTTTTTATAGACAATTTTGCCATATTTCTTTTCAATTTTAGCAAGCACGCGACGTTCTCTCATCCGATTAATTTTTGTGTTCCAAGCATCAGAAGTTACCAGAGGTTTCACCAAGATAGACCGGATACCGGCTCTATGGGCAGCTCTAATATCAGTCATTAATTGATCACCTACCATGACAACCTCATCACGGTCAAAACCGTACCTTTCGATAGCAATATTAATCCCTCTAGCAAAAGGTTTCATCGCTCGACTAACAAAGTCGACACCAAATTTATCAACTGCTCGCTCGACGCGGTCATACTTATTATTAGAAACAACCACTACTGGAATGTCAGCAATTGTCATTTCATCTAACCAAGCACGAAGTTCAGCAGTACCATCTGGATTATTCCACGCAATCAAGGTGTTATCCAAGTCAACTAAAACAGCACGAATTCCTTGTTCTCTCAAATTATCCGGCCTTAAATCATAGACAGCTTCGACCGCAAAGGTCGGTATATAATCTTCTATACTCACTTCTCTCTCCAAAAATATATAGTACTCTCATTTTAACATAATTTAAGTAAAAAAACACTCTATTATTATTGGCACTACTTAAGGGATTAACTTTTAGTGGCTCATGAAAAGCGAGGGATTATTTTTCTTTAAATCATAAACCAACCAAATAATCATAGCTAATTGTACAAGTAGGCTAAAAATACTTCCTTCAATACCAAAATCTCCACCAGAAAGCCAGTCAGGTCCATTCAAGCTAACCTTAACAAAAGCAGCAGAGGCTTTTGTCCCACTAACATTAAAATTAAAGAAACTACCTTGAAAACAATTCCATGCCGCATGAATACCACTTATTCCCCAAATATTATTCGTTCTTAACATATATAGGGCTGCTAAGACACCAAATAAAAATAGGTCTAAGATTGGAATTACTGATAGATGATCATTCCCAAGATGTAAGACAGTAAAAAATAAAGATGACACTAGTATCCCTAATAACACATGGTATTTGGCAGATACTGAACTAAACAACCAGCCCCTGGCCAAAATCTCTTCACCGCTCCCTTGGATAGTCCAAGCAAACATCAGAATGAAAAATTGGAAAGCAAGGTTTGGTGAGAATTGAAATCCAACAAAGCTAACACCACCAAACATAAACATTAGAAAGACACAGGACATTATCATAGCTGTTCCAATTCCCCAACCAGAAATAAATGAACGAAAGGCTTTTTTCTTTGTAAACCCAAGTCCTTGCCAGGGACTTTTTTCAATCCACCGTGCCCATGAGACAACGACCAATGATATAAAAACAAAGGAGAACAATTGTATTTCTAAAGGTGGTATTTGGTACATAAAAAAGGGTACAATTACCATAAAACTAATGGTTTCAGCTAATGTTAATAAAACAAAACCAACCAAAGGTCCAAGAAGCCAACCTAAATTAAATTTTGATTCTTGTTTTGCTGCAATGAATGTCTTTTTCATTTTAAAAATCCTTTTTAATTATCATAAAATTACTATATAAAAAGTTTACACTAAATTGTTTTAAAAATCTATTTTTTCTCAAATATTTAGCCATTAAAGACAATCAAAAACACCACCACAGACTGATGACGTGGTGATGCTTATTTATTAAGCTGCTGTTGCAATTAATGCTTCTAGTTTTTTATACTGTTCCTCTGTTAAAAATTGACGATAAAACTCTAATTCTTCCATTAGATCTTCTTTGGAATAAAAAGAGAGATTATCTTTGACTTGATTATATAGTTCTTGAAATTCTTCATCTGTTAACTCTGCTTGATAGACTTCTGATGATATCATTTGTAATTCATCTGGACTAATGATTTTTGATTTACTAGGCACTTTAGGTGCAATATAGTTAACTTTTTTAGAAACCATTTCAATAGTGATAGACTTTATGCCATCATCCAATCCAGGCGCCATTTTAAGATCAATAGTCACATTAGCACTACCGTCTTTTTCTAAACGATATGTGACCAAACTACTCTCATCAAGGTAAGCATTCATCATATTAAGATAGGTACTAGCTGTTGCATCCTCTGATACATCTTTGACCATATCTAATAATTCAGACATTTCAATAGTTAAGACAACCGCATCTCCATCTTCTTTAAATTTTTCAGCATCAAACTCTTTAAAACTATCGGTCCAACCTGTTGAGTCTTCTGCCTCATCAAAAACAGAACCATAGTCCTCACTAAAGTCAGCGACATTGATATAACGACCTTTGATTTTATCACTTTCTATACCAGAAAACATTCCCCAAAGTTCAGCATTAACGTAAAAATCATCATTAGTACCAACGATATCTAACCTAGGGAAAGAAGACTTGAATTCAGATAAGTCAGAAGAAATTGAAAAGATTTTATCTTTTGTTGATTGAGAAACATCAAAGATGAATGCTTTGTTTTTTAAGTCATTCAACTCAGACATCTCTGTACTATTATTTGCCAATTTAACATCCTTAATTTTGACACTAAATACATAACTTGTTTCTTCTTGTTTTAGATTATTATTATAACGTGTGATAAATTCATCTTGAGGATTTTTCGAACAAGCCACAATAATAATGAGTAGTGGTAACAATAACAAAAATTTTAATTTTTTCATTTCCTTTATCCTTTCTGTATCTTATTACTATTATATCGATTATAAAACGGTTTCACAAGTAAAAAATTGAGTTTTTAAAAAGATTGAAAACCAATATGGTTTTCAATCTTTTTTATCGTTAAAGTTTAGCTAATTCTTCATTTAACAATTGTTGTGCCACTTGCGGATTAGCTTGCCCTTTTGTTGCTTTCATTAATTGTCCAATTAATGATTTGGCAGCATTTTTATTACCTGCTTTATAGTCATTAATGGCTTTTTCGTTGTTAGCAAAAACGTCTTTAATGATTGGGATAAGTTGTTCAGGATTTGAAATTTGAACTAGCCCAGCTGACTCAACATACTCTCTCGCACTACCACCATTTTTAGCAAGATGGACAAAGACTTTCTTTGCAATTTTAGAAGAAATAGTACCATCAGCAATTAAACCAAGCATTTCCACCAGGTTTTCTGGTGTTAATAAAATATCCTTAATCGTTTGATTAGCAGTATTTAGATATTGTGCCACTTCTCCTTGTAGCCAGTTGGAAACTAGTTTAGCATCGCCTCCGATAGCAACGGCTTTTTCAAAAAAGTCTGAGACAGCTTTTGTTGCTGTTAATTGCATGGCATCATAAGCTGATAAACCAAATTTGCTGGTGTATTTTTCGCGACGTTGTTTTGGAAATTCTGGTAAGGTAGAACGAACCGCTTCAATCCAGCTGTCTTCAATTTCAAAAATTGGAAGATCTGGTTCTGGGAAGTAACGATAGTCACTTGAGCCTTCTTTGACACGCATCAAAATGGTTTCTCCAGTTGCTTCATCATAACGACGTGTTTCTTGTTGGATTTGACCACCTGAACGAAGGATTTTAGCTTGGCGCTCCACCTCATATTGAAGGCCACGACGCACAAAGTTAAAAGAGTTTAAATTCTTAAGCTCAGTTTTGGTACCAAAGGCTTCTTGACCATAAGGACGTAAAGAAATATTAGCGTCCACGCGCATAGACCCTTCTTCCATTTTAACATCAGAAATACCAGTATATTGGATAATTTCCTTCAGGGCAGTCAAGTAAGCATAAGCTTCTTCTGGGCTTCTCATATCAGCTTCTGAGACGATCTCAATTAAAGGCACCCCTTGACGATTGATATCCACATATGAATACCCACCACTTCCATGAGTATTTTTCCCCGCATCTTCTTCCAAGTGAGCGCGTTCAATACGAATGGTCTTTTTACTACCATCTTCTAATTCAATCTCAATAGAGCCATTGTAGCCTATTGGTTCATCAAATTGAGAAATTTGATAGGCTTTTGGGTTATCTGGGTAAAAATAATTTTTACGGTCAAAATGCATTCTTTGATGGATATCCATATTCAGCGCAAGAGCTGCTTTAATCCCATAATCAATCACACCCTTATTCATTACCGGAAGAACACCTGGAAAGGCCCAATCGACAATATTAGTATTGGTATTTGGGTCCTCACCAAAATGAGCTGGTGCAGGTGAAAAAATTTTTGAATTTGTTTTTAATTCCACATGGACTTCAAGTCCAATAACTGTTTCAAAATTCATTATTTGTCACCTCCAAAAATAATCGGTTGTTGTTTATGGTAGTCAGTTGTTGCTTCAAAGGCTTGTGCCACTTGGTAAATTACTTCTTCACTGTATTTTGGACCAATCAACTGTAAACCAACAGGTAAGCCTTCAACAAAACCTGAAGGAATAGAAATAGCAGGAAGACCAGCAAGGTTTACTGGAATAGTTAATAAATCAGCCAAGTACATGGCAACAGGATCATGACTTTGTGTCCCAAGACCATAAGCAACATCAGGAGCTGTTGGCCCAAGAATTAAATCATAGTCAGAAAAGACTTTATTAAAATCATTAATAATTAAGGTTCTCACTTGACCTGCTTTTTTAAAGTAAGCATCATAATAACCAGAAGACAAGCTAAAGGTTCCAAGCATAATACGACGTTTTACCTCGTCACCAAAGCCTTCACTTCTCGTATTAATATAAACATCTTCAAGATTGTTGTAGTTTTCTGTTCTAAAACCGTAGCGAATGCCATCAAAACGTTGCAAGTTTGAAGAGGCTTCTGAAGAAGCAATGATATAATAAACAGCTACACCATACTTACTATGTGGCAAGCTAACTTCTTCAATGATAGCACCAAGGCTTTCTAAATGTTTAGCCGCTTTTAAAATGTTGTCTTTAACCGCTGGATTGATCCCTTCTCCCATATATTCTTTTGGCAGAGCAATCTTCATTCCTTTGATACTTTGACCGATTTTACTAGTGAAATCAGAAACAGACTGTTTAGCTGAGGTAGAATCCTTGTCATCAAAACCTGAAATAACATTTAATAGCTGTGCATTTTCCTTAACAGTTTGTGAAAATGGACCAATCTGATCAAGAGAACTACCAAAAGCAATCAACCCAAAACGTGAAACACGACCATAAGTTGGCTTCATACCTACAATCCCATTAAAGGATGCTGGTTGACGAATAGATCCACCAGTATCAGACCCTAATGATAAACGCACTTGTCCTGAGGCAACCGCAGTGGCAGATCCACCAGAGGAACCGCCAGGTACTTTCGTTGTATCCCAAGCATTTTTAGTGGTCTTAAAGTAAGAATTTTCAGTTGAGCCACCCATTGCAAACTCATCCATATTGGTTTTACCGATAACAACCATATCATTAGCATAAAGTTTTTCAACACTAGTTGCATCAAAAATAGGTGTATAGTTATGAAGCATTTTAGACGCTGCTGTCGTAAGAATACCTTTTGTTGAAATGTTATCCTTCACAGCTAATGGAATCCCGCTCATAACGTTTTGAGGATTAATACCTCTTTCATCAATAGCTTTTGCTTGTTCTAGCGCTTCTTCTTCAGAAACTGTGATGAAACTACCAATCTTTTCTTCACGTTGTGCGATATCTTTAAGGGTTTCTTTTGTTAATTCAAGAGCTGAAATTTCTTTTGAAACAAGAAGGCTATGTAATTCTTCTATTGTTTTATGATTTAAAGACATTAAGCATTTCCTCCTTCATCAATAATAGCAGGCACTTTAATCAAACCATTTTCGGTTTCTGGCACATTTTTAAAGAGTTCCTCTCGATTCCAACCCTTGATGGCAACATCTTCACGCATGACGTTAACTGTATCAGCCATTGTTGTTGTGATGGCAACTCCGGTAGTATCTACTTCATTTAAAAGTTCAACCATATCAACAATTTTTGAGAGTGTGGTTGCAAATTCTTTTGTTTCTTCGTCATTAAAGGCTAATTTTGATAATTTAGCAACATGACGCACTTCTTCTTCAGAAATTTTCATTCTTTCCTTGTCCTCCATTTAGTCTATCGTTAAAATTATACCATAATTTCTAATACTACGTCTTTTGTTTCCTTATTTATCAGCACTATTTTATTCCGATAAGACAATAACCTCTTAACTAAAAAGAAAAAGCACCTTAATCTTTTAAATTAAAGTACTTTATTATTTTCGTTTAATAATTTAATCAACCACTTTAGCTCCTAAAACGTGTTCAAAATGATTTAAAGCCCATTCGTGACTTTTTTCATCAAGACTTGCTACACAAGATTTAGGAATTTCAATCTGATAGCCTAAATTATAGGCGTCAATGGCTGTGTGTAAAACACAAATATCGGTTAACACACCTGTTAACACAACTGTGTCGACTTTTCTTTCACGAAGACGAATGTCAAGATCTGTCCCTGAAAAGGCTGAATAGTGACGTTTGTCCATCCAAAAAACCTTGGCTGAATCTTTAATAGCTTCATAAACATCACTTAACTGACCGTATAAAAATCTGCCAGAGGTGCCTTTAATATTATGAGGCGGAAACAATTTCATTTCAGGGTGAAAGTCATCATCTATTGTATGACAGTCAATGGTAAAGAAAATGTAATCACCATTGTCATAGGCTTCTTGTGTTTTTTGAGCAATGCTTGCTTCAATGGTTTGAGCTGGTTTTCCAGCCGTTAACTTCCCATCGTCAGCCACAAAATCATAAGTGTAATCAATCGAAATCAGTGCTTTTGCCATCTTATTTATGGTCCTTTATTTTTTGAAAAATCCCATCATTAATCACTTTAAGATAGGTGCCTTTCATACCAAGAGAACGACTCTCAATAATACCCGCGCTTTCTAGCTTACGAAGAGCATTGACAATCACACTTCTTGTAATTCCTATACGATCTGCAATGACAGATGCTGTTAAGCGTCCCTCATTACCATCTAATTCACTTAAAATAGCTTTTATCGCTTTCATTTCTGAATAAGATAAGGTATTAACAGCCATGTTGACTGCCGTTTGTTTTCTGACTGTTTCTTCCAAATTTTCATTTTGAAGGTTCAATAACTGAACGCCTACAACGGTTGAAGCAATCTCACTTAAAACGAGGGCATCATCCTCAAATGGTTTATCATTTCGCCAAATAATGAGAGTTCCAAGTCTCATCCCACCACCGTATATTGGTGTTAAAGTAGTGAGTCCGTCAGGATAAATATCTTTTGATTCGACCGGATAGATGCTAAGCGAGCTACTAACAGATAAATTAGCTTCAGTATCAAATATGCGATTAATAGGATCAAGATAAGCGTCTGGGAACTGATGAGTTTCAAAAAATTCTTCAACGCGATCATTATTTGTTTTGTATTTCATGGCATAGCCTAGTATATGTCCTGACACATCCATAATACAAGCATTACAATCAATAATATCTGCTAATTGTGCTGCCGTTGAATTATACGGTAGTTCTTCTTGCAGTTGATTAACAGCCTTCTGCAAAATTGAAGTTATTCTTCTTGTTTTTGTAAGTAAATTAGTCATAATCCACTCTTTCTATAATAATCATGACTATTATATCAAAGTGGAATTTTATTTGCAAACAATTGTCAGAAAATTTTTTATTATTCTAAAATTCCATAGGAGAATCACCATTTTAGCGACGATATTGATGAAGAAAACGTGTCATTTTTTCCTGTAACTCTGCCAATTCTTCCACTCTTGGTAAATAAACAATTCTAAAATGATCAGCATCTTTCCAGTTGAATCCTCGTCCATGAACAAGAAGTATTTTTTCTTGTTTTAAAAATTCCAAAACAAAATTTTCATCATCTGAAATGTCATACAGCTTTTGATCAATTTTTGGGAAAATATAAAGACCTGCTTTAGGTTTAACTGCTGATAGCCCTGGAATATCATTAATTGCTTTTGTGATAAAATTACGTTGCTCAAAAATACGACCACCCGGTAATAAAAGATCATCGACTGATTGATAACCACCTAGAGAGGTTTGTACGACTTGTTGCGCTAGAACGTTTGAACAGAGTCGCATGTTTGATAACATATTTAAACCTTCTATATAACCTTTAACATGATCTTTTCTCCCAGAAAGCACCATCCAACCGACTCTAAAACCAGCAATGCGGTGTGATTTTGATAAACCATTCATTGTTACCACAAAAACATCTGGAGCAAGACTTGCAATCGGAATGTGTTTAAGACCATCCATTACCATACGGTCATAGATTTCATCAGAAAAAATGATTAGTTCATGTTGACGAGCTAATTCTACTATGGCTTCTAAAATATCTTTTGGGTATAAAGCTCCTGTTGGATTATTTGGATTGATGAGGACAATAGCTTTTGTGTTTGAAGTAATTTTGGACTTCATATCATCAATGTCAGGATACCATTCTGATTGTTCATCACAAATATAATGAACTGCTCGCCCACCAGACAAACTAACCGCAGCTGTCCACAAAGGGTAATCAGGCATCGGTACTAAAACTTCGTCACCATCATCAAGAAGACCTTGCATAGACATGGTAATCAATTCGCTAACACCATTTCCAATAAAAATATCATCAATGTCGATATTTGGAAAATTCTTGGTTTGACAGTATTGCATAATGGCTTTTCTTGCGCTAAAAATACCCTTACTATTTGAATAGCCTTCACTGTCTCTGGCATTCATAATAAGATCTCGAATAACCTCATCAGGAGCTGTAAAGCCAAACTCTGCTGGGTTTCCTGTATTAAGTCTCAAAATTTTCTTGCCATCAGCAATCATACGATTAGCTTCATCAAGAACAGGACCTCTAATATCGTAAGCAACATGTTCTAGTTTAGATGATTTTTCATATTCTCTCATAGTTTTTACCTCGTGATAAGTATTATAGAACGAATTATAAAAAAAGTAAAATGGCAATCGTAAAAAATTGATTTTCCAGTTTTAGTTTTTCAACAACTTTCTTCTCAAACTATTATTATTTTTTTACTAAAAGTTGTATAATAAGGGTAGAAACAAGGAGGTGTTTACTATGACTTACCAATATAAGAGTATTTTAGTTGGTATCGATGGCTCACCACAGGCAGAAATTGCTTTAAAAAAAGGCATACAAATTGCCATCAATGATAAGGCGGAACTTATTTTAGCCCATGTCATTGACACGCGTGCCACTCAAAGTGTGGCAACACTTGATGGTTTTGTTTTTGAACAATTAGAAAATGAAGCCAATCGTATTTTAGAAAAATACAAAAAAATGGCTCAAGAAAAAGGGCTTGATAAAGTGAAAACTGTCATCGAGTTTGGCAATCCAAAAACACTTTTAGCAACTGAGATACCCGAAAAAGAAAAGGTAGACTTAATCATGTTAGGAGCAACGGGTTTGAGTGCCTTTGAACGATTACTAATCGGCTCTTCTTCTGAGTATATTATGCGCCACGCTCCTGTTGATATCCTTATCGTTAGAAAATAAGAAAAATAGAGATTTCTATTCAGAAATCTCTATTTTTGTTCTTAAAGCCTTTTGAATCTGACGATCTAGTTCACGTTTGATCGCAGGTTCTGGTGCAAATCGTTCTTCCCAATTATCAGGTTTTAAAATTTTATGAGTGACAGGATCAAAATGAGCCTTCCCATCTGGGAAAATTTTACCCATATTTGCGCCATGAACCGTATCAAAAAATGGCTTTGGATCAACACCCATGAGAACAAAGCTACCATAGGTAAAATAAAGCAGATCCGTCAAAGCATCAACCTGCCCAACAATACTCTCGCCCTCAAAAGGCTTTCTAGCTACTTTTTTAGCAGCCTCATCTATCGCTCCATGCAAGTCAACCATTGCCTTTTTAAAATCTTGATTATTTCCTTGGCTGGTTGCGTAGAGAAATTCTACAATTTCTTCAATTTTAAACCCTGAACGATAACTTGCTTGCTCTAAACTATAGGCTTTTGGTACTTTTCTGGTCTCACCATCCATTAATTGATGGAAATCTTTTACCTTGTTGAAGTTTTCATCGCTACTCTTAAAGGTTTGACTAGGATAAAGATGAACAAGACCAAAATGGTCTAAGGCTTTAGAAATACCATCATTATTATTGGTATCTGTAATATAATGGGCTATTTTTTTTACCGATTCTGTGGCATTACCCATGGCGACGCCAACGCCAACGCCAGATAATATTGAAATGTCATTATCAGAATCTCCAAAAGCCATTACTTCAGAGATATCAAATCCAAAAAAATCGCCTACTAATTTGATGCCTTTTAATTTTGATTGATCTTTTGAGATAAGGTCGGCAGAATATGGGCTACTTCTTGTGACAGTGAGTCGAGGAAAGTGTTGCTCTATTTTTTTAGTTTCTTGTTGACTGGCTACTAACACAACTTGAAAGATTGGTTGTCTCATCATTGTCAACAAACTTGCTCTATTTTGAGGTTTGAAGCGTCGAATCAAGTGTTTAAAACTGTTTTCGACAGTCTTAGCCATCTCTTTAGGAATGAGACGACTGACAATTTGACCAAAACGACTCGTCCCCATATTGATGATTTGTGAACCAACCAATCCAGAAACAGTCCCTAAGGAGATTTCTTTTTTCTGATCTGACGCATATTTTATCACTTTGTAAACGACTGATTTAGGTAAAGTATTTTGATATAAAATACGGTCTCTCGTAAAAATGTATTGTCCGTTATAAGTAATGGCAAAATCAAGCCCCAGATTATCCATAAAAGGGTCGACAAAACCAGGACCACGCCCCGTTGCTAGCCCAACAATAATTCCTTGTTTTTTCATTTCTTTTATTGCTTGATGGGTCGATTTTTGGACTGATTTAATGTCATTTAAAAGTGTGCCATCAATATCAAAACAAACTGCTTTTATTGCCAATTTAAATTCCTCTATTAACTTTTATGCTAAAATAAGTATAGCATATTTTTTAGAAAGCTGAGATTCTTATGAAAAAAATTCTTGTGCTCCACACAGGTGGAACTATCGCCATGCATAGTGATCGTTCAGGTCATATTGTTACTGATGACAACAATCCTATGGCTAATGTTGAGATTAATATGGCTAATATTGATCTCACTGTTAAAGATATTTTAAATATACCCAGTCCTCATATCACTGTAGAAGACATGCTTTTACTATATCGTCATATTAAGGCAGCCACTGGTCAATTTGATGGTGTTGTTATCACTCACGGAACTGATACCCTAGAAGAAACAGCTTATTTCCTGGATACCATGGCTATTCCAGATATCCCAATTGTCTTAACTGGTGCCATGAGAAGTTCTAACGCACTTGGTAGCGATGGCATTTATAACTACCTTTGCGCTTTAAGAGTTGCCGCCCACCCCAAAGCCCATGATAAGGGCGTTTTAGTTGTTATGAATGAAGAAATCCACGCTGCTAAATACGTGACAAAAACCCATACCACTAATGTCTCAACCTTTCAAACCCCTATACATGGCCCCTTAGGTATCATAATGAAAGAAGATGTCTTATTCTTTAAAACAGCTGACCCTCGTGTCCGTTTTGATTTAGACCATATTTCTGGTGTCGTACCAATCATTAAAGCCTACGCTGGAATGGAAGATGATTTGATTAATCTCCTTCAACCTGATGGTATTGATGGTGTTGTGGTGGAAGCTTTTGGGGCTGGAAATATGCCACCTAAGGCTGCGATTGCTCTAGAAAACCTGATAGCAAGTGGCACTCCTGTGGTTCTTGTTTCTCGTTGTTTTAACGGTATTGCTGAAGCCATCTATGATTATGAAGGTGGTGGGATTCAATTAGCCAAAGCTGGTGTTATGTTTGTAAAGGAATTAAATGCTCAAAAAGCCAGACTGAAATTACTCATAGCGCTTAATGCAGGTTTATCCGGCAAGGACTTGAAGGAATATATCGAAGGATAATATCAATCCCTTCTTAGACAATAATAAAGACATAAGAAAGCAGTAAGCTAGATGACTTACTGCTTTTTGTATCACACAAATGTTTAATCAAAGGTTTCCTGGGTCTTGAGATTAAGAGCCAAAACAGACCAATCAGGATTATTTTGCCAATTATCTTGAGAGACAATAGTTTGTGCTACTTGTCTCGCCTCCTCTAAGATAGGGTAATCTTCAATAATATCTGCTGTTTTAAATTCAGGGATACCTGATTGCCTTGTGCCAAAAATTTCCCCTGAACCTCTCAGCTTTAAATCCTCCTCAGCTAGAACAAAGCCATCTGTTGTCTCTGTCATTATTGTCATTCGTTGTTTGCCATACTGAGTCTTAGGATTTGCTACCAAAATAGCGTAGGATTGTTTTTCACCACGACCAACCCGTCCTCTAAGCTGATGAAGCTGACTAAGACCAAAACGATCGGCGTCCATGATAATCATGATTGTTGCATTGGGGACATTAACTCCCACCTCAATAACTGTTGTTGAGACTAAAATATCAGTATGATGGTCTTTAAATGCTTTCATAATAGCGTCTTTTTCAGCCGTTTTCATACGCCCATGTAACAAAGCAACTCTTGCTTTGTTCGAAAAATAGTGACTTAATTCTTCGTACAGACTAACTGCATTTTTTAAATCAAGGGCTTCAGACTCTTCAATCAAGGGAGAAATAATATAGACTTGGGCTTGTTTTTTGATTTCTTTTTCTAGCCATGATAGGACAGTTGGTAGTTGTTCATGTTTGACCCAACGCGTGATAATTTTTTTGCGACCAGCTGGCAATTCATCAATAATAGAAACGTCCATTTCCCCGAAAGCTGTAATGGCTAAGGTTCTTGGAATCGGTGTTGCCGTCATCATCAAAACATCTGGATTATCACCTTTTTCACGAAAAGTTCGTCTTTGTTCAACACCAAAACGGTGTTGCTCATCAGTTATCACTAGTCCCAAACGATGATAAGTAACAGCTTCTTGAATAAGGGCATGTGTTCCTACAATCATTTGAACGTTACCAGAAGAAATCGCTTCAAGTGTGGCTTTTTTATTAGTAGCAGACATTCCTGAGGTTAAAATAGCAATGGTATTTTCTGGAAAGAGTTGTGATAAACTTTGAAAATGTTGTTCTGCTAAGATTTCTGTTGGTACCATCATTGCTGATTGAAAACCAGCTGTATTAGCCGCATACATAGCTAAGCCAGCAACCACTGTTTTTCCTGACCCGACATCCCCTTGCAAAAGGCGATTCATGTGTGCGCCTGATCGCATATCAGCGACAATTTCAGTCAATGATTTTTCTTGAGCCTTTGTTAATTGAAAGGGAAGTTCTTTTATCTTTTCATTAACTTTTTCTTGGTTAATAGGCAAACTTAAGCCATTTGTTTCTAATTTATTTTCTTTTTTTAGCACCTGTAATTGCAGTTGAAAATAAAGCAATTCTTCAAATTTAATACGTCTTAGTGCTTGACGATATTCTTCAATATCCTTTGGAAAATGCATGGCCAAAACAGCTTCTTGTCTTCCTAAAAGTCGATAACGTTTTAGTAAACTCTCTGGTAAATTTTCTTTGATGAGTTGTCCGTAGCCTGTATCAAAAGCTAGTTTAATGGTTTTAATGAGTTGGTGTTGAGAAATCCCTTTTGCCACATGATAAACGGGCTGGAGGTCATCATCAACTTGTGCCAATAATTTCATCCCCGTTAGAGAGGATTTTAATTGGTCCCACTTCCCAAAAACAGCTGTCGTTTTCCCAACGACTATCTTATCTTGCAAGTAAGGTTGATTGAAAAAATTAATGCCAATAACAGCGTCACCTTGTCTCAATTTAAAATGTAATCTGTTTTTTTTGAAACCATAGTATTGTACATTAGCAGGAGCAACAACAGTTCCCGTAATCACTGCTTTTTCACCATCTACTAATTCTTCAACCAAACGGCTTTTAAAGTCTTCATACCTAAAAGGGTAGTATAAGAGCAGGTCTTCCACTGAAAAAATACCCAGAGTATTAAATTTTTCGACGGATTTAGGTCCTAAACCTTTGAGCATCATCACATTATCTTTTAAATCCATGGTTACCTCATCTTCTGTTACTCTTGACTACAACAAAACTCTTGTATATCTATTATACAAGAGTTCTTCTTTATTTTCACTTATATTCTCTAGGAATGCGCTCACTTAATAAGCAAAGCACTTCATAATTGATGGTTTCTCGTTGCTGTGCCACTTGAGTGGTTGTAATCATTTGCTCACCATTTTGACCAATTAAGGTGACTTTGGTTCCTAAAGGATAATATTGAGGCAGACGAATGGTTATCTGATCCATTGACACACGTCCAACAATCTCACAAAATTGTCCGTCAACCAAGACAGAAAAACCTTGCATGTCTCTGGTCCAACCATCAGCATAACCAATAGGAACTGTTCCAATCCATTCTGATTGTTTCGCATGGTAAGTCGCACCATAACCAACTGAAGCCCCACTAGAAATCTCTTTAACATTCACCAAAGCAGACTCTAAACTAAAGGCTGGTTTTAAAGGGTAAGGAAGGGTTATTTCATCTCCACTTGGATTAAGACCATAAAGAGCAATACCAACGCGAACAGCAGTCATAATACTTTCAGTATGCCACAAACTCGCTGCTGAATTAGACGAATGAACAATGGCTGGCTTTTCTTCTAGTTGATTGACTAGTGACGTAAAAAAAGCAAGTTGTTTCTGATACTGGCTGTCATCTTTTTCATCTGCTGTCGCAAAATGAGTAAAGATTCCCTCAACGCTTGCACCAGCTTCCTTGAGTCCTTTTATCAGTTGATTGGCATCTTTTAAATGCCTAACACCAATTCTTCCCATGCCAGAGTCAACTTTAATATGAACAGATAAACCTGAGAGAGAGAGACCTTCTTTTTGAACTGCTTCTAACCACTCCAAACTTGCAACAGTGACCAATAAATCATATTCAATAGCTATTGTCACATCTTTTGGTAAAATGGCTCCGATAATGAGAATAGGTTTTTTAATGCCAGATTGACGCAGTTCAATACCTTCATCAATAGTTGAAACACAAAAGGTGTCCACTTGTTTTTCTATAACTTTTGAGACAGCAACAGCACCATGGCCATAAGCATTAGCCTTGACCACTGCAAAGAATTGTGTCTTTTTAGGAAGATGCGCTTTGATAATTTCAATATTATCATTAATTGCTTGTAAATCAACCTTGGCCTTTGTTGGCCGATGTAAACTAGAAACCACTTTAATCCTCCAAAATCACACTTGCTTGAACAAACTGACCGCTATGGGAAATACTAACAAAACTTCTACCTGCAAAAGGAGATTTTGAGAGGTAAGGCGCTCCTTTAGCATTATTTAGTACTTCAATATCTTGAAAAGTCACCTTACCAATACCAGTTCCTAAAGCTTTAGCAAAAGCTTCTTTTGCAGCCCAACGTCCTGCTAAATATTCCATTTGTCGTTTTCCTTTCAATTGGTGAAAAACGGCTTCTTCTTGGCTAGTTAGTACACGCTTTAAAAAAGAATTATTTTTTTCGTACACTTTTTGAATGGCCGTGACATCTTGTAAATCAATGCCGTGTCCTATAATCATAGTAACCTTCTACATTCTAACCATAACTAGAGAGATTAATCATCTAAAGTTTGGTATATTTCTTTGATGAGTGACTCAGTTTTTTCCCAACCTAAGCAAGGATCTGTGATAGATTTTCCAAATATTTCAGGCTTATCTTGCCTACCGTCTTCTAAATAAGACTCAATCATAAATCCTCTGACATATTGCTTAATCTTAGCATTCCAATCACGATTTATCAGGGTTTGACGAACAATTCTAATTTGCTCAAGGTAATCTTTTCCAGAATTATCATGGTTGGTATCAACGATGACAAAGGGATTAGCTAAATGCATGTCCTCATAATGTGCAATCACCTTTAATAAACAGTCGTAGTAATAATTTGGTGTGTGTTGCCCGTTCTCATTCATGGCACCCCTTAAAATGACATGGGCAAAAGGATTTCCATCTGTCTCCACTTCTGCATTATGATAGATAAAATTTTGCTTAATTTGGGCAGCATAAACGCCATTAAACATCACATTAAGATTGCCAGAAGTTGGATTTTTCATTCCCACAGGTGCATCAATGCCTGAAGCTAGGAATCGGTGCTCTTGATCTTCAACTGATCTAGCACCAACAGCATGGTATGAGACCAAATCATCAATCAATTGATAATTTGACGTATAAACCATTTCATCTGCTGTGGTTAGTCCTGTTTCAGTGATAACCCGGTAATGTAATTTTCTAACCATTTTAATCCCATTAATCAAATCGGGTAGGTCTTGGGTATTTGGTTGGTGAACCAAACCTTTATAACCAGTGCCATTTGTTCTTGGTTTTGCCGTGTAGACGCGCATCACTACAAAAAGCTTGTCTTTAACTGCTTCTTGTAGTTTTGCCAGACGATTAGCATACTCTAAAACAGCCTCTTCATTATCTGAAGAACAAGGACCAATAAGTAGCAAAAGACGCTTATCTTTGCCTTGAATAATATTAGCTAATTCTTTGTCTCTTGCTTGTTTTTTTCTTAAAAACTCACCTGTTAATGTTGTTGTTGCTTTTATCTCTTTAATATCTATTTTGCCACTTTTTTGGCGGATTCCCATCTTTTTTCTCCCAAACATTAATAGATTTTTACTAACTTAGTTAAAGCCTCTTTTAATGTCAGATAACAAATTTAATGAAAAAGAGTCGCACCTATCAGTAATGATGGGTTGCGAATCTTTCTCATCTTTTTTATGTATTATTACCAAAGTAAGTATTATACTTTTTGACGTCCATGACAATTTTTAAATTTTTTGCCTGAACCGCAAGGACATTTATCATTTCGACCAACATTAGAAAAATCATATTGAGAAAGGTCTTCTTTCACTTCTGATTCTGAAGTTTTGGCTGCAATATTAGCCACAGCAGTTGTACGTGCTTGAATTGGTGCTTTTTCACGCTCTTGTTCGTGAATTTGTGCTTTCATCATTGTTCTAGTCACATCAAATTCAATCGCACCAATCATTTCTTTAAACATTTTAAATCCTTCTGATTGGTACTCAACAATTGGATTGTTTTGAGCATAGCCTCTCAAGCCAACAGCACTACGAAGTTGATCTAAAGCATCAATATGATCTGTCCATTTGTTATCAACAACCATCAATAACAATACTTTTTGGAATTCAATCACTGCCTCTTCATCATGCAATTTTGAAATTTGTTGTTCGTATACTTTTTCAGCTCTCTCGTATAACTCTTTCTTAATATCAGAGTCACTTAGGTTTTCAATATCTGCCATGGTAATAGAATCCTCAGGCAGAAGATTTGTTTGTGCAAAGGTTAAGATAGCTTCTAAAGCTTGTTTTCTATCACTGCGACTATGTCCATCGACAGTTCGATCAATCGTACGCTTAATCATTGCCTTGATTTCTGGACCAAGATCACGATTAGCTGTTATGACATCATAGCGTTGCGCATAAATAATTTCTCTTTGTTCACGCATAACATCATCGTATTGTAAGACTTGTTTACGAGTATCGTAGTTGTTTCCTTCCACACGTTTTTGAGCTGATTCAACTTGATTAGTCAACATTCGTGATTTAATCACTGTATCCTCTTCATCAAGATTCATTCGCTCAAAGAAGGCCTTGATTCTTTCAGAACCGAAACGACGCATTAAATCATCTTCTAGAGACAGATAAAATTGTGATTCCCCTGGATCTCCTTGACGTCCGGAACGTCCACGTAACTGATTATCAATACGACGACTTTCATGACGCTCGGTACCAATAACACAAAGACCACCACGTTCTCTAACACCATCGCCAAGCTTAATGTCGGTACCACGACCAGCCATGTTGGTAGCAATTGTTACTGCTCCTCTTTGTCCAGCATTCATGATAATTTGTGCTTCTTTAGCATGGTTTTTGGCATTTAACACTTCATGAGGAACGCCAGCTTCAACAAGCATTTTCGAAAGCAAATCACTTGTTTCAACAGCAACTGTACCAACAAGAACAGGTTGCTCATTTTCATAACGTTGTTTAACATCAGCAACAACCGCTCTAAATTTAGAATTTAGTGTTGGATAAAGTAGGTCAGAATGGTCAATACGAGCAATTGGACGATTGGTTGGAATAGGAATAACGCGCATGTTGTAGATTTCACGGAATTCATCTTCTTCAGTCTTACCAGTACCAGTCATACCAGCCAATTTTCTATACATACGGAAGAAGTTTTGGTAAGTAATTGAGGCACTAGTTTTTGATTCATCTTGGATTGGCACACCTTCTTTAGCTTCAATAGCTTGGTGTAAACCATCTGAGAAACGACGACCTTCCATGGTACGACCAGTAAATTGGTCAACAATAAGAATTTCTTCTTTCTCACTAACCACATAATCAATATCAAGTGTCATGATGAAGTTAGCTCGAAGTGCATTGTCTAAAAAGTGAGTCAATGCAACGTTTTCAATATTATAAAGATTCTCTAACTTAAAGTATTCTTCAGCCTTGTCAATTCCTGAGTCAGACAAACCAATGGTTTTTGTCGGTACATCAATAATGTAGTCATCCTCAGTTAAAGTTTTAACAAAACGATCAGTCCAATCGTATAATTTATTAGTTTCAGAACTCTCAGCACCTGAAATAATAAGTGGTGTTCTCGCTTCATCAATTAAAACTGAGTCAACCTCATCAACCAACGCATAATTTAGCGGACGTTGAACCATAGCTTCTTTACGAACAACCATATTATCTCTTAGATAATCAAAACCAAACTCTGAGTTGGTTGAGTAGGTAATATCACAAAGATAAGCTTCACGTTTCTCAGCGGGTGATTTAGCCGCTAAGTTAATACCAACTGATAGCCCTAACCAGCTATAAAGTTCACCCATCTCAGTCGCATCACGAGTAGAAAGGTACTCATTAACTGTTACAACGTGAACACCTTCTCCTGAAAGAGCATTCAAGTAAACAGGCATTGTAGCTGTCAAAGTTTTACCTTCTCCGGTTCTCATCTCAGCCACATCACCATGATGTAGCACAATACCACCCATGATTTGCACATGATATGGAAATAGACCTAAAACGCGTTTTGCTGCTTCACGAACAACCGCAAAGGCTTCTGGAAGTAAATCATCCAGTGTTTCTCCTTTTTGGTAGCGTTCTTTAAATTCTTCTGTTTTAGCTTTTAATGCTTCATCTGGCAAAGCAGCCATTTCGTTTTCATAGTTTTCAACTTTTTTTGCTAGCTTATCTAATTTTTTTAATTCACCGTTATCATTTTCAATGATTTTACGTATAATATTTGCCATTATCTTTCCTTTCGATACACTTATCGGTTTATTTTATCATATTAATCGCTCTATTTCAAGAATTCAAGGTGATGAACAGACTTATTTTAATTCAGGGAAATACTAAAGATGACATTAAAAAAACGAAGTCATTAGAACTTCGTTTTTTAATTAATTTTATTAGAGTAAAAAGTATAAAAATCATCAACTAAACGTTCGAATTCTTTTTTAAAAAATGTTTCATTTTCCTTATTAAAAAAGAAAGATTTAATTGGGTTAGTTTCATAGTCTACATAAGAAATGAAATCTACTGTTGATCCGTCATAGTTGAATTTAAGCATGGGGTGAGGGGTACTCTCACCACAAAATCCTGGAACAGAAATGGTCAAACTATAAGTATTATCATCGTGAGATTTTAAACGATAATATTTGCCATCATTGTAGTGGCGTTCTCCATCACAATAGTTTAATAAGGCATCAAGTTTGTTCATTGATTTATTCCTCTTCATTGCTATAACTAGCAATGATTTCTAAGTCTTGCCCACTGATTTCCCATTCTTTAACTGGATTAGGTAGAATAAAGTGGTCGCCTTTTTTGATAGGATAAACCACACCATCAATCGTTAAAGATCCAGTTCCAGACAATACACTAATCAAATAATAAGGCGCTACCTGCTTAAAGGTCGTTGTCCCATCAATTTCCCACTTATAGACAGCAAAAAAGTCATCATTGACTAAGAGTGTTGCTATTAATTGGTCAGCCTTTAAAGTGATCGGATGGCTGTTTTTAGGTTCTCCAATCGTTAACACGTCAATGGATTTTTGTAGATGGAGGTCACGTTTTTGTCCGTTTGCATCTTTACGATCAAAATCATAAACGCGATAAGTTGTATCACTTGATTGTTGCGTTTCCAAGATCATGATCCCTTTACCAATCGCATGCATGGTACCACTTGGAACATGGAAAAAATCACCTGCTTTAACGGGTCTTTTAGTCAACAAATCATCCCATTTTTTCTCTGCAATCATTTGTGCCAGTTCTTCTTTACTCTTGGCATTGTGACCATAAATAATTTCAGAGCCCTCATCAGCTGAAATAATATACCAACACTCGGTTTTCCCCAACTCACCTTCATGAGCCATACCATAATCATTATCCGGATGCACCTGAACACTTAACCAATCATTGGCATCAAGAATTTTAGTTAGTAAAGGAAAAACAGGACTTTTAGGGTTCCCAAATAAGTTGGGTTCATTTTGATATAGTTGGTCGAGTTTTTGACCTGCATAATGCCCATTTTTCACCACTGAAACCCCGTTGGGATGGGCGGAAATAGCCCAATATTCTCCTGTTTGCTCACTAGGGATATCATAGCCAAAAATATCTCTTAATTTTGAACCACCCCATATTTTTTCTTGCATGACGGATTCTAAAAATAATGGTTCTGCCATAGCGTTTCCTTCTTTCTCTTTTTTTATGATTTTAACACAAATTCACAAAAAGCTAAAGAAGAGACTGTAGTATTTTTTCAAGTTTTCAGAAGAAAAAAGCTAATACTTTTAAGTATTAACTTTTTATTTCTTTTCTGTAATAAATTGGCTTAAAAGCCCATTGATAAATTTACTTGATGTGACATCAGAATATTTTTTAGCCAGTTCAATAGCTTCGTTAATGGCAACTCTGTCAGGAGTGTCCTCAAAAAAACGAATTTCATACAAGCCCAAACGCAAGATAATCTTATCGGTTTTAGTCAATCTTGAAAGACTCCAACCTGCTTTTAATTTTTCTGCAATCAGCTGATCAAGTTGTGATTGGGTATCAACTACTCCTTTGACTAGAGTTGTAAGATATTCTGGAATGACATTTTGTTGAACAATTTCACTATCATTTTCATCATAGGTATAAATAAAAGAAATAGCGTCTTCTATATTGTCACCGTACTCCAAGCTAAAGAGCGCTTGGAAGGCACGTTCTCTCAAGTCTCTTCTAGAATCTTTAATACTATTAGTCATCTAGAAAATCCTCATCAAACAAGGACTTCATATCTGGTTTTGGTGCTTTTTCTGGAACAATACCAACAATGTGGACATTGACTTGAGAAATTGTAATTTCTGCCATATCATAGATTGCATCTTTCACAGCTTTTTGAATAGCCATGGATACTGATGGTGCATTAACACCATATTGTAGATAGACAAAAAGATCAGCAATCACATCACCATTTTCTTCTGTTTTAAGGTAGACGCCACGCCCTCTATGTGCTTTATTAAAAGTGTCAGCTACTTTTTTATTGTGAAGGGAATGAACACCGTCAACTTTTGTGGCAGCAATACCTGTAATTACTTCCAGCACGCGCGGAGAAATAACGATTTCTCCAAATGATTCATTTGTCATAGTTTTGTCCTTTCAAATATCTATCACGTCTCTTTGCTTAAATGATTAAGCGCGAGATACATATGACCCTTCGGCAGTATTAATAATTAATTTTTGACCAACTTCAATAAAGTCAGGAACGTTAACCACTAAACCTGTCTCTAATGTTGCAGGTTTTCCTGAACCAGTAACAGTTGCACCTTTAATTGATGGTTGTGTTTCAGTAACGGTTAAAATAACAGTTGTTGGAACTGTCACACCAATCACTTCTGTCCCGTAAAATTGAATTTTCACCTCAGCATTTTCAAGAATATATTTCAATTCTTCTTCAATGTTAGCTACTGGGATTTCATATTGGTCATAACTATCTGTATCCATAAAGTAAGCTGTCCCATCCATTTGATATAGGTATTGAGCTGGATGTGTTTCGATAATAGCTTGCTCAAATTTTTCTTCTGGGCGATAGCTAGTGTCAAAAGTAGAGCCAGATCTTACATCACGCAACTTCATACGCATGATAGTATTTCCCTTACCTGGTTTGTGATGACTAGCTTCTAATACTTTAATCAATTTGCCATCAGCTGTTTCAAATGTCATTCCTGCTTTAAGCTTACTTGCTTCAATCATTTTTTTACCTCTTATTAATTATATTTATCATCTCATTTTATCATAAAATAGCCATTGTCTCAAATTTTTATGGCAATATTTCTGTGATACAAGATTTTATCATGATGATTTTACTTATTTTTCGTTGGTTTCATCCCCCAAAGTTAATTTAGGAACACCATGTTCAACATACTGCACACCTTTTTGAGCCATCAACTCTTTAGCAAAGGCATGAGGATTGTAGGGCGTTTTATAGGTGATTTTTTTAACACCAGCTTGGAGAAGAGCCTTTGTGCAATTGATACAAGGAAAATGAGTGACATAAATTTCAGTATTGTTAGTTGAAATTCCTTCTTTTGCACACTGAATCAAGGCATTCATTTCAGCGTGAACAGTTCTAATACAGTGGCCATCTTCCATTTGATGACCGACTTCACTACAATTTGACGTCTCAGAGACACCACCATTATAACCTGTTGCGATAATCCGATTGTTTTTCACCAAAACTGCACCAACATAGGCTCTATCACAGGTAGAGCGTTTTGAGATGAGTTCGGCATTAGCCATAAAATAATCCTGCCAGGTTAAACGTTTTTCTGCCATCATGTTTCCTCCTACAAAACAATTAATTCTTTGGGAGCCTTGGTTAGCACTTCACATCCTTTTTCTGTAATCAACAAATCATCTTCAATACGAACCCCGTATTTGCCTTCAAGGTATATACCTGGCTCATCAGTAATGACCAGCCCAGCTTCTAGTGTCTTATCACTTTTACCAAAAAATGGCAATTCATGTACATCTAAGCCCATACCATGACCGATACCATGGGTGAAATGAGGGCCATAACCTGCTTTGGTAATCACCTCTCTAGCAAGACCATCATAATCCTGATAGCTAAGACCAGCCTTGACTTTTTCAATCAATTGTTGATTGCTTTGAAGCACCACATCATAAATGGCACGCTCTTCATCACTCACTTGACCAATATGGATAGTTCTTGTCATATCGCTAACATAATGGTTGTAGATACAGCCAAAGTCAAGGGTTAAGGTTTCTCCTGTTTCAATGACTTTTTGACTCGCAACGCCATGTGGCATAGAGGAACGATAGCCTGAAGCGGCAATGGTTTCAAAAGATACCCCAGAAGCACCTAATTCACGCATGCGAAAATCAAGAAAATTAGCAACTTCAAGTTCTGTTTTCCCTGGTTTAATAAAATCCAGTGCATCGATAAAGGCTTGGTCAGAAATCTGACAGGCTTGTCTAATCAAAGCAATCTCACTGGCGTCCTTGATAATGCGTAATTCTTCGATGAAATTGCCTAATGGTTGTAAGTCATAGGCTGAAAAAAGCTCTTTAAGAGTTTGGTAAAAAGCAAAAGAAACTTGGTTGTCAAAGCCAATTTGCTTAATTTTACTTCCTTCAATCACTTTTACGATTTCTGTTAGTGCTGATCGCGTTTCAATAATTTCAAAGCCTTTGATCGTTTGCTTGGCAATCAAAGAATACCTAGCATCCGTCAAAAAGAGGCGATGGTTTTGACTGATAAAAACGGTTCCTGCTGATCCCCAAAATCCTGTTAGATAGTAGATGTTTTTTTGACCAGTCACAAGAATAGCATCGATGTTAGCTTGTGCTAATTTTGCTTCAAGTTTTTTAATTCTCTCTTCCATATAATTTCTCCTTCAAATAATGACCTGTATAAGAGTCAGAGACTGCAGCAATTTCCTCTGGCGTTCCTGTTGCAATCACAGTTCCTCCGCCTTCACCACCTTCTGGACCTAAATCAATAATGTGGTCTGCTGTTTTAATCACATCAAGGTTGTGTTCGATGACCAAAACAGTATTGCCTTCTTCGACAAAATGTTCTAAGACTTTTAAAAGCCTTGCGATATCATCAGTATGAAGACCAGTTGTTGGCTCATCAAGAATGTAAAAGCTCTTTCCGGTTGAGCGCTTGTGCAATTCGCTAGCCAGCTTCATGCGTTGTGCTTCCCCACCTGATAGAGTTGTCGCTGGTTGTCCTAGGGTAATATAACCCAAACCAACGTCTTGAATGGTCTTTACTTTTCTGGCTATTTTAGGAATATTAGCAAAAAAATCTACCGCATCATCAACAGTCATGTCTAACACATCTGCTATGTTTTTATCCTTGTAGTGAATATCAAGTGTTTCACTATTATAGCGTTTGCCATGGCAAACTTCACAGGGAACATAAATATCGGGAAGAAAGTGCATCTCAATTTTAATAATCCCATCACCAGAGCAGGCTTCACACCTTCCTCCTTTGACATTGAAACTGAAACGTCCCTTTTTATAGCCTCTTATTTTTGCCTCATTGGTTTTTGCGAATAATTCTCTAATATCATCAAAAACACCCGTATAAGTTGCTGGATTTGATCTTGGTGTCCTACCGATTGGGCTTTGGTTGATATCAATTAAACGCTCAATATGAGAAATACCAGAAATGGTTTTGTATTTACCGGGTTTATCAGAATTTCGATTTAATTTTTGAGCGATAGCCTTTTTTAGAATGCTATTTACCAAGGTAGACTTGCCAGAACCTGAAACACCCGTCACTGCAATAAATTTACCTAAAGGAAATCTGACAGAGATATTTTTTAAATTATTTTCACTGGCACCAGTGACCTCGATAAATTGACCGTTACCTGAACGGCGTTTTTCAGGAACTGGAATCTTCTTTTTACCGGACAAATATTGCCCTGTAATTGAGTTCTTCTTCTTGGCCACTTGTTTTGGTGTCCCAGAAGCAACAATTTCGCCACCAAATGCACCGGCCCCTGGTCCGACATCAATTAGCCAATCAGCTTGTCTCATCGTATCTTCATCGTGTTCAACCACGATTAAGGTATTGCCTAAGTCTCGCATTTTTTTCAGACTGTCAATCAAGCGATCGTTATCTCTTTGATGAAGACCAATGGAAGGCTCATCAAGAACATATAAGACACCACTGAGGTTAGAACCGATTTGCGTTGCCAGTCGAATTCTTTGACTTTCGCCACCAGATAAGGTCCCAGCAGAACGTGATAAGGTCAAATAGTTAAGCCCCACATTATTTAAAAAGGTCAGTCTATCAGTAATTTCTTTGAGAATTGGCTTAGCAATCATGGCCTCATTATTTTCTAAGTGTAGGGTTGGAAGGATAGCCAGATGATTTTCAATCGATAAATCAGACAGTTCACCAATATGATAACCATTTTCGCCACCAACTCTGACAGATAAGGCTTGGTCATTTAAACGATACCCATGACAGACTGAACAAGGCAATTCATTCATATAAGAACGCATTTGATTTCTCGTGTAGTCACTATTTGTTTCATGGTAGCGTCGGTTAATATTGGTTAAAATGCCTTCAAAAGCAATATCAATGTCGCGCACACCACCAAAATCGTTTTCATAATGAAAGTGAAACTCACGTCCCTTTGAACCATTTAAAACGATATCTTTCTCCTCGTCTGATAAGTCTTCAAAGGGGGTATCCATGTCAATACCAAACTTTGTCATAGCCTGTTCAAGCATTTGTGGATAATAATTTGATGAGATCGGATTCCACGGTGCGATTGCTCCTTCTCTTAACGTTTTTTGCGAATCTGGAACCACCAAATCCATATCAACCACTAACTTATGTCCTAAGCCATCACATGTTGAACAAGAACCAAAGGGGGCATTAAACGAAAAGAGACGTGGCTCTAGTTCTGGGACTGTAAACCCACAAATCGGACAGGAATAATGTTCTGAAAAGAGCAACTCTTCTCCATCCATAGTATCAATAATCACATACCCATCAGAAAAATGAAGAGCTGACTCCACCGAATCGAATAAACGACTTCTAATCCCGTCTTTATTAATCAAACGATCGACAACGACTTCAATAGAATGCTTTTTATTTTTTGATAACTCGGGGACATCATCAATATCATGAATCTCGCCATTAACGCGAACTCTCACATAACCATCTCTTTGAATGCGGGTAAATACTGACTTGTGTTGTCCTTTTTTCCCTCGAACAATGGGTGCTAATATCTGCATGCGTGTTCTTTCAGGCAAGGCTAAAACCTTATCAACAATCTCTTCAACAGAAGAAGCCTTAATGGGTCCATGCCCGTTTTTACAATAAGGTGTCCCTACCCTAGCATAGAGAAGTCTTAAATAATCATTGATTTCTGTGACGGTTCCTACTGTCGATCTTGGATTTTTACTGGTTGTTTTTTGATCAATCGAAATAGCAGGACTAAGACCATCAATGGCGTCAACATCTGGTTTATCCATGTTGCCTAAAAATTGTCTAGCGTAAGCGGAGAGACTTTCAACATAACGTCTTTGACCTTCTGCATAGATAGTATCAAAGGCTAAACTAGATTTACCAGAACCTGAAAGACCAGTCACCACGACAAATTTGTCTCTGGGAATTTCAACGTCGATATTTTTTAAGTTGTGAGCTCTTGCCCCACGAATAATTAATTTATTTTGCATGATTTGACTCTCTTTCATCTCGCAATGCGTTTACAATCGCATTGTCTTTATTATAACAAAATTTCTATTAATCAGTTACCCACAAAATTGATATTTTGTAGTATAATAGTACAATACATGAAAAGATTAAGGAGGGCTACTGATGAAACAAATGTTTCTTTCACGAGCAACACAATTTGAAGAAATTCAAACATTTGAGCCAGGCGCTTGGATTAATTTGGTCAACCCCTCCCAGGAAGAATCGGTTAGTATAGCTGAAACCTTCAATATTGATGTTGCTGATTTACGTGCACCTCTTGATGCGGAAGAAACATCTCGTGTGTCAGTAGAAGACGACTACACTCTTATCTTAGTCGACGTTCCTACCTATGAAGAACGTAATAATAAGACCTATTATGTGACCATTCCTTTGGGAATTATTATTACAAAAACAGCCGTGATTACGACTTGTTTGGAAGAATTAACGCTCTTTGAAAACTTCTTTAATAAACGCGTTAAAAACTTCAATACCTTTATGAAAACACGCTTTGTTTTTCAGATTTTATATCGTAACGCAGAGCTTTATCTATCAGCCCTAAGGACAATTGACCGTCAATCAGATCGTATCGAAGCACGACTAGAGAGAGCGACAAGAAACGAACAATTAATTGACATGATGGAACTTGAAAAATCCATTGTCTACCTTAAGGCATCTTTAAAATTTAACGAACGAATTGTTAAAAAACTAGCTAGTCACAATAGTAGCTTAAAAAAATATGTTGAAGACGAAGACCTTCTTGAAGATACCTTGATTGAAACCCAGCAGGCGATTGAGATGGCGGGCATCTATGAAAACGTCCTAAACGCCATGACAGAAACCACAGCTTCTATTATCTCAAACAACCAAAATACAATCATGAAGACCCTTGCCTTGATGACAATGGCACTTGATATTCCAACGGTAGTCTTTTCTGCCTATGGGATGAACTTCAAAGACAACGATCTCCCTTTAAACGACATGCCACAAGCTTTTTGGATAATTGTTTTCTTAGCTGCTATTGGTAGTGCATCCGTTGTCATTTATTTTTTCAGAAAAAAATGGTTCTAACAAACAAAGACAGGAGAAAAACACATGCAAATGCTCAATGACCTTACCAAGAAAAATCAAGAATTTATCCACATTGCTACCAATCAATTAATTAAAGATGGTAAAAATGATGAGGAAATCAAAACAATTCTTGAAGACGCCCTTCCTCAGATATTAGAACAACAAAAAAAAGGTGTTCCTGCTAGAACATTTCTTGGTGCGCCAACCACTTGGGCAAGTCAATTTAGTGATCAAGCCTTGCAAAAACAAAAAGAAATGGCTGAAAAAAATACTAATCCATGGCTGATGTGGTTAGATACTTCTTTCTTGTTTATTGCCATTGTTGCCTTTGTTAATGCTGTTATGAACCTTGTCAACCCAGCTGCTGCGACAACTGGTATTGTATCTCTCCTTCTCATTGGTTTTGGTGGTGGAGGTGCCATGTATGCTGTTTATCATAGCATCTATCGTCATACCGGCAAACCAAAATCTAAAAGACCAAGCTTTTTAAAAACAGTTGGTATTTTATCACTAGCGATGGCGCTGTGGTTAGTAGTTTCAGCTTCTTCAAGCTTTTTACCAGCAAGTGTTAATATTCCTCTGTCTTTTGCAGGACTTTTGATTATTGCTGCTATTTCTTTTGGTGCCCGTTATTACCTGCAAAAGAAATATAATGTTTTAAACGCTATGGCACCACAACGCCCGTAAAATTTTAATCACTTATTAAGAGAATACTAAAAAGGATGACCTGGTCATCCTTTTCTTTTTTGATTAACTCTCTTGTCACTGATTAGTGACTATTGTCCTCTTAGAGTTCTGCAATTTGATACAACTCTAATTCTGCAGCAGTCTCTGTACCAAACATATTGAGCATAATTTTCACTTTATTATTTTCAATTTCAATCACTCGACCTTCTTGACCCACAAAGGCACCATCAATAATTTGAACCATATCGCCTTCTTTGATATTGGTATCAATAACATCTACTGATTGTCCCATTGAAATCAAAATTGCCCTAATTTCTTCTTCAAGTAGTGGGGTTGGTTTTGAACGATTCCCGTGAGAACCCACAAATCCTGTGACATTTGGCGTGTTACGAACCACAAACCAAGCCTCATCAGTCATAACCATCTCTACTAAGACATAACCTGGGAAACGATTTTCTTCAACTTCTTTGGTTTGACCATTTTTTTCAACATTAACAGTCTGTGTTGGAATTTCAACACGTAAAATGTTTTCAAGCATGTTGTAGGTCTGTGCTCGTTGTAGTAAATTCTCTTTTACCTTATTTTCGTATCCTGAATAAGTTTGTAACACAAACCATCCTTTGTCAAAACTATCTAACATAGCGCTTCCTTTCATAATAAAAAAGCCGAAATCGGCTTTTTTGTTGTTTTACTTATTATATCACAAAAGCCTAGAGGGTTGCAAATTTAAAAACGACTTAATAACTCTAAAATCCCTAAAGAAAGTACTTGGTCAAAAATAAATATGATTAGTGCAAAAAAGGCTGTGTATTCTAAAATAGAAATAAAATCATGCCAACGTTGTTTTCTACTAGGCCACGTTGTCTCTTTTAATAATGTGAAAATACCCTTAATAAACGTCACGAGAGTCTCCTTATCTGGTTTCTTTATGTAGTGTATAACGACCACAATGTTTACAATATTTATTAACTTCTAGTCTTGTTGTTTTTGGTGTACTACTTATCGATATTGAATAATTTCTAGAGCCACAATCAACACAAGCTAAACTTGCTTTTTTCTGAGCCATAACGCCTCCGTAAAATTCATTTTATCATTATTTTATCATTCGTGCAAGTTATCTAAAATAATCTACGATATCTTGCCAGGTGTCTTGAATTTTTTCAACAATACCTGAATCATCAACAGCTTCTTTGATGTTTTTAGCAGCTTCTTGAACAGATTCTTGAAGACCATCAATAATCCCTTGAGATTGTTCCTCTATAGCCGTATTAGTCTCCGCAGAAATACCATTTTCCTCATAGGTACTGTTTTCACTAAAGCTTGTTCCTTCTGTATAAGGTAAGATATAACTTGCTTGGACACTAAAAATCGTTGAGGCCGTTCCTGCACTCGAATCTGTCAGATAATGACTTTCATCGGGTTTATCAAAACCAATCCACTGACTGATAACAACATCTGGCGTATAGCCGATCACCCATTGATCAGTTGCTAAATCAGGATTAAAGTCGGCTTCTGTAGTCCCTGTTTTTCCTGCTAGAGTATAGCCATAAACATTAGCGTTAACACCTGTACCATTTGAGAAGGTTCCAAGCATCATACTGGTCATTTTTTTAGTTTCAGATTGGCTTAATACCTTGGTAGAACTTCCTTTGAATTCTTTTATCACTTTGCCACTCGCGGTTTCAATTCTCGTTATTAGATGAGCTTTTGGCATAACACCGTTGTTTGCAAAGGTAGCATAGGCTTGAGCCATTTCTAATGGATTTGTTGATACACCTGAACCCAGTGCAACACCTAATTCTTTCTTGGTTTTCGACAAATTCAAGCCAAATTTTTCACCATAAGAGAAGGCCTTATTAATGCCCAATTCTTTTACTGTAAAGACGGCAGGAATGTTATAGGAGTTAGCTAAAGCTTGATACATTGGCACAGATTCCGACTCAAACCCACCATAATTATGAGGAGTATAACCATCAAAATCTTGAACCATATTGGGTAATTCCCTTTCAGGTTGCCAACCAGATGCAATCGCTGGTGAATAAACCACTAGAGGTTTAATGGTCGAAGCAGGACTTCTTTGACCTTGTGTGGCATAATTAAAGCTTCTAAAAACAGTGTCTTCAGAACTATTGACACGTCCTACTAAGCCACGAACACCACCATCTTTTGGATCTAGAGCAACACTAGCCCCTTGGACACTTGTGCCATCTTCATAGGAAACAGGAAAAAGAGCATCATTATTAAAGGTTTCTTGCATTCCAATTTGATAGTTTTGATCTAAGGCAGTGTATATTTTGTAACCATTATTAACGATATCCTTCTCAGTTAAGCCATATTCTTCAATGGCTTCATTGATAACAGCATCAAAATAAGAAGGGTATTTGTAATCATCAACCTTACCAGTATAGGTATCACTGAGACGGCTTTCCATACTAACCGCTTTATACTCATCAGCAACCCCTTGTTCTATTTTTCCTGCATCAACCATCGCTTGAAGAACTGTGTTACGGCGATTGGTTGCATTTTCTATCGAATAATAGGGGTTATAAATTTCTGGCCCTTTTAGCATACCAGCAAGCGTTGCTGCTTCATCAAGGCTCAACTGACTGGCAGGCACGCCAAAGTATTTTTGACTGGCGTCTTCGACACCCCAAACTCCGTTTCCAAAATAAGAATTATTAAGATACATGGTTAAGATGTTATCTTTACTGTATTTTTTCGTTAGTTCAAGAGCGAGGAAAAATTCTCGTGCCTTACGTTTGATGGTTTGGTCTTGTGTCAAATAAGCATTTTTAGCCAGTTGCTGAGTAATGGTAGAGCCACCCCCAGAACGTCCTAGCGTTAAAACAGCCAGCAGTGTTCTTTGAAAATTAATACCGTTATTTTCATAAAAACTTCTATCTTCAGTTGCAATAACGGCATTTTCTAAATCATCACTAATGGCATCAAGTTCAACATAACTCCCTTTTTGTCCAGACAGAGCACCGGCATACTCACCGTCACGGTCATAAATCACCGTAGTCGCTCTAAGAGCACTCTCAAGGTCAGACACATTAGCTGTTTTTGCTAGATAAAACAGATAACCGCTAATTAGCAATACAAATGTTGAAATAACAATTACTAATATCTTTGTAAGGTTATAGCGACGCCAAAACTTTCTAATCGGATTATTGGGTGATAATTGAAAGCGATGGAAAAAACCTTTTGGCTTTGCTTCTTTTTGCGAGACTGGTTTACTACGTTGATAAGAGCTTCTCCTTTCAAAAGACTCTGTTCTTTTTATTGTCTCATCCTCTTCAGTCATTGAGGCTTCTATCGTTTCATTATTGGTTAATTCATTGTCATCTTCTGGGAAAAATTTTTTCTTTAATACATCTAAAATAGTCATACCCACATTATAGCAATTTCTAGTAAAATCGTCATAATAAAATTGTTTCTACGCCTATTTGATAAAAATCATTTTTCAACGAGCTATGCTTAAGAAAAAATTGAGAAGATGGTATAATAAGACTATGACTTTAAAAATATCATTTACAAATCATTATGGACAAGTGACGGTTAAAAAACTGCTTGAGGAAAAATGTTTAATCCCTCGAAAAATTCGCCATTTTTTACGGATGAAAAAACACGTCCTCATCAATGGTAAGCCAGTTCACTGGCAAGAATTGGTGGAAGAAAAAGATCAAGTGCTTTTATTGTTTGATGAGGAGGATTATCCTGAAAAAACAATTCCTTTTGGACAAAAAGAGCTCGTTGATTGTCTTTATGAAGACGAGCATCTCATTATTGTCAATAAGCCTGAAGGAATGAAAACACACGGCAATGAACCAACTGAAATTGCCCTACTCAATCATGTCTCTGCCTTTGTAGGACAAACCTGCTACGTTATTCATCGTCTTGATATGGAAACGAGTGGGCTTGTCATGTTTGCTAAAAATCCTTTTATCCTACCTATTTTAAACCGTTTATTAGAACAAAAAAAGATAAAACGTGACTATCTCGCACTTGTAACTAATCACTTTCCTGAAAAAAAAATAACGTTTAAAGATAAAATAGGACGCCACCGGCATGATCGAAGAAAACGAGTGGTGGATGAAAAAAATGGAAAGAAAGCCATAACAATTGTTAAGCCACTCAAATACCTTCCAAAGACAACGCTCCTTAGTTGCCAGTTAGAGACAGGGCGAACCCATCAAATTAGAGTTCATCTTGCCCACCATCATTTCCCAATTATTGGTGACCCCTTATACCACCCTAAAAACTCAGCTAAGCGCTTAATGCTCCATGCTTATCGATTACATTTTACCCACCCTCTAACACTAGAGACCATTAGTGTCAAGGGAGACTCAAAAACGTTTGAAAAAGGACTTGCCTAAACAAGTCCTTTTATCTATGATTTTTTAGTTGATTTTGGTCATCTTAGGACTGATATAGCCTTGCGAGTAATCAATTTCTTGATCTTTTGAGCCTGACCAAATAACAAGATTAATCTCATTTTCCTTGATGATGATACCAAAGTCATAAGTAATATTAACGCCTCCTAAACCAGGTAAAATCGTGAAGGTAGAAACATCCGCCCCAGAAGCATACTTAAAGCGATAGGTGTTTTCACCTGTCTCAATCAGTTCTTCTACCTTGGCTGTCCCCACTTCATCTTTTTTATCTTTATCAGTAAAGACGGTTTTCTTTGAAACGGTTCCATCTTCTGCAAAGGTTAAGGTTGCTGTATAATCTTTATCTTTGACTTGCCATGTTCCGATGAGTTGTTTAGGGAAAACACCAGGTCTTTTGACTTGATTGTTCTCACTGACTAAAGCTAATGGGATATGGCCACTCTTAGCAAAAAGCATGCCATCTTTAGTCACCTTAATGATAGCCTCACCCGTTAAACTCTGGTAGAGATGTCCTGTTGTTCCATTTTGTGGGTCTGTTGATGCGTCATAATAATAATCATAGGTGGTTGAATAGTTTAACGCATAACTATCAACACCCACCTGAGTGACATGATTAATCACAATCTCTGGGATTGACAAACTAGAGGCCCTTCTAGGGTCGGTTTGCGTTTTAGCTTTGATGCTTTCTTTTAACAATTTATAGTAATCGTTATTAGCACCATTTTCAAAAACGGTTTTGATGTCAGCTGCATCTTGGCCACTGCTGTAGTAGACCAGCAATTTATTAAAGGACTCCACCAAAACCTGTCCTGCTTTTTCAACATCAAGAGCCTTGTCGCTATTTAATTCGACAACAGCATTATCAGCAATATCGCTCATGGCAACTTTATTTGATATCAAATCGCCATCAGGAAATTGTTTTTTGACATAAACGTCTACAGAGTCAGAGGTAGGATATTCTGAAACGTCAAACTCCCCTTCTTTCAGGCTACCAATGCGTCTATCACTAAAGTAGAGTTCACCTGCTGTAATGTTGCTTTTTACCTTGAAGGTTTTAAAGCGCACACTCAAATCAATCGTGTTTTCAACGCCATCATAGGTCTTACTGATATCAACCTTTTTCCCTTTGTAAAAACCACTAATAGACGCTTTATAGTCTGAAACAGGCAATTTATCAAGCGTCACACTATAGTCATCACTATTACTTTGAACAACTTTTTTATCGTTTAATAGAATATCCATCTTGTTGACGTTAGTTTTAATGGTCAAAGACATGGGCTTGACAGCTACCTTATAATCAGGGAAAACCCCAAATTTTGTACCAACACTTTTAATATAAAGATCAGCATCTGAATCAGCGTTTTGAAGTTCTTTTTTTAAGGCATCTTTTTCTTTTTGACTGTCCAACTTAGTAAAAGTTGTGTATTTGGCATCATTCATTGAGATGATGGCATTATCATCAGCCCAGACGATATAGGGTTTGATGTTTTCAAACACATCACCCTTTTTACTTCTTGCTTTGATGTATCTGTCAATACTGGCATCTTTTGAATAATAACTGAAACCTGTTACTCCCAGTAAAAAGATAAGGCTAGCAGCAACAATCAAGCCAATCTTAACTTTTTTCTTTTTGAGAAACATTTTAATAGTTTCCATCTTCGTCTCCTTTGTTTAGCATAACATGATTAATGTTATCATACTTATCCCCATTATAACAAATTTCAGCCTTAAGCAAAATCCCAGTAGCAATATTAGTGAGAAAGATCTGAAAAAACACACCATCTTAAATCAGCTAATATGCTTTGCTTTCATCTCTTTATTCGTAACATTGCCCCTTTTTTGCCCACTTTTCTCTGAAAACATTTCAAAACAAGCAAAAACCCTTGATAGACAAGGGTTTCTTTTTATTTTTACATCATGCCACCCATCATTGAGGGATCCATTGCTGGCGCTGCTGGACTAGCAGGTTCTGGTTGGTTAGCAACAACAGCTTCTGTTGTTAGGATAAGACTAGCCACACTAGCAGCATTTTGAAGCGCTGAACGAGTCACTTTCACAGGGTCAATAATTCCTGCTTCAATCATATTAACCCATTCGCCATTAGCAGCATTAAAGCCAACCCCAACTGGGCTATTTTTCAATTTATCAATGACAACTGAGCCTTCATAACCAGCATTGTAGGCAATTTGTCGAACTGGTTCTTCAAGCGCACGAAGAACAATGTTGCGTCCAGTGTTTTCATCACCAGTGAGCTCAATAGCAGCCACTTTTTCAATGATGTTGACAAGAGCAGTTCCACCACCAGCAACAATACCTTCTTCAACAGCAGCGCGTGTCGCATTGAGAGCGTCTTCGATGCGTAACTTCATCTCTTTAAGTTCAGTTTCTGTAGCAGCACCAACTTTAACAACAGCGACACCACCTGCTAATTTCGCTAGGCGTTCTTGTAATTTTTCACGATCAAAATCAGAAGTCGTTGTTTCTAATTGAGATTTAATCATGTTAACACGATTACTAATAGCGCTTGAATCGCCTGCCCCTTCAACAATGACTGTACTGTCTTTATCAATAGAGACTTTGCTTGCTTGACCAAGAGCTTCCATAGTCGCGTCTTTTAATTCAAGACCAAGATCTTCAGTAATGACAGTTCCACCAGTTAAAATGGCAATATCTTCAAGCATGGCTTTTCTTCTGTCACCAAAACCAGGTGCCTTAACCGCTACCACGTTAAATGTTCCACGAATCTTGTTTAAGACAAGGGTTGGAAGAGCTTCGCCATCAACGTCATCAGCAATGATAAGAAGAGGACGACTGGTTTTTAGGATTTCTTCAAGAAGCGGTAAAATATCTTGAATGTTAGAAATTTTCTTGTCAGTAATTAAAATAAATGGGTTATCAAGGTCTGCAACCATTTTTTCGTTATCAGTCACCATGTATTGTGAGAGATAACCACGGTCAAATTGCATTCCTTCAACCACTTCAAGTTCGGTTGCCATTCCTTTTGATTCTTCAATAGTAATCACACCGTCTTTACCAACGCGTTCCATTGCTTCACTGATGTATTCACCAACTTTTTCACTACGAGATGATACAGCAGCGACTTGAGCGATAGCTTCTTTATTTTTAACTTCTTGTGAGATGGCTTGTAGTTCTTCGACAGCCACCGCAACAGCTGATTCAATCCCACGACGAATACCGATTGGGTTAGCACCTGCGGTCACATTTTTTAGGCCTTCACGGACAATCGCTTGTGTTAAAACAGTCGCTGTTGTTGTCCCATCACCAGCAATATCATTAGTCTTAGAAGCAACTTCTGAAACGAGTTTTGCTCCCATATTTTCAAAATGATCTTCTAGTTCAATTTCTTTTGCGATAGTCACCCCATCATTAGTGATAAGTGGTGAGCCAAAAGCTTTTTCAAGAACAACATTACGTCCTTTAGGACCAAGTGTTACTTTAACGGTATCTGCTAACACATCAACCCCACGTACCATACTAGCACGCGCATCAGCTGAAAATTTAATATCCTTTGCCATAGTTTTCTCCTTACTCTACAATTGCTAAAATATCTGATTCACGAATAATGACGTAGTCTTGCTCGTCGAATTTGACTTCTGTGCCAGAAAAACTATCCATTAAGATGGTTTGACCGACTTGAACACTTGGAGCAACAAGCTCACCATTTAGTGTTCTTGCTCCTTCCCCAACAGCAACAACTTCTGCTGTCTTGGTTTTTTCCTGACTAGCACCGGCAATGACAAAGCCACCGACTGTCTTTTCTTTTTCTTCACTTACTTTTACGACCACACGATCGCCTAATGGTTTTAACATATAACGCCTCCGCAAATATTTTATTAGCACTCTTATCTATCGAGTGCTAATTCCATCTCTTATTGTATCACTTGGTCAAAAATAGTCAAGAAAAAAGCAATCGCAACGATTACTTTTTTGATGATTCTAAAATGGGAGTTCTTCTTCGTCTAAAACGAGATCTGCGATATCACTTGAAATATTATTTTCACGCATGGCTCGCTGTGTTTTACTTTCTAACAATTGGAAAGAAGAACATAAGAGCTCACTCACGTAGTGTGTTACCTTGTCTTTGTCATACTTTCTTGTTCGCCATTCGCCATCAACAGCGATAAGACTGCCCTTTGTGCCATAGCTGACTAAGACTTCTGCTAATTTCCCCCAGACAACCACTGAAATAAAATCAGTCTCTCTTTCGCCATCTTTACCTTTGAAGCGCCTTCCAACAGCCAACGTCGCTCTTGTGACACTTTTTTCATTGGGTGTTGTGACCAGTTCAGGCGTGGCCGTCAGTCTACCAATCATTATTGCTTTATTGTACATTTATCTTCCTCCTATCTCTTCTATTCGAAATAGAAAGAGAAAAATAAAAAAAGAGAAGATCGTCTAATCTTCTCACAATCTCTTCAATAATTTCTTAGTGCCAGTGTTTCTTGACGTCAAAAGCATCACCAACGATAGCACTATCATCTAATTCGATAATCCCTCTTTTTTGTGGCGCATTTGGAAGGGCTAATTCTCGTGGTGAGCACATCATGCCAAAACTATCTACCCCTCTTAATTTTCCAGAGAAAATAAGGCTACCATTTGGCATCATAGCACCATCTAGGGCAACAATTGTTTTAAGACCAACTCGTGCATTTGGTGCACCAGCAACAATTTGAAGTTCTTTGTCTGCTGCGACTTTCACTTGACAGATATTAAGATGATCACTATCAGGATGAGCTTCCATAGCAATAATTTCACCCACTACAAAACTTGGTGTTTGAGGATTTTCCAAAGAAGCGTCAAAGCCAGCTGCGACCATTTCTTGATTAAAGGCTGCGACCTCATCATCAGAAAGCGTCACTTGTCCATTTCCTGAAATAGCTGTCACTTCAGAGGCTTCAAAAATATTCCAAGCCACTGTTTCATTGGTATCTTCACGAAAAACACGCGCCACAAGGCCTTTTCTCTCGACACTAACACGTTTTCCTTCATCGTTAGCCACAATAACCATCAAAACATCGCCAACATGCTCTTTATTATAAGTAAAAATCATAGAACCCCCTTAGCCTATACTTGCTAAAAATTGATTGATTTCATTTTTAGTTTTGCGGTCTTTATTGACTAATCGTCCTAATTCTTTACCATTTTGAAGAACCACAAAACTTGGAATACCAAAAATATTCCATTTTTGAGCTAGTGGCATATACTTGTCACGGTCAACCTCTACAAAAACGAAAGAATCATTTTCTGCTTCAATCTCTGGCATTTGAGGATGGATAAAACGGCAATCTCCACACCAACCGGCTGTGAAAAATAAAACGATTTTATCTGGACCTTCTACTAATTCTGCTATTTCTTCTAACGATTTTGGAATAATCATTGTTCACTCTCCTTGTAATTAATATCGCCATCTAGATAATGAAAGAAAAACGTAATCTCATCATCAAAGACAACGCCCCCTTGCGCTTCTTTTTTGGCAGGATTAAAAGAACTGATATACACCACTTTAATCACACCAAAAGAAGCAAAAAAAGAGCGCACTTCATCCAAAATTTCAGATTCCGTTTTTTGATCTTTCACTTGTTTTTTATGGCCTAAAAAAGCGGCAAGTCCTAAAAATGCTGGTGTCCCCAATAATAAGCCAGTGGATAACCAAAATTTCTTTTTTTTCATACTTTATATTCTATCACATTTCTCTTATATTTTAAGCTTAAAAAGCTTTTATTTTTTGATATAATAGAGATTGTAGAAATGAGGTATATATGACAACGTTATTTAATAAAATTAAAGAAGTAACCGAATTAGACGGTATTGCAGGCTATGAACACACTGTTCGCGATTTTTTGCGTCAAAAAATAACACCACTCGTTGATAGCGTAGAAACAGATGGCTTGGGTGGAATTTTTGGGATTAAAGAAAGCCAGGAAAGTGATGCGCCACGCATAATGGTTGCTGCTCACATGGATGAAGTGGGCTTCATGGTTAGTAGCATCAAGGCAGACGGTACCATACGTGTTGTGCCAATCGGTGGCTGGAATCCGCTTGTGATTAGCTCTCAGCGCTTCACCCTTTACACTAGAAATGGACAAGCAATTCCTTTAATTTCTGGATCAGTCCCTCCACACCTCCTTCGTGGCTCAGGAAACACACCTAGCCTTCCTCAAGTGTCAGATATTATCTTTGACGGTGGCTTCACCGATAAAAAAGAGGCAGAAGCCTTTGGCATCACACCAGGTGACATCATTGTCCCAGCGTCTGAAACCATCCTTACTGCCAACCAAAAAAATATCATCAGTAAGGCCTGGGATAACCGTTACGGTGTTTTAATGGTGACTGAACTCCTTGAAAGTCTTAAAAACACCCAACTTTCAAATACACTGATTGCAGGTGCCAACGTCCAAGAAGAAGTTGGTTTGCGCGGTGCCCATGTCTCAGCAACCAAGTTTGACCCAGAACTATTCTTTGCGGTTGACTGCTCACCTGCTGGTGACGTCTATGGTGATCAAGGAAAAGTTGGAGATGGGACTTTGATTCGCTTCTACGACCCAGGACACATCATGCTTAAAGACATGCGTGATTTCCTCCTTGACACGGCTGAGTCTGCTGGTATTAAATATCAGTATTACACAGGAAAAGGAGGCACAGATGCCGGAGCAGCTCACCTTAAAAATGGTGGGATTCCGTCTACAACCATTGGCGTTTGTGCTCGCTATATCCACTCACACCAAACACTCTATGCGATGGATGACTTCCTAGAAGCACAAGCCTACCTCCAAGCAATCATCAAACGCCTTGACCGAACAACAGTGAATACGATTAAAGGCTATTAAGGATTAAATATGAAAATAGGGATTATCGGTGTTGGTAAAATGGCAACTGCCATCATCCAAGGACTCAAACCATTAGAGATTGAACTACTCATCTCGCAATCACACTATGACAAAACTAAAAAAGTGGCAAAAGCACTTGGTGTCGCGCCTGCTAAATCACACCAAGAATTGATTGAAGCAAGTGACCTAGTGATTCTTGGCATCAAACCACAACAGTTCCCAGACGTCCTAAAACCCTTGACCATGACAAAACCTGTCATGTCAATGGCCGCTGGGATAACTCTGTCTGACTTAGCCACACTCACTTCAAAAAAGATACCGCTGATTCGGATCATGCCCAATCTCAATGCTCAGATTGGAAAAAGCACGACCGCCATTTGCTTTAATGACTTGGTTGATGAGGACTTAAAGGGATTAGCAATGACGATTACCAATGCCTTTGGCCATTCCTTTGAAATCAGTGAGGAAGCATTTGATACCTTCACCGCTTTAGCCGGTTCTAGTCCTGCTTATCTCTATCAATTTATCGAGGCTATGGTAGCAGCAGGTGAAAAAGAAGGATTTGATGCCAAACTAGCCTTGACCATTGTTAGTCAAACCTTTTTAGCTAGCAGTCAAATGCTACTTGAAAGCCAAGAGACACCAAGAGACTTGATAACAAAAATTGCAAGTCCTGGTGGGACAACACAGGCTGGTTTAGACAGCCTTAAGGAAAATCATTTTTCTGAAACCATTAAAACGGCAATTGATGCCACCATCAAGAAAGCAAAAAACATTTGAGATGATCTCAAATGTTTTTTGTTTAGTTAACTTACCCAACATTAAAAAGTATTAATAGAAAGGCAATTACATTATTTAAAAAATGAAGCAAAATACTATACTCTATTCTCTTGGTCTTGTAGACGACAAAGGTTAAGACGGCACTCATCACACCATAGGTGATAAAGCTACCAAGATTTGTCGGCATATGAAACAGAGCAAATAAGAGACCTCCAACAATCAAACCTACCGTCTGATGATTTTTAAAGAGATAGTGAGGAATCATTTTTCTAAATAAAAGTTCTTCCATGATAGGTGCCCCAATAACAATCATGACAAACATGATCACCATAGGTACTTGACTAATCAATTGAAGAAGCGCTTGTTGGTTTTCTGTTGTCACCTGACCATCAGAAGATAGAAACAAATTCCCTAATATACCACCAAGCAAAATAGTAGGATAGCCAATGGCAAAAGTGAGCAAGGCCTTTAAGACAGATAATTTTTCATTAAGAGAAATAAACTGCTTTTTAATCGCAAAATAAACAAAGGCAAAAATACTAGCCAGCTGTATCAGAACAGTCACGATGATTTGAAAGAGATCAAAATCGCTTTTAACGACAGCATTAAGACCAATAAAGAAACCAAGTGGTATCTGACCAGCGATTAGAATAGCTGTCCACAAGATGAGAATGAGTATGCCAAGTGCAATAGATTTTATTTTATTCATTTTGTTAGTAACCTCTTAAAGTAATTTTTCTAATAGTAGTTTGATGAGTAGAAATCCGTAAACATGTATAGCAATGATAACCAAGAGTAGTGATTGAAGTGAAATTGTGAAATGAGCAAAAGACTGTAAAAAAACTAAAACGATAAGCAAGAGCGTTTCAATGACATAAGTGATTTGAGCTGCCAAATTTTGAAGATAGGACTGACGCTCATCAGCAAATTTGACATAAAAAGCGTCAAATCTTTTCTTATTGGTAATCACATACCATTGATAGAGACTGACAACGATAATAGCTAGTGAAAAACCAAACCAAAAATTATGATAAAAATTTGATAGCTGCTGATTGATTGGAAGTAAAAGTAAGACAATCCCCAGTAAAATTCCTATCAAAGCCTGCCAAAACATTACCTGCTTCACTTTTTTCCGTGTTTTCTTTTGAAAAAGAAAATAACTGATTAAAAACATTGTTAAACCTCGTCTTCCTCAAATAAAAAAATATCCTCAATGGAACGATTAAAAAATTTGGCAATCTTAAAAGCCAACTCTAACGATGCCGTATACCTCCCCCTCTCAAGAGAGATAATCGTCTGGCGCGTGACATCTAAAGACTCCGCTAGTTCTGCTTGACTGAGCTTTTGCGCCTTTCTCAGCTCCTGAATTCTCGTTTTCATCTCTTGTCTTTCTCTCTACTCAAATGTATAGTTCGCTTTACATTTATAGTATAATCGCTAGACACTGTTTTGTCAAGATTTAAAGACTGAAAAAAACGATTAGACAAAAAGTCTAACCGTTAGTTGTTATAGCTTAAAGTCTTTTAAAAAGTTTTCCAACTCTGTCTGTGCTTCTGGCGTTGTGCCTTTTAGTTGTCCGAGCATGGCCATCAAGTCTTTGCTTTGCTTTTCTATATTGGCATTGGTTTGATTGATGTTAGCAACAATCTCAGCAAGTGGTGTGACTTCCTCTTCTTCAAAGGTATCCACATAACGAGGAATATTGAGATTGAAGTCGTTCTCTTTAATCTCCTCAAAAGTGGCTAGATGGGCAAACTTCTCTATATCCTCACGGCTTTTGTAAGCTTCCAGTATCTTGGCAATATGCTCATCGGTCATGATATTTTGATTTTTCCCCTTATCAAACTCTTTAGAGGCATCGATAAAGTAAACATCGCGCGTGGTGCGATTCTTTTTCAAAATAATGACAGTGGTTGGGATGCTAGTATTAAAGAAGATGTTAGCAGGCAGACCAATCACGGTATCAATCGCTCCTTCTTCAAGCAGGTGCTTTCTGATCTTACCTTCGGCATTACCTCTAAACAAAACACCATGTGGCAAGACAATAGCCATGACACCGCCATCTTGTTTGAGATGGTAGTAGCCGTGTAGCAAAAAGGCAAAGTCGGCTTTGGACTTGGGTGCTAGGGCACCAAAAGGTGAGAAACGTGGGTCTTGTTTGAAGCCCTCACTGGCGCTCCACTTGACAGAGTAAGGAGGATTCATCAAAACGGCATCAAAGTTGGTAGGCTCTTGGGTTGGCCAGTCCTCATCAAGGGTATCGGCATTACTCAAGAGGTGATGACCGACAGGAACACCGTGCAAAATCATATTCATCCGAGCAAAGTTATAGGTTGTTGTGTTTAACTCCTGACCAAAATAGGAAATGGTTGTTGGGTGGTGGCTGTACTTTTTAGCGTTTAAGAGGAGGGAGCCAGAACCCATTGTTGGGTCATAGAGGGTAAAGTCTTTTTTATCCTCACGGCCAAGCAGGGCAATTTGCGTCATCAGCTTGGCAACCGGTTGAGGCGTATAAAACTCACCGGCTTTTTTCCCCGAATCCGTCGCAAACTGACCGATAAGGTACTCATAAGCATCTCCCAGCATATCTCCAATATAACTATCTATATCAATATTAGCCAAAGCTTTCATGACACTAGCGATGGTTTGGTTTTGCTTTTGAGGCGTTGCCCCCAATTTTTTTGAGTAGAGGTCGATATCCTCAAAGAGATTTTCAAAGAGTTCGTCAGCCTGCTCGATATTACGAAAGCCTTGTGCCAAACTCTCCAACTGGAAGGTTTCTTCATGAATATGCGCAACAAGGGCGATAAAGGTGAGGTCAGGCTCAATCACATAAGACACCTCACGCATGAGCACTTCAATCATAGCTTCTTTGTTGCTGTCATCGTTGTAAAGAGAGCGGTAAAGCTCCAAAGCCTCACTGAGATTATCAGAGGGTTCTCCCATCATCTCAGCCACGTGAAAAAGGAGCTTGTCAGAGAGGTACTTGTAAAAGATAAGCCCCAACAAGTAAGATTTGTAGTCATTGGCATCCATCTTGGAACGCAAAATATCCGCCGAATTCCACAAGGCTTGATAGAGATCTTTTGAAGAGTTGATGTTTTCAGTCATTTTAATTTCTTTCTATATTATTTACTTTACCTATCAATGTTGCAAAATATTTTTCTCTCATTTTTTCTCGAAGAGAATTATCTAGTTCTATTCTTTTTAATGCTTTTAGTTGATAATTATTTTCAAGCAATTTATCCCCTAAACCATTTAATACTTGACCTTTTAGATTACAAATTTTTAAAATACTATGATAATTAGACGTTTCTAGTGCCTTTTCAATTTTATCAATAATTTTTTGATATTTGCTATCAGTATTGAAATTAGTTTTTAGACTATCAAAAAATTCTAAGATATCACTCTTACTTGGTTCTTTATTTTGAATAAAAGTATTCTGTATATAATCATCAACTTGCTTTTTTAAAGCTATTTTTGACATTTTTTTAGTTTCTTGACGACACGTGTTTATTAATTTATCTGAAAAATTATTAAATTTAGTAGCAATTTCATTTTCTTCATTAAAATAGGATAGTACAGAAAAAATAACATCTTCATCAAGTAAAAGCATTTCAATCTCATTAAATTCTAAAGAAAAAATATTGTCATTCATTAAATGAATGATATACGACTCTTCCATCCAGTCATTATCGATTATTCCGAATGCTTTGTTATGAGTTACATTAGATAATTTATTATATGCTTTCGTATATTCTATAACATTTTTATGCCCTTTGACAGGTTTAATGTAAAAATAATTTTCCAGTAGCTTAGAATATATTTGATAATCAATACTATCTTTAGTTCCTTCGCAAAATAATATTGGTTTCCTAGAGCCACTAATTTCTGTTAAAAGGGATATTGGAATATCTTCTTCATTTAAAATATCATAATTAAATTTACCCATCTTTGTATATTCATGACACCAAACATAGGTAACATTATTTCTTGCCTGAACAAAATCTAAATTATGGGATGCAAAAATAAATTGGCAGTCACTTCGCTCAGTGATTAACAAATTCCACAATTCATTATAGATGGCAGAATTTAAGAATGTTTCTGGTTCATCCACAACAATATAGCTATTTTTTGGAGCAATTAAAACATTTCCAATATAAAATAAAATACACTTTTCTCCATCACTTAAACCATTTAAATTATAAATTGTGTCATTTTTCTTAACTTCCAACAATCTATCATCCGGATCAATTTTAAATTTAATTTCTGGAAGTAGATGATCCCAAACTCTTTCTAATCTGTCAAAAATTGGTTCAGGTAAATCAACATCACCTCTTCTTCTGTTAGTTGCAATATTAGTATATTCTTTCACCAAAAATGTTATTAAATAAGTAAATGGATTTGTAAATTTGTTTCTAATAAAATAATCATCAAAATCCGTTCTGTTAATTTTTATTGTTGATTCTTTCATCATATCTTGGTAAGTTTTAACACTTATTGATTGTCTACCAAATGTTTCAGTTGAAAAATATAAATACTTTTGAGCAGGAAGAACAAAAACTTGATTATTATTCACCCCTCTAAGGGTATCTATCAAAGTTGATTTCCCACTACCATTTGCCCCAATCAATACTGTTGTATTTTCTATATTTGCCATAAAAGAAAATATTTTCATTATATGGTAATCGTGGTTTATTTGCTTTAATCTTCTAAAAGCCATTGGTAAACGATTCAAATCAATATTAACTATCTGTTTATACCATGATTGTAATAGTTTTTTAAAAGAGTTGGTAGCACTATTAAAAATTAATGTAGATTCTTTTGATTTTTTTATCTCGTTAATCAGTTGAACAATTATTTCAAGGGAAGCATCAAAAATTTCTGCATCACTTTCTGAGTATTCATTTTCTTTAGAAATTTCAATCTGTTTTTTATAATAATACAATTTTTCCAACACGTGTTCTTGGTTTATTTCTTTTTCTTTTGTTATACTTTCTGACATTCTTCTATCTTTCTAACTTGTATAAAGTAAAATTATCTTAAATAAACATGTCTTTCAATAATTTTTTCTTAAGCGATTCTAAGCTGTCTATCTTATCTTGGTAAGACGTAATGATGTCATCTAAATTGGCAAAGAAGGCACCGATAGCTTGTTGTTCAAGAATGCTAGGAATCTGAAACTTAGTTGAAGAAACAATCTTCCAGTCTGAACGAGGCATTTTAGTACCTGTTGTATCGTTTGCTACTTTCTGATACTTTTGTGATTGTATTAAATAAAAAATATAGTTCGAATCATTATTCTTGGGATTAAACACCCAAAAATCGCCTAATGCAACCCCCTCAAATTTTGGAAGTAACCAATTATTCAAATATGGACGTAATTTACCATATAAAATATACCCAGACTTAAAAAGAGTTCCTTTTCTTTTATCAAATTTCTTACTCACATCCTTATTTAATCTTCCCTGACCAGAAATAATATCTTCAAATTCAATCTTAGGAAGAGTTTCAGAGTCTGATGATTCTGAAACTCTATCAATTATTTCTGAAAAAACTTTCATTCCCCACTCCCCTTCAAATCCTTCTAAACGGATTTCAGGTGTTGTTTGTCCATCTCTTGGAAACATTTTCGACAACATGGTTGCCTTAAACGATTGATAGTGAGACAGATTGTCCTTATAGGAGGTTAATAGGTTATCTAACGTGTTAAAAAGAGAACCAATGGCTTGTTGTTCAGGGAGAGAAGGGAAAGTAATTGACATTTTCATTAAAATGTCTGAATTTAACTTATACCTACTTCCTCCAACTAAATATTTTTTAAAATTTACAGTACGTAAACAATTTTTAAAAAATAAATTGTTAATTTTATTCTTATTACCCGAAAGCACGTGTACATGATTATTTGCCCAAATTTTGCCATTTACATATTGTATAGGATAGTTTTTTAAATCATTTGCTCCATCCTCTGCTATTAAAATAAACTCGCCATCATGTGTATATCCTTCAACAAATCCTTGAATTCCATTTGCACCGTAGTAAGGTGTCTTCCCTTCAACTCTATCAGAAGCTGTGATTGGAATACGTAGATTATCAAATCTCTCAGAAATATTGTTTATTGTATTATTTCCCCACTCGTCATCAAATTCTTCAAATCTAATTTTAGGAATCGTTTGTTTTGTCATATTTCTCTTTCTTTTAATTTTTTTGATTAGTATTTATTTTACAACTGATTAATCAAGCATTTCTTTTGCTAAACCATTTGAATCCAAACTATGAATAAACGCTATTTTTCTTTCTCCAGTTAATTCTATCATTTTATCCTTACCTAGAATAATAGTTAAATTCTTTATAATTGAACGTTTTATTTTTTCATCATAATAAGTAAAAATATATTTATAACCATAAACATTTTTATCTGTTAAATTAAAACATTCTTGAAATATTTCTTTATCAAGAGGATCAACTGAGTGTCCAAATATTATAATATTTTTTCTATTTTTAACAGAAAAACCATGATTCCCTATGTGATTTCTTACCTTAAAAAAATTTTTAAAAGCGCTCCCAGTTTCTTTAACAATTCGTTGATAGTACTTTTGATAAGGAATTAAATCACTGTTAATCTTTCCAATTTCCTTATCTTCTATCCCAAAAACCATTGTATTAATCTTAGAAAACTGTCGTTTCATATCGATTTTCCCATGAATATAATGTAGTTGTTCCTTTGGGATATTAAAAAGCTTAACTGGTGTATCAGTATAATTAAAAGTAATCACTTTAGAAATTTCAATATTCTTTATGGCAGCTAAGGCTGTGTCAGAGGTAGTTAAGTGATTAACTTCAAAATCAAGATATTCTTGGAAAGAAAGATAAATTTCCAATAATTCTGTTACTTGTTCTAAATCCTTAATTAATAAAGTATTAACTTTTTCTAGAATCAATGATTTCTTTAATGGACTATCAAAATATCTATCACTAATGATTTTCATTATAAATTCTATTTCTTGATAATTATCTTTACCATACAATCTCTCAAAAAAGAAATGATTTCTTGCGATACTTCCTTCTTGTTTTGAAAATATATAGCCAGACAACTTAGTAATATTTTCTTTAACAAAATAAAAAGCTTCTGCAAGTTCTGTAATAGCTAATTCAATACTTGACCAGTTATCACCTAGTTGTTTTTTATTTTCATGAATATATCTAAGTATATTATTGTCTTTGTACTCACTAATGTCGAAATTTGTATCTTTTTGAAAATGATACCATTCATCAAATCCATCTGGTTTATTTTCATTCACTAATGAATCAAAAAAGTTTAAAAAATCTGTATAGCTAGTCTTTCGCTTCATCGCTAAATCAAAACCATTACCAAGTATTAATATATTATCCGCCATATTTAATTACCTTTATTGTCAAGATAGTGTTTTATATTTATAGTGAATCAACAATTAATTCACCCGTACCATTAAATTTTTCTAAACAATCTTCTGAGGATATTTTACCGATTTTAAATTGTTCAAATAATTTCAAAAATTGATAAGAATCAATAATTAAGACATTATATAATGAATTTTTAGCAATACTTACAGTCTCTTTGCTGATTTTTGTTCTTGTCTCAGGATTACTATCCTTAAATCTTGTTACAATAATAATTCTTTTTATATTTTCCAAATCAATATTATTGCTCTCTGAAAATTTATAAACATGTGTCATCAGTTGAGATATATTAGATTTTTTGATGTCTTTTGTTAACCCTTTAAACTCAAACATATAATGAAAATTATTTTTTTTAAACAAAAAATCTTCATCTTTAGTATCAATAAAATCATCATTGAGATTAAACATCTCTGATAACATGGAGATTAAAATTTCTTCTAATTCTTTGCCAGTTTTATATAAAATAGATTCATATTTTTTATTTGTATTTATCTTCTTTTGAGCACTATAGATTAACTTTTTAGAATCTTCTATATTTTGTTTTTCTTTTGCAATAGCATCAAAATAAATTTCATCATCAAACATTTTTAGATTATTAAACCATTCAGGTGCTTTTTCTAGATTATCATTAGCATATACTTCACCCATTAAACTATAAAATTTTTCCGAGTCATCTATTTTTAAAGTTGTTAAAGCAAAACGATCATTTTCAAAAAAAACAAGTTTTTTACTACCATCTGATAGTATTCTTTTACCTTTATCAACTGATAGATTGTCACTTCCTTGTTCAGATTTATCGTCAAAATAAAAGTCAGATTCAATCTTTAAATTGTTTATAGTTGTATATGTTTTTTCATAATAAAGGTCAAAATTAGTATGAATGATTATCTTTTTAAGATTTTCAATAAACTTTGCAATAATATTTTTTAAATCGATTTCTATAACTTGTTCTGGGGAGTTATATCCTTCCCAATATTCAGATATAGAATATTTTTGATTTTGTGGTAATAAATAAAGAAATTTTGATGAGTTTGATTGTTCTATTGCTTTTCTTAAGTTTTCAAGGTCGTTGTCTATATTTAAATATTTAAAGTTATTACTTTCTGAATAACCAAAACTATCATAAGTCCACACATTGTTATCAGTTAAATCAATGATATTCAAATCATAAGAATCTAACGAAACAAAATTATCAAATCGATGACAGTCTTTAATATCAAAGTTATTGACATTTTCTCCAGAATAATTTATTAATTGAATTTTCATATCCTATCTCCCCACTTTCAATGGCTCGATAACCTCTTCTATCAGTCTGATATAGTCATTTCTGATTTCATTTTTATAGCTAAAGATGTTGAGCGGTTCAGCAACTTCATTTTGGTAGTCTTTATAGCGCTGACTCTGGTTGAGGTCTTGTTCTCCGAGTTGGCGCTTTTTACCTTTTTGATAGTGTTCCACCAAGTACAGCAACTCATCTACTCCGATATACCATTTTCTTGCTAGCTCTTTCACTTCTTTTTTTATCACTTCGTCAATCATTTGTTGCAGGATGTAATTGACCGACTGTCCGCGATAACTTTCAGGATCGAGTTGGATTTGTAGCCATAGTGTTGAGATTAGTGCTGCCAATCCTTGATTAGTCTTACCAAGATTGTCGATATAGCCATCAATCGCTTCAATGTCTTTTGGTGTCATCTCTTTTTGATCATCATCGCTTTCTGGGATGAAGGATTGGATAAGACTAATAATATACTCATAGTTAATCTCATCGATATGAACGGACTCTAACGTATACATGATATCTACAAGGACACCATCATCGCCACCATCACCACCTTCTGAGCGACGCTTGAGTTCGGCTAGGACATTTTGATAAAGTCCTTGGTAGTTTTCTAATAATTCTTGTGTTAAATGATTTTCTTGATAGATGGTCTCTTCATCATACTCAAAATAAACTTGAATGGCAGCAAAGGCTCTATCAAAGGCTTGGTAGTTTTTAGCAAATGTTTTCAAGATAACCGTACTAACAGCTTCAATACCTGTTTCAATATCAGGATTATCGCTCAAATGTGCTTGAAAAATCGTCAGTGCTTCCTCAAAAATAGCTTTTGCTTCTTCCCAATCAGGTGCTAGGATGTATCCCGACCCTTCTTTACTGTTAGAGTAAAGTCTAATGGCATTATCCACACTCTCCTTATAGTGCTCAGGTCTTTGGAAGGTAACGATTTGCCCATAGCGCTTTCTACTATCAAAGATACGATTAGTACGGCTAAAGGATTGAATGATGTCTTGAGGCGACATGGGTGGTCTATCAATAAAGAGGGTGGACAGACAAGGCGCATCAAAGCCTGTCAAGAGACGATTAACCACAATCACCAAATCCAACTGTTCACGACGATGCTGATAGATATCACGTTTTCTCGCCAAGCGATTATTGACATCGGTATTAAAGCCACGTAAATCAGTCAAACTAAAATGCGTGTCAAATTCTTGGTTATAATCATTAATTGATGCTTGCATCTTCTCTTGATAGTCGATAGAACTTTCTTCATTTTCTGTGACCGAGTAGGTGATGGCAACCTTAGGAAAGTCAGGCAAGACTTTCTTGACCTGATTTGAAATCTGAACTCGCTTTTCCCCGCGTTTAACCGCTTGAATCAAATCATAATACTGTTGAGCAATCGGAATCGATTTAACCGTTAAAATCGCATTGTAGGTCTTTCCAACCCCTTTTTGAAAACCTAGCTTGCTTCTTGATTTATTGATGATATAATCAATCACCTCTAACATATGTTCTTCATCTTCATAGTATTCATCTTGAATATCATCTTCACTCTTAATTTGATCACTATGAATCGTGTTGACATACTCGACTTTAAAGCCTAAAACAGCTTTATCATGAATGGCATTTCTAACCGTGTACTCATGCAGTCTTTCCCCATAGAGTTGTTCTGTTGTTTGTGGCAAATCCCCCAGCGCCTGACGTTTGTTCTCACCAAAAATTGGTGTTCCTGTAAAACCATACCACAAGGAACGTTTAAAGAAGGTGGCTAGTTTTCTTTGCGCAAGAGGACTAACTGCCCTGTGACACTCATCCACAACAAAAGCCACGCGCAGACCTCTAATCTTTTCAGCTTCACGCTGATATTTCCCATCATCAACCTTACGTTGCATGGCCTCTAATTTTTGGATGGTGGTGACAAGAACTGTTTTTTCATCGCTATAGAGCCGTTGCACCAATTCCTTGGTATTGTCCGTTTCATCAATGGCAATCGTGTCATTTTGAGCATAGGACAAAAAACTAGACGTCGTTTGCTGATCTAGGTCACGTCTATCCACGACAAAAATCGTTTTATTAATCGAGTTGATTTGCAATAGATTTCTTGCCACCTTATAAGACGTCAAGGTCTTACCAGAACCAGTGGTATGCCAGACATAACCTGACTTGCCTTGATAACTAGCTTCTTGTACCGCTTCAACCGCATGCACTTGATAAGGTCTTAAAAGAATTAAGGCCTTTTTGGCATCATCAATGACCGAATACTGCATGACCATTTGATGGGCACGGGGAATCCGTAACACCTCATCGGCAAAAGCAAATAGATTGATGATAGGTTGATTGTTAGTATCAACCCACTTGGTTAAAAACTGGTCGTTAAGCTTGTTTTCTTTGGCAGCAGCAATATAGCGTGTATCAGTCACGTTTGAGACGACAAACATTTGAAGACTGGAATAAATCCCTTTGAGTTTGTTTTCTCGTTCATATTTTCTGATTTGATGAAAGGCATCCATGAAAGGATGTTGATGATTTTTCAACTCGATATGAATCATGGGAAGACCATTGATGAGTAGTGTGACATCAAGACGTCTATCCTTATCCGCTGGATTGACCTTTGGTCTTTTGACTTGGTTGACCACTTCATAGGAAGATTTCCCACCAGCAACATTATCACGCCAAATAACCGCCAAACGAATGGTGCCAAGTGTCGCATCTTCTCTTTGCACCTGTACCTTAGCGATACCATTTTCCCCAGCCAGCCATTTAGCAGCCTCATAGTAATTGGTAAAGGTCAACTGCACCTTGATTTGCTCTTTTTCTTGTTTGGTCAGTAGGTTCTCACCAAGAATAGACAGATTATTTTGCTCCAGTTTTTGAAAAAAATTCTCCCAAAGAGAATCTTCTGTCTTTAATTCTGGACGATAAGACCATTGACTATCGCCAGTGATAAGTTGTTCAATCAAACGCTTTTCAATTTCAAGTTCTTTCGTTGTTTTTGCCATGACATCTTCCCGTATCTTTATACTTTTTTATATTATACCATATTTAGAGCGTTTTCACTGATGATATTTGAAGAATAATTGACTTATCATTTGAAAAACTTTGTTATGCAATCTAGCTTTGATAGCACTACGCTATCAGCCAATTCCCGCTTTAATCAGTATGATTATCCATAAAAAAGCTTTTTTAGCGCGTTTTATACGGGTATTTATACTTTTTCAAAGAAAAAAGCCGTTAGTTGGCTAACGACTTCATTGTATTGTTACTTGTTTTGATTTTTCAAGCGTTCTACATCGCGTGTAATCATCAATTCTTCATCAGTTGGAACTGATAAAATAGCCACACGAGAGTTTTCACTTGAGATGATGCCTTGGTAACCAAAGACATTCTTTTCTGGGTCAAGTTCTAAACCAAACCATGAGAGACCATCAACGATATCTTGACGCATATGTGTGCCGTTTTCTCCCATACCAGCGGTGAAGACAATGGCGTCAGCTCCGTTTAAAACAGCTAGGTATTGACCGATGAATTTCTTAATGCGATCAACAAACATCTCATAGGCAAGTGTTGCGTTTTTATCGCCTTTTTCTTTGGCACTCTCAATATCACGCATGTCATTTGAAAGGCCAGAAACACCAGCAAGCCCAGACTCTTTGTTAAGCATATTGACAACTGCTGCGGCATCTTTTAATTCTGGCACTTCATTGACCAAGTAAGGAATGATGGCTGGGTCGATATCACCAGAACGTGTTCCCATCATTGGACCAGCAAGTGGAGTGAAGCCCATTGAGGTATCAATACTCTTACCGTATAAGTTAGCGGTGATTGAGACACCATTTCCGATGTGAGCCGTAATGATTTTCAACTCTTCAACAGGTTTACCTAAAAGTCTTGCTGCTTCTCTTGAAACGTAGAAATGACTTGTTCCGTGTGCTCCATACTTACGAACTTTATAGTCAGTGTAGTATTTTTCAGCAATTGGGTAGCGGTAAGCTAACTCAGGCATGCTTGAGTGATAAGCGGTATCAAAAACGGCTACACTTGTGATGTTTGGTAATAATTTCTTAAATGCTCTCATTCCATCTGCAGCCGCACCATTGTGAAGAGGCGCCAACTTAGCTAGTTCAGACACTTTTTCAATCGCCGCATCATCTAAAATAACAGAATCGCTAAAGTCTTCTCCACCAGCCACGACACGGTGACCAACGCCGGTAATTTCTTCAAATTCTTCGATAATCCCATGTTTTTTAAGGTCAGCAAGTAGTAATTCAACCGCTGCTGTATGGTCAAGGATTTCAAGAATCTCTTCTTCTTTGTTATCTCCATATTTCACAGTAGAGATAGCATCTGATTTACCAATTCTTTCAATAGCCCCTTTTGCCAATACCTCTTCTTCAGGCATTCTATAAAGTTGCCACTTAAGACTTGAACTTCCAGCGTTAATTGCAATAGTTTTTGACATAATTCACCTCAATTTAGCCTTTCTTTCTATTGTTCCATTATAGCAAAATTTAGCTTAATTGTAATGGTCTTTAACCCATTTTTTGAAATTTTCCATAAATTCAATCAGATTTTCCTTGTCCTGCAAATCAGAAATAGGGTAAGCAAATGTTTCGATAGTCTTTTGGGATTTCTTTTTCATGAGAAAAAGTGACTTGGCATTGGCTTTACTACCAAAGAGATTCTCAGGCAGAGTCAAAACGGCGAGTAAATCCACCGCATCGACCAACCAATGCTTTAAAAACGTGCTTTGCTCACTCGTTAAAAGATCAAAAGGCGCTAAAAAGATAGCAATTCCATCATCCTTAAGATACTTAATGGCTTGTTCCATCATCAAGTGGTGGGCATAAGTGTGGCCTTCTTTAGCCGCTACGAGATACCTTGAAGCAATAGCATCATTAGGGTAGTAACCGACAGGTAAATCACTAATAATCACATCACTTTCTTTTAAGATATGAGGACGAACAGCATCTGCTTGGAAAAAGCTCACTGATGAGTCGATAATTTCTGAAATACTGGCTGCCAAATCAATTAATAAATCATCTAATTCTATCCCAAGATAGGTGAGTTTTTTCTCACTATTAGTGGCAATTGTTTGAGCAAGATTGCCTGTACCACTTCCCATTTCAATCACCGTTAGTGGTTTATCAGCCGTCACTGTCTCCATTAAAAACAAGATTAAAAAACCAATAGCATCCGGTGTGAATTGGTGGTTTGTCTGTAATTTTTCATACTGATTCATTTTGATAAAGAGGTATTCAAAAGTTTTGCGCCATTCCTCTTTGGTTAGAGATAAGTGATGAAGTTTAGCATTATTTTCTTTGACGCTTGCTATTTTTTCACTACCTTCTAGGTAATAACCATTTTGTTCAATTAAAGCATCATAAAGACTTGTCTTCAATTGATTTGCAAGCACCTGAGTGTTCTCCCAGATAAGATGAAAGGCTTGTTCAATAGTCTCGAAATTCATATTTTCCTCCTTGTCTAATCATATCAAAAATAAGGATAAAAGAAAAGAAAGCCTTTTGTGGCTTACTTCGTTTTTTAATGACTCTCTAAAGAGGGCGTCAAGAAAGTGTAGGAAAAAGTCTGCTGATTCGTTAGTTGCACCTGGATGGAGATGTTTTCTTCTGTTTTTTCATAGCTTGTTTGTCCTTCTTTAAAGATGAGTTGACCTTTATCTTTACTGGCTATTCTAGCTGTCATTTGTGCCATGAGATAGGACTGGCTTTGACTGATTTGGGCTTGATGCTGCCTTTGACTAGCAAGAACACGCCCTAGATAAAATTGCAGGAGCATGGCAAAAATAGCAGAAATGAGTAGGGCATAGATGAGGATGCCCGCTTTAACTCTTTTCTTTAAAAGCATAGACAAAACTCCTTTCTTGACCACCATCAAAGCTCAATTTTAGGGTGACGATTTGTTTTGTTTTTTCAATAGTCACCGCCTTGACATGATAAATCATCGGCTGGTAACCACGGCCACTGGCACTTGTCTTTCTAAAATCATCTTTTTTATATTTCCCAAAGGCAAGCGCTTTTTGATTTTTGGTCAGGCATATTTTTTGATTTTCAATCTTATCAAAGCTAGCACCATCCCATTCTTGACGCAATTGCTGGCAAAATAGCAACCACTCCTCATCATCATGAGTAGATAGGTGAGTGATATGACTATTAAGACTTTTTGTGAGTCCTTGATAAATAGTCAAACTCCCTGCAATGACAAGTAGAGACACTAAACATTCAAGGAGGGTAAAAGCTCTAACCTTATTCTTCAACAACCGACATCACTTCCTCTCCCTGATAAAATACTCTGAGGCTATCTGAGGTTTCTTTGACATTAATCGTTATCTCATCAACAGTCAGCTCACTTTGATTGGTTTGAATAGCCATACTTGCCACATTTAACACTTGTTCTTGTTTGATATTGTCTTTGATTCTTTGACTGTCTTTACTAAGTTCTTCTAAAATAACAGTTGTCACCATAACCAATAAAGCTAGGGCAATTAAACTTTCAAGGAGAATGTAAGCTTTCAATGTCTTTTTTATATTTCCCACTCCCTATGTATAGTTGGTATTTTATTGTCTGATGGTCTGTTTCAAAAATAATTTTCTTTAACGACGAATTCCCACCAGCTTGATTAAAGGTAATGGTTAGATTTTCTTTCAAGTGAACACTTTGAGGGAGTTTTAAGACATCCCTATCAGTCGAAATGGTCTGATCGCTAAAAATCATCGTCCTCTTTTTTTGAGTGGCTAAACTAAGTTTTTGCGTGTCTTGATAGAGATATTCGAGATTCAAAAAGAACAATCGTTCTTCCATTTGACTCAAAATGTTAGTCACAGAAGCTGACAAACTAAGCACCAAAAAACTAGTTGTCGCAAGTGTCAGCAGACTTTCAAGTAGTGTAAACGCCTTAATTTGGTACTTTTTGGGTTTCCTCGGTGTGATTAGCATAATACTCCTTATATCCAGCGACTTGTTTTTCAGTGATGCTGCCGTCAGCTAATAATTTGGAAATACTAGCAGCATCATTTGACCCTAGCTCATAAAGATCAGCTTGACTCTCAACAATTTTAACAATCGCCGCATTCCCTGTCGCTTGAATTTTATCTTTTTGCTTATTCAAATTAGGAACAAAAAGTAGGAGCAAGACCGAAATGACGAACAAGACCATCAACATTTCTATTAATGTAAAAGCTCTGACAGTTTTCTTTTTTAAAGTCGTTAATAGTGTTTTTTTCATAAAATTAAACCTCCAAGGTTTGATAAATAGGTAAGAGCATGGCAGCATAAATCATCACAATGACGATGGCTACAAAGAGAAAGACAATTGGCTGAATCAGTTGTGTTGCTTTGGTCACCTTGTTAAAAAATAAGCGCCAAAGCTCCTGAGCATAAATTTCTAATTCTAGTCCAAGTTTTGATTTGATTTGGCCATATTCAATGATCAAACTGAGTTCCTTGACAAAAAAAGGATAGCTCGCAATTTTTTCATGAAAAGTCATACCAGACAACAAGGCTTGTTCTAGCTCCTTGCCAACTTCTTGAAATAACCTCGATTTTTGTTCTTGCATCAATTTAACGACAACAGAAAGCTCAATGCCTTGACCAATTAGATTTCCCCATTCACGAGCAAAAAGGGCACTTAAGTAGCACTGGATAAAACCACCTAAAAAAGGAATTCGACTAAGAAAGCGATAAAGTTTCATTTTCCCAAGACGATGAGACAGACCATAACCTACAATGATTAATCCTATAAAGATAAGAAAAACAGCAAAGAAAACGTTTGGAAACTGCGAAATTATCCTTGTTGCTAGATTACCATTTTCAACATCAAGCAACATATAATTTTTGAGTCCCATCATGATTAACATCATAAATCCCAGTAATACTAGTGGATAAGTAGCCACTTCAATTAGTTTTTTCTTCACCAGAATAAGGTTTTCAAGATAAGTATTAATCTTACTTAGACTTTTTTGAACATTGCCATGACTATCTGCTAGAGCAACTTGCGTGACGACATTATCTGAAAAGCCAATCGAAGCAAAAATATTTGATAGGCTAAGTCCACTAAGCAATCCTTCTTTCATTTGCGTGGTAACTGACGCTTTCAACATACGGCTTCGCTCCAAAAAAGTAACTGTTTCAGAAAGGGTGAAGCCACTAGCATAAAGATTATGAAACAACTGACTAATCTTTTTTTGCTGTCTAAGTGATAATCTCTTCGGCTTCTTTTTGCTCCTTAGTGATATGTCCATCTGTAAAAAGTGTTTTAAGCTGTTTATTCCATTGACTTTGGGAATAGTTTTGATAATTTTCTTTGGCAAAATCAATAAGCGCTCCTCCTGCTATTAGCCTTTGATAGGCAACCCCATTAAGCGTGTTGGCTAATTCTTCTTTTGTAACTCCTAATTCTAATAAACGATGATAAACACCTGAGATGCTTTTAGCATGTAGTGTTGAAAAAATAATAACACCTGTAAGACTAGCTCTTATGACGGCCCTGGCTGTCTCTTTATCTCTTATCTCACCAATGATTAAGACATCAGGACGATGCCTCAATGATAATTTAATCAGACGGTCGTAAGTCATCTCAATACTATTGTTAATCTGAAGTTGCAACATATTGTCTTGTCTCATCTCAACTGGATCTTCAATCGTCATGAGTTGTTTATCGGGAAATTTTTCTCTAATCAGGTGATACATAAGCGTTGTTTTACCACTTCCTACTGGACCAGCAAAAAGATAGAGTCCTCTCACATATTGCTCTTGAAGCATTTTTTTATCACCATCAAACCAAAATGCTAAGCTTTCTTGATTGTCAAAAAGGAGCCGTATGACTAAACTCTCAAATCCCTTGTAATCACTCACGCTTGATAACCTTAGTGAAATGGCTTTTTCGTTATCATAAAGGTAATCACAAGCTCCTAATTGACTACGCCTTTTTTCACCAACATTCATCCCCGAAACAAACTTGAAATGACTAATCAAGCCAATCATCTCATCATTAGAATAAGAAGCTATCCAATGCCTTTCATCCTTTATCCTCATATATAAGTCATACTGACGAGTTTTGGGGATAAGATAGATATCCTGCGCTTGTTTTTCAACAGCTTGTTTAATTATTTTTCTGCCTAATTCTTGTATCATTATTTTCCCCTTCACTAGACTATTCGGATTATCATCTTAAAATTAAAGATCTTTTTTGCGACAAAAAAATACCGTTATTAAAATAACGATAGGCATCTTTTATAAGATAAACTGTTATAAGGGAAATGATATGAACATCATTTGCTTAAAAATTAAGTGAACAAGATGGTGGTGTTGAGACTTGATTCCCTGCATTAAATTTTTCTTCATGAAGTGTTTCAGCTACTATTTGGTCATCTTTTAACAATAAAAGCGAGTGGTATTGTTGAAGATCTTCATCACAGTCAACACACCATTTTTTTTCATTATCATCCCAAAAAGCTGCTAGAAAATCACTTCTACTTTGAAAACTTGGATAGGTCTTTTTAAACTCTTCCCACTTTTTAGTATAAAAAGAAAGAGCCTCTTTAAAACTTGCAAATGTCTTTTCAGAGACAATATCATCTTTCCAATCTTCTAAAAACCACCATGGTTCAAAATCACCATAAATCTCAATTACTTGATACATAATTCCACATCCTTATAAAGACATTATATAGTAATATTCCTTATTAGCGAAAGAATTTGCTCACAGGCAAAATAAAAAGATTCGCAAAATGCGAATCTTTTTTACTATTCAGTGACTTCGACAGTTTCTTCATCAGAAATATTTTCTGATGTTTCAACTTCGTTAATCGCTTGAGGTTCTAATTGGCGATATCTTGCCATACCAGTACCTGCTGGAATAATCTTACCAATAATAACATTCTCTTTAAGTCCAAGAAGATGGTCTTTCTTACCACGGATGGCCGCATCTGTTAGGACACGAGTTGTTTCTTGGAAGGAAGCCGCAGATAAGAAGGAATTGGTTTCTAATGAAGCTTTGGTAATTCCCATCAAGACTGGACGGCTTGTTGCAGGAATACCACCAGAAATCACAATTTCTTTATTAGCATCTGTAAAGTCTGAAATATCCATCAAAGTACCTGGTAATAGGTCTGTGTCTCCTGGATCCATAATACGAACCTTACGAAGCATTTGACGAACCATCACCTCGATATGTTTATCTCCGATTTCAACCCCTTGGCTACGGTATACTTTTTGCACTTCTGCTAAGAGATAAGTTTCAACTGATAAAGTATCACGCACTTCAAGTAAGTGTTTAGGTTGAATAGAACCTTCTGTTAAGGCTTGACCGCGAAGAACAGTATCACCAATTTCAACTTTTAGACGAGCTGTGAATGGGACAACGTATTCTCCATCACCAGTTTCACCTTTAACAAAGACTTTCTTAGTACGAGTTGATGCATCTTCTTCGATGTCAACAATTTCACCTTTAACTTCAGTGATAACCGCTTCCCCTTTAGGATTACGTGCTTCAAAGATTTCTTGAATACGTGGTAACCCTTGAGTGATATCGGTATTTGAAGCCACACCACCGGTATGGAAGGTACGCATGGTTAACTGAGTACCAGGTTCACCGATTGATTGAGCAGCAATTGTACCAACTGCCTCACCAACTTCAACAGCATCACCAGTGGCAAGGTTAATACCGTAACAATGACGACAGACACCGTGTCTAGTGTTACATGTAAAGACTGAGCGGATAGTGACTTCTTCAACACCAGCATTAACAATCTTAGCGGCAATGTCTTCTGTAATCAATTGATTTGCACCAATGATAACTTCACCGGTTTCAGGATGTTTCACTGATTTCTTAGAATAACGTCCTTGTAAACGTTCTTCAAGCGTTTCAGTCACTTCTCTATCATCTGTAATAGCAGTGATAATCAGACCACGATCGGTACCACAGTCATCCTCACGAATAATCACATCTTGGGCAACATCAACAAGACGACGAGTCAAGTAACCTGAGTCAGCAGTTTTAAGGGCTGTATCGGTCATCCCTTTTCTAGCACCGTGTGTTGAGAAGAACATCTCAAGTACTGAGAGACCCTCACGGAAGTTAGAAAGAATTGGAAGTTCCATGATACGACCATTTGGTGCCGCCATCAAACCACGCATCCCCGCAAGTTGAGAGAAGTTTGAAATGTTACCACGCGCTCCTGAGTCCATCATCATAACGATCGGGTTCTTAGGATCTTGTGTTTCAATTAAACGACGTTCCAAGGCTTCTTTAGCTTCACGCCATGTTGTTGTCACAGCTTCATAACGATCTTCATCAGTCATCAAACCACGACGGAAGGCTTTGTTAATAGATTCTACTTTGGCATGGGCAGCATCAATGATTTCTTGTTTATTATCGATAACAGGAATATCTGAGATACCAACTGTCAAGCCAGCCAAGGTTGAGTGATAATAACCTAAATCTTTTAATCTATCTAAGAAAGCAGAAGTTTCTGTTGTTCTAAAACGTTTAAAGGTCTCAGCAATGATATTTCCAAGATTCTTCTTCTTGAATGGTTCATTTAAAGGAAGAGCTTTAATCGCTTCTTTAACATCAACACCAAGCTCTAAGAAGTACTTATCAGGTGTTCCATCTGTTAGGTTAGCATTATTAGGTTCTTGCAAATATGGTAAATCAGCAGGCATAATATCATTGAATAAAATTTTACCAACTGTTGTGACCATGATTTTATGTTTTTGATTATCTTTCCATGGCTTGTCAGTCATGCTATCAACAGCAATCCCAACACGGCTATGAAGATGAACATACCCATTTTGAAGCGCCATAACAGCTTCGTCACGGTCTTTAAAGACCATACCCTCACCTTTTCTACCTTCATCTTCCATGGTTAAGTAATAATTACCAAGAACCATATCTTGAGATGGGGTAACAACAGGTTTACCATCTTTAGGGTTAAGAATATGCTCAGCAGCAAGCATTAATAGACGTGCTTCTGCTTGTGCCTCTTCTGATAAAGGCACGTGAATCGCCATTTGGTCTCCGTCAAAGTCAGCATTGTAGGCCTCACAAACAAGTGGGTGAAGTCTAAGGGCACGACCATCGATAAGAACAGGTTCAAAGGCTTGAATACCAAGTCTATGAAGGGTAGGTGCGCGGTTAAGAAGAACAGGGTGTTCTTTAATCACTTCTTCAAGAATATCCCAGATACGTTCATCACCACGCTCAATTAAGCGTTTAGCTGCTTTAACGTTTTGGACTAAATCACGAGCAACGATTTCTCTCATCACAAATGGTTTGAATAATTCAATCGCCATTTCACGTGGCACACCACATTGATACATTTTAAGGGTTGGTCCAACTGCGATAACTGAACGGCCTGAAAAGTCAACACGTTTTCCAAGAAGGTTTTGACGGAAACGCCCTTGTTTCCCTTTAAGCATATGGCTCAATGATTTCAACGGACGACTTCCTGGTCCAGTAATTGGACGACCACGACGACCATTATCAATCAAAGCATCAACAGCTTCTTGGAGCATTCTTTTTTCGTTTTGAACAATAATACCAGGTGCATTGAGTTCCAAAAGACGTGCCAAACGGTTGTTACGGTTGATCACACGACGATAAAGATCATTTAAGTCACTGGCTGCAAAACGACCACCATCCAATTGAACCATTGGACGAAGATCAGGTGGGATGACTGGCAAGATATTTAAAATCATCCATTCTGGTTTATTGCCTGATTTACTAAAGGCATCAAGAACATCTAAACGACGAACAGCCTTAATACGTTTTTGACCAGAAGCTGTTTTTAATTCTTCTTTTAATACAGCAATTTCTGCATCAAGATCAACGCGTTTTAATAAATCTTGGATGGCTTCAGCACCCATCTTAGCGATAAATGATCCGTGACCATATTCTTGTAATTTTTCACGGTATTCACGTTCTGTTAAGAGTGATTTTGGCTCTAATGGTGTGTCTTTTGGATCAATGACAACATAGGCCGCAAAATAAATGATTTCTTCCAAAGAACGTGGGCTCATATCAAGTGTCAAGCCCATACGACTTGGAATACCTTTAAAATACCAAATATGAGAGACAGGTGCTTTTAACTCGATGTGCCCCATACGTTCACGACGAACTTTTGCACGAGTGACTTCAACACCACAGCGGTCACAAACAATTCCTTTGTAACGAATGCGTTTGTATTTACCACAGGCACACTCCCAATCTTTTGTTGGACCAAAGATAACCTCATCAAAGAGTCCCTCACGTTCTGGTTTTAAGGTACGGTAATTGATTGTTTCAGGTTTTTTAACTTCACCATAAGACCATGAACGGACTTTGCTTGGTGAGGCTAATGTGATTTGCATACTTTTAAAACGATTTACGTCAACCACTAGTTATTACCTTTCTTTTTTACTTCTCATCATATTAACATGAAATCTTTAAAATTCAGTTGTTAATAATTGTTTATGTTAAAGATGTGTCATCATTAACTTTTTTCTCTTCGCTAGCAAATTCTGCAGCTTCTTGTGCTTGTTTTTCACGTGCTTTTTCAAGATCATCAACGTGCATCACGTCATCATCTTCACCTTCATCAAGATCACGAAGTTCAACTTCTCTATCATCTTCATCAAGGACTCTCATGTCTAGACCAAGAGATTGTAATTCTTTGACAAGCACACGGAATGATTCTGGAACACCTGGTTTTGGAATTGGTTTTCCTTTTGTGATAGCTTCATAAGCTTTCAAACGTCCAATCACATCATCAGACTTGTAGGTCAAGATTTCTTGTAGAACGTGTGAAGCACCATAAGCTTCAAGGGCCCAAACCTCCATCTCACCGAAACGTTGTCCACCAAATTGTGCTTTACCACCAAGTGGTTGTTGGGTAACAAGTGAGTATGGTCCAACTGAACGTGCGTGAAGCTTATCATCAACCATGTGGTGAAGTTTGATCATGTACATGACACCAACAGAAACACGGTTGTCAAAAGGTTCACCGGTACGTCCATCATAAAGGACAGTCTTAGCATCGCTATCCATACCAGCTTCTTTAACAGTTTCCCATAAATCTTCTGCAGTAGCACCATCAAAGACTGGTGTTGCCATATGAACACCCAAAGTACGAGCAGCCATACCTAAGTGGAGTTCCATAACCTGACCAATATTCATACGTGATGGCACCCCTAATGGGTTCAACATGATATCAACTGGTGTACCATCTGGTAAGTAAGGCATATCCTCAACTGGTACAATACGAGAAACAACCCCTTTGTTACCATGGCGTCCAGCCATTTTATCTCCAACTTTAACTTTACGTTTCTGAGCAATGTAGACACGAACTAACATATTGACACCAGATTGAAGCTCATCACCATTGGCACGAGTGAAGATGCGAACATCACGAACAACACCATCACCACCATGTGGCACACGAAGAGAAGTATCACGAACTTCACGAGACTTGTCACCAAAGATGGCATGCAAGAGACGTTCTTCAGCTGATAAATCTTTTTCACCTTTTGGTGTTACTTTACCAACAAGAATGTCACCTTCTTTAACTTCTGCACCAATGCGAATAACACCCATTTCGTCAAGATCTTTAAGGGCTTCTTCACCGACGTTTGGAATTTCTCTAGTGATTTCTTCAGCGCCTAGTTTGGTATCGCGTGTTTCACTTTCAAATTCTTCTAAGTGAACAGAGGTATAAACATCATCTTTTACCAAACGCTCACTCATGATAACCGCATCCTCAAAGTTGTAACCTTCCCATGTCATGTAGGCAACAATTGGATTTTGTCCTAGAGCCATTTCACCATTTTCCATTGATGGACCGTCAGCGATAAAGTCTCCTTTTTCAACAATATCACCAACTTTGACAAGAGTTCTTTGGTTATAAGCAGTTCCTGAATTAGAGCGACGGAATTTAGTGATTTGGTAAACATCAAGACCACCGTCTTCTCTGCGAACTTCAACTTTTTCGGCATCAGAATAAATAACTTTACCGTCATTTTGTGCAATAACGGCAGCTCCTGAATCGTGAGCTGCTTGATATTCCATCCCTGTACCAACGAGCGGTGCTTTTGGATCAATGAGTGGCACAGCCTGACGTTGCATGTTGGCACCCATCAAGGCACGGTTTGAGTCATTGTTTTCTAAGAAAGGAATACATGCTGTCGCAACAGCAACTACTTGTTTAGGAGAAACATCCACATAATCAACAGCACTGATTGGGAACTCTTGGTTATTACCTTGATGACGTCCCATAACGATTTCTTCAGCAAAAGTGCCATCTTCATTAAGAATAGAGTTTGCTTGCGCTACTGTGAATTCGTCTTCTTCATCAGCTGTCAACCATTCAATGTCACGAGTAACCACACCTGTTTCCTTATCAACTTTACGATATGGTGTTTGGATAAAACCATATTTATTTAAGTGACCATAAGATGACAAGTTGTTAATCAAACCGATGTTTGGTCCTTCAGGTGTTTCAATCGGACACATACGACCATAGTGGGTGTAGTGAACGTCACGAACTTCATATCCGGCACGGTCACGCGTCAAACCACCAGGTCCAAGGGCTGATAGACGACGTTTGTGTGACAATTCTGACAGTGGATTATGTTGGTCCATGAACTGTGACAATTGTGATGACCCAAAGAATTCTTTAATCGCTGCTGTTACTGGTCTGATATTAATAATTTGTTGTGGTGTCAAGGCTTCATTGTCTTGAACACTCATACGTTCACGCACATTTCGTTCCATACGTGCTAAACCGATACGGAATTGGTTGGCTAACAATTCACCAACAGCACGGATACGACGATTACCCAAATGGTCAATATCATCTACTTTTCCAAGACCTTCTGAAAGGTTCAAGAAATAACTCATTTCAGCCAAAATATCAGCTGGTGTTAGATTTCTAATTTTTTCATCAGGATTTGCATTACCAACAATAGTGATAACTCTTTCTGGGTCAATTGGTGAATAAACCTTGAATTTTTGTAGAACAACTGGTTCAACAAGTACAGCATAATCATTTGGCGTATATGCAAATTTGTTTAAATCACCATCAATATGTTCTGAAATACTATCAATGATTTCACGCGTCATCACAGTGCCAGCTTCAACAAGGATTTCCCCTGTTTCTGTGTCCACTAAGTTTTCAGCAATTGTTTGATTTAAAAGACGTGTTTTAACATTTAATTTCTTGTTGATTTTATAACGACCAACAGCCGCTAAATCATAACGACGTGAATCAAAGAAACGAGCAATCAAAAGACTACGAGAACTTTCTGCAGTTTTTGGCTCACCTGGACGAAGGCGTTCATAAATTTCTTTTAAGGCTTCATCTGTTCTTGAGTCACTTGGATTTTTATGAATATCTTTTTCGATAGTATTTCTAACGAGATCACCATCACCGAAAATATCAATGATTTCATCATCGCCAGAGAATCCTAGCGCACGAATAAGTGTTGTAAAAGGAATTTTACGAGTACGGTCAATCCTAGTATAGGCAATATCTTTTGAGTCAGTTTCAAGTTCCAACCATGCTCCGCGATTAGGAATAACTGTTGAGCCATACCCCACTTTACCATTTTTATCAACTTTGTCATTAAAGTATACACCTGGTGATCTCACCAACTGGCTAACGATAATTCTTTCTGCCCCATTAATGATAAATGTTCCCATTTCAGTCATTAATGGAAAATCACCGAAGAAGACTTCTTGCGTCTTAATTTCACCAGTTTCTTTATTGACTAAGCGAAAAGTCACAAAGATAGGTGCCGAATAGTGAGCATCATGAGCTCGAGCTTCTTCTAAAGTATATTTAGGTTCTTTAATGTCATACCCTAAAAATTCTAGTTCCATTGTATCTGTAAAGTTAGATACAGGAAGAACATCCTCAAAAACTTCCTTTAACCCATGATCAAGAAAATCTCGAAATGAATCGGTTTGAATTTCAATCAAATTTGGTAAATCAAGAACTTCTTTGATTCTTGAAAAGCTACGACGTGTACGGTGTTTCCCGTATTGAACTTCATGTCCTGCCAAGTTTTCAACTCCTTTTTTCTAATAGGCTTGTTAAACAAGCAAGTGTCAACAAAATAATAGTCCTTCTTGAATTTTCAGAATATTTAAGAATTGATTACAATTTATAAAAAATCCTAAAAATGAGCACAAAAAGAGCAGCTAAATCTGACTAATAAGTGTGATTTAACTGCTGTAAGTCTTAGTTGGACAATATTTCAACTAAAACAGACGACAAAATTCTATAATATTATACCTTATTTCCTTGCAAAAATCAACCTTTTAAATGATTCTTAGGTGATCCCTCAGATTGTAAAAATCATTAGTTTATTCTTTTGGTTTTGGTTCTGGTTGCGGATTGCCTCCAACAATTTTAGACCAAGCTTTAGCATAGTCACTATCTGTCCCACCAATAGCAAACTTATAAGTTGTGGCTCCTGGACCATTTTTAGCCCATAAACTCGTTGTTGTTGAACCACCAACGTTGATTGTTTTACCATTAAGAGAAACCGACCCAGGTTTTAATCCCGTTGAGTTTAAAACAGAAGCACTAATCACACTAGAATCCATTGTAAATTTCTCTGATGTCCCTAAAATATTAGGATCTGCATTATTAATAGCTGTCACAAGATGGGCAACATAATTGGCATGATTATTATAGCCTGTTAAAGCCGCTAAAGAACTGTTATCATCGTGACCCGCCCAAGAACCTAAAGAAACAGACGGAGTTGATAGCATCAACCAAACATCTGAGGTATCATTTGTTGTTCCTGTTTTGCCAATCCAGTCAGCCCCTAGGAGGTTGCCATTTAGACCACTCAATCTTGAAGCAAAGGTTGTGGTTGCTCCTGAACTAATAGGCCCACGTAAGAGTGAGGTCATAATATTTGCGGCTGCTTTAGAATAAACTTGAATTGGTTCTGGTTGATGTTCATAAATAACATTTCCATCAATATCAGTGATTTTTGAAACAATGTATTCCTTTAAGAAAACACCATTATTTGCAAGTGCTTGATAAGCATTGGTTTGTTGAACAACAGATGTTTCAATACCCCCACCTAAAGGAAGACTCTCTATATCATAATAAGGAATGGAATAGCCCATCTTTTCCATATAACCCTTAACGTCTACACCTTCTTTAAGAAGCATTTGGTAGGTCCAAAAAGCAGGAATGTTCCATGATGTATTAAGAGCTTCTTGAAGGGTCACCATACTAGTTCCCTCATCAGCGCCATGCATAATCTTTTGACCACTTGAAAAAGTTGTTGGATAGTTGGATAAAATGCTAGCACTTCCCATTAAGCCTTGATCAATAGCCGGACCATAGGCTAATATTGGTTTAATACTTGAACCTGGTGATCTATAAGTATCAAAAGCATGATTATTTTGATTAGTATTATAATCGCGACCACCGATAAAGCCAATAACAGCACCTGTTCGATTATCCAAAAGAACATTTCCCATTTGAACTTGACCGGTACCATCATCTAATAAACCACCAAAATTTCTAGCAACATCTTGCATGGCATTGTGAACATTTTTATTGATGGTTGTCGTAATGGTATAACCTCCTAATTGAATAGCTTTCAAAGCTTTTTCTTCATAGGCTTGTTTGGTATCATCATTTTTTAAATCTTGCTCAGAAACACCGTCTTTTTCCACCAAATAATCATACATAATATCTTTAGCTTCAGATAGAACGGTATAGTAAAGATAATCATGATTATCTTCAACAATAGCTTCTGGTTGTCTGAAATCTTGTCTCAAATCATAAGCTTTGTAGCTCTCATAATCTGCTTTTGATAGTTGACCTGTTCGATACATACTATATAAAACATTTTGAGCTCTTTTAAGACCAATAGCCATATCTTCTTCCGTTTTAAATTCACCAGTCGAAGTATAAGGCGAATAAACAATAGGACTTTGAGGTAAACCAGCTAGAAAAGCTGATTGTGGAATAGTGAGATCCTTAGCAGAAACACCAAAAATACCTTGTGCTGCTTCTTCAATACCTGCAATATTTTGTCCCTTGTTATTTCGTCCAAAAGGAGAAACATTAAGATACTTTGTTAAGATTTCATCCTTATCCATATATCGTTCAAGTGACAAGGCATAAATAATTTCCTTAGCCTTACGCTTAAATGTTGGATCATCACCCAATACTTGTTGTTTTAGTAATTGTTGTGTCAAAGTCGATCCACCACTGGTTTCACCAATTCCCAAAACAGAGGTCAATGTAGCCCTAAAAACCGCTTTTGGAACAACGCCTGGATGACTTCTAAAATTCTCATCTTCAGTAGCAATAATAGCATTTTTAATATTATCAGAAATAGCATCACTACCAACAGGTGTTCTTAACAAGTCAGTATTAATCGTTGAAATCAGGGAGTCATCAGCATAGGTCATCTTAGAAATACTGGTTAAAGTACTAACATCAGCAATCAAAGTCTCTCTATCAGGAATTTCAACATCATCAATTTGACTTGCAAAATAACCAAAACCAATCCCAATACCTAAAAAGGCAAATAAGACTACGATGGCATAGAAAAAATCAGACATCAGCTTCAAGGTTCTTAGGAAAACTGAGCCAATATCCATCGGAGTTAATTGAGAGGATTTAGAAGATTTTTTGCCACTCATTTTATTTTTTAAGGATTGCGCCTTTTTAGCAATTCTATCTTTCAAACTATTATTATCTGATTGTTTCATAAAAATACCTCATTTTCTATTATAACAAATTTAACAAGACTTGCATAGAAACCCCTCTTTTTGTTATAATGACCAATAAGATTATAAAAAATGGAGAGTAAGATAATGACTATTTTCAAAGAATTAAAAGAACGTGGTTTGATATTTCAAACAACTGATGAAGAAGCGCTAGAAAAACAACTGGCTGAGGGATCTCTTGCTCTTTATTCTGGTTACGACCCAACAGCTGATAGCCTTCATCTAGGTCACTTGGTTCCAATTATCGTGATTCGCCACCTACAACTAGCAGGCCATAAGCCATATGCCCTAGTTGGTGGTGCTACTGGTCTAATTGGGGACCCATCCTTTAAAGATGCTGAAAGAAGCCTTCAAACTAAAGAAACCGTTGAAGGCTGGAGTCAAAGTATTCAAAAACAATTAGCTCGCTTTCTAGATTTTGAAAAAGGTGACAATAAAGCTGAGATGGTCAATAACTATGATTGGTTCCAATCTATCAACTTCATTGATTTTCTTCGCGATGTTGGTAAATACTTTACCGTTAACTACATGATGAGTAAAGAATCCGTTAAAAAACGTATTGAAACAGGGATTTCTTACACTGAATTTGCCTACCAAATCATGCAGGGCTATGACTTCTACGAACTCAATCGAACTCACAATGTCACTCTACAAGTGGGAGGAAGTGATCAATGGGGCAACATGACTGCTGGCACTGAACTCTTGAGACGAAAGGCCAATAAGCAAGGGCATGTTATTACAGTTCCTTTAATTACCGATTCCGCTGGGAAAAAATTTGGTAAGTCAGAGGGCAATGCTATCTGGCTTGATGCCAACAAAACGTCACCATACGAAATGTACCAATACTTTGTTAACACAATGGATGATGATGCCATTCGTTTTCTCAAGATTTTCACTTTCTTATCGCTTGATGAGATAGAAGAAATTAAAGTAGCTTTTGAAAAAGAACCACATAAACGTCTTGCACAAAAAATATTAGCTAAAGAAGTGGTCACTTTAGTGCATGGTGAAAAGGCTTTAGAAGAAGCTATTAACATCACTGAACAACTCTTTGCAGGTAACATCAAGAATTTATCCGCTAAGGAACTAAAACAAGGCTTAAATAACGTTCCAAACTATCAGGTTACAAAAGAAGATAACCTTAACATTGTTGAGTTGCTTGTTGCAGCTAACATTGTCACTTCAAAACGTCAAGCACGTGAAGATGTCACTAATGGTGCTATTTATATCAATGGTGACAGAGTGCAAGATGTCAATTATATCCTTTCAGACACTGATAAAATTGATGGCGAACTAACAGTTATCAGACGTGGTAAAAAGAAATATTTTGTTCTAACTTACTAAAATAAAACAATAAAACCAGTTTAAGGAGTTGCCCTTAACTGGTTTTTTTATTTATAAATGATGTCTATGCCATTCTTATTTTCTTAGCAGTTTAGCGATAACACCAATGATACTAACAATTAGAAACATGGTGATAAAAATAATTGTAATCGTTGCACTCGCTGGTGTTTTAGCCCAAAATGAAATAAAAATACCAAGGACCATGCCAATAAATCCAATTAAAATACCATAGGTAATCACTGATTTAAAACTCTTACCAATTCTCATGGCAATACTTGCTGGTAAAACCATAATAGTTGAAACTAAGAGGGCTCCAGCAGCCGGAATCATCAGCGAAATGGCAACACCTGTCACTAGGTTAAAACAAATCGACATTAGCCTTACAGGTAATCCATCGACAAAGGCTGTTTCTTCATTAAACGTCAAAATATACATTGGCCTAATAAATAGGATTGTCAAAAGAAGTACAATTAAAGCAATAGTAAACAATGCTATAACTTGTTCTGAAGTAATCGTTATAATGGAACCAAATAAATATTGCTCTAGACCAACACCATTAGAATTATTAGCTTTACTGATAATAATCAGCGAAATGGCTAAACCAAACGACATCAAAATGGCCGTTGAAATTTCCATATAATGGCGATAAACGGTCCTTAAATATTCAAGTACAATAGCTGCTAAACTTACCACCAAAATGGTTGTCCAAGTTGGCGAAATACCAATGAAAACACCTAAGGCAACACCTGCCAAAGAAACGTGGCTTAGGGTATCACTCATCAAACTCTGACGACGAAGAATTAAAAAAATACCCAAAATAGGTGAAAAAATACTGATTGCAATAACAGCAAGGAAGGCTCTTTGCATAAAGTCATAGGATAATATCTCAAGCATTTTGTTCTACCTCCTGATTATCACTATGAACGTTAAAACAACGCCAAGGTAAATTTTGATTTCTCACCAGATGAATATTTCTATCCGAATACTTTCTAACTTCTTCAGGATCATGGGTAATCATCAAAACCGCTTTGCCGTGTTGATGAGAGCTATGGTGCATCAGCTCATAAAAGGTTTCAACCGTCCCTATATCCATCCCCGTAGTTGGTTCATCTAAAATAAAAATATCTGGATCACTAGCAAACATTCTAGCAATCACTGCTCTTTGCTTTTGACCACCACTCAAGCTACCTATAGCCTTATGACGATTTTCCCACATTCCAACTGACTCTAAACTGACTTTAATGTGTTCTTCATCATGAGCATTAAGCCTTCTAAACCAACCTTTTCTAGGAAAGCGACCTGATTTTACAAATTCATAAACAGTGCTTGGAAAACCAGCATTAAAGCTAGCAATTTGTTGTGGAAGATAAGCAATTCTAAGTTTTTTTCCTTCTTTATTAACTTTAGAAAGCTCAACCGTCCCAACTTTAGGTTTTAAAATGCCAAGAGTTGCTTTAATCAGTGTAGATTTTGCAGCGCCATTTTCACCAGTTAAAGTCACAAACTCACCACTATCTAAATGATAATTAATATTTTCTAAAACTGGCTCAGCATCATATTGAAAAGCTAAATTTTTAACAGTAATATATCTCATTTTTCTCTTTCTAATGTTTCAGACAATTGTTTCAAAAATTTATCAATGACAAGCTGTTCATCATCTGAAAACGATTCTAATAAATGATCATAAAAGGCTAACGTTTTTTTATGATGATGCTGATGTTCAGCCGCAATAGGTTTAGCTAACTCTGTCAGTTCAAAATAAGTAATTCTAGCATCTTCTTTATTCTTAGAAAAAGCTAACATCCCTTGTTTTTCAAGACTTTTAATCGCTTTAGTAACAGCAGCTTGACTAATATTCAATCTAATAGCCAAATCAGAATTAGTTAATTTTTCTTCAGCCAGGAGCATAAGAATATGTTCTTGTGTATTGGTTAATTTAATATCACTTTGACAGGTGCCAAGTAATAGCTCATGTTGATTCTCTGAAAATAATAAAATGTTATTAATCGCTTTATCAATACGTTGTGATAAGTGTTTCATAGAATTCTCCTTTATGCTTAACCAGTTAATTTCATTGATAATTAATAATATCACAAAAAACTTTAGGAATCAACCACTGACCATAAAAACAAAAAAACTAGCTTACGCTAGTTTAAATACTCCGGCAGTAGGACTCGAACCTACGACATCATGATTAACAGTCATGCGCTACTACCAACTGAGCTATGCCGGATTCTAGCTAAGCAACT
>NZ_JAENBO010000005.1 GCF_016481305.1 Streptococcus pacificus | reverse complement strand
ACTCATTACTGTCGTCTGACAGATTTATTGCTTTTTTTACTTTTTGACAGGTTACTTTCATAACCCTGCACGTTTGGTTTCTTGTCTTGTTCAGTTTTCAAAGGTCAAGCCTCTTTCGAGACAACTATTATATTCTAGCACCTCAGCTTTAATTTGTCAATAACTTTTTCTTAAAAATTAACTAATATTTTTGGAGGTGACATTAAATCTATTATAACAAAAAAACTAACATAAATCTAGTTGTTTAGTAAATTTTATGTTAGTTTTATGTATTTTATTTTTCATCATCAACAGTTGTTGAAAGACTTGAGTGGCGATAGCCATATAAAACGTAGATAACAACCCCAACAATTGTTGTTAAACCAAACGCCAACCACGTTCCTAATGCATATTGACTCATTAATGAAAGACAAATGACAATAGAAATAATTGGTAAAATTGGGACTAGAGGGGTTTTAAATTCACCTTTTTTAGGTAATCCTTCATTTTTTCTCAATTTAATAATACCATACGCCAATATAATGAGATAAGCTAATGTACATATGTTTAAAAACGAGGCAATGCTTGCAATTGGAAATATACCCGCACAAACAGCAGCTATTACACCAACTAAAATGGTTGCATTTCTTGGTACTTTTTGATTTTTGGAGACTTTACTAAACGTTTTTGGTAAAAGTCCATCACGACTAATACTGTATATCATCCTTGCTAGAGCATAAGACATTGAGATACAGACAGTGATTAAAGTTAGTATTGCTACAATTGACACATAGTTAGCTGCCCATGTTAAACCAATGCTTCTTAAAGCAAAAGCAACAGCATCACTAACATTTAATTTTGTATAGTGAACCATACCTGTTAGAACAAGAGTTACAACAATATAAAGCAATGTAACAATTGATAATGACAGAGCTATTCCTTTAGGAATGTTTTTTTGTGGTTCATTAACTTCATCAACAGCCATTGAAATTGACTCAAAACCTAGAAAGGCAAAAAACATCAGAGATGCACCAGCCATAATTCCTGTTTGACCACCGTAAATTTGACCAAAGCCAAATGGAGAGAAATTAGACCAATTATTTACATCAATATGAAATAGACCTATTGCTATAAATAGAATAAGCGCAGAAAATTTTAGAAGTACTAAAATATTATTGAGTTTGAAAACAAACTTTGATTTCAATAAAACAATTCCTGTCACTAAAATCACTACTAGAATTGGAAAAAGATCAAAATAGTGTCCTTTTGAAGGATCAAAAGTACCATTAAGTGCGGCTGGTAATTTTAAACCATAACTAAATAACAGACCTTTAAAGTACCCACCCCAACCTGAAGCAACTCCTGAGATTGCTGTTAGAAATTCCATAATAACATACCACCCAACAATCCAAGCAGGAAATTCTCCCATGGTCCTGTAGATATAACTATAGGCACCCCCATTGGTAGGGATTCTAGAGGCAAACTCAGCAAAGAATAGTGCAGACAATCCTACCGCTATTGCTGATATAACAATGGATACAATAAGTGCTGGTCCAGCAAAGTTGGCTGCCCCAATACCAGTGACAGTCAAAATTCCAGTTCCTACCATAGAACCTAAGCCTAGAAAAATTAAATCAGTAACCTTCAGATGTCTATTTAATTCTGTCTTTTTTGCTAATGTAGTCTTTTTCCTAAAAATTCCCATAAATTTCCTCGCTTTACAATAATTAGTCCAGTCTAACACATTGTCTTTCATTTGTACAATTATAAGGCTTATTCACTTTTTATACACTTTATTTATAACGGTTCACTACATTAAAAACTCTTGTCAAATGACAAGAGTTTTTGCTTGTTTTTTTGGCTTAACGAGAACGTTTAACTCTATAGACGATAAATCCTACAATAGCAAGGATAGCGAAACCTAAAACACTAAACAGTATCTTATTTGATTCTCCAGTTTTTGGAAGTGGTTTTTCTGGATGATGAACATTTGTAATGTCATAACTCTTAATCACTGTGGTATAACCTTTAACCGCATCTTCTGAAAGGCTATACTCGATTTTCTTACCATTCTCATATTCTGGAAGATTCTCAAAACGATATGACCACTTGTCTTTAGCTGTCACTTCAACATGTTTCACTTCTTTACCATTCGCATAAAGACGTACGGTAATAGACTCTGGTCTTAAACCATCTTTATTGTCAGCGTCATCCCATGTCTTCTTACCCTCAACCTTAATAACACTTGGTGTATGGGTATTAGTAATTGTCACATTTCCTTGATTCATTTCACCAAGGCTAACAGTATAACCGTCAACTTTTCCAACTTCTTTAACAGTATAAACAATGGTTTGTCCTGCTGATTTTTCATCAAGATCTGACCATGTGTAAGTCCAGTTGTCTGTAGCAGTTAACGTTACTTCGTCACCAATTTTTTGATCATTAGCATAAAGTTGTACTTTGATGCTATCTGGACGGATACCATCTTGGTTGTTGGCATCATCCCATGTTTTAGAAACCGTCACACTTGTTTTACCTGGTTGGTAACTGTTGGTAATGTTGTAGCCATCAATCGCAACAGTATAGTTATCTACCTTGTTTTCTGTCACTGTATAGACAACCTTTTGACCATCTTTAAATTCTGGTAAGTTAGTGAATTCATAAGCCCAGTTGCTGGTTTCATTAACAGTAACTGTTTGACCTGTTGGTTGACCATTAGCTAAGAGATTAACAACGATTTCTGTTGGACGTAGACCATCCTGGTTGTTATTATCATCCCATGTCTTAGTTCCAGAAACCTTAATAGTACTTGGTGTGTGAGTATTTGTAATTGTCACATTTCCTTTTGAGGTTTCTGTAATTTCGGTAGTATATCCTGTCACTTCACCAACTTCTTTAACACTGTAAACAATGTCTTTACCTTTAGCTTTTTGAGCAAGGTCAGTCCATGTGTAAGTCCAGTTATCTGCTGCTGTCAATGTTACTTCTTTGCCAGATTTTTTATCATTGGCATAAAGTTGAACTTTAATGCTATCTGGGCGGACACCATCTTGGTTGTTGGCGTCATTCCAAACTTTTGTTACTGAGAGACTTGTTTTACCTGGATTGTAGCTATTGGTGATATCAAAACCATTTATTTCTGTAGTATATTCTGGCACAACCTCTTCTGTCACTGAGTAAACAATCTTTTGACCATCTTTAAATTCTGGTAAATCAGTAAATTCATAGGCCCAGTTACTTGCTTCGTTAACAGTTGCAGTTTGTCCAGTTGGTTGGCCATCTGCTAACAGATTAACGACAATTTCTGTTGGGCGTTTACCATCTTGATTGTTGCTGTCATTCCATGTCTTAGTTCCTGATACTTTAGTAGTACTTGGGGTATGAGTATTTGTAATATCATAACCATTGACCATAGTATCATATTCTGGCACAGCAACCTCTTCTACTGTATAAACAATATCTTGACCTTGAGCATTAACAACATCTAAGTCATTAAAAGTATAAGTCCATCCTTGTGCTTCGTTAGTTGTTGCTGTCTTTCCTGTGTCAACACCATCTGCTAGTAATTTAATGGTTACTTCTTTTGGACGTTTACCATCCTGATTATTATTATCATTCCAAGTTTTTTGACCAGTAATTGATGTCTTACCTTTTTTATTAGTAATAGTACGAATGACACCTTTATCAGTAACAATTACTTTTATAGGATCACTTGATAAAATATAGCCGTCTGGCGCGGTGATTTCAGTAATAGTGAATTCTCCTGCAGCCATTTCTGCTTCAGAAAATACTGGTGATTGAGTTATTCCGTTCGCATCATCTGTTGCTGTTAAAGTGATTTCAGAGCCGTCTGGTTTTGTAATTTTAAAAACAGCACCAGCTAAAGCTTCCCCTGTCTCTAAATCAGTTTTATAAATAGTGATGCGATTTCCTGTTTCAATATTAATGGTTCCACCATTTGCTACACGGCTATTTCGTGTTACATTTGTTACAGTCTCAGTACGATCATCTGTTATGGTTAAATCTCCTTTATCAGAGAGGACTTGAGCACTATTAATAACAACTGACCCATCTGCAGGAGCAGTGGTAGCATAATCAATCATAAATGATTTAGAGCCAGGATTATTAATTGTTAAATCAAACTTTGTGTATGAGCTATCGTAAGTAATAGTATAATCAACACCTTCGGTTAAAATTTGTCTATTGTTAAGTTGATAACCCTGATTAATACCATCACCAGAAGATACAACCAAAGTTTCAGGAATAAATTGCATTGGAGCTCCTGAATCATTCACATAGTCAGTAATTGTTAAGAAATCATACTGTTTTTGTGAAGCATTAAGGCGAATTCTCCAAGGGTGTTGATATTGTCCTGACTTACCTAAAGCATCTGAAGTATATGGGCGTTCTCTTAAAACACCACCGTATTTGGCAAAATTTTCTTTTTTTAACGTTTCTGTATTGTCTGTACTAGCTCTTGGAATAACAGAAATTACTACTTCTTTTTGACCAATGTCTTTCATGTTTTCAAAAACAATAGTTGTTTTATCCAATGTTTCAGTCATAGTAAATTGAGCAAAAAAATCTCCTGTGACATTAATCACTTCTGTTGTTTTTTTCTGTTCCAAATAAGCATCTAAGTTTTGTATTGTTACTGTGGCACTTCCTCCATTGCCTGCACCATTGGAGGTTACTTTTACAGCACCAATAGCTATTCCTGTCTCTTTATCTATCATGTCAAAACTAGTTTCTTCAAGATTGAAGGGGGCAGGGATATTAAACGTGAAAAAATCTCCATTTTCTACGTTATTGTTGTAGTCAGCAAGATCAAAATTAGTTGAAAATCGATAAGAAGCATCTTTTACTAAAATGTATTCGCCTTGAGCATTTTTCGAAGCTTCTCTTCCATTACCTACATCCCAAATAATAACATCTGAGATAACATTGTTAAGTTCCTTAGCTTCAACGGTATTTGCTGAAGCTATAATCATTCCTATAATAGCAAAAATAGCAATTAGGGTTGATTTAAAAAATAATTTTATTGATTTACTCATCTTTAAAATCCTTTCTTTTAAAGTTAGACAGAAACCCAAGATTAGTCTATCACTTTGATTTATAAATAGCAAATAATTATGTGTAGTTTTGAATTTTTTCACATTTTTTCATGAAATTTCATAAAATCCCTCTACCATTTTCTGTCTGGTAGAGGGATGTTTTTGTTACTTACTGAAAACAATTTGTTGTTTGCATAGCGTTTGTAAACAAAGCGCTAAACAATTTGAGGATAGTCTAGTATTTATAGGTAATTTTTTCAATCAGAATCCATGTTGGTTATAAATATTATAAAATTTTATCATTTCGTATGTTTCATAATTTTTTAAAGAAGTATATAAAGATTATTTTTGGTGATTGTTACTATTTTTTTAAAAATAAAAAAACATAAGACGTCGCAACGTCTTATGTTAAAATAATTAGTTTACTCTTTTACTAATTTTTCTTTGATTTCATCATAGGAAAGGGCATGAGTATCTTCTGATTCATCTTCTAATGATTTAGGCATTTCACCAGTTTCATAGATAGATTTAATTTGTTGAGCATCAAGTGTTTCATATTTAAGAAGAGCTTCTGCAATCAACTTATGTTTTTCTCTGTTTTGATTGATAATATCAGCTGCTTTATCACGCGCTTCATTTAAGAGTTCTCTTACTTCTTCATCAATTAATAAAGCGGTTTGAGCAGAGTAAGATTTTTCAGGTGTCAATTGCCCAGGCATCATAGCATGATTTCCTTCATATTGAACAGGACCGAGTTTTTCACTCATTCCATATTCAGTGACCATGGCACGTGCCATTTGTGTTGCTTGTTCAAAGTCATTAGAAGCACCAGTTGTTTGAACGTTGAAGATGATTTCTTCAGCAACACGACCACCCATAAGACCAGCTAATTGTTCTTTCAAATCATCCTTAGACAGAAGGTTTTGATCTTCTTTTGGAAGAGCAATCATATAACCACCTGCACGTCCTCTTGGAACGATGGTTACTTTATGAACAACACGAGCATTTGATAAAACAAGACCAACAATCGTATGCCCAGCTTCATGATAAGCCACCATTTGGCGCTCTTTTTCAGAAACAGTTCTATCTTTTTTAGATGGACCAGCAATCACACGATCTTCTGCTTCATCGATATCACTAGCATCAATTTTAGTTTTATTTCTTCTAGCAGCAACTAAAGCAGCTTCATTAAGAACATTTTCTAGGTCAGCACCAACAAAACCTGGGGTTTGTTGTGCGACTACTTTTAAGTTGACATCTTCTGCTAATGGTTTATTTTTAGCATGAACTTTTAGAATAGCTTCACGTCCTTTAACATCTGGGCGACCAACTAAGACTTTTCTATCAAAACGTCCTGGTCTTAGAAGGGCTGGGTCTAAGACATCACTACGGTTCGTTGCGGCAATAACAATGATATTTTCATTCCCTTCAAAACCATCCATTTCAATCAATAATTGGTTTAAGGTTTGTTCACGTTCATCGTTTCCACCGCCCATTCCGGCACCACGTCGACGACCAACAGCATCTATTTCATCAATAAAGATAATAGCACGTTCAGCTTTTTTAGCATCTTCAAATAAGGATCTTACACGGCTAGCTCCGACCCCAACAAACATTTCAACAAAATCCGAACCAGAGATACTAAAGAAAGGAACACCGGCTTCTCCGGCAACCGCTTTTGCTAGTAAGGTTTTACCCGTTCCTGGAGGGCCTTCTAAGAGTACACCGGCAGGAATTCTAGCGCCAAGGGCTTTGTAACGTTTAGGGTCTTTGAGGAAATCAACGACTTCGATTAATTCTTGTTTTTCCTCTTCAGCACCTGCAACATCAGAAAAACGCACTTTAACGGTTGTTTTATTAGCTGTTCTAGCTTTGTTTTTACCAATGTTCATGGCACCACGAGCGCCACCACCTTGATTCATCATCATAGTGAAAAAGAAAATTAAAATGACGAAAGGTAAAAAGCCAACAATCAACGAAACCCATGTTCCAAGAGAACTCTCAGGTTTAACAGTGATTTCTGTCCCTGCCTCTTCAGCGGCATCTTGTAAGGTTTGAATAGACGTTTCACTTGGTAAAATGATAGACGTAAACTCTTTGACTTTTGTGCTTGAATTACCAAAAAAGGCTAAATCATTTTTATTCTCAACTGTTTTTTCAGATTTATATTTTCCCTCTACAGAAATAATACCACCATTTGGTTGGTAGGAAATAGTGTCAATTTCACCTTTTTTAATTTCTGAAACGAGGGTAGAATAATTAATTTTTTGTGATTGAGGGGATGAACCACGCAAAAAATATTGAACCCCAAAAATAATGGAGATAATAATTAAAATATAGAGAAAAGGATTTTTGACAAATCCATTATTGTTATTATTTTTCATTTTTTGATGATAAACTTTCTATGATTATTTTGAATAGACTTCTTCTTTTAGAACGCCTACATAAGGAAGATTACGATAATTTTCTCTGTAATCCAATCCAAAACCTACAATAAATTCATTTGGAACATCATAACAAACATAATCAGCTTCAATAGCAACCTCTCGTCCTTCTGGTTTGTCAAATAGGGTTGCAATTTTGATTGATTTTGCTTGACGATATTTAAACATGTCTCTTAGATATTTGAGGGTTCTTCCTGTATCAATAATGTCTTCGATAAAGATAACATCACGCCCCTCAATATTAGTATCGACATCTTTTAAGATTTTTACTTCACCACTGCTTGTTGTTCCACCGTGATAACTTGAAACAACCATGAAATCTAACTCAATTTGAGTATCGATGTGTTTAATAAGTTCCGCTAGAAAAGGAATACAACCTTTTAAAACACCAACTAATAATGGGTTTTTCCCATCATAGTCTTTTGTTAATTGTTGACCTAATTCTTTCGCCTTTTTCGTAATGTCTTCTTCAGTATATAAAACCTTTTTAATATCTTTTTCTAACATCTTCTACCACTCTCTACTCTTTTGTTTTTTCAATATGTAATGTAGCAATCATTATATCATTATTAGAGTGATTTCTCAAATATGTGTCACCGCCAACCATAACAAAGATGATAAGGCCATCTTGTTCGCCAATAATGGCGTTTTGTCGCTCCAAAAAAGAATACTTGCCATCAATAAAGAGGCGTCTAATTTTTTTGGTATGACTACCTAATTTAATGCTGTCCCCTTGTTTGCGGTGTCTTAAAGTAATTGGAGAGAGACTAGTTAAAGGAATACCACTTGGTTGTTTTGAGAAAGAAAAACGATAATGACCAATGGTCACATTGTTCCCATATTCTAACACTTTTTTAAGGCTTTGACTATCGGTCTTTAGGTCTATTTTTTTAATAGTAAATCGCTGATAGTCTTTTAATAGATAATAGTTATTTTTTAAATGATGAGTATAGTTCGCCTTTGTTTTAATAATGTGGAGAACTTCTTCAAACTGTTCTTTGGATAAATTTAATGCCTCGAATTGCTCTAAGTAGTTTTGCAATAAAAAATACTGCACAGCAGCATCTTGACTTAAAAAAATCTGACAGTCTTCTATGTTAATTTGGCTTGTCAATGACTGTAAGGCTTCTTTTAACAAAGTAATTTCTTTACCTGTCTCAACCAGATGATGAGATAATTTTGGGTTTTCTTTTTGTAAAGTAGGAAGATACTGGTTTCTTATACGATTTCTAAGAAAGTTATTTTCTAGGTTTGAAGCATCTTCAAAATGAAAAACATGAGGCAATTCTTTTTTATTGAGTGTGAGGAACGGTCGAATTAATTCGCCATCAGCAAAAGTTTGTCTTTCTTTCATACCGGCTAGGTGAATCAAACGAGATCCTCTCAATAATTTCATAAAAATCGTTTCTGCTTGATCATCTGCATGATGAGCTGTTACCAAGGCCGTATAACCTTGTTCTAACATGACTTGTTTGAAAAAAGCATAGCGATGATTTCTGGCTTTTTCTTCTGAAAACACTCCTTTGAAATGACTGATATAAATAGGAATGTCATGAGTCGTTGCCCATTCTTTCAAATAATCTTCTTCTTCCTTGGAAGCTAGACGTTGGTGGTGATTAACATGAGCAATTGCAATTGAGATGTCTAGTACCGATTGGTAGGCATATAAAAAATGCAAAAGAGCCATGGAGTCAAAACCACCCGAAACTGCTATCAACACCTTATTATGCTTAGAAAAATAAGATTTTTTTTGGATAATTTGTAGTAGTTGTTGATTGTTCATTTTAAGACACCATAGACATCATTTGCAATAGCTGTTATATCATCATAGGAAGCATGATCTGTGAAAATTGATAAGATAAATGGTCTTTCGGTATAGACAATCGCAACGTCATGTCTAAAATCGTAAGCATCTCCTATCTTGTGAGCTACTTGAACATCGATATCTTTTGAAATACGCTCATTATCAAATTTTGTTTGAGAAAGATAATCAATAATCGTACCATTTTGATAATAAATGGCTTCCATCATCAGACCAGCTTGTTGAGCTGTACTATTTCTACCGACCATATCCCAATTAGTGCCGATAGCCTTTGAAATGCTTGTTTGATAATCAGCATCGTATTTATCATCAACATAGTAACCTAATAAGTTACTAGCAACATTATCTGAATTTTGACTAACTGCTTTTAAAAGATACTCGACACTATAGTCCTTATCATCAGGTGATTTGCTCATATCCCCACTACCATCAGTGTCATAGGCACCATCATATGCCATTGACTTATCGTTATACTTAAACTGACTCTCTAAAGAAACAAGGTTTTTATCAAGTTTTTCTTGGGCATAATACAAAATAGGGAGTTTAGTGATACTAGCAGAATACATTGGCTTGTCGGCATTGATTTGTGCAACATCTTGACTAGTCAAATCCTTGACGTAAACTGAAATATCAGCATTTTGATATTTTTCATTCAAGATATCTTGGACATGTGCCATACGATTATCATTTTCAGAAAGTGTACTTTCGTCTATCCAACCTTTTCCTTCAACTTTATAATAAGTACCATGGTTGGTGGTTGCTTTTTGCGACACAGTAACATTAGAAAAATCAGCGACTGTTTGTCCAGAGTTTTTGACACCGACTACAAAAGGGCTTGTATAAAAAACAGCTTTTTTACCTACCCAAAATGTAGCTTCAATAGGCTCTTGGCTCAGTATAACATCATCTAAAATATTTTCATAACTAGCACTAATAAAGCCACCATTTGATAATTCAAAAACAGGGATGTTAGCATCATTGATAAGATAACGGTTTAAATTAAGCGGTGTGTTTGCAGCAACAATCGTTAAAGGGGTTGAGAGGTTAACGTCTTGGTAAATTTGAACATTTTGTTTTAAAACAGGATTTTCAGGGAAATAAGAAAAATAGTCCACTTGAGTAGCTGGGCCTTGTGTTAGTTGATAGTGTAACCCATTAGAAAGAGACACCTCTTTTTCCGTACTAATGATGGAGAGAGGCAACAAAAAAACAGACATTGCTAAAAAGAAAGCAAACACTTTTTTCATTTTGTTTTTTCCTCTCCCTTCTTTGTTTTTTCTTTTAGCTCTTGATTTTTCTCTGATAACTCCTTAAGTTTATCATCGGAGTATGTCAAAAATTTTTCGATAGTATTAATTAAATTTTTCATTATTTAGGTAGTAATTCCGGGGTCTGAAGAATGACTTCGCCCTCAAATTTATAGGAGTATTTGGCGCGCGCATATTTTTCCACATAATCTGTGTCTTTTAAGCGATTAGCCAATTCTTTCTTTTGATTGGTTTCTTCTTCCAATGTGTTATATTCTTTTTGCAACTCAATGATTTGCTGTTTTCTATTTTCCAAGGTCACATAACTTGATACTAAATTATAGGTTGGCAAAATAAAAAGTAGCGTAATAACAATCAACACTAATCCTATAAAACGATGACGTTTACGAATTTCTTCTTCTTCGTAACGTTTTTTTTGATTAGCATCCTTGATAAAGTCGTTATTTAGTTGAACAATATTAGGCTTCTTCATCTTTTTCTATCCTTGTTTCACTAATAATTTCGTACATTTTATTGGCGTCTTCTTTTTTAGTACTGTCTTTCATTTCTAAAACACGTACTGATAACAATTTGTTTCCAAATCTAATCTCAATGATGTCATTGTACTTCAATTTGGTAGAACTTTTTGCCAAAATACCATTGACTTTTATGCGACCTTTATCTGCTACTTCTTTAGCAACAGGGCGTCTTTTTATTAACCGTGATACTTTTAAATACTTATCTAATCTCATAATATCCCTCACATCTCTTCATTTTATCACTTTTCTTTATAGAATGGTAGAAAAGAAAATAATCTTTTATCAAAAACTTGCCATTTGGTACTCATTAAAAGAAAAACACTGGCACCTACTAGACTTGATAAGATAATATTCACAAATAAAGTGAGCCTATTGGTGCTTGGAATAAGATATCTCACCCCTAATACTAATCCTATCATAACAAGCAATGAAAGGATAAATTTTGGTGTCAAAAAAACTAGTAAATTCATTTTGGCTTTTTTGAGGTAACAACTTAAAACAAGGATTAGGGCAATAACCGTTGACAAGCTAGAACCTACAATACCCAATAATAAGGTAAGAGGATAGGTGATAAGAATTTTTACTACAACTCCTATCAAAAGATAAAGAAGTGATTGTCTATTAGAACCTTCGATAAATAGGGTTTGATGGAAAAATTGGATGAGGCTAGCTAAAAGAATAATCAAGAGATAAAGCATTAAAGCCACTGCTCCTAGATTGTTTTTAAATAAAAAACGATTCATCTGAGGAAAAATGGTTAGAAAACCGATGGTTATCACACTATTAAAATAAAAAATAAAGGAGAAAAACAATTGGTTTTCCTGGTGATAATGTTCTTTATTCTGGTGGTAATACCGTGTTAGTTTAGGAAGATAGGTAGTAAATAAAGCCGTCGAGAAAATCAATCCAAATTGAATCAAAGGCTGTCCTCGATCAAAAATCCCTTTTTCAATTTCAGCTAAACTGTTTGACATTCCTTGAGCAACTAGGGCATTTTTTACTAGAAAAGCATCTACTAGTTGAAAGAGAAGTAAATAGATTGAAAAAAAGAGAAAAACAAGACTTGGAAAACCAATATGCTTAATGGCAGATAAGCTTAAAGAGCCACCAGAACTAATTTCCTTAAGGGAGATAGGTGCTTTTTTTATTAAATAGATTAATGTGATAATACTAGCTAATAAGTTACCTGAAACAGCTATCGTCGCTGTTTGATAAATGCTTAATTTCAAAACACCATATAAAACAGCAGCTAAAATAATCACAGAGATTCTAATTGCCTGCTCAATCACCTGACTGACTGCTGTTGGCTGCATATTGCCTGTTGACTGAGCTAATCCTCTATAAAAAGAAATAAAAGGAACCAATAATAGGATCACTCCGACAATTTGAATGGCCATTTTTAATTGACTAGCTCCCATTAATTGAGCTAAAAATCCACTTAAAACAATTAATAAGATTGCTCCTATTCCTGAAAGGAGAGCTTCCAATTGAAATAAACTGCCAAGAGTTGTTTTTTGCTGCTTTTGTGCGAGGCTCGAGATAATATTAGGAAAAGCCACTAATCCTAGGGTTGAGATGATCCCGATGAGTGGGTAAATTTGCTGATAAGCGTAAAAGCCTCTATCACCAACAATATTTTGATAAGGAATACGGTAGATGGCTGCTAATATTTTTGATATAAGACCAGCCACAACAATGATAAGACTCGCTTTTTGAGTATGATTAAGTCTTCCTTTTTTTAATGTCATCTAATGCTTCTCCAAATTGTTTTAATGCCTCTAATACGACATAGTCTTTTTTATTTCTAATATCAAAAATGATCTCTATTTTTCCCTGATGCTCACTAATACGGGCCTTGAGTTGCGTTTTTGAAATAGCTTCAAAATAGTCTTGTGTTAAGTAAATGGCTAGTGATTTTTTTTCAAACCGGATGGTTAGATAGCCATTATTTTTTTGAACATACTCTACAAAAGCCTTGTCCATGTAATTTTTAATCAGACCAATTTCTAAAAGATAAGCCACTTGATCTGGGTAGTCCCCAAAGCGATCAATGATTTCTTCTTGTAATTCCTGATAGTTATCTTGACTATCAATTTCTCTGATGCGTTTGTAAATTTCAATCTTTTGACGTTCATCATTAATGTAATCGTTAGAAAGATAAGCGTCTATTTTAAAATCTATCTCGGCATTGCCTTTTTGTCTTTCTGGTAATTGCCCCTGTTTTCTAGCAATTGCTTCTTCAAGGAGCTGTGAATACATTTCAAAACCAACGGAATCAATAAAACCACTCTGGGAAGCACCAAGAATATTTCCTGCACCACGAATGGCTAAATCACGCATAGCAATTTTAAAACCACTACCCAACTCGGTAAAGCCCTTAATAGCTTCTAATCGTTTTTCTGAGACTTCTGTCAATATTTTATCAGGATGATACATGAGATAAGCATAGGCTAGTCGACTACTTCGTCCAACACGACCTCGTAGTTGATACAGAGTTGAAAGGCCCATATAATCAGCATTCTCAACAAATAAAGTATTGACATTTGAAATATCAACACCAGTTTCGATGATTGTTGTTGCCACCAAAACATCATATTGACCTTCGATAAAACTAAATAGTGTATTTTCTAATTGAATATCACTCATTTGCCCATGAACAAAGCCTATATTAGCTTCTGGGACTAATTCTTTAAGTTCAGAAACTTTTTTCTCAATTGACTCAACTCGGTTGTAAACATAATAAATTTGGCCACCACGATCAATTTCTCTAAGAATAGCTTCTCTGATGATATCAGGAGTTGAGGGCATGACGTAGGTTTGAACAGGATAGCGATTAGTTGGCGGGGTTTCAATTAAAGAGAGGTCTCTAATTCCTAGCATTGACATGTGTAAAGTTCTAGGAATAGGAGTTGCCGTTAAGGTTAAAACATCAACTTTGGCTTTTAATTGTTTTAGTTTTTCTTTATGCTTAACACCAAATCGTTGTTCTTCATCAATAACAATTAACCCTAAATCTGAAAATTGAACATCATCTGATAAGAGACGATGGGTTCCAATTAAAATGTCAACTTGACCTTTTTTCAACTTATCAAGGGTCAATTCTTGCTCTTTTTTTGTTTTAAAGCGACTGACGATATCAACTGTTACTGGAAAGGATTCAAAACGTTCTTTAAAATTCTGATAATGCTGTTGTGCAAGAACCGTTGTTGGCACTAATATAGCGACTTGTTTGCCATCGTTAACAGCTTTAAATGCTGCTCTCATAGCAACTTCTGTCTTACCAAAACCAACATCACCAACCAGTAAACGATCCATTGGTTGAGAGCTTTCCATATCTTTTTTAACTTCTTTAATGGAGCGCAATTGGTCAGGAGTTTCAACAAAGGGAAAATCTTCCTCAAATTCTTTTTGACTATCATCATCAGGTGAAAAAGCAAAGCCTTTTAGTTGGCTTCTCTTGGCATAAAGATTAATCAAATCATCCGCAATATCTTCAACTTGTTTGGAAACTCTTTGTTTGGTGCGTTGGAAACGACCATCATTTAACTTATTGATTTTTGGCTCTTTACCATCGCTAGCAAGGTATTTAGAAATCAGATTTATTTGTTCAACTGGAATAGAGATGCGGTCAGAATTTCGATATTGAATCGTAATGTAATCCTTATGAACACCTGATACTTCAATGGTTTCAATGCCTAAAAATCGACCAATTCCATGAACATGATGAACCACATAATCCCCTTTTTCAAGGTCATTATAGTTTTTGAGGCGTTCCGCATTTGTCATTTGCGTGGTTCGTCTTTGACGTTTCACTTTTTTATGAAAAATTTCTTTTTCAGTAATAAAGACGAGTTTTTCATCGGCAAAATAAAAACCATTCGATAAAGAAGCCTGTAGTAATTGAACACGAGAGGGTTCAATTTGATTTTTCGAGGCGATAGCAATATCTAATCCATACTCTCTAAGTGTCTCTTGTAATCGCAAGAGTTCTTTTTTGGTACTTGATTGAATGATCACCGTCACTTCTTGTTTTTGATAACGTTTAATCTCATCAACCAATAAGGGCAATTGATTAAAGAATTCTTGAATGGGGTACTGATTAAATTGATACAAGGCATCAAATGTCAGATTCCCTAAACCACGTTGAATAGCAGTGAAAAAAGTAGCTGGTTGATATTTTTTGAAGTCTTGAAAATGATCAGCAAAATAAGACATTGTTGAAAGAGATTGATGTTTTTGTAAATCATCTGTCAACAACTGAGCAACTTCAAGAGTTATACGTGTGTTTTGCTCATTGATTTTTTGAAAGTCATCAAAGAAAACAAGAGTTCCTTTGGGGAAATAATCTCTTAATGTCCACTCTTTTTCATAAAAGAGCGATAAAAACTGTCGAACACGTTCTGCTTTATGAAAGTGTTTGGTATCACTTAAAAATGCTTCTAAAAATTGTTTTTGATCCTGATTAGCTACTGTCATGGCTTTTTCTATTTTAGAAGTAGCCCTTAAATAATCCTCTTTTGTTAATAGCACGTCATCTGCTGGATTGATAACAACCTTTTCTATCACATCGAGAGATTTTTGTGTCTCACTGTCAAATTGTCTTATGCCATCAATTTCGTCGCCAAAAAATTCAAGACGGTAAGGAAAAGACTGTGTGATGTCATAAACATCAAGAATATCTCCCCTTTGACTAAATTCGCCAGGATTTAAAACTTGAGACACACGATCATACCCCATCTGATGAAGCTGATCAACTAATGCCTTTGGATTTTTTTCTTCACCAACTGTCAGAGAAATAATGGCTTCTTTAAACTGTTTTGGACTGGGTAGTAAGACTCTTAGTCCAACAATACTTGTGACTAAAATACCCTTTTTATTCTTATCTAGTAAAAATTTTAAGCTTTCTAAACGCGAAGAAGCCCTATCTAACGAAGAAAAAATAAATTCTGCAGCAGGGACATCATCAGCAAAAAAATGATAAATTTCAGTATCCTCTATCACAGTGGATAGGTTGTCGATCAATTGTTCTGCCTGATGTTGTGTTGCTGTTACAATAACCAGTTTCCCTGTTTGCTCCTCATAAGCTTTTGCCATAACGAGTGCTTTAACAGAACCTGATAACCCCATCAGAAGTTGACGTTTTGATTGATTGATGGTTTTTAACCACTTGGTGATTGTTTTGTTTTGACTAATTAAGTCTAAAAGTGTCATCTTATCCATTGTATTTTTGCATCATCTTTTCAAAATCTTGTTCTTGTAAATAGTCCTTGACAATCGTGTCAACCTTATCTAACGTGTTTAAAATAGTTATCTTATCGTCTTTCGTGAAAGGAGATAAAACATGTTTAACAACTGTCATTTTTTCCTTAGGACGACCAATACCAACCTTTATGCGCTTAAAATCCTTTGTGCCAATATGCTCAATGATACTCTTAATGCCATTATGCCCCCCTGCAGAACCTTTTTGGCGCAAACGAATCTTACCAATCGCTAAATCAAGGTCATCATAAATCACTAGCAGGTCATCAACAGACAGATTATAGTATGTTAATAGCGCTCTTACCGCAATGCCACTATTGTTCATAAAAGTTGTAGGTTTGACAAGATATATTTTTTCACCATTATGAAAAAAAGTGCCGATATCGGCTTTAAAGATATTATTAGCTGTAAAGCTTGTGTCAAAATCCTTGACAACAGTGTCAACGGCCATAAAACCAATATTATGCTTTGTTTCTTGATACTTACTACCTGGATTACCTAACCCAATTATCATTTTTGTCATTCTTTTTTCCTTTTTGTTAAACACTAAAAGGGTTGGAAATATTATTTCCAACCTTTTGAAATGTCAGTTACACATTAAATCTAAATTCCATGATATCGCCATCTTGGACTATATACTCTTTTCCTTCTTCTCTCAAGCGACCAGCTTCTTTAACGGCTTTTTCGCTACCATAAGTCATCAAATCCTCATAACTCATCGTTACTGCTCTGATGAAACCTTTTTCAAAATCTGAATGAATAATCCCTGCTGCTTGTGGTGCTTTCATCCCTCGTTTAAAGGTCCAGGCTCTAACTTCTTTTTCACCAGCTGTAAAGTAGGTGCCAAGTCCTAACAGATGATAGGCCGCTCTGGTTAATTTATCAACACCTGATTCAGTTAAACCAATAGCTTCTAAGAATTCTCCTTTTTCATCATCATCAAGCTCAGAAATTTCTTCTTCTGCACGCGCAGAGATGACAACAACTTCAGCATTCTCAGTTTCGGCAAAGGCTCTAATTTGTTGAACGTAGTCAATACTGTCTGGGTCAGCTACCTTATCCTCATCGACATTAGCCACATAAAGAACTGGTTTTGTAGTGAGAAGAAAGAGTCCTTTAACAACTTTTTCTTCTTCCTTGTCAAAAGCAACTGTTCTCGCCGATTTTCCTTCTTCTAGAACTGGTTTAATTTTAGAAAGAACATTAAATTCTGCGACCGAGTCTTTATCTTTTTGGGTGCGAGCCATTTTTTCAACACGCGCATAACGTTTATTAACAGATTCAAGGTCTGCTAAAATCAGCTCCAAATTAATCGTTTCAATATCAGAGATAGGATCAACAAAAGCACTTTCACGTCCTTGTTCACGCATGACGTTTTCATCATCAAAGGCACGCACAACATGAACAATGGCATCTACTTGACGAATATTAGCTAAAAATTTATTACCTAGTCCTTCACCTTTTGAAGCCCCTTTAACAATTCCTGCAATATCTGTAAACTCAAAGGTTGTTGGCACTGTTTTTTTAGGAACAATAATCTCAGTAATTTTTTGAAGGCGCTCATCTGGCACTTCTACCATACCAACATTAGGATCAATGGTCGCAAAAGGATAGTTGGCAGCTTCTGCACCTGCTTTTGTAATTGCGTTAAATAGGGTTGATTTTCCCACATTCGGTAAACCAACAATGCCTGCTGTTAAAGCCATAAAATTTCTATTCTCCATTCAAAAATTCAATCACAACTATTATAGCATAAAATCAAAGAAAAAAGCCTGCAAGATTGCAAGCTGATGATTATTCTTAAGGAGCAATTCCTTTAGAACGTAAGAACCAGTAAAATAAATAAAGAAACACAAGAATATAAAACCATTTATAAGGACCAAAAACCTTAACAAACCATTGTCCTAGTCTAGTGAAAAACTCCCAACCATTCATACTTTTATCAATGATTTGTACAGGTGGTTCCTTACCTGTCACCAATTCGTCTAAACTAAGTTCCAATAGTTCTGATAGACTGACAAGGTTTTCCAAATCTGGAGTAGCTTCACCATTTTCCCACTTCGAAACAGCCTGTCTAGAGATAAATAATTCTCTTGCCAAATCTTCTTGGGATAATTTTCTTTTATTGCGATGCATTTTCAATTGTTCTGCAAATAGTGTCATTACTAGACCACCTTTCCTTATTTTCTGTCTTCATCATAGCGCTTCTGTTTTGAGTTTGCTAGCACTTTTTGACGCAACTAACAGTTGCAAATCTCCTCTAAAAGCTTATTTAAAAAGATTTTTATGGTTGCAAAGAAAATTTCAAATCAAATTATAAAAAATTAACAGTAATTATTGTAACACTGAATTTCATGAGACAACAAGCTATTCAATCCTTATTTAAATCAAAATAATTCACTTATAAAAAAGCTTTTTTCTCTTTTACGAGTATAAAAATCGCTATTCCCAAAAAAAGTAAACTGAGTAAAATGGTTGCTTGACCAAAAAAAGTGACAAAAAAACCATTTAGTAAAGCACCAAAAACAAAACTAGTCAAAATGGACAAAGTATCTTTAAAAGCACTTTTTTTAGTTTTATCCTGTTCAATATAAGCGTCGAAAAAATAGGTGGCAAGGTTACGTAAATTCCCCGTCATCATCAAAGATGTAAAGGGACTTCCTTTTAATTTTGCAAATACTTGTAATTGCATCGCAGCAGCGATAGAAAGGACAGCATTAGCTAGAAGATTGGGGAGAAATGAGGAAAATAACCCTACAAAAAGTAACAAAATGGCCTCAAAAAAGGCAAACCACAGTTGTTGGTGCTTCTTGATTTTCTTTTGTAGCAACCTAGTAACCAAAACTCCTGTAAAAAAGGCAATAATTGGGATAATATAATTTATCAAAGCCTTCCAATGACCTTGCCCTAAATTAATACCAAGTAAAATAAAATTACCTGTTTGGAGACCAGCAAACACTTCGCCATGAGTTAAAAAAGTATAAGCATCTAAACCACCTGCTACTGTAGCTAATAATAGTCCAAATTCTAAGCGTTCATGAACAACGTATTTTTTTGTATCCATGTGACATAACCTTCTTTGTAAAAAATATGAAACGGCAAATGTCGTTATCACTTGCCGTTATTTATTATAAAACTTTTTGAAAAATTCATCATGACTGATGTTTTAAGAGTCCTATTATTTTAAAAGTCTTCTTTTTGTCATTTTTAAGTCATTTTCACTTTAATACGATTTTAATAACTAACTTGTCCATTTTTTATCGTGAATTTAGACATAGATGGGCCAACAATCTTGCTAATTTTGATAGCTTCATTGATTCTAGCAATATCATCTTCTGTTAATTCTACTTTAAGGCTAGCAACAGACTCTTCCAACTGAGCTATTTTTCTAGCACCAGTTAAAGGAATGATATCTTCACCCTTGTTGTAAATCCAAGCATGCGCCAATTGAACAATTGAAATATTTTTTTCACTGGCTATAGCCGTCATGACATCTGTTAGAGGATCTTTTTGAGACTCAAAAAGACGTCCTAATCTTAATAATCCAAAAGCTACAACACCAATTCCTAATTCTCTAGCAACTGGCAGAATATTTTGTTCGATACTATTGTTGGTAATAGAATATTCTAATTCTACTAAACTGATAGGATGTACAGCATTAGCTTTTCTTAAAACATCACTATCAATCTCTGATAAGCCAATATGTTTAATATAACCTTCTTTAACTAGGTCTGACAAGGCACCAATCGTTTCTTCGATGGGAATACCGATATCAACTCTTGCTGGTTGATACAAATCGATATAGTCAAGATTAAGATTTTTAAGGGTTGAGGTTATGTATTGTTTAACATTTTTGGGACCAACATCAACAGTATTGCCACCTGAAAAGAGATTGCCAAAGGTACCATATTTCACAGAAATAAAAGCCTTGTCTCTATTTTGCCCTTTAAGGGCTTCACCGAGCAATTTTTCATTATGGCCATTTGGACCATAAAAATCACCTGTGTTTAAAAAGTTAATGCCTAAATCCAAAGCTCTATGAATAGTTGCAATGCTTTCTTTTCTATCTGAAGTGGGATTCGTGGACATTCTCATACAACCAAGACCAAATCTTGCAATCTGAAATGATTTTCCTTGATAATTGTCAGGAATATTTAAATTATTGTTGACCATAACAATCTCTCCTTTATTGGCTAGATTAAAGCTCCAATACTTTTTTGAGTTTACGATTAAAGTCATGGCGACTCATCATCACGATATGCTGACAGTTAGTGCACTTTATCTTGATATCTGCACCAACTCTCACGACTTCCCAACGATTAGCTTTTTTACCTGTTGTTTTGATAATACAGGCATGAGGCTTTTTCATTTCAACCAAGGATCCTAAATCATACATTTTAAAAAATCCTTTCTAGAGATAAATCTCTCTTTGTTCACAGCAAAGTGATAGTTGATTGGTTTGAATCACTTCACCATCCACTTGTACTAAATTGTCTTTTGTGCTGGTAATAGTGACTTTTTGAAAAACCTTATGTTGAATAGCACTTGTATTTTTGTGTTTTTTAAAGAGAATAGCTAGTAGGGTCTTCACATTTTTCAAGAGACCTGCATCTTCAAAATAAACACAATTAATATTAGGGTCAAAAGGACTAGCATCTGGCCAAACGACTATTCCTCCACCAAAATAACGACTATTAGCAAAGGATAAGAAAAAGTTATTAGAAAGGGTTAACGTTTCTTGTTCGGTTTCTAAAAAAACAGTTGCTGTCGGGGTGCAAAACAAAGAAACAACACCATAAAAAGGGTAAATTAGTTTTCCTAGTTTAACCTTTCCAAGTATCTTTTTAAGCCGTGAGGTTTCAGAAAAACTTATCACCTTGGCCGCAAACCCAAAATCAAGGCTGTTGATAATGATGCCATTATCATAGTTAATGACATTGATGGTTTGTTTTTTTTGTTGTTTTATCGCAGAAATAATGCGATCAATATTGTTAATGTTTAACGATCTAGCAAAATCATTTCCTGACCCTGAGGGATAATAAGCAAAAGGAATTTCTCTTGGTAAGTTTGATAGGACTTTTGATAAAGTCCCATCTCCTCCAATCACTAAAATGGCATCCTCTTCTTTGTTAAAAGAAGATAACAGTTCAGAAACTTGATTTTTTTCATCATCCACTTTAGTCGTAATGTAAAGTTTAAAATCAATTTCAGGATAAGCTTGCCTTAAATTTTCATACTTTTCAAGAGCAGACTTATCTCCTGAATTAGGGTTGGCTAATAAGTGTATTTTCATTAGTTGAGTTTCTTTTTCATTTTAGTTTAGTTGGTACGTACAGGAGTGATTAGCTGAATAAAATTCTCTTTATCATCTGCAGGAAGAAGGGTAAATGGTCTCACAGGTGATATAAAATGAATCTCAACAGTTTCACTTTTTAGAGCTTTTAGAGACTCAATCAAATAAGTCGGATTAAAGCTAATAGTTAAATCAGAACCAGCTGATTCTAAGACGTCTAATTCTTCATTGACTTTACCCACTTCTGGAGAATTAACATGAGCCATTACTTTTTGTGAAGTAATCTCAAGTTTAACAGTCCCATTTTGAGTGGCATTAGAGACTAAAAATGCTCTTTCCATAGCTTGTTTTAAGGCTCCTGTACTAAAAACGAGCTTGGTTTCAGACTGGTTGGTTAATAAACGATCAGTATCTGGGTAATTCCCTTCTAATAGTCTTGTGTAGAAATTGATGGAGTCACTTCTAAACAAGATTTGGCTATCAGAAAAGAAAACTTCAATAGTTTCAATAGCATCTGAAAAGACTGAACTGAATTCACGAAGTGATTTACTTGGAATAACCACATCGAAATGGGCAATATTTTTGTCAAGACTAATCTTACGTTGACTAAGTCTGTGAGAGTCTGTTGCAACAGCTTTCAATTCATTATTATTCGTTAATGTGAAATGAACCCCAGTTAAAATGGGACGACTTTCTTGATGACTTGCCGCAAATGCTGTTTCACTGATTAGCGTTTTGAATAATTCTGTTTTTAAAACAAGAGGATGTGACGTTTCAATGTCTTGTAATCTTGGATAATGAGACACGTCTTTTCCTTTTAAGGTAATTTCTGATTTACCACTAACTAATAGGACTTGTTGTTGTTCGATTTCTTTAAATTCAAAAATAATATCAGGTAAGCTTGAGATAATATTTGTGAAAAAATTTGCCTCAAGTAAAATTGCTCCTGGTTGACTAATTAATAAGCCAGCATCTTCATTACTAGAAGAGATAATTGTTTCAATTGAAATTTGACCGTTAGAGCCTGTTAGTGTGATTGCATCCTTACTAACCTCGATTTTAAAACTAGAAAGAATAGGAATTGCATTTTTAGAACTGATAGCTCTTTTAGTGGCATTTAAAGTTTGAAGGAAAAAAGCTTTGTTGATAGAAAAATGAATCATGGAAAACTCCTTTATTTTATAAGTATTATATATAGTAATGATAATAAGGCCTGTGTAGAGTGAGGAAAACTCCTCTAATCCCTTATATGTCTAAGGCTACCCCTTGTTGAAGGCTTGTGGATAACTATTGCGAAAAAGGTCATTTCTATCCACAGCTTTGTTTGATAGTATTTTTTATGGATTTGATTTCAATCATTAAATTATCATCTTGGGCCAACATATTTTTGATTTTATTGTAGGCATAAAGAACGGTTGAGTGATCTCTACCACCAAATTCTTTACCAATTTTAGGAAGACTGTTATCAGTCATCTCTCTCACTAAAAAGATAGCGACTTGTCTTGCGAGAACAATGTTTTGATTTCTTTTGGTCGACTTGATTTCTTTAGTGGTGACACCGTAAAATTTTCCAACCTGTTCTTGAATCATTTCAATCGGGATAACCTTAATGATTGGTTTTTCTTGTTTTCTAGCTCGAATGGCTTCTACGACTAATTCAATGGTAATCGTTGAAACTTTTTTCGTACTAGCCACTAAGTTGATATCTTTTAAGGCACCTTCTAACTCTCTGACATTGGAGTCAAATTGTCCAGCAAGGTATTCAATGGTTTCTTGTGGAAAATCATAGGTGTATTCTTTTATTTTTTCTTGTAAAATAGCGACACGTGTTTCAAATTCTGGTGGCGTAATATCTTGTGTTAATCCCCAACTAAATCTGGTAACAAGACGATCTTCCAAATCATTTAATTGATCAGGAGACCGGTCACTTGTTAAGACAATTTGTTTATTTTTATCTCTTAAGGCATTAAAGGTGTGGAAAAACTCTTCTTGCGTGCCAGGTTTTTTGGCTAGTGATTGAATATCATCTATTAGTAACACATCTAGATTGCGAAATTGATTTTTCAACTCATCGATGGTTTTTAAACGGATATGAGTGACATACTCACTGATAAATTCCTCAGTGGTTATGTATTTTATTCGTGCTTTAGGATCATTTTCAACAATGAAATTACCGATAGCATTTAGTAAATGTGTTTTTCCAAGTCCTGGACCACCCCAGATAAATAAAGGATTATAGGTAATTCCTGGTGTCTCAGCAACAGCTCTTGCGGCCGCAAAAGCCCACTGACTTCCTGGTCCTTGAATGAAGTTATCAAAACGATATTTGGGATTTAAGTCATTTTCAATAGGTGTTAATTCTTGGTAGGAATGCCTTGATTGAGAGAATGCCTCTGGTTGTTTTGTTGTCTGACTTGTTGTTAAGAAGTCTTCGAAAACATATTCTGCTGTTATTTCAGCATCGTAGATTTCAAAACCAGCAGTTAGAATAGCTGGTTTCAAATTTTTTTCCCAAAATAGTTTCTTATTTTTCTCTTCGATGAAAATTGTTGCTATATTATTTTCAACCTTGATTAGTTTTGCATCGGCAATATAATAATCAAAAGCAGTTTGTCGTAATTTTTCTTGAGCTAGTTCTATCAATCTGTTCCAAAAAATCTGCTCATTGCCCATCACAGCGCCTCCTAAAAGATTGTTCAGTTCTTTCTATTTTAACATAAAAAAAGAGAGAAAGCCATCAAAATAAGAGGAAATAAGGAAAGTTATCCACAGGTGTTAGTAAACTATTAACAATATGAATAACACTTATCCACAATATGTGGATAAGTGTTATCTTTGGTGATAATTCTGCAGTTTTGAGACTATTTTTTTCTGTTGATAAAGGTGTTATTAAAATAATCTTATCAACAAATTAGTTTAATTTGTTGATAACTCTGTTGAAATCTTCTTCTGTTGTAAAGTTAATTGTTAGGCTTCCTTTTCCATTTTTACTGTATTTAATGGTAACAGGAAGACCAAGACTTTTTTGTAAATCTTTCTCTTTTTCAAGGATAAATAGATCAGGCCGTTTTGTTTTGGCTGGTTTAGTAGTGTGCACCTTTTTTTCTAATTCACGAACACTTAAAGCCTCTTTTTGAATTTTTTCAAACCAGTAAAATTGTTTTTCTTTTGATTTGATACCAACCAGTAATCTAGCATGCCCTTGAGAAATAACACCTTCTTCTAAGGCCCTCCTTATTTCTTGAGGAAGGTTTAAAAGACGTAAAACATTAGTAATGTAAGGGCGTGATTTCCCCATGAACAAAGCTAATTCATCATGTGTGAGTTGTTGTTGAGTGATTAAATTTTGGTAAGCTTTTGCTTCTTCTATAGGATTTAAGTCAGCGCGTTGGAGATTTTCAATAATAGCTTGTTTAATACTATCTTCGTCACTAATTGGTTTTATAATGGCAGGAATTGTTTCTAAACCAGCTAATTTAGAAGCTCTTAAACGTCTCTCACCAGCAATCAATTCATAACCCAAAATATCAGACTCTCTAACAATAATTGGCTGTATGAGACCATTTTCCTTGATTGACAAACTTAATTCTTCAAGGGCTTCTTGGTCAAAATGAATTCTTGGTTGATAGGGATTTTTGTGAATATCCTTTATTGGAATTAATTTTAATATTTCTTTCATTTTTCCTCTCAAAACTACTAAAAACCCCTAGTAATAGGGGTATTAGTTAGTTATTCATTTTTCTTTAAGTCTTCAGTTGTTTTGGTCAATTTGATTGTTTCTGTCATTTTCTTTTGACCACGATAGAACGTTACTTCAATAGAGTCATTCACTTGATGTTTATAGAGAACACTTTGTAAATCACTTGTGGTTTCAATAGTTTCTTTATCAACAGCAACAATCACATCATTTTTTTCTAAGATACCATCTGATGGCATTCCTGATTGAGTAGAAATAACGACAACACCGCTAAGGACAGTTTCAGGAATATCTAACTTGCTAAATGAAGAGGTTGGGATTTCATTTAAACTAGCCATTGAAATTCCTAGAGCTGGTCTATTAACTGCACCATTTGCCTCTAATTGATTGATGATAGAAACAACATCGTTTGATGGGATGGCAAATCCCATTCCTTCAACCGCAACACTATTAGTGTAGTCCCCACTAACAGTAATCTTACTTGAATTAATTCCAATGACTTGTCCTTGGATATTAATGAGTGGTCCACCAGAGTTTCCTGGATTAATGGCAGCATCTGTTTGAATGGCATTTGTGGAAATGATTTCACCATTTTCATTTCTAGATGTGACTGTACGACTAAGACTTGAGACAATTCCTTCTGTAACAGAGTTTGCGTATTCGCTTCCTAGTGGGCTACCAATAGCAATAGCAGGTTCTCCAACATTGAGACTATCTGAATTGGCAAATTCGGCAACGACATCAACATTTTCTGAAGGAATTTTGACAACAGCTAGGTCAGAATAAGTATCAGCTCCAACTAATTCACCAACAACTTTATTACCATTGCTGAGTAAAATTTCAATTTTTTGAGCCCCACTGATAACGTGATTATTGGTAACTAAATAAGCATCTTTACTATCTTTTTTATAGATAACACCAGACCCCTCGCTATAGACGGTGAGTCCTGAATCATCAACAAAACGGTCTTCATTTTCAGAAGTGAAATAATCATAATAGTTAAAATCATCTTGATTTTCTTGATAATTGATAACGGAAACAACAGTGTTTTGAATTGTTTTAACAGCATCTGTTGTTGATGTTACAGTATCATAGTTAGTATTGCTTGTTTTTACTTGTGACGTTGGAGCATTTTTAGAAAAGTTTCCCCCATTCATTTGTAAGACAAAAAAGGTAGCGACAAATCCTCCTAGAAAACCAAATAGAATAACAAAGAAGAAATGAATAATCCTTTTAAAAAGGCTCGATTTTTTTTTCACTGTGTTAACCTCCAAAACTTTTCTTACATTCTATGAGAGCTTGCTTAATTATACCTTAAATTGTATGAAAAAGAAAGTAATCCACAGGTTGTTGAAAACTTTTTGAAAAAGATGAAAACTATCCTGTCTTACTATTAGAGTATGGTTGTTCCTCCTAAAGTTTGCTATAATGCTATTATGAAAATAAAATTATTAGTCGTTGGAAAATTAAAAGAAAAATACCTAAAAGAAGGTATTGCGGAGTATGTGAAGCGTCTAGGACGTTTTAGTAAGGTTGAGATTGTTGAGGTTTCAGATGAAAAAACACCAGATCAAGCCAGTCAAGCTGAAAATGATAAAATTTTAGAAAAAGAAGAGCAACGCTTGGCAAGTAAAATTGGTGAAAGAGATTATGTGATTGCTCTTGCTATAGAAGGAAAACAAATCTCATCAGAAGAATTAAGCCAGAAAATGTCTCAGGTGATGCTTAATGGCTATTCTACCATTACTTTTGTTATTGGTGGCAGTCTTGGATTGAGTGATGAACTAAAAAAAAGAGCCAACCTACTATTAAGTTTTGGAAGAATGACACTTCCCCATCAATTGATGCGTTTGGTGTTAATGGAACAAATTTATCGTTCTTTTATGATTCAAGAAGGTAGTCCTTATCACAAATAAAAGCCCTTGGTTTTTCCAAGAGCTTTTATTTTAAGTATGATCTCAGCAGGATTCGAACCTGCGACCGTTCGCTTAGAAGGCGAATGCTCTATCCAGCTGAGCTATGAGACCATTTCAACCATTTCATTCTATCAAAAAAACTATCTACTTGTCAATAAGAAGATGATAAATCAATGTATTCAATAAAAAAAACATATATTTTTCAAAAAAGGTAGACAAATTAAAATTATTTGTTATAATAGTAAGAGTGTCAAAGAAAAAAATCTTATGACTTTTGGTCCGTTGGTCAAGGGGTTAAGACACCGCCTTTTCACGGCGGTAACACGGGTTCGAATCCCGTACGGACTATTTTATAGCTTTACCAAAATTGGTTGTATTCCGGCATAGCTCAGTTGGTAGTAGCGCATGACTGTTAATCATGATGTCGTAGGTTCGAGTCCTACTGCCGGAGTGATAAGACATTATCCTAAGTTAACTTAGGATTTTTTTTTGCTTATTAACAGATTTTTTCTCAGAACATTTTAACTAAATTAAAAGCAACGACTTCAGTCGTTGCTTTTTTATGTTTGATAATTCTATTGCCAGAGTGCTTTGACTTTTTCTTGTACTTCTTGATTTTCTAAAAAGTCGTCATAAGTTTCACCGATACGATCAATGACACCATTTTTTGAAATAACAACAATATGATTAGCAAGTGTTTGAATAAATTCATGGTCGTGACTTGCAAAAATGATATTTTCTTTAAATTTTTTCAACCCATCGTTAAGGCTAGAGATTGATTCTAAATCTAAATGGTTGGTTGGATCGTCAAGTACAAGAACATTTGACTTCAATAACATCAATTTAGATAACATGACACGAACTTTTTCACCACCAGAAAGGACATTAACAGGTTTGTTGACTTCATCACCACTAAAGAGCATACGACCTAGAAAACCTCTAAGGAAGGTATTGTCATCTTCTTCTTTGCTGGCAAATTGACGAAGCCAATCTAAAATCGTATCTTTACTTTCAAAGTCACGTGAATTGTCTTTTGGAAGGTAACTTTGGCTAGTTGTGATCCCCCATTTAACAGTACCTTCATACTCAATATCCCCCATTAAAGCGCGGATAAGAGCCGTTGTTTGAATGTCGTTTTGCCCAATAATAGCAGTTTTATCACCTGGATAAAGAATGAAGCTGATATTATCTAGAATAACTTCCCCATCTATGGTGACTTTTAAGTTTTCGACAGTTAACAATTCTTTTCCGGTTTCACGTTCTGATTTAAAATTAATGAAGGGGTATTTACGGCTAGAAGGAACAATTTCTTCTAGCTCAATTTTTTCCAACATTTTTTTACGTGAAGTCGCTTGTTTGGACTTAGAAGCATTAGCTGAGAATCTGGCAACAAATTCTTTTAACTCTTTGATTTTTTCTTCTGCCTTAGCATTACGATCTGATTGTAAACGAAGGGCTAATTCACTAGACTCTTTCCAAAAATCATAGTTCCCCACAAAGATTTTAATTTTTCCAAAATCAAGATCGGCCATGTGAGTACACACTTTATTTAAAAAGTGACGGTCATGGGAAACAACAATAACAGTATTTTCAAAATCAATCAAGAAATCTTCTAGCCAACTGATAGATTGGATATCAAGACCATTGGTTGGCTCATCAAGTAGCAGTACATCTGGTTTACCAAACAAGGCTTTTGCTAGTAACACCTTCACTTTATCACCATTAGTTAACTCACTCAGATTAAGATAATGTAGTTCTTCTGGGATGTTAAGGTTTTGGAGGAGCTGAGCAGCTTCACTTTCAGCTTCCCATCCTCCTAATTCAGCAAAATCACTTTCTAATTCTGCAGCACGAACCCCATCTTCTTCTGAAAAATCTGGTTTCATATAGATATCATCTTTTTCTTTCATGATTTTATAGAGTTCTTCATTTCCCATGATTACGACATCAATGGCTCTATTATCTTCATAGTCATAGTGATTCTGACGAAGTACAGATAGACGTTCATCAGGACCTAGTGACACATTTCCAGTAGTTGGTTCTATATCACCGGCTAGTATTTTTAAAAAAGTTGATTTTCCTGCACCATTAGCACCGATTAACCCATAAGTGTTTCCTGCGGTGAATTTGATATTGACCTCATCAAAAAGTTTACGATCACTAAATCTAAGGGATACATCTGAAACTGTAAGCAATTTTCTACCTCATTTATCTCTTTCTTATTTTCTTCATTCTACACGAAAATCAATTGTTTTTCAATGATTACTAGGGAATGATTACATTGGATATAAAACATCTTCATCCATTGTATGATGATCTTTTGTAAGACTAAAACCACGTCCCATAACTTGAGAAGCAGGCATGACAATGACAAAAGCAGCTTCATCAATTTGTTGAATCTCTTTTTGTAGTCTAGGAATTTCTTTGGTTGAAAGAGTGGTCATAATCATATGGCGTTGTTGACCGGTGAAACCACCAGTGATTGGAATTTCTGTGACCCCACGTTCAATCGTTTCTGTGATTGTTTTCTTGATGTCTTCTTGTTTACGTGAAATAATCATCACATTTTTAGAAGCCTTCAATCCAGAAAGCATGATATTGATGACATAGCCAATTGTAATGAGTGAAATAATTGAATACATAACAGTATCGGCATCAAAAGCGATTAAACCAATAATAACGACGATTCCATCAACAATCGTCATCACGACGCCTAAAGAGAGTGAGGAGTAATTATAAATAATTTGTGTGATAATACTTGTTCCCCCAGTAGAAGAATTTCCTAGAAAGACAATTCCAAGTCCAATTCCCATAATCACACCACCAAAAATAGAAGCAAGAAGGCTGTTGTGAGTAATGGTTGGAATGGTTTCTGTCAAACTAATAAAGACTGGGAAAATCAGTGATCCATAGACCGTTTTTAAAAAGGTTGCTTTTCCTAGAAAAAAATAACATAAGACTAAAAGAGGAATATTTGCAACCATGACAAAAATACCTGGAGACCAGCCAAATAGTTCATTAGTGGCAATGGATAAGCCTCCTAATCCTCCAGAGACGATACGGTTTTCTAAAAACATAGCATTGATACCGATTGCAGCAATAAATGAACCAGTAGTAACAAGTAAGAAATCGCGAATTTTATTTTTCATTGATAGTTCCTTTCAAAAGAGTGACAAAGACTATTATCCTATTTAACAGGCACAACGTCAAGATATATGTTATAATTTTATTAATTTATTGTGAAGGAGTTCAAAATGGGAAAACCTATTATTCTGACAGGAGACCGACCAACTGGTAAATTACACGTTGGGCATTATGTTGGTAGTGTTAAAAATCGTGTTCTCCTACAAAATGAAAATAAATATGAGATGTTTGTTTTTTTAGCAGATCAACAAGCGCTTACTGATAATGCTAAACATCCGGAAAAAATTATCGAATCTGTTGGTGAAGTGGCGCTGGATTATCTAGCAGTGGGATTAGACCCTGAAAAAGCAACTATTTTTCTACAAAGTCAAATTCCAGAATTGGCAGAATTGACGGTTTATTATATGAATTTAGTTTCTGTGGCACGTTTGCAAAGAAATCCAACTGTTAAGACTGAAATTGCTCAAAAAGGCTTTGGAGAAAGCATTCCAACAGGATTTTTGGTTTACCCAATTTCACAAGCAGCAGATATAACTGCTTTTAAAGCTAATCTGGTTCCTGCTGGTTCTGATCAAAAACCAATGATTGAGCAAACCAGGGAAATTGTTCGAAGTTTTAATCATACCTATAAAACAGATGTTTTAGTAGAACCAGAAGGTCTTTTTCCAGAAAATGAAGCAGCTGGACGTTTACCAGGTCTTGACGGCAATGCTAAAATGTCTAAATCATTAAATAATGGTATCTACTTAGCTGATGATTCTGATACACTCAAGAAAAAAATTATGAGTATGTACACTGATCCAAATCATATTCGTGTGGAAGATCCAGGTCAAATAGAAGGAAACATGGTATTCCATTATTTAGATGTGTTTGGTAGAAAAGAAGATCAACAAGACATTGAACGTATGAAAGAACATTACCAAAAAGGTGGTTTAGGTGATGTTAAAACAAAGCGTTTCCTTTTAGAAATTATGGAAAGAGAACTATCTCCAATAAGAAATAGACGTTTAGAATATGCTAAAGATATGGGAGAAGTCTATCGAATGTTAGAAAAAGGTAGTGAGAAAGCGCGTGAAAAAGCAGCACAAACCCTATCGGAAGTTAAATCGGCTATGGGGATAAATTATTTTAAGTAAGCGATGAGAATTTCAGTTTAAATTGATTGACAAATTATCATAGCATGATATGATAGTAACAATCCATTTTAAGCATTATTATATTTAGAAAAGAGGAGTTGAACCATGTCAAATTGGGAAAAGAAATTTTTAAAAAAAGGATACACTTTTGATGATGTTTTATTAATTCCAGCAGAAAGCCATGTACTACCTAACGAGGTTAGTATGAAAACAACACTTGCACCCAATTTAACATTGAACATTCCTATTATTACAGCGGCAATGGACACTGTTACTGAAAGTCAAATGGCGATTGCAGTAGCGCGTGCAGGTGGCTTAGGTGTTATTCATAAAAACATGAGCATTGAGGCACAAGCTGAAGAAATCAGAAAAGTAAAACGTTCAGAAAATGGTGTTATTATTGATCCATTTTTCTTAACACCTGAACATACCATCGCAGAAGCTGATGAGTTGATGGGAAGATATCGTATTAGTGGTGTGCCGATTGTAGAAACCTTGGAAAATCGCAAATTAGTCGGGATTTTAACCAATCGTGATTTACGTTTTATTTCAGATTTTAATCAACCAATTTCTAATCATATGACTAGTGAAAACCTTGTGGTTGCCCCTATTGGAACAGATTTAGAAACGGCAGAAAAAATTCTACAAGAACATCGTATTGAAAAATTACCACTAGTTGATGACAATGGTCGCTTATCAGGATTGATTACGATTAAAGATATTGAAAAAGTAATAGAATTTCCAAATGCTGCTAAAGACGAGTTTGGTCGCCTACTTGTAGCTGGTGCAGTTGGTGTCACTTCTGATACTTTTGAAAGAGCAGAAGCTTTATTTGAAAAAGGAGCAGATGCTATCGTGATTGACACTGCTCATGGACATTCTGCAGGAGTTCTTAGAAAAATTGCAGAAATTAGAAAGCATTTTCCAGATAAAACCCTAATTGCAGGAAATATTGCAACAGCAGAAGGTGCGCGTGCTTTGTTTGAAGCAGGTGTAGATGTTGTTAAGGTTGGGATTGGACCAGGTTCTATTTGTACAACACGCGTTGTTGCTGGTGTTGGTGTTCCACAAATAACAGCTATTTATGATGCTGCTGGTGTTGCAAGAGAATATGGCAAGACCATTATTGCTGATGGAGGTATAAAATATTCTGGAGATATTGTTAAGGCATTAGCTGCTGGTGGTGATGCAGTGATGTTAGGATCATTATTTGCTGGAACAGACGAAGCACCCGGTGAGACAGAAATCTTCCAAGGTCGTAAATTTAAAACGTATCGAGGTATGGGAAGTATTGCAGCTATGAAAAAAGGATCAAGTGATCGTTACTTCCAGGGTGCAGTCAATGAAGCTAATAAGCTTGTTCCAGAAGGTATTGAAGGTCGTGTTGCCTATAAAGGTGCAGCTGCGGATATTATCTTCCAAATGCTAGGTGGTGTTAAATCTGGTATGGGTTATGTAGGTGCAGCTGACTTAACAGATTTACACGAAAAAGCTCAATTTATTGAGATGACTGGTGCAGGCTTAATAGAAAGCCATCCTCACGATGTACAAATCACTAATGAGGCACCTAACTATTCTGTTAAGTAATAAAAATATAGACTAAATGACACCACTATCAGTCTTTGGTAGTGGTGTCTCTTGTTTTATGGATTTACAAATATGTAAACTTAATTTACAATTGTGTAAACTAAGTGTAAAGGAGAAAAATGGAAGGAATATTATTTGCCCTAGTTCCAATGTTTGCTTGGGGGAGTATTGGTTTTGTTAGTAATAAGATTGGTGGAAGTGCAAATCAGCAAACATTTGGGATGACAATTGGTTCATTGTTTTTCGCAATAATTGTCTTTATAGTTGCTAGACCTCAATTGTCTTTCAATCTATGGTTTTTTGGAATAATTGGAGGTATTCTTTGGTCTTTAGGCCAGAATAGACAATTTACGGCAATGAAGCATATGGGTGTCTCTGTTGCAAATCCCTTGTCAAGTGGCAGTCAACTTGTTTTTGGTAGTTTAATTGGAGCTTTTGTCTTTCATGAGTGGTCAACAAGTTTTCATTATATACTAGGTGGTTTTGCCCTACTTCTATTAGTAATCGGTTTTTATTTTTCAAGTCGCGTCGATCCAGTGAAAGAAAATAAAAATCATTTATTAAAACATTTCAATAAAGGCTTTGTTGCTCTTGCTTTCTCAACGTTTGGTTATCTTTCTTATGCTATCTTATTCAATAATATTATGGCTTTTGATGTCTTATCAGTTATATTACCGATGGCTGTTGGTATGATTATAGGCTCTAGTTTCTTTATGAAATTTCAGTTGGATTTCTCACCATTGGTATTAAAAAATTCACTTGTTGGGATGATGTGGGGAGTTGGTAATATATTCATGCTTTTAGCCGCATCTTCTGCTGGTCTAGCAATTGCCTTTAGTTTTTCCCAGATAGGTGCTATCATTTCGATTATTGGTGGTATTGTTTTCTTAGGTGAAAAGAAAACTAAGAAAGAAATAACGTGGGTAATCATCGGTATTCTTTGCTTCTTAATAGGTGCTATTTTACTAGGTATTGTCAAATCATACTAAAACAGCTGTTCATTAGTGAACAGCTGTTTCTTGTATAATCTTTCCTTTTTCAATATGGAATAGTTGAATATCATTAGGGACTTGATGAAGATGATCTAGACTGGTTGTTGTGATAAAGGTTTGCACATTTTTATGGATGTTTTCTAACAATTTTAGTTGACGATGATTGTCAAGCTCACTCATAACATCATCCAAGAGTAAAATGGGATAATCTCCAATTGTTTCTCTTATTAAGTCTATTTCGGCTAGCTTGAGAGATAAAATAAGACTTCTGTGTTGTCCTTGACTACCAAAACTTGCTTCAATGTTATTAATTGAAAATAAAACATCATCTCTATGAGGACCGACACTAGTATTTTTTTTGAATAGATCTCTGTCAAGTTGTTTTTTTAGTTGCTGACGAAAGGCATCTTCAATACTTTTTCCTTCTGTCAACTTGATAGAGGATTGATAGGATATTGACAACTCTTCTTGCTGATTAGAAATTTGCAAGTGATGTTGCTTTGCTTTGGTTGACAACTTGTCAATGAATTTAAGTCTTTGACGAATAACTTGACTACCATAGGTAATTAACTGTTCGTCAAGAACACTCAAGAAAACCATGTCAATGGTCTGGTTTGTTTTCAAATAACTATTTCTTTGTTTTAAAACATGGTTATATTGAGAAATCTCAGTTAGATAAAGTGGTTTGATTTGTCCCAAATCAATGTCTAGAAATTTCCTTCTTAAGCTGGGTGCACCTTTAATGAGTTGTAAATCTTCAGGTGCAAATAAGACGACTGGCAAGTGACCAATATAATCAGACAATTTTGACTGTTTTAAGTGATTGACTTTTGTAATCCGTCCTTTGTCTGATAAAACAATGTCAAGGACCAGTTTACCTTGCAAGCGGCTTACATTGCCTGAGACACTTAACTGATTTTGAGAAAAGGCAATTAATTCTTTATCAGATTTAGCACGGTGACTTCTAGTTAAAGAAAGAAAGTAGATAGCTTCAATAAGATTCGTTTTTCCTTGTGCATTTTGTCCTACAAAAACATTTAGATGTGGTGAAAACTCTAGATTAGCCTTGTTGTAATTTCGAAAATTTAAGAGCTGTAATGATTCAAGTTGCATGATTATGTTCCTGGAAAACGAACAGTCGTTTTCGGTTTTTTATTTTGCTTGTTAAGCGTTTTTAGTTTCTTTGAAAGGTTTTCTTTTTCAATGAGTTCTTCTTGATGTAACAGTATTTCTTCACTACTAGGTGCTACAATTGAAATCCTAATATCAGCATCAGGTATTTCTATTACATCACCTTTATACAATTTTTTTCCTCGGCGATTTTCTTTAACACCATTTAGCAATACAATATTTTCAGCTAAAAATAATTTAATTGCCCCACCGGTTTCAATAATGCCCTGATCTTTTAATAATGATTGTAAAGTAATATAGTCATCAAATAATTTATAATCCATAATCCTCACCTTTCTAATAACCTTATTATAGCATAAAAGCGTGTGAAAATAGTTCTTTCTCTCTTTGAAAGAAAACTAATTTTATAAGCTATAAGAAATTGACAAACACTTTACACCTTTGTCAACCCTCTTTACAATTTCAAAACGCTTCTAATAGTAGTTTTTATAAGATTAATATTGCTAGATTTTACTGATGCTAATATTGTTATAAAGTGATATAATGGGTGTTAACTAATGACTTTTAAAGGAAAAAATATGAAAATAGCAGATGGTGTGACATTACATATTATCAAAACGGATCAGTTTAAAACGAATCACCTGACTTTTCGTTTCTCAAGTCAATTAAATAAGAAAAATATGGCTAGTCGTTTTCTGGTTTCTAAAATGATTGAAATTGCCAGTTCAAACTATCCTAATGCTACAAAAATGAGAGAAAAGTTGGCAGATTTATATGGAGCGACTCTTAGTACTTCTGTTTGGACAAAGGGCTTGATTCATATTGTCGATATCGACATTACGTTTTTACCTGGTCGCTATTTAATGGCCAAAGATTCTGTATTAGAGGAAGTTATTCAATTTTTATCTCAACTATTATTTCAACCCTTAATTACTTTAGAACAGTATGAATTAAAAACGTTTGAGCTAGTCAAACAAAATGCTATTCGTCAGCTAGAATTTGATTTGGAGGATTCTTTCTACTACAGTGAGTTGGCACTTGATTCTCTTTTTTTTGAGAAGGAAGAGCTCCAGTTGCCTTATACTGGTTCAAAGGAGATGTTAGGAAAAGAAAATGCTTATACAGCTTATCAAGAGTTCAAGAGAATGCTGAGTTCTGATAATATTGATATTTTTTTATTGGGGAGTTTTGATGACTCAAAAGCAGCGGATTTAATCGGTCAATTTCCTTTAAAGGGGAGACAGAATAATCTTTCATTTTTCTATCAACAAACACCTTCAAATATCACTAATGAAAAGATTGAAGAAAAAGAAACTAACCAATCTCTCTTACAAGTAGGTTATTCTTTCTCTAGCCCTAAAACTCTTTTAGAGAATTCTTCGTTACTGCTTTTTAATAGTATGCTTGGAGCCTTTTCTCATTCGAAATTATTTACTGAGGTTAGACAAAAAGAAGGTTTAGTCTACAGTATTGGCAGTGAACTAGATTCTTTTTTAGGCGCATTATATATTTTTGCAGCAATTGATAGTCGTAAAAGAAATACTGTACTAGCATTAATCAATCGTCAGTTGAACATGATTAAATTGGGGAGATTCTCAACGGCTTTTTTAAAGCAAACTAAAGAATTTTTAATCAGCCAAAGAAAAATAGTTTTAGATAATCCAAAAATGTTAATGGAGCAATCTTATAATACTATGTTACCACTAACCTATCAAGACTTGTCAATGTTTGTTGACAGTATTAATAACGTTCGTAAAGAAGATATATTAGAAATAGCAAACAATGTTAAAATGAAATCTGTATATTTTATGAGAGGAGGGTCATCATGAGTGATTTAAAAAGGCTGTCTTATGACAATCTTGATGAAACGGTATTCTTTACAAAGCTATCAAATGGACTGCGCTTAACCTTAGTTCCTAAAGCTGGTTTTAAAGAAGTTTATGGCATGATGACCTGTCAATTTGGATCAATTGACAACCACTTGACAGTTGCTAATCAAACAATAGAATTTCCTCTAGGTGTAGCTCATTTTTTAGAGCATCAACTTTTTGAAAAAAATGAACAAGAAGATATGGCTCAGCAATTTTCAAAATTGGGATCTGACAGTAATGCTTTTACCAGCTTTGAAAAAACGCACTATTATTTTTCTGGGACTAATAATTTATTAGCTTCACTAGGTTTACTTCAAACACTTGTTAGTAAACAAGGGTTTACAGATATGTCAATCAATAAAGAAAAAGAAATTATTAAAAAGGAAATAGCGCTTTATCAAGATGACCCTGATAGTCGCCTCTATCAAGGAGTTTTAGAAAACCTATATCCTCAAACCGCCTTAGCGGAAGACATTGTTGGTACAGATGAAAGTATTGTAAATATTTCTTTAACCAATCTAAAGGATTGTTTTTCTTTTTTCTATCAACCATCTAATTTGCACTTTGTTGTTGTTGGTGATTTTGATGTCAAGGAAGTTTTCAATAGCATTCAGTCCTTTCAATCAAATTGGCCTAAAAAAGAACAATTTGCATTTGAGAAAACACCTCTTGTTTTACATCCTGTCATTAAAAAGAGGTCAATCATGATGCCAATTGCTACTTCTAAATTGGGCATTGGGATTAGAAGAAATAACCTGAATCAAGATTTTTCTATGACTGAGAAAATTAAAATAGACTTATTCTTCTCTCTTTTACTTGGCTGGACATCACAAGACTATCAAAAATGGTATGATAAAGGCATGATAGACGACTCCTTTACTATTGAGACAACCTTGTCTAGTCGCTATCAATTTGTTGTCATTTTACTTGACACAAAGCATCCTATAACAATGTCTAGCCATATAAAAAAGAAGCTAAAACAAGTTGCTTCTCATTCTAACTTTTCTCTTGAACAGTTTGAAATGTTAAAAAAGGAAAGATATGGTGACTTTATGAGAGAACTTGATTCTTTAGAAGATTTGACACACCAACTATCAGAGAGTGATGATAATGATTATTTTGATTTCCCACAGATTTTAATGTCCTTTACTTTAGATGAGGTCATTGAGGCAGGGCAAGCATTTTTAAAGCAATCTGATTTAACAGAATTTATGATATTCCCAAAATAGTTAAAAATATTGATTTTAATTTGATATAATAGAAGTATTAGAGAAAGGTTGGAATAAATTATGATGCAAAAAAGTATTGGTGATCTTTTAACAGAGGCTCGTGTAAAAAAAGGATTACAGCTGGTCGATATCGCTAAGGAATTGGATATTGATGCCCAGTATTTATTGATTATGGAATTGAGCCAATTTAGTCTGATCCCGGCTGAACGTTTAGAAGAATATTTAACAAGTTATGCTGCCGCAGTTGATCTAGATGGTAAAGCTTTGCTAAATAATTATTACAATAAAGAAGAGAGTGATGTTTCTGTCTCTGATGGCTCTTCAGGAGGAATATCACCAAAGACTTTTGAGGCACCAAGCGAGGAATCTATAGAAAGTATTCCTGTCGAAGTGGCTGCTGTTGATGTAGATGATTCACCAAAAGAAGAAATGGCTTCTTCTACTATCGAAAGTGAAGCAATATACACTATTTTTAGAGACAATAGTAAAAATAGCGTGGTGAACAATACACAATTGGAAGACAATATATCTGTGAAAGAACCTAATCACTCAGAAGAATCTGTCACACCTTTACTGGCGGAAGAAAAATTGTCAACACCCTCAACACCAGATGAACTTACTGAAGATGATCGCTTAAATAATCAAGAGACGATGATTGCTCCGCCTGTACTTCCGAAAGAAAGTGGAGCTGATAGAGTAGAAAATAGGGTGTCTTCTGAAAGTAGAAGCAGACACCGCTCAAAAAGCAAGCGAGAAGTGAAAAAACAGTCAAGTTCTTTCTTGCCTATCTTTTTACTCAGCCTTTTAGCTATTGCAATAGTTGTGTTTATTGCTTACTTCGTTATCAATCAATCTGATATTCCTTTCTTAGATAAGAACACACCATCAACAAGTGTTTCTGAAACTACTTCTAGTGAAACTACAGATACAAACGAGCAAACAGCGACAACAGAAGCTAGCAATGAGACTTCAAATAACAACACGAAAACTAATTTAGAGGTGTCAGGTGGGGGAGACTCACTGACTGTTAATGTTACAAATGGCAACCGTCCGGTGGAAGTGGTTATTTCCTTAGATGGTGTTGAAAGTAGTTGGGTAGCATTAACTAATTCTTCACTTGGTGAAGGTGGTATTATGCTAGATCCTCAAAATACTAGTTATACAGCCACTTTAACGGAAGGTGCTACTTCTGCTGAATTGACACTTGGAGTTAGTCAAGGGGTTGTTGTTACTGTTAACGGCGAAAAACTTGATACTTCTCTTTTAGAAGGAAGTCCAAGCTATATTACTTTTACGATTGAATAAGAGGAAAAAATGATAAAAAAAGAAAACCTCCCGAATCTTCTAACCGTGGGACGCATTTTTGTAATTCCTTTGTTTTTAGTACTAACTAGTATACCAGACAGCATCTTAGTGCACAGGTTAGCGGCTATCATCTTTGCTTTAGCTAGTTTAACGGATTATTTTGATGGTTATTTAGCAAGAAAATGGCAAGTTGTCACAAATTTTGGTAAATTTGCAGACCCTATGGCCGACAAAATTTTAGTTATGAGTGCTTTTATTATGTTGGTGGGCTTGCAGTTAGCGCCAGCTTGGGTAGCGGCTGTTATTATCTGTAGAGAATTGGCAGTAACCGGTTTACGTTTGTTATTAATTGAAAATGGTGGTAAAGTTTTAGCTGCAGCACTTCCAGGTAAAATAAAAACAGCAACGCAAATGTTCGCTATTATCTTTTTGTTAAGTCATTTTGTGCTTGTGGGAACAATATTCTTATATATTTCTCTCGTCTTTACCATTTACTCTGGCTACGATTACTTTAAAGGAGCGAGTTTCCTATTTAAGGATACGTTTAAATAATAATGACTAATATAATTGAAGTAAAAAATGTGACATTTAGATATGATAAAGAACAAGAAAATCTTACTTTGAACAATGTATCGTTTCACGTGAAACATGGTGAGTGGCTGTCTATTATTGGTCATAATGGTAGTGGAAAATCAACTATGGTCCGATTGATTGATGGCTTATTAGAGGCGGAATCTGGTGAAATTGTCATATTAAATCAAAAATTAACAGAAGATAATATTTGGGACATCAGACAAAAAATAGGAATGGTTTTTCAAAATCCTGACAACCAATTTGTTGGTTCTACTGTAGAGGATGATGTTGCTTTTTCTCTTGAAAATAAGGGTGTTTCCCACAATGAAATGAAACAACGTGTTGAAGAGGCTCTTCATTTAGTAGGAATGAGTGATTTTAAAACAAAAGAACCTGCTAGACTGTCTGGTGGTCAAAAACAACGTGTGGCTATTGCTGGCGCGGTTGCTATGAGACCTGAAATCATTATTTTAGATGAAGCAACTAGTATGTTGGATCCAAAAGGACGATTAGAGTTAATTAAAACTATTAAAGACATCCGTGATCAGTATGGTGTAACGGTTATTTCTATCACGCACGATTTAGATGAGGTTGCCCTTAGTGATCGTGTTCTCGTGATGAAAAAAGGCCAGATAGAGTCGACAGCAACACCGAGAGAACTCTTTGCAAGAGGGAGAGACCTATTAACATTAGGTCTTGATATTCCCTTCACCTCTTCTCTTGTTAACGCTCTTCAATTAGAAGGATTTAAATGCCAAGATGCCTATTATACAGAAAAGGAGTTAGAAGATTATCTATGGGAATCACTCTCCAAAATGTGAATTTTACCTATCAAAAAGGAACCCCTTTTGAAGGAAGGGCTCTTTTTGATATCAATTTAGCTATTGAAAATAAGCAATTCACAGCCGTTATCGGACATACAGGCAGTGGTAAATCAACCATTATGCAGTTATTAAATGGTTTACACGTTCCAACAGAAGGTATGGTTGTGGTTGATGATATTACTATAGCACCAGACTCTAAAACAAAAGACATTAAATCTGTTCGAAAAAAAGTTGGACTTGTTTTTCAATTTCCAGAAAGTCAATTATTTGAAGAAACAGTTTTAAAAGATGTTGCTTTTGGACCTCAAAATTTTGGTGTTTCAGAAGAAAAAGCTGAAGAAATCGCCAAGGAAAAACTAAAACTGGTTGGCATTACAGAAGAGCTATTTGAGAAAAACCCTTTTGAATTATCTGGAGGTCAAATGCGTCGCGTAGCCATTGCTGGTATTTTAGCTATGGAACCAAACGTTCTTGTTTTAGATGAGCCAACAGCAGGTTTAGACCCAAAAGGACGACGTGAATTGATGAGTTTGTTTAAACAACTCCACAAATCAGGGATGTCCATTGTTTTAGTTACTCATTTGATGGATGACGTTGCCAATTTTGCTGATTATGTTTATGTGTTACAAGAGGGTAAAATTGTTTTAAAAGGTAAACCAACAGACGTTTTTCAACAAGTGGACTTTCTTGAAAATATTCAGTTAGGTGTGCCTAAAATCACTAAATTTGCTCATAATTTGACTAAAAGAGGCCTTAAAATAGAGAAACTACCAATAACGATAGCAGAATTTGTGGAGGTAGTTATCAATGGATAAACTTATTTTAGGCCGTTATATACCTGGAGACTCAATTGTCCATCGACTAGATCCAAGAAGTAAGTTGTTGGCAATGTTTGTATTTATTTCAATCATTTTTTGGGCAAACAATCTTATCACCAATATCATCCTTTTTAGCTTTACAGTGATTGCTATCTTATTATCAAAAGTGAAGTTAGGATTCTTTATTAGAGGTGTGAGACCAATGATTGGACTCATCTTATTTACTACCTTTTTTCAAATGTTTTTCATTCAAGGTGGTACTATTATTTTCGAATTTGGTTTTCTAAGAATTACTGATTATAGTTTAGGACAGGCTGTAATGATTTTTATCAGGTTTGTTCTTATCATCTTCTTTTCAACCCTGTTAACTCTAACAACGACACCATTAAGCTTGTCAGATGCTGTTGAATCCTTGTTAACACCTTTAAAGCCTTTTAAAGTTCCTGTTCATGAAATTGGTTTAATGTTGTCACTTAGTTTACGATTTGTTCCTACTTTAATGGATGATACAACAAGAATAATGAATGCTCAAAGAGCTAGAGGAGTTGACTTTGGTGAGGGAAATATTATCCAGAAGGTGAAGTCAGTCATCCCCATTTTAATCCCATTATTTGCTTCTAGTTTAAAAAGAGCGGATGCCCTTGCGACGGCAATGGAATCAAGAGGCTATCAAGGTGGTGATGGCAGAACAAAGTATCGTCTATTACACTGGGGCTTAAAAGATAGCTTGTTGATGCTAACTTTACTGGGATTGACAGTGGCACTTTTCCTGTTAAAATCTACTTAAAAATTAGTATAATAGTATAGAAAAGGTTGACACCGTTTGACATATTTGACAATTATCAAAAAATAGAATATGATAAATTATGGATAAAAAACTATAGAATTACTGATTTTGTAACTATTGATAATAATGAAAATTAGATTAATTACAATTATTGTCAATGAAGTAAACTGTAAACTTTAGACTTTTATTCATAATTTTTTGGAAACCTTTTTTTAATCAAACTGTAACATAAAAAAGGTAAGATAAGATGTATTCTAAAAAAGGAGACTAACTTCGTGTATAGTAGAAGTAAGATAAGATTATTAAAACGTAGAAAGAAAGTTTTACAATGGGTAATGCTTGCCATAGTTGTCAGCTTGACAGCTATATTTACAAGTAGACCTGTAAATACTGATTCTTACTCCGTTAAGACAGAAGTAAAGAAGCAAAAGCTTCTATCTGTTAATGATTTTGAAAAGAAAAAATCAAAACAGACATTGACTTCTAAAGATAAAATTAAGAAAACGATTGAAACAACAACAACTACAGTTGAAACCACAGAAGAGACCACTCAGGCCCTTACTGTTGAAGAAATACAAGTTGTTACTGAACCATCTACAACTGTTGTTGTAGAACAACCAGTTGTTACTCAACCAGTTCAAGAGACAGCGCCAGCCACTAGTTATCCAGTTGTTTTGGCTAATGGTAATACTGCTGGTGAGATTGGCTCACAAGCAGCAGCTCAAATGGCTGCAGCCACAGGTGTTTCGCAACAAACATGGGAATACATTATCGCTCGCGAATCAAATGGTAACCCATCAGCAGCTAATCCATCTGGTGCTTCAGGATTATTCCAAACAATGCCAGGATGGGGGTCTACAGCTACTGTTGACCAACAGATTGAAACAGCAATCAAAGTTTACAATACTCAAGGCTTATCAGCTTGGGGTATGCAATAAGAAAAAACACTTGAAATTATAATTTCAAGTGTTTTTTAATGTCTTTAGGATGATGACAGATAATATCTGCTCCATTAATGATGAGATCTTTTTCTTTTCCAAATCCCCAAGTAACACCAAGTGTTCTAATATTATTCTTCTTGCCACCGATCATGTCATAGATAGTGTCACCAACAATAATGGTTGTTTTCTTGTCAAGAGAATGACTCTTAATGGCAAAGTCGATAATATCTGCTTTATGATAACGGTTAGGCAATGCACCATAAACCCCTGTAAAATACTCTTTGATATGGAGATTTTCTAACATGAGATTGGCCATTGGTTCGTTTTTACTTGTTGTAACATAAATAGGATGGGAAGACTTTTTTAAATCATTTAAAAGTGTAAAGATACCACTGTAAAGTTCCGTCTCATAGACACCATTTTTATTATAATATTCGCGAAACGTTTTTATAGCTTTGTCAACACCTTGTTTTTCAGTGTAAAACTTTGTAAAGGTCGCCTCAAGTGGTGGGCCAATATATTCAAGCAGTTGCTCATCAGAATGAGTGGGTAAATCTAGTCTTTCAATGGTATACCTAAAGGCATTAATGATACCTTTGCTTGAATTGACAAGTGTTCCATCTAGGTCAAATAATAGGGTGGTCATAAACATCTCCTGTAAATAAGTTGTAAACTTTAATTGACAAACATGTTTTGTCCTTGAAAATAAATTCAGCAATAAAAGGCATTAAAGTTTTAATTTCTTCAAAATGATGATAGTTAAAGCTCTTTGAATAATGGTGAATAAGGGTAGAGATTGCTGTACCATGAGAGCCAACAACAACGTTGTTTCCTTTTTCTTTATCCAACACGTTATTAATCGCATTAACCATTCGATGTTTTACATCGTTTAAAGACTCACCATTGGTAAGTTTATAGTTGAAATCAAGCCATTGTTTTTGCGCAAACTGATTAAAATCCTCTATCCAGACATCATCAATCTTTCTTTCACGAAAGAGGTTGTCAATGGTAGTTGAAAGCTGTCTTTCTTTTGAAAATGATTCAATCGTTTCTATAGATCGTCTGTAGGGACTCGAATAAATACTATGAATTGCTTTGTCTTTTAAAAACACTGAGATAAGTTGACTGTCTTGTAAACCTTTTGTTGTCAATTCACGATCGCAATCATTATGATTTTCATAATTTGGCTGAGCATGTCGTACTAAGTAAATAGTAGTAAATGTCTCTTTCATAATTAACTTTCTCCGAAAATTTCTCTAGCATAGCGAAGACCAGTTGGAGTTGTAGCAAGTCCTCCTTCTGCTGTTTCTCTATGAGCTACTGGCATGCTAGATCCAACTTGATACATGGCATCAATGACTTCGTCAACAGGAATTTTTGAGGTAATACCAGCTAGAGCCATGTCTGCACAAACGAGAGCAAGGGTTGCTCCCATAGCATTTCGCTTGACACATGGGACCTCTACTAAACCAGCAACAGGGTCACAGATTAAACCTAATAAATTTTTAATGACAAAGGCAGTGGCTTGACTGGCTTGAAAAGGTGTTCCTCCTGCTGCCATTACTAATGCCGCTGCCCCCATTGCTGAAGCAGACCCGACTTCTGCTTGACAACCTCCCTCTGCACCTGAAATTGAGGCATTGTTAGCAATGACAAGACCAATAGCGCCTGCAGTGAAAAGAAATTCTAATTGTTCTTTTTTGCTTAGTTCTAGTTTTTCAATAGCTGTTGTTAAAACGGCAGGTAAACAACCTGCACTTCCAGCTGTAGGCGTGGCACAAACAAGTCCCATTTTCGCATTTTGTTCATTGACAGCAATGGCATTTCTAGCTGCTGATAAAACAGAATGGCCAGAGAGAGTCTTTCCTTTTTTGAGATAAGTATCTAATTTTAAAGCATCTCCCCCTGTTAAGCCACTAATAGACTTATTGTCATTTAAGCCATCAAGAACTGAGCTTTTCATGACTTCTAAATTCTTGGACATAATACTTATGATGTCATCACGGCTTCTACCAGTTAGTTCTTCTTCTGTCGCAATCATTAATTCAGCTATACTACCATGATATTGTTCTGTTGCTTGTTCAACAAGTTCAGCAATACTATAAAACATTCAAAACCTCCTAGCCAAAATAATTAACATTATAAATGTGAGAAACCTCTTCAATAACCTTGACAGCATCTTGACAGTCTCTGGAATCAATTTCAATAATCATAATGGCTTTTGCTCCCGCTTTTTCTCTCGTTACATTCATTTGTGCAATATTAATATCAAAACTTGATAAAATATCTGTGACACGAGCAATCATACCTGGAACATCCTTATGAACAATGATTAATGTAGGGGTGTTCATTGTTAAAGAAACTGAAAAACCGTTGAGTTCAGTTACTTCAATATTACCCCCTCCAATGGAAACACCAGTAATACTCATTTCTTTTGTTCCCTTCTTGACAGCAATCTTGACAGTGTTAGGATGAGGGGCGTTACTGTCTTTCAAAACATTCCAGTAGATTTTAATCCCTTTTTGATGCGCAATCTCAAGAGAGTTTTTAATGTCTGGATTATCAGTATCCATTCCTAAAATACCTGCAACTAAAGCTAAATCTGTGCCATGCCCTTTGTAGGTTTTAGCGAAAGAATGGTAGAGATGAAAAGTGATTTCTGTTGGTTCTTCACCAAAAATGGATCCAACAACACGCCCTATTCTAACAGCTCCTGCTGTGTGACTGCTTGATGGGCCAATCATCACTGGACCAATAATGTCAAAAACGGATTGAAATTTTAATGTATTCATATTTTCTCCTCTAAAATGAGCTACATTATATTATACCAAAGTTATAGATGACAGAGTAGTTATTTTTTAGATTATTCTTACTGTATTAAATGAGTAAGTAAGATTTTGACTTCTTTTTAAATCGTGCTATAATAATGTTTACCTGTTTAACAGGGTTTAAAATCGACCTTCAAATCGTTTTTTAAATATTACAGAAAATGGACCTTCAAATCCGTATTTCTAGGAAAAGATGGGAGAAAAGATGGTAGATAACTCTAAAACTCGTGTCGTTGTCGGTATGAGTGGAGGCGTTGATTCATCAGTGACAGCCTTACTTTTAAAAGAGCAAGGTTACGATGTTATCGGAGTCTTCATGAAAAACTGGGACGATACGGATGAATTTGGTGTCTGTACAGCAACAGAAGACTATAAAGATGTTGCTGCTGTAGCTGATCAAATTGGTATTCCTTATTACTCTGTTAATTTTGAAAAAGAGTATTGGGACCGTGTATTTGAATATTTTTTAGCCGAGTATAGGGCTGGTAGAACTCCAAATCCTGATGTCATGTGTAATAAGGAAATTAAATTTAAAGCTTTTCTTGATTACGCGATGGACTTGGGAGCAGATTATGTTGCAACTGGACATTATGCTCAAGTCGCAAAAGATGATGATGGCTTTGTTCATATGCTAAGGGGTGTTGATAATGGCAAAGATCAAACTTATTTCTTAAGCCAATTATCACAAGAACAATTACAAAAAACAATGTTTCCTTTAGGTCACCTAGAGAAAAAACAAGTTCGTGAATTGGCGGAGAAAGCTCATTTAGCAACTGCCAAAAAGAAAGATTCAACTGGTATTTGTTTTATTGGTGAGAAAAACTTCAAAACTTTTCTAAGTCAATACTTACCTGCTCAAAAAGGAAGAATGATGACAGTTGATGGACGTGATATGGGTGAACACGCAGGATTAATGTACTATACTATTGGTCAAAGAGGTGGACTAGGTATTGGGGGACAACATGGTGGTGACAACAAACCTTGGTTTGTCGTTGGAAAAGATATTTCAAAGAACATTCTATATGTTGGACAAGGTTTTTACCATGAGTCATTAATGTCAACTAGTCTTGAAGCAAGTAGTGTCCATTTTACAAGGACTATGCCCTCTGAGTTTACAATAGAGTGTACAGCTAAGTTTCGTTATCGTCAACCTGATTCTAAGGTAACTGTCCATGTGAAAGATGACAAAGCTGAGGTGGTTTTTGAATCACCACAAAGAGCTATTACACCAGGTCAAGCAGTTGTTTTTTATGATGGAGATGAATGTCTTGGTGGTGGTATTATTGATAAGGCCTATAAAAATGGAGAAGTTTGTCAGTACATTTAATGACACTAAGTTGACAATGCTGTCAATTAAGTTGATTTGTTTGTAAAGTTTGCAAATGGAAATTTGATTGACAAATCATAAGATTTTGATAGAATAACTATAACAATAACTATGATGGTCAAAGCTCATGGATGTTGTAAGCCTTTTTGCTTACACTTTCAAAGCTTTGATCATTTTTTGTATTTTGAGAGGTTAATATGAGACATCATTTTGTAGAAGAATATGACATTGTAGTAATAGGAGCAGGTCATGCTGGTGTAGAAGCTGCACTTGCTGCAAGTCGAATGGGTTGTAAGACATTACTAGCAACAATTAGTATTGATATGCTAGCCTTTATGCCTTGTAATCCTTCTATTGGAGGATCTGCCAAGGGTATTGTTGTTCGAGAAATTGATGCCCTTGGCGGTGAGATGGCAAAGAATATTGATAAAAGCTATATTCAGATGAAAATGCTAAACACTGGAAAAGGACCAGCAGTTAGAGCGTTGAGAGCTCAAGCAGATAAGGCGCTTTATTCAAAAAATATGCGTCAAACAGTTGAAAGACAAAAAAATCTAGTGCTTCGTCAAACGGTGATTGATGAGATTTTGGTGGAGGATGATAAAGTTGTCGGTGTTAAAACAGCTACTAAACAAGCCTACGCCGCTAAAACAGTTATTGTCACAACAGGAACGGCTCTTAGAGGAGAAATTATTATCGGTGACCTTAAGTATTCTTCAGGTCCAAATAATAGTCTTGCCTCTGTTAAGCTGGCAGATAATTTACGAGAATTAGGTTTAGAAATTGACCGCTTTAAAACAGGGACACCTCCGCGTGTTAAAGCTGATTCCATTAACTATGATAAGACTGAAATTCAACCTGGAGATGATAAGCCAAATCATTTTTCTTTTCTTTCTAGGGACGAAGACTATCTTAAGCAGCAAATTCCTTGTTGGTTGACCTATACAAATGAAGAAAGTCATGAGATTATTAATAGTAATCTTCATCGAGCACCTTTGTTTTCAGGAATGGTTAAAGGTGTTGGTCCAAGATATTGTCCTTCTATTGAAGATAAAATTGTGCGATTTTCCGATAAAGATCGTCACCAACTCTTTTTAGAACCAGAAGGTAGAGATACTGAGGAAGTTTATGTTCAAGGACTGTCAACGAGTCTACCAGAAGATGTTCAAAAAGAATTACTACACTCGATTGCAGGTCTTGAAAATGCTGAAATGATGAGAACGGGTTATGCCATTGAATATGACATTGTTCTTCCCCATCAATTGCGCGCGACACTTGAAACTAAGAAAATTTCAGGCTTGTTTACAGCTGGGCAAACAAATGGAACGAGTGGTTATGAAGAAGCGGCTGGACAAGGGATTATTGCTGGTATCAATGCGGCCTTGAAAGTTCAGAACAAGCCAGAATTTATTTTAAAACGTAGTGATGGCTATATTGGTGTTATGATTGATGATCTTGTTACAAAAGGGACTTTAGAGCCTTATCGTCTCTTAACTAGTCGAGCAGAATATCGTTTGATTTTACGTCACGATAATGCTGATATGAGGTTGACAGAACTTGGACGTTCTATTGGATTAGTGGATGATGACCGTTACAAAGCATTTTTAGATAAGAAAAACAACATTGACAAAGAGTTGACAAGACTTGACAGTATTAAATTAAAACCTGTTTCAAAAACCAATGAAAAGATTGTTGCTTTAGGGTTTAAACCATTAACAGATGCCTTGACAGCTAAAGAATTTATGCGTCGTCCAGAAGTCAACTATGATGTTATAACACAGTTTATTGGCTCTGGGGAAGTGGAACTAGATGATAAGCAAATTGAATTCATTGAAACTGAAATTAAATATGAGGGTTACATCAAAAAAGCTATGGATCAAGTTGACAAGATGAAGCGAATGGAAGAAAAACGAATCCCTAAAAATATGGATTGGGATGCTCTTGATTCTATTGCAACTGAAGCTCGTCAAAAATTCAAGAAAATTAATCCTGAAACCTTAGGCCAAGCTAGCAGAATCTCAGGAGTCAACCCGTCTGACATTAGTATTCTAATGGTTTACTTAGAAGGACGAAATCGTTCTTCTAAAAAAGAGAGCTAGGCTTTTGATAAACTAGACTAAGTCTATATTTTGAAGTGTTTTTATGCTATAATGATGTATTAAGAGGTTTATAATATGAAAAGATTTCGATTAACCAATATTCATTTTGTCATTATTGGCTTGCTTTTACTAGTGTTAGTTGCTATTTCCATTAGTTTACTAACGTCAAAAGTGATGCTATTTTTGGCACTTTTCTTAATCATGTCATTTGTAGTGGCTATTCTTATCTATCAAAAAACAACGTATGAATTATCTGAAACAGAGCAAATTGGTCTTTTAAACAACCAGACAGAAGTCAGTCTCAAAAACTTATTAGACCAAATGCCTGTCGGTGTTGTGAAATTCAACCAATCTAGTCATGCTATTGATTGGTATAATCCTTATGCTGAGTTAGTGTTTACTGATGCATCTGGAAAATTTGATGATAAGATTATCAAAAATACAATTAAAGAAAAAGAAAATGGCTCAATTGATCAATCCATTATGATTGATGAAAAGAGATATTTCTTTAATGTTGATTTAGACGAAGGTGTCTTTTACTTTTTCGATAATGTCTCTTCTGTCTATCATAACAATGTTATGCCTTCAACAAGCCCTGTCATTGGAATTGTCTCAATTGATAACTATGACGATATTACCAATAATCTCCAAGATGCTGAGGTATCTCAAGTTAACACTTTCATTGCTAATTTTATTACAGAGTTTGCAGAATCAAGACATATTTTTTATCGTCGATTTGATATGGATCGTTTCTATTTCTTCACTGATTATAATGTCTTATCAAAGTTAATTGAGTCTCAATTTGATATTCTTGGAAAATTTAGAGAAGCAGCCAAGGAAAGAGAATTATCATTAACTATTAGTATGGGTATTTCTTATGGCGACCAAAATTATTATGATATTGGGAATGTTGCACAAAAAAACTTGAATATGGCTCTCGTTAGAGGAGGCGATCAGGTTGTTATTAGAGAAAATGGTGAACACAAAGAATTCCTATACTTTGGTGGGGGTAGTGTTTCAACTGTTAAGAGAACAAGAACTCGTACAAGAGCCATGATGACAGCCATCTCAGATAAGATTAAAGCAGCAGATTCTGTTTTTGTTGTAGGTCATCGTAACCTTGATATGGATGCCCTAGGAGCTTCAATTGGGATGCAATTTTTTGCAAGTAATATCATTGATGATGCTTTTGCGGTCTATGATGATAAAAACATGAACCCTGATATCAAAAGAGCTGTAGCGAGTTTACAACAAGATAGCATGCTTCCATTGATTACGTTGGAACAAGCTGAAAAACTTGTCACAAAGAATTCCATTTTAATTATGGTTGACCATTCTAAGACCAACTTGACACTTTCAAAAGAGTTATATGATAAGTTTTCTGAGGTCATTGTTGTTGACCATCATCGTCGGAATGAAGACTTCCCTGAAAATGCTGTCTTATCATTTATCGAGAGTGGTGCAAGTAGTGCTTGTGAATTAGTCACAGAACTCATCCAATTTCAAAATGCTCGAAATAAACAATTAAATAAAGTGCAAGCTAGTGTGTTAATGGCTGGTATCATGCAAGATACAAAAAACTTTTCAAATAGAGTGACCAGTAGAACCTTCGATGTGGCAAGCTACCTTGTTACTTTAGGAAGTGATAGTTTTGAAATCCAAACCATTGCAGCAACTGAATTTGAAGAGTATCGACAAATCAATGAATTGATTTTAAAAGGTGACCTCTTTAAACGCGACATCATCATTTCTTGTGGGGATGAAGATAAATGTTATTCAAATGTGATTGCTAGTAAATCTGCTGACACAATGCTTGCCATGGCGGGTATTGAAGCTACTTTTGTTATCTTTAAAAACCTTAAAGGTCAGACAGCAATTTCAGCTAGAAGTCGTAATAAATTAAACGTTCAAAAAATTATGGAAGAAATGGGTGGCGGAGGACACTTTAACGTTGCTGCTTGTCAAAAAGATGGGGAAACGATTAAAGAAGTGTATCAAGTGTTGGTTGAAAAAATTCAAAAAGAAAGAAGTCGTCAAGAGGAGTACTAAAATGAAGGTTATATTTTTAGAAGATGTTAAAGGTAAAGGGAAAAAAGGCGAGATAAAAGAAGTTCCAACAGGCTATGCCCAAAACTTTTTAATTAAAAAGAATCTAGCAAAAGAAGCGACAGCAAAAGCTATTAGCGAATTAAAAGGGAAACAAAAATCGGAAGCAAAACATCAAGCGGAAATTCTTGAGGCGGCTCAACAACTCAAAAAAGAGTTAGATAAAGAAGAAACATTAGTTGTCTTTGGTGAGCATGTTGGACCAGATGGTAGAACATTTGGCTCTATCACGACTAAAAAAATTGCTGAAGAGTTAGAAAAACAATTTGGTTTAAAAGTTGACAAGCGTCACATTCAATTGGATCATCCGATTAGAGCTATTGGTTTGATTGAAGTACCAGTAAAACTTCACAAAGAAGTGACAGGTCAAATAAAATTACACGTTAAAGAACTGTAAACAAAAGTTGACACCAATGTAAACTAGGAGGTACCGTGTTTTGACAGATGCTCAAGAATTGAGAATTCAGCCACAAGATGTAGTTGCCGAACAATCTGTCCTAGGTTCAATATTTTTATCACCAGACAAATTAATTGTTGTTAGGGAATACATTGAACCAGAAGATTTTTACAAATATTCTCATCGTATTATTTTTAAAGCGATGATTGCACTCAGTGATAAGAATGATGCTATTGATGCCACAACAGTTAGAAATATTCTCGATAGCCAAGGAGATTTACAAAATATCGGTGGCATTTCCTACCTAGTTGAACTTGTTAACAGTGTTCCAACGAGTGCTAATGCTGAATACTATGCTAAAATTGTTTCGGAAAAATCCCTTTTAAGAAATATTATTAATCGTTTAACAGATACGGTTAATAAAGCTTATGATGGCTCTTTTCCTTCTCAAGACTTAATTGCAAAGGCAGAACAAGATTTAATTGCTGTTAATGAGCATAATAATCATAATGGTTTTCGAAAAATCTCTGATGTCTTAAAAATTAATTATGAAAATTTAGAAAGTCGCTCAAAACACTCGTCTGATGTAACAGGACTTGCTACTGGCTTTACCTATCTCGATAAAATTACAACAGGGCTTCACCCCGATCAGCTGATTATTCTAGCAGCTCGTCCTGGTGTCGGAAAAACAGCTTTTGCACTTAATATTGCACAAAATATTGGCACCAAGCAAAAGAAAGCTGTTGCTATTTTCTCACTGGAAATGGGTGCTGAAAGTTTAGTAGATAGAATGCTTGCTTCTGAAGGTATGGTTGATTCTCACAATTTAAGAACAGGACAACTTACCGATCAAGAATGGCAAAGCCTTACTCTTGCTCAAGGAAATCTAGCAGAAGCACCAATATTCATTGATGACACACCGGGTATTAAAATATCTGAGATTCGTGCGCGTTCTAGAAAATTATCTAAAGAAGTTGATGATAATTTAGGACTTATTGTTATCGACTACTTGCAACTAATTTCTGGTTCAAAGACAGAAAACCGTCAACAAGAAGTTTCTGAGATTTCTCGTCAGCTTAAAATTCTTGCTAAAGAACTAAGAGTACCAGTTTTGGCCTTGAGTCAGCTTTCTCGTGGTGTGGAACAACGTCAAGACAAGCGTCCTGTTTTATCTGATATTAGAGAATCAGGTTCGATTGAACAAGATGCTGATATTGTAGCTTTCTTATACCGTGAAGATTATTATAATCGCGATAACAAAGAAGATGAGGACGAGACACTTGTAGATAATACTGTTGAAGTTATTTTAGAAAAAAACCGTAGTGGTGCGCGTGGGACTGTCAAGTTAATGTTCCAAAAAGAGTACAACAAGTTTTCTAGTATAGCTCAGTTTGATGAAAGATAGGGGATGGCTAAATGAGTGATGCATTTACTGATGTTGCAAAGATGAAAAAAATCAAAGAAGAGATTAAGGCACATGAAGGGAAAATGGTAGAATTAACCCTTGAAAATGGTCGTAAAAGAGAAAAAAATAAACAAGGGCGTTTAATCGAAGTTTACTCTTCCTTGTTTATCGTTGAGTATAATGATCGTCCACAAGATGATGGGTCTTTCGAGAATTCCTATGTTGAATCCTATACTTATTCTGATATTCTGACGGAAAAAACACTTATCCGTTACCTTGATGATGATAATGATGATTCTACTGACAGTGAAGAAGAAAATAGTGATCAAATGTCGGACGAGATGTCATTAGAAACGAAAGAATAAAGATACTTTCTACTAGCTTGGGGTTTACAACGCCAGGCTTTTATGTTATACTATCCTTTGTGTGAAATAGCAGCAGAAAAATATGAAGCTCGTCAACAGGTGGTTAGCTAAAAAAGTAACCTTTGCTGTTTAGGCGAAGACCCTCTGCACGAATCAGGATTTTTCAAGCGTCTATTTCCTCATATTTTAATTAGAGGAGGACATTTATATGTCACGTTATACAGGACCATCTTGGAAACAAGCACGTCGTTTAGGATTATCACTTACAGGTACAGGTAAAGAGCTTGCTCGTCGTAACTATGTACCAGGTCAACATGGACCAAACAACCGTAGCAAATTATCTGAATATGGTTTGCAATTAGCTGAAAAGCAAAAACTTCGTTTTACTTATGGCTTGGGTGAAAGACAATTCCGTACACTCTTTGTGAAAGCAACAAAAATTGCTGACGGAACATCAGGTTTCAACTTTATGCTTCTTTTAGAACGTCGTTTAGACAATGTTGTTTACCGTCTTGGTTTAGCAACAACTCGTCGTCAAGCCCGTCAATTTGTTAACCATGGACACATCCTTGTTGATGGCAAACGTGTTGATATTCCAAGCTACAGCGTAGAAGTAGGTCAAGTGATTTCAGTACGTGAAAAATCACAAAAAGTACCAGCTATTCTTGAAGCTGTTGAAGCAACTCTTGGACGTCCAGCATTTGTATCATTTGATGCAGAAAAACTAGAAGGCTCATTCACTCGCCTTCCAGAACGCGACGAAATCAATCCAGAAATTAACGAAGCACTTATCGTTGAATACTACAACAAACAATTGTAATATATTATTAAAGACCTACTATTTAGTAGGTCTTTTTCATTGTAGAGTTTTATGACTCTATTTATTTTAAAAGTGTTAGTCATTGACTAACACTTTTTTCTATTTTCTACCATCATTTGTTTTTAAGCCACCCTGAAAGTCTGCTTCGATATTATCCACATAGTCGCGGTAGTAATCCTCTAAGTCTTTTTTCAGCTCTTGATAGTCTGCTTCAGAATAATCCTTATCTTCAAAAAAAGCATTGAAACGAGGTAAACCTAATTCTTCTCTTAAACGTTTAACGACTTCTTCTTTTGTCATAACTGCTCCTTATCATCTGTTAGTTTCTATTTACCTTAATAGTATTATTCTATCATAATTTCATTTTTTCTGATAGATATCATTGATACATCAGGATTGCTTTGTAGTCTGAGATAGCCAAATTATGTGCTTGTCAAAAGGTTGACAATCCTGTAAAGATAACAAATAAAATATAAGCAAAATAATACCTCAAGTTTCTTGATTTTTATTGTGAAATAATGTACAATGTTCGTGATTAAAATTAAACATAAAAGGAGACTCTAATGAAAAAGAAAATTTTAGCTTCTTTAGCTGCTTTATTAGTCTTATTCTTGTTGGTGGCATGTGGGAAAACGAGTGAACCTAAAGAAACAACCACAGAAGAAGTTGTTTCTAGTGCAACTGAAAAAACGTACACAGACCCTTCCAAGCTAGAAAAAAACTATGATGTCATTATTATTGGTTCTGGTGGGGCAGGAATGTCTGCAGCCATTGCGGCAAAAGATGCTGGTGCCAACGTGGTTATTTTAGAAAAGATGCCATATATTGGCGGTAATACTTCTAAATCATCTGCTGGTATGAATGCTTCAGAAACCAAATTCCAAAAAGAACAAGGCATTGAAGATTCTAATGAGAAATTCTTTGAAGAAACACTTAAAGGTGGTAAGGGAACCAATGATGAAGCGCTTCTCCACTATTTAGTTGACAATTCAGCATCAGCGATTGACTGGCTTGACAGTATGGGCATCACGCTTGACAATATCACAACAACAGGGGGAATGAGTGTTACTCGTACTCATCGCCCTTCAGATGGCTCAGCTGTTGGTGGCTATTTGGTTGATGGATTATATGATAATATTATGGAACGTGACATTCCTGTCTTTGTCAACGCAGAAGTAACAGATATTATCGAAAAAGATGGTCAAGTGGCAGGTGTTACTGTCAAAATTAATGGTAAAGAAACGACTATTTCTTCTAAAGCTGTCGTACTAGCAACAGGTGGTTTTGGTGCTAATATGGACATGGTGACGAAGTTTAAACCAGAATTAAAAGGCTATGTGACAACCAACCAAAAAGGCTCAACAGGAGATGGAATTGCCCTTGCTGAAGATGAGGGTGCTCAAACGGTTGATATGGATCAAATTCAAATTCACCCAACAGTTGAACAAGAATCATCTTACCTGATAACAGAAGCTGTTCGTGGTGAAGGGGCAATCTTGGTTGATAGCAAAGGAAATCGTTTCGTCAATGAGTTAGAAACAAGAGACAAGGTGTCTGCAGCCATTAATCAATTAGAGCCAAACCATGCGTTTGTCATCTTTGATGATGCTCTTAAAGGACGTGTTCCTGCTATTGATAAGTATGATGAAAAGGGCTTAGTGGCTAAATCAGATAGCATAGAAGGATTAGCCAAAGAAATTGTAACAGAGTCAGAAACATTGAAAAATACCTTAGAAAAATGGAATCAAGCGGTAGCAGATGCTTCAGACACTGATTTTGGTCGAACAACAGGAATGGAAAACGACTTAAGCACTGGACCATTTTATGCGATTAAAATTGCACCAGGTATCCATCACACAATGGGTGGTCTAAAAATCAACACTGAGGCTCAAGTTCTAAACAAAGATGGAAAAGCCATTCCAGGTCTTTATGCTGCTGGTGAAGTTACTGGTGGAATCCACGGTCAAAACCGCATCGGAGGTAATGCGGTTGCAGATATCATTATCTTTGGTCGCCAAGCAGGTGAACAGTCAGCAAAATTTGTGAAATAGTATTAAAAAGAGTTCTTAGAAAACTAAGAACTCTTTGTTACTTTAGAATATGTTATAATAGCTAGGATAATTCTTTTAAGGATATTTTGATAACAATTAAATGAAGTCATTTCTAGCTAATATAAGGAAAAAACAAATGAAACAAGTGATTAGAACCGTCTTAAACGACCAAGAAATAAAGGCTATTAATAGCCTGATAAAAAAATGCCAAGCTTATGACAAGACTTTTAAGGAACCCTACTTGTCAAACATGTTAAATTTTGACAGCCAATTACCTAGCTTCTTTTTAGGATATGAACAAGAAAAATTAGTTGCTTTTCTTGGTGTTTATGCAGATAGTAAAGAGGCAGAACTCAGTCTTTTGGTGGAGCCAGATTATAGAAGACAAGGCTACGCGACAGCTTTATATGATAGTTTTAACAGAGAAACAAAAAATTATCAGTTAGAACCACCACTCTTTATCACAGAAGCCAAATTTTTGACTTCAAATCCTGATTTTCTCACCAATTTACAGTTACACCGACTGGAAGATACAGAAATTTTGCTTGGACGTAACAGTGAACCTTTTGACGTAACGCCAAAAGAAGAATGGCAAGTTAAACAAGCAGCGTTTAGTGATGTTGATGCGATTGTTGCTGTTAAAATGTCTGCTTTTGATGATGAGACTAGAGAGATCCACTATCAGTATGTCACAGAAGCAATTGGTGATGATGATAGTTTACTCTATATCCTTTCAGAAGAGAACAAGGTTCTTGCCTCTTGCACGGTGAATATCAGTAACAAAGATTATTATCTTTATGGTTTAGCTGTCTTAGAGGCCTATCGAGGAAAAGGTATTGGTTCTTACTTGGTTATGATGATGATCAACGACTTGATTCAAAAAGGTGCAAAATCCTTTCAAATTGCCGTAGATGATGACAATGTTGGTGCAAGAAGACTCTATGAAAAACTCGGGTTTACCTATCAAACCCAAGTTGTTTATTTGACAGAGAAACAAGACTAATTAAATATTACAACTCTAAAAGAGCTCATCAAGTGAGCTCTTTTATACGCTTATCTAACAGAAAAAAACTTGTTTTAACTCTATCTATGTGATATATTTATAACATCAAACCCAAGTATTGGTGACAAGGTAGAAAGAAGCAATATGAAAAATTTTAAAACCGCTCTTATTTTAATCATGCTCATTATTTTTTTAGTGATTGATTACCAAATCTTTTTTGGTCAAAATGCGTTAAGTTGGCTTGCGAAGTGGTTGATTGTTGGGATAATAAGTATCGGCGAAGGGGTTTCCATCGCAACGATTCTCATGATGACGTCAAATGATGTTGGTCGAAAAAGAACATTTGGCATTGCTGAAAAATTACATTCTATTTTGGTGATACTGTCAACCATCATCTACACTATTGGTGTTTGGGCCTCAACACCAAGTATCGGTACACATTATGTTAAAGAAATCTTTTTAGGATTAGGACTTCTGGTACAGCTTGTTTTTTTACTCTATTTTGTTTTTAAAAAGACCAAAGAGAAACCAGATGAGCGTTTTATCAGCAATTTAGCCAAAACCGCAACTATCATGTTTGTGATTAGTCTAATTGTTCTATTTACTCTAGCTATGGTTCTTGCTTTAACAGGCTCTATCACTGTTTTTTCTGGCTATCTTTTTGTACTTGTTGGTTTACTAGTGCTACTATTTGCTGCTATTTTTTTCTTCTTTGAAAAGTGGGGATAAAAATGGCGAAAGAAAGTCAGATTAGGACTAATTTAAAAGCCGTTAGAGAATCAGTTGGTATGACCCAGCAAGAATTGGCTGATCTGGTTGGTGTCAGACGTGAGACGATTATTCATCTTGAAAATAATCGCTACAACCCTTCTTTAGAAATGGCGTTAAAAATTGCGCGTGTTTTTGATACGACGATTGAACATCTTTTTCAGTTGAAAGATTGATAAATAGTTAAGAGAGTTATTATTTGAAAAAACCTCCAAAGGAATTTTTCTTTCCTTTGGGGGTTTCTCTATAGTTCTTTATCGTGCAAATTGAGAAAGAAGATATCTTTATCAGTCCATTTGCCATTTTCAAAACTGAATTTTTCTCTGGTCACTTCAAAGCGAAAATCCAATTTTTGGATTAATTGTTTTGATGGGTGATTTGTGGGGTTAATATGAGCTTCTATTCGATGAAAGTTGAAGTGGTCTTCAAGATGAGGTAGTAGCTTAGAAAGGGCTTCATGAGCAGTGCCTTGACGCCAAAGGTGATTATGCACAGCATAGCCTAGTTCTCCCCAATTGAAATTGGCACGCGCCAAAGTAGCAATATTAATCATTCCTAAATGATGATTATTCTTATCAAAAATGGCGAGAATGTAAGTATCGTCGTTTTGCCATAGTTGATGGTGGTACTCTACCAACTGGTTGAACCACTCTGTTGTCGCAATTGACATATCTAAATGTCCCTCATCAAATGCGTGCTGGGACGGTAGACGGTTTGAGAATCCTTCAAACCAAGAGGGATAGTCAGAAACCTGTAAAGGTCTAATGATTAATCGTTTTGTCTCCAAGTAAAAATCAATGGTCATGTATTCGTCACACTCCGATATAAGATTTTGTGAGACTAATTTTTTGCGCCATCCTCACAAATTGGCGTTTTTTGTTTGCTTAGTATCATAGACTTATCCTCCTTTTGATTGTGGTTTTATTGTATCATTTTTTACGGCTATCGCAAAAGCTTCGGTTTTTAAAAGTATTTGAAGAAATTGTTAGGTGGTTAATTTTACTTGCTAAAAATAGTAATAATTGAGAAAATGATAGGAGTGGAGGAAATCGATGATAGTTAACATTGCATTACTTGCTGATATTCACGGTAATTATGAAGCCTTAAAAGCTGTGATTGAGGATGCTAAGAAAAATAATGTGACAGAATACTGGTTACTGGGAGACATTTTAATGCCTGGACCAGGGAGTGAAAATATTTTTACCTTGCTAGACCAATTGCCAGTAACGGTCAAGATTAGAGGGAACTGGGATGATTGCTTGTTGGCAGCTCTTGACGGAAAATTATCTTTAAATTCCACTGACGAAATTTATTTATTAAGATTAGCACAATATTTGGAAAATAAATTACCCCCTCAACGTATCAAGGCTATACGAGAGATGCCACTCAATGTCCAGAAAACCATTAATGGTTTAAAAATTACTATCTCTCATCATCTGCCAACAAAAAATTGGGGGAGAGAGTTAATGGCAACCAATAGCACGAAAGCATTTGATGACTTATTTTTAACGAATGACGTTGATATCGCTGTTTTTGGACATATCCATCAACAACTATTAAGATATAGTAGCCACCACCAACTGGTGATTAATCCAGGTAGTATTGGGCAACCTTATTACCCAAGAAAAGAGTTGAGAAATGATTTGCGAGCACAATATGCGATACTAACTATTGATGAACAAGGTTATTCAGATATTCTTTTTAGAAAGGTGCGCTATAATAAAGAACAAGAGTTGTTATCTGCAGCAACCGAACACCTTCCTTTTTTGGAATTGTATCAAGAACTGCTAAACACAGGCGTCAACAAGGATAAAGACCGTCCTTATCTACAAAAGATTATTGATGATTATCATTACAAAGAAGAAGTTGCTAAATGGCTTAGTGGTAGGCATTCACAGCTAAAGGAGAAAAATGGATAAAGCCTATGAAATAATAAAACCCTAGAAAAAGTTATTTCTAGGGTTGTTTTGTTTATATCTATTTCTTTTTTGCCACCAAATAAAAGCGGTGAATGCGACCTTCTACAAAGCCATCTCTGTCAATCATTTTCTGTGCTTTTAGCAAGTTATCAAGGTGCTTATCAACAGAAAAGCCGACAAATTCCCATTCGATGATTCTTGCAAACCAAACTAATGCGCCAACGTCAAAGAAGCGGATGGGTTGATAAACTTCATCACTTTCAAGAATATCAAATCCATTTGCTATTAATTCTTTTTCTCTAAATTTTAAAAAATGATTCGAATAAGGTAAGTCTTTAAGTTCTGGTAACAGTAATTCAACAAGTTCTCTATCATTTTTAGCACCAACTTGTTGGGTGATAAAATAACCACCTCGTTTTAACAATCTTTTTAGTTCTGTTGGTCTATAATCCCCATGACGATTAGTAATCACATCAAAGCTTTCATTGTCAAATGGTAAGGAATCTGCACCATCTGCTTCTTTAAATGCAATGCCTAAGGGTAATAAGACTTCTTTACAATAATCAACATTAGGTGGATAGCCTTCAATGGCGGCAGTTTTGTGATAGGGATGTTTTAATGACAGCAAAAATTCTCCGCCACCCGTTTCCATATCTAAGAGAGTCAAGTCATCCGTTAAATATTTTTTAATCACTTGATAAAAATCCCAAGGCAAGTCACCTTCCTCTTTATAGCGATCCTTGATATGTGAAAAATCCCAGCCCTTAATGTGAGCCATTTCCTCTTCTTTTTTCCATTCTTGGTACAATTCTTCTTTTGTCATGGTTGTCTCCTAATTTTGATAGTAACATTAATTTATTTTGTTCTCAATTGATGGCAATGATTAACAAGATAGTATAGATTACTTTTCTTGTTTACGCTTAAGGGTCCCAGCTCCAAACAGTCCAATAAATCCTAGTAGACTTAATAAAGTGTTTGATGTTGAGCTGGTTGATGGTAATATTTTATTAGTTTGTTTATTTTTTTCGACACGCGAAAAAGTTTTTTTAGTAGCCTCAGACTTGTTTTCAACGATTTGTTTAACTGTCGTATTTTGAGATTGTTTTACATGGTATATTGCATATAAGTGATCATATTTAGTTTTAGCTTCACCTTGTACAGATTTCAAATTGTTCAATTCCGTTTTGGCTTCATTATATTCACTAATGGTTTCAACATATTCAAGTTTAGTACTCTCCAATTCTGCCAGTTTTTGAGTATAAGCTTGTTTTTCATTAATCAATCGTTCGTATTTTACCTTACTGTTTTCCAAATTCTTAAGAGCTTCTTCTAGCATTTCTTTGGCTTCATTTAATTTTGTTTCTGAAGCTAATAATGTCGCTTTTGCTGTGTCATATGTCGTTATTTCATTATTTAGTTGATTTTGGGTTTTGGATATTTCATCTTTAGCAATAGCTAAATTGGTTTCTAATTCTGATTTCTTGGCTTTTAATGACTCAATTTTGGCTTGATGTGCTTCAATTTGTTGTTCAATTGTTGCTAATGACTCTTTTGCATCAACTAGTGTTGCTTTTGCTTTTTCTAGTTTTTCTAACGCTTCACCAAGACCACTAGATTGTGACAATAATTGATTTAATGTTTTTTCGGTAGTTTCTGATTCGGTTTTGGCAGTATCATAAGCTGAACGAACAGAATTAAGTTTTATTAGAGCTTGTGTTTGATATTCAACAGCTTTATCATATTCTGATTGTGCTTTATTAATAGCATCCTGATAACTAGTATCTTTTTCAGGTTTTGTCAAATTCAATTCGGATGTTAATCCGTATAATGACTCATATAAATCCTCAATAGGCATTGTCATAGGATATTTATTATCGACAATGTGTAAATTGGTTACTTTCATATTAGCGAGCTCTGGGAAGTTGGTATCATATGATGAGATACTTAAGCCAAATGTTTTTTCCTGAGCTAATGACAATGCATGACTATATGATGAATCTGCATCACCCATGAATAATAAATTCATTGCTTTAAATGTCATATGATATAATTCATCTTTGGTGTATTCGCTTTTAGGACTAGTTTCACTATATAGATTTTCATAGTAATTATCATCATTTAACAATCCACGTCTTTCGGCAGCACGTCCAATTCCTTCTTTATTATGACCTTCTCCTAAATTCCATTTGTCCTCGCGATATTCTTGGGCGATATTATCGGCAAATGACATCAAATCAATATTGACAATGGTAGGTGTTTCAATACCTAATTGTTTCTTTATTGAGTCTAATAAGTCAGCAAAATAAAAAGCTAGTTCATTTTTAATTTCTGTTGGTAATTCATTAACATCATATTTCTCAGCTGTCATATCTGAGCCTGAAAATGTGTTATTAGCCATTTCATCTTGTGTCATATCTTTTAATTGGTTCATTAATTCACGACGTCTTGTACCTTTTGCATTCATCAATTCTTTAAAAGTATTAGCCCACTGAGTTGAAATTTTTATTTTGGAAGAATAGGTTTCAGTAGCAGCTTCTCCTGATTTTACATCAGTTAGTTCTCTTTCTTTTGTTAAAACATTATTATCAGCATCTTCTTTATCTGATAATGCATCGTTTAATGCGTGTTCTAATGAAATTAATGTCTGTTTAGCAGTGTCTACCTTGTTTTGAGCGTCTTCAATTTTATTTTTTAAGTTTAGATCATCTTGTGTTTTTGTTTCTAGATCAGCTTTAGCAGTTTCAACAGCTTTTTCTTTATCTTTCACATCTGCTTCAGCTTTAGTAGTTGATGGAAGAGTGTTTTCTTTTTCTGATAACTCAGCGGTTACAATGTCTAGTTCAGATTGTAGAGCACTTTCGGATTTTTTCTTATTATCAAGTTCAGTCTGTACTTTGCTGATGTTTAATTTTTGAGCATCATAAATATTTTTTGCTTCGTTATCTACATTTTCAGCTAATAAAATATTATATTTTGCTTTTTTTATATTTTTTTCTGCTTTTTCAACTTCTTGTTTTGTTACTTCAATATTTTCAGGTGTAGCATCTTGTGTGTCAGACACTATATTATTTGCTTGCTTACTTAATGTTTCAATTTTTGTTTGTTTATCAATTATTTTGGTCTCTAAATCAGCAACTATTGTTTCTTGTTTGTTAACATTATTAGAAGCAGTATCCAATTCATTTTTAGCACTATCGACTTCTTTCTTAGTGACTTCTTTCATTTTTGTGTTATCAGCAATTGCAGGTTGTTCCATTGTTTTTACAACTTCATCTGTATCCGCATTTACAGTCTGACCGATAGATGCAGCAGCAATTGTAACCGCCGCTATGGTGAATTTTGTTTTTTTATTCATTTTAATCCCTCCGAAAAATATTGAAGCATGGCCATATTCTATCATGTTTGTCTCATTTTGTAAATGTTTATCTTATTTCAAACAGAAATAAAAAGTTTCAAAAAATGATATTTATTTGTATTTTTTTAAAAAATTATAAATTAATTAAAGGATGTCAGCAATTTTCTCTATTTGATATTTTTTGTAACATATTAACCCATATATCGAATAAGATAAGTGATATATAGATAAGAGCTGTCAAATTTAATTGATAGCTCCTAGTTTATAAGTATTAATTTTGTTTTTGGAATATAGTTTCAATTTTAGTCCCAACCACTTCTTTTTGTCACAAAATATAATTAGAGAATTTGATTTTCTATAGATTCATTTTCTCTTCTTTTGTCATGGTTGTTTCCTAACTGTTAGTTGTTTAAGTCTATTATATCATTAAAAACACAACAAAAAAGCCTATGAAACATTGATTTCATAGGCTTTTCTTGCATTCAATTATTTAACCTCAGTGAAAATAACGTGTTTACGTAATTTTGGTGAGTATTTTTTCAATTTGATACGGTCTGGTGTGTTACGTTTGTTTTTTGAAGTAAGGTACAAGCGTTCACCAGATTCTTTATGTTCAAGTGTGATATTTACGCGCATGTGATCTCCCTCCTATTATTCTGCTGAAGCAGCTTTGGCGATTTGACGTCCTTTGTAGTATCCTTTAAGTGATACGCGGTGAGAACGTGAGTAATCTCCAGTTGTTTCATCAAATTTAACAGTTGGAGCTGCTAATTTATAGTGTGTACGACGTTTATTCTTTTTCGCTTTTGAGGTGCGACGTGCTGGTACTGCCATGTTTATCTCCTTTTAATACTTATATTTGATTTTATATCAACTTCACTATAATAGCATACCTTTTTTGTAAAGTAAAGTTACTTGACAGTTTTTTTCAACTTTTTTTAAAAATAGGTATCAATATCCCGAAAAAACCTTTCTTTTTATGTTAAAATAGATAGGAATACTTCATGGAAGAGGACTCTTATGAAATTACAAAAACCAAAAGGCACACAAGATATCTTGCCAAAAGACTCAGCAAAATGGCAATATCTTGAAAAGGTGTCACGTGAAACATTTCAAAATTATCGTTACGAAGAAATTAGAACGCCTTTGTTTGAACACTACGAGGTTATCAGTCGTTCGGTTGGTGACACGACAGATATCGTCACTAAAGAAATGTATGATTTTTACGATAAGGGGAATCGCCATATCACTTTACGACCAGAAGGAACAGCTCCTGTGGTACGTTCTTATGTAGAAAATAAATTATTTGCCCCAGAGGTACAAAAGCCGGTTAAATTATACTATATGGGCTCGATGTTTCGTTATGAACGTCCTCAAGCAGGACGTCTTCGCGAATTTCACCAAATCGGTGTTGAAGCATTTGGCTCAAAAAATCCTGCTACTGATGTTGAAACCATCGCCATGGCTTATCAATTGTTTGAGAATTTAGGGATTTCTGATGTTACTCTTCATTTAAATAGCTTGGGAAATCCTGATAGTCGAAAAAACTATCGTCAGGCCTTGATTGATTATCTTACTCCTTTGCGAGATAAGCTTTCAAAAGATAGTCAACGTCGATTAGAAGAAAACCCTCTTCGAGTGTTGGATTCCAAGGAAAAAGAAGACAAGCAGGTTGTAGAAGGTGCCCCTTCTATTCTTGATTACCTCGATGAAGAGAGTCAACAACACTTTGATACCGTTTGTCAGCTACTAAAGACGCTCAATATTCCTTTTGTGATTGACACTAATATGGTGCGCGGGTTAGATTATTATAATCATACGATTTTTGAATTTATCACAACTATTGATAAGACAGAATTGACTATCTGTGCGGGTGGTCGTTATGATGGATTGGTTGAGTACTTCGACGGACCTGAAACGCCTGGTTTTGGCTTTGCTCTTGGGGTTGAAAGATTACTGATGATTTTAGAAAAACAAGGTGTTGCCCTTCCAATCACAAATAATCTTGATGTTTATCTTGTTGTTTTAGGTGAAGCTGTTAACGAAACAGCACTGACTCTTGTCCAATCACTTCGCAAACAAGGGTTTTCAGTAGACAGAGATTACCTTGATAGAAAACTAAAGGCACAATTTAAGTCCGCTGATGCTTTTTGTGCTAAAATAGTTATCACCTTAGGTGAGTCAGAACTTGAGTCAAATAGAGTCGTTGTGAAAAACAATCAAACCAGACAAGAAAAAGAAGTGACTCTAAACAACTTACAAGAAGATTTTGCAAGTATTTACAAAGAATTAACACAAAGAAAATAATGGAGAAAATTATGAAACGATCAATGTATGCAGGACGTGTTCGACTAGAACATGCAGGAAGTGAAGTCGTCCTAAAAGGATGGGTAGATAGACGTAGAGACTTAGGTGGACTCATCTTTATTGATCTTAGAGACCGTGAAGGAATTGTCCAATTGGTGATTAATCCAGAGGTAGCCAGTCAAGAAGTCATGTCAATTGCTGATGGGTTAAGAAATGAATATGTTATTGAAGTCGTAGGTAAAGTTGAAAAAAGAGACCAAGAAAATCCTAAACTAGCTACAGGTAAGATTGAGGTTCATATCACCAGCCTAACCGTCTTAAACACTGCCAAGACAACACCGTTTGAAATCAGAGATCACATTGAAGTGAATGATGATATTCGTCTGCGTTATCGTTACCTTGACTTACGTCGCCCTAGCATGTTGGAAAATTTCAAGCTACGTGCCAAAGTTACTCACGTTATGAGAAATTACCTAGATGAGCTTGAATTTATCGATGTTGAAACACCAATGCTTGCTAAATCAACACCAGAAGGTGCGCGTGATTACCTCGTTCCTAGCCGTATTAGTGAAGGTCATTTCTATGCACTACCTCAAAGCCCTCAAATCACCAAGCAGTTATTGATGGCTTCTGGTTTTGATCGATACTACCAGATTGTTAAGTGTTTCCGTGATGAAGATTTAAGAGGAGACCGTCAACCTGAGTTTACACAAGTGGACCTTGAGACCTCGTTTTTATCAGATGTAGAGATTCAAACCATTGTGGAAGGTTTAATCGCTAGGGTAATGAAAGAAGTCAAAGGAATTGAGCTTCCTTTACCTCTACCAAGAATGTCTTATGATGATGCCATGAATTTATATGGTAGTGATAAACCAGACACAAGGTTTGACATGCTTCTCCAAGATGTCTCAGAACTTGTTAGAAAAACAGACTTCAAAGTGTTTTCTGCAGCACCAAGTGTTAAGGCAATTGTTGTAAAGGATGCTGCTGATAATTATTCTCGTAAAGACATTGACAAGTTGACAGAAGTTGCTAAGCAATATGGAGCTAAGGGACTGGCTTGGTTGAAGTATGTTGACAATAACTTGACAGGACCTATTGCAAAATTCTTACCAGAAATAGCAGAAGAGTTGACAGAAGCTTTACAGTTAACCAATAATGATTTAATTTTATTTGTTGCCGATGAACCTGATATTGTTAATGACACATTAGGATCTCTTAGAACTCGTATTGCTAAGGAACTCAAGCTTATTGATGAGTCTAAGTTTAATTTCTTATGGGTGGTTGATTGGCCAATGTTTGAATGGTCAAAAGAAGAAGAACGTTATACCAGTGCGCATCATCCCTTTACCTTACCGCAAAAAGAAACTGTTTCAGAACTAGAAGGTGACTTGAGTAAAGTAAGAGCGGTTGCTTATGATATCGTTTTAAATGGTTATGAACTTGGTGGCGGTAGTCTACGGATTAACGAAAAAGACATTCAAGAAAGAATGTTAAAGGCCTTAGGCTTTAAAACGGAAGATGCCTATGAACAATTTGGTTTCTTATTAGATGCCATGGATTATGGTTTTCCACCACATGGTGGTTTAGCTATTGGGCTTGATCGCTTTGTGATGCTTTTAGCAGGAAAAGAAAATATTCGAGAGGTCATTGCCTTTCCAAAAAACAACCGCGCCATTGATCCAATGACGCAAGCTCCAAGTATTGTTTCAAAGAAACAATTAGAAGAATTATCTTTAACAGTGAAAGAACATGATTAAAAAAGCACCCTTAAGCAAACGTATTAGATTTGTCATCAATCGTTTAGCAAAAAAAGTAGGACTTCTTAATACACTAAGAAGTATTTCTAGAGAAAAATATGCAGAAAAGATTTCAGCAGCAGTGCTAACTGGTTTACTATTTAGTATTGCTGTCAATTTCTTTTTCCAACCTGGCCATGTTTATTCGAGTGGTGTCACAGGTCTTTCTCAAATTATTTCGGCCGTTATTTTTAGAACGACCGGTTTGAGAACATCTATTGCTTTTTTCTACTACTTTTTAAATGTTCCTCTGCTTATCTTAGCTTGGTATCGAATTGGTAGAAAATTTACTGTTTTCACCTTTATCTCAGTTACTTTAAGCTCTCTCTTTGTGCATTTTATGCCTCAGATTACCTTAACAACGGACCCTCTCATTAACGCTATTTTTGGTGGTCTTTTTATGGGGGTTGGTATTGGTCTTGGTTTTAGAGCCAATATTTCGAGTGGGGGTACAGATATTGTCAGTGTCACTATTAGAAAAAAAACTGGTAGAGAAGTTGGCAATATTTCCATGATTGTAAATGGCTTCATTATGCTCTTTGCAGGTCTTCTTTTTGGCTGGCAGTATGCTCTTTATTCAATGATTACCATCTTTGTTTCTAGTCGAGTAACAGATGCTGTTTATACTAAACAACGCAAAATGCAAGCCATGATTATTACAAGTAAACCTGATAAAGTGGTTCGAATGATTCATAATAAACTTCATCGAGGAGTGACTTTGATTAATGAAGCAGAAGGCACTTATAAACATGAAAAAAAATCTGTGCTCATTACGATTATTTCTCGAGCAGAATATAATGAATTTAAAACAATCATGCGAAAAACCGACCCAACGGCTTTTGTGTCGGTCTCAGAAAATGTTCATATCATCGGTCGCTTTACAGAAGATGAGCGATAATTTTATCATAGTATAGGAGAATAAATGAAACAAAAATATGTTTTTCATCCCAAAAATTTTTTCTTTATCACCCTTGGAACAGCTATTTATGCCTTTGGTTTTGTTAATTTAAACATGCAAAATAAAATCGCTGAAGGGGGCTTAGCTGGTTTAACCTTAGTTTTTCACCATTTATTTAATATTAACCCTTCTTACTCAGGTTATCTTTTGAATTTACCTTTGGTTTTATGGGGAGCTTATATTTTTGGTAAAAGAGCGATGGCTTACACGGTTTACGGGATTAGTACCATGTATTTGTTTGTTTATATCTTTCAAAAAATACCCCTTAATCTTGATTTACAACACGATTACCTTGTGATCTCCTTAATTGCAGGGATTGGTGCAGGTCTTGGAAGTGGAATTGTTTTTCGTTACGGTGGTACAACAGGTGGTTCAGATATTATTGCAAGGATTATTGAAGATAAGTTTGGTATTCAACTTAGCCAAGCTCTCCTAGGATTTGATATCTTTGTCATGTTATTATCATTAACCTATGTTTCTGTTCCTCGAATGATGTATGCTCTTATTGCCAGCTTCATGTTTAGTCAGGTGGTCCATCTGGTTGAAAATGGTGGGTATTCTGTTCGTGGGATGTTTATCATTTCTGATAAATCCACCGAAATTGCTAAATTTATCATTGAAGAGATTGGTAGAGGAGTTACTTACCTTCAAGGTGAAGGAGCTTATTCTGGCCATGAGAAAAAGGTTATTTATGTTGCCATGTCGCCTACAGAAATACGGGATGTCAAAAAAGTGATGGAAGAAATAGATCCTCGAGCATTTATTTCAATCATGAATATTGAGGAGGTCGTCAGTCCAGACTTTATTGTTAATCGTAGGCCGATGTTAAAATTACCTAAGAAATAAAAAACTTCAGTCATTTGACTGAAGTTTTTCTTTTTATTACATTTCGTTTGGCGCTTCAACACCCAATAAGCGTAAAGCTTCTTTTAAAACCACTCCAGTAGCATAAGATAGGGCTAAACGACTATCGCGTTCAGGACTGTCATCTAAAATACGCGTATGAGCGTAGAAGCGGTTAAAGCTTTGAGCTAAGTTGATGGCAAACTTGGCAATGATAGATGGCTCAAAGTTATCAGAACTTCTTGCAATAATGCGAGGGAAGTCTTGAATCAACTTAACAATTTCCCAACTATCAGTATCACTGAGCTTGTAATCACCATTAGCGTCTGGGATAAAGTTAGCTTTCTTAAGGATTGATTGGATACGTGCGTGAGCATATTGAACGTATGGACCAGTTTCTCCTTCAAAAGAAACCATTGTTTCCAGATTGAAATCATAGCCATTCGTTCTATCTGTTTTTAAATCGTAAAATTTAATCGCACCCACACCAACAGCTTGAGCAACATATTCTTTATTTTCAAGGTTAGGATTTTTGGCTTCAATTTGTGAAAGTGCACGATTAATAGCTTCATTAATAGTCGGCTCTAGTAGGATAACATTTCCTTTACGTGTTGAGAACTTAGTCCCATTACTTGTTACTAAACCAAAGGAAACGTGGCTGATATCATCGCTCCAGTCATAAGACATTTCAGACAAAACAGCTTTTAACTGTTTAAAGTGAGACGCTTGTTCTTGTCCAACAACATAGACAGCTTTAGCAAAATCGTAATGACGGTGACGGTATAGTGCCGCAGCTAAGTCACGAGTGATGTAGAGGGTTGCACCATCTGATTTTTTAATCAGAGCTGGATGTTCAATACCGTATTTTTCTAAATTAACGACTTGAGCACCTTTAGACTCTTGTAAGAGATTCTTTTCAGCTAACAAATCAAGAATTTCTTGCATTTTATCATTGTAGAAAGCTTCACCGTTATAACTGTCAAAAGAAACCTTCATTAAGTCATAAATACGGTTAAATTCAACCAAACTTTCGTCACGGAACCATTGCCATAACTCAAGTGCTTCTTGATTACCATTTTCAAGCCTTAAGAACCAATCTCTTGCTTCATCATCAAGTTCTGGATGGTCTTTGACTTCAGCATTAATGCGAACGTAGAGTTTTAATAATTCATTAATCGGGTCTTTTTCAACAGCTTCTTTGTCACCCCATTTTTTGTAAGCCACAATTAACATTCCAAATTGTTTGCCCCAGTCTCCTAGATGGTTGACTTTAATGGTTTTATAGCCCATTTTTTGGAAGATATTAGATAGAGCATCCCCAATAACTGTTGAGCGCAAGTGACCAATTGAGAAGGGTTTTGCGATGTTTGGGCTAGACATGTCAATGACAATGTTCCTGTTTTCTCCAACGGTTTGTTGACCGTAATCATCACCTTTTTCAATAACACTCTTCAAAATTTGATGAGATAGTTTTTCTTTGTCCAAGAAAAAGTTGATGTAGGGCCCAACAGCTTCTACTTTTTCAAAGCCCTCTTTATCCATTTTCTCTACAATGTCTTGGGCAATCATTTGTGGTGCTTTTCTTAGCACTTTAGCTAAGGAAAAAGTTGGAAAAGCAAGATCTCCCATGCTTGAATTTTTTGGAACTTCAAGTAGATTAAAGACTGTTTCAAATTCTAAATCAGCCACAGCGGTAATTTTTTTAGCAATAAGTTGTTTTGTATCCATCTTTGACTCCTAAACTCTTAGTTGTTTCTTATATTTTAACATAAAAAAGGCTTGCTGATAAGTATATCTTTATTTTAGCCTTAAAATATCTTGTTTTTTTAAAATTTATTTAAAATTGTAAATGCGAAACTTGTTTGATTAGTTGTTTTCATTTTTAACAGTTTATGACATGTTTGATTTATGATAAAATGAAATATATTATAATTAGTGTTTGTTTAGAAAATGGATGAGGACTTATCATGACAAAAGAAAAAATTTCTCCAGGGATGCAGCAGTATCTCGACATCAAAAAAGATTATCCGGATGCCTTTTTACTCTTTCGCATGGGAGATTTTTATGAACTGTTTTATGAGGATGCCGTCAAGGCAGCACAGATTCTTGAAATCAGTTTAACCAGTCGTAATAAAAATGCCGAAAATCCCATACCAATGGCAGGTGTTCCCTACCATTCTGCCCAGCAATATATTGATGTTTTAATTGAACTTGGCTATAAGGTAGCTATTGCTGAACAAATGGAAGACCCAAAACAGGCGGTAGGAGTGGTTAAAAGAGAGGTTGTTCAAGTGGTGACTCCAGGAACAGCAGTTGACTCTTCAAAGCCTGATGCTAAAAACAATTATCTGATTGCTATTGACACCAACCAGAAACAATTTGGTTTATCTTATATGGATGTCTCAACAGGTGAGTTTTATGCGACCGTTTTACCAGATTTTGCAAGTGTTTGCAGTGAAATTTTAAACCTAAAAGCCAAAGAAGTGGTGGTAGGTTACCAGCTCGATGAAGACAATCAGGCCCTTCTTGAAAAGAAAATGAACGTGATTGTTTCTTACCAACCTCAAGAAGAAAGTCACCCTTTACTCAACTTAGACCTTGATCCGATAGAAGTGTCAGCTGCGTCTAAATTACTTTACTACATTAAAACAACGCAGATGCGTGAATTGAGCCATCTGCAAAAGTTAGTTCATTATGAGATTAAAGATTACCTTCAGATGACCTATACCACAAAAAGTAGTTTGGATTTACTAGAAAATGCTAGAACCAATAAAAAACATGGGAGTCTTTTTTGGTTGCTGGATAACACAAAAACAGCTATGGGGATGCGTTTGTTGCGTCAATGGATTGATAGACCACTTATCAATCACCAAATGATTGAACAAAGACAAGACATCATTCAAGTGTTTCTAGAACAATTCATTGAGCGTAGTGACTTAACAGAAAGCCTCAAAGGTGTTTATGATATTGAACGCTTGGCGAGTCGTGTTTCTTTTGGAAAAGCTAATCCCAAAGATTTGCTTCAACTAGGCCACACGTTGGCTCAAGTCCCATACATCAAGGCCATTTTAGAAAGTTTTTCTCATCCTAGTTTAGAAGGTCTTGTCAATCAAATGGATCCCTTGTCTGAATTGGAAGAATTGATTCGTTTGTCAATAGACACAAATGCTTCAGCAACAATCACTGAAGGTAATATTATCAGAACAGGGTTTGATGATAGACTAGACCATTACCGTAAGATTATGCGAGAAGGGACAAGCTGGATTGCTGATATTGAGGCTAAAGAAAAAGAAGCAACAGGCATTTCAACCCTAAAAATTGATTACAACAAAAAAGACGGTTATTATTTCCATGTTACTAATTCTAACCTGAGCCTTGTGCCTGACTATTTTTTCAGAAAGGCAACCTTGAAGAATTCAGAGCGTTTTGGGACAGCAGAATTAGCTAAAATAGAAGGAGAAATGCTTGAAGCGCGTGACTATTCTTCTCAGCTAGAATATGATATTTTCATGCGCGTGAGAAGTCAAGTAGAAAAGTACATTTCTAGGTTACAAAAACTTGCCAAACAGATTGCGACAGTTGATGTTTTACAAAGCTTAGCACAAGTGGCTGAAAACAATCGTTATGTGCGTCCTAACTTTAACCAAACTGGTCAAATTCAAATTGAGCAAGGCCGTCACGCTGTTGTGGAGAAAGTTATGGGAACACAAGAATACATTCCAAACAGCATTACCTTTGATGCCTCAACAAACATCCAACTCATTACTGGACCAAACATGAGTGGGAAATCAACCTATATGAGACAACTCGCCTTAACTATAGTCATGGCACAGATGGGTTCGTTTGTAGCCGCTCAATCAGCTGACCTTCCAATTTTTGACGCCATTTTTACCAGAATAGGAGCTGCAGATGATTTGATTTCAGGTCAGTCAACCTTTATGGTAGAAATGATGGAGGCCAATCACGCTATTAAAAGAGCCAGTCAACACTCACTCATCTTATTTGATGAGTTGGGAAGAGGGACTGCTACTTATGATGGTATGGCTCTTGCCCAAGCTATTATTGAATATATTCATAACCACATAGCAGCAAAAACGATGTTTGCGACCCATTATCATGAGTTGACAAGTCTGTCAACTAGCTTGACACATCTTGTTAATGTTCATGTATCAACATTAGAACAAAATGGTGAAGTGACTTTCCTTCATAAGATAGCAGATGGCCCTGCTGATAAATCTTATGGGATTCATGTGGCAAAAATAGCTGGTTTACCAACAACACTACTCAAACGGGCAGACACTCTTTTGACTCAGTTTGAGTCACACGCTGTGGTACCAAAAGTTTCAGCGAAAGAATTAACAACTAACACTCAAACCCAACAATTAACATTGTTTGAAGAAGAACAACAAGCCATTTTAGATCGTCTCAAATCACTTGATGTGATGAATATGACACCAATGGAAGCCTTGAATGAGTTGCTGGATTTGCAAAAGCATTTGAAATGATCAAGTAAAAATAGTTATAATGAGTCACAAAAAAGAAGCTGGTGGTTTCTTGTTTTGTGGCTCATTAGTTATACTTACCACACTCAAACTCTTTCAATTTCTTTCTTTTCTTAGTGTGGTATAATAGTAAAATAATAACAAGATAAAAATCACCCCTACAAAAATTACTAAAGGAGGTTGATGTGATGACAAAATCAAGATTAGAAGCTTTTAGCGATGGTGTTTTAGCCATTATTATAACCGTTATGGTGATTGATTTAAAAAGTCCCGAGATAGATTCACTTCAAGCGGTATTTAATTTAATTCCCAACATAGCTTCTTATATCCTTAGTTTTACTTACGTGGCTATCTATTGGAACAACCACCATCAATTATTATCAACTATTAATCGAGTCAATGCCAAAATTCTATGGTCAAATTCTTTATGGTTGTTTTTTATGTCTCTTATTCCTTTTGGAACAGGCTGGATTAGTCGTTTTTATTCCAGTCATATTCCAGTTATGACGTACGGTTTGATTTTATTAGTAACGGCTTTAGCCTACTTTTTTTTACAACATCAAGTGGTTAAATATAGTGAAAGAAGTGCTCTCTTGAAAAGAATCATTGGTAGAGATTTAAAAGGAAAATCAACTGTCTTATTATATGTGATCTCTATTTTAATCAGCCCATTTTTTACTATGGGATCTGAAATAATCTATGTTATTGCTGCTCTTATGTGGTTTATCCCAGATAAACGAGTGGCCAAAATCCTAGAAGAAGAATTGTAATATGAATGATTGTCACTATCTTGATAAAATATAGTGATGAGAATCTTAGAAAAGGTGATGACTATTATGCCTAAAATTATTGAATTACCAGAAACACTCGCCAATCAGATTGCGGCAGGTGAGGTGATTGAACGTCCAAGTAGTGTTGTGAAAGAATTGATAGAAAATGCTATTGATGCTGGAAGCACACAGATTACTATTGACATTGAAGAATCAGGATTGAAAAAAATCCAAGTGACAGATAATGGTGATGGTATTGCCAAAGAAGATGTCGCTTTAAGCTTGAAGCGACATGCCACTAGTAAAATTAAAAGCCAATCGGATTTGTTTCGAATTAGGACATTAGGTTTTCGTGGTGAGGCCCTACCATCAATCGCATCAATCAGTTTAATGACCATTAAAACAGCGACGGCTTTCGAAGAAGGAGGCACGTTATTGATTGCAAACGGTGGTCAAATTGAACAAGAAGAGGTCATTTCAACACCCGTAGGCACAAAGATTATTGTTGAAAATCTCTTTTTTAATACGCCTGCGCGATTAAAATATATGAAAAGTTTACAAGCTGAGCTAGCTCATATCGTTAATGTCGTTAACCGTTTGAGTCTTGCTCATCCTGAAGTGTCTTTTATCCTATTTAGTGATGGTCGTGAATTAATCAGAACAGCTGGTAGTGGTGATTTACATCAAGCAATAGCAGGTATTTATGGTGTTAGTACTGCGAAAAAAATGGTGCCCATTTCAGCGTCCAATCTGGATTTTGAAGTATCAGGCTACGTCAGCCTGCCAGAACTAACAAGAGCAAACCGTAATTATATCACGATCTTAATTAATGGTCGCTATATTAAAAACTTCTTACTCAATCGAGCCATTATTGATGGTTATGGTAGTAAATTAATGGTTGGGCGTTTTCCGATAGCTGTCATTGATATTCAAATAGATCCCTATCTAGCTGATGTCAACGTTCATCCCACCAAACAAGAGGTGCGACTCTCGAAGGAAGGAGACTTAATGTCTCTTATTAAAACGGCTATCTTTGAGAGTTTACAAGAACACGATTTGATTCCAGATGCGCTTGAAAATTTAGCGAAATCAAGTACTCGTGGTTTTCCTAAACCGGTGCAAACCAGTCTCTCCCTAAAACAAACCAACCTTTATTATGACAAGGACAGACAGGATTTCTTTATTGATTCAAAAGAAGCAAGCGATACGTTTGTTGCAGAGAATCAGACTGTTCAAGAAAGGCCTGAGGTTGACAACTCTCTTGACAACTCTGTCAAGGGATCGCCATCTGTTAAATTTGCAAATCGTACCCATTGGCATGATTTCAATAGTGAACATCCTGAGATTGATGTTACAAATAGTAGTAAACTTAAAACCCTATTAGATAATCTTGAAAATGAGGAGACTTCTATCTTTCCAGAATTAGAGTACTTCGGGCAAATGCATGGCACCTACTTATTTGCTCAAGGAAAAGAAGGACTTTATATTATTGATCAACATGCTGCTCAAGAAAGAATAAAATATGAGTATTATCGTGATAAAATTGCTGAGGTTAATACTGGTTTACAGCAGTTGTTAATGCCCTATTTATTTGAATTTCCAACGGATGATTTTATTAATCTGCAAGAAAAGATGTCTCTACTTCATCAAGTGGGTATTCATTTAGAGCCTTATGGTGAAAATACTTTTATTCTAAGAGAACACCCTATCTGGTTTAAGGAAGAGGAGATTGAGTCTGGCGTCTATGAGATGTGTGATATGTTACTCTTAACGAATCATGTCTCTATTAAAACTTACCGTGCTGAACTAGCCATTATGATGAGTTGTAAACGCAGTATCAAGGCTAATCATACTTTAGATGATTATTCAGCAAGACACTTAATCAATCAACTGGCTCAGTGTCAAAATCCATACAACTGTCCTCATGGACGACCAGTTCTAGTGAGTTTTTCAAATTCAGATATGGAAAAAATGTTCCGACGTATTCAAGAAAATCATAAAAGTTTGAGAGAACAAGGCAAATATTAGAAAAGAGAAATAATGTACGACTATATTAAAGGAACCCTTTCAAAAATAACCGCTAAATACATTGTCGTTGAGGTGTCAGGCATTGGCTACATCATCCACGTGGCAAACCCTTATAGCTTTTCAAATCAGGTTAATCAAGCAATCAAAATTTATCTCTACCAAGTTGTTCGAGAAGATGCTCAACTGCTTTATGGTTTTCATAATGAAGAAGAAAAAACAATTTTCTTAAACCTTATTTCAGTGACAGGGATCGGCCCGACGTCTGCTTTAGCAATCATTGCAGCTGATGATAATGATGGCTTGGTTGCAGCCATTGACAATAAGGACATCACTTATTTGATGAAGTTCCCTAAAATTGGCAAAAAGACGGCGCAACAAATGATTCTTGATTTGGCTGGTAAGTTTGCTGAAACAACAACAACTAATAAAGGGAAAACTAATACGAAAGAAACGTCTTCTACCAATCATGCTTTAGAAGAAGCGATGGAAGCCTTGAGTGCTCTAGGTTATAAAGCCAGCGAGTTGAAAAAAATTCATACCTTCTTTGAGGGGACGACTGAGACAACACAAGACTATATTAAAGCAGCTCTCAAAATGCTTATCAAATAGGAGAAACCAATGAAACGTTGTGGTTGGGTTAAAACGAATGATGTGTTAGATAGGACTTATCATGATACCGAATGGGGACAACCCTTACATGATGAACAAGCTCTTTTTGAATTGTTTTGTTTAGAAAGTTATCAGTCAGGAGTCTCTTGGACAACCGTGCTCCATAAACGTCAAGCCTTCAATCAGGTCTTTAAAAAATATGACATTGCTAAAGTAGCAGCCATGACAGATGAAGAGCTTGAGGCTATGTTATCTAATAGCGCTATTATTAGACATCGTGGCAAACTATTTGCGACAAGAAACAATGCGCAACAATTCTTACAGATTCAAAAAGAATTTGGGTCTTTTGATGCTTACATTTGGTCTTTTGTCAATCATCAGCCACTTGACCACAAAGTTAGTCATTATCAGGACGCTCCAAGTCAGACTTCCTTATCAGAACAGATTGCTAAAGAATTAAAAAAACGAGGCTTCAAATACGTTGGACCTACCATGATATATTCTTTTATGCAGGCGGCTGGGTTAGTCAATGACCATGAGGTGGATTGTTCTTTTAATCCTAATCATTTTTAATCAAAACGATAATTGTTTACGAATAAGAGAGTGAGGCACTTGTTATGAAGGCTGAAATTATAGCAGTTGGGACAGAAATTTTAACGGGACAGATTGTTAATACTAATGCGCAATTTTTATCAGAAAAATTTGCTGAAAATGGGATTGACGTCTATTTTCAAACAGCTGTAGGTGATAATGAAGAACGGTTGCTATCTGTTTTGTCTATCGCAAAACAACGCAGTGATATTGTGGTCTTGTGTGGTGGTCTAGGCCCCACAGAGGATGACTTGACCAAGCAAGTTTTAGCTAAGTTTTTGGAAAAACCCTTAATCGTTGATCAAGAAGCAATGACCAAATTAGATGCTTTTTTTGCCACAAGACCAACTGCCTCACGAACAGCCAACAATGATCGTCAAGCTCAAATCATTCTGGGCGCTAAAGCCATTAAAAATCCTACAGGTTTAGCTGTAGGAAGTATGATTGAGGTTGATAAGACGACTTATGTTGTTTTACCGGGGCCACCTAGCGAATTAAAACCAATGGTCACTCAGTTTTTGCTTCCTTTGTTAAAAAATGAAGCCATATTATATTCACGTGTTTTAAGGTTTTTTGGGATTGGTGAAAGTCGTTTAGTCACCGAGTTGTCAGATATTATTGCTAACCAGACAGATCCAACCGTGGCACCTTATGCTAAAATTGGGGAGGTAACCTTACGACTATCAACAAAAGCCAAAACTGAGGAAGAGGCTAACAAGAAATTAGATAAGTTGGAACATGAGATTTTAAATACTTCCACCCTCAAAAACTATCATTATGGCTATGGGGATGACAATTCTTTAGCAGAAGTTGTTTTTGAGATGCTTCGACAAAAAAAGAAGACCATCACAGCAGCAGAAAGTTTAACCGCTGGCTTGTTTCAGTCGCAAATAGCTGATTTTCCAGGTAGTTCCTCTGTTTTTAAAGGTGGTTTTGTAACTTATAGCCTGGAAGAAAAATCACGGATGTTAGGCATTTCGTTAGAGGACCTAAAAGACAATGGTGTTGTTAGTGCTTTTACTGCTGAAAAAATGGCAGAGCAGAGTAGACGACTAACAGATTCTGATTTTGGTGTGTCATTAACGGGAGTTGCCGGACCAGAGACTTTGGAAGGACAACCAGTCGGCACTGTTTATATTGGTTTAGCCACTGAAGATGCTGTTTTTTCTCAAAAAATAATGATTGGAGGGCGCAGTCGCTCAGATATTCGCCACATTGCAACCATGTATTCCTTTAATATTTTGCGTCAGGCTTTATTAAAGCTATAAAGTTTAGTATAATGTAACAAGTATAGAAAATAGGAGATTTCAATGGCAAAAAAATCAAAGAAAACAGAAGAAATTACCAAAAAATTTGGTGATGAAAGACAAAAAGCGCTTAACAATGCTTTGAAAGATATTGAAAAAGATTTTGGTAAGGGCGCAGTAATGCGTCTTGGTGAGCGTGCTGAACAAAAAGTTCAAATCATGAGTTCAGGGAGTTTAGCACTAGATATTGCTCTTGGTGTTGGTGGTTATCCTAAAGGTAGAATTGTTGAAATATTTGGACCAGAAAGTTCAGGGAAAACAACAGTCGCTTTACATGCCGTTGCCCAAGCTCAAAAAGATGGTGGTATCGCAGCATTTATTGATGCAGAGCATGCCCTTGATCCAGCTTACGCACAAGCTTTAGGCGTTAATATTGATGAGCTTCTTTTATCACAACCAGATTCAGGTGAGCAAGGACTAGAAATTGCTGGGAAATTGATTGATTCAGGAGCCGTTGATATCGTTGTTATCGACTCGGTTGCAGCCTTGGTTCCTCGTGCTGAAATTGATGGTGATATTGGAGATAGTCATGTTGGTTTACAAGCTCGTATGATGAGTCAAGCCATGAGAAAATTATCAGCATCTATTAATAAAACAAAAACGATTGCTATTTTTATTAACCAATTACGTGAAAAAGTAGGAGTAATGTTTGGGAATCCTGAAACAACTCCAGGTGGCCGTGCCCTTAAATTTTATTCTTCTATTCGTTTAGATGTCAGAGGAAACACACAAATTAAAGGTTCAGGAGACCAAAAAGATAGTAATATTGGTAAAGAAACCAAAATTAAAGTGGTTAAAAACAAGGTTGCTCCACCATTTCAAGTGGCCCTTGTTGAAATTATGTATGGTGAGGGAATCTCACGCACTGGTGAGTTAGTGAAAATTGCTAGTGAGCTTGATATCATTCAAAAAGCGGGTGCTTGGTACTCTTATGATGGTGTTAAAATTGGTCAAGGATCAGAAAATGCAAAGAAATACCTTGCAGATAATCCAGATGTCTTTGATGAAATTGACCGTAAAGTACGCATTAAATTTGGGCTTATTGAAGACGATACTCCTAAAGACCTCCCATCAGAAACCAAAGAAGAAGCTAACGATGAGATTGCCTTAGAGTTTGATAGTATTGAGATAGAAGAATAAAATCAGTCTAAAGACCGACTTTCAAATAGAGTCTTTTGTGATACAATGTTAGTATCATGTGGTAGAAAGCGAGAATAGACATGATCAAAATTTATACGATTTCAAGTTGTACAAGTTGTAAAAAGGCCAAAACGTGGCTAAATGCCCACAAATTACCTTATAAAGAGCAAAACTTAGGGAAAGAGCCTTTAACTAAAGAAGAAATTTTAGCAATTCTATCCAAAACAGAGAGTGGTGTTGAAAGTATTATCTCCTCAAAAAACAGATATGCCAAAGCCCTCAATTTTAATATTGATGATTTGAGTATCAATGAGGTGGTTAAAGTGATTCAAGCCAATCCAAGGATACTAAAAAGTCCTATCTTGATTGATGACAAACGTCTTCAAGTTGGTTATAAAGAAGATGATATTAGAGCTTTCCTTCCTCGTTCTATTCGTAATATCGAAAACGAGCAAGCCCGCTTACGCGCAGCTCTATAAGTTAATGTTGTTATTATAAGAATATATATCTACGAAACCTGTCCCTGTAAAGAGACAGGTTTTGTTAATCTTGAGAGAGAATTGTTTTTAAGTGATGGTTTAAAAAGAGTTTCGTAGTTGGTGACAAGTGTTTAAGTAGTGTTTTATTCTTGTTTAATAATGTAAAATATAGTATAATAAAATGTAATACTTTAATAACGAAAGAAGGTGTGAGCATGGGCTTTACAGACGAAACAGTTCGCTTTAATTTGGATGATAGCAATAAAAAAGAAATTAGCGAAACATTGACTTCGGTTTATCGTTCTCTTGAGGAAAAAGGTTATAATCCAATCAATCAGATTGTTGGTTATGTGCTAAGTGGTGACCCTGCTTATATTCCTCGTTACAACAATGCTAGAAATCAAATACGTAAATATGAACGAGATGAAATAGCAGAAGAGCTAGTTCTTTATTATCTCAAAGGAAATGGTATTGATATCAAATGAGAATAATGGGATTAGATGTTGGTTCAAAGACAGTGGGTGTGGCTATTAGTGATCCACTTGGCTTCACCGCACAAGGTCTTGAAATCATCAAAATCAATGAAGAAAAAGAAGAGTTTGGCTTTGATCGTTTGCGTGAATTAGTTAAAGAATATCGCGTGGAAAAATTTGTGATTGGTCTTCCTAAAAATATGAACAATACCAGTGGTCCACGAGTTGAAGCTAGTCAATCTTATGGAAAGCGTCTTGAAGAGTTGTTTGGTCTACCTATCATCTATCAAGATGAACGTCTATCAACCGTTGAAGCAGAAAGAATGCTTGTAGAACAGGGAGATATTAGTAGAGGCAAACGCAAAAAAGTTATTGATAAATTAGCTGCCCAGTTAATCTTGCAAAATTATCTGGATCGCATCTATTGATTAATTCATATAAAGGGGAAAAATATGACAGAAACACATAACCACGAAGAACATGATGTGATTACATTAGTGGATGAAGAAGGCAATGAAACTTTATTTGAAATCCTTCTAACAATTGATGGCACAGAAGAATTCGGTAAAAATTATGTCCTACTAGTTCCTGCTGGTGCACAAGAAGATGAAGATGGCGAAGTTGAAATTCAAGCTTATGCCTTCACTGAAAATGAAGATGGCACAGAAGGAGAACTTGAGCCAATACCAGCAGATTCTGATGCTGAATGGGATATGATTGAAGAAGTCTTTAATACTTTTATGGAAGAATAATTAAGGCGATACTAGTCTTATAAAAAGCACCTTGACAAACTTCAAGGTGCTTTTTAAGTGGCAATAAGAAATTGACTAATCAAAAGTTTTTGCTATACTTAAATAATAAGAATGTTCAGGAAGGAAAGAGTGTATCAATGTCATCAACCCCCTTAGAAAGTTATCGTGAGGAGTTTTCAGATTTGTCTACCTTGGAGGAGGTCAATCAAGACACTCATCTTAGTAGAAGAACTAAAAAAACGCCAACCAAAAAACCAAGGATGAAAAAAACTAAAGTAAGAGTACCGTTTTTTCATCATTTTTATTTACTTGTTTTTAGTCTAATCATTTCCCTGTTTAGTATTGTCATCCCATTCTTCTCAAATTTTGCCAATGGGATTCAAACGCAAAATTTATATACGGGGTTCATGATAACACAAGGGCAACTCCCCTATACAGATCTTTTTGCAACAGGTGGATTTTTATATTACTTGACAATTTCTTTCACCTATCTAGTGGGAAGTAACCTTTGGCTCTTACCTGTCCAAATATTATCGTTCTATGTTTCAGGTGTTTATCTGTATAAAATAGTTGTTTCACTTAGTCAAAAAAGTGTTCTTGCCCTTTCTGTTAGTTCGATTTTTTATCTTTTAAATGTTACTTTAGGATTTGGTGGCCTATATCCCATCCAGTTTGCCTTTTTATTCTTTTTACCAGCCATATGGTTTTTACTAAATTATTTTAAAGGACAAGCCAAGGATGAAGGTTTCATTCTTTATGGGATTTTATGTGCTTTTGCTATTTTATTTGATTCAAGAGCCTTATTGTTTGGTCTTATTGCGCTTGTTGTTTTAAGTAGTTATAATTTAGCTCACCGTTATTTTGCCAGAGGATTTTATCAATTGTTGTGTTTAATCTTTGGCTTACTTCTTGTTTTTTATACTGTTGGTTTTATAGCCTTCAACATGCAAGTTATTGTTCCCTATTTACAACAAACCGTTGTTTACCCAGTCACTTCTATTACTAATAGTTTTGAAACACTAGTTTACAGTTTAGGTTTTTATCTAGTTGCTACTCTTGGTTCAGGTTTGTTACTAGGTGTTTTGGTTTTCCCATTATTACTTGGAAAAGGAACAAAAAATCATGCCATTAAATGGGTCTTCTTCTTATCAGCACTTTTCTATTTCATTTTAACGATTCTGACAAAAAGTTTTGAAGCCTATCATCTTTTACCAATGATTCCATTTGGTCTCATACTAACCGTTCTTTTCTTAAATCGTCGTTTTGAAGATACAAGTGTTGAAGAATTTGAACATACTCATCATCGTCAACACCTGCCAAACGATAGTGATATTCAAGGCTTTGGTGCCTTCATGCTAAAACATTTTCTTGTCCCAGTCTTGGTGATGGGTTATGGTCTTGGTTTACCGGTGTATCACTACCTTATCGACACCTCTCTTCATCAAGAAAGAGAAATGATTGCTTCTTATATTGCGACAAATACGGCAGACAATGATTCCATTTATGTCTGGGATACTGTTGCTACTATTTATCAAGATAGCCAGCGTCAGTCAAGTTCCCATCTGGCTCTTCCTCTTATCAATACTTCTGATGCTGTCAATCAAAAGAGATTAGAAGATGAGTTATTACAAAATAAGGCACACTACGTTGTCTTAAATAACAATTTAGAACTTCCTCAGTTGGTAAGAAATACACTTGAAGAACACTATCAGGAGGTTTCTTTTGAAAATATAGAGCACTTGACAGTGTACCAGTTAAACCCTTAAAAAATCAATATGTTGTGTCTTTTTTAAAAATTAAACACAACATATTGATTTTTTTTGCTGAAAACGATTGATTTTTATTTTGCTTATGCTATAATATTTCTTGAATTAACAATTAGAAAAGAAGGTAAAGAAATGGTCAAATCACTCATTACAGTTATTAAGCGTGATGGTAGAAAGGTCGCCTTTGAAACTGATAAAATTTTTCAAGCGCTTTTAAAAGCAAGTAATCAAGTGACTCCTTTAACTCCGTTTGTAGAAGAAAAGTTAAAAGAGGTTACTGAAAAAGTAGTTACTGAAATTTTTGAACGTTTTAGTAAAGATGTTAAAATCTATGAAATTCAAAATATTGTTGAACATCAACTACTTGAAGCAAACGAATATGCGATTGCAAAAGCCTATATCAACTACCGAACAGAGCGTGATTTTGATCGCTCCAAAGCAACAGATATTAATTACACAATTGATAAACTAATCAATAAAGATCAAAGTGTGGTTAATGAGAATGCTAACAAAGATAGCAATGTTTTTAATACGCAACGTGATTTGACAGCTGGAATCGTTGGTAAATCTATTGGTCTTAAAATGTTACCACCACACGTGGCAAATGCTCATCAAAAGGGGGATATCCATTTCCATGACTTGGATTATAGTCCCTATACGCCAATGACCAACTGTTGTTTGATTGATTTTGAAGGCATGTTAAAAACTGGTTTTAGAATAGGAAATGCAGATGTTGAAAGTCCTAAATCTATCCAAACAGCGACAGCTCAAATTTCTCAAATTATCGCTAATGTAGCGTCTAGTCAATATGGTGGGTGTTCTGCTGACCGTATTGATGAAGTGTTAGCGCCTTATGCTAAGCTTAACTATGACAAGCATATGAAAGATGCTGAAAAATGGTTGGATGAAGATAAAAGAGAAGACTATGTTCGTGAAAAAACTCTTAAAGACATCTATGATGCCATGCAAAGTCTTGAGTATGAAATCAATACCCTTTTCACTTCAAATGGTCAAACACCGTTTACTTCTCTTGGTTTTGGTTTAGGAGAAGGATGGTTTGAGCGTGAAATTCAAAAAGCGATTTTAAAAATTCGTATTGAAGGGCTTGGGAAGGAAAAACGCACAGCAATCTTTCCTAAATTGATTTTCACTGTTAAACGTGGTCTTAACTTAGATCCTGATTCTCCAAACTATGACATTAAGCAATTGGCTTTAGAATGTGCAACAAAACGCATGTATCCAGATATGCTATCCTATGATAAAATAATAGAATTAACTGGTTCGTTTAAGGTGCCAATGGGATGCCGTAGTTTTCTTCAAGGGTGGAAGGATGAAAATGGCAATGATGTCACTTCTGGTCGTATGAATCTTGGTGTTGTCACTGTTAACCTTCCTCGTATTGCTTTAGAATCTCAAGGAGATATTGAAAAGTTCTGGGATATCTTTAGTGAGCGTATGGCTATTGCCAAAGATGCACTTGTTTATCGTGTGGAACGCGTTAAAGAAGCAACACCAGCAAATGCCCCAATTTTATATCAATATGGTGCTTTTGGGAAACGTCTTGCTAAAGATGGCAATGTTGATGATCTCTTTAAGAATCGTCGTGCCACTATTTCTCTAGGTTATATCGGTTTATATGAAGTGGCAACGGTCTTTTATGGTGGTGAGTGGGAAACCAATCCTGCAGCAAAAGACTTTACGATTGACATCATTCATCAAATGAAGAGCTTGTGTGAGGACTGGTCAGATGAATTTGGTTATCATTTCTCTGTCTATTCAACACCATCAGAAAGTTTGACAGACCGTTTTTGTCGTTTAGATACTGAGAAGTTTGGTATCGTTGAAAACATTACAGACAAGGAATACTATACTAATAGTTTCCACTATGATGTTCGTAAGAACCCTTCACCATTTGAAAAATTAGATTTTGAAAAAGTTTATCCAGAAACTGGAGCAAGTGGTGGCTTTATCCATTATTGTGAGTACCCTGTTTTACAACAAAATCCTAAAGCCTTAGAGGCTGTTTGGGATTATGCTTATGATCGTGTTGGCTATTTAGGTACCAATACTCCGATTGATCATTGCTATGAGTGCGGTTTTGAAGGCGATTTTGAACCGACAGAACGTGGGTTTAAATGCCCTAGCTGTGGCAATACTGATCCAAAAACAGTGGATGTGGTGAAACGCACTTGTGGTTATCTAGGTAATCCACAAGCAAGACCAATGGTTAATGGTCGTCATAAAGAAATTGCGTCACGTGTGAAACATATGAATGGCTCAACAATGAAACTAAACTAAAAAATAATAAATAGGTTGCTATTTAGCAACCTATTTTAACAGAAAAAAGAAAAGAGAAACTAATGGGAAAATATCAACTCGATTACAAAGGGCAAAAACAAGTGGAGCGTTTTCACGAGAAAAATTCCCGTGTAAAAGGTGATCAAAAGGCGCGTGTTAAAGCTTTAAAGGAACGGTTCATAGAAAAAAAGACTAATAAAGACTAATCGGAGGTCTAACATGCTTAAAATAGGAATTGTTGGTTTGGGGTCGATTGCTCAAAAAGCTTATTTACCTTATATGCGTCAGTTGGCTGAAGTTGAGTGGCATCTATTCACCAGAAATCAAGAGGTTTTACATCAAACAGCTCATCTGTTTTCGCATGTTAAAACCTACGCTTCATTAGAAGAACTTGCTGATGCCACCTTGGATGGCATCTTCATCCACACGGCAACTGTTTCTCATCGTGAAATTGTCGCTTTGTTTCTTAGTCGTGGTATTCCTGTTTATGTGGATAAACCCGTGACACAAAATTATGAGGAGACCAAGGAGCTCTATGATTTGGCGAGCATTCATCAGACGTTTTTGATGGTTGGTTTTAATCGTCGGTTTGCACCACGTGTGGCTGCTTTGAAAGAAGAAACCAACAAGACAAAGATTTATGTTGAAAAAAATGATGTTAATCGTCCGGGGGACTTGGTGTTTAAAGTCTTTGATTTTTTCATTCATCCTTTAGACACAGCTATTTTTTTAATGGATAATCCTCCCAAGCGAGCTTGGTTTCATTACCACAAAAATAATGGTCTCCTAAGCCAAGTGACAGTGACACTGGTTTCCAAAACAGAAACTGTTATAGTAGGTATGAATCTCCAATCAGGTTCAAGAAGGGAAATTGTTGACGTCCAACTCCCTGAAAAAACTCTTCACGTGGAAGAATTATCCGATCTAACCATCTATGAAGATAGCACACAAACTAAGCAAAATTACAGTGCATGGGATAGAACCTTATACAAAAGAGGGTTTGAATCGATTGTCTTAGCCTTCATAGAGGCTGTTAAAACAGGTGTTAATCCTGTTTCAGAGACATCAAGCTTATTAAGCCATTACCTTTGTCAACAAATAGTTGATGCACAAAGTGATATGGGAGAATTATCAGTACTATTACCAAAATAGGAGATATCATGCAGTTAAGAAGACCAAATGTAGATGATCAAGCAACTATTTTAGAAATGATTAAAGAATTTGAAGACCAAAAGAGTCAGCATGATGGTGGATTTTGGAATCCTCGTGAGTTTTCTTACAGTGATTGGCTGCAACAAAATCGTGAGTATGAAATGGGAATTAATATTCCTAGCCAGTTTGTCCCTTCTATTCAGCTGGTTTCTTTTGACGATGACAACAGAGCCATTGGCTTTTTAAATCTCCGTCTGCGTTTGAACGACTACCTAAAGCAAAAAGGCGGTCACATTGGCTATAGTATCAGACCAACGGAACGTGGGAAAGGCTATGCTAAAGAACAACTGAGACAGGGGCTACAACTAGCTAAGGCCAAAAACATCACATCTGTGTTATTAACTTGTCATAAGGATAATTTAGCCAGTAAAAAGACCATCCTAGCTTGTGGTGGTCGTTATGAAGATACTCATGATAATGTAGAACGTTATTGGATTGATTTGGAGGGATAAAGATGAATAATCCGAAACCTAAAGAATGGCAAAGTGGAGACTACAGCCAAGGCTACATTTCAGACTACAAAGCATTTAACTTTGTTGATGGTGAAGGTGTCAGAAATTCGCTCTATGTCAGTGGTTGTCTCTTTCATTGTAAGGGGTGCTATAATCAAGCAACATGGAATTTTCGAAATGGCGTGCCCTACACAAAAGAATTAGAAGAGCAGATTATGGCTGATTTGGCTCAACCTTATGTGCAAGGACTTACTTTGTTGGGAGGAGAACCCTTTTTGAATACGGGTATTTTACTGCCTTTGGTAAAACGTATTAAAAAAGAATTGCCTGAAAAAGATATTTGGTCCTGGACAGGCTATACTTGGGAAGAAATGATGCTTGAAACACCTGATAAACTAGAATTACTGAGCTATGTGGACATCTTGGTAGATGGTCGTTTTGATATCACGAAGAAAAATTTAATGCTACAGTTTAGAGGCTCATCTAATCAACGTATTATTGATGTTAAAAAATCATTAGCCAGCAATTCAGTGGTTATCTGGGAAAAACTCAATGACGGTAAAGCGAGCTATGAACAAGTGTCTAGAGATCATTTAATTTAAAAAGCAGAAAAAACAATTTGAACTGCACCCCAAAAGTTGGACAAAAATCTAACAATTGAGGTGCAGTTCATTTCGTTTTCTGCTTTTTTTATATTTTTTTGACAAAAACAAATTTTTGGGGTTCTGATAAGTCTTCTTGGTAAGTAAAGCCATCGAAAGTGAGTTTTTTGAGACCCGATAAATTGTCAGCATTTTTTTTAATGGCTTCAGATAAAAATGCTCCACGTCCTTTTTTAGATATGGTTGAATGCGTTTTGAGTTGTCCATTTTTAGCTTCCATAAAGACCACTTTAATCAACTGTTCTCGAATGGGTTTGGAGAATATGTCTTCAAATTCACTAGATAATAGCGAGATATAGGTTTCGTCTGGCGTATAGACGGCATCAAAATCAGCTTGCCAATATTTTTTTAATGGAGTCCCTTCAATTGTCAGTTTTTGTGAAAAGTCTAAACGATGAGGCGCAATTGGTGTGAGTGCAGGGATAATGCCATACAAAGAAGAGGAGATCAAGACATCACTAGATAGCCTATTTAATTCATCTTGATTGAAGGCAAAACGATTGATATAACGATACATCAATCCATTAAAGAGAAAAATAGCAGGATAATATTTTGCTGTTTCATGTTTTATCTCTTGAATGCGTTCGTACTCTTTTTTAGCAGCTTCTGGTTTTATTTTATAGAAACGAGCTAATTCCTCAGGTGACATTTTTGTCAGTTCAGCGAGGATAGCATCGGTTTTTGGATGACTTTTAAGAGGTGATTTACTATCAATGTCTTCGGTCATTTCTTTGGCGGTAGGGATTAAAAATTTCATCTTTTTCTCCTTTTTTTCTATTTTAGGATATTCTAGGTAAAAGTCAAGTTATCGCAAGAATAAAGATTATAAGAAGAAGGACTGGTTTTTTCATACTAAAAATGATCACTAAGAGAACTAGCGAAAAAACAATTTATATAGAAATTAACATTTCACTTGAAATATAGCTATTAATAATATAATTTTTGTAAATCTGCTGTAATCTTTTGAAACTATGGGTTAAAACAGTTGTAATTTTTATAAAAAAGTATTAGAATGAGAGTGACTGCTATGGACAGTTAATATATTTTATAAGACTTAAAAATTGTAGATAATTTCATTACCATAAAGCCCAAATGTTATTGTTATTATTTACCATTTTTAAATCTTTAAAATATAAAAGAAAGGGAAAAACAATGAAGAAAAAACTATTAAAAGTTTTAGCATTGATGGCGTTGGTAATAACAACCTTCTCATTTATCAAAGCTACACATGTTGATGCAGCTGAGCATGATAATGTTATTACAGGTATGTCGCTGACTAGTGAATCAGGAGGTGCTTTACCTGATACAATTGGTCAATGGACTAACTTTAGGGTTAATGCGGACTTTGCACTACCTGATAATACGGTTCATCAAGGAGATACCACCACTATTCAACTACCAGACAAGTTGACTTTTCCTCAAACAACAGCGTTTGAAGTAAAAGATCCAGCTGGAAATCTAGTTGCAAATGCAGTGATTAATCCTGATACCAAACAGGTAGTACTAACGTACACTGATTATGTTGAAACTCATTCAAACGTTACCGGAAAACTCTTTTTCTATTCACGTGTTGACTTTAAAGTTATCGACACTGCAGAAATTATAGATGTCAATATTCAAGTTGGCTCTCAAGGTTTTAATGCTGGTAAACTTAATTATCAAGGTGTTATAAGACCACCAGCTTATTTATTAGAAAAGGCTGCTTGGGCAGAAAACGGGGACCCACAAACGGGGAACTTTTCAGTTGCGATTAACCGTTCAAAAGAATCACTTAGACAAGTTGTGATTAAAGATGCACTTCAAAGTGCTGGTATAACTTACAAAAAAGACAGTGTTCGTATCTATAAAGGTGAGTGGGATTTTGTGCAAGGAGACTGGAGATTAGAAGGTCTTCATGAGGTTACTCAAGATTATACTGTAAACTTTGATGATGCCACTAATTCATTTTCTGTTGATTTAGGTAATATTTCAGAAACTGATAATTTCATGATAAATTATCAAGTGGCGATTTCTTATACTCCTACTGATGGTGAACTTTTTAAAAACCTTGCGACGTTAGATGCTGAACAACATGGCACAACGACAACTGATGCAGCCTATCGTTATCTAGAGGCTGGTGGTAGTGCTGAAGGTTATGTCTATACTGTTGGTGTTCATAAAGTTTCTGAAGATGGTAACACTCCTCTTCAAGGTGCTGTTTTTGATGTTATCCGTAAAGCTAACGGTCAAGTTGTTGGCACATTGACAACAGGTCCTGATGGTAATGCTACAGTTGGTGGTCTTTTAAAGACAGATTACATCCTTAGAGAAGTGACTGCACCTGCAGGTTATGAACTTTTAACTACTGATATTGAAATCACTCCAAATGACTTTGATAGTAGTAAAGTTGCTATGAAGACAGTTACCAACAAATTAGCCAAGACGTCTATTAGTGGTCAAAAAACATGGAACGATAACGATGATCAAGATGGTAAACGTCCAGCACAAATTGTTATCAAATTACTAGCTAATGGTGCTGATACAGGTAAAACAGTCACCACAGATGTGGCAAAAGGTTGGGCTTATACCTTTGATGACCTTGATACAAGAGATGCTCAAGGAACTCCTATTCAATATTCTGTAGCTGAAGAGGCTGTTCCAGAATATGACGCAGTTGTTTCTGGTTATGATATTACAAACAACCATACACCAAGTAAAATTAGTATTTCAGGTAAGAAAATCTGGGATGATGCTAACAACCAAGATGGTAAACGTCCGGATTCAGTCGTTGTCAACCTCCTAGCAGATGGTCAACCAACGAATAAAAAAGTGACTGTCACAGCTGCTAATGACTGGGCATATGAATTTACCGATTTAGATGAGTATAAAGCAGGTAAGAAGATTGTTTATACTGTCACAGAAGATGCTGTCGCAGAATACACAACAACTTACGAGGGCTTCAACATTACCAATAGTTATCAACCTGGTAAAACAAGCATTAGAGTAACTAAAGCTTGGATTGATAATAACAACCAAGATGGTATCCGTCCAGACAGCATTAAAGTCCAACTTTATGCCGATGGTGAAAAATCAGGGGATGCAGTTGATGTAACTGCTACTGATAACTGGTCATATACATGGTCAGATTTACCAGAAAAAGCTGCCGGTAAGGTTATTGTTTACTCTGTTCAAGAGGTAGGAACAGTTACTGGCTATACTTCAGAAATTGGTCCACTGACTGCTGGTAATGTTACAATTACTAACACTCACTTACCAAGTGTGACACAAATTTCAGGTAAGAAAATTTGGGATGATGCTAATAACCAAGATGGTAAACGTCCAACAGAAGTTGTTGTTAATCTGTTAGCCAATGGACAACCAACAGGTGATAAAG
>NZ_JAENBO010000004.1 GCF_016481305.1 Streptococcus pacificus | reverse complement strand
CAGGCTTACCTGGTTTAGTTGGGTCTGCTGGGTCATTAGGGTATGGGATAGAAGGAATTGGGTTTTCTGGGTCTGGTTCAAAGCCTGCTGGCACATGTGGCACATAGCTGCCTAGTGGGCGATAAACAACAGTAATTTCAGGAAGTTCAACAGTACTTGAATCTGTTTGGTTATTAATAGTTACCTCAGGTCCTTCAACTACTTTCTTATTTGCAATATATCCTTTTATCACTGGTGACGCTTTTGTCTCAAAGGTGCCTTCACCTTTTACTGGTTGCCATTGACCAAATGTCTTTTCTCCAGTAGCAAAATTAATTGTTACTGAACGATAATATCTAACAGCATCCTTAATAATATCTTTTGATCCATCAGGAACAGAGCCTGGTTTATCTACTTCAATCGAAGAAATAGGCTTACCATTATTATCAATATATTTGATTGTACGGTTGAATTGTTTAGAAAGATTATCAAGCTGTTCCTTAGTCCAAGTTGGACCATCTGGATTATTAGGATCAATTGGATCTCCTGGTTTAATTGGAGTACCACTCGGATCACCAGGAATAAGTGGATCACCAGGATTTGCTGGTGGTATTGGTGTAACTGTTTTAACAATAGGTGAGTAAGTCACTACAACTTCTGGAAGTGATGCTTCATACTTATCGTAAATTAAAACATTATTTTTCGTTTGACGCTCTGCTTCAATATCACCAGAAACAGACTTCTCATCAACGATTGCTATATCATAAGTATAATTATCTAAAAGTGGTGAAGATTTTTCTGGTAATGTTTGAGAACTTGGTGTCCAATTAATGTAAGTAGGATTATTATTCTCATCTAACACAGCTTCCTGCTTAGCATTAACTTTAATAGTTCCAGTAAAGTTAACACTTTGTTTTACTGGATTAAAAGCTTTTGTACCTCTTAGATTTGTTGGTGTCTCCTGACTATCAGAATACTTGTATGCAATATTACGAGAAACTTCCTTATTAGCAAACTTTCTCACGTACCTATACTGAACAATAGTATCAGGAATACCATCCTTATCAATATCCATATTGGTATTATTGATGGTTCCTCTTTGATTGTTTGGAGTGAAATCAACTCTCACGTATTCTTCACCTTTTGGACCATTTAAAGTTAAAGGTGGTACATAGTTTGTTAAGTCATAGCGTGACCCTAAAATACTATTACTCTCAAAAGAACCATCATCAGCAAGTGTTACAAGACCATTGTACCTAGTGTCTTCAGTCTTAAGTACTTCTCTTGTCGCAACATCAACAAGCTCGACAATGACTTCCCCTGTTAAGACAGTTCTTGTTTGAGTGGTATAAGCATTAACCGCCCACTTATTAGAAACAGTTGTTAAGACATTCTCACCCTCACCAACAGGTCTACCATTTGGATCAACTCCTTTAACTATCAAAGTAGCATTAGTACGGTCATCTCCAATCTTACCGCCAATGATTTGTCCCCTATCATTATATGTAATGTGAGCATAATCAAAGGTATTCATTGTCATTGCTTTCTCAATACCCATTCTATCTAGAGGTATGGAAACAACCGAACCACCCATGATAGTACCTTGAGTGATTTTAAATTCAACTTCAGTAGGTGATATTAATCTTGGTGTTAATACAAAACGAGAAGGGGTTCCATCAGGCAGTATTCTTCCATCATTCAATATCCAAACATCATTACTATTAGGTTTGGCACCGGCCCCTCTACTATAGGGCCTATATGTCACATAGCCACCATCTGATGCAATTGATTTTAAACCAATGTTCTTAAATGTTATGAAATCAGAATCTGCAAGTTTTACATTAAATGTGGTACCAACTCCATATGTAATATCAGAATCCGTATCAATTACCACAGAATCATTCTTAGAAGTCATAACATTGTTATTGTAGGTGATACCATTAACTGTTTCTAATGAAACACGTGTAGGACTATTAATAGCAGTCATATTTTGTCTAGGCAAAATATATGTTGATGATGTGATGACATTACCATCAACAGCAATATTCGCTTCAATAGTTTTATTTTTTGAGACACTCGGCACCAAAAATCCTTCTGCCGAATCATTTGAAACAGAGTATTGAGCAACCTGATATTGCGACACTGCTTCACTCCAAGTAATGGTATAAACGAATTTTCCAGCTTCAGCTACTATTGGTGGGTCCGCTAGTAAACGTTGGTCTATTGTTTTTCCATCAGCGATTCTTTGTGCCCAAAATGGTTGCCTATTGCCGCCATCTTCAAAAATTCTATCTAGTTTGGTGATTGTACCTAATACAGTTTTTCCATCAGAAGCCAAGATATCTTTTTTATTTCTTGTCATCTCTCGGATTTCACCTAAATTATTAAAAGCAATTTTAGTTGTTTGACCAGGTTTCGTTTGAGACAGGTCAAAAGAAATATTAATTCCCCATCCAGTTGGTGTATTGTTAGCATTATTACTGCCATTAATAAAAGCTGAAGCAACTGAATTTGGAACATTTGTATTTTCTGTAATTCTAATATTATTAGTAACAGAATCAATTCTAAATCCAGTTCTTTCTGGGATAGCTTGGCCTTCATTTTGGGGACGAGGGATAGCATTATTTTCTTTATCAGTTGGAATAGTATTTGTGACTTTATACTTTTCAGTTTTATTCGTTTCCGCTATCGTTGACTCAACTTCCAGTGTTGTCGTACCGTCTTCTGATGGTGTTGACTCATCTGTAGCTACTGTCGACTCATCTACTATTGCCATTGAACTGTCCACAGAGGTTGGTTTTTCTTCCGGTATTGTCATACCGTCTTCCGATGCTATTGATTCATCCGCAACTACTGTCGACTCATCTACTGTTGCCTTTGGACTATCTACAGAGGTTGGATTTGCTTCCGGTATTGTAGTCTCATCTTCTGATGGTATTAATTCATCTGCAACTACTGTCGACTCATCTACTATTGCCTTTTGGTTATCTACAGAGGTTGGATTTGCTTCCGGTACTGTAGTCTCATCTTCTGATGGTACTGATTCATCTATAACTGTTGATACTTCTGATGTAGCAACTGGAGATGTTTCATCTGTTAATTGGTCAGCTGAAACTTGAGTAACAAATCCAGCAAAGAGGGTACCAATTAAGACCGATGCCACTCCAATTTTAAATTTTTTAATAGTGAAACGTTGTTTCGTTTCATATTTATTTTTTCTAGTAAACATTTATGCTCCTTTTTCAATTAGAAATATACATTATATGTAAAAATGTACAGAGGTATTATAAATTAATTTTATAAATACATCAAATATTATGACTTGTCAATAATAAAAATACCGAAATGTTAACTTTTAAAAAAGTTATAACTGATAAAAATAGTGTTATATTCCTCTATTTATTATTACTTACATATATAATTGAACTAAATTAACGATAAAAAAGTGACAGGTAGCAACATTAAGTCTCTAACATGAAAAACCTTAAAATAAAAAATTATTGTTTTAAGCATAAAAAAAGAAGACTAAAATGATTTAGTCTTCTCACATTTAGCTTTCATCAATCATTATAGTTGACAAAGAGCTTCTTTTTATTAGTTACTTAATTCTGCAACAATTGCTTTGATTTGATTTTTATTGTGAACACCAGCGACTTGTTTAACCACTTGACCATCTTTCTTAAAGAGCAAGGTGGGAATGCTCATAATACCAAATTTTTGAGCAGTTGCTGGATTTTGATCGACATCAAGTTTCACAATTTTAAGCTCGTCTTCTGAGACTTCTTCAGCAATTTGTTCTAAGATAGGTGCTTGCATTAAACAAGGACCACACCAAGTTGCCCAAAAGTCAACGAGAACGATTCCGTCTTTTGTTTCTTCTTCAAAGGTTGCATCTGTTACTGCTTTTACCATTTCAATTCTCCTTTTATTTTTTACAGTACTATTTTACAGTAAAATAATCACTTTGACCACTATTTGATACGCTAACCAAAATTAACGATGGTAGCACCGGATCCACCAGCATTTTGAGGCGCATAACCAAAGCTTTTAACGTGTTTGTTGCGTCTTAAATATTTAGTCACACCCTCACGAATCACACCAGTACCAATCCCATGAATAATGTCTACTTGAGCGAGATTATTTAATAAGGCTTGATCAATGAAAGCATCAAGTTCTTGCATAGCTTCTTCGTAACGCTTACCTCGTAGATCAAGACGAGCTTGCGGCGAATGATTACCCATTTTTTTAACAACTTGCACTTGTTTTTTGGTGCCTGTCGTTTTTTCTTCTTTGACCAAATTAAACTCATCTTCTGAAAGGGTCATTTTAATCAAGCCAATTTGTGCTTCCCAGCGGCCATCTTTTAATTGATTGGTTAAGGTTCCACGTTGACCATAGCTGATCACAATAATATCATCACCCACACGCGCAGCACGCGCTTTTTTTACCTTCTTTAAGACCTTATTTTTTGAAAGATCCGGTTCAGGCACTAATTTTTTCAACTGGGTTTTAGCTTCAATAATTTCATGTGCTTTTAACTGTGACTTATCATGCAGCTGTTTTAGAATAGTTTCACTTTCTGAAAGTGCCATATCAACAATGTGACGAGCTTCTTCAGTCGCTTTTTCTAGTTCTTTTTCTTTTTCATGGTTAAATTCATTATAGAGTTTTTTAACAGCACGGTTAAATTTGAGGTTTTCTTGTTCAACTTCCTTGATATTATCTAAGCGACGTCTGCTTTCAATGGTCTGTTGCTCCAATCGTTCAATGATGCGGTTAACATCACTATCTTGATTAGTCATTTGACTAGCTTCTGAAATAATGATTTCTGATAAACCAAGACGTCTTGCGATTTCAAAAGCATTTGAGCGACCTGGGACACCCTGCATGAAATGATAGGTCGGACTTAATGTGACAATATCAAACTCCATGCTAGCATTTTCAACACGTTGTGTTTCAATCCCGTAAGCCTTTAGTTCTGGGTAGTGAGTGGTTGCCATCGTTTTGATGTCTGATAGACGTAAATGTTCTAAAATAGCGATCGCAAGGCTTGCCCCTTCTTGTGGATCAGTTCCTGCGCCAATCTCATCAAATAAGACTAAGGATTTACTATCAGCTTGATTGAGGATAGAGACGATATTAGTCATATGACTTGAAAAAGTCGAAAGACTTTGTTCGATGGATTGCTCATCACCAATATCAGCAAAAATCTGATTGAAGATAGTAACCTTACTACCTTTATCCGCCCAGACAGGTAAACCCGATTGTGCCATTAGCTGCGCTAAACCTAGTGTTTTTAACATAATGGTCTTACCACCGGTATTTGGACCTGTAATCACAATGGTGTTCAGTTCTTTTGTAAAGTGGATATCATTAGCAACAGGATTTTCAATCAAGGGATGACGAGCATTTAAGAGAGTTATCGAATGATCGGTCGTAATCATTGGAATACTTGCTTTATGTTCAACCATATAAAGGTATTTAGCTCGTAAAAAATCAAGATGTCCAATTAGCCAAGCATTGTTTCTAATCTCAGAGACATGTTCTCTAAGCATAGCTGAGAGTTGACGTAGGATATTGGCTATCTCGTAACGTTCATCTGCTCTTGCTTGAGTAATTTCCTCATTTAGTTTCACTACCGCTCGTGGTTCAATATAGACGGTATTGCCTGAAGCAGAAATGTCATGAACAACTCCTGAAATACGATTTCTAAAGGTGTTTTTCACAGGTAAAACACTTCTACCATTACGGCTTGCAATCAAACTTTCTGAGAGTAAATCGCCTTGTTTTTTTAAGATTTCTTGTAGGGTCTGTCTGACTTGACGTTCTTCTTGTTGGATAATCCTACGAATTCTGATGAGTTCAGGACTTGCAAAATCTTCAATAAAGCCAGCATCATTAATCGCTTCAAGACTCCCTTGCAGAGCAGGAAAAGGATTAATCTTGTTAAAAAGTTCTTCTAAGAAATCAAGGGTGACATTTTCTAAATCGTTGTGAAAGGTTTTTAATTCTGATGAGATTTTCAATATTTTTTTAACATCCAATAGCTCTTGAATATTGAGATCAGCCTCTAATTCTAACCGTTTTAAACTATGTGAAATGTCTTCAGTAGAACCGATTGAAAAACCTTGTGAGTTGGTGAAAATAGCCGCCATCTCAGAAAGCTCGGTAAAACTTTTTTCAATCTTTTCTCGTTCACTACTTGGCGCTAAGTGAAGTAGTTCTTCGTGACCTTGTTTGGTCTTTAAAAAAGACTCTAGTCTTTTTTTAACTTTGTTAAATTCTAAATCGTCTAATATTTTTGTATTCATGCTTATATTATAGCAGAAAAAACTGCTCGTCCTATCTTTAATGTTTGACTACTTTTGTGTGTTTTCTCATGATAGCCAATAAAAAAAGCAAGGAAATTCCTTACTTTAGTATGTTTGTTACCCAAAGCATTTTAAATAAAAAAGCTGTAGGGAAAAATGTAATCAATAACTGAGTCATCACTTCTTTTGAAAGGATGTTTTGGATAAAAGGAATCGGTACGGTGGCTAAAACACTTAATGCCATGTTGAAAAAGAGCATGGTCATTAAAACCGATAAAGCACCACTAATACAGTTAAAGGTTAGGGTGTCATAAAGGTCTAAATCTATCAAGTTCATAAAGATGCCTAGTAGACGAAAGGCTAAATAGCTGGCAATGAAAATGCTTAAAAAAGCAACACCTGCATAATAGACCTTATCCAATTCGAAAATTGGAACATCGGTAAAAAAGAAAACTTTGACATCCTCAGCCGGATTGGAATAAGGAACCCATAATGTAATTGCCTTGGCAAGGGGTTTATAATACAAACTACTAATAATAAGTGACACAATAGTTGCCAAAAAATAATAGCCTTGAAGAATAATTCCGCGCGAGTAGCCAATGTAGAAATGCCACGCTAGTATTAATAAAATGATAAGTGATAACATTAGTAGTCTTCACCTACTTCACTGGCGTTGATTTTTTCTTGCAAGTCACCCATGTATTTGCCACGTAATTCTTCTAATTCTCTTTCTTTTTTGTCAAACTCAATTTCTCTGACCAACTGTTTTGATAAGGTGTTGATAGCCATCAAAATAGCCACGGTTTCATTGTCAGCTTGTGGTAATTTTTCTTTAATGGCCTCATATTTTTCTCTCGCAACACGTTCAACTTCTTCCATAAATAGATTATCTTTATCTGTTGTTAGAGTTAATGATTTGTCTCCAAAAGTAAATTTATAACGATTTTTATTATCCATACGTCACCTCTTACATTTTATTATATCGAATTTTTCAAATTTGACAATCTCAGAGCTATTTTCTACCAGATGAGTTCATCTTGTTGGCACATAGGTTAGTTTTTCTTTATTTTTTTCTAAAAATTCAGGTAGTTCAGCATCAGGTATTTGTCTTAAATAGAGATTAGATCTAATCGTTTCATCTTCCTCTCGACAAGTTGAAAGTACTAAATAGCGATCTGAAGCCTTAATTTTAATGGCGTCATTTTTGACAATAGCCTCTTTTTGAACCTCTCTTAATTGTTCTAAAAAGACTTGGTCATTTTCAAAACTCGTTCTATAAAAGGCAGTTGTTTCTGGCACAATAATCATAAAGGCAACTTCATAATAATAATAGCGCTCAGGCGTTTCAATCACTAGATAAGGATGCTCATCAAAATAGGTTTTATCATCGTAGAAATTGACATCATTAAACATCCTATGATCAGGAACAGTACTTCCTCTAGCATGACCAAACAGCCAAGTCAAACGATCTTGAAAATTTGGATGATTGTCCATATCCATAAACACCGCACCCATATAAGGTGAGTACTCACCAGTAATAGTCTGCTCCAAGTATTTATGATTATCTCCCGTATGAAGTACCGGCTCATCAAGTTGCGTTCCTGGCGCATAGATATAAGCGATAACTTCTTCATTCACTGCTTTTAAGGGAGCAAAGCGTTGTTTTAACTGTTCTTTTTCTGCGTCAGATAGTTTGTAAGTGACTTTGGCTTTTGTTTTTTCTACTGCTTTGTCTTTTGTGGTTACTGCCGTTTTGTCTGGCAATTCTTTTGAAACATTTTCTTTTTGAGAATTGATTTGAGGTAAAAGTAATACAAAAAACAGAATTGCTAGAACACTGACAATAAGACCAACTAGCCACTTAATTTTTTTTGATTTATTCATATCTCTATTATAACGTTTTCAACTAGGAAATTAAAGCGAGGCAATCGATATTGTGCATTATTTTTAATTTTTTGTGTTTGACAGCTTATCATTTGTCACTATTAATGTGATTTCTTTTTACTATAAATGATTTTTTATCAACAAAAAAGCTCTATCATATCTATTAGTACTTTTGTCTTTTCAGATATGATAAAGCTAAAAAACCGCCTAAACTATCTTGTTTAGACGGATAATCACTTTAAGGTAATGCTTTAACATAAGCATCAACAGCTAAAAGAGCATTTGCCACATCTTCTGCAGTTATTTCAAACGGCATTTGATGAATTGTTTCTCCTTTAGCGGTAGCTTGTTTACCAACCTTTAAAAGTTCTTTATAATCAGCATTATCTAAATGCATTTCTTTCAATGTGGTTGGCATGCCAATTTCGCGATAAAAGCGGACATATTTATCAAATTCTTCTTTTGGTCTATTTTCTAAGAATAATTGTGTCAAAGTCCCATAAGCTACTTTTTCTCCATGAGTCAGATGATGAATATCTCCAGACAAAGCGGTAAAGCCATTATGTATAGCGTGAGCAGCAGCGAGTCCTGCACTTTCAAAACCTAATCCACTGAGTAAGGTGTTTGCTTCGATAATATTTTCTAGTGGTTTTGTAACCACTTTTTGCTCACAACTCAGTAAGGCTTTAACACCATCTTCAAACAAGATTTTCTCACACATTTGTGCAATAGCTAGTCCTGTCAAGGTCTGTCCTGAACCGAGCATGGTGGCACCATTTTTTTGAGAAACGGCGCGTGCTTCTACCCAGGTTGCTAATCCGTCTGCTATGCCTGATGCTAACAATCTTTTTGGTGATTGACTAATCACCTTAGTATCCACTAAAACTAATTCTGGGTTTTTTGAATAGAAAATATATTTTTCAAAAGCACCATCATCAGTATAGATAACTGACAAAGCAGATGTAGGAGCATCTGTTGAAGCAATAGTTGGAGCAATCACAACAGGAACATTTAGTATGTCAGCTATAGATTTAGCACTATCTATCGTTTTACCCCCACCTAGACCAATGACTAAATCACTTTTTTTCTCAAGACCAATTTCAACAACACGATTAATTTCATTATCTGAAGCCTCGCCTTGAAAATTGACACGAGTCACTGACAAACCATATTGGTGTAGGTAAGTTTCAAAATCATGACCAATAATATCATAAACAAACTCATCACATAATAAAATTGGACTTGACCCTAATTCTAAAATTGCTTTATCGTTTTCAAACAAAGCATTCTTACCCTGAATATAACGTGACGGACTAGCAAATATTCTCATAATGGTTCTCCTTTATTATTTATTATGTCTTGAAAAGCTAAATAATAATGATATGACGTTTTTAAATACTATTTGTTTGGTATATAGATTCCCAATCCTTAGAAAAATCATCTACTGCTTTTTGAATAGATGGCATAGCAAAACCTGATTCAAAAACATCTGGCCCTGCGGTAATAGCCTGCGCACCTAAAGCCAATGACTTATTGACTTGACTGACATTTTTAAAACTAGCCGCTAAAATTTTACTTTCTGAACATTCCCTGTCAATAGCTTCTGCTAATTGTCCAATCACTGCTTCTGGATTAATATTAAGGTTCTCCATTCGATTATAATAAGGTGCTAAGTAATCGGCTCTAGCCTCAATAGCCAACAATCCTTGAAAGGTGGTATAAATAGCTGTTGCTGTAATATGATAACCTTTGGCTTTTAAGGTTTTGATGGCAGCAAGACCTTCTGTTGTTACAGGAACCTTAACAAAAATATTTTCGCCACACTGCTTACGAATCTCAGCAGCGTCTTTTAAAATCCCTTCATAATCTTGGGCAATGACTTGCACATGAATAGATGCTTTATCACCAATAATGGACCGAACGTCCTTAATCCGTTGAAAGAAATCTATTTTTCCCTCTTTTTTGGCAATCGAGGGATTGGAAGTTACTCCTGCAAGCGGTAAAATGCGATTCCATTTTTTAATAGCATCTAAGTTTAAACTATCTAACATAAATTCCATGTTTTTATTTCCTCTGATATTTATAAGGTATGTTCTGTACGTTCTATAATGTCATCTTGAGTTGCTTTTGACAGTACATTGAAGAAGGCTGAATACCCTGCAACGCGGACAATTAAATCACGATGTTTTTCAGGATGTTTTTGGGCATCTATCAATGTTTCACGAGAGACAACATTATATTGGATATGATAGCCGTGTAGACGATTGAAAAATGTTCTCAACAAAGCCATCAATTTCATTTTATCTTCTTCTTTTGCTAGTGTTTGTGGATTAACTTTTTGGTTTAGTAACACACCACCAACAATTTCTTCTGTCGGTAATTTAGACACTGATTTCAAAACAGAAGTTGGCCCTTTTTTATCCATACTGTGTTCTGGGGAACATCCTTCTGCTAAAGGTGTGCCTGCATGACGTCCATCTGGAGTTGCTAATGTGCCTCTACCTTGTCCCACATTTGCTGAAATAGATGAGGTTCCTGAATAGCGAATGCCTCCAATTGGTCCTCTACCGTAACGTGTGTTAGGGTATTTAGCAATTTCATCAATATAAGTGTTATAAATTTCGACAACTAAGTTATCAGCATAATCATCATCATTTCCATATTTTGGAGCATCATTGATTAGCATTTGACGAATAGCTTCTCCTCTATCACCAGCAAAGTCTGTTTCAAGAGCGTGCCAAAGTTCTTTGGTTGTTAGACGTTCTTCTTCAAAGACTAATTTTTTCATTGCTGCTAATGAATCAGATAAATTCGCAATACCAACTTGAAGACCAGAAATGTAGTCATAAACTGCTCCACCTTCTTTAATCGTCTTACCACGGCCAATACAATCATCTGTTAGCGCCGAACATAAAATATCTGGTACTTCACGCTCTAAACCAAGGTCAATAGCATTTTCTACAATAACACTCATACGTGTAATTTCTCGAAGTGTCTCATCTAAGGCTTTTTTAAATTGCTCATAACTCTTCATGTCATTGAAATGTCCATGCCCTGTGGCAAAACGTTTACCAGAGGCTGGATCAATGCCATCATTCATAGTAATTAATAAAATTTTAGGGAAGTTAATATAACTCATACCTGTACAACGGTATCCCCATTTACCAGGAACTGCTGTTTCTACACAGCCAATAGCTGAATAATCATAGGCGTCTTCTTTGGCAACCCCTTTTTTGATGAAAGATGGAATAATGATTTCATCATTGTTCATCGCTGGCATACCAAAACCAAGTTTCATAACCTCAATACACTCATTCATAAAGCGATTATCTAACCCTTGGTGATAGCGAACAGTTAAATTAGGTTGGGGTAGCTTTGTTTGTGCGACACTGCGAAGAACTAAATAAGAGAGTGGATTAACAGCATCTTTTTGATCACGAGTTTGTCCACCTATTGTGACATTTTGATATAGTGGACTACCTGCAGATGAAAACGTATGTGCTTGGCTACGAACTTTATTAATGGTTAGTGTCTTAATCCATAAATTCGTTAAACGCTCAACAATGGAATCTTCTGTTTCACGTCCAGATTCCAAATCAGCTTTAACATAAGGATACATATATTGATCGAATCGTCCATATGATAAAGAATGACCATTTGATTCTATTTGAAGAATACATTGGATAAACCACACGGATTGAACGGCTTCAGCAAAAGTTTCTGCTGGTTCATAAGGCACCTTATCACAAATTCTTGCTATTTCAAGCAATTCTTCCTTACGTTTTGAATTCGCTGTTTTTGCCAATTCTCTAGCTAAATCAGCGTAACGTTTGGCATAGGTTTTAACAGCATCAATAACAATGAAAACAGAATCATAGAAATGATACTTATCAATATTTTCAGGGACGGTTAAATCAAGAGAAGCTTTAGCAGCACGAGCCTTTTCTTCAAATCCTTTAAGACCGTACTTCAATAATTTGTCATAGTTGACAGCTAAATGAGCATCACCTGAATTCATTTTACCTTCCATACCAAAGAAGCCTGTTTCCATATAAACTTGTACTTCTTCTGGTAACAAGACACCACATCTTGCTCGAAGATTATTATTTTCCCAAAACGGAGCTATAGAACGCAATTGTTCTTTGGTTTCTTCAGTAATGTAGAAGACATCCCCGTCACGTTTTTCAAATAGATCAAGTTCATTTAAAACAAATTCCAAAGTATATTCTGGGAAAATCGGTGCATCTTTATTGGATGATGCTTGATTTCCAGCAATCAAACTTTCATCCTCAATATAAATAGTCATATTTTCTAGAATATTTTGAAGCATGTAGGCTCGCTTTAAATTAGAGGGTTTATTTAAATGTTTTTGATACGATTGGGTGACAAGAATAGCACGTTCAGCATCAATATATGGCTTTTTATCCAAGACAGCTTCACGATATTTTTGCATTCTTTCAGTAAGTTGACCAAAATAAGATGTTTGTCCTTTTTCCATGATTCTTCCTCCATTTTGTTTCTTTCGTAATCATTTTATATTCTTTCGTAACTATTTTATCACAAAAAGCAGTATTAATCACGAAAGGCAGTGAGAATTTTAAAATGAAATAGAATTGCACGAATGTGCAAGCAAGTGTTACTCCGTTGTTTCTTCTTTTTCATAGGCCAACTTATCTTGAAACTTAAAGAAAGGGAAATAAATGATTGTTGATAAAGTTAATATCAATATTTGGATAACAGCTCCCTGCCAGCCACCAACCATAAATCCTGAAATAATTGCTGGAGTGCTCCAAGGTAATGTGACACCAGCAAAAGGTTGCATGAAACCTATAGCGATTGCACCATAAACAATAATGGCAGAAAGGACAGGCACCAGGACAAATGGTATGAACATTACAGGATTCATAACAACTGGAAACCCAAAAACAACTGGTTCATTGACGTTGAAAATAGCTGGAAAAGCAGCAACTTTTCCTAGGGCTTGATATTGTTTTGATTTTGCAGCAAATAACATGGCAATCACTAAACCAAAGGTTATTCCTGAACCTGAAATGATTAAAAAACTATCTAAAAATTGTTGGGTAACAATGTGTGCTCCCTGATCAAGTGATAAATTACCAGCTTGTTGTAAAGCCTTGTTGGCATCCAAATTAGACAGTAATAAAGCTGTCACAATACCATTGACCACCGATTGACCATGGACACCAAACCACCATAAAAATGAAATGAAGAAAGCTATTCCAATAGCACCATATAAAGAACCAGTTAATCCTTGTAATGGGACTTGGATAACATCATAAATCATTTCAATAAAAGTGCCACCTTTTGTCACTGCATTAGAAATAATGTAAATCAGCATTGATAGAACAAAAATGACAAAGGCTGGAACCATGGCCTCAAATTGTTTGGCGATAGCTTGAGGGACTTGTTCAGGCATTTTAATAACGATATGTCGTTGAATAAAAGTTGTATAAATAGCACCAACGACCAGACCGATGATAATAGCTCCTATAATACCTTGTCCGCCAAACCAAACTTTACTGATAGCATCTCCAATAGCTTCTCCATTTTCTGGGATATAAGATGATTTTAGTAGAATGAAGAAAGATGATAGCGAGAGTACTCCAGCAGGTAATGGTTCTACACCAGAATTTTTAGCGTAAGAGTAGCCAATTGAAAAGCAAGATATTAGTCCCATGATTGCAAACGTTCCTGAATAAACTTGCATAAAAGGTTCTGTCCAGTTAGGACCAAAAATGTTAGCTATAGATTGGTTAACACTTTCAAAAGGAATTTGTCCGGCAATCAAAAATAAACTACCTACTACTGTTAAAGGTAAAATAGCTAACATACCATCTTTAAGAGCAATAATCCCTCGCATATTAACAAAACGCATAATAGGCGTAATAATTTTTTCAAAGTTTACTTTAGCCATTTTAAACTCCTTATGATGCTTTTGTATGTAAAATACCAAGAGCTAAGTTAAGAACTTTTTCACCATCTAACATACCGTAGTCAGCCATTGGAATGACTGCAATCGGAATATGGCAATCTTCACAAATCTTTTGTGATTTATCCAAAGTATAAGCGACTTGTGGCCCTAATAAAGCAACATCTAAATGAGACGCATAATCAGCTAACTTTGCTTGAGAATAAGCTTCAATTTCTGCCTCAATACCTTTTTTTTCTGCAACAATTCTCATATTGTTTACCAACATTCCTGTTGAAAAACCAGCTGCACAAAATAATCCAATTTTTATCATTTTTTTGCTCCTTTCATTTGTAACTCTTGACGTAATTCAATGATTTCCTTGATTAAATTGATTTCCGTAATAGTGGTCATTAGGTGATCTTGAGAGTGAACAAACAAGGCTGTGATATCGGTTTTTGTTCCTCTTGCTTCTTGTGCCAAAAATTGTGTCTGTAAATTATGAGCTTCTAATAGGGCATTGTCAGCTAATTCTACTTCTTTTTGACTATCTTCGAACGCTCCTTCTTTCGCTAATTTCAAAGCTTGGTAAATGTGTTGTTTAGCATCTCCAGCATTTAAAATCAACCCCATGATTATTTGATCTGCAACAATAAGTTCCATTGGCAATCCTTTCTTTAATGCTTTGTATATGTAACCGGTTTCATTATCTTAAATTAAATTTACCATTTTATTTTTTTGGCGTCAATACAATTGTGCTTGTTTATTTATTATTGCACGATTGTGCAAATAAAAAAGATTCCTGAGATTATCTCAGGAATCTTTTTTATTAAAATCGTTGATTATTATTATCGCCATCATTAGCTAATAAGGCTAAAATAGTTTGTTTATCGGTAATTAAATAATCAATAAATTTGGCTTTGATGGCAGCTAATATAGCTTGTGACTTGTACTCTCCACAGGCAATAGCAATCGTCAAAGGGACTTGTCTCAATTGTTCAAGACTGATACCGATTGTTCTTTCTTGCAGCTGTTCATAAACTGGTTCTCCCTTTTCATTAAAGAAGCGGCAACAAACTTCTCCGACTGCCTTTTCTTTTTTTAGGATTTTATAATCTTTTTCAGAAAGAAGATCTCTCCATTGACTCTCAAGATCCTTATTTGGTGCTCCTCCAATACCAACAATAGCGACATCAAGACACTTCCAATCTGATCTAATCGCTTCAAAATATTTTGATTTTAAAATACCCTGTGCCAGTTCTTTATTTTCTTGAATGACAGTTGCATTGATAAAAATACTTTTTCCGTGAAAAGCTTGTGCCAGCTGATGAACTAAGGTATTAACATGATATTCAACATTAATATAACTTGGACCACCTGCCAGAGGAAATACAGTGATATCATTAACAGCTCTTGGCGTTATTGAACTAATCATATAACTCAATGATTTTCCCCATGAAATACCAATACGATGATTGTCTTTGATACTGCTTCTAACAACTTCTGAAGCCACTTGTCCCACGCGGACTAGAGTGTCTACAAAATCATCTTCTTTACTACTATCAACAATTTCTATTTTTTTTAAATGATATTTTTTTCTTACATATTCTTCTAGGGCAAATAAATTTGAATCATAATCGGCGATTTCTATTTTTACGATACCTTCAGTTTTTGCTCTTGCGATCATTCGGCTAATCGTTGTACGATAAATATTTAATTCTTTAGCAATCTCTGTTTGATTTTTGCCTTCAACAAAGTGAAGATAGGCTACTTTGGCTAATAACCTTTTTCTTTCTGGATTTAACCTACTCATTTTTCTCAAACCCTTTCTAGAATAATATCACTAGAAAGTAACAAATTAGCGATATTAGTGTCAATATTGTTATCCGTAATAACACGATTAACACGTTCTAAAGAGAATTGGTGAACCAAACTATGCTTTGAAAATTTACTGGAATCCGTTAGAATAATCAGCTCTTCAGAATGATCAGCCATACACCTAACCCCTTCAGATCGCATCATATTTTTACCCATAAAACCACTTTTTATGTCAAAGCCGTCAGTCCCAACAAAAACTCTGTCAACATGAAAATAAGAAATCATTTCTTTTAATAGTGGACCAACTGTAACTTCTGAGTCAGTTTGATAATCTCCCCCCAGCAAAAGAATTTGGCAATTATCATACTGCTTGATAAAGTTAGCAATAAAGTATGAATTGGTGATAATTTTTACATTTCGTCTTGTTTGACAAATTTGTTCAGCTAGTAAAGCACAAGTAGAACCAGATTCAATCATGATAGTATCATTATCATGAATCAGTTCAACAGCCTTTTGAGCAATTCTTTTTTTAATATTATAGTGATATGATAAACGCACATTTAAGTTGTCACCACTATTTAAAACAGCAAATCCATGTTCTCTATGTAATAATCCTTTGTTTTCTAACTTGTCTAAGTCTTTACGAATGGTTACCTTGGAAACTCCCAATGTTTCTGAAAGAGTATTAACATCAATTTTTTGATGCTTTGAAACCAAATCAACTATTTTATCTAACCGTTTCATTTTTTCACCTCAAGTTACATTTTAACAGTTTTTGGGTTAAAAATAAAGAAACACTTTTGTTTCGTTCGTAATTGTTTTTTCTTCTTTCGAATGATATAATGGTCTAGGAAGGAGATATTATCATGACAGAAGCTGGCATTATTTTTAACATTCAACATTTTAGTTTACATGATGGCCCAGGAATCAGAACAACTGTTTTCTTGAAAGGCTGCCCTTTAAGATGTCCATGGTGCTCTAATCCCGAATCTCAAAGAAAAACTCCCGAGACAATTTTAAACGCTACTACCAAGCTACCAGAAATTATTGGTGAGAAAAAAAGTGTCTCTGATATCATTGATGAAGTTTTAAAAGATAAGGATTTCTATGAAGAATCAGGTGGCGGTTTAACACTTTCTGGTGGTGAAATTTTTGCTCAATTTCAATTTGCTAAAGCGATTTTAAAGGCTGCAAAAGAAAAAGGAATCCATACAGCTATAGAAACAACTGCTTTTGCAAAGCATGAAAACTTTGTTGACTTGATACAATATGTCGATTTTATCTATACAGATTTGAAACATTATGATTCTTTAAAGCATGCTATGACAACTGGCGTGAAGAATAATATCATCATTAAAAATATCACCTATGCTTTTCAACACAATAAACAAATTGTTCTTAGAATTCCAGTAATACCAAATTTCAACGATTCCTTAGAGGATGCCAAAGCTTTTTCTGAATTATTTCAAAAGTTACAAATAAACGAAGTGCAATTACTTCCTTTTCATCAATTTGGAGAGAAAAAGTATGAATTATTAGGGCGCTCCTATGAAATGACAGGTATTGCCAACTATCACCCAGAGGATTTAGTAGATTATCAGCAGATTTTTCTAGATCATCACATTCACTGTTATTTTTAAGAAAAAGTGGTTGCATCTTTTTAATGTTAAACAACTTATTTAAATAAACTTCAAAATTATATTACTTCAACATCATCTATCAATGGGTGATGTTTTTTACTTATTGCTGATGAATTTACTGTTTTTGAAAGTCTCTAAGACCTAAAAAAGCTTTTTTATGATAAAATATCTTATATGGATACTATTGTCATTCAAGTTGATGAAACAAAACAACTTACAAGAATTAAAAAAGAATTAGCTAGCTATCAAATGAGTAGTTCTAACCCTTATGTTGTATTTGCTGCTAAAAAAGAAGGCGTTAGTGTTCTCATCTACACCTCTGGTAAGGTAGTTTTTCAAGGTAAAAACCCACAGCCATTAGTTAAAACTTTAGGCTTTTCAGTGGTAAAGAATGAAGAAAAAACATCGTCCATTAGCAATCAAAACCTTGCCATGATTGGTTCAGACGAAGTTGGAAACGGCTCTTATTTTGGAGGCATTACTGTTGTTGCAAGTTTTGTTGACCCAAAAGATCATCCTTTTTTAAAAGAATTGGGAGTCAATGATTCAAAAACGTTGACAGATCGTAAAATCAGAGAAATAGCACCGCTTCTACAAGAGAAGATAGCACATAAATCTTTACTGCTACCTCCTAGTAAATATAATGAGGTGGTCGGCAAAGGCTTAAAACACAATGCAGTTTCTGTCAAGGTAGCTCTTCACAACCAAGCAATTTACCTTCTTTTACAGCAAGGCGTGAGCCCAAAAAAGATTGTTATCGATGCTTTTACCAGTCAAAAAAATTATGAGAGCTATGTCAAAAAGGAAAAAAACCATTTCTCTAATCCCTTAACTTTTGAGGAAAAAGCTGAAGGAAAATTCCTAGCAGTTGCCGTTAGTTCCATTATCGCAAGATACCTGTTTTTAAAGAATCTAGATGAACTAGGTCAGACGGTTGGTTTTAGCTTGCCAAGTGGTGCAGGTTCAAAAGCGGATGACGTCGCCAGTCAGATTATCAAAAAACATGGCCTAACTACTCTAGCGAAACTAGCAAAACTACATTTTAAAAATACCGAAAAAGCTAAAAAGTTACTTAACTTTTGATAAAGAAAGGCATATCAATGAAACGTTTTATAAAAGAATGGGGAGGATTTATCCTCTTTATGACACTATTTTTTCTCTCTTGGCTATTTTTATGGGCCAATGTTTTGGTAGATGGGCACTCGATGGATCCTACTCTATCAAATGGTGAGCGGCTCTTTGTTGTTAAAGTGGCTAAAATTGATCGTTTTGATATTGTAGTGGCTAAAGAAGAAGGCGATAAAAAAATTGTTAAACGGGTCATTGGTGTCCCAGGAGATACTATTAGCTACGATAATGATGTATTAACCGTTAACGGTGAGGTCGTTGAAGAACCATATCTTGAAGATTATCAAGAAGCGTTTAAAAAGGATAAGTTACAAAAAATATATTCCTACAGTGCACTCTTTAAGGAACTTGCTTTAAATTCTAAAGCCTTTACTACTAATAACGCTGGTAACCCAAGCTTTAGCATTACGGTTCCTGAAGGCCAGTACTATCTCCTTGGTGATGATAGGATTGTCTCTAAAGATAGTCGTGAAGTGGGCACTTTTTCAAAAGAGTCCATTATTGGTGAGGTGAAATTCCGCTATTGGCCATTTTCTAGGATTGGAACATTCAATAATGATTAAAACACGGGAAGCCGTGTTTTTCTCTATCATCAAATAACGAATTAGTTGAGGTAGCAATGACATACTTTTTTTCTGGCACAGTCACACGGATTATTTATGACAATCCCAATAATTTTTTTAAAATCATTCTTCTTGAAATAGAGGACACAGATAGCGAGTTTGATGACTTTGAAATCATCGTCACAGGTGTTATGGCGGATATTTTTGAAGAAGAAAACTATACCTTCTGGGGAGAGCTGACAAAGCACCCTAAATACGGTGAGCAGTTGAAAATGTCACGTTATGAACGTGAAAAACCATCAAAAGCTGGTCTTATTAACTATTTTTCTAGTCAACACTTTAAAGGCATTGGTAAAAAAACAGCAGAAAAGATTATCGACCTTTATGGAGATGATCCTATTGATAGTATTTTAAAAGATCCTTCTCATCTTGACACAATCAGTGGCCTGTCAAAGGTTAATAAAGAAGCCTTTCTAGCCAAGTTAAAAATCAACTATGGCACAGAACAAATTTTAGCCAAATTAGCTGAGTATGGACTAAAAAACCAGATGGCTTTTCAAGTTTTTGATGCTTACAAAGAACAAACCTTGGATATTATCGCAAAAAATCCCTACCAATTGGTAGAAGATGTTAAAGGTATCGGCTTTAAAATGGCAGACCAACTCGCTCAGCAACTTGGTATTCTTGATGATGCTTCTGAACGTTTTCAGGCGGCCATTTTACATACCTTACTTGAAACTTCTCTTGAAACAGGTGATACTTACGTTGAAGCCAAAACATTATTGGAAAAAAGTTTGCTTCTTTTAGAAGAAGCCAGAAAAACTCCCATTTCTGATCAAGCTGTTGCCGATGAGTTAAGGCAGTTGATTATCTCGGGTAAAATTCAAAATAGTGATACCAAAATTTTTGATAACAGTTTATTTTTTGCTGAATCAGGTATCAAAAAGCATTTAGAAAGGATTTTAGATAATCCTCCTTCATTACCTTTTCCAAGTGTAGAAGCGATTAAAGAGGAAATTAAAAAAGTTGAATTAAGCCATCATATGACTTATGATGACAGTCAAAAAGAAGCAATTGAAAAAGCTCTGACCAGTAAAGTTTTCTTTTTGACTGGTGGCCCTGGAACAGGAAAGACAACCATCATTAATGGCATTATTCAAAGTTTTGCTAACTTGCATGAGCTATCTCTGACTGATAATAACTCTCCAATTATTCTAGCAGCACCAACAGGTAGAGCTGCTAGGCGAATGAATGAGTTAACAGGATTACCTAGTGCCACGATTCATAGACATCTTGGTTTAAATAGCGATAACGACTATCAAATCCTTGATGATTATCTAGATGCCCATCTGATTATTATTGATGAGTTTTCGATGGTTGATACTTGGCTAGCCAATCAATTATTTTCTGCGATTGCCTCATCAACTCAGGTCATCATTGTTGGTGATAGTGATCAACTTCCTTCTGTCGGTCCAGGTCAAGTCTTAGCTGACTTACTAAAGATTGATGACTTTTCTAAAGTAAGATTAAAGAAGATTTTTAGACAATCCAATCAATCCACTATTGTTGACTTAGCTAGCCAAATTAGAGAAGGCCTTTTACCTAGTGACTTCACCACAAAAAAAGCAGATCGTAGTTATTTTGAATGTCAGACGCCATTTATTCCTGAGAGCGTGGCAAAAATTGTTTCTGCTGCTCTTAAAAGTGGTATTGCTGCCAAAGATATCCAAATTCTTGCACCAATGTATCGAGGACAAGCTGGGATTACCCATCTTAATCAGTTACTGCAAGAATTAGTGAATCCTTTGAATGACCAATTAGAGTTTTTATTTAATGACACTCGTTTTCGAGTGAAAGATAAGGTCCTTCATTTGGTGAATGACCCAGAAGCTAGTGTCTTTAATGGTGATATCGGCTACATTACTGAATTGATGCCTGCTAAGTACACTGACTCTAAACAAGACGAAATGACTATTAATTTTGATGGTGTCGAGGTGACTTATGCGCGTAATGACTGGAATAAATTGACCCTTGCTTATGCCATGAGCATCCATAAGGCGCAAGGAAGTGAGTTCCCAGTTGTGATTCTGCCGATAACACAACAAAGTGGTCGCATGTTGCAAAGAAATCTTCTTTATACGGCTATAACAAGAGCTAAACATAAACTTGTCATGTTGGGCGATTACAGTGCCTTTCAATATGCCACACAACATATTGGTAGCCAAAGGAATACTTTTTTGATTGAACGCTTTAAACCTGAAAAGACTACTGAGCAACTAACCGATTTCAAGCAATCTCTATCTGATACAACTGTAGAAACTAGTGTTGAGACTGATGAAACTCAGTCAACAAGATTGACACAAGAAAATTTAATGAGCATTGACCCTATGATTGGCTTGACACAAGCAGATTTCGATTATTTTTTTAAATCATAAAAAAAAGACAAATCAGTTAACTGATTTGTCTTTTTGTTTAGTGAACACTTGGATTAATAATTATCACTCTTGCTCACCTTTTTTTCTGCCATAACCATATAAAGCTAGTGATGATAAAGCTAACATGGTGCCTAACACTGCTGAGTTTGTCGCATCACCAGTGTTTGGTAAAGTAGTAGCTGAAGCACTCTTCACTTCTTTTTGCTCTACTTTGTCTTTTGTTTGCTTATCCCCTTTACTCATTGGCTCTACTTTGCCTTCAAAGGCTAGTAATTGATAACTTGGCGCGTCTGATGGTACCTTACTTTCAAGTGTTCCTTCAAAGACTGGTTTATCTTGTGCTGTTGGTGCGTCTGATGGCATTTTTGTTTCTCTCACTTGATAAACAATACCATATTCACTGAAGTGTTTTGCCACAAACACAACGCCTTGTTGGGTTTTACCATTAGCGTCCACATAACTTGTCATCGTAAAGTCAAGCTCTTCTTCTTGGTCAGTATTTGGGAGGTAAACCACTTTTCCTACGGTTTTACCTTCGTCTACTGGCATGATGACAAGTGTGTCTTTTAATGGACTAATAGCTTCACCATTAGCATCAACTAATGAGATATCAAAGAGGTCATAGTCTTGATCTTTAAGCACATTTGGTGTGCTTGGGTCTTTAGTTTCTTTATGACCAACACTGATGCCTTCGATAGCTGCGATTTCGCCAACTTCTAGTTGAACCATGACACCTGATGTGTCATCTTTTAGTTCTCGTTTTTCTGTTGAGAAGGTTAATTCAGGCACTTCGTTGACTACCCCTTTTCCATTGGTAAACACAATGGATGGTTTATCTTCAGCTGTCGGTGCTTTACTTGGTACCTTCGTTTCAGGAACAAAATCTGATTCTGGTAACTCATAGCTTGGGAAGTCATTTGGAATGCGTGTTTCTTTGTCATCGCTTGATGAATCATTTCCAAGCAATTTTATCAAATCTTGAGTTAACTCATCTATAACAGCTAGTCGAGGAAGAATTGCTTCTAGCTCTAATTTCATTGTATTTAGCTTTTCTTGATACAACTCTTTATCACTGGCTAGATGAGTATATCCAAGCAATTCGTCATAGGCTGCTTGTTTATCTTTCAAGGCATCTACTTTAGATAAAATACGTGACTGTCTACCCAAGGTAATAAATTTATCAACTTGAATACCAATATTTTGTGTTTTATCATTTTTATTTGGATCTAAGCGAATTGTTAGGGAATGAACACCTTTTGAAAGATTAGCTAAATTGACTAGTTTTTGATTGCCTTGTCTTTGGTTAGCTTTACCACTAAAATATGCTACACCATCTACAATAGTAGAATGACCGTAACCTTCTTTAAATTCAAGAGGTTTTCCATCTAACTCAACGATATAAATACCATGACCTGGATCGACATGCCCAATAACTTCGATACCTTCACCTTCAAAGAACATACTTAGACTAATATCTTGTTTGTCTTCGTCAGTATTTTTAGGGAAGTTACTCCATTTGTTAGTTCCAGTTTTATTAAACCATGTTCCATGGTAGATGATTTCACTAGCATCATCAGCTACTTCTCTACGATAATCTGGTAAACCTGTTTCTGGTACAACATTGATGGTAGCTGTTGTTGTGAAACCTAAAAGTGATTTTTCTGAAGGAGTCACTAATTTAACAAAGAAATCAAATAAGTTACCATCTGAGTCTGGATACTTAATCGTTGGTATGTCAATTGTTTTACTTGTTTCACCTGGAGCAAAAGTCAGGGTTTGAGTAGTATCTTGATAAACCTTACCATGGACACCTGTTCCTGGTTCTGTTATCACCTTGATGGAAGATGTTTTATCAGATGAACCATTTCTCTTGACAACAAGGCTAACGTTTTCACCTTTCGCAACATGGTAAGTCGCTTGTTCAATTTCAAAAATACCATTACCATCATTATTTAAAACAAAGATACCTTCTGTTGCGATAGCACGATTTGTTTTAGCAACTAACTTGATGGTATGCTCACCATTAGTTAAATCAGATGTTTCATAAACTAGTTGACTTCTCTTTCTCACAGAACTTTGTGTATTGACTTCATCAACTTTTTGACCATCGATATAGATTTCCATAATACCGTGATTAGGATCTACTGTAGAAACAACGTAAGCTTTTGTACCACTAAAAGTATACTCAGCACTCGCACCTTGTTGATTAGTCCACATAGATGTTCCACGAACACCTTCTGTTTCTTTATGCCATGTTGAATTCTTAGTGTCTGCTATATCATTAGACTTATACTCAAGACCAAGTGGGTAGCCATCTGTTACTTCAATACTGGTTGGTACTTTATAAAGTGAGAAATTACTTAAAATTGGGGTAGCTAGTGCATCCGTAATAGTCACTCTGACTTTACTTGTGGTTACAGGTTTTCCTTGAATTAAACGACGATAACCAACTGTGCTACCTTTGCCATATTCAACCCATTGACCGCCAACTTCAACATCAACTCTAAAACCTGCAATCCTTTGTCCTTGTTGAATAAATTCTTTTAATTCTACAACATCAAAGGTTTGTTCTTGACCAAGATCAACGATAAATGAACCAGTGGTTGCATCATTTGATAAAGCCCAAGTGGTATTATCATCACCATCAGTGAGATGAGTTGTACTATATTTTGTATTTTTTCTAGTTGAGGACGCAGTCACTGAAGCGTTTCTAGCATAGTCAGTTGCATACATCTCTTCAATCGTATTATGGAACTCATGCAATCTTTCAATATCAGCATCAGCAAATTTACCACGTTGATCCGGTGGAATATTCAGTAGTAACGGAGTTCCTCTACCTACTGATTTGAAATAAATGCTCATTAAATCTCGTAATGATTTTGGTTGTTGATTAGCATGATAGAACCATCCTGGTCTGATGGAAACATCTGCTTCACCTACTGAATACAAATCACCATTAGGGTCGCCAGTGTTAAGATAAGCATTTGTTGGACCATTTTTAATAGCTTCGGCAGTCACTTTATGCCAAATTGGATCACCTGCGATGCCTCTTTCATTACCAATCCAGCGAACATTTGTTGGTTGGTTTGAGAAGATTGTGATATCACCTTCTTGCTCACGTATGTAATTAAACCATTCTTCAAATGTATAGGTCACATTTTGAGCACCACTACCTCTAGCACCATCCATCCAGACCTCAACGAATTTACCGTTGTTTCCATATTTATTATTTCCTAAAATTTCTTTTAATTGATTGAGATAATAAGCATTATACTCATCTTGTGTTGCAACAGAGTATTTAGGATGGTTAGCATCCCACGGAGAAAGGTAGACACCTAAATCCATATCATATTTTGTTGCTGATTCTGAAAGTTCTAATAAAACATCGCCTTTCCCATTTTTCCATGGACTTGAAGCAACACTATGATTAGAATATTCGGTTGGATAAAGAACAAAACCATCATGATGTTTAACAACCATAATTGTACGTTTAAAGCCAGTGTCTTTTAATGTTTTAATCCACTGATCCGTATCCAGTTCAGTTGGATTAAATAGATTAACATCTTCTTTACCATTTCCCCATTCACGGTTTGTATAGGTATTCATGCCAAAATGGATAAAGGCTGCTAATTCTTGTTTATGATAATCTAGTTGAGATTGAGATGGAACAGCACCAAAGTTTTCAATAACTGTTTCTTCGTTAACATCATCTTCTATATCAGGGTTATCATTAGTATCAGAATTAATACCTAATTGTTTTTTTGCATCCAGAATAGCTTGATTGCTAGCATACTTATTGTTTAAGACATTGTTGATGGCTAACCACTTGCTATCAGTCAAAGCCACTGCTTTTTGTTTGAAGGCTGTTGCTAATTCTTCTTTAGAGTCTCTTGTTTGATAAACTCTGAATTCTCTGACACCAATTTCATTTTTACCTGCTTGACGCTTGAGAGTTTCAAACTTAACATAGCGTGCTGTTTGGTTGGTGAAATCAACAGCGACACGATCAGATTGATTACCTCTCACCGTTTTTAATTCTGTAAATTTGGTCAAATCATCAGAAACTAAAATTCTAAAGGAATCTGCGATACGACTACTATCAAAAATAACTTCTGCACTTGAAAATTCTTGTGGGTTTTCTAAATCAACAATGAAGAAATCGCTATCGGTATTACTTGAATTCCAACGACCATCTCCAGCAACAAGATCACCATCAGTTAATTTGAAGCGACTGTATGAACGAATGCCTTGTTCAAAGAAAGCAGAATTGTTTCTTTGAGAGTAGACTGGCTTATGAAGTGCGATGTTAACTTTTTCAAGGGTTTCTTTACCTATTTCATCAGACTCGCTAAAGCGATTATAAACTTTAATGTCTTTGATATAACCTTTAAAGCCTTCACCAATTTTATTGAATGGTAAATTAAAGCTGGTTCTAAAGTTCCCTTCAGTGTTTGAATTTCTTGCTGTTTCATCTTGGTGGGCAAAACTTGCTACTTCTTGACCATTGATATAGACAATAAGGGTTTCTCTTGTTGCAGTGAAGGTTAGCTTATAATCCTTACCAGCTTCAAGTGGATTAGTGATGTTTTGACTGTAGAAATAACGATTCAACATGAAGCCATCCACAACTTCACCAGACTGACGACGTCCTTTTTTATTGAGGAAAATAGCACCATCACGACTGGCCAGTAAACTACCACTATTACTGTCAGTAGGACGAATAGTCATCTCTAAAGTGTATGGCAATGAAATGGTTTCAATATCACTTTCAAGATAATTATCCCCATTAAAGGCAAACCACTTGTCATTATCTTCTAATTCAACCACTTCGACATTGTTAACGTTTTGGAAAGTGTGACTGTTATTACTCAAATCATAAACAGTATTATCTGCGACACGGCTTGCATCAATATTAACTAGAACTTCTGATGACGTTTTTAATGGGAGATAGTTATTTTTTAGTTTGGTTGCTTCTAGCGCTCTTTGATAATCAATAAAGCTTCTATTAGCATTTCCTGACCATGTCTTAAACCCAATCATGGCAAGTGATTTTTCTAAACGGTCGTATAAATCACTCTCTTCAATCCCTTCACGGTGTTCATCTCCCCAGAGTGCGCCTTTTGCTCCTAAGATTAATGGCTCTGCTTCTAGGGCAACACGCTTATTAACTGGAATATTATTGGCAAGATTAAAGACTCTAGGATTCCAGTGTTCAAAAACATATTGCTCGTTGATAATATCTTTGTGGTAACGTCCTGGTGTCACGTAGGTAAATGGTTGAGGAACATTGACCACACGATAGCCTTCATTAATACGATCAACAGTGAGAGATTCATACTGAGCCCATTCATCAAAGATAATATCCTTGTCAACTGGTGTCTGACCATTAAATTGTGTTAGAGCACCCCAAGTTCTCAGCGTTTTACCATGTGATTTGGCCAATTGATTTAACTCATTTAAGTAGTTTCTGAAGCTTTCAATATTCCCATTTTTCTCCCAATATTCATCGACACCAAGATGGATTTGTGAATAGCTTAAAATATCATTGTCTAAGTAGCTATCAATCAAATCTTTTATAAAGCGTTTAGCACGTTTCGTTTGTTCTGGATAAGCCTGTTCATTGATGGCTAAAGCCTCTAGGTCAGATGGGTGATGAATTGGTTTACCAAGATAATCAATATTATCTGGATTATTTAAAGCATATAAACTGTAGTGCGCTGAGTGTCCAGGATTATCGAATTCTGCCAAGATATGAGCACCATAAGACTTGATTTCTTCTTGGAATGCTTTAAAGTCTTCGATACTATAGGCAGGATTGCCATAGACATTACGATAGAAGTCATACTCTCCCTCATAGCGATCGTGTTTGAATTCTTGCTTGTTTAACGACGGGAAAGCTGGGCTTTCAAGACGATGAGCTGTTTCAGTAACCTTCCAATTTTCTGGATTGGCTCTAGACCCTGATGGCCATTGGTTATCATTGAAATGAAGATGCAATTCATTTAATTTATACCATCTAAAGAGTTTAGACACTTTTTGAAGGAAGTCCATGCGCATTGGAACTCTAGCAACATCAAGCACCATTCCTCTAATTTCATAATTAGGATAATCTCGATAAACGCCTCGCGTTAAGGCCTGATCTTTTTGCAACATTTGTGCCATAGTAACAGCAGCATAGTTAAAGGCTTTAGCCTCATGAGCATAAACCTCGATAGTATCGTCTAGGACACGAAGAAGATAGCCTTCTTCTTTCAAATTATAGTCATTGGTTAAAATAAATTTAATTTTTGCATTTTCTTGTGTGCCAGCAGTCAATTTAAAGCCAAGAATGTTTTCAAGGTCTTCGTTAAATAAATCCACTTGTTTTTGGAAACTAGGGTCAACATAAACTGTGTCACCTTTTGCGATAGAAAGAAGTCCTTCTCCTGCTAAAAATTCTTGAATATCAATCGCTAACTGTGGTTTTTGATTGCTACCAACAACTGTTTCTTGATGGTGAGCCGAAATCGCAATAGTTTTATTTAGCTTAGTGGTTGTCACTAATTCTGAGGTTGCTTTATTTCTTGCAGCAACTAAAAGAGTTACCGTTTGATCATTTAAGCGATAAGAAGAGATATTGCCTTGATTATCAACAAGGTATTGGTTATTTGATCCGATAATTTCATAGCTATAGACATCATCTTCAGAAATATTAGCCAAGACTACTCGGTTGCCATCAATAGCAAGAGTGGCTTGTTCTAACTTTTCTTGTGGATTAATAATAACTGGTGCTTCACCAGTCAATCTTCCCATAATGGTAATCTCATTAACTGAAACGGCATTACCACCTGCAAAATGATTAATTTTATTGAAACGGAATCTCAAGAAACGGTGACTCTTAACAGGACTAGAAAAAGTAACCACATCTTTAGGGTCTTCTAGGTTAGCATCTGGTGCTAAAGTGGTTCGATGACTAATTTCTTGCCAATTGTTTTGACCGTCCGCTGAGCTTTCAATCACATAATCAGTGGCATAAACTTTTTTAAAGAAGTCAAGTGTAATCGATTCAATTTCAGCATTTCTACCCAAATCAATTTGTAACCATTGTGGTGTTTGTGGTGACGTTGCTGTACGATCTGTCTTCATTCTAGCTGAAGAATAACGAGTACCTGTATTTTCATCAAACGCAAGGTCTGCTGTATAGCTTGTTCCCGCTTCAATACCAGAACTACTATAAGTTTTATTTGGGGCTAAATTAGTAGCAGGATTTGTCACAGGTGCCTCTTTTAGTAATCGGCCCATTATCGCAATGTCTTTCACAGAAACTGCGTTACCACCTGCAAAATGATTAATTTTATTGAAATGGAATCTTAGATAGCGTTGGCTTGTAACTGGTGTGTCAAAAATAATTAAATCTTGTGGTTCTTCAAGATTCTCATTAGCTACCAAGTCTGTTCTATGGCTGATGGTTTGCCAATTGTTTTGACCATCTGCTGAACTTTCAATCACATAATCAGTCGCGTAAACTTTTTTAAAGAAATCAACAGTTATTGACTCGATTTCAGCATTTCTACCCAAATCAATTTGTAGCCATTGTGGTGTTTGTTGTGACGTTGCTGTACGATCGGTCTTCATTCTGGCTGAAGAATAACGGGTGTCAAAATCACCATCAAAGGCTAGATTTTCAGTATAAGGAGTATTCGCTTCGATTCCTGAGCTGCTATAAGTTTTGTTAAGTGCTAGATTGGTGGCAGGTTCTTTTTCTAAAAGTTTCCCCATAATAGCAATCTCTTTGACAGAAACGGCATTACCACCTGCAAAGTGATTAACTTTATTAAAGTAGAATCTTAAATAACGATTACTAATGACAGGTTGTGTAAAAGTGATGTTATCTTTAGGATCTTGTAGGGTGGCATTTGGTTTTAAATCTGTTCGATGACTAATGGTTTGCCAATCATTTTGACCATCAGCTGAACTTTCAATCACATAATCGGTCGCATAAACTTTTTTAAAGAAATCAACTTCAATTGATTTAATTTCAGCTTTTTTGCCTAAGTCAATTTGCAACCACTGGGGCGTTTGTTCGGCAGTCTCTGATTGACCTGTTTTCATTTTTGCAGAAGAAAAACGAGTATCAAGATTACCATCAAATGCGAGATTTTCTGTGTAATCAGTACTTGCTTCAACGCCTGAACTGGTGTATGTCTTATTAAGAGCCAGATTAGTATCAGTTGTTACGATATCTGATGCATCATCTGCTGTCACTGAGTCACTAAACGTCTCTTGATCAAGTGTATTCTCTTCAGTACTAGAAAGTCTTTCATCTGAAGAGTTCGCCTGTACTTGTGGTTGTTCGGCTACTTTCTCAAGACTATTGGTTTCTACTACTGTTGTTGTGTCAGCTGTTTCATCAGCTTGAGCTATGATTGGGTTGACACCAAATAAAAAAACACCAACAACAACAGATCCTACACCAAGTGTTGTTTTTCTAATGGAATAATGAAAAAGTTTATTCCAATTTGAGTCCTCATGTCGCTTCATAAATCCCTCCTATTATTAAAAACAATAACCTTTATGTACTATAAATTCATAGTATATAAAAAGCAACTTAAAAATAACCGCTCTTTGTAAGCGTTTTTATACTCAATATAATAATATATTGATTACCTTATTTTGTCAATGATTTTAAGCATTTTAAAGGCTAATTATTGTCCTTTTTTTTTAGGTTTTAAAACTTAATTTCTTGACAACAGCAAGCAAATAAAAAAAGACAAATCAGTTAACTGATTTGTCTTTTTGTTTAGTGAACACTTGGATTATAAATTATCACTCTTGCTCACCTTTTTTTCTGCCATAACCATATAAAGCTAATGATGATAAAGCTAACATGGTGCCTAACACTGCTGAATTTGTCGTATCACCAGTGTTTGGTAAGGCTTTAGCTTGTGTTGTTGAAGAGGCTTGGTCTGCTTTCTTCTCAACTTGCTTATCCTCTTTACTCATTGGCTCTAGTTTGCCTTCAAAGGCTAGTAATTGATGGCTTGGCGCGTCTGATGGTACCTTACTTTCTAGTGTTCCTTCAAAGACTGGTTTGTCTTGTGCTTTTGGTGCCACTTTTGGTACAGATGTTTCAGGAACAAAATCTGATTCCGGTAACTCATAGTTTGGAGCATCAGATGGTACCTTACTTTCAAGTGTTCCTTCAAAGACCGGTTTGTCTTTCGCTGTTGGCGCATCAGATGGCACTTTTGTTTCTCTCACCTGATAAACAATACCATATTCACTAAAGTGTTTTGCCACAAAGACAACGCCTTGTTGTGTTTTACCATTAGCATCCACATAACTTGTCATCGTAAAGTCAAGTTCTTCTTCTTGGTCAGTATTTGGGAGGTAAACCACTTTTCCTACGGTTTTGCCTTCGTCTACTGGCATGATAACGAGTGTGTCTTTTAATGGACTGATGGCTTGACCATTAGCATCAACTAATGAGATATCAAAGAGGTCATAGTCTTTATCTTTAAGCACATTTGGTGTACTTGGATCTTTGGTTTCTTTATGGCCAACACTAATGCCTTCGATAGCTGCGATTTCACCAACTTCTAGTTGAACCATGACACCTGATGTGTCATCTTTTAATTCTCGTTTTTCTGTTGAGAAGGTTAATTCAGGCACTTCGTTGATTACCCCTTTTCCATTGGTAAACACAATGGATGGTTTGTCTTCGGCTGTCGGTGCTGTACTTGGCACCTTAGAAAGTCTCTCATCTTGACGAATCTCAAGTGCATCAATAGCTGCTTGAAGATTTGTCATAGCCTCTTTAACTGCTTGTGGATTATTTTCTGAATCTGCTAAAATCGTTTGAGCCTCTTCTAAAGCTTGTACGAGAGCGGTCACAGAGTCTGTCTTATAGTGACTTGCCAATTCTTGATGAGCTTGTCCCTCTAGAGCCAGTTCTCTTAATGGTTTTTTAAGATCACTTTGACTCACCATAATCTCCGCTGCAGAACCAAAACCTCCAAAACCAGAAAGAACATCTAATTTCAGATAACGTAGTGCTTCTGCTGTAAAGCCAATAATCTTAGTTGAGGCATCATCTGAAAGACTACCTTCTTTAAGTAAATGATACTCATCATTTTCAGCTAGCTTACCGTAAAGTTTGTATTCGGTAATATTACCATTTTTAACACCTTTTCTTGGCACATAAATTAATTTATCCACAAAGTGAGATGCAGTCATATCAATCGTCACACTTGCTGGTAGTTCTTGCTTTCTTGGTGACCACTTTGTATGCCAAATGGTTGATAAATCACCATCAAAAGCTTTATCTGCAGTACCATCAGCATTTTCATTATCACTTGCCACTTGCCAATTAGTTCTATCTAGATAATTCTCTTCTTCTTGGTACTGACTAATCACAAGGTCATCAAGCATCCCTTTAAAGGCTTTTGTTTGACTACCAATGTATTGTGTTGGTAAGACTAAGGTAGCTAAGAGGCGACCTGTTTGTGATTGAGAAAGAGTATCAACTAATTGGTTATTCACATACAATTCTGTACGACCTTCATAACCTCTAAAGGTTAATTGTACCCATTCATCTTTTGGTAAGGTGTAGTTGAATGAATAATCATAGTTTTCAGCTGAGAAGCCTACTTTACCAGTTTCTTTCTGAACTAGTTTAAGAGCTGTATGCCCATTTTCAGCTAGGATTTGTTCCCCATCTGCATCGGCATCTAATTTTACTAAGACAGAAAAACTATTATTTGGTCCAACTGATGTGATTGGTGTTTCAATATAGCTTTCCCCACCATTGAAACGAACTGCAGTCTTGTTCTTACCTGCTTCATAGTCAACATTCTTGGCTGTTACACCATCATTGTTGTTTCCAGATAGGTCTTCTAAGTTACTTAAATCAAAGCGATAACGAGTGATTACGGATGATTCTGAAGTAACTTCTTTGTATGGATTTTGTTTGGCTGGTTTACCAATAGCTTCCACTCTAGCAGTTAAATCACGGTAATTTCCGACTGCCCGATTACCCCACATCTTAGCTGCTAAGGCTGGAAGGGATTGCTCAAAGCCTTTATAGATGTCATAATCTTGGAAACCATTAGCTCGGTTGCCAATCATGTCATTCCAAATGGCAAAGGCTGCCCCAAGCATTTGTTTAGAACCGGCTGGGATAACGGTATTACCCATCTTATTAGCTTCCCAGTTATTATAAAGAGCTTCACTATTTAATAAGTTTTGATAATAATTTGCCCCAGGAACCCAATAAAGTGAGGAATCTAACGTATTAATCAGCTTATAACCTGCCTGATACATATCCGTTGGTTTGGCCCATCCTAAACTCCAGATGTTCATCTCAACACCGTCCACATGAACAGGAGTCTTACCTGGTTTAGCCGTTAGACTTCCCCAGAAGCGAGGTGTTTTCCCTTTACTGATAGCATATTTCAAAAGGCTATCTGTGAAAGCACGGAAGGCTTCGTTATTTCCTTCAAATTCATCGACACCCATATGAATGACATTAGTGTCTCCAAAGACCGAATCTTCTCCATCAAGATATTCGTCCCAAACACTCTTGATAAATTCTAATGCTTCTGGATTACTTACTTCTAAATGGTCAACCCAACGTCTAACACTCTTATCAGTCATTGTTAGGTCTGGTCTTACCTTAGTAAAGGCCAAAGCATGTGCTGGAGCATCAAATTCTGGAACTATTTGAATACCACGATTCTTGGCAAAAGCCATTAATTCTTTAAATTCCGCTTTAGTATAATACAAATCTTTAGCTGTCAAGTCAGCCTTATTGAGGCCATTATTTCCACCTGCCTTAATATCTGATTCTAGACGGAAAGCAGAGTAAGCACCATAAGGGTTATCTGTATTTTGATACTCTTCTACCCAGATGTAGTTATCATTCAAGTGTAGTTGGAAATCGTTATACTTGTACCATGACAAAGTCTTAATCATGTCTTTAAGCGTTGATAATTGAACTGGTTTACGGCCAACATCAAGCATAAAGCCACGACGAGCGTATTTAGGGTAATCTCTAGCCATACCCTTGGCAATTTGGCTTGAGTCTTGTTTTAAGACTTGAAGAAGGGTTTGTGTTGACCAGAAGGCACCTGTCTTATGACTAGCCTCTACCTTAACAACATCATCGATGGTCATTAAGTAGCCTTCTTCTTTAAGACCTGGATGGCTATCATTTAATTCAAAGTAGAAGTCTCCTGCAACTGGTGTAGTGTCATAAACAATAGTGATCTTCTTACCAGTGATTGCTTCATAGTCCTCTTTGAAGCTCTCAACGGCATAACGAAGGGCTTCTTGGTCTTTTGGTTGAACAACAATGCGAGCACCATCAGTTACTGCAAAGTGACCTGTATGGCCTTTCCACTCGGCAATACCTGGAACAACTGGAAGCACGGCATTGTCTTCGTCAGTTACTTCGTATTGCCCTTTGACAAGAATAGAGTAAGCCGGTGTTTCGTATGTCTCATCACCTCTAGTCAACTTGTAGTTAACCTGAACAGTGGTGTCAACAAGAGGTTGATAAACACTTAAGTCATGATCAATGATTTGTTCGAAGTCAGCACCGATAAAGCTAATCTCAACATCGAATGGAACAGCTGGTAAACTCCATTTCGTCATTCCTTTAGAGAGTTCTGGAATTTCTAAGGCAGACGCTATGTCTCTTAATGACTTCACAGCCTTAGTCACAAGTGGTTTAGCATAAACCTCAAAGTCATAAAGAGAAACCGTTGCCCAATCAACCATTTGACCTGAACGATCTTCTGCACGTGAATCAAATGCTTCAATCAACACTTTAACATGACGAGCTTCTTGTGGAGCATCCAAGTTAATGATTTCTTTCAATTCACTTGGTTTTCTTGTTAACGTTTTAACCGTTGTCCAATCTTGGCCATCATGTGAAATTTGAATCTTGTATTGACTAGCATTTTGACGTTCCCAATTGAGAACCACCGAAGCCACTTCTTTAACGGCTCCTAAGTCAACTTGAATGGATTTAGTTCCTTGGCCAACACTACTTGCCCAACGAGTACTTGAATCGCCATCAACTGCCTTATCTGCACTAAAGCTTGCAACTTCATCACCATTTGAAGTCGCTACTTTTTGATGAGCCAAATCCTCAATATTTTCACTACCAATAATTTGGAATTCATAAAGTGAGACAGAAGGCCAGTTGTTAGCACCACCGTCAAAGCGATCAACAGTGAGACGAACATGTTGAGCAGTAATTGGTGTCGCTAGACTAATAGTAGTATCTAATTCATTGTATGAATCGTCAGTCTTACGATAAGCCGTTTGATAGCTAGCCCCATCTGTAGAGTACTCAATATGGAAACCTTTAATATTGGTTCTTTCCCAATTGATAACAAAGGAATCAATCGCTTTTTGAGCACCCAAATCAATATTAAGAATACGAGGTGTTTCACCACGGTTTGTTGACCAGCGTGATTGAGATGGTTTATTGCTTTCTTGACGGTTAACAATGCCATCTATTGCTTTGTCTGCACCCCAGAAGTCTCGTTCTGTATCACTAGCAGATGCAGTAGCTCCAATTGCAAGGTTAATGCGTTGTGCTTTGAGCGATTCTGGATTAGTAGTTGGTGGTGTTTCTTGATCTACTGGTGGAGGCGTTGTGCCATCTGAAACGACTCTAAGACGAACTTCGCTAGCAGACATAAAGCGATCTGCTTGTGCTTGTGAGTCTCCGAGAGTGTGGATAGCTTTTAATCTCACATAACGTGCATCAACACCTTCAAAAGTGACTTCTTGCCAAGACTTGGCATCAGTAAAGCGACCTTCTTTGACTTTAGTCCAAGTTGAATTGTCGCTGCTAACTAGAATTTCATAATCAGTCACCTTACCATTGTTACTATTATCTTGACGTGCCATGTAAGCAAAACCATTTACTTTTTGGACACTACCAGCATCTAATTGAATCCACAAGTTTTCTTTGGCCGTTCCTGCCCAAGCACTATGCCAAATACTATTTAAATTAAAGTCTTTTGCATTTTCAACTTGATTACCGTTTCTTTGTTCTGTTGAACCTGCTGTTAAAGTAATACTATTTCTTGGTAAATAGCGACTATCTGAATCTGTTGCTGGACTTTCAGTAATAAGAGTTAAATCATAAACCAATTGACGCGACTTATCTTCTGATTCAGTAAAGAGTCTAAACTGATTATTTTTGATTGGAAGAATAGTAACCGCCACATTTTTATCCGTATTACTTGCAAGAATTGTTCCTGGTTCTGCTTTAATAGCCATATTTTGAGAAATTTGATTTGTAGGAACAGTATAGTTACCAATTTTTAGACTATTGATACTTGCGTCTGAATTTTGAGTGAAAGTTTCAATCGCAGTCATTAACTGAAGTTCTGCAATACCAGTTGATGGTTTACGATTATTAGCTAATGCCTCATCAGCGTTTTCAATATGAACATTAAAGATAACGGCTGGTGTAATTTTTTCCAACTGATAAGTAATCTTAGTTAGACCATTAACAGTTTCTGTTTTAAGAATATCAGCATTAACAGCTACATTTGCTGCACCCGGACCACTACTCCAAGAAAAAGTAACAGCTTTAGGAGGGCGAAGCGAAGCACTATCTTGATGGTAATAAGCTACCACTTGTGAAATGTTTTGGGCAGTATCGTATCTAAAGGTTAAAGTAGAGTCCTTATCTCCATTTTGTGCGGAAGCATAGTTTGACCAAATAGTTTGATTTGGTCCTCCTTTAGGGTTAGCAGAAACGATTAAACTACCATCTTTAATGGCCTGTAGATTATCTGATTTTTTCCCTTGAGTATCTTCTGTCAACTCAACTACTGTTGGAGCAACATTTTGATCAATCTGTTCTGTTTTTCTAGCCACACGAATCGTTGCTGTAACAGGTAATTTATCCCCCAAGACATCAGCAGTCCCATTAATTGTTACAAGACCTTCTCTATCAAATGTCATATCTTGAGAAACTATCCAAGTGACTGGGAATTGAGCACTTAATAGGGTACCATCTGCTAAATAGGCTTGAACTTGAGTTGGAAGTTGAGGATTTTGACCAACTTCTGAAGCGAAGCTTATATTTTTAATAGCCGCAACCTGATCAATAACAGAAACTACAATTTCTGCATTTACATCAAGATTTTCTATTATACCTTTAGCAACAAAAGTGGTTCCAGCTTCTAGAGATTGATTAATAGCCTCTTGATCAAAGCTTATTGCTTTTTCTTCTTCACTACCATCTGTATAGCGAACGGTTACTTTCTTTGGAAGAGAGAGTGGTGTGCCTTTTTTAATGTACATAGTCTTAGAAAGGTAATAGCTATCAATTTTTCTATCACCAGTATTTTCCTGACCAGTTACAGTAAAGCTTGCACTTGAAGCTCTTAAACCTGCAGAAGAAGCAGCTATTTTAACTGTACCACTCTTACCAGTCATCCTTAAAATAGCAACAACTTTACCTGAGAAGGCTTTACGATTATTATCTTGATATGATTGGTGGTCAGTAGCATCACCATTATCCATAGCGACCAATTCTGCTGGTCCTTCAACGGCAATTGATATCACATTGTTGGCATCAGCAACAAAGTTTCCTTGATCATCTTGAACGGTAACTTCAACATAAGCAAGAGAATGATCAGTCACTTTTTCAGAATGTTTAGTAACTGTTGTTACTAATTGATGAGCAGTACCAAATGTTTTAACTTCTTTATTTCCGATGGTATCATTAATTATTTGACCATTTTCATCGTAAGCAATTGCTTTTAGTGTACCATCAGCATAAGGAACAGTAAATGTGAGATAAAGATTTCTATGCTCTGCTCCTTGTTTACCTTGTCCTTTATAAATTTGGTAGGTATAGCCAGCTCTTGTTGTTTCCTTAGTAAACTTCTTCTTACCAAGAGAAGTGACTTGACCATCATTGTTGATATATTGTAATTCAACTTCAGCAGCATTAGAATAAACAACTACTTCAACATTGTTTTGATGATCTTTTTGAACAACTGATTCTTTCCAAGCTGGTAAGACATGTAACGTTGTATCCTTGGTATTCCATTGGCTACGGTAGAAATAGTAGGAATCTTTTGGTAGTCCTGCTGTATCAATGATACCAAAGTAAGAGCTCTTCGGTAGAGGATTTGTAAATGCTGCTCCAGAAGCAGTGTTATTCCAAGGTGTTGGTTCGCCTAAGTAATCAAAACCAGTCCAGACAAACTCTCCAGCGACAAAGTCACGAGTAATAACATCATACCAAGCCTCACTAGCTACTTTACCCCAGTTAACAGTACTTTGATCATAGGCTGTCAATTGTTTATCTGAGCGACGTTCTGTGCCTTTAACATTGTAAATACCACGGCTATTAATAGCAGATGCTGTTTCAGAACCATAAATAATCCAGTTTGGATTTGTTCTATGTCCTTCATCATACTGACTGCCGCTAGCATAGTTGTATCCAACAATACCTTGTAGTCCTTCAGATTTATTGGTTAAAGCATTGGCCATACTAATAGAGGTTTGATGTTTGTTTTTAAGTTTATTATCACCTAAAGTAGCTGGTCGAGTGCCATCCACTTCATCAACCCATTGCATCAAATTAGAAATGATTTGCGGGTAACTTGCAGGATTACCACTGTGCCCTTCAAGGACCTCATTACCAGTTGACCACATAATGATTGATGGGTCATTAAGACCACTCTTAACCATTTGTTTAATATGGTATTCCGCCCATGTTTGATTTTCTGATTTAGCACCATTTAAATGCTGCGCTGTTGTTCCTAATTGTTGATTAAACCAGCGAGCATAGTCATAGGTGTTCCCATTTTTTGCATGAATCCAAGTATCAAAGGCTTCGTCAATTAGCATCATTCCTTTGCGATTAGCAATATCTTTCATGACACGCGCAGAAGGATTATGAGTCACACGAACGGTATTAACACCCATATCTTTTAAGAGCTCAAACTGTCTTTCAACGGCATCATAATATGCAGATGCTCCTAAACTTCCTTGGTCATGGTGCATGCTGACACCTTTTAGTTTCATAGCTTGACCGTTTAATTTGAAGCCAGTTTCAGCATCAAATGACATATATCTAAAACCAATTTCTTGTTGATTGGTTTGTATTTTTTGACCTTCTTTATAAACTTCTGTTTGAAGAACATAAAGATTTGGATTGTCAACAGACCAAAGTTTAGGATTAACTAATTTAAAGGTGTTATTAACTGTACCTGTTTGATTCGCTTGGATAGTCACTTCATCAGTCAATGATGTTTCATGGACTTTTGTTCCCAAGCTACCATCTTCATTACGTTCAAATAAAATCGTTTTAATTTGAATATTGGTTGAATTGCTATCTTCATTGAGAACTTCAGCAGCAATAGCAACTGTTGCACCTTCTGAAGACTCATAAGTCGTCGCAAGATCAGGTGTCTTAACAGAAATACCATATTCTGCTAGATGCACTTTAGGTTCAAGATTTAAATGAACCGAACGGTAAATCCCACTTCCTGAATAAAAACGTGAACTTGGTACTTTATTAACAACTTTAACAGCTAATGTGTTTTCTTCATTTACGTTAAGATACGGTGTCAAATCAAAACTAAAGGCATTATAGCCATATGGATGAACTCCAAGTGATGTGCCATTGATGAAAACTTCTGTCTCCATATATGAGCCATCAAACTGAATACTAACACGACCATTAGCTACCTCTTCATTGACAGAGAAGGATTTCCGATACCAGCCTGTTCCACCAGGTTTATAACCACTTTCTGCTTCTCCATTTGTAGTATAATCTTGTGTTAAACTAAAATCATGAGGTAAATTAAGCATTAACCAGCTAGAATCATCAAATTCTTTACCCGATGCTCCAGCCACTTCTCCTAGATGGAATTTCCAATCGTTGTCAAAATTAACAGTTTGATCTGTTTTAGTAAAGTGATTGAATTTATGCCACGCTTCAGGAGATGTGCTGACACCTTTAGTAGATTGAGAATCGTCTTGATTGTTACTATCTGCGCTATCCTCTTTAGTTGGTGTTGCTGGAGTTTCTTCTGTAATTTCTTCTGAAACGTCCTCTGCGGCTGGTTGAATAAGATTTTCAGCTTCAGCAACTGGGGTAGTTGATTCTTCAGGCGATATTTCAACTTCTACAGGAGAAGCTTGAACGATTTCAGATTCTGAAACTTCTGGCTGCGTTTCTTTTGAAGTCACCTCTGGCACTGCCGTTACCTCTGGTGTTGCTGATTCGGTTGCATCAGCCATTGCTGTTACTGGATTGACTCCAAATAAGAAAACACCAACAACAACAGATCCTACACCAAGTGTTGTTTTTCTAATGGAATAGTGAAAAAGTTTATTCCAATTTGAGTCCTTACGTCGATTCATAAATCCCTCCTAAAATTTAAAAAAGTAACATTATATTTGTAAGCGTTTTTACAAAGAATATATTAACATATTTAATTTATTAATTCAATGTAAATCCCATAAAACACAACAAAAATAAGTATTTTATCTTTTAGTAATCCTACCTCAAAAATAAATACTTTCCGAAATACAAATCTTCTTAAAGTATTTTGATAATGAAACTATTTTAACAAGTCAAGAGGGAAATTATCTTATTAAACGAAAAAGACAAATCAGTTAACTGATTTGTCTTTTTGTTTAGTGAACACTTGGATTAATAATTATCACTCTTGCTCACCTTTTTTTCTGCCATAACCATATAAAGCGAGTGATGATAAAGCTAACATGGTGCCTAACACTGCTGAGTTTGTCGCATCACCAGTGTTTGGTAAAGTATTAGCTGAAGTGCTTTTCACTTCTTTTTGCTCTACTTTGTCTTTTGTTTGCTTATCTTCTTTACTCATTGGCTCTGGTTTGCCATCAAAGGCTAGTAATTGATGGCTTGGCGCGTCTGATGGTACCTTACTTTCAAGTCTTCCTTCAAAGATTGGCTTGTCTTGTGCTTTAGGTGCCACTTTTGGTACAGAAGTTTCAGGAACAAAATCTGATTCTGGTAACTGATAGCTTGGAGCTTCTGATGGCACCTTACTTTCAAGTTTCCCTTCGAAGACCGGTTTATCTTGTGCTGTTGGTGCGTCTGATGGCACTTTTGTTTCTCTCGCCTGATAAACAATACCATATTCACTGAAGTGTTTTGCCACAAACACAACGCCTTGTTGTGTTTTACCATTAGCATCCACATAACTTGTCATCGTAAAGTCAAGCTCTTCTTCTTGATCTGTATTTGGGAGGTAAACCACTTTTGATACGGTTTTGCCTTCGTCTACTGGCATGATGACAAGTGTGTCTTTTAATGGACTGATGGCTTTACCATTAGCATCAACTAATGAGATATCAAAGAGATCATAGTCTTGGCCTTTAAGCACATTTGGTGTGCTTGGGTCTTTGGTTTCTTTATGCCCAACACTGATGCCTTCGATAGCTGCGATTTCGCCAACTTCTAATTGAACCATGACACCTGATGTGTCATCTTTTAGTTCTCGTTTTTCTGTTGAGAAGGTTAATTCAGGCACTTCGTTGACTACCCCTTTTCCATTGGTAAACACAATGGATGGTTTGTCTTCAGCTGTTGGTGCTGTATCTGGTACAGCTACTTGACCATCATTACCTGAACCAGAGATAACATAAAGTTCTTGCCCTGAAATAAAACCTCCAACACTAGCTTTGAAGTTTAATCTGATAAATTGTGCTTTATGATTCTGAGGTAGGTAAGCTACTTTATCACCACTACTTCTCACCCAATTAATCACTTCCCCAGTACTAGACCAGTTTTCACCATCAAGACTAGTATCTATTGTCAAGCTAGTCAATGTCCCGTTTCCAGCATCTCTACGTGGCACATAAATGATATGATCAACAGCTTTTACACTACCCATATCAAGTAGCATTGATGATGGCACAGCCTTGTCATTAAACCACTGGCTGTGATATTGCGTTGATTCATCACCATCAAATAATAATGTCAACGGTTGATTAGGTTGTTCAGGAGCTTCTGCAGTTGCAGTAATACCATCAATCTTATGAGAAAGATCTTTCGTCACTGTTTGTACTAAAATATTTTCAGACGGCTCTGAATTTCCAATTGGATTATTACCAATCACTCTGAAACGATAACTTGTTCCTGGCAAAAGATTGTAAACATTAAGAACGGTGTTTTCTGTTCGATCAACTTCAACAAACTGTGTTTGACCACCTTGTGATACTTCTTGTTCAACAATGTACCACATTGTTTTTGGATCTTTATGCCATGAAAGTGTAACACCACCTTGAGTTGTTCTACTTACTTTAACCTCAGTTGGAACAACTGCCTTATCTTCGTAATTAATGGTTTGACGAATTGGCATAGCTGAAATTGTTTGCGTTCTTAAATTATTGGCCACTAAAATAGTATCAAGTGAGCTTTCATCTACGATAACATCTTTCAATGCTTCCAAAGTGATATAAGCAATCTCTCCTGAACCTGTCATCGCTTCTTTTTGACCAAAGTTGACAAAACTGAATACGACATCTGTTTTTTCATCACGCGCACGAACACGAGAGAAATTTTCTGCTTGCTTGATAACGTCAGTTGGTATCACTGAATTGCTTACCAAACGATATTTTGTATTATCAAATTGGAAGACAGAAGTAAGCGCATTGGTATTGTCTAAATTATCCGCAATCAATCTCACCTTAACTTGTTCACCAGCCGTTAATTCTAACTTATCAGCTTCTAGGAAGACACGGCCAGAAGGCGCTTGAGTGGATGGTGTTTGCACACCACCTTCTAGTTGAACAGCAATGACACTAATATCTTGAGCATCAATCAGACCATTATTATTAACATCAACATGCTTGATATAATCAAAGTCGCTATCTTCCTTGCGAAGACCAGTATAATTTAAGAAGGATGTCTTATCATCTTCAGAGATTTTTCCATCGCGATTAATATCACCCACAACTTCCATTCTTGTTCCAGGTTTTTTGAAGATTAAAATTTCTTCACCGGAAACAAAATTGTTATATCCTGCAGCAATATTAGCACGAACGTAACGGGCTTTAGGAGCTGTAAAGCGATATGTTTTGACTTGCTTATCTCTGTTCCAATTGGTGTAATACTCATCTCTTGTCCAGTTTTTACCGTCTTCACTCGTTTCAAAGAAGAGTCTAGTAATAATACCGTTTGAACCACCATCAGTTCTTGGATGATACTCTAGATAATCGACTTGATAAACCCCACCAAGATCCATAGTAATGGTTGCTGGGAAGGTTACTGGTTGACGCCATTGACTATGGAATTGATCTCCCAATTGTTTGTTAAACAATTTTTCAAGACCCTGACCTGGTTGTGCAGTCATACTTGAAGTGGCACTAATTCCTTCAATAGCATTCATCAATGGGTCTTCACTAGTTTTAGCAGTAATCACATCTGACCAAGCAGAAACGCCTTTAGCATTAACTGCTCTAACGGCAAACTCGTGTGAACTACCATAGTTTAAGTCTTCAAACAAGAAAGAGTTGCCTTTAATGTCTGTATAGATAACACCATCTCTCTTAACATCATAGGTATCAGCATCATCCACTGGTTGCCAAACAACTGTGATAGAAGTGGCAGAAATGAGTTCTTCTGGTGCTTCCACTTGAGTTGGAACAGTTGGTTCAGCTAAATCTTCTGGAACTTCTTTGTCTGTGGCTTTATTAATGAAACCATTAATTGTTACGACAATTTTAGAGGCTGTTACATCGCTTGCTGCCAATTTAATCTTGACAAGACTATTTTGAGTTACACGTAATCCTTGAACTTCTGTACTCTTAGGATTATAAGTTTCCATAATTGGATCTTCATGATAGAAGAAAACGTTACTACCATTTTGATAGGCTTCTAAACTATTGACACGTGTTAGTGTAATGGCTTCACCATTGATTGTTGCGGTCACCCTATCAACATCTTCAGAAACATTAACATGAAGTTCAGTGGTTTTGTTTTTGTTGAATCCTTCAAAACTGCCCTCAGTAGCATTGATGGTTAAAACAGCTGTCCCTGTTTCATTAGAGTCACCAGCATGACTCTCAATCAGTGTTTTTGCAACATTACCTGATTTGTAATCAACGGTTAAACCATCATCTTCAACGAGGGTAAAGCTTGAGTCCTTATGAGGGTAGAAAGTAATGAGACGATTAGTACGATCAATCTCAGTGGGATTGTTATTAGGATTTGTCATCGGGATAATTGCCCCGTTTTTAACAAATACAGGAATTTTCCAAAGAGGTGCTTCAAAACCATTCAAGACTTGACCACCTTGGTATTTTTCACCAGTGTAAAAATCAATCCACTCAATAGAAGCATCTGGCAAGAAGATGTTATTGCGAATATCATCACCATTTTCTTGCATGGCAGTGTCTTGATAGATTGGTGCCACTAATAAGTTATCACCATACATATATTGATATTGAACAGATTTAGAATAATTGATAGCTTCATCTGGGAAATCAATGAGCATGGCTCTTACAATTGGTTTTCCTTCAGTGCTTGCTTGATGACCAGTTGAATAGGCGTAAGGCACTAAAGTAGATTTGCGTTTTAATGAAATTCTGTTTAAGTCTGTTGTCTTATCATCAAATGAGAATGGCGTCTTAGGTTTTGCTCCCCAACCATCCATATTCATCATGATTGAAGTGAAAGTCTTCCATTGATATTCTCTAGCATTGATAATCGGATTAGCACCACCAAAAATACCATCCATATCAGAACCCATATTAGGATTTCCTGACAAACCTAAACCAATATAAGTTGGGATGTGGAAACGAATGTATTCCCATTCTCCTCCTGTTTGGTCACCACTCCAGATGGCCGCGCTACGTTGGGTTCCTCCCCAGCCATCAAGTGAGATGATAAATGGTCTTGCACGTTCTTCACTCTTTTCAGTAATGAGTTCAGCACCCTTATCCACACCATTTAAACCAAAGGAATAACCTGGTCCTACCCAAGCCACGTCGGTTTTAATCACTCGAATGCCGGCTTCACCGACTTCTTTGTCGATATCTCTATGAAGAACCACATCTTTACTAGGATCAGTATCATATAAGTCAGATTGCGTCCACAATCCTACCTTAACACCATTTTCTTTGGCATAATCAACGAATGATTTTAAGTTTTGAATGTTACCATCTAGGCTATCTGTTTGACCATAGCCTGCGCCATAACCATCATTTGGTAAGAACCATGATAAAGGCATATCCATTGCTTTATAGCGATCAATCACTGCACGAGCTGAGAATTTATAACTATTTCCTTCACCATTTAAGGTTTCTTTGATCGCATTTGGACGGTCAGCTTCAGGCAATTGGTTGGGTTGATATTCTTTGTAATACTTCCCATCTAATAAAATAGCGCCTCTGGTATTGCTAGGCACTTCTAACCAATAATCTCTGTTGTAGGCATTTAAATGACCTAGATAAAGGGCATATTCTGGTAGAACAGCAGGTGAACCAGTTAATTCATAGTAGTCTTTTAAAAGATTGGCAGGGGTGTTATTAACAAAGAAATAAGCATCAAAACGATCTTCGTCATGAGCGGTTGTCATAAGTGATGGCTCTTCTGTACCAAAATCATACTGTCCACGCTTAAAGGTATTTCTAAGAACACCGTAGCCTTTAGTTGACCAATAAAATGGATTTGGTGAGGCCACACCACCATCTACCCAATTGTTTTCATTCACAATATTAATCTTGTTACCCTTATGAGTAAAACGACCATTTTGCATCCCACCACCAAAGAAATACTCATTATCAGCTTGAGATAGGGTTTGCGTTGTCTTATTAGAAGTGATTTGAACTGGAAGAACCTCTTTGGTGATAAGATTGTTAGAAATCTTGTCAAAAATAGACATTCTTGCCGTTTGCTTATCAAAGACTAGTTCTACCTTGTCAGTTGCTATCTTATAGCTAGTCTCATCTTCAGTCATACTCCCCAAAGCACTGTTTGTGTCTCGGTAGTTTTCTAATGTCTTAATCGCAATTTTTGCTGGTCTATCTTCTCTGCTTGGTGCTGGATCTTCTACAAATTCACCGGTCTTATCAATATAGTATCTAAAGACATGGTCATTATATAAGCTAACTCTAGCTTTCTCACCAGTATGATAAACAATGTTAGCCACACCATTTTCAAAGGTTAATGAATCAATAGCACCAACCGCATTGAGTGGTTTTTCAAAAACTTCAGTCACTTCTGCTTCTTCATTCTCCTCAAGTGCTGTTGCGAACACAGGGACATCTGCTACTGTTTCAGCAGTTGTTTCACCTGAATTATCCGTATCAACCACTAAAGTTTCAGCCGTCTCTTGAGGTTTTTCAGCAAGGTTAACAGCTTTGTCTACAGCTTGTGATGATTCACTAATATTTTCTGTATTAGCATTATCTTGCTCTGATGATTGGACATCATTAGTCACTGTTTCTGTAGTCACTGTTGTTGTTTCTATTTGATCAGCCAAAACAGGACTAACACCAAATAGTGATGCTCCTATAGCAACAGAAGCAACACCTACAGACAAACGTCTAATTGAAAATTTTAATCTTTTATAGTAAGAAAAATTTTTCATTTTGTATCTCCCTTTGTTTTAATCAGTTTTTTAGAAAACGTTTACAGGAAATATTTTAACACGATAATAAACATTTGTACACATAAGAAAACACTCCTAATTCACAATTTATTTCGAATTCGTATATTAATAGATTAAATGGAAAAATCATTGTCTATCAAGTAAATTCGTAAATGATTGTATTGTGTTTGAAGAAACTAAATAAAGCAGTTAAACGTTGATTTTCACAAAGATTCAAAGAATAAAATGTTTTTATTATCAAATAATAGTCTAAAGTTAATATATTATTTTTTTATTTTAATACTTAAAAAATTTTTATTGTTCTTATAAATTTATGATTAGACAATAAATAGACTCTATCTTAAACTTGTGCTATATTAAGAGTGATGACAAGATAATAAGGAGAACAAAATGAGGAAATTAAGATATGTTTTATTATTGTGTCTAGCCATTGTTCTATCAGGATGCTCTAATACTAATCCCTTTTATAATAAACAAGATATTTCATCTAATAGTTACCTAGCAAATCAGATAAACGACGATGAATTCGATTTGAATTATGCCAATCCTGTTATTATTATGCAAAAAAGCCAGGAATTAGGGCTAACAAAAAAGTTTTACTTTCAACAATTAAATGATAAGGAAAAATATGCTTATATCCAGATAGTAGAAGGATTTGAAAACTATCAATCAAACATTAAAATCAATAAAGTTAGTGACGAAAGTATCCTAAAAGTTCGTCAAGCATTAACTCTTGACAATCCCAAATATTTTTGGAGTAGAAATTTAAAACAAATCAAGACTTTGGATAATGAATATTTGGAAATGGTTTATGATATTCCAAACAATGCCAAAGACACTAAAGAAGAAATTGAGTCAATTGCTGATAATGTGATCAAGAATATGCCAAATGGTTCTGACTATGATAAAGTCAAATACCTCTATGAATATGTCATTACTAATACTGAATATAATGAACAAGCCAGTAACAATCAAGACATTAGAAGCGTTTTTCTAACTCAATCCTCTGTTTGTATGGGTTACTCTCTATCATTTGAATATTTAGCAGATAAAGCAGGAATTGAAAGCTTTTTAGCTGTTGGAAAATTTACAAACTCAACATTGCAAAGCGATATGGAAAGCTCAGGTTTTGATTTCCATGCTTGGAATGGTGTTAAAATTAATGGCAACTACTATTGGGTTGATACAACCTGGGGAGATACAGCAATGGATCATCCTGAAATAAAATTCTCTGAAAATCCTATTGATTACAGCTATCTTTGTGTGACGGATGACGTTATCAATCGCTCACGACAACTTGATAACAATCTCGATAGTTATTTTAATTACCACATTGAAACGTCTCAAGGCATTTGGCAATTCCCACAATTTACTGACTCTTCTCTTGATTATTATAAAAGACAGGGACAAACCCTTGACACTTTTGATAGTAATCAATTTAATAATTATATTATCAATCAAATTGATAGTGGTAAAACTGTCATTGAATTAGCTTTTTCAAACGAAGCCAATTATAAAGCAGCTCTTAACTATTTAAATACTAATAATATCTCACAATTATTAGCTGACCACTATCAAACCAGAATTGCAACTCGTTGGATTTACCAAAACTACTCTTACCGCATCAATTTAGAAGTCACTAAGTAGCTCATACAGGTTTCTTAATTTATTTCATACAGTTCATTTAGACATTTTTTAAATAGACAATAACATTTTATAAACCATAAAAATCATCTAAAACTCGTTCCCTAGCTACATTCCACTATTGTCTTTTTGAATAAATATGGTATAATGTAACGTGTTTAATTTTATTATGAGGAGAAAAAATGAAATCGTTAACAAAAATTCGCCAAGCTATTCGTACTAGCACAATCGCAATTATATGTATTAATATTTTTGCAATGGTTGTATCTGTTTTGACCACGTGGGGCATGATTGTCTCTTTGAATAACATTGATCAAATTGCTCTTACTGACCCTGTTCTCGCTGATACCATTAAAGGAAGTGCTACACCCACCTTTTTTATTTCAATAATAATTGCAATTATTGTCTTAATTGTCATTTCTTTTCTTTGTTTCCAGAATCTCAAACGTTTGAAGCAAAATGAAATGGTAAAAAAACTCCCATACTACATTGGAATTGGTTATTACCTAATAAACATTGCAGCTTCTTTAGTTTTTATGTTATCAGCTAACCAAATGTCAATGCCAAGTCTTATTGTTCAATTTGTTTTAATAGCTCTCTATTCTTTCACTCTATATAAAGTCACTGAATTAGAAAATAATACTACTCAAGAAGAGACACAAGAGATTTAAACATACTAAAAGCGTAGCTATACTGGCTACGCTTTTGTTAAAGTTATCGTTATTGACCAATCTTTATCTTTATTTTTTATTTAAAGCATCTCAATACAATGAATTGGTTGAAGAGTCATTTAAATTAAAAGAAGAAAATAATAACAAAACAGACAAGACTTCGCCCATTACAAATGAACCTGTAAGTGACCTTTCAGTTGAGAAACACAGTGAATGACCCTCACAAATCAAGTAAAATATCATGACTAGTGTCTTCAAAACCACTAACTGTCACGCCCAATAGTCGGACACCTGTTTTATTTTCAGGTAAGCTTTCAAATAATTGATAGACTTCTTGTTCTATAGTCGTTTTGTCTTGCGTAGCCTCTTCTAGGCTACGTCTTTTTGTTTTGGTTTCAAAATCAGAATAACGAATTTTTAGAATAATGATTTTTCCAAAATTATTCATTTCTTCTAAGACCTTAACCACTCGAACAACTAACTTTGTTAACTCTGCCTGAATATCTTCTTCAGCATATAAGCGTTTAGCATAGGTTTTTTCTTTACCAATGGATTTTCTAATCCTATCTGTTTTGACAGGGCTATTACTGATTCCTCTGGCCTTGCGAAAAAGCTCATAGCCAAAACGACCAAAAGTATCCATGAGTTCTTGTTCTGAGTAGACTAGGAGATCTGACCCTTTTTTGATACCCATTTTTTGTAATTGCGCAACGGATTTCACCCCGACACCATGAAATTTTTCAATCGGTAAATCAGCTAAAAAACGTTGGGCATCCTCTGGCAGAATGACAGTTAAACCTTTTGGTTTTTGGTAATCACTAGCCAGTTTAGCTAAAAATTTATTGTAGGAAACACCTGCCGAACAGGTGAGTTGTAATTCTTTCCAAATGTCATATTGAATGAGTTTTGCAATTTTTATCGCAGAAGAGATACCCAGTTTATTTTCGGTCACATCAAGGTAGGCTTCATCAATACTGACGGGTTCAAAAATATCTGTGTAACGTTTAAAGATGCTTCTAATCTGCTTGGCAATCACTCTATATTTTTCATGATTTCCTGAAATAAAAATCGCCGTTGGACATAATTCATAAGCTTCTTTTGAACTCATTGCTGAATGAATACCATATTTTCTTGCTTCGTAGTTTGCTGTTGCAACCACACCTCTACCACCTGTTTGTCTGGGATCACTACCAATCACAACTGGTTTACCCTTTAATTTTGGATTATCTCTTTCTTCAACGGACGCAAAAAAAGCATCCATGTCGATATGGATAATTTTCCGTGATAAATCGTTGACCAAAGGGTAAATTAACATAACAAACCTCCTACACCATTATACCGCTTATTTCATTTTCTGAAAAACATTAAACTTATAATACAGATTTACTGTTTCATCCAACTGTATTATAAAAGAAATCCCTTTATTATGCCATTTTCTCTTGTTGGTAGCGATTACTATATGATAAAATGAAGATGTAAAATATAACAGATTAGCTAAAACATAATAAGGAGAATTCTTATGGCAACTGTAAAAACAAATACTGATATTTTTGAAAAAGCTTGGGAAGGCTTTAAAGGCACTGACTGGAAAGAAAAAGCAAGTGTTTCTAGATTCGTCCAAGCTAACTACACCCCTTATGATGGTGACGAGAGCTTCTTAGCTGGTCCAACTGAACGTTCGCTTCACATCAAAAAAATTGTTGAAGAAACAAAAGCACATTATGAAGCAACTCGTTTCCCATACGATAACCGTCCAACTTCTATTGCTGATATTCCAGCAGGATTTATCGATAAAGAAAATGAACTTATTTTTGGTATTCAAAATGATGAATTGTTTAAACTAAACTTCATGCCAAAGGGTGGTATTCGTATGGCAGAAACCACTTTGAAAGAAAATGGTTATGAACCAGATCCAGCAGTTCATGAAATCTTTACTAAACATGTCACAACAGTTAATGACGGTATTTTCCGTGCTTACACTTCAAATATCCGTCGTGCTCGTCACGCGCACACTGTTACTGGTTTACCAGACGCTTATTCTCGTGGACGTATCATTGGTGTTTATGCACGTCTAGCCCTTTACGGTGCTGACTTCTTGATGCAAGAAAAAGTTAACGACTGGAATGCTATCACTGAAATCGATGAAGAAACTATTCGTCTTCGTGAAGAAATCAACCTTCAATACCAAGCTCTTGGTGATGTTGTTAAACTTGGTGATCTTTATGGTGTTGATGTTCGTCGTCCAGCAATGAACGTTAAAGAAGCTATCCAATGGGTAAACATTGCATTCATGGCAGTTTGTCGTGTCATCAATGGTGCCGCAACTTCTCTTGGACGTGTGCCAATCGTTCTTGATGTTTTTGCAGAACGTGACCTTGCTCGTGGTACATTTACTGAATCAGAAATCCAAGAATTTGTTGATGATTTCGTTATGAAACTTCGTACTGTTAAATTTGCACGTACTAAAGCTTATGACCAATTATACTCAGGTGACCCTACTTTCATCACAACATCTATGGCTGGTATGGGTAACGATGGTCGTCACCGTGTCACTAAGATGGACTACCGTTTCCTAAACACTCTTGATAACATTGGTAACTCTCCAGAACCTAACTTAACCGTTCTTTGGACAGACAAATTACCATACTCATTCCGTCGCTACTGTATGAGCATGAGCCACAAACACTCTTCTATCCAATACGAAGGGGTAACAACAATGGCTAAAGATGGTTATGGTGAAATGTCATGTATCTCTTGTTGTGTATCACCACTTGACCCTGAAAATGAAGAAAAACGTCACAACATCCAATACTTTGGTGCTCGTGTAAACGTCCTTAAGGCTCTTCTTACTGGTCTTAATGGTGGTTATGACGATGTTCATAAAGACTACAAAGTCTTTGATATCGAACCAGTTACATCAGATGTCCTTGACTTTGATGAAGTAAAAGCTAACTTTGAAAAATCTCTTGACTGGTTGACAGACACTTATGTAGATGCTCTTAACATCATCCACTACATGACTGATAAATACAACTACGAAGCCGTTCAAATGGCCTTCTTACCATCACATCAACGTGCTAACATGGGATTTGGTATCTGTGGATTTGCAAACACAGTTGATACACTTTCAGCAATCAAATACGCTACTGTTAAACCAATCCGTGACGAAGATGGTTACATCTACGACTATGAAACAATTGGTGAATTCCCTCGTTGGGGTGAAGATGACCCTCGTTCAAATGAACTTGCAGAATGGTTGATTGAAGCTTATACAACTCGTTTAAGAAGCCACAAACTTTATAAAGATGCTGAAGCAACTGTGTCACTTCTTACAATCACTTCTAACGTTGCTTACTCTAAACAAACTGGTAACTCTCCAGTTCATAAAGGTGTTTACTTAAATGAAGATGGTTCAGTAAACCTTTCTAAACTTGAATTCTTCTCACCAGGTGCTAACCCATCAAACAAAGCTAAAGGTGGTTGGTTACAAAACCTTAACTCACTAGCTAGTCTTGACTTTAGTTATGCTGCTGATGGTATCTCACTTACAACACAAGTATCACCTCGTGCACTTGGTAAAACTTATGATGAACAAGTTGAAAACCTTGTCACAGTACTTGATGGTTATTTTGAAAATGGTGGTCAACACGTTAACCTAAACGTTATGGACCTTAACGATGTCTATGATAAAATCATGGCTGGTGAAGATGTTATCGTTCGTATCTCAGGATACTGTGTTAACACTAAATACCTCACACCAGAACAAAAAACAGAATTAACACAACGTGTCTTCCATGAAGTTCTTTCAATGGATGATGCCTTGCAAGGTTAAGCCTTACTCCTCAAACAACTTTGTCAGTCTTGACAAAGTTGTTTTTTTCGTTACAATGACACTATGGAAATAAAATATACTTTACAAACAAACAATACCATTTATCAAGATGCTCTAAGGATTCGAAGGGAAGTTTTTGTCAAAGAACAAGGAGTCTCAGAAACCATTGAAATTGATGATAAGGAAGATAAATGCCTCCACTTTGTTCTCTATAATGATGATCAAAAAGCTGTTGCCACAGCACGTTTATTCCCTAACGCTAATCACCAAGTCATTTTACAAAGAATGGCAGTTCTAAAAGCCTTCAGAGGACAACATTGGGGGCAAATTCTCTTGAAACAGATGCTTGAAATAGCTAGTCAACAACACTATCAAGAGATGATTTTGCATGCCCAATTAACAGCCAAGGCATTTTACCAAAAATTAGGCTTCACAGCCTTTGGTGAGATTTTTGAGGAAGCCGGCATTAAGCACATCTCAATGAAAAAAAACCTATCACATTAAAAGTGATAGGTTTTTTCATTTCAGTTCTTCGATTAATACTTCTGATAAGCTTAAGAAGCTAAATCAAGCCATTGCTCTAAACTAAGACTAGCAATAACATTTGGCACTCCTGAGGTATCTGGCTCAAAAATAATCGTTTGACCAGCATTTAAGTAGTAACCATAAGCTTTCTCAAACTTTCCTTGATGGGTGAAAAGAACAATATTCTCACCGGCTGGTGGTGGTGTTACTGTCCAATTCCTTAACCCTTGAAGAGAACGTTCTAATTCGTCAGTATCACTAAAATTGAGTGAGCCTGTCAAATCACGATTCATCATTACTGGTTCCCCCATAGCAGCCACAGCATGTTGGTAGACAAAATAGTATTGACTAGACCAGACAGAGCTAACAGGAGCTTCCAACGTTTTGTAAACATTGCCAAGTTGAGTCATCGCCTCAATACTGCTCTCAGAAATACGTTGTCCGTCATCAATAGAACCAGGGATAGACTCACCTCCACTACCTCCAGATCCGGTGTAGCGATGAATAATAACAAGTCCCCCTTTAGCCAAGCGTTCTTTTAAGTCCGCAGGCGTGGTTGGTTCTGGATTGCCCAATTCATTTGTTGTCGCTGTTATAAATTGGTTGTTCTCATAAGCTGTATTAAAAATTTGTGCAGACGGATCATCATTAACTTCAGGACGTTGATTCGGCTCTACATCAGTTGTCATTTCACTAACCTCCATATTTTCTTTTGTTGATGGGGTTGATGTTTTATTAGTACTAGTGCAAGCAACTAAAAACAAGGCTAAAATTAGAATAATAGGAATAAAAAGCTTTCTTTTTGTCATCATCTGTCCTCCTCTAACAAATTAATCGTTGTTTGCAAAAACAACCGTTTGCTAAGATAGAGACAGTATAACAAATATCTGACGAGATAGAAAATAATCTGTTTTGGTGAGATATATAAGTATTTTTATTTCAGGTATCTTTTTTCTGATTTTTCTACCATTCTAATTTTCCTTCAGTTTTTATGACACTCTTAATATCTCTTCAAGTTTTGAAAAAATAAAAACAGTAATCTGAACTACTGTTTTCTTTAAATTCATTGTTTAATCTCTTAATTCACCAAACTAGTAATAGTTGTTAGATTATCACAAGATAAATTCATATTCTCTTACAATTAACCCTTCTTTAAACTCGAAAATATCACAGGATCTTTCACCAAGATTATTCCTCAAAATTGCTACAATCTTTGATGGATCCTGACCCATGAAAAACGATTCGACAACAAAAGAATTGGTGTTACCCTCGTAAGCAGATTTAATGGTGTCTAGATATTTTTCTTTCCCTTCAATTTTGGTGATGTCATTAGAATGAAGTTCCCAAACAACATCAGGAGAAAGAAATTGTTGATAAGACTCCCAATCACGTTCATTTTCTGCTTTAAAAAATAGAGCAAGTATGTCTTGTATATTCATTTTTCACCTCTGCAAATTCAAATTTGTTTGTATCACTAGTATTATATCATTTACAAGGCTTTCCTATATCATCTTTTTTTATAGAGATTCAGTCGCCAATAATATGATTTTTTATTAACAAACCAAAAACACCAGTAGCAAAAGCTACTGGTGTTATTAATTTTATTATTGTTTTTAACTTATCATCACAATGAATCACAAGCTGCTAAGGACGAGATCATCACATCTCTTAGTTCTCTTCGTTTGGCAATCCATAAAGGCCTATCATCATAAAGATAGGTTCTATTGGTTAAAAAGATTACCGCTTGTTGCGTTTCACGATTAAACATGATAAATGGACCTGTATAGCCAGTGTGGTCTAGCCAATAGCCATTTAAATTCCAGGCAAGGGAACGTTCTTTGTTAGCCAAAGCATAACCCTTGGTCAGGTGTTTAGCAAAATCACCTGTCAGATTATGCATCATAAAAATTTCCAAATCTTTTAGGGTTGAAAATAATCCGGCAGACCCAGAATGGACTCCTAAAACACGCGCTTTAGGGTCGTGAACAAGTCCTTTTGGAGCAGTTTTTGACGTTGGCACACTTTGCGTTTTGGGAGAAAAACCTGTCTTGGTCATTCCAAGAGGTTGAAAAAGTTTCTGATTAAACAACTTATCTAAAGATTCTTGATAGTAATACTCCAGTAAAAAACCAAGAAGAAGAAAATTGATATCGGTGTATAGAAAATCCTTGTTGTCAGTCACCTTTATCTGATGAATCGCTTCTTTTAATGCTTCTGCTCCCAGCTTATCACGATTAGCGATAAAAGGATCAATACCAGAGGTATGTGTTAATAATTGTCTAATCGTCACCTGATCATTGTTGAAAAAAGGATAGTAAGTCTTAAAAGGCACATCTAGCTTAAAGGTACCCTCATTAATAAGATAAATCATTAAGGTCCCAACACCAACAACCTTTGAAACGCTCGCTAAATCATAGGAAAGATCCTCCTTGGTTAAAACACCAGGGACTGTTTCTCCTAGATAATATTCTTTCCACTCCTTATCGTAGATGGCTAAACTAGCCCCGAGATAAAGATTATCACTTATTTGTTCTGTGATTTTTTCAATGATAGTATCATGACTCATTCTTTTACAAACCAGATTTCGATATTGCTGTGGTCTGAAACCACTAAGACTTTTTGTTTCTTATCAAGAAAGATCGATAAGCCGTTTTCTTTCAAATGATTACTCAAAAACGACAAATCATAGTCACTAGGAACACTAAACTCTAAAATTTCAATATCCCAGGCGATGTGGGGTTCAATGGTTAAATCCTTACCCTCATTTTGGACAAAGTCAATTTTAAGAGGCAATTCATTAGCTAGAATTTCTTGATAGAAAGTTTTGGCCTTTTTAAGATCAGGAACATTTAAAATGATTTCCTCAATAGTATAATCAAGTAATCCCGTAAAGGTTTTATCTTGCTCGAATGCTGGGCGATCAACTAATTTTAGACTAGATAGATCATCTTCAGCATGAATTAAGATTAAATCATTTTCGGGTGAGAAAATCTCAAAAGCATAGCCATTATTTCCTTGATACACACGCTTCGCATCAGCACCATTAGCAAGAAGAGCGTCTATGTCTTCTTTCTTTTTGACCTTTAATACCACTTTGTGCAATTTTTTGGGACCATTAACAGCTCTGGTTCGCATAGCCGGCGATTCTTCAATCGTAAAAATAGTTTCAGCACGTTCTAAACTGCCAAAAAAAGCAAGGGCATTTTCTTCTGATAATAGTCTTAATCCTAAATGTTCTTGGTAAAACTTGATGTTTTCATCACGATTATTCACTCGTAAAACAGGAGTTTTAAATTTAATATGGTCAAATAAAGCCATGACTCTCTCTTTCTATTCAATTCTTTTGTTTATTTTCATGTGTTAATGATATACTCTTACAGTATCGTTATTTCACTAAAATTGCAATCAATATGACCTTTTAATTTTCAATAACATAGAAAAAGAGGTGTTAACCTCTTTTCTTGTTAGTTCATGTACAATAATTTAAAAGCCATTACCGCTAAAACTCCTGCTAAGATAGGAACAATAACTGGTACCCAGGCGTACCACCATTTCGAATCAGATTTTGCTTCTCCTAAAATTGATTTAGGTAAGAAATGATGAACAATTCTTGGACCAAGGTCACGAGCAGGGTTTAGAGCTGGACCAGTTGGTCCACCGAGACTAACAACAAGTACTAAAACAAGAAAACCAACGCCAACATGAGCTACCGATAAACTACCACCAAGGATATGAGAAATAGAATCAAATGCCTCTTTGCTAGAAACGGCTCCGCCATACTGGTCAACAATTTTTGAAATGGCTTCAGCACCAAAGTAGTTTTTGGTAAGAGCTAGAGCACCAAAGAATAAGATGAAAGAACCAACAAATTCATTAGCCACACCATTAAATAGTGATGCTTTTTGACTTTCTTTAGTCCCATCATCCAAAGCTGATATGGTTGAAAATGAGCCTAAAATATGATTAGGATTTTCTGTCTTTTTATAATAAGGTTGATACACCCCAACAACAATAAGTTGGCCAACCATGGCACCTAGTAATTGTGCGATAATATAAGGAAGAACATGTTCCCAAGGAAATAGCCCAGATACTGCTAAACCAATAGTGAAAGCGGGATTGATATGATTACCAGAAACGTTCCCAAACATTAATGCAGGCATCATTACCCCTAAACCATATCCAAAAGCAATGACAAGCCAGCCACTATTATTTCCTTTAGTTCCCTTTAAATCAACATTTGCAACAGCACCATTCCCCAAAATCATTAAAAGAGCAGTTGCGATAAACTCCGTTAGGTATTTCACAGTCCATGTGACATCCATTTTATTTTTATTCCTTTCGCTATTTAACTTTTTTTAGACAAGTAACATTCTATCAAGTATAATAGAGAATGTAAAGATATAATAATTATTTAAAACGCTTACATGAAAAGGAGTTTGAAAGAAGCCATGAAATATAATCAATATAGCTATATTGAGTCCACTAACGAGCAGCAATTACAAGAATTACAAGCCTTGGGATTTAATATTGCTACTAATTTATCCCCAAAAGAAAACGTTAAAAACTTTGTGAAAACGACCTTTTTACATTACTCTGATAAGGAATTTGCCCTAAGTCGTCTTATCGCAGATAAAAAAACTGATTTGTTACATTTTTTTAAAGGAGATAGTCCTCTCACTAATGAAGTTTTTTATACGGTCGCTTTACAATTACTTGGTTTTATTCCAAATGTTGACTTTGATGACACGATGACCTTTATCAAAAAAATAGATTTCCCTGTCACTTATAATGAAGAAAATGTGATTGACAACCTCTATCACCTCTTAAACACACGTGGTAAAAATGGGATGACGCTTATTGATCACTTGATTAGTCAAGGACTAATCAAATCAACCAATGACTATCTCTTTTTCAATGGAAAGAGTTTGCCAACGTTTGATACAACACAATTAATTCGTGAGATTGTTTATGTAGAAGCGCCGGTTGATACCGACCAAGACGGGCAACTAGATTTGATTAAAACAACAATTATTCGCCCAACAACAACTCATCTTTTACCAACAATGATGATGCAAAGCCCTTATCATCAAGGCATTAACGATCCTGCATCTAATAAAAAGTTATACAAGATGGAAGGTGACTTAAGTGTTAAAGACCCTCATAGCATTTCAGTAACCAATGAAGAAATTACTCTCAAAGAAACAACTCCTTCTCCCCTTGAGGAGGGAAATGCAGAGGAAAGCTTTAGTTTTACAAAAACGTACAGCCTTAATGATTACCTGCTTGCAAGAGGTTTTGCGAATATCTATGTTTCTGGTGTGGGAACTCTAGACTCAACGGGACTAATGACGAGTGGTGATTATCAGCAAATTGCATCCTTTAAAGCCGTTGTCGATTGGCTTAATGGCCGTGCTAACGCCTATACTAGCCATAGACGTGATAAACAAGTGAAAGCCTCTTGGGCAAATGGACTTGTTGCAACAACAGGGATTTCTTATCTAGGAACCCTCTCTACAGGTCTTGCCACAACAGGTGTGGATGGCTTAAAAGTGATCATCGCTGAAGCTGGTATTTCTTCTTGGTATGACTATTACCGTGAAAATGGGTTGGTATGTAGCCCTGGAGGCTATCCTGGTGAAGACTTGGATGTCTTAACAGAATTAACCTACTCACGTAATCTAGTTGCCGGTGACTACTTAAGAAACAATGACCGTTATCAAGCATTTCTTAAAGAGCAATCTCAAGAACTTGATAGAGAAAGTGGCGATTACAACCAATTCTGGCACAATCGTAACTACGTGATTCATGCTGATAAAGTTACTGCTGAAGTGGTTTACACTCATGGACTCCAAGACTGGAATGTGAAACCACGCCACGTTTATAATATCCTAAAGGCCCTCCCTGAACAGGTCAAAAAACACGTCTTTCTTCATCACGGTGCCCATGTTTATATGAATAACTGGCAGTCCATTGACTTTAGAGAAAGCATGAATGCCCTTTTGAGCCAAAAATTATTAGGTCATGATAATGGCTATACGCTACCAAGTGTTATCTGGCAAAATAACCAAGAAGCACAAAGTTGGGAAACCCTTGAAACTTTTGGTTCAAAGAAAAAAGAAAGTATGCCATTGGGTGATAAAGAAGCTATTGTTCAAAATTACTATGATGACGACACTTTTAGTCGATACAGCAAACAGTTTAGAAACTTTAAGTCTGACTTATTTGATAATAAAGCTAATGAAATTGTCATAGATATGACATTAGACAAAGACCTCCATATTAATGGTGAAATCACACTTGATTTAAAAGTGAAATCAAGCATTAATAAGGGACTAATCTCTGCACAAGTCTTGGATTTTGGTAAGGCAAAAAGACATGGCGACAATCCTAGAATTATTGATGGTAAGAGTATTGATAATGGCATTGATTTTGCAAGAGAACACTTAATGGAACTACCATTTGCTGAAAGTCCCTACCGTGTGGTGACTAAAGGCGTTCTCAACTTGCAAAACCGTACCAATCTTCTAACCGTTGAAAGTGTAACACCAGAGGAATGGATGACCTTTAGCTTTAGTTTACAACCCACTATTTATCGCCTTAAAAAAGGAGACAGCATTCGAGTGATTCTTTACACAACAGACTTTGAGCACACTATCAGAGATAACAGTGATTACACCTTAACTGTTGATTTGTCAGAATCTGCGATGATAGTACCGATTGTTTAGAAGATATTATCTTTCAAACCTTAAAAACAAATATCGCACCCTAACTAAATAAAAATGAAATTAATAAAAAAGGAAAACTGAACTATTGTCAGTTTTCCTTTTTTATTAGTTGTCATACAGACAATTAATTTACCCAGATATGGAAGCTATCATCTGTCGTTTGTTGTTCAAAAATAACAGTATTGTCACTAATATTGTATCCAATCAATTTGTCACCTGCTAGAATGAGTAATGTGTTGTCATCAATTTGTTTGACATCTTTTAAGTAATCCGTACCACCTTCAATTGATAGACCAAACGGAGATAAATCAATAAAGGTTGATGCCCTATCGTTTAAATGAAAGAGACTAAATCCAATTTTTCCAGAATCATTTGGCTCATGTTCTATGGCTAACAGATTTGAGCTTAAATCAAAAATATTATAAGGAGCAATTTCAGGTAAATCTATCATTTCTTTTTGACCTGTATTCATATCATAATGAAAAATCTGTCCTAACACTACTCTTTCTTTGGTGGCATTTATCCTATACCCAGGTGATATAGCGTATAGGTGATTATTTTTTACAATACTATCAATGAAAGAATAACTAACATCGGGATTTTCATATAGAAGTTCTTTATTTTCCAGTTTTAATGTCTTATCTTTAAAAGAAAATGTGTACAAATAGGCTGGAAACGTTTCATCACCAGCAACATCTACTCCTATGAAGTAAATGTTATCATTATTATCAATAGAAAAATCACTAGCTAAAACACCATTTTCAAAAGTGTATTTATCGATTTCTTCTAAATTTTCATCAAAAACGGCAATAAAGGAATCCTCTGTGTTTGCCTCAGAAGAAAAATAATAATCTGATGATACACCAGAAGAAGTATAGGCGTAATCAGGGGTTTTATTATATTTGATTGTTCCATTCTTGAAATCAATTGCTATAATTCTTCCAACAGTACCTAAAGGGCGACCTTCTTCCGAAAACACTAGGTAGCGATTTGACAGTTCAGCACGCATAATCACTTGATTGATTTGTCCTTTTACAATTTCAACCTCCTCATCAGATACTTTTTGAGCGTCATTATTGCCAAGTTGATAGCCTTCTATATTGTTATAGCCAACGATATAAAAATCTACATCTGATGACACGGCAAATGATTTTGACGGGTCAAACAGTTTTTGAAACAAGAAGAATATCCCAAGAGATAATACTAAAAGGATTACTATAAAGGTTATTAGTTTGTTTTTTTTGAACATTGATATTCCCTTCTGTTTTCTGAAAAAACCATATGTATTCGCTTTCATTATATCGTTTTCGCCTTAGTTTATCAATTTTTACTATTTTCATTCAAAAGTGATTTTAAAAACATAGTAATGCTTTGGGTATTAAAAAATCCCTAAAGAACTTGTATTCTCTAAGGATTTGTTGTGTTTACTAGTTATCTTTTTATAAATTCCTTTATAGTATTCGTTTAATTAAGCTGTCAAAAGTACTTGATTGAAATATAATTGTTATTAGTGTCTCTTTTGTTATTCTCCCTGCGAATTTTTCTTTAGTATTAGCCTTAACCAAAGATAAAAAACTATCATACTAATCACCAGTAAGGCTAAAGGAATCCATCTTTGCCATAGCTCTCCTTGTAAGACTCCTAAAAGATAATATTTTTTAATCACTCCACTACAAAATAAGGATAAAGCAACAACAAAAACTGGTCTAAAAAAAGATATTTTGAATGAAGAAAATAATATCACAAAAAGAAAACCAGACAGTAGTAATAAATCATAAGGCCTAGGAATAGTGATAATATAGGAAAATTGATTTACAATTTTTAAGATAAACGCTAATACTATGAAAATAACAAAAATACTACCAGTGACCACGTACGTTAAAAATTTTTTAAATTGGGTATAAATACTTTTTTTCAATAAATAAAACAAGAAAAAGATATAAAGAAACCCCAAGATTCCAAAGATAAAGAAAGATAAAACATTGATATCTAACGAACCAGCATTAGAAAACTGATATAAGGAAAAAGAACCAAAGCCATAGAAAGTTATAATCACGATTAGACCTAAAATTTTCCAAACTGATTCAGGCTTTGCTTGTTTTATTAAATCATCTGCTAGCTCCTTAGGATTTTTCCCAAAATAAGACTCAGCAGTCATCTTATTTTTTTCTGCTTCCAACAAATCAAGAGCCATACTATAAATTTGTTCACGAATTTCATTTTCATCTACAATAAGAGATGATAATAGCATATAGGATTGTAAATCAGAAAAATATGCTTTGTTTTCTTCAGTCATTTGGGCAATAATGGCTTCTGTTTTTCTGATATAGTTGTCTACTTTAGATGTCATTTTTTCCTCCTTTATTAGTCATTTCGTTTAATCTTCCTACCTTTATCGTTAAATCCTGCCACTGCTTCCAAAATGCCTCTAAATATTGTTCCCCTTTAGGAGTTAACGAAAAATATTTTCTATCAGGCCCATCTAAAGATGTTTTTAATTGACCTTTAATTAATTCTTTTTTTTCCAATTTTTGTAACAAGGGATAAACAGTCCCACCAGTCATTGTATCAAAACCTGATTCTCTCAAATCTTGAATCAATTCATAGCCATAAATTTCCTTTTTTGAGATGATTTGAAGAACACAACCATCCAGAACACCTTTTAATAACTGTGTTTCTTTCACAACTTTCCTCCACTACTATGTTTTACCTACTAGTTAATAAAATGATATCACTTTTCAACTAGTATGTAAAGCATAATAGTGCTATTATCGTTAAAACTTATGAAAATTGACCAATGTGGTCAAAAATGGTATTCTATTATTGACCACATTGGTCAATTTTGAAGGAGGACGCTCTATGACTACAATTTTTGAACAGATAGATAAAGAAAAAAGAAAGCGTATTGCCATTGCTGCCTTTGAAGAATTTGCTAAAAATGGCTATGACAATGCTTCGACAAATCAAGTGGTCAAGCACGCTAACATTTCCAAAGGTATTCTCTTTCACTATTTTGGTAATAAAAAAGGCCTTTATGATCAATTAGTAGATTATAGTATTGTTCTGATTAAAGAGCATGTCAGTGATCATATTGATTGGAAAGAACGTGATTTTTTCAACCGTATCCAACAAATCATGCTATTAAAAGTTCAATTAGTAGAGGATTATCCCTACATCTATGAATTCCAAAAAAGAATTTTTCTAGGAAAAACACAAAAAGATATGTTAAAAATAGCTGGTGAAGAGGCTACTCTCCTTGCTCAGCGTATTTACAGTGACAATATTGATTTTTCACTTTTTAAAAAAGACATTGATCTTGCAACAGGAATGGAAATAATCAATTGGACTTTTGAGGGTCTAAGTACCAAACTTTGGCATTCAACTTTAAATCAAAAAATAGATTTAAAAGAAGCATTAAAAGAAAGCCATCGATACCTAGCCGTTTTAAAAGAGCTATTTTATGACTCAGAAATGGAGAATTAAGCATGATTACTGTTAAACATTTATCACACTCTTACACAAACGAAGACCAATTAGCCGTTAAGAATATTAGTTTTGAGGTTAAAAAAGGTGAAATTTTTGGTTTTTTAGGCCCTTCTGGAGCAGGAAAATCAACTACACAAAATATTCTAACAGGGCTCTTAAAACTACAGACTGGTGATGTTAGTGTTAACGGTTATGATTTAAAGCAATCCCATCAAGAACGCTTTAATCAAATTGGCGTTTCCTTTGAACAATCCAATGTCTATAGTAAACTCACTGCTTTAGAAAACCTCAAATACTATGCCAGTCTCTTTGATGTGCCAACAAGAGATCCCCTTGACTTATTAAAACTAGTTGGGCTAGAAGACCATAAAAATCAACGAGCAGGCACCTTTTCAAAAGGAATGAAGCATCGTTTGACTTTTGCCAGATCCTTGATTAATAATCCCGAATTATGGTTTTTAGATGAACCAACAACAGGGCTCGACCCAGCTATTGCAGCGACTATTAAAAACATTATTTTAAAGGAAAAAGAAAAAGGAACCACTTGTTTTTTAACTACTCATAACATGACCATTGCCGATGAGTTGTGTGATCGTGTTGCCTTTATCATTGATGGCGAAATCAAATTGATTGATACACCAGAAAATCTCAAACAAGCATTTGGTCAAAAGAGTGTTGTTGTCGAATACCATAAAAATGGTGAGCTCATTAAGGAAACCTTGAAAACAAATGATCAGAAAGAAAAGGAAAGATTGGCCAATATTATTTCATCCTATGAGGTTAAAACCCTTCATTCAAAAGAAGCAACTCTTGAAGAAATCTTTATTCAAGTGACAGGAAAGGGGTTGAATTGATATGAGACTCTTTCATACCTTTATAAAGGAAATGAAGCTTGCAGCAAGAGGGTTTTACTTTTATATTGAAATCATTGTAGCCGTGATTGCCCTCATTGTTTTAATGACTTTAGTAAAAGAACAACCCTCGACAACCACTAAAGAATTCATTTTCTTGGATGTCAACACGTCTCAGATTTTTGACAATTTTAACAAGAATACTCAGGAAGAAAAAAGTCATTTATTTAATGTTATCGACATAAGTCTCAAGCCAGTTGATGACTCAGAAATGGTGCTAAAACCAAGTGAATTCACCTTGATTGATGATAAAACAGGCTCTGAACAGCACTATTCTTTTTCGGATGAGAAAAAAGTAAACGTTAAAACATTTGAAAAATACAACCCAAAAACAAAAGCAAGCTATGGCTTTATTTATCTCATTGATAATAAAGATGATTTCATCCGTTTAATACAAGAAAAAGGCAATATGGGCTTAATCCTATCACTAGATGGTTCAGGAAAGCCACAATTTAAATATTTCCTTCAAGGCTATGAACCCACACAATTAAAAGACTTACTCTATCTACTACACTCAGGTGAAAGTCAAGTTATACCATCGTCTCAAGCAACTAACAAGATGAAACGTTTGAAAACAGAAAACACACTCAATCAAAGAGAACTGATGATGCCTCCACTTGTGACCATTTTAGGGTCACTAATGGGATTTTTCGTCATGGTTTCTTATATTTTTTTAGATAAAGAACAAGGTGCTATCAAGGCTTTTGCGGTATCGCCTGGTTCAATGAAAACCTATCTTTTCACAAAAATTATGGTCGCAATGACAAGTACCCTCATCTCAACAAGTATTATTGTAATTCCGATAATGAAAGCAAGGCCAGACTATCTTCTCTTTTATCCTTTACTCATCGCAAGTGCTTTTGCTTTTTGTAGCTTAGGTTTATTAGTGGCTAGTTTTTTCAATCAATTGAACAAAGCTTTTTCAGTGCTTTATCTCATCATGTTAATTCTCATGCTACCGATTTTATCTTATTACATCACCACATTTAACCCTACTTGGATAAGAATACTTCCTACTCATTTCCTTTTACAAGATTTTAAAGCTATTTTATCCGGTACAGCAGATACCAGTTTTACCACATTATCAATTGGTCTTTCAATCCTTTCTGGAATGGTGCTACTCATCCTTTCAGACATCAGATTTAAAAAGACATTGACTGTTTAGAAAGGAGACATCGTATGTTACGCAAAATAGTAACGATTTTCTTAAAAGATGCAAAAATTGCTAGACGTGATGCCATTCTTTCTTATATGATGGTTGTTCCGATAATACTGGCTGTTGGCATCTTATTATTACTTCCTCAACTGAGTGAGAATAGTTTTTCAATCAAAACAGCCCTGTTAAGAACTGAATCCAAAACATATATTGATTACATGAAAAAGTACACACAAGTTGAACTTTTTGATAATAAAGAAGCATTAGAGAACCGTCTTTTAAAAACAGATGATAGCATTGGTCTCATCTCAAAAAACAATGATTATGAGATGATTGTAGAAGGTAACGAATCCTCACAAACGATTCTTCTGGCTCAATTTCTAAACCAAAAATTCAAAGAAGGCGCAAATCCTGAAACAAGTAGTGCTGACATTGTTACATTTAAGACGAGTGTTAATCCACTAAAAACAAAACTGACTAATATGCTCATTCTTCTAGTGATTATGTCATCTGGTATGATGATTGCCCTAGGACTTGTTGAGGAAAAATCAGATAACACCATTAGTGCCATGACGGTTTCTCCCGTATCCCAAGGAGCTTTTATCCTTGGCAAAAGTCTCTTTGGTGGCTGTTCTGCCTTGTTTGGGATTATCATCTCACTCCTTATCCTTGGTTATGCTGATATCAACTGGTTTATGCTCCTTAGTATTGGTTTTATGAGTTTTATCCTTAGCGCTTTAGTTGGGTTTTTACAAGGGACTAATTCCACAGATATTATCGAAGTAGCTAGTAGCTTGAAACTGATGATGCTACCAATTGTAGCTGCTGTGGCTTGTTATGAGCTCTTGGCTGACAACTGGCAATGGACCATGTACTGGAATCCTTTTTACTGGGTTTATAAGGCTAATGACCTTATTTTATCAAAAGAAGCTATTTGGAATGAAATGTTCTTTTATATGTTAATTGTTTTTGCCATCTCGATTACGAGTTATTTTATTTCTATACCAATCATTAAGAAAAAGCTTCGTAAGGCCTAATCTTTTAGGAATATGTTATAATGTCACTAATAAGTTGACTTATTAGGAGGATAATCAAAGAATGAAATTGGCTGAAGCATTGATTCTTAGATCAGATTTACAAAAAAGAATAGAACAGATTAAAAGTAGATTGCAACAAAATGTTTTGATACAAGAAGGAGACACCCCTAGCGAGGACCCAAATACCTTACTCAAAGAGTTTTCTACCCTACAAAACGACTTGACCAAGATTATTAAGGCAATTAATAAAACAAATAGCCAAACCATGTTAGATGAAAAAAAACACTTGGCTGATGCTCTCGTTGAAAGAGATGCTCTCTTAGCTAAGAGAAATATGCTTAGTGACATTGCTGAGGCCGCCAGTCAAAAACAAGCTAGGTATTCAAGAAGTGAAATCAAATACATTAGCACTGTTGATGTCAAAAAAATACAAAAAGAAATTGACAAGCTCTCTAAAGCCTATCGAGAATTAGACACTGCTATTCAGGCAATGAATTGGCAGATTGATCTTCTCTAATACGAGTTGGTAGCTTCTGATATAAAGGTGAGTATAACTTTGTTTAGGCAGACTTTGGGGCAAGGTCCGTGGTTCGAATCCACTCCTTACAAATCATGCCCAGAACTGTTACCACTGAACAAATCACAACTAATTGTTACAACCACTATACTAATTTATATCCGTTGCGAGGGTGGGAATGGGGAATTAAAAGACTGTACAAACCATCACAAAAAGCTTCTATCAAAAGATAGAAGCTTTTTAGTCGTCTTAGAATAACGATTAATACTCAAAGTTAGCCAATTCATCACTAATAGGGGTTGGATTAGAGGTTTCATCAACATTAGAAGCCAATAAATCATCTAAATCATTAACATTTGGTGTTGTCTCCTCTTTAGGTGACGATGGCTCAGCTGTCTCTTCCTCACTTGTTGGTGGGAATGGATCAAAATCTGGCCCAAATGGATCGTCTACCTCATCAAATCCTGGTGGGAATGGATCAAAATCTGGTCCAAACGGATCATCTGTCTCGTCAAATCCTGGCGCAAATGGATCATAATCTGGCCCAAATGGATCAGCTAAATCGTTATCTTTTGGCAATTCTTCACGTTTGGTGAAGGAAATAGTGTATGTTGTGTCCTCTTCAACAGGTTTATTAAACTGTTCAATGATATGCGACATATCGCCTGCAACATAACCTTCTTTAGCTTGAGTAGCTGGAGGGAAAATACCTGCTTGACTGAGTGATGTTCCCTTTCTTACAAGATAAACAACAGCTCTTCCACGACCAACCGGACTGATTAGTTCGCCATTTTCATCGGCTTGGAAAGCAACAGCAACATATTTTTCTGGGTCATGCCAGTAATAGTTAGGGTGTCTTTGTGGATCATTTTTATCAGTTGGATTATCAGGATTTTGAGCTAAGTAAGGCCCAATTTTTAGACTAGTTGTTCCAAAAGCAGCAAGGTTGATAGCAGCACTTACCGGTGCATTATCATCTATCTCTTCAACTGACACATTACGCCATTCGATAAATTCAAAACCAGTATTAGGGACTGGAGTTGGCACTTTCATGCCGTGTTCTTTAGCCTCAGCCCAAGTGAGTTTACGATTGACCAGATAGATGAACCCACCTTGAACCTTACCATCAAGTTCTAATTGACCATTAGTGATAGTAGTGTATCTGATGGCTGTGAATTCTGATAAATCCACATCTGTTGTGTCATCAAATGGTCCGTAGACATCTTTTGTCGGTGCTTTTCTGATCTTATCAAATGAGGCGATAAAATGAACACTTTCTCTATCCATTTTACCTGATTTAGGCATTTCTTCACGCCAACCTTTAAAAATACTATTGTCTTTTACCAAGGTTTCTGGCATTGAAAATCCTAATTCTGACCAATCTAAATCTTTACGAACAAGGTAGTAGATACGATGAACAAGACCATCATTGCCTTTTAAATCACCAAATTCATTTTCACTACTAAATTCAACTAAAATGAAATTCTTAATGTCTTTGATGCCATCTACTTTAAAGTAATCTTTGACACCTCTTTTTGTCATTCTACCTTGTTTTGCTCCAGGATAAAATGGACCGTAAACATTATTTGTTTCAATGTCTAGATTGGTGCTTTCTGTTTTCTCATCACGTTCAGGATCATCTGGAAGGCTAGGATCAATTTTATAGATGTGTGCGTGATCACCATGTCTGATAGACATGTAATTACCATTGATTGTGATATCTTCACGCTTAACTTGATAGTGCTCCATAAACTCTTTAATGAGTCTTTCTTTTCGTTCCTCAAGTGTCTCACCATCAATCGTCTGCTCAATTGTCTCCTCAATGGCTTCCTCAGGTGTTTTAAAAGGTTTAGTTGTGTCTATGTCTTTTAACATAATCACATGACTATGATCTTCGTGTGGGTACTCAAAACCAATCTCCCCTTCATTTGTTTCAATCATTTTAATCAAGGAAGGATCAATTCCCAAACCAGCTGCTAAATAGCTAATTTCCTTTTGGTAGGTGGGTTTTTCCTCTTGTTTTGATGTTTGGTCTTCTTTAGAAGGCGCTGATTGTTCTGGCGTTTGATCTTCATTAGAAGGTACTGGTTGTTTTGGTGTTTGTTCTTCTTTAGAAGGTGCTGGCACTTTTGGTGTTTGTGCTTGCTTTTCTTTAGAAGGGGCTGGTTGTTTTACTTGAGGTTTTTGATACTGTTCAACAAGATAAGCCCAACGACTGTTTTTCAAATCATTAAAACTAATCGAATGTAAATGACCATTATGCCCCACTAAAATACCTGTAGCTGTACTACTAGTAATGTTTTGACCAGTAAACAAGAAACCATCACTAGTTGGGTAATCAATTCCAGGAATACCGTTTTGTGTTTGAATGGTTGGCGGAGCTATCGGTAATGGCTGCGTTCTGATTAGTTGACTTGTTTTTGCTTGCTCATTGCTAGAGAGTTGTGACTTATAGATATAATGATAGTGATCACCATGTCGAACAGTATAACCATTAGCATCTTCTGCAACAATATCTCTTGGGTTAAATACATAACCATCATCAAGTTGGTAATGACCTGTCACTTGATTAGTTGAAGAAACAGCACCGTTAGTTTTAGCTGTGTCAACATATTCTCCTGGAATCAAGTAAGCCCACTTGGTTCCTTTTAATTCTGAATAGAAGATAAAGTGACTGTGATCACCATGTTTTAAAATAAGACCATCTGCTGTTTTACTTTGAATTTGTGATTCACTTGAAAATAAAAAGCCATCGTCTGTTGGATAGTCAACCCCTGAGACACCTTTCTCTTTTGCGGCATCTTTTTTCTTAGTAGCACTACTCTTAGTTGATTTTTTCGTTTTCTTACCTTTTTTTGTCTCTTGATGTGTTTTAGCTGTCGTTTCTTTTTTAGCCTCTTGGCTCTGACAAGCAGATAAAATCAGTTGACAAGATAATAAAATCCCCATCATACCAAAAATATAGTTACGACGTTTCATCTTAGTTCCTTTCTTAACCAGTAAATATTTCACCGGTTAAGTATATCATGATTTTTTATCTTGGGCAACACTTTAAAAGCATTTTGGGGCAAAAAATATCACTTGAAAAATCAAGTGATACGAGTCTTATTTTGTTATAGTAAATGCCTACTTCGTTTTGTTTCTTTTTCGGCATTACGTCGCTTATTTTCTCTATTCATATGAAGAAAGAATGCTACTATGCCAAGAACCACGCTGATACACATCCAGTAAATAAGAAATGTATTATAAGACGCTGCATGCAAAATGTCTTCATAAATAATATGCTCTTTGATATTATGTCGATAGCTCTTATCATCCCATTCGAATTGTTCTTCTTCTATGGCAACATTAAAAACAGGAATCGGGTCACTCTCAGTCCCTTGATGCTTTTTAAATTCTTCTGGGTTAATTTTTACCAGCAAGGACTTATCATCCAAATCACCAGACAAATCAATCCAAGCAAGGTCATTTCTTTTTTTGTGATAGTAAAGCACATCATAATAGGTTTGCTGGCTAACAATCAGCTCACTTTCTCTAGAAAAACCAATAGCAAGAAAATCGTCCGATTTGACGAGATGATAAGATGTTAAGGTGACAGACTCAGAATTTTTCACATAATTATCGACACTAATAAAGAGTTGGAGAATTATTGGAACAAGCAACACATAAACAAGAAATGAACCCATACTTAAAAACGTCAGTGTTTCAAATGGCGTTAATTCCTTATTCTTTTTCCTTTGATCTCTACTTGAAAGAGTTTGTGTTTCAACTGCGGTCATTTCTTTTTTCTTTTTCATTCGACCTCGCTTTCTATCCTCTTCTGCCAATTAAACTAGGCTAATTTCTCTAAATCAATCCAATAGTGTTTTATATTCTCATCATATATGTTTCTCACCAAAGTCCTTACGATAAGTCATTAGTTCTTCGTAGGCAAGGCTAGGTTTTATTAATAACAAGTCATCCATGAAACACCTTCAAAACTTTTCTATTATTATAACATATTTTAATAACAAGCAATGAGAAACTAACGTTTTGTCTCATGATGTTTACCTGATGACTCCCTTGTCATCAAAAAAAGGTTTAATAAAAATGCCCATCCTTTTCAAAGGATGGGCATTTTTATAATTTTTCCAATTTAAGGAGATTTTAGGAGTATGATTAAACTGTTGGCAAATTTTTAAGTTATTATAGGAGTGCCTTAAATTGAATATTAGAATCTTCTAAGAAGCAATCATCAAAACCACGTGGGTGATGATATTCCAAACGGTCTTTGTCTTGAGGGTAAGTGTATTTACCACCAACCTGCCAGATAAATGGATGGAAACCATATTGAAGACGTTCTTTACGCATGTTCCAAAGAGCGAGGATTTCATCCGTTGAGGCTTGGAAATTGGTCCAAATATCATGGTGGACAGGAATAACGACTTTACAACGAAGGTTTTCTGCCATGCGAAGTAAGTCAATAGAAGTCATTTTATCTTGAATACCAATTGGATTTTCACCATAGTTATTGATCGTCACATCGATATTGAAATCTCTACCGTGTTTAGCAGTATAGTTTGAAAAATGTGAGTCAAAGCCATGGTAAACAGTACCACCAGGCATTTCAAAGACATAATTAACTGCCTTACTATTCATTTCTTCATCAGTTACTGGCAAACCTTTTAAACTACCATTTTGAGCGTCTGCCCCTTTTACAGGTAATGTTACGATACAAGTCCGGTCAAACGATTCCAAAGCAGTGATTTTCATGTCTTTAAATTCTAATGAATCACCAGGTTTGACAATAATCATGCGTTCTTCTGGAACACCCCATCTCTTCCATGTTTCACCGACTTCGTATGGTCCAATAAATTTAACATGATCAAGTTTTGGATTATTTAAAATAGCTGCCGCAGTATTGATACAGATATGATCACTATGGAAGTGAGATACTAAGTAATAATCCAACTCATTAATTAAAAATGGGTCAAGAACAACTGGTTGTGCTCTCAAGTTTGGTTGTAATTTACGAACACCAGCCATGTTGGCCATTTGATGTCCTGGAACCATATCTTTTACTTTTTTGGTTGATTTCCCACGACTAGAGTAAAGGTCCATGACAACATTGGCCCCACCCGGTGTTTTAATCCAGACACCACAGTTTCCTAGCCACCACATGGAGAAATTGCCTTCAGGCACAACTTCTTCCTCAATTTCTTCATTTAGCCATGAGCCCCATTCAGGAAAGGTATTTAAAATCCATGATTCACGTGTTATATCTTGTACTTTAGGCATTGATTTTTTCCTCCAGTTTATTTTTTCTACACTCTTAGTATAATCCTTATAATCACTAAAAAAAAGACCAAGTCTCACACATTAGAGTGTTCAAAAATGGGCAGTTTTAGACACAAAAATACCTCAGCTCATCTTTTCACTGTTTAAGTAGCTGAGGTGACAATCTAAACTAGGTTCTAGGAGAAATATCCTTCATTAATTCTTGACGAATTAATTTTTCAATTTGATGTTTTAGTGCCTGACGATCAATATCTTCTTTGACAAATTGTGAAATCGACTTATTTAATTCTTCTGAAAGGTAAAATTGATCGGACAAATCACCTTGTTTTGTGAAATGAATCAAACGAATAATATCGTCATCACTTAAGATAGGATTAACAACTAAGAAGGGTAAAACAATTTCTAGACAGCTACTTGTTGACACAACAAGCGTATCCTTGGGAATTAAATCGCTGACACTTTGAAACTGCTCCGTTGTAAAAATGGCTTGGACGTTACAATTTGGTAGGTAACGTTGAAACTGGCTAAGGAGTAATTTTTGTAAACCAATACCATCATCAGAAACCAGAATGACTTCTGTTTTAGGAATTTCTTGCTTACTATTTTGAAAAGCGCCACCCAAATGAATGGTAATATAGGCAATCTCATCATCATTAAAGGTGAGACGCCACTTGTCTTCTAAGATATGAATATGGGCTTTAGTTATCGTAAATAAGTCATGGTATTTTTCCTTGATATGAGTGGTCAAAGAGTTTGCTGCAAAAATACCATAGGTTTTTCGATAAATGAGTGCCTTACAATGAATAATCAACTGTTTAAGCAGATCATCTTTATGAAGAAACTCGATTTGACAACAGTCTTCAATCTCTTCGATGAAGGTTTTTAGTGTCTCACGCATTTCCTCATAGTCACGACTTTCAACGTGACTATCTTTGTCCTTGCGAAATGAAAGCATCAGCATGGCCACAAGACCTGTTTCAATATGATCTAGATGAATATCAAATTGCTCTCGCAATTGTTGTGCAAACTCTTTTGCAATGACGTATTCTTTTCGCTCCCAAATTAAATCAAAATCTTGGTCTAAACCATTTTTAATTTGTTTGCTAAACTGCATATTGCGATAACTTAGTAGAATAAAGGGTAAAATCTTAACCATAAACTGACTATCTTGACCATTAATGGTCTTCCCCAGACTAGTTTGAGAGGAGATAAGAAATTGTTCAATATAATCATGCACTTCTTTTGAAAAGTATGTGGTTAAGCCTAACGTTTCTTCTAATCTGTGATCAAAATAATCGATAAAGCTAGTATTCTCACCATGATAAATACCATCTAAAACTTTGTACAGAAATTGAATCAAAGATAGTGGGTGGCATTCAAAATAATAGCCTCGTGACTTACTAGCATGCAATTTGATACTGTATTCTTTTTGGGCTAATCTTTCTCTTAACTCATTTAAATCATTCAAAACAGTATTACGAGAGACATCATTAATCTGCATCAATTTATCGATAATCACACGTTCAGGAGAGATTGCAATATAAACTGCAGATAGCTTGATGCGCTCATCACTTTTCATGACATAATGATAATCGCTCACTTCACCTAAGAGTTTACGACAAGCTTCTTTTTGCTCGGTAGTTAGTAAGATACCTACTCGTGGATAAGACTCTATTCGTTCAACATGTTGAGGAAGTGCATCATTTATCTTTTCTAAATGATAATAAATCTTGCGTCTAGATTGTCCCAAAGCACGAGAAATGGTCATCACCGTCTCCGCCTCATCTAATTTTATCAAATAAGAAAGTAGGTCATAGCTTTTTTTATCCAACAACATCATCTCTAGGTCCTCACTTTCATGGTCCATCCTAATTACATTTTATCATAATTCTATATTTCTTAATAAATAAAATGTTTAAAATATCAATAACTGATATGTTTTCGTAGGTTTTATAACTTTACGGCCTTTCTATCATTTTTCTGACCAAAAAAGCAGTGCCAAAAGCACTACTTTTGAATCAGTCGCATTAGTTTTTGTCTTCTAGACTACTTTTATCTTCTTTTTGCTTTATGATTTTTGACCATAGTAAGCATTAGCACCATGTTTTCTATAATAATGTTTATCCATAACGTATTTTGGAAGCGGTTGAACCCTTGGATTGATTTGTTCTGTCAGACGGCTCATTTTAGCCACTTCTTCTAAGACAGCTGAGTTATAAACAGCTTGTTCTGGTGTCTTGCCCCAGCTAAATGGCCCGTGATTACGAACAACAATTCCTGGAACAGCTAAAGGATCAAGCTTGCGGTTGGTAAATTCTTCCAAGATAACCGTGCCAGTTTCTTTTTCATAAGCGCTATTAACCTCTTGCTCAGTCAATGAGCGAGCACAAGGAATTGGACCAAAGAAACAATCCGCATGAGTGGTACCATAAATGGGAATATCCCTTCCAGCTTGAGCCCAACCAACAGCTTCTGTTGAATGGGTATGGACAATTCCTCCAATTTCTGGCCAAGCTTTGTATAAAGCAACGTGAGTTGGCAGATCAGATGAGGGATTCAAGTCTCCTTCAATGATATTCCCGTCTAAGTCTGTTACAACCATATCTTCTGGTCTTAGTTTGTCATAATCAACACCTGATGGCTTAATGACAATACAACCAAGTTCACGAGAAACTTCTGAAACATTTCCCCAAGTGAATTTGACCAAACCGTGAGTCGGAAGTGACTTATTGGCGTCACAAACTCTTTGTTTGATATCGTTTAAATCTTTTACCATGTTTTCAACCCTGCTTTCTCAATCAATGGATAAAGAAACGCTTGTGCTTCTTTGATTGCAGCTTTTGTCTCCTCCACTGTTTCACAATTTTCAGACCACATTTCAATAAGAAATGGTCCGTTATAGTTTGTTCTTTTAAGCACATCAAATAGAGCTTCCCAGTCTACACACCCTTGACCAAACGGTACATCGCGAAATTGTCCTTTTGATTTTTCTGTGACTGGATAAGTATCTTTCAAATGAATAGCAGCTATGGCATGATGACCTAAGTAAAACTCACTCCACAAATCATTATGCCAGGCTGAGACATTGCCTGTATCAGGATAGACAAACAGATAAGGCGAATTAATTTCCTTTGCCACCGCCAAATATTTTTCAATCGAATTGATAAAAGGGTCATCCATGATTTCAATGGCCAAAATGACTTGTGCTTCTTCTGCCCAATCACAAGCCTGACGGAGATTCTTCATAAATCGTGCACGAGTCTCTGATGATTTTTCTTCATAATAGACATCATAGCCTGCTAATTGAATCGTTCTAACACCCAAATCTTGTGCTAAGACGATACATTTTTTCATCAATTCTAGTGATTTTGCTTCTATCTCAGGATCGTTTGACCCAAGTGGGTAACGACGATGCCCAGAAAAACAAATGGTTGGTATACGAACACCTGTTTCAAAAATGTTCTTAACGATGGTTAAACGCTCTTCTTTTGTCCAATCAAGCCGTTCTAATCTCGCATCTGACTCATCAATAGACATTTCAACAAAATCAAAACCGAGTTCTTTGGCAAAATACAAACGCTCTAACCAATTCAACTGCTTTGGTGTCGCTTTTTCATAAATACCAATGGGACGAACCATATCATCACCCCCAAATTCGTTTGATTTCATCTTTAAAAGCACGCGCTGCTTCTGCTGGGTTTTTGGCTTCAGTGATTCCACGACCAGCTATAAAAGTATAAACATCAATGCCTTCAAATAGTTTGAGTGTCTCAACATTTAAACCACCCGTCACAGAAACACGAAAGCCCATGTCAACTAATTTTTTAATTTTACTTAAATCTTTTTCACCCCATGTCTGACCAGCCAAAAGAGCATCCCTTGATTGATGATAAATGGCTTGTGAGATGCCTGCATCTAACCAGCTTTGAGCTTCTTCAAAAGTCCAGTTCCCATAAAGTTCAATTTGAATTTCGCCACGCTCACCTTTAACTTCTTTAATGGCTTTAAGTGCTGCTTTCATTGTTGGAACAGTGGCACAACAAATACAGGTCAGCCAGTCTGCTCCTCTTAAGGCATTATTTTTAGCAACAGTTCCTCCAGCATCAGCACACTTAGTGTCAGCCACAATAATTTTATCTGGGAAAAGATTATGTAGTACCTCTACTAATTCACTACCAACTTGAAGCAGACAAACGGTACCTGCTTCAATGATATCAACTTCTTGTCCAACCGAAACGGCTGCTTTAATGGCTCCTTGAAGGTCTGAATGATCTAGAGCGACTTGTAAATTTGGAATATGATTTTTCATAGTTTTCCTTTCTTATTAGGCAGTCTTTCTCATCTTTAGAAATCATTGCCTTACTTCTGCTATTATGATTAACTGTTTAAATCCAATCCTTCTAAATAAGGACTATTTTTAGATTCTTCTACCATAGCAAGTACTTCCTCAGCACTTTGACAAGCTACTAAACGCTCAATAGCATTGTCTAGTTCCATTAAAGCGATAATTTGAGGAATCGCTACTGAGGTATGAATGTCTGAGCTGGTTGCTGCTAAAGCAATAAGCACTTGAACAGATTTTCCATCAGAGAAAACAACTGGTTCTTGTAATGTGATTAAAGAAAAGGCATCTCTTAATACACCTGCTTCTGGGCGAGCATGAGGCATGGCCATTCCAGGCATCAAGACATAATAAGGACCATACTCTTCAGTAGAGTCGATAATTGCTTGATAATATTCTTCTTTCACAGCACCACTTTCAATTAAGGGTTGAACAGATAATTTAACGGCTTCTTGCCATGTATCTGCACTAAGCCCCAACCTAATCGATTGATTGTCAATAAAAGCTTGTTTTAAATTCATACTCTCTCCTTTCTATCTCAGTCATAAAAAGCAACTATTATCACTAAGTATCAGATAAACTTGCGCTTGGCATAAAGAGAAAGTATTGCAAATCAATTAACAATACCTTTCTCTATTATCCAAATAATGACTTACTTACAATACAGCTTGTAATTTTTCTTTGATTTCATTGTCATCCATTAGATTATCTAAACCTACGAGATGTCCTTTTGTACGACCATCTAATTCATGAATGAGATGATTAGAAGCAATGACAATATCATAATTAGCTGCCATGCTTTTTGCTTCACCAACTGAACAAGAAGCCGATTGAAAATCTGTAATTCCCAGTTGACGAAGGGCATTTTCAACTTTCATTTTGATTACCATGGATGATCCCATACCATTGCCACACGCTGTCAATATTTTAAGCATTGTTTTTCCTCCTAGTTTTTATCTAGTCCATCATTGCTCCTTGCAATAGGACAAAGTCATTGATAATATTTATCGTTATTCTTGAACCTCACCTTTGTAGTAGGCTTCTTTATCTTTTGCTTTTCTATATTGTAATTGTGGAATCACTAACAAGAAGAGACAAACAAGAACGAAACCAATAATACCAAGATATTTAAAGAGATAACCAAATGGTAACCAAGGAATAACAAGGTCAATATTACCATGATAACCACCTGATAATTGAAGTAAACCAACTGCTACTGCACCAAGTGCCACTTGAAGAATACCAGAGCAAAATGATAGGATAGCAGCAGCTTTCCAACCGCCTCGTTTATCAGCATAAACAGCCAAGGCAGCATTATCAAAGAATACTGGGACAAAACCAGTGATGATAAGAATTGGACTCTTGAAGATAACAAGAAGAGCAATAGTGACTAATTGACCGATTAAACCAAAGGTGAAGCCTGAAAGAACGGCATTTGCTGAACCAAAACCATAGGAAGCGGCAACGTCAACCGCTGGGAATGATCCTGGAAGCAGTTTATTAGAAATCCCTTGGAAGGCATTTGTTAACTCAGAAACGAACATCCGAACACCTTGCATCAAGATGAATAGGTAAACAGAGAAGGTGAGTGATGTTTGAAGAACATACATAAAGAAGGCTTGCTTATCTGGACTGTAGGCTCCTGTTGTAATGAGTTCAGTATTTGACATAATTTCTGGACCAAGAACAGTTAGGATAGCACCGAAGAAGACAAGCATTAGTGTTGCTGAGGCAACGACAGTATCATGGAAAATACTTAAGAATGACGGTAATTTTAAGTTGTCAAGATTTTCTTCTTTCTTACCAAAGAAAGGCGCAACCTTATCAACAAACCAAATGGCAAATTGTTGTTGGTGACCGATAGCAAACCCTGCACCACCAGTCAAGCGTTGTGTCGCTTCTACAGTCATGTTAGAGCTAACTGCCCAGTAAAGACCACAGATAATACCAACCGCCCACATTCCCCAAGAATTTTGCAATTGCGGGATTAAAAGAAGAACGAATACTGAAATTGTTGCTGCTTGTTGTACCATGATATGACCTGTAATAAATAAGGTCCTAATTTTTGTAATTTTACGAAGAGCAACCAGTAAAATATTGACACCAAAGCCGATTAAAAGAGCTGTGGTGGCAACACTGATGAAGCCCATCGTTTCAAGTTTAGCATTAGCAGCAGCCAAACCAAAGTAAGGATCAATAACTGCCGCATTTAAGTCGAATTTTTGAGCGAGGGCCACTAAAATCGGTCGGAAAGTAACAACCAGTCCTCCTGCACCCACATTTAAGATGAGGTAGCCAACGGTTGCTTTGACAAATCCTGCAAAAACCTCATGTAAAGGTTTTTTGAGTAGTAGGTACCCGATTAAAACTAAGAGACCTACAAAGAAAGCTGGGTTCTGCAAAATGTTTTGCGAGAACCAATTTAGGGGAGCTAGAAATATATCCATAGAAACTACCTCTTTTCAAAGTTTTATTTTCTTTCTAGTTTTATTATAATTTTTGTAAGCGCTTTTATAAAGACCAAGTATTGTACATTTCTATGTTCAAAATTAGACCTAATAGCACATGTAAGGAGCAAACAAGCTAAAATCTCTAAGAGCATTTAAAAAACTAGAAATAAATAATTAGCTTTTTTTATCAAAAAACTTAATAAAAATACCCATCTTTTTTAAAAGATGAGTATTTTTTTATTTTCCTAAAAATCCTTTTAAACACGACTGACACTAACTTTAAAGAAAGAGACTGCTATTTAGTAAGTGCCAGATCGAGTGTCTGTCTCAACTGTTTTGTCGTTTGATAGACATTTGGACTTTTAGAAATAGCTGAGATAATGGCAACACCATCTGCTTTTGCTGCGATGATAGAAACAATGACAGATTGATTAATGCCACCAATGGCTACAATAGGAAGATCTGGATTGATTTTTCTGATAGCCTTAGTTGTGCTATTGCCAATCGGTGGTTTGGCATCTGCCTTAGATTGTGTTGCTTGAAAAGGTCCAACGCCAATATAATCAACAAGTTCAATCGCTGATTGTTGATATTCGGCCATGGTACTAACCGATAATCCAATGATTTTGTTGGGAAGACGTTTTCTTGCTTCTTTGACAGCAATATCTCCTTGACCGATATGAAGACCATCGGCATCAATTTCTTCTACCAAATCAATATCATCGTCAATAATGAAAGGGACTTGGTAACGATGGCAAAGACTTTGTAGTTGTTGTGCCATTTTTTTCTTATCTTCTTCAACCAAAGCATTGGGACCCTTTTCACGAAATTGAAAGAGAGTAATTCCTCCTTTTAGTGCTTCTTCAACAACGGAAAGAAGATTATTTTGTGGACAATCGGCTGTCCCACAGACAAAGTAAAGCTTTAAATTATCTTTAATCATTCGTAATCCTTTGCCTTTCTTTTATTTGCTCAGTCTCTATCTGATAAAGACTATCTATAAAAGCAACTTTAAAACTTCCTGGACCAGTTGTACTAGTTTGTTCCTGTGCCAATTCTCCAGCAATATTATAAACTAACATGGCCTCAGACAAACAATCCAGATAATCCTTTTCTTCTGAAAGACCGATAAAAGCAGCTAATACAGCGCCCAGTAGACAACCCGTTCCTGTCACAAAAGGCATCAAAGGACTCCCATTTTGAATGAGTCGTACTTGATTATTTGAAGCAATAGCATCAACTGGACCTGTCACTATAACAGGAATGCCAAAATGCACACTGGCTTTTCGTGCCAAGCCACCAATATCTTCCACATAGCCACTATCTACTCCTTTTGATGCTTGCTTCTCGCCAATTAAAGCAGCGATTTCACTGGCATTCCCTCGTAAGAGAGTGATTGGATAATGCTCTAGTAAATCAAGAGATACTTTCAATCGATAACGACTGGCACCAGCTCCTACAGGGTCTAAAACCACTGGCACTTGATTGGCTGAAGCGATAGTAATAGCCTTTTGATAAGCTTGCCATTTTTCTGGATTTAATGTTCCAATATTCACTAAAAGAGCACTGGCATTTTTTAACAAATCTTCCAAATCCTCCTCATATTCACTCATAGCAGGGGAAGCCCCTAGAGCTAAAAGCCCATTTGCTGTGAAATTCTTAACCACATTATTGGTGATACAAATAACAAGGGGATTCTTTTTTTTCAATTCTTCTAAATACATGTTCTATCCTCTATAGCTCAAATGATTGACAGGACCATGGCCCTTACCTAATTTTGGTGCATTTTCAATTGCTGAAGTGATAAATGCTTTAGCTGTCTTAACAGCCTCAACAACCGTTTTGCCTTTGGCAAGTTCAGCTGCAGCAACAGCCGCAAATGTACAACCTGTTCCATGAGTATGAACAGTATCAATTCGTTCGCTACTGAGCGTCATTAAGCCCTCATTTTCTAAAAAGAGATAATCTTTAGCGAGACCTGTCGCATGCCCACCTTTAATAATGACATTTTTGACATGATACTTGTCTTGAATCTCATAACCCGCTTGGATGATACTTGCTTCATTAGGTAACGAGTGCCCAACTAAAACTTCTGCTTCAGGTAAATTAGGGGTAATCAGTGTTGCTAAAGGTAATAATTGACTCTTTAAGGCTTCAACAGCCTCTTCTTCAATCAAATGATCCCCACTTGTTGCCACCATGACTGGATCTAGAACATAAGGATTAGGGTAGTCTTTTAAATACGAAGCAACAATGTTTATTATCTCAACTTGAGCAAGCATGCCTGTTTTAATCGCTTGTGGTGGAATATCGTCAAAGACACAGGCGAGTTGTTGATCCACCATATCAGGGGTGATGTGTTGCACTGCTCTAACACCTTGAGTATTTTGGGCAACTACACTAGTCACCACAGCCATCCCATACGTTTCTCTGGCTTGAAAACTCTTCAAGTCAGCCATAATGCCTGCACCGCCACTAGGATCGGTACCAGCAATTGTTAAAACGGTATCTAATTTAGCCATTTTAGTCCTCCCAATCTTCTTGTGTGACTGCCATTTGAAAGAAACGTCTTTCATGTTGGCAAGATTTAACAAAATTATCGACAAAAATAGTCTTGTCTTCTTGAGAAATGTTTTGTGAATAGTAGTCAATCATTCTGAAAAAATTGTCCATTAATTCCTCGGTTGAATCCTCCGCGTAGAAATCAATCCATTTTTTAAAGGGATGATTGTCCGCCAAATCATTTTCTGCATTAATTTTTTTAGCCACTTCGTGGTAAATCCACGGACACGGCCCCATCGCTGACAAAGCCCCTGCAATCCCATGTTCATGAATGTTGTAGTGCATATGCTTAATGTAGTGGTCCGCAGACGGATACCATTTGCTATCGGCAACAATACTACTATATGGCTTTCCAGTATAGGCTGCTAACACTTGATGCGGTCCTTCTTTTCCTTCTAATTCATCGCTTAAAATCATGGAAAGTTGATTAATAAAGAAACGTTTATCTGTAACATTATCAGATTTAGCAAGGCATAAGGCATAAATGTCAGCAAATTTATTAAGATAAGCGTAGTCAGCTTGCAAATAATGACAAACTGCTTTAGGATCTAGTTGACCACTAATAAGGCCTTGAATGAAGGGGTCATTATAGATAAGGTCAATGTATTTTTCTCCCTTAGCAATCATTTGTTCTTTTAACATGAGAAACTCCTTTTTTCTTAATTTAAAATTCACAATAAGTGATTAATACTGTTTTTTGTCATCCTTTTAAACGATTAAGATAATAATTGCTGAAACAATCGCTACAGCTAGTAAGAAATAATCCTTCATCAAAATCGGATAACGGTGAGCATGTGTCCTCTGACTTTCTGAATCAAAGCCCTTTGAAATCATGGCCATCTCTAAATGATCCACCCAGTAGATTGTTTTAAACAGTAAAGATAAGATCAACTTCACCGATAACGGTCCAACTCGCTGTCCTCTTAGTTTAAAGGCTAGACGATTTCTCTGATACTGTAATCTAATAAGTGGTAAGAGGTTGAAGACTGCAAATAGGCCATAGGCAAACTGGCTAGGAAGGGCAAAACTTTGGTGTAGTGATTCAATAAAATCATAATTAGAATGGGATAGATGAAAGAGCAAGCCAACATTCATAAAGACAAGCGGACGACAAGCAACCGTTAACGACAAGACAAAATCATGAGGGTTTTTACCCCAAATAAAGGTCCCAATGAAAAGAGAAATCCCCATCAAACAACCAAGACCATTGACCCAAAGGAAGGGACGCTTGACGCCACCATAAAAGAGTTCTGCCAACCAGATGAAAGCCAGTAACACTAAAGTCAACCAAAGATTAAAGCTAAGACTAAAAGCAAAGGTTAGAATTAATAAACTAACAAAGGTCATGGCTGGGTGATAATTTTTAAGCTTCAGCATTAGTCACCTCCACAAAACGTGTTGCTAGAGTCTCTTTTAAAACTTGATCATGGCTCGTGAAAATTAAACCACAGTGATTTTCTTGACAATAGGTTAAAATCAAATCCATGATTGCTTGTGCATGATAAGCATCTTGACCATAGGTTGGCTCATCAATCAAAACAAGAGAGGCCTGACTAGCCAGAATAATACCAACAGCTAAACGCCGTTGTTGTCCTTGACTCAACTGAAAAGGTGATAAATTCCTTTTCTCCCATAATTGCAGTGTTTCCAAAATACTTTGTGTTTTTTTCTCATCGCGACAAGTCTGAAAAATCTCTTCATAGACATTGGCAAAAATGAATTGCTCCAATGGGTTTTGAAACAAGAAAGTAATGGCAGACATATCCTTTTTAATGCCTTTGATAGCTCCTTTGTTCTTATAGATACCTAAAAGACCTAAGAAAAAACTGGATTTCCCAATACCACTTGGCCCATCTAGACAAAGCCTTTCGCCTCTTTTTAAGCTGATATCTGGATAGGAAATCGTCTTATCCTTTGTCAGTTGCACTTGAAACTGCTTGGTTTCTAGCAAAGTTTCCCCTAAAGAAATCTTTTTATCTTTCAATATTAGAGGTGGGAAATGATGCTTTAAAACATCATAGTCAACCGCTGACAATCCTTTTTCAAACCAGTAATAAGTGTCCATTTTGCCTTTATAATAATCAATCAAATGATCTATAACAATCAAAATCGCATTGGTTTGTTCTTGATAAACCAAGACATCATCTAGCAGTTTTAAGGCACTTTTTTGATCAAGATTGGCAAAAGCCTCATCTAAAATCATGACCTTAGGTTTTTTTAAAAAAATAGCTGCCAAAGATAGGCGTTGTTTTTCTCCTTGAGAAAGAGTATTAATCTGACGATGGTGATAATTAGCTAAACCAACTTTTTGCAAGACTTGAGTAACCTTATCAGCCATAGTCTCAGGATTTTCTTGCAAATTTTCTAGCACAAAGAGCAATTCCAAAGCAACTGTGTCCATACAAAACTGCAAATCAGGATTTTGGAAAATAAAACCAACATCTTTGGGAGAAATCGCAACATCATCTAATAAGACAGTCCCAGTTGTAGGGTTTTTTAATCCTGCCAACAAAAACGCAAGACTACTTTTACCACAACCAGAATAGCCACCGATAAGAATTTTTTCACCTTGTGTCATTGAAATAGTCAACTGCTCAAAAAGAGGAGGATGATCTTGATAAGCATAGCTTAAATTCTCTACCAATAGCATAGCTTAACCCTTCTTACTGATGGCATAGGAATTAAGAACACCACTTTGTTGGAGTTGGTCACAAATGCCCTTGGTGATAAGGAAAAAGACGATAGAAGATAAGGTTCTTACACTAATCATCACTAAATTATAAGTTAAACCAAAAGCACCATAACTATTAGCATAGTAAGACCAAGCATAACTGAATAATGATGTCAAAATAGCTGATAATACAAAGGCTGGCCATTTATAATTTTTATAACCAAAGACAGTGAAACCAAGCTCTGAACCAAGTCCTTGAAGCGTTCCGATAATCAAGACACTAGGACCAAACACAGATCCGGTCAAAACTTCAACCAAGGCAGCTAAAAGTTCTGTGATGATAGCTGTACCTGGTTTTCTTAAAATATAGATAGCCATAGGCGCTGCAACGAACCAAATCCCATAAATGATTTCATGAGCAACAGGTCCAATAAAAGGTACCATGGCACCAGAGACATAGCCAGCTCCCAAATAGATAATACCAAGTACCACAGATAATAAAGCAATTAGTAAAACATCTTTCAATGTTATTTTTTTCATTTGATTCTTCTCCTTAAGACATAAATAGGGTTTGTAGACGTGTAAATAAAGGCACTCGCTTCAAACCTTTCACTAAGAGCATCCCAATGATGCCACCGATAATAGTTGCGCCAACAAATCTTGGGGTAAACAAGAAGAGAGACTGGGCTGCTGAGGCCTTGGCTAAAAGTTCGCTATCTCCTTGAGCACTAAAGGTCCAATACCACACCATGACAGGTGCTGATAAGATAGAACCTATTAAACCAGTTCCTATAAATTCACCCAACCATGAGGCCCAGTCTTTTTTCCAAAGACGATAGCAAACCCCTGCTAAAAAAGCACCTGGCCCTGCACCTAAAATGGCCAAAGGAGCAACAGCAGCAACCCCAGATTGGGTTAAAATTCTAATGACAGCAGTCATCAAAGCCATGATTAAAGCATAGACAGGACCCATCAAAACACCCGCTATCACATTAACCACGCTGGACATAAAAGCCATCCCTTCAATCCGAAAAATCGGGCTTAAAAACACATCAAGTGCAATCATAATCGCTAGCACTGATAGTTTTGTCGTTTTATGATTAACCATCACTTCTCCTTTCACAGACTTGAAATGATAACCAGCTAAAATATTTCTATTGAATCATAAAAACCCCATTTGCAAGCAAACGGGGTTGGATAATCATTAGATAATGAAAGCGCTTTATATTTCACAAAGAAAAAAAGTACTTTCCCGTCACAAAAAACACTCATGACGGCACACATTTCCCTGCGACAGTACTAACTGTATCAGGTTCAATGGGTATAATCTCAGCTGTTAAGCACCCCAAATGTCCTATTTAATTTTATAACTTGATAATAACACATTTTTAAAAAATTCTCAAGAGTTTGTGAAATTAATGAGTAAAAATAACACTCATTAGTTTTGGCAAGTCACTAAATTGAGAAAAACGAAAATCAATAAAGGCTTTTTGATCTTCTAGAGGATAGACAGGATTTTCAAAATAAATCGTCGTGATGCCAAGATTTTTAGCTTGTTGCAAATTTTTCCAAGAATCCTCAACCATGACAAGATGATCTTCTACTACACCAGCTTCTCGCACCACTCTTTGCAAGAAATCACTTGTTTTATCATGAAAGTTAAAATCAAAAATGCTATAGACGGCCTTAAAATATGGTAAAAGGGAATTGCTCTCCAGTCCTTTTAAAGCTAAATGTCTTTCATTACTAGTCACAGCAATAAGACGGTAACCCTCTTTCACTAGTGTTTCAAGCGTTGGGGTGACATTTTCAAATAAGGTCACTTTTTCATAAGCCCTAACAAGCAATCTATCTTTTTCTCGTCTCAAATCCTCTAAAGTCCACTCTTTGCCTAAGAGAGACAATAAATACTGTTCTGCTTGAGTCATTGTACTCTGCCACAATCGTTGACGAATAATAGGTGTTAAGCGAAGGCCATTTTGAGCCAGCAAGGTTTCAACCACTTGATCCCAGATATGATAAGAATCAAAAACAACGCCATCTAAATCTAGAAAAATAACATTTGCCATGATATCAACTCCTTTGACACCATCATATCACAAGAAAATAAAAGACTCAATGATGCTTACTATGACTGCTTGAAAAACACTAGATAAAAACTAGAATTATTTTAGAAGTAAACTCGTGTTTTTTTGATATTATCACCTCTCTTTTATCCAATATCATTTTCCAGCTTGCAAATTCTCTTAAAAGTGATATAATTTTGTTAAGTTATAAATTAACAAGAGGTGTTTTATGTTTTCAAAAGAACGTTTAAAGGAAAAAAGAATTGAAAAAGGCTTTTCTCAAGCCCAGATGGCAAAGCAATTGGAAATCAGTCGAGTGGCCTATCATCACTGGGAAAGTGGTAAAACTATACCTAACCAAAAGCACTTGGCTACTCTAGCACTTATCCTTGAGGTAGAAGACACTTATTTTGAATCGGAATATCAGATTGTCAGAGACTATCTCAGACTCTCCCCATCAAACCAACAAAATGCTAAGGAGTACGTTTCTGATTTGCTCGTCACCCAACAAAACCAAAAAATCAGACCACTGTTTGCTGTCACAGTACTCTCAGATGTTGCTCTTTCAGCTGGGTTGGGAGAATCCCTTTTTGATGAATACGAGACAGAGACCGTCTATTCGGATGTCGAACAGCACGGCTATGATATTGCCGCTTGGATCAAAGGGGCTTCGATGGAGCCTATCTATCAAAATGGCGAAGTCGCACTCATTAAGGCCAATGGTTTTGACTATGATGGTGCTGTTTACGCCCTCTCTTGGAATGATACCCTCTACATCAAAAAACTCTATCGTGAAAAAGAGGGGTTTCGCATGGTCTCTCTCAACAAAGACTACCCCGACCAGCTAATCCCTTATGAAGATGCGCCTAAGATTGTGGGCCTTGTCGTCAGTCACTTTATGCCAGTCGTTAAAGGTGCCTATGATCATTAAGGGGCCTTGCAAAAAAGAGTAACACACATGGAGAAACACTATGGGTTATATTGATTATGCTAGAGAACCTCAGTCTGATATTGCTTTTGTCGATATGAAATCCTTCTACGCATCCGTTGAGTGTGTGGCGCGTGGGTTAAACCCGCTAACCACCTCACTATGTGTGATGAGTCGTGCCGATAATGCTGATGGTCTTATTTTGGCAGCTTCACCCACTTTTAAAAAAATATTTGGACAGCATAATGTTGGTCGTTCCCACAATTTACCCTTTCATCTTAAAACCAGACGGTTCAATTATTATCGGGCAAAACAAAAAGGACTTAACCCAACACCGCAAGAAATTGCCTATGTCGAAAACTGGGCCAAACGAACACTCATCGTTCCACCTAGGATGGATAGCTACATCAAAGTCAATAGCAAAATCCAGCAAATCTTTCAAAATTATACCAGCCCAAAGGATATTCTTCCTTATTCTATCGATGAAGAATTGATTGATCTCACCTCATCTCTTGACTATTTTATCCCCGATAAAACACTCTCAAAAAAGGAAAAACTTGATAGCCTCTCTGCCAAAATCCAACATGATATCTGGAAGGAAACGGGTATTTTTTCAACTGTCGGTATGAGTAATGCCAATCCACTTCTTGCCAAACTAGCGCTTGATAACGAAGCCAAGAAAACAAGCACCATGCGAGCTAACTGGTCCTATCAGGATGTCGAAACCAAGGTCTGGGGAATTCCTCAACTCACTGATTTCTGGGGAATTGGACAACGAACAGCCACGCGCCTTGAAAAATTGGGTATCCTATCAGTCAGAGAACTGGCTAACGCCAATCCCGATCAGCTCAAAAAAGAATTTGGTATTATCGGCGTTCAGTTATGGTTTCATGCGAATGGCGTTGATGAAAGTAACGTCCACACTCCCTATCACGTAAAAGCAAAAGGACTGGGAAATTCGCAAATTCTCCCCAAAGACTACACCAACCAGCGAGACATCGAGCTCGTCCTTAATGAAATGGCAGAACAAGTCGCTATCCGGCTAAGAAGAGCGCATAAAAAAACAACTAGGGTCGCTATCGATGTCACCTATTCAAAAACAGAGATGAAAAAAGGGATTCACAAACATACCAAGATAGAGCCAACCAATCAAACACAAGTATTACAACGGACAGTTATTGCACTCTTTCGACAAAAATATACGTCCGGTGCCGTTCGTCAGATTGGTGTCAGGTATGCCGGATTAGTTGATGAAAGTTATGCCTTGATCTCTCTCTTTGATGATCTTGCAAGCCTTGAAAAAGAAGAAAAACTGCAAAGCACTATCGACACCATTCGCGATCAATTTGGTTTTTTAGCCCTGCAAAAAGGGACTGTTCTCTTAGAAAATTCCCGTAATATTGCTCGCAGTCGCTTAATTGGAGGACATTCTGCTGGAGGATTGGAGGGACTCAAATGATTGACCGTTCCTATCTGCCTTTTCAGTCGGCAAGAGAGTATCAAGATAGAAAAATGGCAAAATGGCTAGGATTTTTCCTCTCTGAACACACCACCGCCCTATCAGATGCCTTCACCCATATCACCTTCTTTTCAGAAATGCCACTAACAGAAAAAATAAGACTTCTTGAGCAAGTCTATGCCAACCAAACAGCCATCAAAATTAGTGTCAAAAATCAGAAAACAATAGATGACTATTACGGCAGTGTCTCAGACATTGACAAAAACCAACTAACCTTTAAAACCAATACAGCCTATCTCAAACTAGACTTAGACAATATCTTAACAATAAAACAGGCTAAGGAGGAGGATGATGAGTCTATTTGATTATGAAAAAAATGCCTTACAAATGGATTATTTCAGCAAGCATTACAAACAGTTTGAAAAAGATTTCTACAAGTATTCTGCACTAGATATCCCACTCACTTTTCTCACGGACGATCTGATGCGAAGCATGGCAAACGCCCAAAAACCCTACTTTAAACTCAACAAAGAAAACGCCAAAGACGGCCTCGACCACTATTTCTTCTTTAGCATCGAGACTCCACCTGATAATACACTGATTAGAAAATATACCTATCAAAAAACCATGACTAGTCTTAAATAACAAAGACTGTCATGGTTTTAAAAATGTCTATTCATCTAATTTTAGCTCTTCTTCAACTTCTTCTCCAAGTAAAATTCGTCTAGCACCATCAATCGCTATATGGACAAGATTTTCCAATGCTGTATGAGTATGGAAAGCAACGTGAGGAGAATAAAGAACCCGATCATGTTTTAATAATCTCAAGAATACCTCATCAGTGATTTCTTCAAGGTCTACTTTTTTATTAATATAAGGCCCTTCAAACTCATAGGTATCAATCACTGCTGCTCTTATTTGCTGATTATCTAGAGCATCCAATAGTGCGGTTGTATCCACTAAACTTCCTCTAGCTGTGTTCACCAAAATAAGATTCTTTTTAGCATGTTCGAATAATTCTTTATTAAACAGATGATAATTCTCTTTGGTTGCTGGAACATGAAGTGAAATGATGTCAGATTGTTCAACTAACTCTTCAACACTTGACACATAAGTCAAAAAGTCTTCTGCGACTTTACTTGGATAAATATCATAGCCAATAACATTAGCGCCTGAGTTTTTAAATAGTTGAGCTGTTTGACGGCCAATATTCCCTGTTCCAATAATACCTACAGTTTTTTTCCTAATTTCTGTACTAGTGATGGATTCTTTCAATCTGAAATCACCTGTCTCAACATTATTTTGGATAAGATCAACGTCTCTTGATAAATACATTGCATTCGTAAAAGCAAATTCTGAAATAGCAAATGGTGAATAGACAGGTACTCTTGTAAAACGAATGCCTAGTTCTTTTAATAACTGCAAATTATACATATCAAAACCTGCTGAACGTGCTGCAAAGACTTTGATCCCAACTTCTTTCATCAAACGATACGCTGCTTCAGGAATCTCAACAACTTGAGTTACAATAATTGCTTCATAGCCCTTCTTCATATAAGCCATGGTTTCTTCTGTGAGATCCTCTGAGTAGATATCCAATGTGATTTCTGGGTGTTCTTTTTGATAAGAAGCAATCGCCGCTTTTTCATCTTCTCTAGCATTAAATAAAATAAATTTCATCTAGTTCTCCTTTTATGAATTAAATTCAAAAACATGGTGTTGATATAATTTCAAAGTTTTGGTTAATAGAAAATCAATAATAATGGCACTTATTGATATAATGACAAAATAAGATACTAATATAATCAGTAGTCTCATTAAAGGCGCTTGTGTCATAAATTGGTAGGCATTAATGGGCCCTACCATCCCTGAAAAGCCAAATCCTGCTGATTGCGGTGTCCCTTGGATATTAAAGAAATAAGCAACAATACCACCAACAATACCATTCAATATGATAGGCACATTTATAATCGGATATTTAAGCCAGTTAGGGATAAATAATTTCATTGACCCTAGAAAAATAGCAACTGTAACCCCTAATTTGTTTTTTGCTCGAATAGAACCAACTAATAAGGTCATACAGCATGTAGCAATGCCAATATTTGCAGCTCCCGATGCAAGACCTGATAGACCCACTGCAATGGCTATTGCAACTGTTGATATGGGTGAGATAATAATAATAGCAAAAGAAACAGACAGTAAAATACTCATCAATAATGGTTGTAAGGTCGTAAATCGTTGAATCACATTTCCAATAAATAAAGAGATTTGACTGATATATGGTAAAATCATATAACCAAAAATCCCTACTGACGTAACAACTATCAAAGGAACTAATATCATCGATAGCGATCCTAATCGTCCTTGTAGCAATTTTATAAGTATTGTAGCAATGATTGACACTAAAATAATATTAACTAAGTCACCTATTCCACGTAACTGCATAGCTGGTAAACCATCTACAGTAATAAAATTAACAACTCCTGAACTAATAAGTAATGTAGCCCCTAGTGATGCTATTTCTATGGCATTGAACATAAACTGTACACCGATTAAACAACCAATGATTACCGGAATGCTTGACTGAGCTGCACCTACAAGTGCTAAAAAAGTCGAAAAAATAGGATGAACAGGTTGTAAAGCTTTAAAGACTTCACCTAAAATAGCATTGGGAATAAGTCCAACGACTATCCCTATTGCAACAGCATTAAGTAATTTGTTGGAAAACTCACCAACCGACATATTAAAAAGTTTTTTAATCATAATGGTCTCCTAACAATTTAATCTCTTTGATCTATCACTCATTATTCTCTTATGATCTATTGGACTAAAATCATTGAAACACTCATATCGTTTCAAATGGATTTTCCATCTTTTACTACCACATCTAGATTAAGTATTATTTCTTTAACAACACAATATTGTTTTGAAACAATGACTAGATATGGACACACAAAAGGAATTGGGCTATTTGTTCAATAAAAAGCCTCAATATAACGATTAAAAACTGATTAGTTTTAGTAGGGACGTAACCAAGAAAGAAAAACACGATAGCTTAAAAGCCTGATTATTATACTGTTTAGTCACATTTTTATAATAATGATCATTAAAGCCACTAACATCATTGATGATACGATTTTACCTTGCACCAATTTTGGTAAAAAACTCTACAATATCTGAAGTGGAACTATTCACTACAGAAATTGTAGAGTTAAAATACCAATCAATGACAAATGCAACTCTATTGCTTCTTAGAAAATAGTAGTAAGCACTTATTCTATTAATTATTTCACAGTGAATACTTCTGCATTCGCTATAGTTTCATCAGTTAATTCTTGGCCAATACCTGGTCTTTCTGGTACTTCAAAGAAACCATTTTTAGGTTGGTAGTTATATTTACATAAATCAATATTACCTTGCATAAGGGCAGTTTGATGATGTTCGTGGATAACAAAGTTAGGAATAGCTGCTTCCAATTGTAGCGCTGCTGCAGTAGAAATTGGGCCACCACAAACATGAATTTGCACACCGACATCATATGTCAACGCCATGTCACAAATTTTCTTCGCTTCTGTTAAGCCCCCTGTGTTACAAATATCTGGTTGGATAATAGAGACAGTTCTATCTTCAAAGAATTGTCTATAGCCCCATCTACTGTATGAACGCTCACCTGTTGCCAAAGGAATATTTACTTTACGGCTAATTTCTTTATACAAACGTGGATTAAGTGGTTGAGTTGGTTCTTCATAATAGAAAATCTTGAATTTTTCTAATTCTCTTCCTAATTGAATAGCAGTGTTTGTATCCGTTAAGGAATGAAGTTCGACAATAATATCTAAATCATCGCCACCAGCTTCACGAATAGCTGCAACTCTGTCTACTGCTTTTTTAATTTGATGATGTTCTAATAAACCATAATTAGCCATAAAGTCCCAATTACCTTCTTCATCGAAGCCAAGAGGGTCAACTTTAATAGCAGTGTAGCCTTCTGCCATTGCTTTCTTGGTAGCTCTCGCATAATCTTCTGGTGTTATCATTGGTGTTGCCTTAATATCCCAGTCGAATTGGATTTGACTAGCATAGGTGCGTAAATGATCATTAGTTTTACCACCTAATAATTGATAGACAGGAACACCCAAAGCTTTTCCTTTAATATCCCATAAAGCAATATCAATGGCAGCCATAGCAGAAAATACAATGGTTCCTCCTCCGCTTCCCCAGAAAGTATCTCTATGCATTTTATTCCAAATCGCTTCATTTTGCATAGGGTCCATTCCAATAACAAGTTTAGCAAAATCTTTAATCATCCCAAAAGCAGCATCGCCACCTGATGTATAAGCTACTCCAGCTTCACCAAATCCAGAAATACCTTCATCAGTATTAACTCTGACACATATTGGATTCCAATGAGTTCCCTCAACCGGAGCGGTACCAGCATTTGTTTTAATAACATCTACACTTGTAATCTTCATTAGATTGACTCCTTTCTTCAATAAGAAATAATTTTATTAATCTACTGAGTGATGGAATGACAACATAATAGCTTATCAGCTCACTTAACAATCAGAACTAAAACTCCCCCTTTCTTGAATGATTGCGAGTGAAATAATAACTAAAGTCGCTATTCTTAAACTATCAGTAGTAATATTAACAATCATTGAAACTATACTAAACTTTGTTCATTACCAACTTGTATAACAAGTATATAAGTATATTGTAATATAAAGCGCTTACATTGTCAATTATTAACACAATTTTAATTTCATTATTTTCTTAAAGTCCCTTTGTATTATCAGTTAAATTATGATACTATTGATTAGTAACACCTATCAATTTATAGTCAGTAATACCAATATAAACAATTTTATAGTGAAAGGACTTAATAATATGCCAAACCCCTTGAATAGGTCAAATCTTTCTGAACAAATAAGTGAAATCATAAAAAATAAAATAGAAAACGGTGATTATGCTGATGGCGAAAAATTACCTTCAGAAAATGAACTTACAAAGATATATGGGGTTAGTCGACTAACGATTCGTTCTGCTATTCAAAGACTAAATGCACTTGGTTTGGTTGAAACGAAAGCTGGTTATGGAACATACGTTAAGAAATTTGATTTAAAAACTTATCTCAAATCTGTGTCAAGTAAAATCATGCAGCCTGATATGCTAGAAAACGTTGCAGATTTTCGAAAATTGATAGAGCTAGAATCAATCAAACTCACTATCAAATTAGCAACAGATGAAGAATTAATAGTTCTCAAAAAAATAAGTGAAAAGTACTGTGAGTTAGCAAATAAGTTCATAAAAGGTAAATCAATGATAAGTGAAGAAAATCTAGATAAACTTGTTGAATGTGACTATAGTTTTCATCTGGCTATTTGTGAACTGTCTAAAAACTCCCTCTACAAGACAGCTTATTTGACTGTTCAAGAACCAATTAAATTATTTTTGAAAAGTATTATCAAATCTAGAATTGAGACTTCAATCAAATTCGATTTAACGACAGAATTGCACGATGTTTTTTCTGGCCATTATGCTATTTATGAAGCAATCAAAGAACGAGATATTGAAAAAGCTGAAAAACTATTTAAGAATATTATTAACCATGAAATTTTAATCCCTTAGATAACACACTAATAAAATATGCTAAAATGAGCCACGCTTCATTAAGAGATGCCATCTGTTAATTGAAAGTGGTTTTTATATTTAAAAAACTAGTTTTAAATAGTATCAAGACGGTAGCAAAAATGTTAAAATAATATGCCAATGATTAAAATTAATCAACAGAAAGGGAACCGATAATGACTTTGGAAACTAATAAACAAAACGCCATTGCCTTTTATCAAACAGCTTATGAAGGTAATCCAAGAGAAGCCGTTGCAAAATATGTCGGAGATGATTACAAACAACATAATCCATTAGTTGGGGATGGTAAAGAGGCCTTTATCACCTACTTTGAAAAAATGAATGACGATTACCCTAACAAAAGTATTTCCTTTGTTCGTGCGATTGCTGAAGGCGATCTTGTCTCTCTTCACACACATCAAGTATGGCACTACACGAAAGAGGAAACCCACGAATTTGTCACCATGGATTTTTTCCGTTTTGATAACAATGGTAAAATCGTTGAACACTGGGATGCTATCCAGGAAATCCCCGAAGAAAGCTTGAACGGCAACACTATGTATTGATGTTGCCTAGCCATTAAAAAACTAGCCCTATCACAGAGTGATAGGGCTAGTTTTTTTCTTACTGAGCAGAATAATTAGTTTGTTTTCTTTTTTAGTTCAAAATTTAAAGGCATTACTAAAATATATCTGTGATAAAATGCCAAATCGTATAAATTGAGCTGAGGAGTAGCCAAACTTTAAGCAAAAATATTCTCATTTTAATATTTTTAGTTTGCTTTTTTTGTTTGAAAGACTGCAAAACCCTATAAAAAGCATATATCATAATCAGCATAGGAATTTGCATCCAAAAAGCAGATAATATTGTTTTAATCATCTAAATACCCCCCACTTTTATTTAAGTTGTGGCAATGATTGATTAATCTCAAATCGTTGTCGAGATATTGTTCTATTGCTCCAAAACCGCTACGGATAAACATAGCTATTATTTGTTTCTTCTTTCATAATACCATAAAGTTATAAACGAAAAGAAACCAGCAACAAAAGCTGTTAACCAACTTCTTAAATCTTCATTAACCATTCTGAATACCAGTTGATATAGAATTGTTGCATAAGCAATATAAACTAGCATAAAACTAATTATCCAAGTAATAAATTTCTGAAACATAAAATCTACCTCATTTCCAAAAATCGCCACCATTTTTTAGATTTTAATTCTAATAAAAGTTAATTATCTTTTTAAGTAACTAAAGCAATACTATTTGACCACTCAATTTGTTGCTCATAATCTTCAATCTGAACCTCATTACTCTCTAATAAGATTATTTTTATCTTCTTTACATCAAAAGTAATATGTTTAAAATAGTCTCTCAAAACAGAATAAGAAGAGCAGATTTTTAAAGTGATAATACTTTCAAAGCTTTCTCAGAATTTCGTATCTGTAAAACAAAATCTTCGTAATTGCTATATTCCTGAGGGATAAAAAATTTATAAGAAAAAAGCTCTCCTCCCCCAAAAAGTTCTCCTAAAACAGTAAGACCCTTATCATTTTCGACATCAGTCGGTTGAAGAAATCCTCCCTTTTGAGATGCCATAATATGAAGATAGGTTATTATTTGATTATAGTCATTACGTTTATCAATATTTCGTTTATATTTAGTGTCTATGGGAATACCTCTAAAGGCAAAATCAGGATAACGATGTTGTTGATTATCGTTGATCGGTTGACTAAATAATCCCAACGTATCCAATTCAGCTTTTCGACCATAATGATGCCATTGTGTTATTTTCCAAATATACTCTTCCCATAACCATGCCACATCAATGATGATACCATGTATTTGATTTTCATCATCACCAAATCCTGTCTTTTCTTCTGTAAGAATTTTAAGACATAGACGCTGTAATAGTGCATATTCTTCAAAATAACCTGATTTGACTGGGTTTAAAATATTTTTTTGGATAATAATTTCTCTATCCAAACGATTATAAGAAGCTGTCATGCTTTTAATCGTTCTAACATTTTCTTTAGTATTTTCATTATCAGTCAGTAAAAATTCTTTTTCTTGTTGAATCTTTTCAATGGTATGACGAATCAACTCTGTCATTTGATTATCATAATTAAATTCCCTAGTAGTATAAGCAATTTTCCCAACAAATGGTAGATTTTTCCTAATATGGGAAGCTATCTCTATTGGCCCTTTAACATTTGAATCATTATAGCTTTTCTTCACATATTCTTTGTACGTCCCTTTTCTGAGTGCTTCATTTAGATAGTAAGGAAATAAAAACAGAAGTAAATCATAATAAGATATTTCTTGAGAAGTGATATTTTTACTGTCGACAACATTATAATGAAGGACTTGTTGCATCATGTACCTTAGAAAAAAATCTTGTTGTCCCTCTTTAGTAAATCTTGAATTAATACGAATATCACTTGTCCCATCACCAATAATACCAACAACATTGCCTGTCCAGATAGCATCATTTTTTTGATGGAAAATAACATTATCGTTGTCTAAATCATAAGATTCTGATAATTGTTGTGGAAAAATAAGAAAATTTTCTTTAGAAAGAAGAGATAAATCCTTATTAACTAGGTTCTTAACTATCGGATGATTAGCTAATCGACTAACATTTGAATTGTCTGTCAAAATATGAGAAGTCATCAATCAATCCTCCTCAATAGCAAAGTATTCCTTTTTAATCTTTTCTAATTTATCACTAGCTTTATGTTCTCCTCTGAAATAATCTTTTAGCAGTGGATAAAGCTTAGTGTGCCACAATGGCGCCATTTTGTCATCGACTTCAGGAGTACTTATATCCTTAAAATAACTTGCTCCAATTTGGTAATCTTCTGTGAGTCCACCAATAGTTATAATGGCAGTATTTAATCTAGCCATCTGTTCTTTAACATCTTTAGGCAAATTCATTTTCTCTGCAGAGGCTTCAGCTGTTATTTCTAAAAAAGTGAACCGACGACGCATGGCAAAGTCAAAAGTATCAACGGAGCGATCAATATCATTCATTGTGCCAATAATATAAACATTATCTGGAATATAGAATTTTTCTTCAGGATTTGTATGTAAGTTGGCATATTGTGTATAAACACCTTCTTTATTACCTCTATAATCAGGGTCTAAAGAAAAGAAGAGCTCTCCAAAAATTTTAGAAATTTCACCACGGTTAATTTCGTCAATGATAAAGACATAATCTTCTGTTTTCTCTTTTACTTGAGAGTTTTCTTGATAATCTTTTAAACCGTAATCAGATTTAAGATGATTAATAATAGCCTTACGGTAATTGTCTAATCCTCCTTTTGGAACCCCAGGAAGACCACGGTAGATATTATATAGCTGATCATAATTCCAATACATAGTGGTTCCCTCTGGATAAACACCTTGCACTCCTCCCCTTTCATAGGTGAGAAGATTTTTGATTGGTTTTCCAGTGAGACTCAGTAGTTTATTATATCCTTGTCCCTCAATTCTTGCTTCAGTAACAGAATCAAAAAACGTTTCCCATGCCTCATCAAAATTATCCACACCATCGATAGATTTTTTAGTCTTGGCTTGATTGATGAATGACATAAAACTACCAGGTTTTAATTGAAAACTGACAATACCATCCTCTGTTGTTATGGGGCGTAAACCTTCAACAAAATCCGTATAATCATAACTAGGATGAAATTGAACAAAACCAATTCTTTTTTTCTCATCATCGTCTAAATCAGAGATGGTTTTCGTCCGACCTTTTGACACGATATCAGCAGCAATTTCATTGGCTAGGTAGGTTTTTCCTGTCCCTGGTGCCCCACGAAAAATAATATTCTTTGCTTTTATTAGAAGATTAGAGAACTCATTTAGATAATAAGTATTAGTCTTTTCATTGTTCTCTTCAACAAGTGCTTCTATAACATTATTTTTTTCTTTTTTTGAATCAATCATATGATGATGATATTCCCATAAAATACTACTTAAATAATTACCATCCAATTCAGGGAATTTCTTTGAAATAGCAGCGGTTAGCTCGTAATTTTGTTTATAGACACCACCATGTTTTTTATCGAGTGGTATTAATTTCCCCCAAAATCGCGATTGATCTGTACTTATATTTACTCCAAAAAAATCAGAAGATGGAGAATAAATACATAATAATTTTATTGTTATTGATGGACGACTATAAAAAGAATTTTGATAGCTAAACACTTGATTATCATAATCATGATTAATACCAGCTTTGATAATAGCCACTAAATCCATTTTAAGTTTTAAAAATTTTTCTTCTAATTCTTCACTCGAAATTAGATTATTACCCTGATCACAATAGCCATTATATTTTTTACTATAATAGATTCCAAATTTACCTGACGAACCACCTTTAATGCTTAGGTATAATTCAGAATATTTCCCTTGTTCAATTTCATAACATAGAGATTTATTACCAGAACCTTTACCGATAACATACTCATCAATCGTCATAGTTGATAATCTCTCAAGTGGCCATTCTTTAAGAAACTCTTGTTTTAATTTATGATTTCTTCTATTTATTTTTTCAGCAGATTCAAGTAATTCTTCTTTATTATCACTATACCAATCATAAAAATGATCTAAACTTACTTTACCTTTTTCCAATAACAACACCTCTTTTAACTAATATTATCAAATCATATTATATCATAATGCATTTTTATTTTTTAAGACAAATAAACCTATTTCCCCTTATTCAACACTCCTTCTATCAGATTTATCTGAGCGCAACAGGTAAATGATGGCTAGAGTAGTCATCATACCATAGATAATACTAATATCTCTGGATGATAAAGCAATCACTAAACCTGAAAAAATCAGTTTAGAAATAATTTCCCCCAGTTGAAAGTATGTTACCATACCACCAAATACCGTTGCTAATTTTGTCTCGTCAATACTATTAAAAATAATGGTTCCTACTTTCGGATTTAATGTGCCGACAAAGACACTCGCAAGAAAGACACAAACAATCACTAAGTAGATATTTTGAAGATAAAAGGCCAAAAAGAGAGCCAAGACCGCTAAAAGATTCAGTTTTAATAGGGTTCTGATGGTAAACGCTTTAAATGTTTTAGTGGTTAAGATTAAAAAGCCACCAAAAATACTTCCACAGATAGTACTGATTCCTAAAAGTGATATTGTCGTCGCCGTATTAATAATTGTTAAAGAAGGTGTGCTAGAAAGGCTAATCACAACCAAGGGGGTGATGATCGCTAACCCACCATTTAAAAAGGGAATCACAAATAAAACACTCTTCATGCTACTAATACTAAACAACTGTTTTAGGGAAGCTTTTAAATCGGAACCAACAGCTGAGAACAACGTTTTAAGTCCTAATTTCTCATTAGTAATAGGTTTTTCTTTAATCCTGTAAACCCTATTTATCCTCTTTCTTACTAATAGAAAAATACCTAGACTACAAAGAAAAGTCATCGCATTGATTAGTGCGAGATTAAAATAACTGAAGATAGCAATCAAAATAACAGCAACAGACTGATAGACAATACCCATGGCTGAAGTGATTGTCTGTCTAAACGCCATGACCTCTTCTCTATCTGACGGTGCCACTATGCGATTGGATATCGGGTAGAAAAGCCCATTTTCAAATTGACCTAAAGTATCAGAAATCAGATTAATGACACTTGCCAATAAAACAATAAGGAGGGAAGGATTAAAGCTCATCGCTACTGCTACAAATAGATATAAGAGCGCTCTTAGCCATAATGTTTTGATAATGGTTCCGACTTTATTAATCGTGCGATCTGCCAGAAAACCAAATAAAACGGTAAACAAAATAGGCAATGCTTCTGAAACATTGATGATTGATACAGCAAGCTGACTGTCTTTTAAAGCGACAACATAGGTCATTAAAGCCAGATAAAATAACGTGTCCCCAAAATTAGAAATCAAATCCGAGACTAAGAGTGTTAGATATAATCGATTTTTAAAAATTTTTTTCATGTGATCTTCTTATTTTTAGTATTATATTAGTGATAAGGGTTCCATCATAACCCCATTAATTAAATCCCCAGTCATCTGAGTACTTATTTTTAAAAGACTGTTAGTCATTGATTATATTATAGCACTGTCACTATTGTTTTAATACCTGCTTAGAAATGTTTTTTTATTAATAAGCCAAACCTAAAAAAGAAGACCAGATTGATCTTCTTTTTTTCTTAATTAATTTGTACAGGAATAGCACCCGGGATATTTTCATAAAACCATTTAGCTGTTTCTCTTGGCATCCTTATACAACCATGAGAACTTGGCCTGCCAAGCCTTGCTGCTTCTTCAGGAATTTCATTGCCATAACGATCAGTAGGTAAACTATGAAATAGGTAAATCCCGTGATCCTTGAAAGAGACCCAGTAGTAGGCACCTTCACCAGAAGCTTCATTAAAGAAGAAATCGCCTCTTTCCGGCTCAATGATAAATTGACCAGTCGGTGTTGGACTATCCGGTGCACCGGTTGAAACCGTCGTTGAAAAAATCACCTGGCTACCAGACAAAATAGACATTTTTTGTTCTGCAATAGAAACCTCAATCGATAAGTCATTGTACTGAGCAAGGTCAGGATAAAAGGGGTCTTCCTGCTTAGACGTCTCATCAACGTCAGCCACCTGATTTGTCTGAGGTGATGCTTCCTGAGTCGTTTCCACGCTAGTGGATGAAGTAGTTGTACTACTCATTTCTTTGCCCTTAGACAATTGCTTATTCACAGCAGTAACAGCTGGTTTCTCAGCTTTTTTGTCAGCACTTGTTTTCCCCAAGACTTGATAAGTAGCATACCCTCCTACCAAAAGAACTATTGCTACAATAATGATTAATATTATAGGAGACCGCTTTTGACGCATCCTTCTCACCCTTTCTATCATCCATTAATAATTGATTTGCTAATCTTTTCACATATTCATCCCTAGTATAAAACAAAAGAAAAATAATCGCAACGATAAATGAAAGATTGGGAGGGGTAATAATATCTAATCTCATAATGCTTCTTACAAATCTCATCATTCTATTAAAGGAAATGCTAATGTTACTATTGCTCCTTTTTTATCTGGCTTGTTTTGTAATAATAGTTCTCCTTTGTGCAGTGTCATGATTTGCGATGATATATATAGGCCTAAGCCATAATTTGTCGATGAATGTCGACTTTTGTCCTCACGATAAAATTGTTCTAAGCCATGTGCTAACCCTTCGTTAGAAAAACCTTTTCCTTGATTTAATACTGACAGTAACAATTTGTTATCAGTCATTAGTATTCTCAGTTCGATCAAAGATTGTTTTGGGGCGTACTGGACAGCATTACTAAGCACGTTTTGAAGGGCTCTTTCAAATAATCTCATATCAATCATCAACGCCTTATCTTCAAAATCAATGACTTCAGATAACTCATGTTTATCAACAGATACTATCTCTTTAGCAAGTTCTCTTGCTTTTTCTACAATGACTGAGCTTTGAACTTTTTTCACATTTAAATCGCTTAGCTGATTTGACCCGTTCATAACCATTAATGTTTTTGAATAATCTGATATACGGTTAGCGTTTTTCACTATAAAATCAAGATAGATTTCTTGCTCCTTTGTAAGTGTTGTCTCTTTCAATAGTTCTGCATTTCCTTGAACAATGGCTACTGGGGTTTTTAGATCATGTGTTAATGCAGAGATTTGATTTCTTTTATTTTCTTCCTGCTGCCAATTTTCCCTTAATGAATCATTCAAAGCTATTTTCATCTTATCAAGACTATTTAAAACAGCATTAAACTCTTTTATCGTTGACTTACCAATTTCAAAATCTAATTTCTGATTAGCAATTTTTTCTGATGCGTCAAGTATAGGTCCTAATTGTTTTGTGATTCGTTTTGCCCAAATAAAAGTGATTATCAAAGTACTGATAAAACAAAAGAAAATCATTAAACTAGCAAACAAAACATTTATTTTAGGAAAATACTTTTCCATCCAAGCATTGGTATAGTGTGCCTCAAGGGAATAATTAATAATGACATATCCATCTGCTCTTTTAATTTCTATAAAAGATTCTGAAGGAGTAGCCACCACTTCTTGATTGTGAAAAAGTTGTGCTTTTTTCGCAAGCGAATCAGTCATATTTGACGCCTTAAGTTTATCATCCGGCGTTAAAAAGATATAGCTTGCATCCTCTGGAATTAATGACGCATCAAATGTTGTTGCGTTAGAAATAGTGTCTCTTTTCTCTAATATCAAATTTTCTGTATAGTTAGCTGGAACAATCAAACCTATATTATATAAGGTGATAAAAGATAATAGTGCTAATCCAACAGCAACCATTAATCCAACTCCTATACTTAATAAATAACTAAAGAAGACTACCTTAAGAGAGCGTCCTTTACTCATTAATCCCATTTATAACCAATCCCCCAAACCGTAGCAATTGGAGCTTCACCAAACTTTTGAAACTTTGCTCTAATATTTTTGACGTGCTCTGAAATAGTCGAAGCATCCCCAACGCCATCAAACCCAAAGATGAATTCATAGATTTGTTCTCTTGAAAAAACCTGACCTTTTCTTTTAGCGAGTAATTCAGAAATCTGGTACTCAGACTTTGTCAGATGAATTTTTTCTTCTTTGACATACACTTCACTTGCAGCCAAATCAAAACGAATATTGCCAAGATGTAAGCTCGAATGTTTTTCTCGTTTTTCTCTTCTTAAATGTGCCTCTACTCTGGCTAATAATTCTTGAACACCAAAAGGCTTAGTGATGTAATCATCACCACCACTCAAAAGACCCTCAACAATATCTGACTCCATTGTCTTTGCTGTCAAAAAAAGAATGGGAGAATCTACTTTTCTACGAATTTGTTTACAAAAACTAATCCCATCAATCCCTGGCATCATAACATCCAGTAAAATCAAATCATATTTTCCCAACTTGTTTTCATCTAATTCTGATGGGTTTTGATAAATATCAACACTATAGTCTTTCTTCTTAAGAATATTTTTTATGAGAACTAACATATCTTGTTCATCATCAATGGCAAGAATAGTTGTCATATACCCACCTCCAAGTTTATATTTAACGTTTCATTATATCACATTTTATTTTATAACGTATTAATCACTCAATGATTTACCATCCCATCTACTAAACCAAACTAAAGACGCTGTAAAAATAATGATAGTCGTTGGGATTGCTACATAACTCCACATCATTATTTCATGATATAAATAGGATTTATCAACGAGATTGCTTCCTACGATATAAGAGGCAGACAATCTTGATGGCCAAGTTGGAGGTAGAAAATACCAGATCTTTTCACCTAAATTTGTCATTGACAATAAAGCAATCAAGGTTCCAACAAAACCCAAACCAATTGATGCCCCGCCGCCCAGTATAATGGACAGCCATAGGTGAATCATATAAATTGATAACGAACCAACAAATAGTAAAAGCAACTCAATTAACAGCTCAATCGGCTTTTGATGACCAAATAGTAAACCAAAAATGATAATCGCAAGACTTGTGGACAATAAAAATCCGATGAGTAAGGCGAATAACTTACCACTATACGCCTTATATCTAGACGTTGTCGTTGATAAAAGCACTTGAAAATGCCCTGCATTGACTTCCATATCTACAACTTTTGAGGTTAATATTCCACAAACAATTGGTAATATTCCCCCTAGAAGTACTAAGTAGTTTTGGATGATGGAAATATCACCAAGGTTCTTTAATCCGGTTATTTTAGCAGCTCCATAAAAAGTAATGGCATATACACACGGTAAGATGATATGAATCCATGGTAGCCATGTGTGCTTAATTTTATAGAACTCTGATTTCAAAATGTTTCTCATGATTTCACCTCTAATTTTGAAAACCAATTTGCTGTAATGACTGTCAAAAGTAGAAAAAGACCTAGAGATAAGACACAAGGGATGATTGAGGAAGTAGTTGAAATCATAGGATTTGATAATTCTGCTGGAACACCATTTGGTAAAATATGCATCACAGGCACCATTAATCTTATTCCCCAAGAGTAAGGGCAAAACAGCCACAGTGATGAGTCAGAAAACAAAATACCTAATACTAATCCTAAAATGGCATTTATTGTAATACTAGCAACAAAACCTATTTTTTTTGCCAAGAATAAACAAAAAGGTGCTTGCCAAATGTTCGTGATAATCAAAAGCATGCTAGCTATTAATAAAGTATCAAAGCCATAAATTGGAATCATCTGATTCTCAATTAAAAATTGAAATCCAAAGACACCAAGCAGATGTACCATCGCTGCAATACTCATATAAACTAAAGCCGTTACTATTTTAGATAGCCATACTTTTTTCAAGTCAAGATTAAGAGAAAAGACTGCTCTGTAATTAAGTTTCCTCTCTTCTTTTCGATGTATCATGGCAGGTATCAAAGCAAACGTAGCTGGCATCAAGATAACATACCACCAGTTATAAGCATTGGCTGTAAAATATAAGGGCATTAGTAAAAAAGCAGATACGATAGCAATAATCGGAGCAATGATTAATAATTTTTTTAAAAAACTATGCTTATGTTTTAAATGTTCTGCAAGAATATAATTGGTCATCATTATCCCTCCTTTTCATTTTTAACAACAGTCATAAAGAGGTCTTCTAAATTTTCGTTAGGATCAATGATATTTTGATATTTTAACTCCCCATCAGTAATGATGCCAATATGATCAGCAATTTGTTCCACTTCTGCCAGAATATGACTAGATAAAATAACGGTAATGCCTTTTTCTGGGAAACTCCTAATGAGGTCCCTTAATTCCTGAATCCCTAGTGGATCCAATCCATTTGTTGGTTCATCCAATATCAACAGTTGAGGATTGTTTAATAGAGCAATTGCAATTCCCAGTCTTTGTTTCATTCCCAAAGAAAACTGACTACTCTTCTTTTTCCCCGTATTTTTTAAATCAACGATTTCTAAGACCTCATCAATTCTTGAATCGGGTAAACCAAGTAGTAGTGTTCTCACTTTAAGATTTTCTCTAGCACTTAAGTTTTCATATAGAGGAGGCGTCTCAATTAATGCACCAATATCTGATAAATCATCCCGACTCCATGGATGACCTTTAAATGTGATATCACCTGATGATTTATGCAACATACCTGTAAACATCTTCAAAGTAGTAGATTTCCCAGCACCATTAGGCCCAAGTAAACCATAAACGGAATGATCTTCAATTTTTAATGACACATTATTAACAGCTTTTTGTTTCCCAAAAATCTTGGTTAATTTTTTTGTCTCTAAGATATATTTACTCATTTGCCAATTCTCCTTTTCTTACTTATTAGTAGTATAGAAAATAAGTTTAAAGATTCTATAAAGAAAGATAAAGTTTAAGCCGTTGATGATAAAATGATGTAAATAGTTCCTATCAGACGTTGCTTTATCACTATCAGCATTTTAAAATAAAAAATTATCTTTCTTACAAATAATTGGCTTTTGATTAGCTAAAAATAACTATGCAAAAACCGATTCCACGATTCTTTAAAGCTTTTTATAAAAAATAGTGATTCAAAGCCTTTTTTATTTCAAAAAATTGGCTAAAACAAGCTAAAATTTATCACAATAAGACAAAAAATTGATGCTAACAGTATTTTTTTACGCAAAAACGCTCAGAAAATCTGAGCGTTTTTTAATTTTGAGTTAGATAATCTATGAAAACAATCCTTTGAAGAAACCTTGCTCCTGAGCTAAACAATTTTTTATCTAGCCATGATTCTCAATAGTCTATTCTTCTATCCAATTTTCCAGTTTCAAATCCCCACTAATGGTGCTACACTCTATCTTTAAAGTCGGCTCCCCTTTTGTTATCTTGCCTGACTTAGAGTAGGTTTTTCCTGTATAAGTATCTTTTGCCTCTCCACTTACTGTAGCATAGTCTACAACATAGTCAACCTCTTTACCTAGTTGTATTTTAACATCTGCACTTTTGGTTTCCACAGAGATATCTTTATTATTTGTTCCTGCTACAAGAGCAAAATTGCCACTCACGCTTTCTCCTTCTATTCTATCAAAGTCCTGATATACATGCATATCTCCACTTACTGTCTGCATATATAACCTTTCTCCTCCTTGATAAATAGTAGCGTCTCCAGAAACCACTTCCATTTCTAGGCTTCTACTCCTCACATCATGTTGGATATTCGAACTAACCACAGACAAATTATAATCCAATATAAGCTCTTTAGGAACTTCTACAACGACCCCGTGTTCCTCTTTAGAGATAAAAAATAATTTTTTTTCTTTTTGTTGTTGAATATATAATGTGCCCTCTTTTTGAAAAAATGTCATTTCCTCTTTTTTGCTTGTATGTGGAAAATTGGAATACTCTCTTACTACAACCTCCTTACCTTGACCCTCTACGATGACAAGATCCGCATCTTCTAAAGATATATCTACCTTTTGTACTCCGGAAAAAGTCCTATCCCTTGTATGACTACTTTCTATTTCTTCAAAAAACTTTTCTCTGTTAGTGTCATACATACTACTAAAAGATGGTTGGTTTCTAAAAAAAGGAAGTTCTCTGGAATGTCCCATCAATCCTAAAAAAACGCCTAACAATACTAAAAACAATAACATTTGAGCAATCAAGCGAAATAGTAACAATCCTTTTCTACTCATCTTCAAACCTCACTTCAATAATTGTTTTTATAATAGCTTCAAATACACCGGCCAAAATCCCAATCATCCAAGTTATATGCCATGCCCTTGTGGTGAAACTCACGAAAAAATAGAGACATATTACCAAAGGCCAATAGATACTCTTTGTCAATTTCAAAGCTCTTTTTTGCTTCTCATTGAAATAATGATATTCTCTATTTTTCTTCTCATTATAATCTTTGTATTCCAAAGGGGTAGATTTACTACTATACACTAGCAGAGCTGTCGCTATAGCGGTAATAAAAAGCATCACCAGCACGCCAACAATAGCATAAAAACCAGCATCTCCCAAATAATATCCAAGTCCTCCAAAACCTATTAAAAAAGTTAGTCCTACAATGTATAAGGAGACACCTATGGCACTATACTTAGCATTTCTATCTCTGAAATACCTTGCCTCTTTGAAAAATTCTTCTGTAGGTGTGATTTCTGACAAAAGTTCATCTATATCTCCTAGACTTGCTATTACCAAACTGTACGCTTCATTTTCTGACTTGCCCTCTTTCACATAGTCATCAAATCTATCTGACATATTGGATAACAATTCCTCTTTTAACTCATTGGCTTTTTTACTCCTAGGAATATCCACAAATAAACCCTCTACATAATTTTTTATTTTGTTATTCATGTTCCCCTCCTTATCTCAATAACTCTCCAATCATGTTTTTTATAGTGGTCCAATCCCTTAAATTTTCTTCATACAAGGTGATGCCTTTTTGCGTGATAGTGTAATACCTTCGCCTCGCTCCTGTATTTTCATCTCCCCAATACGACGTAATATAGCCGTCTTTCTCCAATCTTCGAAACGCTGTGTAAAGAGTGGCTTCTTTGAGTTCAAATTCTCCTTTGCTAATTTCTTGAATGGTTTTATTTATTTCATACCCATAGCTATCTCCTTTTTTCAACTGTGCCAATAGGATTGTATCTGTATACCCACGGATAACATCTGAAATGATAAGCATCCACTCACCTCCCTCACCTATATTATAATCATATATACCTCACCTGTCAATGTATATTAGAAAATAATATAAGCTAGAATTTAACACAATAAGACAAAAAATAGGCACGAACAGTATTTTTCTACACACAAAAAGCGCTCAGAAAATCTGAGAGCTTTTTTAATTTTAATGTGACTATTCTTAATTATTTTTACCAGTTTTAATTCTTTGAATGAATATCAACACTCTGATTCGCTAAGATTACTCCTACAGAAAGCTTTTCTCCAAAACTAAAATGCACATTCTCATCTCTATATCTACTTATTTTTTCTTACAATTTTTTTGGTGTGCTTTTAATTTCTTCATCGCCCAATCATAATGGCTTGAAGTAGTGCTTACAAAATACGAACCAAGTACACTTCCTCCTACCCACTTATAGACATCTTTTGAAAACAATTCTTCATTTGTAAATCTTCCAGCTAATTCTAAAATGTCTTTATGAGATTTATGAAACATTTCTTTTGCATCTTCAAGAGAAGTATTTTGATGTTTTTTCCAAAACTCAACATTCATATCTCCATAAGTTTTCCAATTATATGGCGCTGGGATAAAAGGTTTTGGCACACCTTTTAAATTTGTATCTACCCAATTTAAAAGAAGTTGATGCCATTCATATAAATGGATTAAAATATCTCTTAGATTTTTGTCTCTTTTCCAATGTGCCTCTTTCTTTTTTTCATCACTTGAAAAGTCAAAAGGTGTACTTAATTCTTCTTCAGACAGCTTAGTAATCAATACGTTTAACTTCTCATAGTTTTCTTTCGCAGCAATCATTAAATCTTCTTTTGTTCTTGGTCTTGGCATAGTATTCCCTCCTACTCCACGCTATATTTCACTATTATTTTTAAATGTTTTAATCCTTGCTATCAGTTGAAGTTACTATGAAAATTTGAAACAATATTGTATACTTTTTTATTTCACCTCGATTCACTTTACCAGTTTTAAAAATTGATAGACTTTCTAAATTTCTTCTATTTTTAAACTATTTCTTACTATCATTATTGTATCACGCCAAACAGCATTTTAATAATAATTTATGAATGGTATCCATTTTGTCTTCTCTCTCAAACATGGTATAATAAGCATTAGCTAAAAAGACCGTTTATAAAGAACAGTCTAAATATGATTTTAAGGATAAACAAAGGAGACACTAAACATCATGATGAATATGCAGAACGTTATGAGACAGGCACAAAAATTACAAAAGCAAATGGAAAAGAAACAGGCTGAATTAGCAGCTGCTACTTTTACCGGCAAGTCAGCGCAAGACCTAGTGGTTGCAACCTTTACTGGTGATAAACAACTCGTGTCAATCGATTTTAAGAGTGATGTTGTTGACCCAGAGGATGTCGAAACGCTTCAAGACATGACCATTCAAGCAGTCAATGATGCCTTGAAACAAATCGAAGACGAAACACAAAAAACCATGGGTGCCTTTGCTGGTAAATTACCCTTCTAACAAAAAAGCCGAACAGAGCGTTCGGTTTTTTTATTCAGATAAGATATCTGATAAGTTAAAATTGGCAAAGGGATTGTTTGTCACTTCTTCTTGCTGGTCTAAAAGGGCAATATTGTCATCAAATTCGCAAAACTTTTCATAGACAAGGGCTGTCATTCTCGCATCTTCAAGGCTATTATGGCTTTTCCCACTAATCTCTAAAAACTGGGCGACAGTGTGAAGCTGGAGATTACTGATACCATTTAAGTCCTTACTACGTCTCATCTTTGCTTCTTCATAGACATCAACCAAGTACTGTTCTCTAAGGTCCAACTCATGTGCCAACAAAAGAGGTAGGTCACTTTTTTTAGCATTGTAGCCAATCAAAGGCGTTGAGGCAACAAATGCCTTAAAATCTGCCATCACTGTCTCAATAGCTGGTGCCTTTTTAATCTTGTCTGCTGTAATCCCAGTCAACCCATTGATAAAACTTTGTAGGGGTACCTCTGTATAAACATAGGTATCAAACGTCGCAACTTCTTGGTGCTTGTGATATTTCACCGCTGATACCTGGATGATATGACTGACATGATCAACCGTATTAAATTCCAAGTCAAAAGCGATATAGGTGTCTAAGTGTTCCATAACATGACCTCATCTAAAGAAAAAGCCTCCCATCAGAGCAGAGACTTTATTTTCCAAATAAACGGGCAAAAAACCCTTTTTTTCTAGCAACTTGTTGCGCCTGTGTGCGCTCAGCCTTGTGTTTTGTTTCTTCCACCTCATTCTTAGCTTCTTCCAACTCTAAGAGAAGTGTTTCCTTTTCTTTCATGGCAGTCAGGGTCAATTGTTGTTGTTGATCAAGCTGTTTATCCTTTTCAGCAATTTGAACATCCTTAACACTCAATTGTTTATCTTTTTCAGCAATTTGAATATCTTTGGCTTTGATTTGCTCATAAAGACGTGTAATTTCAGTGTTTTTTTCATCCACTAAAATCTCAAGAAGCTCACGCTGTTTTGCTTCCTCACTAATCGGCTCATCTTCAAAAATCGTTTTTTTATAAATTTCCTCTAATTTAATAAGACCGCTGCGAGTAACGACAGTAACCCCTTTATCATTTTTATCGACATCTTCCTCAGAAAGTGTTTTGACACGGTTATTAACTGCCTGACGGCTAACTCCCAAAATTTCAGCTAATTCGCTGACTGTCTTTTCAATCGCCATAATTCCCTCTTTATCCTGACATTATACTTATAGAAATAGTATCATAACCTTACAATAATGTCAATTTTAGAAAGCCCTTAAGAGACTTGTTTTTATCCTTAAAAACAAGGACTTATCAGCTATTTGACGCTGGACTATTCTCTGCTAGAAAAAAATATTTTTTTGGTTGCTGGGCTTTTAAAAAAGCTATGTTATAATGACAGTATGAAACATTACAATACGATTATTATTGGCGGTGGCCCTGCAGGAATGATGGCTGCCATTTCCTCAAGTTTTTATGGCCAAACCACTCTCCTTTTAGAAAAAAATCGACGTCTAGGTAAAAAACTAGCTGGAACAGGTGGTGGCAGATGCAATGTCACCAATAACGGCACCCTAGAAGACTTACTAGAAGGTATCCCTGGTAACGGTCGTTTCCTCTACAGTGTGTTTTCCCAATTTGACAATCATGACATCATCCAGTTTTTCACAGATAATGGTGTTGCCCTAAAAGTCGAAGACCATGGTCGTGTCTTTCCAACGACTGATAAATCTAAAACCATCATCTCTTGTCTGGAAAATAAGATTACTGAACTTGGAGGTCAGATTAAAACGGGGTTTGAAGTGGTCTCTGTTAAAAAAAGTGACCAACGCTTTCACATCAAATCTCACGACGAAGAGTTTACTTGTGATAAACTTGTTGTGACGACAGGTGGTAAAACTTATCCCTCAACAGGGTCAACTGGTTTTGGCTACGAAATTGCCAGACACTTTAAGCTTGCCGTGACCGACCTTGAACCAGCAGAAAGCCCGCTTTTGACTGATTTTCCACATAAGGCCCTCCAAGGCATTTCTCTTGATGATATCACCATCACTTTTCAAAAACATATCATCACTCATGATCTCCTTTTTACACATTTTGGGTTATCTGGCCCAGCAGCGCTCAGAATTTCTAGTTTTGTTCGTGGTGGGGAAACAATTTTTATCGACTTTCTCCCTCAAGAGTCAAAGGAGGATTTGCTTACTTACTTAAAAGAAAACCGAGAAAAGTCTTTGAAAAATGCCTTAAAGCAATTTTTCCCAGAACGCCTTGCTGACTTTTTAGCAAGCAACTATCCAGAAAAAGTCAAACAGCTAACGCTCAAAGAAGAGGAAAAACTATTAGATGCCCTTAAAAACTACCCTATCGTGGTCACAGGCAAAATGTCACTGCCTAAATCCTTTGTCACAAAAGGTGGCGTTGATCTCAAAGAAATCAATCCGAAAACTTTGGAGAGTAAAAAAGTTTCTGGTCTTCATTTTGCCGGTGAAGTCCTAGACATCAATGCCCACACGGGTGGTTTCAACATCACTTCTGCTCTTTGTACTGGTTGGGTGGCGGGTATGCCGCACTACGATTAAAGAAATAAGCTAAAAATAAACAAGAAAGGACAGGTATGACTACCCGTCCTTTTTAATCTTCAAATTGTTTTAAAAAGCGTTTTTGTATCTTATCAGACACATAACCACACCGCTCATAAAAGGCATGCGCCGCTCTTCTGTGGTCCGCTGAATTAAAGCGAATGTAGGAATAATGTCTTTTCTTTGCTTCATCCTCCAGTGCAAGTAAGAGTCTTTTTCCCATTCCTCGATGTTGATAGTCAGGATGGACAGCAAGCCCCATAATATTAAAACCTGCTTCACTGTAAATACTTTCATAGCGACTCGCATGAAGAAAACCAGTCACCGTTTGACTAGTCTCCTCCTCAAAAACCACCAAATACTGATTAGGATCTTTGGTTAAGCGAGCGATTTGTTCTCGAACCAACTCCGTTGAAACACTATACCCTAGACTAATATCACAGATATCTCTGAGGGCTTGTGCATCTGATGTTTGTGCTGTTCTAATCATTTATTCATCCTCACAACTCTTTTTAAAAAGGATTAGGATAAGGTATCAAAAGCTAGGCTTGGTTTGGCATTTAAGTCAAGCGTTGCAAAATGACCTTGTTCATATTCAACCGCCGCCGCAAAAGCAATCATACCAGCATTGTCACCACAAAGACGTAGTTTGGGAATGACAACAGGCACTTCTGTGATTTCTTTGGCCAAGCGCTCTCTTAATCCTTTGTTAGCAGCAACCCCACCAGCAACAACTAGTGTTTTGACTGGGTATTGCTTGAGGGCTTTCTTGGTTTTTGCTAGTAAGACATCTAAAACGGCTGCCTGAAAAGAGGCACACAAGTCTTCTAAAACCAGTTCTTCACCTTTTTGTTCAGCATTATGATGAAGGTTGATAAAAGCTGATTTCAAGCCTGAAAAAGAGAATTCCAAATGATCTTCCTTAATCATGGCACGAGGAAAATCATATCTGTCTTGACCTTTATGGGCCAACTCATCAATTTCACGACCCGCTGGGTAGGAAAGACCCATCACGCGCCCTACCTTGTCATAGGCTTCACCGACAGCATCGTCACGTGTCTCACCAACAATGTGATATTCTCCTGGTTTAGGAACATAAACCAATTCTGTATGTCCACCAGAGACCAGTAAAGCTAGTAAAGGATAAGTCAACTCCCCTTCGTCTCTAGCTGCCATCAAATGCCCTGCCATATGATTGACAGGAATCAAAGGCAGATTGTTGGCCCATGCAAAAGCCTTGGCGGCAGCCATACCCACTAAAAGGGCACCAACAAGTCCTGGTCCATAAGTGACCGCTACGGCATCTAACTCACTTGTCTCAACGCCCGCTTCTTTTAGGGCTTCTTCGATACAAACAGTGATGACTTCCACATGGTGACGGCTGGCCACCTCAGGAACCACACCACCAAAACGTTTATGACTCTCTACTTGACTAGCTATAACGTTTGATAAAAGTTCTGCTTCATTTTTTAATACAGCCACACTTGTCTCATCACAAGAGGACTCAATTGCTAAAATATATCTATCTTTCATTGTTTTCTTCTCGCTTCATAATCACAGCATCCTCTGTTGGATTGTGATAATAGTTTGGTCTTTTTCCAACTGGTTTAAACCCATTATTTTGATAGAAAGTTTGCCCTTTTATATTAGAGGCCCTAACTTCTAAAAAAACAACTTCTGGCTTATCAACCAACTGTTGTAATAAGGCCTTGCCAAAACCCTTGTTTTGAAAGGCACTTTTGACGGCAATATTAGTGATTTCTAACTCACCATAAAGGTATTCAATCGCTAAAAAGCCAACTGCTTCTTTTTCGTGATAGACAAAAAAGTAGTCTGTACTTTCTTTTTCAAGGTCTGCTTGAATCTGTTGTTTACTCCAAGGAGAACTAGTGTAGACATCCTCTAAAATGGTGTGAATCATCTCTACTTTTTCCATTTTTGATAACATCTTAAACTCGCTTAATAAAATCGTCTTCATTGGTTAGTTCGTGAGTTTTCAACCAATTTTCTTCTGCTTCAACGCGTTTTAAATACTCAGGCACAAAAAAGTCAACAGTCTCTGCTGGAAGCGTCAACCCTAACTTACCAATCTCATAAGCACTTGGTAAAACCGCCAAAATCTTGGCTTTTGGTAGGCTTTCTTTGATTGTTTCATAAAAAGCATCAACTTCACCGACAATACTAACATCGTCTTCATCGGTAAGACTCGCTAAAACATCACTAAAACTCATGTGCTGATCTGATTTAACAGATTGCCCGTGACGATAGAAACCGGCATAGACATTTTGTCGTCTAGCATCAATAATTGGTACCACAAGACCATTTTGTTTAGCATTTAAGGCGATTGCAGCTAAACTAGAGACGCCAACGACATCAATTTTTAAAGTGTAAGCTAGCGTTTTAGCTGTTGCAACAGCCACCCTTAAACCCGTATATGAACCAGGTCCCTTAGCAACAACAATTCTCTCTAAGTCTTTTGGCGTTAAACCTACTTGTGCCATCAAAAAATCAATTGATGGCATCAGACTAATACTATGATTTTTCTTGATATTTAAAGTCATTTCAGCCAATAGTGTCTCGTCTTCTAATAAAGCAATCGACATGGCCTTGTTTGATGTATCAAACGCTAAAACTTTCATTATTTAAATTCCCTTACTTGATTATATCTAATATTGTATGATATAATGACTTCAAATGCAACGAATCAGGATAAAATATACTACACAATGAAAATGAAATAGTTTTTTTGTCAAATTTGTCAACAATTTGGCGCGTTTTTTTGTAGTTAAAAAGCCATCGTTACTTAGAAAAGGAAAAAATTATGATTTATAAAGTTTTTTATCAAGACAATAAAGACAATAACCCACGTCGCGAACAAACCAAATCACTCTATTTAGATATCACTGCTGACAGTGAATTACAAGGACGAATCATTGCTCGTCAACTCGTGGAAGAAAAAACAAATTTTAATGTAGAATATATTGAAGCACTCTCAGAAAAGCATCTTGCTTATGAAAAAGAGACTGGTGCTTTTGAATTAACGGAGTTATAAAATATGTCAAAAATCAATTTAAAACCTAATGAAGTAGGCGTCTATGCTATTGGTGGGCTTGGAGAAATTGGTAAAAATACCTATGGTATTGAATACCAAGACGAAATCATCATTGTTGATGCCGGAATCAAGTTCCCAGAAGATGACCTGCTTGGTATCGACTATGTTATTCCAGACTACTCTTACATCGTCGAAAATATTGACCGAGTGAAAGCACTCGTTATCACTCATGGCCATGAGGACCATATTGGTGGGATTCCCTTCTTATTCAAACAAGTGAATATCCCTATTTATGCTTCTCCACTTGCCTTAGCGCTTATCCGTGGTAAATTAGAAGAACATGGTCTGCTTCGTGATGCTAAATTATTTGAAATCAATGACAAAACTAAATTAACTTTTAAAAATTTAAGCGTGACCTTCTTTGATACCACCCATTCGATTCCAGAACCTCTTGGTATTGTTATCCATACACCTGAAGGAAAAATTGTAGCCACTGGAGACTTCAAGTTTGACTTTACACCCGTTGGTAAGCCTGCTGATCTTCACAAAATGGCTGCTTTAGGAGAAGAAGGCGTGTTGCTTCTCTTGTCAGATTCAACCAACGCTGAGATTCCAACCTTTACCAATTCTGAAAAAGTCGTTGGACAATCCATCACAAAAATCATCGAAGGCATTCATGGACGGATTATCTTTGCCTCTTTTGCCTCAAACATTTTCCGTCTGCAACAAGCAGCACAAGCGGCCGTTAAAACAGGTCGTAAGATTGTTGTTTTTGGACGTTCAATGGAAAAAGCCATGGTCAACGGGACTGAACTTGGTTATATTAAAGTGCCTAAGGGAACCTTTATTGAACCAAAAGACATTAAAAACTACAATGCTAGTGATATCATGATTCTTTGTACGGGAAGTCAAGGAGAATCAATGGCTGCTCTATCTCGCATCGCTAACGGAACACACAGACAAGTTTCCCTCCAACAAGGAGACACTGTTATCTTCTCATCTAGCCCAATTCCTGGAAACACAACCAGTGTTAATAAACTAATCAACACCATCCAAGAAGCTGGCGTAGAAGTTATCCATAGCAAAGTCAATACCGTCCATACTTCAGGACATGGTGGTCAACAAGAGCAAAAACTCATGCTTAGTCTGATTAAGCCAAAATTCTTTATGCCTGTCCACGGTGAATACCGTATGCAAAAAGTTCATGCTGGACTTGCTAATGATACTGGTATCCCAAAAGAAAATATCTTTATCATGGAAAATGGTGATGTATTGGCGGTAACCAGAGATTCAGCTCGTATGGCTGGCAAATTCAATGCCCAAGACATCTATGTTGATGGTAAAGGTATTGGCGATATCGGTGCTGCTGTTTTAAAAGATCGTCGTGATTTATCAGAAGACGGTGTGGTGCTTGCAGTTGCTACAGTCGATTTTGATTCTCAAATGATTTTAGCTGGACCAGATATCCTTAGTCGTGGCTTTATCTATATGAGAGAGTCAGGTGACTTAATCAGAGAAACCCAACGCCTTCTCTTTAATACTATTAGGATTGCACTCAAAAACAAGGATGCTAGCATCCAGTCCTTAAATGGTTCTATCGTAAATGCTCTTCGTCCTTTCCTATACGAAAAAACAGAACGTGAACCAATCATCATTCCGATGATTTTAACACCCGATAAATAATAAAAAAAGCGCTAGATAAAATATCTAGCGTTTTTTATCACATTGTTTAACCAATCCATCATAAAAACGTTCATCGCAAGCGATGAGCGTTTTTACAGTACCATTAATAAGGATAGATATAAGTCACTTCACCTGGTGTCACCCCATCATACGGATTAAACCAACCTCTGTAGTTATCAATCCATTGTTGACCATTAAAGTTTGCTTCTAATACTTGAATACTTGTTTCACTTTGAACATCAATGACATAAGCCACATGACCATAGCCACCATCTGTCCAGCAAATGATTGAACCAACCATAGGTGTTTTACCAATTTGGTAGCCTAACCAAGAAGCAGTTCCGGCCCAATCGCCACCGTTGCCCCACCATTCACCGACCCAAGGTGCTAATTGTTGAACACCCCAAGTACATTGACCAATTGGGTAACTACCTGTATACCCTTCAGTTCCTTGAGAAACCTCTACTGGAGCTGGTGCTGGAGTTGAAACAGTTAATACTTGACCAGGGAGAATAAGGCTTGAAACATCAAGATTATTCATTGCTGCCAATTCATACATATCCATACCATATTGCTGTGCAATACTATAGAAAGAATCACCATTTTGAATCACATGTTCATCTGCCAAAGCTACCTCGTTAGCTAAAAGAGTCGTTGCTGACACTGCACCAACTAGCATTAATTGTTGTAACCATAATTTTGATGTTTGCTTTACTTTTTTCACTTTTTTCTCCTTTGAATCCAGTTTTATACTTATCATAAGCTATTAATATGTCAATTTGTTTAAAGTCAGATAACAGTTGTAAAGAAAATCATTAACAAAAAAAAGACAAGCCTGATAAGCTTGCCTTTTAACTAGGTTTTAATATAATTCAAGATAGTTATCAATTTCCCACTGAGACACATAAGAAGCATAGCTGGCCCATTCAATACGCTTAGCATCATAAAAATTAGTATAGATATGATCTCCGAGGGCTTCCTTGACAACAGTTGATTTTTTCAAGGCTTTTAAAGCATTGTGAAGGGTAGAAGGTAAATCAACAATGCCTGCTTTTTTACGTTCTTCTGCTGTCATGGCATAAATATTGGTCTCAATTGGTTTTGGTGCTTCTATTTTATTAACAATACCATCTAGACCAGACGCTAATAAAACAGCCATCGCCAAGTAAGGATTTGCAGTAGGATCAACTGAACGTAATTCCAAACGTGTGCTTGCCCCTCGTGAAGCTGGAACACGGATTAAAGGAGAACGATTACGACCTGCCCAAGCGATATAGACAGGCGCTTCATAGCCTGGCACCAAACGTTTATAAGAATTAACCGTTGGATTTGTAATGGCTGTATAGCTATAAGCATGTGCCATCAAACCACCAAGGAAATGGTAGGCTGTTTTAGACAGTTGCATGCCTCTTTTATCATTCTCATCAAAGAAGGCATTTCCTTCATCAGTAAAGAGTGACATGTTGCAGTGCATACCAGAGCCTGCTATTCCAAACTTAGGTTTAGCCATAAATGTAGCATACATACCGTGTTTTCTAGCAATCGTTTTAACAACCAACTTAAACAACTGAATGTTATCACAAGCTGCCAAGGCATCAGCATATTTAAAATCAATTTCATGCTGACCAACAGCACACTCATGATGACTCGCCTCCACTTCAAAGCCCATTTCTGTTAGAACACGCACAATTTCACGACGTGTGTTATCAGCTAAGTCTGTAGGGGCAAGATCAAAATAACCACCACGGTCATTCACTTCTAAAGTGGGCTTCCCATTCTCATCCATCTTGAAAAGGAAAAACTCTGGCTCTGGACCAAGGTTAAAGGACTTAAAGCCCAATTCTTCCATACGTTTAATATTACGTTTTAAATTTCCTCTCGGGTCACCTGCAAAGGGCTGCCCTTCAGCAGTATAGACATCACAAATGAGTCCACCCACTGCACCGTTTTCATCTCCCCAAGGAAAAACTGTCCAGGTTGATAAATCAGGATAAAGGTACATATCAGATTCATTAATGCGGACAAAGCCTTCAATGGAAGAGCCATCAAACATTGCCTTATTAGATAAGACCTTGTCTAACTGTTCTTTTGTTGCAGGAATTTCAACATTTTTCATGGTTCCCAAAATATCAGTAAACATGAGACGTAAAAAGGTCACATTTTTTTCTTCAATCTCACGACGGATGGTTTTTTCTGTAATTGTCATCATTTCTCCTTTTTAATTATAAGAGGTTAAGGTCACTAATAGCAGTTGAAGGGGTAGAAAAACCGCTTTGTTTAGCAAATTCATCATATAAAATACGGCGAACTTCAGTATCAGAGAGTGGTTTATCCTCAGTAAACTGACTTTCATCACGATGCTCGTATTGTTTTTTAATATCAGCAATCAGTTTGCCTTCATTAATAAAATCTTTTATTTCTAACAACAAATCCATATCATTAAGTGAATAAAGCCTTCTATTACCCGTTGATCTTTCTGGCTTAATCAGGCCCTGGTCTTCATAATAACGAATTTGACGCGCTGTTAAATCAGTTAACTTCATAACAGAGCCCATCGGAAAAACAGCCAATGAACGTCTTAATTCTTTTTCTTTCATGCCGATTACCCCCTTCTTCTTGTTCATTATATAAGTAAAACAAAAAAAAGTCAACCGTTCATGTCATAAAATATAACATAGATGACTGACATTCTATTTTCTAGTTAAATACTGGCGTAACTTATCAACATCACTATTAATAATAATGGCAATAAACACACCAACAAAGGTTTCAAAAACCCTTGCAAAAACATAAACAATGGTATCCCCAGAAGGGATTGACAAGGTGATAATCAAGAGTGCTGCTGTCGCACCAATAATACCGGACTTATTATCAATAGCCACATTTAAAACAATCGTTAACATGGTTAGGATGGGAACAAGAAATAAAGTCACTAAAAAAGAACTATGAAAAAAGCCATCAACTAAATAAAAAACAAGAGCAAAAAACCCTCCGATACTGTTTCCGATCACGCGAGACCAGCCAAACGATACACTTTTATCAAAATCTTCTCTTAAACTAAAAACAGTTGTTAAAGCGGCAATCTGTGTGCCCTCCCAACCTAGAAAATGAAAAAGTAATAAGACGGTAAAAACTGACAAACCAGTCTTTGCCGTTCGCATCCCTATTTTCATCTCTTTGCGATTAAATCTATACTTCATTATCCCCTACCTTTTTGCTTAGCAAGCACTTAAATTCTAAGATAATATCATTTGTTTGTCAAGATATTGCTTTTCTTATAAAACGAAAAACAGCAGACACAAAGCCTGCTGTTTCACAAAAATTATCTCTTATTTTTCAGTAAGTGCTGAAAGACCTGGTAATTCTTTTCCTTCAAGAAGTTCCATTGACGCACCACCACCAGTTGAAATCCATGAGAATTTGTCAGCACGGCCGAGGTTAATAGCAGCTGCAGCAGAATCACCACCACCAATGATTGATTTAACACCTGGTTGTTTTACAATCGCATCCATTACTCCGATTGTTCCCGCTTGGAAGTCAGGATTTTCAAAAACACCCATTGGTCCATTCCAAACAACTGTTTTAGCACCAGTCAAAGCTTCATCAAATTTAGCAATTGATTTTGGTCCAATGTCTAGTCCAAGGAAACCTTCTGAAACTGCTTCAGCTTCAGTATCACGAACTTCTGTGTAATCAGCGAAAGCATTTGCTTCTTTTGAGTCAACTGGTAAGATTAATTTACCATTAGCTTTTTCAAGAAGTGCTTTAGCAACAGCTAATTTATCTTCTTCTACTAATGAATTACCAATTTCAATACCTTGTGCTTTGTAGAAGGTATAAGTCATTCCACCACCGATAAGCACCTTGTCAGCCTTATCAAGTAGATTTTCAATAACACCAATCTTATCAGATACTTTTGAACCACCAAGAATCGCTACAAATGGACGCTCAGGCGTTTCTACCGCTTCTTTAATATAGGCAATTTCATTTTCTAACAAGAAGCCAGCAACAGCTTTGTCAACGTTAGCAGAAATACCAACATTTGAAGCATGGGCACGGTGAGCTGTTCCAAAAGCATCATTAACAAAAATACCATCTCCTAAACTTGCCCAGTATTTACCAAGTTCAGGGTCATTTTTTGATTCTTTCTTACCATCAACATCTTCAAAACGAGTGTTTTCAACAAGAAGAACATCCCCATCTTTCAAGTCAGCGATAGCAGCTTCTAATTTTTCACCACGTGTCACACCAGGAAAAACAACGTCTTGACCTAATTTCTTTCCAAGATCAAGTGCTACAGGTGCAAGTGATTTACCTTCTTTATCTGCTTCTTCTTTTACACGTCCTAAGTGAGAGAATAAAATCGCACGTCCACCATTTTCAATAATATATTTGATAGTAGGTAATGCGGCAGAAATACGGTTATCGTTAGTAATAACACCATCTTTTAAAGGCACATTAAAGTCAACACGAACGAGAACTTTTTTGCCTTTTAAATCAACGTCTTTAACAGTTAGTTTAGCCATTTAATTAAGACTCCTTATTTTTTAATAAGATAATTATATCACAAATTCATCAAAAACGATATAAAAAGTAATGATAGCAAGGATTTTCTGATTATTTTCAGCAAAAAAGAGATGCTCACGCATCTCTCTTATTTAAGCTTATTTAGACAATTTTGCAAAGTACTCAAGTGTACGAACAAGTTGTGCAGTGTAAGACATTTCATTGTCATACCATGAAACTGTTTTAACTAATTGTTTTCCATCAGCAGACTCAGTAACTTCAGTTTGAGTCGCATCAAACAATGAACCGTAAGTCATACCAATGATGTCTGATGATACAATTTCATCTTCAGTGTAGCCATAGCTTTCGTTTGCTACTGCTTTCATTGCTGCATTAACTTCTTCAACAGTTACTTTTTTATCTAAAATAGTAACAAGTTCTGTTAATGAACCAACTGGTACAGGAACACGTTGTGCATGACCTTGAAGTTTACCATTCAATTCTGGGATAACTAAACCAATAGCTTTAGCAGCACCTGTTGAGTTAGGAACAATGTTTTCAGCAGCTGCACGTGCACGACGGAAGTCACCTTTACGGTGTGGTCCATCAAGAGTCATTTGGTCACCAGTGTAAGCATGGATTGTTGTCATAGTACCAACTTGAACACCAAAAGCGTTATTCAAAGCTGCTGCCATAGGTGCCAAGCAGTTTGTAGTACATGAAGCACCAGAAATAACTGTTTCGCTACCATCTAAAACGTCATGGTTTGTGTTAAATACGATTGTTTTAACATCGTTTCCACCAGGAGCTGTGATAACAACTTTTTTAGCACCTTTTTCATGTAAATGTTTTTCAGCGCCAGCTTTGCTTGCAAAGAATCCTGTTGCTTCAAGAACGATTTCAACACCGTCGCTAGCCCAATCAATGTTTTCTGGATTGCTTTCAGCAGAAACTTTCACAAATTTTCCGTTAACTGTAAAGCCATCTTCTTTAACTTCAACGTCACCATCGAAACGACCTTGAGTTGTGTCATATTTTAATAAATGAGCAAGCATTTTAGGGTCAGTAAGGTCGTTAATACGAGCTACTTCAATACCTTCTACATTTTGAATACGACGAAATGCAAGACGTCCGATACGTCCAAATCCGTTAATACCAACTTTAACTACCATTAAAGATTTCCTCCTTATGAAAATCAAATTATTATTTTAGAGAACAATTTCTCTAATTTGTGAAAAGAATAACTTGTATACTTACACAAGTACCTTTCATCTATGTATTATATAACTAATTGAGAGAAAATGCAACTAATTAAAATCCAAACTGATAGCTTAATGTATCTTAAGAATAGGCTAGATTAGCCTTTGATATAAAATTTTAAAGTTTGTCTTAAAGTAAATTTTTTTCTATGATAATCTTTTTATCAATAATATTTCACATCATTTAGTGAAAAATTAAGAAAATGATTAGGAAAATAGTTTTTTATTTTCAACAACAGGATTGTTGGCAACTTAACAGACAAAAGACTTAGTTATCATTCTTATTTATAAGAGCATCCATATCATCGATCTCATAAATAGGCTTTTTGCTCCCCTCACTAACCACTTGAGCAATTGCTTTAGCGACTGTTTTCACAGAAAGAGGTCTGTTTGGCCATGATGGACTATTATCATCAAGATTTTTTAAGATTTTCTCAGCCAATGTCACTGTACTTGGTTTTGCTTGTCCATACATTAATCCTGGACGAAAGATAGTGGTGTCAAAAGCTTTTCCACCTAGGTAATTTTCTGCCTCTCTTTTAGCTTTTAGATAGCCTTTGGGATTGTTTTCATTAGATAAATCAACTGAAACATAGATAAAGCGAGAAACATTACTTTTAGCGACTTCATCAGCAATAGCTTTTGCTGCTTGATAAATAACACGATCAAAGGTTATCCCTTTATCAGGATCTTCAGCATAGATGCCGACCAAATCAATAACATTATCAACACCTTTTAATAAGTGTTGCCACTCTTTACCATTATACAAATCTGCTTCTAGCCAGTTGACTTTGGGATTAAAACGTTCTTGTTGATTGGGTTGAAAAGATCTTGTTACCGCAGACACTTGGACATTGCTTTTTAATAATTCTTTAACAACAGATTGGCCTAAAAAACCACTTGCTCCAAATATTAAACTATGTGTCATAGAAACATCTCCTTAATACTTAATATTATAGACGCATTATAATCCTTTTTTTAGAACTTGTCATAAAAAATGCTCCCAGATAAAAAGCTTATTCTGGTGTTTTAAGTATTTTATGAAAGCTGTCCATTAGACAACAAAAAAGGCTTACTAGAGTAAGCCTTTTAGTGATTGCTATTACGCATTACCACCATTTTTCTTAATAATTTCTTCTTGAACTGACTTAGGCACATCTTCATAGTGGTCAAAGACCATCATGAAGGTTCCACGTCCTTGTGTTGCAGAACGAAGGATAGTTGCATATCCAAACATTTCAGCAAGTGGAACATAGGCACGAACAATTTGGCTTGTTCCGTGTGCTTCCATACCATCAACACGTCCACGACGTGCAGTTACGTGTCCCATAACATCTCCAAGATTTTCTTCTGGAGCTGTGATAGTTACTAACATCATTGGCTCAAGGATAACTGGTTGAGCTGATTTAGCAGCTTCTCTTAAAGCAAGTGATGCTGCAATCTTGAAGGCAGTTTCAGATGAGTCGACATCATGGTAAGAACCATCATAAAGTTTTGCTTTAACGTCAACCATCGGATAACCAGCAAGAACACCGTTAGCCATAGATTCAACCAAACCTTTTTCAACGGCTGGAACGAATTCACGAGGAACCACACCACCGACGATAGCATTTTCAAATTCGAAGCCTTTACCTTCTTCATTTGGTGTAAATTCAATCCAAACATCACCGAATTGTCCTTTACCACCAGATTGGCGTTTGAAGAATCCACGGGCTTGTGTTGAAGCACGGAAAGTTTCACGGTATGATACTTGAGGAGCACCAACGTTAGCTTCAACTTTGAACTCACGACGCATACGGTCAACAAGGACATCCAAGTGAAGTTCTCCCATACCTGAGATAACTGTTTCACCTGTTTCAGCATTTGTTTCAACACGGAAAGTAGGATCTTCTTCTGCTAATTTTTGAAGAGCAATACCCATCTTATCTTGGTCAGCTTTAGATTTTGGCTCAACCATTAATTGGATAACTGGTTCTGGTACTTCAATAGATTCAAGAATAACTTTTGATTTTTCATCAGTTAATGAATCACCTGTTGTTGTGTCTTTAAGACCAACTGCAGCAGCAATATCACCAGCATAAACTGTTTCAATTTCTTGACGGCTGTTCGCATGCATTTGAAGAATACGACCAATACGTTCGCGTTTACCTTTAGTTGTATTCATAACATATGAACCACTGTTAAGGACACCTGAGTACACACGGAAGAATGATAGACGTCCAACAAATGGGTCTGTCATGATCTTAAAGGCAAGTGCAGCAAACGGTGCTTCATCAGAAGCTGGTCTGCTGATTTCTTCTTCAGTATCAGGATCAATCCCTTTAATCGCAGGAATATCAATTGGACTTGGAAGGTAATCAATAACCGCATCAAGCATCAATTGCACACCTTTGTTTTTGAAGGCTGAACCACAAAGTACTGGGTAAAATTCAACATTAATTGTTGCTTTACGGATACCAGCTTTTAATTCTGCTTCAGTGATTTCTTCACCTTCAAGGTATTTCATTGTTAATTCTTCATCAGTTTCTGCAACAGCTTCAACTAATTTTTCACGCCATTCTTGAGCTAATTCAAGGTATTCTTCTGGAATTTCTTCTTCACGAATATCTGTTCCCAAATCGTTAGTATAAATTTCAGCTTTCATAGTGACAAGGTCGATAATACCAACAAAGTCATCTTCTGAACCGATAGGTAATTGAATTGGGTGAGCGTTAGCTTGTAAACGGTCATGGAGTGTACTTACTGAGTAAAGGAAGTCTGCTCCCACTTTGTCCATTTTGTTAGCAAATACAATACGAGGAACTTTATATTCAGTTGCTTGACGCCAAACTGTTTCTGTTTGAGGTTCTACACCTGATTGTGAGTCAAGAACAGTAACCGCACCATCAAGAACACGAAGAGAACGTTGTACTTCGATGGTGAAGTCCACGTGCCCTGGGGTGTCGATAATGTTAACACGGTGGTTTTTCCATTGAGCAGTTGTTGCGGCAGAAGTAATTGTAATACCACGTTCTTGCTCTTGTTCCATCCAGTCCATTTGAGAGGCACCTTCGTGAGTTTCACCGATTTTATGAATTTTACCAGTGTAGTAAAGGATACGCTCTGTAGTTGTAGTTTTACCAGCATCAACGTGAGCCATGATACCGATATTACGTGTTTTTTCTAATGAAAATTCGCGAGCCATTAATTTAGTCTCCTATTTAATTTTTTTCTATTCTTATTATATCACTATTTAGAAAAGACGGATAGGCAGGACCTACCCGTTTTTTGTCATAATGGATATATGGTCATATGCCAGCTAAGATTACCAACGGAAGTGAGCGAACGCACGGTTTGCTTCAGCCATTTTGTGAGTGTCTTCACGTTTTTTAACTGAGGCACCAGTGTTGTTTGCTGCATCCATAATTTCTTTAGCAAGACGGTCTTGCATAGTGTGTTCACCACGTAAACGTGATGCATTAACTAACCAACGTAATCCTAAAGTAGTACGACGTTCTGGACGTACTTCAACAGGTACTTGGTAGTTAGAACCACCAACACGACGCGCACGTACTTCAAGTACAGGCATAATGTTTTCCATAGCTGTTTCAAATACTTCATTAGCATCTGTTCCAGTTGCTTCTTTAATTTGATCAAACGCACCATAAACAATATTTGAAGCTGTTCCACGTTTCCCATCAAGCATGACGCGGTTGATAAGACGTGTTACAAGTTTTGAATGGTACAATGGATCTGGTAATACTTCGCGCTTAGGCGCTTGGTTTTTACGACTCATTTCTTATTCTCCCTTCTTAGCCTTTTGGACGTTTCGTACCGTATTTAGAACGGCCTTGTTTACGATCAGCAACACCTGCAGTATCAAGTGCACCACGAACGATATGGTAACGTACCCCTGGAAGGTCTTTTACACGTCCACCACGAATAAGCACAACACTGTGTTCTTGTAAGTTGTGTCCGATACCTGGAATATAGGCTGTTACTTCAATAAGATTGCTCAAACGTACACGAGCAAATTTACGAAGGGCTGAGTTTGGTTTTTTAGGTGTCATTGTTCCAACACGAGTTGCAACACCACGTTTTTGAGGTGAAGACAATTTAGTTTGAACTTTTTTATGACTGTTATAACCAATGTTCAAAGCTGGTGAGTCAGATTTTTCTACTTTAGATTTACGTGGTTTACGTACCAACTGATTAATTGTAGGCATCTACATTCTCCTGTATTTTTTTATTTTTGGTTGATTAAGCGATTGGTGACATCCCTAATCTTGGTGTACTTTTGCAACATTTGTCAGCACGTCTCTGTACACTTTTGAGAGACCAAAAGTAAAAAGTACCGTCTTATATGATAACACAGAGACGTCTAATTTGTCAATGATTTTATAAAGAAAAAGGATTCCCCAAAGAAATCCTATTAGTTATCAAATAGATTACCCAATTCCACATCTATTATCTGATTGTCAATATCAATTTTAGAAATGTGTAAGAGAGATTTGTAATCAAATTGGTAGTGCTTTTGTTGATTATTATCTGCAAAGACGCCAACGCCAACCAGAGTGCTTTCAAATTCTTTTAAGAGACTAATCATCCCAGAGATAGTGCCACCGCCCTTTAAGAAGTCATCAACGATTAATACTTTACTATTTGGCTTTAAACTCCGTTTTGAAAGAAACATTTTTTCAATACGGTCACTTGACCCGCTAGCATAGTTGACACTAACAGTAGAGCCTTCGGTTATCTTTAAATCACGTCTGACAATGACAAAAGGCACATTTAAAACATTGGCAACGGCATTTGCCAAAGGAACACCTTTGGTTGCTACTGTCATTACCACATCAATCTTTTCTTCTTTAAAGGCATCAGCAATGATACGTCCAATGTTTCTTAGAATTTCAGGTGTGCTTAGTAAATCCGATAAGTAAATATAACCACCCGGAAGGATACGATCACTATTTGAAAGACTAGTCGATAATTCTTCAGTGATTAAACGCGCTTCTTTTTCTGAAATGGTTGGAGTAAAAATAACGCCACCATTAGCGCCGGTTATCGTATCAATTTTACCAATAGCACTTTCTTCAAAGGCTTTTTTAATAATAGCAATATCTTCAGAAATTGATGACTTGGCAGATTCGTATTTCTCAGAAAAAGTGCTCAAACTCGTTATCTTATAAGGATTATTAATCAAGTAGTTAGAAATAACTACCATGCGTTCACTACGACGTAACTTCATCTTTTCAACCTCAAGTGTTTATTTGTTATATTATATCATAGGATTAAGAAAAAACGAACCTTTTCTCGAAAAAAAGGTTCATTTTTCGTGATTTATGATTCAAATCGAGGTTTGTAGAAAGAACGATTGTCCATAGCAAAGATTTTATTGGTCATCTCACCTGGCCCCACATTTTTTAGAGCTGTTGTCATCATCATCATTTCAGCATCAATATTATCAATAAAATGTAAGATCTCAGCTTCCATTATTTTGGGACGAACAGGACTACCATACTCCAGTTGTCCATGATGACTTAAGATGAGATGTCTTAAAACAGTGACCTCTTCTTTACCGTCATCAATACCTAACTCACTAACGACTTTGGTAATTTCTTCGTCGATAAGAGCAATATGACCAATCAGATTACCTCTAATCGTGTATTGCGTATTTTCTGAGCCTGTTAACTCGATAACTTTTGCTAAATCGTGAAGCATGATGCCTGCAAAGAGTAAACTCTTATTAAGGGCTGGATAAATATCACCGATCGCATCTGCCAGTCGCACCATTGTTGCTGTATGATAGGAGAGACCCGACTCAAAAGCATGGTGATTTGTTTTTGCTGCTGGGAAGGTGAAGAATTCTTTATCAAATTTGCGATAGAGGGCACGAACAATCCTTTGCCAAGTCGCATTTTCGATTTTGAACATCATTTGCTCTAAATAATCTTTAACATCTTCAAGGTTAACCTCTGATTTTGGTTTGAAATCGCTTGGATTGTTTGGTTCCCCGTGACGCACATTTCTAAGAGTGATTTGATTAACTTGGGGGGAGCCATTATAAACCTCACGTCGCCCCGTCATATGAACGACCTTGCCTGCAACAAACTCATCAACATTATAGGGTTGTGCATCCCAAAGATTGCCGTTAATTTCGCCTGTATCGTCTTGAAAAGTCATGGCGATAAAGTCTTTTCCTGCTCTTGTTTTCCTAAGTTCTGCTGACTTAATTAAGTAAAAGCCTTCAAACGTCTCATCTTTTTTCATCTGATTAATTTTCATTGTCTTCCTCGTTTTCTAAGAACGGTGTTTGTAAAAGCGATCGTGTGTAATCATCTTCATAGAGTTCAATATTTCTAAGCGCACGGTCAATCGCGTGACTTCTTGTGGTTAACAATTTATCAATATTGTTGCTGGCTTGGTTCAATTGTTTTTGAGCTGTTTGTAAGAGACCACCAAATTTACCAAATTCAGATTTGACATTTCCCAATACCTTACTAATATCATCAGCATTTTTTTGAATGTTAAGCGTTTTGAAACCAACAGAGAGTGAATTTAAAATAGCAGATAGAGTGGATGGCCCGGCCACTACGATATTTTCGTCTCTTCTTAAACTATCAAAGAAACTGGCATGGCGCACCACTTCTGAATAAAGGCCTTCTGTTGGTAAAAACATGATGGCAAAATTGGTCGTCTCAGGTGGGTTAAGGTACTTTTGTTTGATATCCTTAGCAAAGCGTTTGATACTTGCTAATAGTGATTTACGAAAACGTTCAATCAGTTCCTTATCTCCAGACTCGTAAGCATCTTCCAGACGATAGTAATCTTCTAGAGGGAACTTGGAGTCTACAGGAAGATAGACGTATTCTCCTTGGTTATTACCTGGCAGCTTGATAGCGTACTCGACACGGTCACTTGATCCCTTAATCGTTGAAAATTCTCTTTCATACTGACTTTCAGTCATAATGTCTTCGATAATTTGACCTAGCTGCAGTTCTCCTAGAATTCCTCTTGTCTTGGTATTTGATAATACTTTGTTGAGAGTACCAACATCACGCGCTACTGTCTTCATCTCTCCTAACCCTTTATTCACGCTTTCTAATTGTCTAGAAACGGATTCAAAAGACGTTTTGAGACGACTGTGTAGAGTTTTCTCTAATTTTTCTTCAACGGTTTGACGCATTTCTTCCAAGCGTTTTTCATTGGATGATTGCATGTCTTTTACTGATTGACCAAGAGATAAAGTGATTTGTTCCAAACGTTTGTCAGAACTGTCTCGATTGGCTGTTAGATTTTGATGAAGGACATCTCGCATCTCATTTAATTGTTGATACAAATCGGTTTGCAATCGATTCAGTTGGCCTTGATGGTCAATCAATTGATTTTTATTAATCATCTCCATTTGATAAGAAAGCTGTTCAGATAAATGGTTTAGTTGCTGGTCCATTGTATTTGTCAACTGTTTTTCCAACTGGCTAATTTTAAGATAGGCAAGAAAAATAACGATAAGACAAATAACAATTAAACCGATACTAATCATTAGCATGTTAACTCCTGTCTTTAGATTGAATCACAATAGCATAACCTGATGAGACTTCAATCGTAATTGGCTGGTTGATAAATTCGTTACTGGCGTATATTTGCTTTTTGAAAAATGTCCGTTCAGTTAATTCGTATTTTGCACCCTTTATCGTCAAAGGACTATTGTCATTCGTCATAAAAGAAACATAGGTCATACTAGTCACTTTTTCAATACTGTGTTTTCCTTTGGGGTAAAAACGAATATGGTTTTGAGCATCACGCACTGTGATTTGCTTCATTAAAGGATAAAGTTCTGGATCACTTGGTAAAAAAAGATTACTCATCTCATGGTCAATGCGGCCACCAAGAGCACCAAAAATCGTTACCTGTGCTTTAGGATATTGCTTAAAAATTATCTTTAAAGCCATTTCTGTATCCGTATCATTTTTTTCTGGTTTAGCAAGATAAAGGGTTTTGGCCTGTTGTTGAATGCGTTCAAATTCCTCTTTAGAGACTGAATCAAAATCCCCTACCGCCATATCAAGAGGAAGGTTTTGCTCTAGTAAAACTAAGCTCCCTCGATCAACACCAATATAATAATCAAAACTTCCTTCCCAAGTGTCAAAGAAACCACCTGTAAATAAAGCAATTTTAGTCATTTAAGGCCTCGCGTAAGGTAGCCACTCGAGCTTTAAAATCATCTTTAAAGAGATAAGAACCTGCTACAAAAACATTAGCCCCGGCCTCTTTGGCCAAGTGGATAGTCTCATGATCTATGCCACCATCTACTTCAATATCAAAGTTTAAGCCTTTTTCTTCTCGAAGAGCTGCAACTTTTTTCACCTTACTCATCATTTCAGGAATAAAGGCTTGTCCACCAAAGCCTGGGTTAACTGTCATGATAAGCACTTGATCAACCAGCTCTAAAACAGATTCAATCATTTCAACAGGGGTTCCTGGGTTAATCACGACTCCTGCTTTCATGCCTGCCGCCTTAATTTTTTGCAACGCCCCGTGAATATGTGGTGTGCTTTCAACATGGATAGTCATCATGTCGGCTCCCGCTTGTGCAAAATCTTCTACATAGCGTTCAGGGTTAACAATCATCAAATGGCAATCAAAAAACAGCTTACTGTGAGGGCGCATGCTGGCTACAACTCCTGCTCCAAAGGTAATATTAGGAACGAATTGGCCATCCATAATGTCAATATGGACATACTCCACATCTGTTTCTTCAATTCGTTTTAATTCAGAGGCAAAGTTAGCGTAGTCTGCAGATAAGATTGATGGGGCAATTTTATATTTCACAATGGATCTCCTATTTTCTTTTGATAGTTTTTTTGTATGTTTCGCGACGATTTTGAATTTCACTTAGTAGTTGCAGATAAGTGTCATAGCGTTTTTGCCATAACTCCCCGCTTACTAAAGCATCTTTTACTGAGCAACTTGGTTCATGAGTATGGGTACAACTTCTAAATTTACAGGTTTGACTGAGTTGATAGATTTCTGGGAAAGCTTTATTCAAATCTTCACTGGTTGTTATTTCGTAATCAAGCGAGCTAAAACCAGGTGTATCAGCAATTTTACCACCATTAAGGTTATAAAAACTGACCGATCTTGTGGTGTGTTTTCCTCTACCAAGACTATCAGAAATCTTACCTGTCTCAAGTGCCAAATCAGGGGCCATTTTATTAAGAAGTGTTGATTTACCAACACCCGTTTGTCCCATGAAAACGGTGATTTTATCTTTTAGTAGCGGTAGCAATTCCTCCAATGTATATAAAAAAGGATAACCAATAGTTTGGTATTGCTGGCGCGTGTCATCCATTTCAGTTCTATCGGATAACAAATCGAGTTTTGTGATATAGATGATTGGTTTAATCTGTTTGTGTTCTAATAAAACCAAAAAACGATCTAACAGATTGTTGTTAAAGTCTGGTTCTTTGGCACTCATGATGACAACAGCTTGATCAATATTGACAATGGGTGGTCTCACTAAGGCATTTTTGCGTTCTAGTATCTCTAAAATGTAGCCTTCTGAATTTTCTGCTGCAGAAAAAACAACTCTGTCCCCAACATAGGGCGTTTGTCCTTTCTTACGAAAATTTCCTCGTGCTCTTGTTTGATACACTTGACCATCTGATTCAATATAGTAAAAACCTGCAAGAGAATTTATAATTTTTCCTTCCAAGTGAACTCCTTTAAAAGTGATACCTTCATTATATCAAAAAACTCAATTTGTAGCCATTATCAATAAGGAATATTCCCTTGAAAAACACTAAAAAAGCATTGCCTCTAGACCGCTGTCTAATAATTCAATGCTTTTCTTTATAATTATTCGTAATCGTCCCTCAAAAGTGGCTATTAGCATCCAGATAGCAACTATAAACCTTCTTGTTTTAATCGGTCAGCTAGGTTGGCAAAATCACTGATACTCAAAGCCTCTCCTCTAATCTTAGGAGAAATCTCAGCAGCCAAAAGCGCCTTTTCTAACGAGGCTTTTACTTCTTCTGATTTTCCAAAGTAATTGGTTAAATTATTCCAAAGGGTTTTCCTGCGATGAACAAAGCTAGCTTTACTCACCTTAAAAAAGAAGTCTTCATCCAAAACCGAAACCAGAGGAGTTTCTCTTCGTACCATTTTTAAAATGGCTGAGTCAACATTTGGAGCTGGCACAAAAACCGTTCTTGGAACGATAAAGGCAACTTTTGCTGTCATATAATATTGGACAGCAATGGATAAACTGCCATAGGCCTTGGTATTAGGTTGAGCAGAAATACGATCCGCCACTTCTTTTTGCATCATGACAACAAACTCACTAAAAGGAATTTTACTCACAATTAAATGCATGAGAATTGGTGTTGTGATGTAGTAGGGTAAATTAGCAACTACCTTGATGGGAAGGTTGGGATTTTTAAAGCGTTTGATTTGAGTGGCTAAATCTGTTTTCAAAATATCCTCATTAACAACCGACACGTTATCAAAATCTCTTAGCGTCTCTGATAAAATGGGGATTAAGCGCTCATCAATCTCAAAAGCCATCACTTCAGCTGCATTCTCTGCTAGAAATTCGGTCAGCGCCCCAATCCCTGGACCAATCTCAATCACATTAACATTGTCATCAATCTCTGCGGTTGCAACAATTTTTTGAAGAATATTGGTATCGGTTAAAAAATTTTGCCCAAAAGACTTCTTAAAGGTAAAACCATGTCTTTCCAATATCGCTCTGGTAACACTATAATCTGCTATTCTCATTTTCTTCTTTCTCATACTTTTTCAGTGACTCTTCCACATCTTCTAATAAAATCCCGAAAAGTTCTAATCGTTTTAATAGTTGTTTGCCATTACTATAGCCAATGCGTAACTCTTGTCCGAGAAATTCTCTACGTCTACGACTATCCTCTGACAGGATTAATCGAAGACGAACAAGGTCTGATGTTTTAATGTTAAACTGATTCTCATCATCAAATGACTGCGTCACACCTTTTAACGCTTTTTGGAGATCTTCAAAGCTAGCATGCTCCACACCAAGCGAACGCCCTTTGGTTTTAGACTTTGGTCTTGCTTCACTTTGATTTAAAAAGGCATGTTTAAGGGTTGGTATAGCAGCCATAAGCCTTTTTCTAATTTGCTCCCCACTATAATCTGGGTCGGTAAAAACAATGACTCCTCTTAGGTCATGCAAACGCTCAATGCGTTCAATATCGTCTTCGGTTAATGCGGATCCTTTAGTCTCATAGGTATCCACATCATAAAAACGTCTCAGGTTGGTCGTATCATCTTTACCTTCAACCACTATTACTTCTTGTATCTTTATTTTTTCAGTCAAGTTTAAAAATCCTTTTGGCATTTTGATAAGAAGCCTCAGCCACTTCTTCTACTGATAAGCCTCTTAATTCGGCAATTTTCTCAACCACATAACGTGTGTAAGCTGTTTTGTTTTCACGCCCTCTTTTAGGAACCGGCGCTAGATAGGGGGCATCAGTTTCGACTAGCAATTTATCTAAAGGAATCTTTTGAGCTGTTTCTTGAACATCTAGTGCTTTTTTAAAAGTGACAACACCGGAAAAAGAAATCATCATACCAAGCTCGATAAATTTTTTAGCCATCTCTAATGATCCAGAATAAGAGTGCATAATGCCACCATAAGGGCCAACACCTTCTTCTTTTAACACTTGATAGGTGTCTTCTAGAGCATCTCTTGTGTGAATCACAAAAGGTAGCTCGTGGTCTTTCGCCAGTTGAATTTGGCGCCTAAAAATCGTTTTTTGAACCTCTTTCGGTGCTGTCATCCAGTGGTAATCAAGACCGATTTCACCAACAGCCACCACTTTTTCATCTGACAAATGAGACTTCAGAAAACGCTCTACTTCATCAGTATAAGTAGCCGCTTCTGTTGGGTGCCAACCAATGGTTGAATAGAGATTTGGATATTTTTGTGAAAGTTCAAGACTTCGTTCAATCGTTTCTTGGTCAAAACCAACGATATTCATCTTGACCACACCAAGTTCTTTAGCCATTGCAATTTCTTCGTCTTCACGTCCGAAAAACTGAGAAACATTTAAATGGGTATGGGTATCAAAAATTTTCATCACTGCTACTATAAGCCTTAATCTAGTCAAAACTAGCTAAGACTTGTCGCTTCCTTTCCATTCTTGCTCTTACTACTTTTTAAATGATAGTTTTACTTATTATATCATACTTCTTTATGTCTTTGTTTTATCACTTTAATCTTAATTTTACCAACAAAAAAATCAACAGGCTCGAGTTCCCGCTGATTTTTGTTTTATTATCTCTTTAATTATGCAGACAATACTTTGCGTCCTTTACGACGACGGCTTGCTAATACGCGACGGCCATTTTTTGTTGCCATACGATGACGGAAGCCATGCTTACGTTGACGACGGATTTTACTTGGTTGAAAAGTACGTTTCACTTTGAATACCTCCTCATTAGATTTTTGTATTCGTTTAGCCGGCTATTTCTTTGATCAGTTACTAAACATACTAAACCATTCTATAATAAATGAGAGGACTTGTCAAGCTAGCCTTTCTTTTTTTTGAGCCTATCATTGATTTCTTGCACCTGTTTTTTAGAAATTAAAAACATGATAAATGAAATGGCAAAATAAATGATGAAAAATTGGATAATAAAGCCTAAGTAAACACCGATATTTGACCCAAAATCAACCCAATGATTAAAATAATTCATGGCAAAAACAATCAGAAAAACAATCACCAAATGGATTAATGATTTTCTAAAGAATGACCAACGATTATTTTCATAAATTAATGATGCCAACCCGATAAAACCACTTAAAACAACAGTTGTGATGATTTGTTGCACAGTCTGTGCTGGTAATTTAAAAGCCAAAAGAAATAGAATATAGATAATCATACCAATCCCTATACCAAAAATGTAATGTGTCCAATATTTTTTCATGATACTCCTCCTTATAAGCCTAAACGGGCTTCTAAATCTTTCAAATACCTACGACTAACAATAGTTCTAATATTCTTATCTAGCCTTGCTGTCATATTACCTGAAAAACTTGCTTCTAAGTAATTTAAATGGTTGATGTTAATTAAACTTTGCTTAGACACTTGCACAAAATCAGGATTTTTTAGACGGTCTTTAAATTTATAAAGACGATCTGTTGTGCGTAAGGTCTCTGTTGTTGTTTCTAAAATAAGTTGTGTGCCATCGACATCAACCAAAATCAAGTCTTCCACTTTTAAGAGAACAATCCGATCTTCTGTTTTAACCGGAATGACATTGGGTGTGATTTCCGAAAAAAGCTCTAAATAATGTAGCAAATCAGCCACTTCTTTGTCATAGCTAGCTTTTTTGATAATGATTTCTAACTGTTCTTTTGAACGGTCTTCTTCAAAGCGACAATCCATCTGCCATCACCCCTTTTTTTACAAATTTGTTTATGAGAATCAATATGATGCTTATAAGGATAGCAATAATCACTAATACTATGGCATCTTCTCTTATCGTTGTCAAGTGCTGCCAATTCACCCCGATACCTAAGAATTCTCTCATCGATTGTGTGAGACCATCAAACCGATTATCCAGAAAAATCTGGCGATATAAAGAGGATAGGTAAATGGCAGGTGTGTAGGTTAAAACTTTTTGAGCCACTAGTGGTAAAACTCCTATACTAATGTAGGAACCTGTTAAAAAACCAGCCAGAGTGCCAACAATATTGCCCAAGACTTCTAAGGTACTACTCTTTTTAATAAAGTAAAGTAGTAACATCGCCATTAACGAACAAACTAGAGAGGTCAAACAGATGGCTAAAAAGAGAATTAACAGTTGTGGTAAAGACAACAATAATTGATACTGGAGATAAAGAGTTGTTAAGCTCAAAAAAGAAATAAGCACTTGCATCAAGACTCCAATTAGAGTGGCACTTAAAAAATAAGAGAATTGTAAGCGCCATAAACCTACTTCTGTTAGCAATAAATCAGCCATCACTTGACGTTCTCTATCATAGACAAAGCGCGATACAGCAGATAAAGTTGTACTAATAGCAGCTGTGGCTAAAACCCCACCCATCATCCACAAGTCTAAAATCTGATTAGCATCAGGTAGCGAGGTGAAAGCTTCTAATAAATTATCTCGCAAAAATAAGAAATATAAACCATAACCAATAAGAGCGCCAAGTATTGAAAAAATCACTCTCATTTTATTACTAAAATAAAGAACGATATGACGTTTGACTAAAATAGATATCATTTGATCTCCTTTCCAGTTAGTGCCATAAAAGCATCACTTAAAGTGGCTTTTTGATAGTTAAAATCAATAATGTCAGGTGCATAGCGACTTAAAATAGCAATACTGTCCTTTGTTGTGATGGCTTCAAAAACAAGAGTTTGACTATCTATCAGTCTGGCACCTTCAAAACGATGGGACAAACCAGGATTACAAGTGATAATAAGACGATTTTTAGCATGAGCCGTAATCAATTCAGATACTTTTCCTTGAGCAAGGAGTCTTCCTTCTTCCAAAATATAAACCTTGTCTGCTTGCTCGGCTTCTTCTAGATAATGAGTGGTTAAAAATATGGTTAGCCCTTGTTCTTTCAAGCGATTTAAAAATTGCCACAAAAGGGTTCTCGTTTGCACATCTAATCCTGTTGTCGGCTCATCTAAGAATAAAATATCTGGTTGGTGGACGAGTGCCCTTGCAATATCAACACGACGTCTTTGGCCTCCTGATAATAGACCGTAACGCTTCGTTAAAAGTGGTCTTATTTCCAATAAGTCAAGTAATTCTTCATACCACTGTTGATTTTTGTGTCGATATAAGGCGAAGCGACTTTTTAAATTTTGTGACACTGTCAAATCACTGTCTAAGACGCTCTCTTGAAAAACAACACCCACGGATAAACCTGATTTTTTGCTAATTTGACCCGAACTAGCTTCCAAGAGACCTGTTAATAATTTCATTGTTGTTGATTTGCCGGCACCATTTGTTCCTAGGTAGGCAACCAATTCTCCTTCAAGTAATTCAATGGTCAGATTTTTTAGTGCCAGTTTACTGCCATAGGATTTACTAAGATTCTTTGTTTTGATCAGCATGATAACCCTCCTTACAGTCATATCATAGCAAAATAAAAAAAGCTTGACACAAGAATCACGCTAAGCGGTTAATTTCTTTTGATAAGTGGTCAAAAAAAGAATTTGTTGTGAGAAATTATCTGCTATTCTTAATCTAGAAAAGAAAAAAGCCGTTAGTATTTTCTAACGACTCTTTCTTATCATTTGCTAATTATTCAACACTCATCAAGTATGGGTAAACAGGTTGATCGCCTTGATGAACCTCGATATCTAAATCATCGTAAGTTTCTTCTAGGTAGGCAACAATACGATCTGACATTTCTTTTGTGCCTTCTTCTCCAACATAAATACTAATGATTTCACTGTCTTCAGTAATCATTTGGTCGAAGGTTTCTTTAAGTGCACTTTCCATATCAGGATTAGACACTACAATTTTACCATTGACCATGCCTAGAATATCGTCTTTTTTAATCGCTAAACCATCAATAGTCGTATCTCTAACAGCTAAAGTCACACTACCACTAGTCACATCTGAGAGACTCTCAGTCATAGCTTCGAAATTTTCTTCTAATGAATTGGAATCATTGAAGGCCAAAAGACTAGTAAATCCTTGAGGAATGGTTCTTGTTTCAACGACTTTAGTTGGTACATCAACAACCTCAGCAGCTGTTTGAGCAGCCATAAAGATATTTTTATTGTTAGGTAAAATAATAATATTATCAGCATTAACTGCTTCGATTGCTTTAACGATATCCTCAGTTGATGGATTCATTGTTTGTCCACCAGAAATGACATAATCAACACCTTGCGATTTAAAGATGCTTGCTAAACCATCACCAGCAACAACCGTAATAATACCATATTCTTTGCGCTCTTTTGGTTCATCATCGTTTACTTTTTGGACTTGAGTATCATGTTGATTTCTCATATTGTCCACTTTCACTTTCATCAAAGCGCCATATTTGAGACCTTCTTGAATGACAAGACCTGGATCTTCTGTATGAACGTGAACTTTTACAATTTCATCATCATTAACCACTAAAAGAGAATCACCGAGATTGCTGAGATAATTTTGAAAATCATTGTAATCAAATTCTTTAACATAGGTTGGTCCCTGTTTAAGACCTACCATAATCTCTGTACAATAGCCATAGGTAATGTCTTCTGTTGCCACATGTCCAACAACAGCTTTATGATGTTCAGCATTAATCATTTCACTCATGATAGCAGGAGTGGCTTCAAACTCTTCTGAAACCATAAAATCACCAGTTAAGGCTGATAAAAATCCCTCATAAATATAGACGAGTCCTTGACCACCTGAGTCTACAACACCAACTTCTTTAAGGACTGGAAGTAGGTCTGGTGTTTTAGCTAAGGCTGCTTTTGCCCCGTCAAGAGCAGCGCGCATGACTTCTATTGCATCATCTGTTTCTTCAGATTTGTTAATAGCAGCTCTTGCAGCCCCTCGAGAAACCGTAAGAATAGTTCCCTCAACAGGTTTCATGACAGCATTATAAGCCACTTCAACCCCAGATTGAAAGGCTTGTGCTAAATCCTTACCACTGAGTTCTTCTTTTCCTTTAATGCTTTGGCCAAAACCACGAAACAATTGTGATGTAATGACCCCAGAGTTTCCCCTAGCTCCCATTAAAAGACCCTTAGATAGAATTTCTCCCACTTCACCAACGGTTTTAGCAGATTTTCCTGCCACTTCTTTGGCACCATTTTCCATGGTCATGCCCATATTAGTCCCAGTATCACCATCTGGCACCGGAAAAACGTTTAATGAATTGACGTATTCAGCTTGTTTGTTAAGACGAGTACTTGCTGCTTGTACCATGCCTTGGAATAAACTTGTTGTAATATTTGACACTAGTCTTCTCCTACCACCTTGATATTTTGAACATAGACATTAACCATATCCGTTGAAATGCCCAACTGATTTTCAAGATTAAACTTAACACGTTCTTGAATGTTTTTTGACACTTCGCTAATTTTGACACCATAACTCATAACGGTATAGACATCAACAGAAATACCTTCTTCTGTTGATCTCACAACAACACCTTTGGCGTAGTTTTCTTTGCGTAAAAGCGCTTGGAAGTTATCTTTCAGTGTACTTTTACTAGCCATTCCCACAACACCAAAAATTTCTGTTGCTGAACCGCCAACGACTGTTGCAATGACATCGTCTGACAATTCAATTTGACCATCTTTTGTATTAATTTTTACAGTCATATTTACTACCTCAAAAGTTTTTATTACTTTATTTTATCATATTATCAATACATTGTAAAAAAATCCCTGTCTTTTCATTAACTCACTTCTCTTGCTTAGTTTTTGAGTAATAAAAAAAGAGCTTTCGCCCTTTCCATTAAACACGTTCTACTTTTCCAGATTTAAGTGCACGAGCTGATACCCAAACTTTTTTTGGTTTACCATCAATCAAAACAGTTACTTTTTGAAGATTTGGTTTAACAGTACGTTTTGTTTGGTTCATCGCGTGTGAACGGTTATTTCCTGATACAGTCTTACGACCTGTAAAGTAACATACTTTAGACATTTGTATTTCCTCCTACGTAGTATATATAAGGATGTGCTAGCACCACATACCGTAGTATTATAACATAAGCTAAAAAAGATAGCAAGGACATTTTCTTGAAATGTTTTCCTTCACTCTCTCCACAAAAGACTTTGCTACTCCATATAAAAAAGAGTCCACCTTATATGGTAGACTCTCATAATAACTTATGGCTAGGCTTTATTTTCTGATCCGAAAACATCGATACGTTCTTCGATAGCATCTTGAACGGCTTTGATACCTGGTGCTAAGAATTTACGTGGATCGAATAATTTTTTCTTGTCATATTCTGCTGCGTTAGCATTGTATTCTGCTGCAAATTTACGAGTAGCATCTGAAAAGGCAATTTGACCTTCAGTGTTAACGTTAACTTTAGCAACACCTAATTTGATAGCTGCTTGAATTTGTTCATCAGGAATACCTGAACCACCATGTAAAACGATTGGCACACCTGGAAGAGCTTCTGTTAATTTCTTCAAGTGGTCAAGGTCTAATCCTTCCCAGTTTTCAGGGTAAGGACCATGGATATTCCCAATACCAGCTGCTAAGAAGTCAACACCTGTTGCAACCATTTCTTTAGCGTCTTCAACTGGAGCAAGCTCACCCTTACCAATGATACCATCTTCTTCACCACCGATAGTTCCTACTTCAGCTTCAACTGAAATACCTTTAGAATGTGCTAAAGCAACCACTTCACGCGCTTTTTCAAGGTTTTCTTCAATTGGTAGATGAGAACCATCAAACATAATTGATGTGTAACCTACTTCAATAGCTTCTAGGGCATCTTCATAGTGTCCGTGGTCTAAGTGAATAGCAACTGGCACTGTAATGTTCATTGCTTCAACTAAGTTAGCAATAAGATTACGAGCAACACGGTAACCACCCATGTATTTAGCTGCTCCCATAGACGTTTGAATAAGAACAGGAGCTTTTTTTGCTTCTGCGGCACGCAAGATAGCTTGTGTCCATTCAAGGTTATTTGTATTAAATCCACCAACAGCGTAGCCGTTTTCACGTGCTGCTTTGACGAATTTTTCTGCTGAAACGATTGGCATTTTAATAGCCTCCTCAATATTTTTTAGGATAATTCCTATTACTCGTTCATTTTATCACATTCTCCCTAAAAATACCAGTCTTTAGAAATCAGAAAAAACGCTTTCTTAAGGAGAAAATAAAAAAACCAGCAAAGCTGGTTCTAAATTTGCGGAGAGAGGGACTTGAACCCTCACGACCTAAAGCGGTCACAGGATCCTTAGTCCTGCGCGTCTGCCAATTCCGCCATCCCCGCGATTGACAACATAGTAGATTATATCAATTTCTTTATTTTCTGTCAATATTATTTAGTGTATTTCTTTAAAAAGCTAACAATTTTTTCTTCATAGGCCTTAATGTCAGTCGAAAAGGTTTTGGCGTGGTCTGCTCCCTCAACAATATAAAGTTCTTTTGGAGCCGTAGTCGCTTCATAATTCTTATAAACCATCTCAGTAGGAACAAATTTATCTTCCGAGCCATGGATAAAGAGGATTGGCCTGGTATTTTTCTCTAATTGTTTGATAGAGCTGGCTTCCCCATAAGTAAAACCGGCACGAATTTTTGACATGGCTGACACTTGGTATAAAAGCGGAAAAGCTGGTAGGTTATACATATCCTTTGCTTGATAGACTAATTCATCCCAGACACTTGTATAGCCAGCATCTTCAATAATGGCGGTGACTTGTTTAGGGAGTTCCTCTTCTCCACTAGCCATCATGACAGTCGCACCTCCCATAGATAAACCATAGAGAATAATTTGACTATTTGGATTCGTCTCTGCCAAAATTTCTGACCACTTGATAATATTTAAACGATCATTCCACCCATAGCCAATGATTCGTCCTTCACTGTCTCCAGCAGCAATATTATCAGGCATAAGAACATTATAGCCTAATTTGTGAAACAACCAGCCATAAGCCAGCATTCTTTCTTTACTTGATGAAAAACCATGAACAACAATAACAGTTTTATCTGTCTCTTTAGGCGCTTCCACATACCAAGCCACCTGCTTGAGACCGCCATTTGTCATTTCCAGGGTTGTCTTTTCTAAGGCCGCAAATTCTTTCTCATAGGCATAGAGAGGATCTGTTTTTGGTGTTGGTTTATTATTAATAAACGATTTTTCAGCTCTCACTTGGGCTTCATTAAAAAAATAGAAGGTTGCTCCGATAGAAATCATACTGATAAGTCCTATAAAAATAATGATGACTTTTGATAAGGTTAGCTTTTTCATAATTGCTATTATATCTTATTTTAGCCAAAAGATAAAGAACTCCAATCCACTCGAAGTTCTTTATTTTCTATTAGTGACTGTTTTTTACTGCAGCTGTCACAAAGGCTGTGTATAATTCTTCTGGTCGATTTGGACGGCTATGGAGTTCTGGGTGATATTGCGCTGCAACAAAGAATTTTTTATCAGGCAGCTCAACCACTTCCATCAATCGATTATCAGGTGAAACTCCTGAAAAGACAAAGCCAGCTTCTTCAAATTGCTCACGGAACTTAGTATTAAATTCATAGCGATGGCGATGGCGTCTTTGAATGACTTCTTGATCGTTATAAGCTTTAGCAGCAACACTACCACTTTTTAGTTTACATGGGTAAAGACCAAGCCTTAGGGTACCCCCCATATTTTCAATATCAATTTGGTCACGCATGATATCAATGATTGGATAGTTAGTCTCAGGATTAAGCTCAGAAGAATTGGCACCTTCTAAGTGTAAAACATGTCTTGCAAACTCAACACAGGCAAGTTGCATACCAAGACAAATTCCTAGCATTGGCACATCTTTTTCACGCGCATAACGAATCGCCTCAATTTTTCCTTCTGTTCCTCTTTCACCGAAACCACCGGGAACAATAATCCCATCTGCTTCAGATAGCAATGAATCAACAGTCTCTTTTGTCACATCATTAGAATTTACCCATTTTAAGTCAATCATTGAATCATTGACATAGCCAGAATGTTTGAGTGCCTCAACAACTGATAAGTAAGCATCTGGTAATTCGACATACTTACCGACAAGCGCAATTTTAGTTTTCTTTTTAAGTGACATAACCTTATCAACCATTGCGGTCCATTCACTCATATCAGCTTCTGGGACATCAAGACGAAGATGGTCACAGACAATCTGATCCATATTTTGAGCTTGCATGTTTAATGGAATTTGATAAAGGTGCTCAACATCACGTGATTCAATAACTGCTTCTGGCGCTACATCACAAAATTGAGCTAGTTTATTTTTAATACCTTGTTCAACCGGTTTTTCGGTTCTAATAACCAGCATATTAGGTTGAATCCCCAAGCCACGTAATTCTTTTACGGAATGCTGAGTTGGCTTGGTTTTCATTTCACCAGCAGCCTTTAGATAAGGCAGAAGTGTCGTATGGATATACATGACGTTGTCACTACCGACATCTGATTTCATTTGGCGAAGGGCTTCTAGAAATGGAAGACTCTCAATATCACCTACGGTTCCACCAACTTCTGTGATAATGACATCCGAATCTGTGGTAGATGCCGCTCTTTTAATTTTTTCTTTTAAAGCATCAGTAATATGAGGGATGACTTGGACAGTTGCCCCTAAATACTCACCTTTTCTTTCTTTCTTAAGAACCTCACTGTATATTTTACCAGTGGTGACATTAGAATATTTGTTAAGATTGATGTCGATAAAACGTTCATAGTGACCCAAATCAAGATCTGTTTCAGCCCCATCATCAGTCACATAGACCTCTCCGTGCTGATAAGGACTCATTGTTCCTGGGTCAATATTGATATAAGGATCAAACTTTTGAATCGTTACTTTTAAGCCACGATTTTTAAGCAGTCTTCCTAAGCTAGCTGCCACAATTCCTTTACCAATAGAACTAACCACACCACCTGTCACAAAAATATACTTTGTCATCTTTTGCTCCTTTATTAATAGTCTTTTAAAATAAAAAATGCTCCCTAATTGCTTAGGGAGCTTAGTCGACCTCAAAAAGAGGTGCCCAGTAAATAATATAAACTATATTAATAAATTTGTCAATCGTCAATTACTAAATATCATCCGAATTGTCATCGTCTGAATAGTCATCATCATCGTCGTCATCTTCTTCTTCGTTGATGTCAACATCTTCTTCAAGTTCATCTTCTGGGATGATTTCGTTTAACTCTGAATCGTAAGATTCTACCTCAGATTTTTCATCATCTGGGTCTTCATCGTCATACTCTAAATCATCATCATTAGTGTCAAAATCTTCATCTTCTGGATCATCGTCGCTATAATCAATAGCATCATCATCACCATCCATAAAGGCATTAACTCTCTTTTTCTTACGTTTTGGAGCACCATCTTCTTCATCCTCAAGAGTGATGATTTCTTCATCTATTTCATCAACGGCATACCAAGAGCGAAGTCCCCATTTATTTTCTCCTAAAGGGATGAAGCTTCCATCTGTGTTAAGATCAGCATAAAAGTATGGTAGTCCCTCACGGATATCAGCATCTGATTTTCCTAAGTAGTTTTGAATGGTGTTGACAAGATCACTAAAGTGCATTTCATTGTCTCGACCACGGTCTTCTAAAATGGCACGTGCCACCTCAATCATTGATAATTCACTTTTTTCTTGCCCAGCAAACACTTTTAATTCCAAAGTTATTCTCCTTATCCTTGTCATTATTCTTTATTTTACGCTAAATTTAATATTTCGTCAAAACTTTTTGCTAAAAACAAGATTGTTAAAGGGCTTTCGACTTTTCTTGACGATAACTCTAACATAAAACCTTCTTTGTGCCATACAAATGAAAAAGCCAAGGCTAATCATTTGATAGCCTGACTTTTAAGTTTGATATTATTTCACTTTAACAGAGCTTGTAATAAGATCTACAGCTTTTTTCATCATAATATCATGTTTTAACATATCTTCTGAAAGTAATGAACGTACTTGTTTAACATCCATGTTGTAGTCGGATGCTAGTGTTGTAATTTCATTTTCAATTTCTTCTTCAGTTGTTTCAAAGTTTTCTTGTTTAGCGATAGCTTCAATTACAAGATTTGTTTTTGTGCGTTTTTCCGCATCTTCTTCATATTGTTTATGAAGATCATCTTCAGTAGTACCAGTTAATTGATAGTACATTTCTGGAGAAATACCTTGACGTTGCATATTACCCATAAATTCGTTCATTGCTCTATGAACTTCATCATGAACCATTTCTTCAGGTAATTCAACAATTTCAGCATTTTCTACAGCAAGTTCTATCGCTGCTGCTTCAACAGCATCTTGGTAGGCTGTTTCTTTAGCTTCTTCTAATTCTTTGCGGTATTTTGCTTTTAAGTCATCAAGTGTTTCCACTTCTTCATCAATGTCTTTTGCAAGCTCATCATCAAGTTCTGGCACTTCTTTAGTTTTCACTTCGTGCACAGTTGTTTCAAATTTAGCAGCTTTGCCAGCTAAATCTGCTGCCTGATAATCTTCTGGGAAAGTCACTTCAACAGTAACACTGTCGCCTGCTTTTGCACCAACTAATTGGTCTTCAAATCCTGGGATAAATTGACCACTACCAAGCTCTAATGAGAAGTTTTCACCTTTCCCACCATCAAATTCTTCGCCATCAACTGAACCAACAAAGTCAATAACAACAGTATCACCGTTTTCTGCAGCTTCTTCTTTAATGATTAATTCGGCAAGATTTTGACGCTCACGTTCAATTTTGTCGTCAATTTCGCTGTCAGCAACGTCTTTTGTTTCTTCTACTGAAACTTCAAGATCTTTATAGTCTCCAAGTTTCACTTCAGGCTTAGTCACCACTTCAGCAGTTAAGACCCAATCTTTTCCTTTTTCCATTGAAACGATATCGATTTTTGGTTGTGCCACAACATCTAAACCAAGTTCAGCAACAGCAGCTTCATAAGCCTCTGGAAGAACGCTATTTAAAGATTTTTCATACAAAGCTTCTTCACCAAAACGTTGGTTAAATACTGAACGTGGAATGTGTCCTTTACGAAATCCAGGAACAGCTAAATCTTTCTTTAATTGATTAAATGTTTTATCAAGAGCAGGTTTAATTTTGTCTTGACCAATCGTAAATGTAATAACACCTCGATTTGTTGATTTGTTTTCAAACGATGTAGACATGAAGTCATTCTCCTTAAATAATATGATTACAGTTTAGTTTACCATATTTATTGCTTTTTTTAAACTATTTTATATGAATTCATTAGATTTTTCCGTTTTTAAAATCCTTATAAAATAATATAAAAGAACTTAATGTCATCACTTTTTTGACCCTTTTTGTGTTTTCTTGAAAAAAATTTGTTACACTAGTAACTATAGAAAAAGGAGTTATTATGTCTGTATTTAGTCGTTACTGGAAACAATTTTTTACTAGTGAGATGATAGAAAGCATCATTTCTAAAAGCATTTCTTTAATCATTCTCGTTATCTGTTTTTATATTGGTAAATGGGTTCTTCAATTTTTAGTTCATCATATCATCAATCGTGTTTTGATGGCCTCAAAGGTTGATGACAAAAGAAGAGAAACACTCTTAAAACTCTTTCAAAATCTTTTAAATTACCTTCTTTATTTCCTTCTCATCTACTCTATCTTAATCACACTTGGTGTCCCTGTTTCAGGCCTTCTAGCTGGGGCTGGAATTGCCGGAGTTGCTATTGGTCTTGGGGCACAAGGTTTCTTAACCGATGTTGTCAATGGGATATTTATCCTTAGCGAACGTCAATTAGATGTTGGTGAAAATGTCGTTTTGGGATCAATTGATGGGATTGTCACAAGAGTTGGGATTAGAACAACTCAAATCAAGGATTTTGATGGGACTATGCATTTTATTCCCAACCGTAATATTACTGTTGTTAGCAACTTATCTCGTTTTCCTATTCGAGCAAGAATTGATATTCCAATCTATCCAAACACAGATATTTCTGAGGTGAGACGGGTAATAGAGCAGGTAAACCAGGAAGAAACTTCGCATTATCCTAAAATCACTAAAGCGCCCGAGATTCTAGGTATCACAACTCTATCTAACGGTCAACTCGTTTTTAGAATTGATATTTTTGCCCAAAGTGGTTTTCAATTACCGATAGAATATACTTTTTACACTCTCTATCAAAAGGCTTTAACTAAAGAAGGGGTCTTTAAAGAAGGGGAATTACCTTTACCACATAAACAATAAGGTGACTATTCATCAGAAAGTCGATTCCGCCAACAATCGTCACTCATTTTTTTCAACAAACAAAGTAATAAAAATAAAAGAGGCTTGGTATACAACCAAACCTCTTCTTTTGATTTAAAATTTTCGAATAGGATCTTTAACATATTGAGCTCTTTGTCCACCAATCAGTTTCGGACGACTAGAAAGGGCTGTTACATGGGCTTTTCCTAACTCTCTCATCACTGGTCTAAGAGGTACTTGAACATGTTTAATATGCATGCCAATACTGGTATCTCCTATATCAAGACCTGCAAAAGCAACAACATGCTCCACCTCAACTGGATCCTTCATATATTTAAAGGCTGCGAGTTGAGCACTACCTCCAGCATGAAGAGTGGGTAAAACACTTACAATTTCAAGATTATGTCTTTCAGCATATTCACGTTCCACAACCAAGGCACGATTGATATGTTCACACCCTTGCACAGCTAAGTAAATGCCTTTGTCTGATAAGTTATCTAAAAGCTCTTTAACAACAACTTCTCCTATTTCAAGGCTTGAAGCTGTTCCAATATGATTTCCTAAAATTTCACTACTTGATAGACCCAAAACAAATAATTGTCCACTTTTTATCTGGCTTCGTTCGATGATATCAAGGCTTATTTTTTGAGTCTCTTTTTTTAATTCTTCTAAATTCATTATGACCCTCTTACTTTCAGATATTAGTTATCTGATTAACCTTTATTTATTTTTTAAGACGTTTTAGAGCTTGACTAACACTAAAACCAACTGCCATACCAACCATATTTTGCAATAAATTGCCATAAATATCAGCAGATGCCGCAGCATAGCCATACATCGCATTAGAGGCTAAAAAATAACCACCAACCATGGTAATGGTGGCAAAAATTAATCCGACACCTCTTTTTTGACCGGTCCATCCGGCAAAGAACCCTTGCCCACCATGAGCAAACAAACTGATAACCATCCAGTTAGGATAACCTAAAAGGAGATCAATGAGAAAACCAGATAGACCACCAACAATAGCTCCTTCTTTACTACCAAAATAAAAGGCAGTGAAGAAGATACCAGCATCTAATAGGGTTAAAAAGCCTGTTGGTGTTTTAATTTGAATGTAAATTCCTAGAATAATGCTAAGTGAGGTGATGATAGCAAGTGTCGTTAATTGTGAGAGATTAGTTTTTTTCATCTTGTTGTAAAACTCCATATTCATTAGCATTAGCAATTGCTTGATAGACAAACTCTTTGGCGTGTCGTGTGGCTAAAAGAGGGGATTCTCCCTTAGCTATGTAACTTGACAAGGTAGAAGCAAATGTACATCCTGCACCAGTATTATTCATACTTAAAAGTGGCTTTTGAAGGTCCACATAGTGTTCACCATCATAAAAGAGATCGATAGCTCTGGTTTTATCTAAACGAGAACCTCCTTTTATGACCACAATCCTAGCGCCAGCTTCATACAATATTTTTGCAGCTTTTTTCATGTCTGTTAGGTTGGTAATGTTAACACCAGACAATAGTTCTGCCTCTTTTAAGTTGGGTGTGATCACTGTCGTATATGGGAAAAATGACAATAGCACCTCTCGCATGGTTGATATTTCTTCATCATTGTTTTCTTTGAACACAAGTACCGGATCTAAGATAACTGGAATCTCTTTTTTTGCTTTTAAAAATGTCAATGTTCTCTCAGCAATAGACTCATTGGGTAAAAGTCCAATTTTGATGGCTGAAAAGTCAACAGCTTTCAAACTGTCTAATTGTTTTTGAAAGACCACTTCGTCAATCGATGTTATTTCAAACCCGTTGTTAGATAGAGTTGCAATACTTGTTAGTGCTAAAAAACCAAACAGATGAAAGTGATGAAAAGTGGCTAAATCGGCTTGCAAGCCACCCCCACTCAAAACATCGCTTCCTGCAATCGTTAACATGTAATTAGTTTTCATAACTAATCTCCTTTAAATAAAGACCGTTTGGAGCTGCAGTTGGTCCTGCTAGGTGACGATCTTTTGAGGCAATGATTGTTTTTATCTGATTGGTTGGCATTCGTTTATTACCAATCTTCAAGAGAGTACCAACCATATTTCTTACTTGTTTATATAAAAAACCATTTCCTGTGAAAACAAAGGTAAGGAATTGACGGTTGCTATCGTATGTCACCTTGGCAGTCGTAATAGTACGCACCTTATTTTCTATTGAGGTCCCTGCAGCTGTAAAACCGGTAAAATCGTGAGTTCCTACCAAATCTTTTATCGCTTCTTCTATTAAAGTAACATCAATTGGGTAGGGAAAATGTGTGGCATAATGACGCATCATCGGATTTTTGGGTCTCCCGATATCAACTAGAAATTCATAAGTTTTAGTGTGTTTTTGATAACGACAATGAAAATCATCTGAAACCACTTCGATTTTTTTGACATCAATATCATCAGGTGTCTGAGTGTCCAGAGCAAAACGTAGTTTTTCAAGATCACGACGTTCGGGAAGATCAAAATGAATCACTTGCCCATAAGCATGAACGCCAGCATCTGTTCTCCCAGCTCCTTGAATCAGAACTTCTTGACCACTGTTCAACCTTAAAAGAGTTTTTTCAATTTCTTCTTGAATGGTTCTTTGGTGAGATTGCCTTTGAAAACCAGAAAAATCGGTCCCATCATAGGCAATAATAGCTTTGTATCTTGTCATGCTTAAGATTATAACAAGATGCCTATAAATAAGCAACTATGTTTCACTGAGCAGCTAATTTTCTACCAAGGTATTCATTTAGGGTTGAAAGTACTGAAAAAGTCTAGACTAACTAGACTTGTTTCAATAATTATTCCCCTTCAAAAACATCTTTGACCTTATCAAAGAGGCCTTTTTTCTTGGGATGAACTTCTTGACCACTAGCCTTAGCAAAATCTTGTAAGGCTTGTTTTTGCGCTTCATTTAACTTGGTTGGTGTGACAACATTAATTGTGACATGTTGATCGCCTTGAGCACCTCCTCTTAATCTTGGTGCTCCTTTACCTTTTAGTCGGAAAATCTTACCTGTCTGAGTACCGGCTGGAATAGCCATATCTACAGAACCGTGTACTGTCGGAATTTCCACTGTGTCACCCAAGGCTGCTTGTACAAAACTAATATTTAAAGTGTAGTAGATGGTTGCTCCTTCACGTTCAAACTGTTTTGAAGGTTTCACATTAACCACAATATAGAGATCACCATAAGGACCTCCATTAAAGCCCGCTTCTCCTTGACCTTGAAGACGAATTTGTTGACCTGTTTCAACACCAGCTGGCACTTTTACTGAAACTTTATGGGCTTGTTTTTCATGTCCTGTTCCATGACAAGTTTGACATGGATCTTTGATTTCTTTTCCTGTTCCGTGACAGACATCACAAGTGACTTGACGACGCATCATCCCAAGTGGTGTTTGCGTGTCAACATTGATAACTCCAGAACCATGACATTTGTGACAGGTTACTGGACTAGTTCCTGGTTTAGCGCCTGAGCCACTACAGGTATGACAGACTGCTTCTCGATTATAGCGAACTTCCTTTTCAGCACCAAAAACAGCTTCTTCAAAACTCAAATCAACACGGTATTGTAAATCATCTCCTTGACGAGGAGCATTAGGGTTACGACTAGCACCACCACCAAAGAAGCTTGAGAAGATATCTTCAAAGCCACCAAAGCTAGAGCCATCAAAACCACCGAAACCACCTCCGCCAAAGCCATTACCAAAGCCGCCATTGGCACCAGCAGAGCCAAATTGATCATAGTTGGCTCTTTTTTGTTCATCACCTAACGTTTCATAGGCTTCTTGAACATCCTTATATTTTTCTTCGGCACCTGGCTCTTTATTAATATCTGGGTGATATTTTTTTGATAATTTACGATAGGCTTTCTTGATTTCATCTTGTGAAGCATTTTTTGAGACACCTAATCGATCATAATATTCTGTATTATTCATTTCCTATCCTTTACTATTGAAAAATTTAGACGAAGCCTTTGCCTCGTCTAAATTATCATCAGACATTATTTTTCTGTAAACTCACCATCAACCACATCGTCACCTGAGTCAGTTTTTTCTGTTGTGCCTGGGTTTTCTGCACCAGCTTGCGCTTGTTGAGCAGCCGCTGCTTGTTCATACATTTTAACAGCCAGAGCTTGTGCTTTTTCATTCAAGGCTTCAAGCTTAGCTTTCATGTCTTCAAGATTTCCTGATTCTTGAGCTGCTTTTAAGTCATCAAGAGCTGATTGAGCGGCATCTCTCTCTGTGTCAAATCCTTTTCCTTCAGTCTCTTTAAGCGTTTTTTCTGTTGCAAAGATAGTTTGATCCACATCATTTTTAAGATCGACTTCTTCTTTACGTTTAGCATCTGCTTCTGCGTTAGCTTCTGCATCTTTCATCATTTTTTCGATTTCTTCGTCTGTTAAACCACTATTTGATTGGATAACAATAGTTTGTTCTTTTTGAGTGCCAAGGTCTTTTGCTTTAACAGAAACAATACCGTTTTTATCAATATCAAAAGTCACTTCAATTTGTGGGATACCGCGAGGCGCTGCTGGGATATCTGTCAATTGGAAACGACCAAGTGTTTTGTTATCAGCAGCCATTGGGCGCTCACCTTGAAGAACATGGATGTCAACAGCCGGTTGATTGTCTGCTGCTGTTGAGAAGACTTGTGATTTAGACGTTGGGATTGTTGTATTACGGTCAATTAATTTAGTAAAGACACCACCCATTGTTTCAATACCAAGTGATAATGGTGTCACATCAAGAAGAACGACATCTTTGACATCACCAGTAATCACACCACCTTGGATAGCCGCACCCATCGCAACCACTTCGTCAGGGTTAACTGATTTGTTTGGTTCTTTACCAGTTTCTTTACGAACAGCTTCAACAACGGCTGGAATACGTGTTGAACCACCAACCAAGATTACTTCGTTTATTTCACTTGCTGAAAGTCCAGCATCTGAAAGGGCTTGACGAACAGGTCCTTTAGTGCGTTCAACAAGATCAAATGTTAATTCATCAAATTTAGCACGTGTTAAAGTCATCTCTAAGTGAAGAGGACCTGCGTCACCAGCTGTGATAAATGGTAAGCTGATTTGTGTTGAAGTTACTCCTGACAAGTCTTTCTTAGCTTTTTCAGCAGCATCTTTCAAACGTTGAACAGCCATTTTATCTTTAGCTAAATCAATACCATTTTCTTTTTTGAATTCTGCCACAAGATGGTCGATAATTTTTTGGTCAAAGTCGTCACCACCAAGTTTGTTGTCTCCTGATGTTGCAAGTACATCAAATACCCCGTCACCAAGTTCAAGGATAGAAACGTCAAATGTTCCACCACCAAGGTCAAAAACAAGTACTTTTTCTTCGTGGTCAGTTTTGTCAAGACCGTAAGCTAAAGCAGCTGCGGTTGGCTCATTGACAATACGTTCTACTTCAAGACCTGCAATTTTACCAGCATCTTTTGTTGCTTGACGTTGCGCATCATTAAAGTAAGCAGGAACTGTAATAACAGCCTTAGTCACTTTTTCACCAAGATAGTCTTCTGCATACCCTTTAAGGTATTGAAGAATCATTGCTGAAATTTCTTGTGGTGTGTATTCTTTACCATTTGCAGAAACTTTTTCACTTGTTCCCATTTTTGATTTGATAGAAATAATAGTATCAGGATTAGTTACTGCTTGACGTTTTGCAGCATCACCAACAATGATTTCTCCATTTTTGAATGAGACTACTGATGGTGTTGTGCGATTGCCTTCTGGGTTAGCAATAATTTTACTTTCTGAGCCTTCAAGAAGAGCGACTGCTGAGTTGGTTGTTCCTAAGTCAATACCGATAATTTTAGACATTTAAGTTACCTCTTTATTTTTATTTTCTTTCTTACTAGTTTTATGACATTTCGGTCACAGTAATTGTTAATAGTAGTTAATCCTTAATTATAGACAATAACCATTGCTGGCCTTAGTAATCTATCATGAAGTTTATAGCCTTTTTGGAAAACTTCAGCAATAGTGTCAGCCGGATGATCATCATCTGCTGGTAGGGTTTGTACAGCCATGTGAAGATTGTGATCAAAATTTTCTGTTTCAACCACTTCAATTCCCTCTTCCTTGAGGGCTTGCAAGAGACTTTCTTGCACCATTTCAAGGCCTTTTTTGACATCTTCTGTCAGACCATCAACTTGTAGGGCACGTTCTAGATTATCAAGACTCGGCAGAATTTTTTTGGCCAAATCTTGTGAGCGATAACGTTGCAGGGTTTGACGTTCTTCATTACTACGGCGTTGGATGTTTTGTGTTTCCGCCATAGCTCTTAAATATTTATTCTCAAACTCTTCTGCCTTCTCCTGAGCTAGTTCTAATTCACTCTTTTCAGGTTTCTCTTTTTCAGTAGTTTCTTGATCTACTGTTTCTTCATTGGCTTTATCAACCTCTTTTGTCAGCTCATCTGACTGCTTGTTTTTTTCTTCTTTTGACACTACTTGCCTCCTTTAATGAACTTCATAATGGTTGCTATTAAGATAGCGGTAATAATCACCTAACTTGACAGCCAGGACTTTTGTCACAATAGTGATGATGCTAAGCATCTTTTTATAATCCATATCAATAGGACCGATTAAACTCATTGTTGCAAAGCCACGATAAGGGATTAAAAACTTTTGACTAATGATGCTAACATTGCTTAGAGCCTTCTCGGAACTTTCAGCCACCCGAATGCTTGACATCTCTTCTTCTTTCATACTATTTCTAATTTCTAAGGAAACTAGTTGAGGATTATCCAAGTATTGGTAGGTGGACAAATCAGCATATGATAATGAAGCAACCTTACCAGAGATAAAAATCAATTCCTTAAATAATTGTTCAAAAATATAGTCAAATAAATCAAGAACATTGTCAGTGGTGGTAAAGTATTTCTGAATGACCTGAGGTATTTCTGTCCTCAGATTATAATGAATATCTAAGACTGTTTTAGAAACTAGTCGTGTTTCAACCAACATTTTAACCGTATCGAGATCCCTGGCTAAGAAATTCTTAGGGATGGCAAACTGAACAGTCATTGGCTTTGAATCATCAAGAGTCAGTATTGCAAGAGCATCATGGCTACTGACTTGTACGATATCAAACGATGTTAAATGCTGCCTAGTTGGCACAACATCCAAAACAATACCAGTGTAGCCTGTTAAATCAGCTAGTATCTGAGACGCTCTTTCAAGAATATCTTCTAGTTTGAAAGCTTCAAAATCAAAGGCTTTCACCACTTGATAGACATCTTTTTCATCTAGGCTATCAATCCGTAGAGAATGTTCCACAAAATATTGAAAACCTGACTTACTTGGCATCCTCCCACTAGAGGTATGTGCTTTTTCTAGTAAACCAAGTTGTTCTAATCTAGCCATATCATTTCTGATGGTTGCACTGCTAGAAGAAATCGTTTCTTGCAAGGCCTTGGAACCAACTGGCTCATGAGTTTGTGTGAACAACTCGACAATAAGATTTAAAATATCATTTTGACGCGGTGTAATCATGAGCCCTCCTTACTAATTTTAAAAACAACTTCTTTAGCACTCTATCATATAGACTGCTAATCTATACTCTCATTATACGCTATTCTAAAAACTTGTCAAGGAAAAAACACAAAATTTTAGCACTCTTTTGTTCAGAGTGCTAATTTCTTTTTTATCTGATTGTTTACCGGCTATTCTTGATCATATCTGGTTAAATCCTCTTCATCAATCAAGTTGATAATTTTTGTCGCATATTCTGGATCATTGCTAAAGCCAATATCTTGGAGTAAGTTTGCTGCGCTTTGATAATCTCTAGCATTAGCTAAAGCTGAATACACATCCTCTCCCCAGAAATCATTATCCTGGATGATAAGCATATAATCATAGAGGGATTCTTCCCATAAAGAATAAATTTTAAAAGGTTTTTGAGTGTCCTTCCATTCAATACCATCATATTCTTTCATGAATAACTTGATGGTCGGATCACCTTTTTTTGCTAGTAAACCAAATAAATTATGGTAATTTCTTGCCAAATAGCTGGTCCCATTTTTTGACGAAATAAGAGCTTGTGCGATCACAACAGAAGGTCTTAGTCCATAAGCTTGTGCTACTTCTTGAATTTTTGGAGCTACTTGCTGGATAAACTGGTCACGACCAACGGTGGGCATGGTTTCTTTATCAGCAAATATCATTTTAGGCTTAGAAGAAATAAAATAAAAATTACCAAGAAAAAATAAGACTATCATGATAAGAATGATAAATCGTGAGAGTTTTCTCCTCATTAGTTATTTCCTCTTAACCTTTCTACATACTCTTCCAAACTAAGATTGTTTTCCACCATATATTTAGCAGATTCAACACCCACATATCTGAAATGCCAGTCTTCATAGCCAATACCTGTGAACGGTTTTTTCTCTTCATTAAAACGAAGGACAAAGCCATATTCTGGCGCCAGAGCAACCACTTGTTCAACGACTGCCGGATCACTTTGATTGAGTAAATCCACTGTACTCATATCAATGGCTAAACCAGTTTGGTGTTCACTGGCTCCAGGAGGCTGAGAGTATTCCTTGGCAAAAGTTTCAGCTTCTTCTCGGCTAATTCCACGTTCTGCCATTTCTTGTTCGACATAGCCATTAAACACCTGTTCTTGATAAGCGACACTACGATAACCTGATATCAAATGCTCATTTGGATCAATGGCTTGTGCGGCTGTTAGAAACCCTCTAACATTTTCAGCAATGCGTGCATCCACTAAAATACCAGCGACTTCTTCTAATTGTGGATTTAATTCTGGAGTGATATTATCACGGTTGACAAGTATCAATTCCCAATCATCTGCAGAAACATTGGGTAAATTCTCCGTTGATTTTTCTTGCGAGTCCGTTTTTGTCTCGGTCGTTTCTTGTTGGGTTACTTTATCTTTTGGAGCTGTTTTGTCTACTGGTTGTGTTTGATACCAAAAGAAAGCGATAGAAAGGCCAACAAAGGCGATTATGACAACAACAATGGCAATAATTAAGCCTAGAGGTGATTTTTTTTGCGCTCTTCTATGACGTCTCTTTTCCATTTTTTGCTCTCAACTCCCTTCCTTTATGACGGTAACTCATATCGGCAACTTTTTCTATCGTAAATTGACCATTTTCATAACTTAAGACAGTGATGCTACCGTTATCAATTTCTGTTTTTTCTTGGTGATGGTCAATTAACCAAATCAGCGTCCCAATCGTTAAACCATGACAAACAACAATAGCGTTGCCACCACCTTGTTTTTCTAGCTTTTTGGCGATAGCTGTGAAACCATCGATAATGCGTTTACTCAATACTTCCCAAGGTTCTGCCCAATTAGCCGTATCAACCTCAACAATACTTTGTGCCAATTCTTCATAGGAAACATCGTTCAAAGAACGACCATCTTTAAAGACTTCTGTCCGAGGCAAAACACCATGAAATAACTCACCATCATAGGCACCATCCAGGCTTCCAAAACACCATTCGCGAATTCTTTTATCACGAGTATAAGGTAATTTTTCTTGGCCTGTTTCTTCTAAAATAATTGACATGGTTTCTAAGGTTCTACCGCTATCACTTGAAAAAGCTTCTTTAAAAGGGATACCTGCAGCTTTTAAACCAGCCCCAAGTTCTCTTATTCCTTCTATCCCGACTTCTGTGAGTGGGGTGTCACTCCATCCTTGTGCTCTTCCTAATGTATTAAACATCGTTTTACCATGACGAGCAATATATAAACGAATTTTTTCCATTTTATTCCCTCAATGCATCTGTTTTTTTCTATTATAACAAAAATAAAAGGGTTTTCACAAAAGAAGAACCTTTCTAACTGATAATAAGATTTTTATATCAAAAAAGGTAGAGAGACATCCCTCTACCCTTCTCATATCATGTTGACTTTATTTTTTCAAACCGTCAATCATGCCTTCTACTGCATCTTTAGCGTCTGTTGCTAAATCTTTTGCTTTATCAGCAACATCTGCAGCGACTTCTTTAGCTTTTCCAGCTACTTTTTCAACAGTGCCTTCAGCTTTCATTTTTTTATCGCCAGTAACATCTCCAGCAAATTCTTTCACTGAACCTGAAGCTTTTTCAAGAGTTCCTTCTAATTTTTCTTTAGACATTGACAACACCTCTTTTAATTTATTTAAATAATCATATCTCTTAAAAAATAATAATTATTTAACTATATTCTAGCATGGCGCTAGATATTCTTCAAACATTATGCATTTATTTTTAGTCTTAAAAGTTTAACAAAAAATAGGCCAAAAAGCTGTTATTATTAGCAACTTCTCAATTTAAAAAATAATCTATTTGATTAAAAATCGGTCTTAAGACTGATATAATTGTTCTATTTTAGTAGTACAATAGAAATATAAAACAAAAACAAATAAGAAGAGAAATGTTATGAATACTAAACATTACCCTACTATTTCTAATAAACAACTTATTCAGATAATGACCTTATTGGGGATTGGATTATCTGTTCTACTAGCCATTTATATCAAAACAAACCCACATCTGTTTTCTGTCAATGGTAGCTTTACTCGTTTTCTTAAAGACATTGGCTTTTGGGGACCAATTGGTTTTATTCTCATTCAAATTATCCAAGTTATCTACCCCGTTATCCCTGGTGGTTTAACCTGTGTGATTGGTCATGCACTTTTTGGACCACTTTACGGTTTCCTTTATAATGTCACTGGCATATTCATTGGCTCTGTTTTAGCCTTTTTACTTGCTAGACGATATGGGGAGCATTTTGTGAAAGCTTTTGTTTCTGATGAGACTTATGATAAATATATTACCTATCTTGATAAGGGGCACTATTTTGATTACTTTTTGGCAACTGCCTTTATTTTACCTGGTTTTCCTGATGATTTTTTATGTATGGTTGCAGGACTTAGTAAAATGTCACTGAAAAAATTTACCTTTATCACACTTCTTTCTAAACCTGCCACCTTATATCTTTATACCTATATAGCCTTTGAAGGCATTCAACTCATTGATAAAGTTGTTTTCTAACGATTGGCCACTATTGAAAAAACCTTCTGAAATTCAGAAGGTTTATTTTATTAACTGATTGAATACGATTTTATGTTTTTATTTTAAAGAACCCAAAATATTTTCATAAATATCCTCTCTAGCGATAAGTAGATTTTCAACGCCCAAAGCTCTTATAGATCCCAAGGCTGATTCAACTTTTTTCTTACCAATAGCAATTTTTCCTGACTTTATCCAATACAAACCCAATAAAAAGCGATATTCAAACCTTTCATATAGAAAAGTTTCTGGAATACTCATATCTGAAATAATATCTAAATACAATTTCGCCAATTCCAATTGTTCTCTATCTAAATATACTGAAATAGCATTTATGACTAAACCAATTCTTATTCTCTTGTTAGACTCATCATTACCAAATAGTACTGTTTTATATACAATCTCTTTAATTAGTATATTCAAAGCTTCAGTAGAAATGGCAGTCATACTATTCCCAAATATAATCAATTCCCTTTTCCCCCATTGTTCAATGCCAAAAAGATAGTCAGTAATATGACTTACTTTCTCTTCTGTGATTGTCTCACCTGTTAGGCTTACCATAAATGATTCAATCATTATGGCATTATACAAATAAGTTTTATTCCCAGTCTCATTATAAGCACCAATTTCTTCTTTATAATATTTTTTAAGGGCTAAAAGGTTATTTTCTTGGAAACTTTTACTGACTTTCTCTATCAATTTCTCAGTTTTGGTCGCATGTCCTTTTGATAAAATACCATAAAATTCCTCAATACTGACATCTAAATTATCAAGTAGTAATAAAAATCTTGAAAGAGTAATTTCAGATTCTCCCCGCTCAAACTTAGATAGAAAAGACACCGAAAGATAGTCTCCAGCGACATCTTTTAAGGATAATTTTTTTGAAAGTCTAATCTTTTTAAACAGAGTTCCCATTTCTTCAGTTTCAATCATATTAGTATTCATATGCTAAATCTTTCGTAAATAAAATTTTCAATTATAGAATCAAATAAACAAACCCTTGATCTATTTTTGCTATTACCTAATTCTAGTCGTCTTTTTTGTATTATATTTCCATAATTCTCTCTTTCTATTAATTGACTGGGCAAGGAAACTATGTTTTTTAACTTTATAAAGTCATCCATATTTAATGCTTCTATTTCTACAAAATCACCAATTTCATGAGGAAAATGATCTATACAAACTGACATCTTATCTCTTTTGTAAGTCTTCCTATTTTTTTGAGTTATCATTCTACATTTTACAAATCCTAGTTTATATAAAGCACTAACAAGGTCAATTATATTAGAATGTAAATCATTATTTTTTAGAATAATATCTGGAATGTCAATATCAAAATCTTCTTTTAAAAATTTTTGAATTTCCTTAAATCTATCAGTTGTATCAAGGAAACTATCATACTCCAGTTCCAAATTATCTTGTACTTCTAAATTATTATTTTGAGATTGATTTTTTGTTTTAATGGTCAGCAAGTAACTACCTGGTTGAATTATCCTATATCTAATTACTATGCCCTTTCTCTTACAATAATCATTGTAAAAATCCGGAACAAAGTCGGTCTCTATAGCATGATTTTCAAGATAAAAATTCTCTCTTATTAAATTTTGTATACAATAAGATATTAAATTTTTATCGACAATATGATATTTTTGTTCAATTTCTCTCATAAAAGAGGTATTTGAATCTATTTTCATTATGCTACCTTCTAAATTAATTTAATTTTTTTAAACACAGATTCCATTCTTCAGTTTCAATCATATAGATATCCCCTTTAGTATATTATACCAGAAGCCTATATTATTTTTTAAATAAAAAAAGCTAATGTCAAAACAAATAAACATCCCGACATTAACTTTTCATTTTCCTATCACACTCTCTTAAGACAACTAATAGCAAATTTTTTAATCATTCCCTCAAATCCTTTATTTTCTAATTCATCTTCCAATTTTAAGCAAATAAATTGTCGAATTGAATTTTTTCGACTCTCAGAAATAACATTTCCTTTGTGATCATACCATTGATTTCCAATTTTTTTGATAGACATCCTCATTTCTCCTTTTTATTTTTATAACACTATTTTAAAGTATTTTAAAAATCTTTGACAAAAATGTCGTATCTTAGAATCGAAAACAAATCAAAAACAAGTTGTTTTTGCTTAAACAAAAAGAATAAGATTACTTTTTATTTTTACTATTTTTCATATATGACAAAAATAATTGTTACCATTATTAAAAGAGGCTAGGCTAGTAACATAGTTACAAAAGCACCTAACCTCTTTACTTTTTAGCTAATCAAGAATATACAGTGATTGAATACGATTTCGGGAAATATAGTTTAATCTCAGTGTACTGATTTTCTTTTGCATCTATTTCCATATGATAGTCTTCGCCAAATTGTAATTTTAAGCGCTGATCAACATTTTTTAAACCAACACCTCCACGGCTTAGTTTGGTTTGACTACCCTCAGACGATGGAGCAGTTGCCACCATCCCCTTACCATTGTCATAGATGCTAACAACCAGATGATTTTCTGTTTCTGTCACCGAAATCTTGATGAGTCCTGGACGATTGACTTCTTTAATACCATGATAAATCGCATTTTCAACGAGTGGTTGTAGAATCAGTTTTGGCAGCTGATAGTCGCTATAAGCTTCTATTGAAGAAATCTCATAGGACAACTTATCACCATAGCGTTGTTTTTGGATAAACAGGTATTGCTTGACATGTTCTAACTCATCTGTTAAAGCAATTTTTTCATTGCCTTTATTCAAAGCTAGTCTAAAGTACTTGGCTAATGATTTGGTGATTTCAACAACCTTTTCACTGTCGTTAAACTCTGCCATCCAAACGATGGTATCAAGCGTATTATAGAGAAAATGAGGATTAATTTGGCTGGCCAATGCCTCTAACTCAAAACGTCTAATATCTTGTTCTTTTTCCTTAATGGCTATCATCAAACTATCAATTCTATCTAGCATGTTATTAAATTGATGCGATAACTGCACTAGCTCAGGAGAACCTTTTTCAGCCGCTCTTAGATGGGCATTGCCTTGACCAATGGCTAGAATAATAGCTTGCAAATCACGAATCGGCTGCAGCCATAATTTTAAGATAAACCACATGGCGAAACCACTAATAATGACCGTTAATAGACCAATACCTACAAATGATAAGAGAATTTGTTTTTGAATCATCTGTAAAGAATCAAGCGATGCCACACCAATGAGGGTCCACTGACTATCAGACACTGGCAGTTGATAGACAAAATAGTGATTATCTTTGGTATACCCATCTTTTTGTGTGATAAATGGTGTCATCTCATCCATCTCTTCTTTAGACGAATAGACACTTTTTTGCGGATGGTAGATGAAGTCTTTTTGGTCATTGACAATAAAAGTAAAACCACTAGACCCTAGTTTTAATTGGTCTAAATAAGTCTCTAGAGTTTCGTAACCCGTATCTAATCTTAGAACACCAAGATTTTGTCCCTTATCATCAATAACTTCCTGAGTGATTGAAATCACCCATTCCTCATTTGAAACATCGGACATTTTTCTAAACGGCATAAGGACTGGCATTCCATTTTGATGAATGGCTTCTTGGTACCAAGATTCTTTCATCATGTCATCAGAAGTTGCCATCACCAAATCTTCATTTGTCGAAATGGTGTCGCCATTTTTACCAACAAAGATGATTGATACAAAATCCTTGTCCGTCTCTAAAATGGTTTGAAAGAGTTGATTGAGGTCTTCTTTCTTGCGACTATCAGCTTCTAAGGCATAATCTTTTAACTCTTGATTGGTTGCCAAACTATTAGTCGTCTGTTGTAGTTTTTGAAGATAGGTACTAATAAATTGTTGCCCTTGATTAAGGGTATCTCTGGTATTTTGTTCAGTTGTTTGACGAATGGCTGATGAACTGGTTTGGTAGTAAAGACCACCAACAGTGACAAGCAAGACAAAAACAATAATAAAAACATAAATCACTAATTGCACTAATAGTGGGTAGCGTTTCATTACTGTTCTCCTTTTTTAAATTGACTTGGCGTGACACCAACAACCTGCTTGAACCGTTGTGAAAAGTAGTTCATGTCCTCAAAACCCACTTGTTCAGCAATTTCATAAATTTTTAAATGCGTTGTTAATAAAAGACGTTTGGCTTTTTTTAGGCGCTCTTGAATCAAATAGTCTTGAAAACTCATCCCCAAGTCTTTTTTGATTAAGACACTTAGATAATTTGGGCTAAAAGACAGTTGGTTGGCAAGGGTTTTAAGAGACAAATTCACATCAGATAGTTGGTCTTGAATCAATTGCTCGATTTCTGATTGTGGGGATTGTTCCATAAGGCTTTCCAGTTGCGTCTTTTTTTTAGCCTCTTCTATTTTTGGAATGATTTGATGAAGAATCTGAAGCACATCTTCTTTTGAGAAGGGTTTTAAGAGATAATCATCAGCTCCAAGTTTTAAGGCAGATAAGGCATAATCAAAATCATCATAACCTGTTAAAAAGACAATGTGAGTCTGGGGAGAGTTTTCTTTGATGAGTTGGGCCAATTGAATCCCGTTCATGACAGGCATATTAATATCTGTCAGGATAATATCATAGTGTTTCTCTTCAAAGAGTTGCCAGGCTTCTTGGCCATTTTCTGCCTCATCAACACAAGTAATAGATAGTTTTTCAAAATCAACTAAAGAACGAATACCACGTCTTACTAGAGGTTCATCTTCAACAATTAATAATGAATACACATCTGACTCCTTATCCATTAATCAACATACTCAAGGAGATAACCATAACCTTGGCTTTCCATTTCAGCTTTTGGAATAAATTTGACTGATAAGCTGTTGATACAATATCTGAGACCACCTGCTTCTTTTGGACCATCAGTAAAGACATGGCCTAAATGAGAGTCTCCCACACGACTACGTGCTTCAATTCTTTCCATGTTAAAGCTGGTATCTTTTTCATAGTCAACCACATCAGGACTAATTGGACGGCTAAAGCTTGGCCAACCACAACCTGATTCAAATTTATCTTTAGATGAAAAGAGAGGTTCTCCAGTAGCAATATCAACATAAATGCCTGGCTCAAAATTATCCCAGTAACGATTTGAAAAAGCTCTTTCTGTCGCATTTTTTTGAGTGACATCATATTCTTCTGGAGTGAGTTTTTCTTTTAATTCCGCATCACTAGGTTTTTGATATTGACTATCATCAATGACAGGATAAGAGGCTTGGTTAACATTGATATGGCAGTAACCACCTGGATTTTTCTTTAGATAATCTTGGTGATACTCTTCAGCTAAAACATAATGGTTTAAAGGCTCTTTTTCAACCACAATCGGCTTGTCATATTTTTGTCCTTGTTGTTCAAAGACTTGATCGATCACCTGAACATCTGATGGATCGGTATAGTAAACACCAGTACGGTATTGTGTCCCACGGTCATTACCTTGTTTGTTAAGGCTGGTTGGGTCAATAATTCTAAAATAATGAAGGAGAATTTCTTTTAAAGAAATGGTATCGGCATCATAGGTCACGTGAACTGTTTCGGCGTGTCCTGTTTGAGAAACCAATTCATATTGAGTGGTGTCGCTTTTACCATTGGCATAGCCAGAAGTGGCATCGAGCACCCCGTCAACACGTGAAAAGTACTCTTCGACACCCCAGAAACAACCACCTGCTAAATAAATGTCTTTTTGATTTGTTGCTGTCATTTTTTTACCTTTCTTTTCTTTTGTGGCATCATTATTAGAATGATTCACAACAGTGTTTTTAATGTTCTCAATTGAGGATTGTGAGGTCATCTGATTTTTTCCAAAAAACCAAATCACTAAACCTAGTAGTATGAGACCACTCACAGCCATTAGGATGATTTTAAATTTGTTATCCATATTGTCCTCCTTATCATTATACCATTACTTTATTTCTTTTAAGGTTTTTTCAATATCACTTTTTTCCATAAATCCGATATGTGTTTTGACTAAAACACCATCACTTCCAATAAAAGCTGATGTTGGATAGGAACGAACACCGTAAGCTTTTAGTAGCTCGCCATCATTATCCAGTAAAACTGGCAGTTGATCATAACCTAATCCTTGGTACCATTTTTTAAATTCACTTTGCGTTTTCTCACCATTATGAGTTGGGGCTACAACTGATAACACAACATAATCGTCATCAGCCATCTCAGAGAGTTCAACAGTATCTTCTAGAGTCGCTAAACAAATAGAACACCATGAGGCCCAGAATTTAAGATAGACTTTTTTACCCTTATAATCTGAAAGATGATAAGTTTTTCCATCAACACCTGTTAGAGTGAAATCATAAGCCATCTCACCATCATTCATTGTTGCCATATCATCTGAACCCTGCATTTCTGAGTCTTTCATTTCAGTTTTTGAATCCTTGTTCATATCGTCTTTTTTAGTCATATTGCTAGTTGTTTTAGCCTCTTTAGGCATATTTTCTTGAGTCGTGTTTGAACATGCACCAAGAAGTCCTAAACAAACAAGACCTGTTGTTAATAATGTGATTTTTTTCATTGTTTTTCTCCTTTTATAAAGATGATTCAAAGAATGCTGCAAGAGCACCTAGTTGCCCAGTCATTAGTAGAATGCCCATGACAATAATCAAGGCACCGCCAATTTTTTTCATTGTGCTTAGATAAGGTTTTAGACGGTTAAAATGTTTAAGCATAGATGTTGAGGCCAGTGCCATCAACAAGAACGGTAAAGCCATCCCCAAAGTATAAGCAAGCATCAAAAAGCCACCTTGAACCGCACCACTTCCACCAGAAGCAGCAATCGCTAATACCGAGCTAAGAACTGGTCCAACACAAGGTGTCCAACCAAAACTAAAGGTAATACCTAGTAAGAAGGCACCATAAATATCGTTCCTTTTTTTATTGGGGTTAAAAGTAATACTTTTTTGCATTTGTAGTTTCTTAATAGTAATGATGTCCATTTGGTGAATACCAAGAATGATAACGATAGTTCCTAAAACATAACGGAACCAATCGGCATATAAAACAGCTCCTAAAAAGCCCGCACCATATCCTAGGATTAGAAAAATAGTTGATAGCCCAGCAATAAACGAGAGGGTTTTAATGAGACCATGCCAATAGACCTTCCTCCCTAAAATAGTGATGGTTCTCTCGTCATCTGAATCCAATAAAATACCGACATAAACCGGAAGTAGTGGAAAAATACAAGGTGAGAAAAATGATAATACTCCGGCTAGGAAAACCGAAATTAAAAATATAATCGTTTCCATACTGTCTCCTTTCTTTCGTTACCTTTAGTATAGTCTTCTTTTGTAGAATAAAATAGGAAGATTCTGATGGAAAAACTTGAATTTGATACGATAATGAAAAAAATAAAAAGAAATTGAATTGTCAAAAACCTTAATATTATAGCTTTTTAAGAGATTTTTATGTTTATTTTCAATATTTGAAGCTTTTTGGTATACATTGCTCCTCATTCGTGTTAGTATGAGAAAGTAGAGTTTCAAGAGTTATATTTGTGGTAACATATTTTTTCTCAAGAGTTTACAAATAATAAGAGAGGAAGTATGTTTAATGACACAAGGTACAGTAAAATGGTTTAACGCTGAAAAAGGCTTCGGTTTTATCAGCACTGAAGAAAGTGGCGATGTTTTCGCACATTTCTCAGCCATTCAAACAGATGGTTTTAAAACCATGGATGAAGGCCAAAAAGTAACATTTGATATTGAAGAAGGCGCACGCGGACTTCAAGCAGCAAATATTACATTAAGCTAAAAAATCGTCTCCCTTTGGGAGACTTTTTTGTTGCCTGCTTGATTGAACAACAAAAGCCCTAGCAAATTGCTAGAGCTTTTTAACTTTTAATTATTTTTTCTTTTTAAGAATAGATTAAATAAGATGGACCAAGCAACCAAGAAACTACCAATAATTGTGATAAATTGTCGATTATCTCCTGTTTTAGGGAGACCCTTTGAAGTGGATTTAGAAGTTCCTGATTGACTATTTTTTGATACTTCATTATTGATAGGTACTTTAGGTAAATCATTACTTGGAGCTGTATCTGGTATCTTAGTCTCTGGTACAAAGTCAGAAACTGGTAGGTCATAACTTGGAGCTGTGTCTGGTACCCTAGTTTCTGCAACAAAGTCAGAAACCGGTAAGTCATAACTTGGAGCTGTGTCTGGCACCTTGGTTTCTGGTACAAAGTCAGAAACCGGTAAGTCATAACTTGGAGCTGTGTCTGGTACCCTAGTTTCTGGTACAAAGTCAGAAACCGGTAAGTTATAACTTGGAGCTGTGTCTGGTACCCTAGTTTCTGCAACAAAATCAGAAACTGGTAAGTCATAACTTGGGGCTGTGTCTGGCACCTTAGTTTCTGGTACAAAGTCAGAAACTGGTAAGTCATAGCTTGGAGCTTTATCTGGCACCTTAGTTTCTGGCACAAAGTCAGAAACTGGTAAGTCATAACTTGGGGCTTTGCTTGGAATCTTAAATTGGCCTGATACCATGATTGTAGCCATCGGTCCTACTTCCCCAAAGGTATTGGTGATAAAAGCTTCTACAGATGCTCCCGGTTTAACTTCAAGTAGTTGACCATTAGTAAGAATAGCTTGCGTTACCTCATAGTCTTTTCCGTCAATGGTTAAAATATCACCTACTGCTGTACCGCTAGGTACTTTAACGGTTACGGCTACTGTGCCATCTGAGCCTACTTCATCTTGACTATAAACACCATCAGAACCTGGATCTTCATGAGTAAGTGTTGGTGCTTCTGGTACTGGCGCTAGAGTATAGGTTTTGGTTGCTACAATTGTGCCTTGATTGCCAACTGTATTAGTTGCAGTCAAAGAAGCATCAATTGTTTTATCGCTATCTGCTACTAAATCAGATCCCTTAACGGTGATACTAAAGTTCCCTTTGTCATCCACTTGACCTTGGTAATCAACACCATTTATTCTTAGATAAATGGTATCGCCTGCAGTAAAGACGCCACTGGCTTGACCAGTAATCACAATATCTGTTTGACCTTCTTGACTAGTGATGATGTTATCCATTGTAACATCGTTAATCATTAGTTGCGTGGTAGAAGCATCAGGGCGTGAGGCGTCTTCTGGAGCAGCTCTATCTGCTGCTACTTGCCCTTTATTACCTGCTTTATCAATGATGTAGGCAGAAAGGGTAGTGTCTGGAGCCACTTCTACTTCTTGACCATTTGCAATAATATCTTGAGTAATTGTATAAGACGCACCATTAATTATTAAAATATCACCAACTTCTGTATCAGTTGGAACAATAACCCTTGCTGTGATGGTACCATCAGGACCAACTTCTGGTATATTATAAACACCATCAGCTCCTGGATCTTCATAATTGATAGTGGGAGAAAGAGGTGCTATCGTATCAACAAAAACTTCAATAACATTTCCACTCCCCTGTGTTCCATCTAACGCATTATAATAAGCTCCTGACATTAAAGTAATTTTCCCTAACCCATTATAATTAGATAATGGAACAATAATTGCTGTCCACGTTTTGGCATCGTCTGTTGAGTATAAGTCAGTAATTCTTACGCCTTTAGTGTTAAAAGAATCCTTTCTTAAATAAAACACAGGTTCCTCAAATGTTATATGCAAAGTGGTTGATTTACCAATAGACAAAGTTGTCTCCTCTAGAGAAAATTCTTTAAAAGTGGTTGTGGCATAAACAATTGTTGGTGAGCCAAAAAGAGACGAATTAAATAGAAAACCACAAACAACTAAAACGGTTAGTAACCCTTTGATGCTAAGTTTATGAGAACAAAAAATATATGAGATATTAGATTTTAACTGATTAAATAAATTCAACGGTTTCTCCTTACTATTACTGTAACACTGAAATAAATTAATTATAAAATTTATGATATAAAATGTAGTTTTTAGTCTAACACAACCAATTATTAAAGTCCATTGATTTGACAAATAAAATGAATCAAATCAATTTTTAATTATTTTTGCCCTTTTTCTGCCCCCCAAAAAGCCCCAAAATTTTAACAATCGACATAAAAACCCTATGAAATCAAGATTTCATAGGGTTTTTAGAATAAACAAAAAAAGAGCACACAGCTTACATCGCTTAGGGCTGCTGGATTCCTCCCCTGACCCACTTCACGCAAAACTGTTGCTCCATAGTTTATTATAGCAGAATTTAAAATTTCTGCAACTAGTCTTCTGTCGTCTCATTTTTAAGTGTCACATTTTTCTCTCGCCGTTTTCGGAAAAAATCTTGCATGATTTGGGCACATTCAGCTTCAAGGACTCCTGTTTCCACAGCCACTCGGTGGTTAAGACGTTGATCACTTAAAATATCATAGAGGCTGCCTGCTGCACCAAACTTACTATTTTTAGCACCATAAACAACTGCTGTTATTCTTGCTAAGCCAATAGCACCACTACACATGACACAAGGTTCAATCGTAACAAATAAAGTAGTGTCCAGTAAGCGCCAATCGCCTTCTGACTGGTTGGCTTCATTGATGGCCATGATTTCTGCATGCATAATCGCTTGATTAAGTTCTTCTCTGGCGTTATGACCTCGTCCTATAATCTGACCCTCTTTAACAATGACGCAACCGATTGGAATCTCATCTTTTTCAAGCGAGCGATGGGCTTCTTTTAGGGCTTCTGACATAAAGTATTCTTTTTCGGCTTGACTATACATTACAGTTCTCCTAAATCCCAAGATTTATGAGGATGGGCCAATTCAACCGGAATACCGTTTGTATAATTAGTAGACTCTTGTCTTAAGATTTCCAAATAATCATCATCGTGTTTTCCGTCTTTTGAAAATTGTGGCAGGTGCGTCAAAACGAGTTTCTTCACTGCTGCTTCTTTAGCAATTTCACCTGCTTCTTTACTGGTCAAGTGGGCTGGATGATTTTCATTGCCCTCAAATAGATAAACATCTGCTAAAAACAAATCAGCATCCTTAGTGAAAGCTGCTAAATCATCAAAATAGCCAGTGTCTCCTGTGAAAACAAGAACTTGATTGGTAGCTTTTTCTGTAATTCTCATCGCATAACAAGGCACCGGATGAACGGTTTTGATAAAACTGATTTCAAAAGGACCAATGGTCTCAACACCAGAAACATTATAAGCAATACCTTGTGCCACATTAGGAAGGCTCAGTTTTGCAAATGCGTTTTTATCCTCATCATGACCATAAACAGGTAGCAGTTTAGGCTCCCAAAGTGTTTTAGGATAAAGAAGACGGTAGTGAAATAAAACGCCCAAATCGGCGATGTGATCTGGATGGTAGTGGCTAATAATGACAGCATCCACTGCTAGTGGACTCAGCTCTTTTTCCAGTTCGTTGATAGCGCGACTCCCCACATCCATCAAGAGTTGAAAACCGTCTGAACCAGTGACGAGATAACTCGTTGTACCAGCATCTTTATAAGGATAGGCTCCCCAACAGCCTAGAGTTGTTACTTTCATACCATTTCCCTCCTGTAATATCTTTATTATATCAAACTTATCAGCAATTGATAGCTCACAAAAAAATTTTGACAGAGTTTTCTTTACAAGGACATCTCACGCGCCCTTTAAAAGTACTACTTGTGGTATAATAAACCTATGAAAAATAAGAATAAATTACTATTAATTGATGGGTCATCCATCGCCTTTCGTGCTTTTTTTGCCTTGTACAATCAAATTGATCGCTTTAAAAATGCTAATGGTCTTCATACCAATGCTATTTATGGCTTTCATTTGATGCTTGATCACATGATGAAAAGGGTCAATCCTACTCATGTTTTAGTGGCTTTTGATGCAGGTAAAACGACTTTTAGAACCGAGATGTTTTCAGACTATAAAGCTGGCCGTGCAAAAACACCGGATGAGTTTAGAGAACAATTCCCCTTCATCAAAGAGATGCTGACAGCACTTGGCATCAAGTACTATGAACTTGATCGCTACGAAGCAGACGATATCATTGGAACTCTCGATAAACTCGCTGAAAATGGAGAGGTTTTTTATGATGTCACGATTGTCAGTGGTGATAAGGACCTGATTCAACTAACTGATGATAATACCGTGGTTGAAATTTCTAAAAAAGGGGTCTCAGAATTTGAAGAATTCACACCAGACTACCTGATGACAAAAATGGGGATTACTCCAACACAATTTATCGATTTGAAAGCTCTCATGGGTGATAAATCCGATAATATCCCAGGAGTCACCAAAATCGGTGAGAAGACTGGCCTAAAATTACTCTTGGAGCATGGCAGTCTTGAAGGCATTTATGCTAATATTGACAGTATGAAAGCCTCTAAGATGAAAGAAAATCTTATCCATGATAAAGAGCAAGCCTTTCTTTCAAAAACACTGGCAACCATTGATACCACTGCACCTATCACGATTGGTCTTGATGATTTGGCTTACCATGGTCCTGAGGTGGAAAAACTCTCACAATTTTATGATGACATGGGCTTTAAGCAATTAAAAGCTAGCCTATCTGGTGCTGGTCAAAAAGAAGTAGATGTGACCTTCACAGAAGTAACAGAACTTCAACCTGAGATGTTTAAGGATGATCAGTTTTATTATTTTGAGCTTCTGCGTCCTAACTACCATACAGAAAGCATCATTGGTTTTGCTTGGGGGAATAAGGATAAAATTTATGCTAGCTCTGATATCAAGCTCCTTCAATCAGATCTTTTTAAACAAGCCTTGTCTCAACCGATAAAAACCTATGATTTCAAGCGAAGCAAGGTCTTGCTTAACCATCTTGATGTGCCTTTAGCTGCTTGTGCCTTTGATAGTCGACTTGCCAAATATCTCTTATCAACGGTTGATGATAATGAGCTAGCAACCATTGCTCACCTCTATGGTCAAACACCACTAGCTGATGATAATGATGTCTATGGTAAAGGGGCAAAACGTGCCATCCCAGAGAAAGAACTACTCCTTACCCATCTTGCCAAAAAAATCCGCACTCTGGTGGAAACAGAACCGGTAATGACAAAAGCGTTGGAAAAAAACCAACAACTCGACTTACTCTTTGAGATGGAAATTCCTCTTTCCAATGTCCTAGCGAAAATGGAAATCGAAGGTATTTCTGTTGACAAAGCAACCTTGCAAGAAATGCAGGTCGAAAACGAATTGACCATTCAGCGCCTAACACGAGAAATCTATGAAATGGCAGGCGAAGAATTCAATATCAATTCGCCAAAACAGCTGGGCCATATCTTGTTTGAGAGAATGCAATTACCGCTTTGGGCCACCAAGAAAACCAAAACAGGTTATTCTACTGCCGTTGATGTCTTGGAAAAATTAGCACCTACTGCGCCAATTGTTGCTAAAATCTTAGACTATCGTCAGATTACCAAGCTCCAAAACACTTATGTTGTTGGCTTACAAGATTATATCTTGTCTGACGGAAAAATTCACACTTCCTATCTTCAAGACCTAACACAGACAGGTCGCCTATCAAGTGTCGATCCCAACCTTCAAAACATCCCTGTTCGTTTAGAACAAGGACGATTAATTCGAAAAGCCTTTACTGCTAATCAAGAAGACAGTGTGCTCTTAAGTTCTGACTACTCACAAATTGAACTAAGGGTTCTTGCCCACATTTCTAATGATGAACACCTGATTGATGCCTTCAATCACGGGGCAGATATTCATACAGCTACTGCCATGCGGGTTTTTGGTATTGAAAAACCAGAAGAGGTGAGCGCAAACGACCGCAGAAATGCTAAGGCTGTTAACTTCGGCGTTGTTTATGGAATTTCTGATTTTGGCCTGTCAAACAATCTTGGCATCACAAGAAAAGCAGCCAAGCAGTATATCGATACCTATTTTGAGCGCTATCCTGGCATTAAAGCCTACATGGATAATATTGTTAAAGACGCGCGTGACAAGGGTTATGTTGAAACACTCTTTCATCGTAGACGGGAACTCCCCGATATCCACTCGCGCAACTTTAATGTTAGAAATTTTGCCGAACGAACAGCTATCAATTCACCCATTCAAGGATCTGCAGCAGATATCTTAAAGGTTGCTATGATTAACCTTGACAAAGCCCTTGAAAATGGAAACTTCAAAGCCAAGATGCTCTTACAAGTCCATGACGAAATTGTCTTAGAAGTCCCTAAAGACGAATTAGAGACCATCAAGCATTTGGTCAAAGAGACGATGGAGTCTGCTTTTACACTAAAAGTACCGCTTATCGTTGACGACAATGCTGGAAAAACGTGGTATGAAGCCAAATAAGGAGATTATAATGACTTATCACTTTCAAAATCCTGATCAAGAAACCATTTTTAACTATCTAAAGGACAGTAAAACTATCGCAGTCGTTGGTTTGTCTAACCGACAAGAAAGCCCTGCCTATCGCGTTTCTGAGATAATGCAAAAAGCTGGCTATAAAATTATTCCAGTTAATCCAAGGCAGGCTGGAAAAACTATCTTAGGTGAATTAACCTATGCTTCCTTACAAGACATTCCTGACTCAATAGACATCGTTAATGTCTTTCGTCGTAGTGAGTTTTTACCTGAAGTGGCTAAAGACTTTATCACTACTGATGCTCGCATCTTTTGGGCACAACTAGGTCTTGAAAACGAAGAGGCAGAACAACTTTTAAGAAACAATCACCGCGATGACATCGTCATGAACCGTTGTATTAAAATTGAATATTTCAAGATGTAAAAAAGACTGTAGTTTTTCTCTTAGTGAGAAGACTACAGCCTTTTTTCTTACATCCATTTAATTGGAAGAGACATTTTTTGTAATTGTCTTTTTTCCTTTAACATTTTCTCATAAAAAATCGCATTACTAGTGATCAGATAAGGAAGCACATAAAAACTGGCTAGCCCAAACGTTACTCCCACCAAAACATACCAACCGATAAAACTCAGATGAAGGAAAAACAGTTGGCGTTTATAGCCTTTCATAAATTGTCGGCTGGTGGCGAGTAATACAAGCGGATTAACCCTTATGTTTTTTTGATAATACTCATAAAACAAGAGTTCAACAAAGAAATAACGGTAAAGGGTAATCAAGAACATCACAAGCGATAAAATGGCCAAACCAATGCCTGTTGGATTAATGCCACTTGTTAAAATCATAATATAGCCAAAAGAAAAGGCAAAAAACCAGACAAATAAAAGAAGGTTTTTCATTACCATGAGAATAAATAGGGGGATAAATAATTTGGTTTCAAAAGCCCGTTGACTATCAGAAAAATGGACGCTTTGGCGTTCCCCACGAATCACATCTAGCATGGTTAAAAGTGTAGAAATCACAAAAAAAGTCACTAGGGTGCTAAGAGCTAGTGTAAATAGATTTTTTCCCCAACTTGTTGTCGTTTGAACACTTACTGAGAGTTGCTCAAACATAGAAACACCCATATAAAATAGGGTTAACAAGACTGGTAGTAAGAAAAATTGATACTTGCCGGACAAGCGTTTGAGAGTTGTTCTGGCTTCTTTTTTAATGATTGATGGTTTCATTTTTACCCCTTCTCAAAAAGATAAACTTATTATAACACAGTTAGCATAAGAATGCTTTTTTGGACAACGCTAATGATTGGAGTTATCAAACAAAAAATGACAAATCTGACTTATTTTGATAAAATGAATAGGTTAAACTGCCTAGGACTGTTCTTCCTAGAAGCAAAGGAGAAAATATGACAACACAACCAATCAAATACCGTCTCATTAAAAAGGAAAAACACACGGGAGCAAGACTTGGTGAAATCATCACCCCACATGGTACTTTTCCGACACCAATGTTTATGCCGGTTGGGACACAGGCCACTGTTAAAACGCAGTCCCCTGAAGAACTAAAAGAAATGGGATCTGGTATCATCTTATCAAACACCTACCATCTTTGGTTACGTCCGGGTGATGAATTGATTGCTAAAGCAGGAGGTCTTCATCAATTCATGAACTGGGATCAACCGATTCTAACCGATAGCGGTGGCTTTCAAGTTTATTCTTTAGCTGATAGTCGCGATATCACCGAAGAAGGCGTTACCTTTAAAAATCATCTCAACGGCTCAAAAATGTTTTTATCACCGGAAAAAGCGATTAGTATTCAGAACAATCTAGGGAGCGATATCATGATGAGTTTCGATGAGTGCCCACAATTTTATCAACCCTATGACTATGTTAAAAAGAGTATTGAAAGAACCAGTCGTTGGGCAGAACGCGGACTAAAAGCCCACCGTCGCTCGCATGATCAAGGATTGTTTGGAATTGTTCAAGGGGCTGGCTTTGAAGATCTTCGCCGTCAATCAGCAAGCGATTTGGTTAGCATGGATTTCCCAGGCTACTCAATTGGCGGATTAGCGGTTGGGGAAACACATGAAGAAATGAATGCCGTTCTTGACTTTACAACACCTCTACTTCCTGAAAATAAACCACGCTACTTGATGGGTGTGGGAGCACCTGATAGTTTAATTGACGGGGTTATCCGTGGGGTTGATATGTTTGACTGTGTTCTTCCAACTCGTATTGCTAGAAACGGAACTTGTATGACGAGTGAAGGTCGCGTCGTGATTAAAAATGCGCAGTATGCTGAAGATTTTACTCCACTTGATCACAACTGTGACTGCTACACCTGTCAAAACTATACACGCGCCTATTTGCGCCATCTCTTAAAAGCAGATGAAACCTTTGGCATTAGACTCACCAGCTACCATAACCTCTACTTCCTCATCAACTTGATGAAACAAGTCAGAGAGGCCATCGTTAATGACAACCTTCTAGAATTTAGAGAAGATTTCATCGAACGCTATGGTTACAATCGATCAAAACGTAATTTTTAAACAGATGCAAAAAGCCCAAGAATTTGGGCTTTTGTGTTGATAATTTTTTCATAGATATTAATATCCAGAGTCACTACTATTGGTACGATAAGAACATTACTCATCGGCTTAATAGGTACAATTTAAAAGTTCTTATGTTATAATAAAAATAATAATATTACCATTGGAGAATATAAGATGACGCAAATCATTAGTAATCAAGAAAGAGTGGAAGAACACCAGCATACGATTGGTAATGCTCTTTCTCAATTATCTACGACGAGTTCACCTGTTAAAGATACTCTCTCTACCGTCAAGGGAAATGAAAAAGCACACGTTGTCATAGACAAAGCACAAAATCTAGCCAAGGAAGTGCAGTCAGCGATTATTGGTGCTACTGACCAGTTGCAATTTATTGCTAATCAGTTTAAAGAAAACGACGATAAAAATGCAAGACGGTTTGGAGAAAACTAATGGAAAACCTAGAAAAGCTAAAACAAGAAGAAAAACAAGTTCTTGCTCAGATGGCAGAAAATGATGACCACCAACAGTCCCTCAAAAAAATATTTGCTAGTTATGAAACCTATGACGATATGACCTATGGATTAGAACAGGCTGTTGGGGAAATCAGTTACCGTAGCCGTTATGCACATCAATTAAAAGATACAGCTCATTTCCTTAGAAAACAAAGCCGACAAACCATGGACAAACTTTTTAACGAGACCATCCGCCTAAGACGATTAGGTCATCAGTTGGAATTAAAGCAAGAAGAATTACGATACCTCACTTTAAAAGAAACCAATAAACTAAAAGAGGACAATCATGAGTATTAACATGTTTTTAGAACAGTCCCACCAGCAGGCAACCAGTGTCAATGACCTCTGTCAAAATCAGTTGACTGCCTATCAGGCCATCCAAAAAGCCATTGAAGGATTTGTTCAAGACACATCAAGTTTAAAAGGGGAGGCTTACACTGCAGCAAGGAACTACTTTGCTAATGTCTTATTGCCTCTATCACAAGGGGGAGAACTTTACGCCCAAGTACTCTCTCAAATAATCTTCAAACTTCCCAATGAGTACATCGAACGCGTTGACAGTAAGAGCTGGACTGAAGATGAACTTCTTCGAGCGATTGAACAAGAAAATAGACAAATAGCTCAAATTGAAATGAGTAACACCTTGTTGATAAACGCCACGCTCCCAAATGCTATTAAACAAGACTTGCGTTACAACAATTTGGAACTCCTACGTGGACATCAAGCTAACAAAAGAACCTATGAAACGATTTTAAACGATCTTCGTTCCTATCATCAATACTCAGCTGGTTTATTTGATGAATTGGCTGACATTGAAACACTAATGACCAAAGGCTTAAAAGCACTAAGTACCTCAAGCGATAAAAACAGTCACTTCCAATCATTAACTGACAACACCTGGGCAAGAGAACTCACCAGTCGTTTTGAGACTAGAGCATTGGCCATGACCAAAAAAGATAAATTCTAGTTACAACAACTGATAGTCCAATATGGATTTGATGTGGAAACGGCAAAACAAATTGTTACAGTTAAAAATAATATCGCTGAAAAATTCCCCAACTTTAGCCAGGAGAAAAAAGACTACATTTTTCTCAGATTAATGGGAAATGCTACCTATGACGACTGGAAATGGAGGGAGACCGCTGATCCTTTAGATCAGTTCTTCTATAGTCGAGAACAGTTACTATCTGGAAACAATGACATATCAACGATTGGTTTGTTTGAAAAACTCGGACTTTCACCTGACCAAGCTAAAAAGCTTCGTTATAATCTAAGACTACAAAATGACTTAGTAGATGAAAAAAGATTATCTTCTGACTCAGATTCCGACCATGATATTTATAAACAAAGGTATCAAGATACCTATGGTAGCGATGCGAACTTCGACCAGTTCTGGGATGACAGGGTGAAAGCCTTTTTCAATCATTCCGACTTTACCCACCAATCTATCACTATGGCTACTCATTTAAATACTATTTTTGGGATACCACATCTTTTGGGCCGTGAAACGGTTGAAGAGTTATCCGGATGGCGAGGTGATGCAACAGATGATGCCGATGTTAAACCAAGTATGGGGATTGATGATTACCAAGCTGATATAGATGCAGTTAATATTATTGAACGGATGAATAATGGTATTTCATACCGACAAGCTATGACTAGTTATTATCAAGAACTTAACCAACACTCGCCTTCAGCTTACTTCAGAGAAAAAGAATTTTTAAAACATAAAGATTTAGATGAGGTGAAAAACACCATTTTCAATAGTTTGGTGCCAGGAATAGTTTCTAAGGATAAAAAACTTGACTATATTGCTACTAACTATAAAGATTCAGGTGTTAAATTCTTTATCGAACAATTAGAGGCAGCTAGTCAAAATTAAAGGGGAAAAATATTGCCAAAAACAAATCGCATAGTCATTATCCTTATCAGCCTTTTGGCAACTATTGCTTTAACCGTTACTGGTCTTTATTATTACAATAATCGTATTCAAAATATTTTTGATGAAATGTATTATGATACCGGTGGCGCTGGAGAAATCAGTTATGACTTATTTGGGAAGCGTTATGAAGAGGGAAGCTATGTCTTTGGACAATTTAATGATGTAACGGTTAACTATAAAAATGTTTTAAATGTAGAAATGAATGATACTAGAGAAACCAAACCCTATGTCACTTATTATCAAGAAATTTTACCTCATCAGTACACTTATGCTAGAATTTATTTTCATTTTTTTGATAAAACAAATAAAGGCGTTGGGTTTTCATTTAGAAAAGAACTGACTGATGGAACAATCATTTCTATCTATGCTGAATATAACAAAAAGACAACTATTTTTAAAAAAGATGTTATCATCATTCTTGAACAAGGACAGGATAATACTCATCTTAGAGAAGAATCTGCGATTAAAGCCTATCTCAAAGAACATGACATTAGTGCAAAAGAGCTAGACAGGATCTACGATGAGTTGATGAATGACAAGATTTTAACTGACTGGACAACACTCTATGACAGTCAGTATTCTCCTAGTGATTATGGCAATGTCAAAGTGGTTACCCAGTGGGAAAATTGGTAGGAGTTTAGCTCTTCACCTATCTTTTGACACGTTTAAATAAACAATAAAAAGTGCCACACTTATGGCACTTTTTATTACTGATGATTCTCTTCGTCGCTGACTTCACTAATATTTTTAGTAACCGCTAGGTAATGATTAAGCATCAACCACATTAGCCAGGCTGTTCCAAAACCGATAAAACTACCTAATAAAACGCCAATAAAGCGAGATTGAAACAAGTGAAGCGATAAATCACTATTATTGGTAACAGACAACAAGATAACCATCGGAGTGATAAAAATATTAGCAACCGCGTAGTTTCTTGGAACATAGTATTGCGCCAAAGCGTAAAGGATGGTAATCAAAAGAATCAAAAGTACTCGAGACAAAGGCAAGACCAACAACAAGCTGGCAACAACTAGGCCAACAAAAGTACCTGCTAGGTATTGTAAATGTCGGTGTTTCAATGCTTCTAAGTTTTCAGCCAGTAAAATAGCCGCACAGGCAAGAGTCACCCAATAAGGATTACCCAGATGTAAACCGTGACTCAAGTAAACGGACATGAACAAGGCACTACTATAAAAGATAGCATCAACAAGTGCCAAAGGATCTTTAAAAAATCTTTCTTTAAAAGTATTGTGAGGTACAGCTACTTCTACTCGAGTCTCTGTTTTTTTGATGATAACAGCACCTATTAGGCTAATCACAATCCCCAAAAGGAAAAATAAAATAACTTCCACTAATTTTTTCTCAGGAATTGCTATGGTCGTTCCCATGGCTGCAACCATAACAAAAAAGATGCCTCCAGGTTTATGTACATTAAACAATCTAGTCAATAAGCGACTAATAAATGCAATAACCCCAACTACTAGTGGTGAAAACCAAGGAGAATAGGATGATAAAAACCCCAAGAGAAAGACCAGTAACAAAGACCCACCGATAATGCCAAGATTCCTAAGCAAATAGGGCATGGGAAGGTTTTGATAGTAAAAAAGGGTAAATAATCCTAATGAGGCAAAGTTAGAAATCAAAAAATCATTTCTCCAATAACCGACCATCAAAACGATAAAAATCGCAAAACCAATCATTAAAACACGGTAAGGATTATCAACCATAGGCTTTAGTGCAAAAAGAGATTTAAATTGTTTAAACATTGTCATGGTTATATTATAACACTTATTTTTGACAGCTCAATAAAAACCATCTCCACTAGCAGAGATGGTTTCATAAAGTCACTTTAAATACTACCCCAAACACTTTCAAGGATATTAGTTTGGTCGCGATCTGGTCTGAAATTTTCTTACTTAAAAGACTCCTTTACTTAAAAATAGAGTAAAGGAGTCTTTCTGATTAAAACAACTATCAAATCACTTAACTTTTTGATTATTGATAATATTGATATTTAGAAAAATGTTTAGTTGTTAGCGTAGCGTTTGTAAGCAAAGATACCTGCTAAGCCGGTTACCACTAAACCTACTAAACTAAAGAGTAGAGTTGATGACTCCCCAGTTTTTGGAAGTGGTTTTTCTGGATGATGAACATTTGTAATGTCATAACCCTTAATCACTGTGGTATAACCTTTAA
>NZ_JAENBO010000003.1 GCF_016481305.1 Streptococcus pacificus | reverse complement strand
ATTCATAAGTTAAGTGACGATAGCCTAGGAGATACACCTGTACCCATGCCGAACACAGCAGTTAAGTCCTAGAACGCCTGAAGTAGTTGGGGGTTGCCCCCTGTGAGATAGGGTAGTTGCTTAGCTAGAATCCGGCATAGCTCAGTTGGTAGTAGCGCATGACTGTTAATCATGATGTCGTAGGTTCGAGTCCTACTGCCGGAGTATTTAAACTAGCGTAAGCTAGTTTTTTTGTTTTTATCTAAAATTGTCTACATGACATATATGTCATGTTCTTTTATTTTGTTTCTAGTTATAATAAGTTCATAATAAAGAAATGGAGTAGATTGATGACATTTGAAGAAATATATCGCCAAGTAAGGCCTGTTGTTTTAAAATTAAGGAGAAAATATCACTTACATATTTGGGATAATGATGATTGGGAACAAGAAGGAATGATTAGTCTTTATGAACTCTTAAAAAAGCATCCGGAACTTTGTTTAGATAAATTAAAATTGCTTCGTTTCTTTAAAACAAAATTTTCTAATTATGTTAATGACGAGATTCGCCGTCAGGAAAGTCAAAAAAGACAGTTTAATAAGCCTAATTATGAAGAGATTGGAGATGTTGAACACTCACTGTCTTCACGTGAAACTCTCATTGATGATTTTATTGTTTTTAAGGATTCGGTAACTCAACTTTCTCAATTACTTAGTAAAGAAGAATTGATTATGTTTGATGCTTTATTAGTTGGTGAAAGATTTAAAGGTAGAGCAGCATTTATTAGAAAGCTAAAGTTAATAGGAAAGAAATTTTTCTAGCGAGTTGATAACGAATAAAGCCGTATAAGTTTTCTTATACGGCTTTTTATTAATGCTTATTAAAAAATGTTTGGTAAAGAGCTTTAATGGCTTTTTTCTCTTCTTGTGTTTTGATAACAAATAAAACAGAAACCTCACTTGAACCTTGAGAAATCATTGATAAATTGATGTTATGGTTTGAGAGTGATTGTGTTGCTTTTGCTGTTACCCCTATATGATTTTTCATGTTTTCACCAACAATCATAATAATTGACAAATGATGTTCAATAGAAACAGTGTCAACTTCCAATTCTCTTGTTAATCTTGTGATAATTTCTTGTTCTTTAATAGGAGTTAGTTCTCTTTCTCTAAGTACAATAGAAAGGTCATCAATGCCAGTTGGCATATGTTCCCAGGAAATATTCAGGTCTTCTAAAATTTGTAATAATTTTTTACCAAAGCCAATTTCTCTATTCATTAAATATTTTGAAATATTGATACTGACAAACCCTTTATCACCTGAGATCCCCACCACTGGACTTTGATTGTTTTCTCGTTCTAAAACAATTCTTGTCCCGGGATGACTTGGATTATTGGTATTTTTTATAACAAGTGGTATTTTACCTCTGTATGCTGGAATAAGAGCTTCATCATGTAGAACGCTAAAGCCTGCATAGGCTAATTCACGCATTTCACGATAGGTTAACTCACTGATCGATTCAGGATTTTTTATGATTCCTGGATGGGCTGCAAAAATACCATCAACGTCTGTAAAGTTTTCGTAGCTTTCAGCTTTAATTCCTGCAGCAAGAATAGCACCTGTTATGTCGGAACCACCTCTTGAGAAAGTACAAATCTGGTCATCTTTTGTCACACCAAAAAAACCTGGGATGACTAGAATTTCGTCTCTTGTCGCTAAATTCTCAATTTTATCATAACTTGAAGGTAAGATTCTTGCATTACTTGGTTCACTTGAAACAATCAAGCCTGCTTCTTTAGGGTGAACATAACTAGCATCTAAGCCATTTCGTTTAAAAAATTCAGCAATAATTTTAGCATTAGAATTTTCACCTTCTGATAAAAAACTATCGTAAAGGTAATCATTTTGCTCTATCGGGAGGCTAGATAAGTTTGCGATATTTAGTTTTATCTCTTCAAGAAGTGTTTGTGGTAGCTTTAAATCATCAATAATATTTTTATAACGCTCAATAATCCATTTTTGATTTTCAGTCGTCTCTTGATGGTTAATATAATTTCTATAATATTTTATCAAGGCATCGGTAACTTTTATATCATCTTTATTTCTTTTACCAGGGGCCGAAACAACAATGATTTGTCTTGTATCATCAGATTTGACAATATCCAATACTTTTTTTAGTTGGGAAGCATCTGATAATGAACTACCGCCAAATTTTACAACTTTCATATGTTTTCCATTCTTTTAAGTTTATACTAAATTATAACAGAATTAAAACTAAATGTCATTTGTCTTTTTATTATCACTTTTGATATTTTTTCTTGCTTTTTAGTTGGGACTTATGTTATTATAATTTTATTATCAAATCATTTGATAAAGGAATGTTTTAATAATCAAACTATTATGAAAGTAGAGGTTGTTTTATGTCCTATGAAACAATTATTTTTGATAGAAAGGATGATGTCGCTCAGCTAACGTTCAATAGACCAGACGTTTCTAATGGTTTTAATATTTTAATGTGTGAAGAAATATTAGAAGTAATTGAGACTGTCAAAAAAGATAAATCGCTTAGGATATTGATTATCAAAGGAAATGGAAAAGTCTTTTCTGTAGGTGGTGACCTTGATGAAATGCAACGAGCAGTTTCAGAAGATGACATCAGTTCTCTTGTTAAAATTGCTGAATTAGTGCAAGATATTTCTTTTGCTATCAAAAAATTACCTAAGCCGGTTATTTTATGTGCTAACGGTCCAGTTGCGGGTGCAGCATTTAATATTGCTTTAGCGGTTGATTTTTGTATTGCAACAACTAAAACAAAATTTATCCAGGCATTTGTGAATGTTGGCTTAGCTCCTGATGCTGGTGGTCTGTACTTATTAGTTAGATCTCTGGGGATTAATCGGGCAACACATTTGGTGATGACAGGAGAACCTGTTTCTGCTGAAAAAGCGCAAACCTATGGATTTGTTTATAAAATGTGTGAGGAAGAAGAACAAGATAAAGTGTTAAACCAATTAATAAAACGCTTAAAACGAGGCTCGTTTAATTCTTATGGTGCAATGAAATCATTACTTTGGGAGAGTTATTTTTCTGATTGGGACTCCTATGCTGAGTTAGAATTATCTTTACAAAAATCTTTAGCCTTTAGAGCAGATTTTAAAGAAGGTGTCCGGGCATATGGGGAACGAAGACGACCTAAATTTAGCGGTGAATAATGCAGTCAATAATTTATCTTGCAAGTTAGTTTGATATCTGATATAATTCGAATATCAAAGTTTATTTGCAGGAGGTGCCGATTGGATTATCATAAAATCAATAAGTATCTTGTTGATATCTTCAATAAAGTATTGATTATTGAAGAGACTAGTTTAAAGTCTAGTCAGTTTAGTGATGTGTCCTTAAAAGAAATGCACACTATTGAAATTATTGGAAAAAGTGATCGTGTTACACCTAGTGATATTGCTAGAGAATTGCTGTTAACCTTGGGAACGGTGACAACAAGTCTCAATAAGTTAGAGGCAAAAGGTTATATCGAAAGAACGCGATCAAAATCAGACAGAAGAGTTGTTTACTTGTCACTGACAAAAAAGGGGAGACTTTTAGACCGACTTCATCAAAAGTTTCATAAGTCAATGGTCACTCATATCGTTGCTGGTATGGATGCACAAGATGTCGAAGTATTGACTAGAGGCTTAGGAAGTTTACATAAATTTCTTGAGGAGTTGATTTAATGTTTTATTCCAAAATTAGTCAAGTGGCTCATTATGTTCCCAAACAAACTATTTCAAACGATGATTTAGCTCTGATTTTAGACACTAGCGATGAATGGATTTCATCGAGGACAGGTATCAAGAATCGTCACATTAGTCAAAATGAATTGACTAGTGATTTAGCTAACCGTGTGGCTGAACAATTAATAACTAAGTCACAATTAGATCCTTTGGACATTGATTTTATTGTTGTTGCTACTATTACACCAGATAGCACCATGCCTTCAACGGCTGCAAAAGTTCAAGCTCACATTGGTGCAAAAAATGCATTTGTCTTTGATTTGACGGCAGCATGTAGCGGCTTTGTTTTTGCTTTAGCAACTGCTGATAAATTAATTAAATCAGGTGTCTATAAAAAAGGTATCGTCATCGGTGCAGAGACCATCTCAAAAATCCTTGATTGGACAGATAGAACCACAGCTGTTTTATTTGGTGATGGCGCCGGAGGTGTTTTAATCGAACAAACTAATCAAGAACATTTCCTTGCAGAATCTCTCCATTCAGATGGTAATAGAAGTCATGCGCTGACTTCAGGTAGTACTAGCTTAAAATCACCGTTTTCAGTACCTACTGAGAATGAAAGCCATCTTAAAATGGAAGGGCGAATGATTTTTGATTTTGCCGTTAAGGATGTTTCTAAGGATGTTGTTCAATTAATTGAGAAGTCACCGGTTGCTATGGAAGAAATAGATTATCTCTTATTCCACCAAGCTAATCGTCGCATTTTAGATAAAATGGCAAAAAAAATTGGTATTACGAGAGAAAAATTTCTCGAAAATATGATGGAATATGGTAATACTAGTGCGGCTAGCATTCCTATTTTACTATCAGAAACAGTTGATAAGGGCCTTATTACTCTGGATGGAACCAAGACGATTTTATTGGCAGGTTTCGGTGGAGGTTTGACATGGGGAAGCCTTATTGTTAAAATCTAATTAATTAAATTATATGTTGCTACATGTGATTAATAAAAATCTTTAAAATAAAAGGAGAAATAAAATGGCAGTATTTGAAAAAATCCAAGAAATCATCGTTGAGGAACTTGGAAAAGAAACAGAGGAAGTAAAATTAGAAACTACTTTTGATGAACTTGATGCAGATTCATTGGATGTTTTCCAAGTCATCTCAGAAATCGAAGATGCCTTTGACATTCAAATTGAAACTGAAGAAGGACTAAACACGGTTGGTGATTTAGTGGCTTATGTTGAAGAAAAAACAAAATAAGTGCATTTGAGAATATTCTACCAAGAATATTCTTTCTTCTTATGATAATATTTTGATTATCAAACTATTGAGTCACTGAGTATAGAAAGTTTAAATTAATGAAAACAAGAGTTACAGAATTATTAGGTATAAAATATCCCATTTTCCAAGGAGGTATGGCTTGGGTTGCAGATGGCGACCTTGCTGGAGCAGTTTCTAAAGCTGGTGGGTTAGGTATCATCGGTGGAGGAAATGCTCCTAAAGAAGTTGTTAAAGCCAATATTGACAAAATTAAATCAATGACGTCTAACCCTTTTGGTGTTAATATCATGCTTCTTTCACCTTTTGTTGATGATATCGTTGATCTTGTCATAGAAGAAGGTGTTAAAGTGGTTACCACAGGAGCAGGAAACCCTGGTAAATATATGGAACGTCTCCATAATGCTGGAATTGTCGTTATTCCTGTTGTTCCCAGTGTTGCTTTGGCTAAAAGGATGGAAAGACTTGGTGTTGATGCTGTTATCACAGAAGGGATGGAATCAGGAGGTCACATTGGCAAATTAACAACAATGACCTTGGTGAGACAGGTCACTGATGCGGTTAATATTCCCGTTATCGCTGCTGGTGGTATCGCTGATGGACGTGGCATGGCTGCAGCCTTTATGCTAGGTGCTGAAGCTGTTCAAGTTGGCACACGTTTTGTTGTTGCTAAAGAATCAAACGCACATCAAAACTATAAAGATAAAATTTTAAAGGCTAAAGATATTGATACTGTCATATCTGCACAACATTTTGGACATGCCGTTCGTGGTATTAAAAATAAATTAACTAGACAATTTGATCAGGCTGAAAAAGAGGCCTTTAAACAAGAAAATCCAGATTTAACTATTTTTGACAAAATGGGCGCTGGAGCTTTAAGGTATGCTGTTGTTGATGGAGATGTTGACAATGGTTCTGTTATGGCAGGGCAAATTTCAGGACTTATTCGTAAAGAAGAAACCTGTCAAGAAATTCTAGAAGATCTTTATTTTGGGGCTTTAAGAACAATTAAAAAAGAAGCTAAACGAATTGAAAACTTAGTAGAGGAATAATATGGGAAACATCGCATTTTTATTTGCAGGACAGGGTGCTCAAAGACTGGGAATGGCTAGAGATTTTTATGATCACTACTCACTTGTTCGCGAGACTTTTGACACAGCTAGTAGAGTATTAGGTTATGATTTGAGAGAACTAATTGATGAGGACAGTGATAAATTAAATCAAACACAATACACTCAACCTGCTATTTTAGTGACGTCCATTGCTATTTACAGAGTGTTACAAGAACAAAGTATGACACCTGATGTTGTGCTTGGGCTTTCTCTTGGTGAATATTCAGCTTTAGTGGCAAGTGGTAGCTTGGCTTTTGAAGATGCTGTTCAGCTGGTCGCTAAAAGAGGTCAATACATGGCAAATGCAGCGCCTAAAGGAACTGGTAAAATGGTTGCTGTGATGAATACCGATCCAAAGTTGATTGAAGAGATTTGCCTTAAAGCTAGCAAAAAAGGTGTTGTCACACCTGCCAATTATAATACACCAAATCAGATTGTTATTGGTGGAGAAACAGAAGCTGTCAATGAAGCTGTTGAGCTTTTGAAAAAGGCAGGAACTAAACGCCTCATTCCTTTAAATGTTTCTGGACCATTTCATACTGCTTTACTAGATAATGCTAGTCAACAATTGGCAAACACTTTGGAACATGTTTCATTTTCTGAGTTTAAAATGCCGTTGATTAGTAATACAACAGCAAAAGTGATGCCACAAGATGCTATTAAGTCATTGTTAGCTCGTCAAGTTAAAGAACCAGTTAGATTTTATGAATCTATTGAAACACTTAAGTCACTAGGGGTGACAGAATTTGTAGAAATTGGTCCTGGAAAAGTTTTGAGTGGTTTTGTTAAGAAAATTGACAAAACCTCAAATATCTATACAGTTGATGATTTGACTGGATTTGAAGCACTTCTTAATCGATAAGAAAGGATGACAAATGGATTTAACAAATAAAACAATTTTTATTACAGGTTCAAGTAGGGGAATTGGTTTAGCAATTGCACATCAATTTGCTAACCTTGGCGCTAATATTATTTTAAATGGGCGACGAGACATTTCGCAAGACATTTTATCGCAATTTGATGCTTATCCGGGAAAGGCTATTGCTATTTCTGGTGATGTGTCAAAATTTGAAGACTGTCAACGCATGATTGCTGAAGTAACTGAAAAATTTGGTCCAGTTAATGTTTTAGTGAATAATGCTGGAATTACAAATGACAAGTTAATGTTAAAAATGACTCAAGAAGATTTTGAAAAAGTATTAGCCATTAATCTGACTGGAACATTTAACATGACACAATCGGTCTTAAAACCGATGACAAAATTAAGAGAAGGTGCTATCATCAACATATCTAGTGTTGTTGGTTTGACTGGAAACATCGGTCAAGCTAACTATGCGGCTTCAAAAGCAGGTGTGATTGGTTTTACTAAGTCGGTTGCTCGCGAAGTGGCAGCGCGTGGTATTACTGTTAATGCAGTAGCTCCTGGCTTTATCGAATCAGATATGACTGATGCTATTCCTGATAAGATGAGAGAAAATATACTTGGTCAAATTCCAATGAAGCGAATTGGAAAGACAAAAGAAGTGGCTGAACTTGTTAGCTTTTTAGCACAACAAGATTATTTAACCGGACAAGTCATTGCTATTGATGGTGGCATGACCATGTATTAAAAGATAGGGGCCTTAAAATGAAAGAAAATCGCGTTGTAATCACAGGTATGGGAGTAACATCTCCAATTGGCAACACACCAGAAGAATTTTGGGACAGTTTGGTTGAAGGTAAAATTGGAATTGGTCCAATTACAAGATTTGACACGCAAGATTTTACGGTTTATAATGCTGGTGAAATCAAAAACTTTCCGTTTGATAAATACTTTGTCAAAAAAGATAGAAATCGCATGGATATGTTTTCAATGTATGCTATTTATGCAACATTAGAAGCGATTCAAAATGCCAATCTTTCTTTAGATGATGTTGACAAAGACCGATTGGGTGTCATTGTATCAAGTGGGATTGGTGGTCTTCAAGAAATGGAAGATCAAATTATCAGGCTTCATGAACGTGGTCCTAAGCGTGTTCAACCAATGTTTATTCCTAAAACACTTTCTAATATGGGAGCAGGAAATATTGCTTTAAGAATTGGTGCTAGAGGTGTTTGTAAATCGATTACTACAGCCTGTGCCTCTGCTAACGATGCTATTGGTGAAGCTTTTAGAGAAATTAAGTTTGGGTATCAGGATGTCGTCATTGCTGGTGGATCTGAGTGTTCCATCACAAAAATTGGGATTGCGGGATTTGCTAGCTTAACAGCTCTGTCAACGACAAAAGACCCAACACGTTCTAGTATTCCTTTTGATAAGGACAGAAATGGTTTTGTTATGGGTGAGGGTTCAGGGATCTTAGTGTTAGAAAGTCTTGAACATGCTCAAAAAAGAGGAGCAACTATTTTAGCTGAGATGGTTGGTTATGGCAATACATGTGATGCCTATCATATGACTAGTCCAACACCTGATGGTTCAGGGGCAGCTAAGGCAATGACTTTGGCTATCAATGAAGCTAATATTACACCCGATCAAGTAGGGTATGTCAATGCCCATGGTACCTCAACCTTAGCGAATGAAAAAGGGGAAAGTCAGGCCATTGTTTCTGTTCTGGGGAAAAAAGTACCTGTATCAAGTACCAAATCATTTACAGGTCATTTATTAGGAGCAGCTGGAGGAGTTGAAGCGATTGCAACAATCCAAACGATTCGCCATGGCTTTATCCATAAAACTGCTGGAACAACTGAATTATCAGAAGATATTGAAGCAAATGTTATTTACGGAAAAGGAAAGGATGCTGATGTTCGTTACGCTTTGTCAAATACCTTTGGGTTTGGTGGGCATAACGCTGTTCTTGCTTTTAAACGTTGGGAGGATTAAATAGTGAACATTTCAGAAATCAAGGAGTTAATGACTCAATTTGATCAATCGAGTTTACGAGAATTTTCTTATAAAACCTCTGAAAATGAATTGGTTTTTAGTAAAAATGATAGGAAAGTCGAAGAAACAATAGGCTCACAATCAGATGATGTGGTAGAAAACCCAGATGGTGATTGGGATAATGCTAGTTCAGAGGCTCCTATCGTGGATGCAGAACAATCTAAGGAAACGGTAAAACAAGAGATGGGTGATCTTATTGAGAGCCCACTTGTTGGCGTTGCTTATCTATCTCCAAGTCCCACACAAGATCCATTTGTTAGAGTTGGTGATTCTGTTAAAAAAGGTCAAACGCTTCTTATCATTGAAGCAATGAAGGTCATGAATGAAATTTTGGCACCTAGAGATGGTATCATTACAGATATTTTAGTGGCAAATGAAGAAGTAGTGGAATTTGGTAAAGGATTGGTAAGTATCAAATGATCGATAGTTTAAAAATAAAAGAGGCATTGCCCCATCGCTACCCGATGCTTTTAGTTGATCGTGTGATTTCTCACTCTGAAGATAGCATTGTCGCGATAAAAAATGTGACTATTAATGAACCTTTCTTTAATGGTCATTTTCCTGACTATCCAGTAATGCCTGGTGTTTTAATCATGGAAGCTCTTGCCCAAACAGCAGGTGTTTTGGAATTATCAAAAGAAGAAAATAAGGGTAAGTTAGTTTTCTATGCAGGAATGGACAAGGTGAAATTCAAAAAACAAGTTGTCCCTGGAGATCAACTGGTAATGACGGTTAATTTTGTTAAAAGAAGAGGATCGATTGCTGTTGTAGAAGCAAAAGCAGAAGTTAATGGTCAATTGGCTGCAAGTGGTATCTTAACATTTGCTATGGGTCAGTAAGTATAAAAGATGTAGGAGAAGGCGACGAGATGTTTCATAAGATATTAATTGCTAATAGAGGTGAGATTGCGGTACGTATTATTCGTGCGGCCAGAGAGCTTGGTATAGCAACAGTTGCAGTCTATTCTGAAGCAGATAAAACAGCTCTTCATACCTTACTAGCAGACGAATCGATTTGTATTGGACCTGCAAAGTCTACAGATTCTTATTTGAATATGAATTCAGTTTTGTCTGCTGCTATTGTTACTGGCGCACAAGCGATTCATCCAGGATTTGGTTTTTTAAGTGAAAACCCTAAATTTGTGACCATGTGTGAAGAGATGAATATTACATTTATCGGTCCGTCAGCTTTGGTGATGAATAAAATGGGTGATAAAATTAATGCTAGAAAAGAAATGATAGCTGCAGGAGTCCCAGTTATTCCGGGTTCTGAGGGAGAAATTCTCTCAGCGGAGGAAGCGCTAAATGAAGCAGATCGTATTGGCTACCCTGTTATGTTAAAAGCATCGGCAGGTGGTGGAGGCAAAGGGATTCGTAAAGTAAGTACAAAAGAAGAATTAGTGCCTGCTTTTGAATCTGCTTCTCAAGAAGCTCTAGCAGCCTTTGGTAATGGTGCCATGTATATGGAAAAAGTGGTTTATCCTGCTCATCATATCGAAGTGCAAATTTTGGCTGATAGCTTTGGCAACACTATTCATTTAGGAGAAAGAGAGTGCTCTCTCCAACGCCATAATCAAAAAGTGTTAGAGGAAAGTCCTTCTATAGCTATTGGTGAAGGCCTTAGACAAAAAATGGGAGATGCGGCTGTTAGAGCAGCCAAGTCTGTTGGTTATGAGGGAGCTGGTACTATTGAATTCCTACTAGATTCTCAGACAGGCGAATTTTATTTCATGGAAATGAATACAAGAATTCAAGTAGAGCATCCTGTAACAGAATTTGTGACTGGTGTTGATATCGTAAAAGAGCAAATTCGTATTGCAGCAGGACAAGCTTTATCTTATCAGCAAGAAGATATTGTTATTAAAGGCCATGCGATTGAATGTCGTATCAATGCTGAAAACCCAGAATTTAATTTTGCACCAAGTCCTGGAAAGATTAATGATATTCATCTTCCATCCGGTGGTGTTGGCTTACGCGTTGATAGTGCGGTTTATAGTGGCTACACTATTCCTCCTTACTATGATAGTATGATTGCTAAAATTATTGTTCATGGTGAGAATCGTTTTGATGCTTTAATGAAAATGCAAAGAGCCTTGTATGAATTTGAAATTGACGGCATTCAAACTAATAGTGATTTTCAATTTGATTTGATTTCTGACCCCAATGTGATTGCTGGTGATTATGACACGTCATTTTTGATGGAAACATTTTTACCAAACTATAAAAAAGATAAGGAATAGAAATTTTTGTGGCATTATTTGAAAGAAAAGATAAATACATAAGAATAAACCCTAATCGTTCATCAAGACAAACAAAGCAACATGAGATGCCAGAGGTTCCAGACGATCTTTTTGCCAAATGTCCGTCATGTAAACACATGATTTATCAAAAAGATCTAGGATTGGCTAAAATTTGTCCGCGTTGTTCTTATAACTTTCGTATTTCAGCCAAGGAACGTCTTCATTTAATCGTAGATGACGCTAGTTTTGAAGAGATGTTTTCAGGACTTGAAACAAAAGATCCTTTAAAATTTCCTCAGTATAAAGAAAAACTCGAAAAGGTTAAAGCAGAAACAACGTTAGATGAAGCTGTTCTAACTGGGACAGCAAGCATCAAATCTCAAAAAGTTGCTCTTGCAATCATGGACTCTCATTTTATCATGGCTAGTATGGGAACAATTGTGGGTGAAAAAATGACAAGACTTTTTGAATATGCCACCAAAGAGCAACTGCCTGTTGTTGTCTTTACGGCATCAGGTGGTGCAAGAATGCAAGAAGGTATTATGAGCCTTATGCAAATGGCTAAGGTTTCTGGTGCTGTTAAACGTCATTCAAATGCTGGTTTATTCTATCTAACGGTTTTGACAGACCCAACCACAGGCGGTGTGACAGCTAGTTTTGCCATGCAAGGCGATATTATTATCGCAGAGCCTCAAGCCCTAGTAGGCTTTGCTGGAAGGCGTGTGATTGAGTCTACTGTAAGAGAAACCTTACCAGATGATTTTCAAAAAGCTGAATTTTTATTAGAACATGGTTTTATTGACTCTATTGTTAAGCGAACAGATCTTCGTGAAGTGATTGCTAAATTAATCATGTTTCATGGAGGGCTAGCATGAGTAGTATTAAAAGAATTTTAAAAGAAGCTAGAGATCAAGCAAGAATGACGACTTTAGATTACATCAATGTCATTTTTGAGGATTTTATCGAACTACATGGTGATCGTCATTTTGCTGACGATAAATCAATTGTTGGTGGCATTGCTAGATTGAATGATTTAGCTGTCACGGTTATTGGGATCCAAAAAGGAAAAAATTTACAAGATAATTTAAATCGTAATTTTGGACAGCCTCATCCAGAAGGTTATCGTAAGGCATTAAGATTGATGAAACAGGCTGAAAAGTTTAACCGACCAATTGTCACTTTTATTAATACCGCTGGTGCCTACCCAGGTGTTGGCGCAGAAGAGCGTGGACAAGGTGAAGCCATCGCTCGCAATCTTTATGAAATGAGTGATTTAAAGGTTCCCATTATCGCCATTATTATTGGTGAAGGAGGCTCAGGAGGGGCTTTAGCTTTAGCTGTTGCTGATAAGGTATGGATGCTAGAAAATACTTTTTATGCAGTTTTAAGTCCTGAAGGTTTCGCCTCTATTCTTTGGAAAGATGGCACCAGATCAATTGAAGCGGCAGAATTGATGAAAATCAGTGCTGGAGAGCTTTTAAATATGGGTGTCATTGACAAAATTATTCCTGAGCATGGTTATTTTTCAAGTGAAATTATTGCTATGATTAAAAAATCTTTAGTTGAAAGTTTAAATGACTTGCGACAAAAAGATAGTTTAGAACTAATTGAAAATCGTTACCAACGGTTTAGACAGTATTAAAATCTCATTTAATGAGGTTTTTTCTTTTTCTTTTATTTAAGAAATAATAACAGAGATGTGGTAAAATAAAGGGATAAGGAAAAAGGTGGATAAGTATGGGAAGATTGATTCCAAGTCGAATAAGAACAGAAGGTGTTTCATTGTATGAACAAGGAGCACTTACCATTTTAGAGAATACAGACAAGGCAATAACTGCTAGGATAGAAGATGAAACTATTGTTTTTTCTTATGACGAAGCCATGATAAAGTGTTCTTGTCAATTATTTGCTCAAAAAAATTATTGCCAGCACCTTGCTGCTATTGAATACTTTTTGAAAAATGATAAAAAAGGAAAAGTCTTATCAGAATCGATTCATACAGAAGAGCCGACTGTACCAGTATCGACCTCTTTTGGTAGTCTATTTTTAGATAATTTATCATTTGACGAAGATGATGAACTTAAGTATCGTCTTTTTGCAGAAGGGATGAAAAGTCCTTATTCATCAGATTTTTGGTGGACGTTAAAAATTAACCGTCTTCCTGATGAAAAAAGCTATGTCATTCGTGATATCAAAGCTTTTTTGATGACTATTAGAAAAGAAAGTTACTTTCAAATTGGAAAAAACTATTTTGAACCTTTGCACTTATCACAATTTGATGCTAACAGCCAAGAGTTAATCCAATTTTTGTGGCGTCTTATTCCTCATAAAGAACGTGTTGACTTGTCCTATTTGCTTCCAAATCAAGGCAGACATTTAAGCTTTCCGGCTGGTTTTTTTGAGGAAGGTGTGTCTTTATTAACGCAACTGACTCATTTTTCTTTTGAGATGGCTCATCAAAAATTTCAGACGCTTATCTTTAGAGAATTATCGTCACAAGATCATCTCTTTCACTTTAAGGTGATTGTTCATCGTCAGACGATTGAACTCATTGTGACAGAAAAAAATAGTCAAGCTTTTTTTGATAGTCGTTATATTTTTTATCAAGGTGTTTTTTATCACTTGGACAACAAGCAAAGAAAACTCTTTTTAGCCATCAAAAATTTACCCATCGAAAATGATTTGAGTAAACATATTCATTTTGACATCTCCGAACAAGCAAAATTAGCAGCTAGTCTCTTAGAATTTAAAGAAATAGGAGACGTTGATGCTCCTAAAAGTTTTGCCATTAAAGATTTTGATGTCTACTTTGATTTTGATCTTTCGTTACATAATGATGTTTTATTAAACATGACCTTTGATTATGGTAATCTTAAGATCAGTAGTCAAGAAGAATTAAATAATCTTCCTTTTACCAGTCACTTTAAAAAAGAAGAAAAAGTCATTAAATTACTAAGATCAGAAGACTTTACCGTTGGTTTTTCATCTCAAAGAAAATCTCTTGAAAAAGAGGAACTCTATGCCTTTTTTGAGGGAACTTTAAAGCGGTTTGAAGCAATCGGAACCGTTCGGTTATCGGAACGTCTATCTCAATTAAAACAAGTGGAAAAACCATCAGTAACCATTCATACAACTGGAAACTTACTTGATATCTCGTTTGACTTTTCGACCATTGCTAAAGGAGATATAAAAAAGGCTTTAGAGGCATTGGTAAATAAAGAAGATTATATCATTAGTCAGTCAGGCCAATTAATTTTATTTGATGATGACACACAAAAAGTTAGTCAAGTTCTCAAACAATTGCGAGCTAAAGAAAGCCTAGATGGTCATTTTCAACTTAACAAACTAGCTGCTTTTCATTTGTCAGATCTCTTTAAAAATAGTAAGACAGTCAGTTTTTCTAAGGCATTTGAAGACCTATCTAGAAACCTTAGATTTCCTGAACAATTTGAGATTAAAAAACCTGATATTAAAACAAGTCTAAGAACCTATCAATTGACCGGAGTCAAATGGATGAGTATGCTAGATTCTTATGGATTTGGTGGTGTTTTGGCTGATGATATGGGGCTTGGGAAAACGATTCAAACAATTGCTTTTCTTAAAAATCAATTAAGCAAATCATCTAAAGTCCTTATTTTGTCTCCGTCTGGTTTAATTTATAACTGGAAGGATGAGTTTGAAAAATTTGCTCCAGACTTAGATGTTGGTGTAGCTTATGGGCTTAAAGACTATAGAAGTCAACTGATTAACGATAATCATCAAATTTTAATCACCAGCTATCATTCTTTTCGACAAGATTTTGAAGAGTATCAATCACAACATTATGATTATCTCATTTTAGATGAGGCGCAAATGATTAAAAATACGCAAACCAAAATTGCTCAAAAATTAAGACATTTTAATGTTGGCAATTGTTTTGCCTTATCTGGAACGCCAATTGAAAATAAATTATTAGAAATTTGGTCTATTTTTCAGATTGTTTTACCTGGTTTGCTACCGAATAAGAAACAATTTTTAAAACTGACACCTGATGAGGTCTCAAGATATATTAAGCCGTTTATCATGCGTCGGAAAAAAGAAGATGTTTTACCAGAATTACCTGACTTAATTGAGATGACTTATTCTAATGAATTGGCTGATAGTCAAAAAGCGATTTATCTGGCTCAGCTTGAAAGTATGAAAAATCATTTAAAAGGTGCCGATGATAGAGATATCAATCGTCGAAAAATTGAGATTCTATCTGGCATTACTAGACTACGTCAAATTTGTGACACCCCACAATTGTTTATGGACTATAGTGGTCCTAGTGGTAAGATAGAAAGCCTCAGAGAGCTTCTCTTGCAAATTAAAGAAAATGGTCATAGAACCCTTATTTTTTCTCAATTCAGAGGAATGCTTGATATTGTCGAGAAAGAATTGGTTACACTTGGTCTAAGCAATTATAAAATAACTGGCTCAACACCTGCTCACGAGAGACAAGAAATGACAAGAGCCTTCAACAAAGGCAGTAAGGATAGCTTTTTAATTTCATTAAAGGCTGGAGGGGTCGGTTTAAACCTAACTGGTGCTGATACTGTTATTTTGATTGATCTATGGTGGAACCCAGCTGTTGAAATGCAAGCCATTAGTCGTGCTCACCGAATTGGTCAAAAAGAAAAGGTTGAGGTTTATCGACTGATTACCAAAGGAACGATTGAAGAAAAAATCTTGTCGCTTCAAGATAGTAAGAAACATTTGGTGACAACTGTTTTAGACGGTAACGAAACTAGGTCTAGCATGAGTGTGGAAGATATCAAAGAAATATTGGGAATTGATGATGAAAACGAGAAAATTAAGCAATTGCAATAAAGTTTTGAAAAAAGAACTATTTTAGTTTATAATGGGAATGTTACGGAAAGGATTGCGCATATGGATAAGAAGAATAGAGTTTTTCCTTTGGTCGCTGATAATGAAGCTATTATTGAAGCACCAAAAACCATGAGATTATATGATAATGAAGATTTAATCACCAATATCAAAGGTCATTATGTGGATAAGAATTTTGATGATATCACTAGTGATTATCGTTTTGTTTCCGAGATTCCTGATGTTGATAAAACCGCTCCTGACCGTGTAGAAGTACATAACGAAGGGAAGTCTTATGCAGCAATTGCAAGAGAAGAAGCAAGACAAGATATAAAAAGAAAACGTCAAGCTTATCTTTCAAAAGAATTGACTCATTCAACAAAATCAATCTTTCCTAAAAAGGTGTTACCTTCTTTTCCAAAACATAATAGTGAACTTCATAGAATTGCAAGCAAATTACATCAAGACGACTATATCCTAGCTGATATTGCGCTTAATAATGCTCAAAATGACGAAGTCATTGTTAACAAAAAGAAAAAAAATAGTTATGATTTTTTAAAGAAAAGTCAAATTTATAATAAAAAAGAAATGATACAACATAAAGAGAGAAAAGTCGCACAAGAGCTAAATCTTTCGCGATTTGAAGATATTAACTAGAGGAGAAAACATGTCTAAGACATATCATTTTATTGGCATTAAGGGTTCTGGAATGAGTGCTTTAGCCCTAATGCTTCACCAAATGGGGAAAAACGTTCAAGGGAGTGATGTTGAAAAGTATTATTTCACGCAGAGAGGTTTGGAACAAGCAGGAATTACTATCTTTCCTTTTGATGAAAATAATATTACTGCTGATGTTGAAATTATTGCAGGAAATGCCTTTCATGAACATAATAATGTTGAAATAGCAAAAGCTGTTAAAGAAGGTTACTCGTTTAAACGTTACCATGAGTTTCTTGGTGACTTTATGAACCAGTTTGCTAGTTTAGGAGTCGCTGGTGCACATGGAAAAACCTCAACTACTGGTTTGTTGTCTCATGTGCTTAAAAATATTACTGATACCAGTTATTTGATTGGTGATGGCACTGGTAGGGGATCACAAGATAGTCAGTATTTTGTATTTGAGTCTGATGAATATGAACGTCATTTCAAACCATACCATCCAGAATATTCTATCATCACCAATATTGATTTTGACCACCCAGATTATTTTACCAGTATTGATGATGTCTTTAATGCTTTTAATGATTATGCTAAGCAAGTTAAAAAAGGTCTCTTTCTTTATGGGGAGGATAGTTATTTAAGAAAAATCACTGCATCAGCTCCTATCTACTACTATGGATTTGAAGAAAATGATGACTTTATTGCTTATGATATAACGCGTGAAACAAATGGTTCTCATTTTAAAGTCCGCTATCATAATAAAGAATTAGGAAGTTTTTATTTACCTGCTTTTGGGTTACACAATATTTTAAATGCTACAGCAGTAATTGCTAATTTATATGTTGCAGGTTTTGATATGCTACTTGTCAATCAATACCTTAAAACATTTACAGGTGTTAAAAGACGATTTACCGAAAAAATGATTAATGACGTTGTTGTTATTGATGATTTTGCGCATCACCCTACTGAAATTCGGGCCACTATTGATGCCGCTAGACAAAAATACCCTCAAAGAGAGATAGTTGCTGTTTTCCAACCGCACACATTTACAAGAACTATTGCCTTGTTAGATGAGTTTGCTGAGTCTTTAAACGAAGCTGACAGTGTGTATTTAGCTCAAATCTATGGTTCAGCCAGAGAAACTGATAATGGCAAGGTTAAAGTGGAAGATTTAGCTAATAAAATTGAAAAAGGTGCAAAAGTCATTACGGTTGAAAATGTTTCGCCATTATTAGATCATGAAGATGCTGTCTTTGTTTTCATGGGTGCAGGTGATATCCAATTATATGAATACTCTTTTGAACAGTTGTTGTCTTCTCTAACTCATACCAATCAGTAAAAGGTAAAGTTTTTACGAAAGTAAAAACTTTTTTTAGAAGGAGTAAAAATGTTTATCAGAAAAGTTGAAATGACTGATTTAGATGCTATTTTTCAAATTGAAGTTGATAATTTTGGTGAAGCCATTGCCGCTTCTAAAGAAGTGATTAGAGAGAGGGTTCAATTAATACCAGATAGCTTTTTAATTGCTGAAATGGCTGGCAAACTTGTAGGTTATATTGAAGGTCCTGTGATTGATAAGATGGATCTATCAGATGATTTATTTCAAGCTGTTTCTTCTAATCCAAACTCTGGTGGTATTCAAGCAATAACCAGTCTTTCTATCGCAAAAGACTATCAAAAACAAGGCATTGGGACCTTGCTATTAGCTTCTTTTAAAGATATCGTTGTTAAAAACCAGCGAGAGGGTATTTTACTTACTTGTAAAGAAGAAGTGATCCCTTACTATGAAATGAATGATTTTAAATTTAAAGGCATTTCACAATCACAGTTAGGTGGCGAAATATGGCACAAAATGTTTTGGGAGAATCCTCAAAAAACTTAATTTTATTAAGAATTTATAACATTTTCATAAGATGATTGCTTTTATTTACTTTTTAAGTTATAATGGCGTTTGATAAATGTGAGGAGGCTATACTTTGACAGATATCTATAATGATGATGAGAGCCAAAAGATGCCAAAATCAGAAACTTTTAAAGAAAAAATATTAAGAGAGTTAGAAGAAGCTAAAGAAAAACAAGTTGCTGAAGAACTTGATTTAAAAAGTCCATTAAATGATTCAAAAACGGATGATTCCTCACTTTTGAATGAATTTAAGCCACTAGACTCTCAAAATCATAAAACTGAGAAAGTTGATACGAGTCAGTTTAGTAATATGCCGGAGGAATCTTTTTCTGAAAGGACTGAAACACCTAAGACTCCTACTGAACCATTAAATTCTCAAAATGATTTATCTGAAGTCCCAACGGAGTTGACTGATGAAATAATCGGATTTAATAGAGATGATAATGCCGATACTATTGTCTTATCAAAAGCAGCTATAGAAAAACATATAGAGAATGAAGATATTTCCTCATTGGAAAGTGAACCATCTATAGACACCGATACCATTGAATTATCAGATAGTTATCAAACTATGAAAGAGGATGAAGCATTGAGTCGAAGAAGTAGAAAAAAAACAAATAAAATTGCAAGTAAGATTTCTTTATTGCTAGGAACAATAATTTTAGTTTTATTGTTAGCAACGGCTTTTTTTGGTTATCGTTATGTGACGAGTGCTATCGAGCCGTTGGATCGCAATTCTACAGAATTTATTCAAGTGGAAATTCCTGAGGGTTCTGGAAATAAATTAATCGGACAAGTACTAGAGCAGTCTGGTGTTATTAAAAATGGTATGATTTTCAATTATTACACGAAATTTCGTAACTATGGGAATTTCCAAAGTGGCTATTATAATCTTCAAAAAAGCATGTCTTTAGATGAAATAGCTCAAGCTCTTCAAGAAGGAGGAACGGCTGAACCAGTCAATCCTGTTTTAGGTAAAATATTGGTTCTTGAAGGCTATACTATTAAACAGATTTCTGAGGCAGTAACAATTAATTCAGAGTCTGAAAATAAAAAAGGTAAAACACCCTACACTTCAGACGATTTTCTAAAGGTTGTGACTGATGAAGCCTTTATCACTAGAATGAAGGAGACTTATCCTCGTTTGCTAGAAAGTTTACCAGAAGCCAATGCGGTTAAATACCGTTTAGAAGGCTATCTCTTCCCAGCTACATATAATTATAGTGAAGATACTACTATGGAAAATATTGTTGAAGAGATGATTGCAACAATGGATAGTAATTTAAGTCCTTATTACGATACAATTGCTTCTCAAGGATTAACTGTAAATCAATTATTGAGTTTAGCTTCTTTGGTTGAAAAAGAAGGGTCAACAGATGATGATCGTAAAAATATAGCCGGCGTCTTTTATAATCGTTGGAATATTGGAATGCCACTTCAAAGTAACATTGCTATTCTTTACGCTATGGATAAATTAGGAGAAAAAACGACACTATCTGAAGATGCAAAAATTAACACAGACATCGATTCTCCTTATAATATATATAAAGAAGTAGGATTGACACCAGGGCCTGTGGATAGTCCAAGCTTATCTGCGATTAAAGCGACAATAATGCCAGCTCAGACAGATTACTTATATTTCGTTGCAGATGTAACGACTGGTCAAGTTTATTATGCGACAACATTTGAAGAACATTCTGCTAATGTTGAAAAATATGTGAACAGTCAATTACAATAGCATACAAAAACATGGTGTGATTTCACATCATGTTTGTCTTTAAAATAAAAAATAAAAAAATAGATAAAAAAGGAAAATTATGACAGAAAAAACTTATCCAATGACACTGACAGAAAAAGCTCAACTTGAAAAAGAATTAGAAGAGTTAAAACTAGTCCGTCGTCCTGAAATTGTAGAACGTATTAAAATTGCTAGATCTTATGGAGATCTCTCAGAAAATAGTGAGTATGATGCAGCAAAAGATGAACAAGCTTTTGTTGAAGGTCAAATCTCAACACTTGAAACGAAATTACGCTTTTCAGAAATTATTGACAGTGATGCTATAGCAAAAAATGAAGTTGCTATTGGAAGAACTGTTGTGATTAAAGAAGTTGGTACTAATGATGAAGACAAGTATGTAATTGTTGGTTCAGCAGGAGCTGATCTATTTGCTGGTAAAATTTCAAATGAAAGTCCAATTGCGCAAGCGTTAATTGGGAAAAAAGTTGGTGATATTGCAACAATTGTATCACCGGCAGGAAAATACAATGTTGAAATTATCAGTGTTGAGAAAACCGAAGAATAAAAAACATAACTGTTTTTTAACAGTTATGTTTTTTTATTAACGCTTTTGTTTTCCTTGATTTCGGTTTGTTTTTTTAGGTTTTGAAACAGCAGGAGCGATTGCTTCTTTGTTTTTAGGAGTGACATCTTTACGTGTTTGAGGCGTTGATTTCGGTGCTTTAGGAGGATTGTTTTTAAATTCTTCAGCAACTTTTTTACGTAATTTAGGTTTTAAGACGGTCATCACAATTAGCTGTTGGATAATACTAAAGATACCTCCGACTAGCCAATAAAGAGCAACACCTGATGGTTGAGAGATAGTAAAGAAAATCATCATGATAGGTGTAGAATACATCATAGTTTTCATTTGTTTTTGTTGTTCAGCTGGCACTGCTCGCATTGATAACCAAGATTGGAAGAAATAAAGACTGGCAATGATGGCTGTTAGAATCAGATTTGACTCTGATAATTTAAACCAAAGAAAGTGAGATTCTGAGACACCTTCTGTGAATCTTGCTGCATAGAACAAGGCTGAGAAGAATGGCATTTGGATAATAATCGGTAGACATCCGATTCCTCCAAACATACTCACACCATTTTCTTTTTGAGCCGCCATAAATTCAGCTTGTGCTACCATCTTTTCTTCTTGACTAGAAGCATTTTGCATTCGTTCTTGAATTGGTCCCAAAATTGGTTGCAAATAAGCACGTTTTTCTGATTGATATGTAGCATTCCAACTTTGATAAAGTCCCAAAGGTAAGATAATCACAAGACGAACGATAATGGTTGCAATGATGATAGCTAAACCAAAACCTAACCCCATATCGTTAGCAAAATACTTGATAACTTCACCCATTGGTTCAACGAGAAAACGATACACCCATCCTTCACCGGTAGGGACTCCTTTTTTTTGCTGAACACAGCCAGATAGAAAGAGAAGGATTGATAGAGCTAATCCTGAAAATAAGAAACGTTTGATATTTTTGTTCACGGTTACTGTCCTTTAAATTTAGTTATACCTTCCCATTTTACTGTTTTTTTGAGAATTATTCAATAGTTCTTAGGGATGATTTTGAAAATATTATAGTCTGATTATCTGGAAATCTTTAAATTCTTCAGAATTATCTAATGTGACATCAACATAACTTACTTTGGAAAATCGAGAGGGCCCTCTTCTTATTGCTAAAATAAAGTCATCTAGTTTTCTATGATTGGAGGATTGGGCTAAAATTTCAACGGTCCCATCTTTATTGTTCCAAACTCTTCCAGTAATATCACCAATTTGTGATGCTAAGCGATCAATGAAGTAACGAAAGCCAACTCCTTGAACTTTCCCAGAAACAATTATTCGTACTTTTTTCATCAAAACCCCTCCTTTTTGGTATAATAGCTATATGACTATTATAACCTCAAAAACAAATAATCTCATTAAAAAAGCAAAGAAATTATTACAAAAAAAACACCGTAAGACCAGTTACCTGATAGAAGGTTGGCATTTACTCGAAGAAGCCATTAAATATGAGGCTAAAATCTTACATCTTTTTGTGGTTGAAGAACAAAAAGAAAGAGTGCCTCACGTGGCTCCTATTTCGGTAGTTTCTGAAGCTGTTTTAAAAGAATTAACGCTATCAAAGACGCCTCAAGGAGTTGTAGCTGAGATAGCAATTCCTAAAACCCCTCCAATCAAAAAACAAGGACGCTACCTTATTTTAGAAGATGTACAGGATCCTGGAAACGTTGGGACAATGATTAGAACCGCAGATGCAGCCAATTTTGATGGTGTCTTTGTTTCAACGAAAACAGCCGATATTTATAATGATAAAACTCTAAGATCAATGCAAGGTAGTCATTTTCATCTTCCTATATATCGTTTGGAGATGACTGAGATTATCAACCAATTAAAAGCAGAAATGATTCCCTTAATTGCAACCTCTCTAAGAAAAGAGTCTATTGATTATCAAAGTTTAGAAAAAAAAGAGGTTTTTGCTTTAATTATGGGAAATGAGGGCCAAGGGATTTCTGACATGGTTGCAAAAGAGGCAGATATAGTTACTCATATTACTATGCCTGGTAATGCCGAGAGCTTAAATGTCTCAGTTGCTGCAGGAATTCTTATTTTTCACCTGATTTAAAAGATTATGTTATAATACTAATACTTGAAAGAGGTGAGACATTGTATAATAAAGATTATCAAAAAGATAGTGAATTCATGTCCTATGTTGGTCATTTGATTGAGCATCCGAGATTTAAAAAATTAGAAGCAATCACACAGCATCATTTCTCAACACGATTTGAGCATTCCATTAATGTCAGCTATACTAGTTATCTAATGGCTAAGAAAATGGGTTGGGATGCAAAAAGTACTGCTAGGGGTGCCTTACTTCATGATTTTTTCTATTATGATTGGCGCGTGACAAAATTTAAAAAAAGTCATGCTTGGGTTCATCCAAGAATTGCTGTTAAAAACGCTAAAAAAATTACAACACTTAACAAAAAAGAAGAAGATATTATCATCAAACATATGTGGGGGGCAACGCTTGCGCCACCTAGATATAAAGAAGGCTACATTGTGACAATGGTAGATAAATATTGGGCTATTAAAGAAGCAATGACGCCAGTAAGACAATTATTGAAAAGACGACCATTTTTTAAACGCAAAACATTAGGTAGTCATCATAACTAAAGAAAAGGAGATTCTTATGAATAACAACATTTATACGGAAACACAGACGGGCTTAAGTCGCTTTTTTGCTAGAGTTTATGGTTTGGTTGGTATGGGGATTTTACTATCAGCCATTGTATCTGCTGGGATGCTCTATATATTTACTGAGACTTTTGTTGACATTTTGATTAATCACCCTATGATTTATTTTGGTGCCATGGCTATTGAACTTGCTTTGGTCTTTTGGGCGGCTAATGTAGCTCGTCAAAATAGTCCACTAGCTCTTCCTTTATTTTTAATTTACTCAGCTTTGAATGGCTTCACCCTCAGCTTTATTATTGTTCAATACGCTCAAACAACTGTAGTGGCAGCCTTTGTGTCATCATCTATCTTATTTTTTGTCATGTCTATCATTGGACGTGTGACTAAAAAAGACTTATCTGGCATTGGAAAAGCTTTAATTGCCGCCTTGATTGGCTTAATTATTACGAGTATTGTCAATATTTTCTTAGGAAGTGACCCACTTAGCTTAATCATTAGTATAGTGTCAGTTTTTATCTTTTCTGGACTGATTGCTTATGATAATCAACGTATTAAACGTGTCTATGAAGAAAGTAATGGCCAAGTTTTAGATGGTTGGGCGGTTTCTCTTGCTCTTAGTCTTTATCTTGATTTCATTAATTTATTTATTAGCTTGTTAAGAATCTTTGGTAGAAGACGTTAAAACATATTCATTTAAAAAACATTTGATGAGGTTATATGACTTAACTTCTCAAGTGTTTTTTTTTGCTTTGATTTCATTTGCTAATAACAGGTTGTTGCTGATGATATTTTGTCTGTCTAATCTTGTATTTGGAAAGAAAAACTGTCAATAAGAAGATTTGTAAAAACGAGTCTATTTTGCTATAATGAGAAAGTAAAAAATGGAGGAGAAAAGAAAAAATATGACAACTACAGTTTGGATTATAATCGTGTTGGTTGCTTTACTAGCAGGACTTGTCGGTGGTACTTTTATTGCCCGTAAACAAATGGAGAAATACTTAGAAGAAAACCCACCATTAAATGAAGACCTTATTCGAACAATGATGAGTCAAATGGGGCAAAAGCCAAGTGAAGCAAAAGTGCAACAAGTTGTCCGTCAAATGAATAAGCAACAAAAAGCAGCCAAAGCAAAGGCTAAAAAGAAATAATAATCTTTTAGATAAGACTGGGCTTGCCTAGTCTTATTTTAGAAAGAAGATGTGATATGGATAATAGACCAATTGGTTTTTTAGACTCAGGTGTTGGTGGCCTTACGGTTGTTAGAGAACTATTAAGACAGCTCCCTCATGAAGAAGTTGTCTACATTGGTGATTCTAAGAGGGCTCCTTATGGGCCTCGTTCGGCTGAACAAATTAGAGCCTTCACTTGGGAAATGGTGCAATTTTTATTAACAAAAAATGTTAAGATGATTGTCTTTGCTTGTAACACCGCTACAGCAGTAGCTTGGCTAGAGGTGAAATCAAAACTTGATATTCCTGTCTTGGGAGTGATTTTACCTGGATCTAGTGCAGCCATTAAAAATACTTCCTCAGGAAATATTGGTGTTATCGGAACAGAAATGACCATTTCTTCAGATATTTATCGCGAAAAAATAACTGCGTTAGCACCACAAATGACCGTGCTGAGTTTGGCTTGCCCTCCTTTTGTCCCCTTAGTTGAGGCTAATGAGATGACAAGTAGTTTGGCTAAAAAAGTGGTGTATGAAACGCTATTACCAATGGTGGGGAAAGTAGATACTCTTGTTTTAGGCTGTACTCACTATCCTTTACTGCGCCCTATCATCCAAAATGTGATGGGCAGACAAGTCAAATTAATTGATAGTGGTGCGGAATGTGTTCGTGACATCTCTGTCTTACTCAATTATTTTGACATCAATCACCAAAGAGACAAAGGACTAAGAAATCATCAGTTTTATACAACCGCTAGTCGAGATAGTTTTAAAGCTATTGCTGAAAAATGGTTGCAATTACCAGTTAATGTGGAGCATGTAGAAATATGAATCAAAAAATTTATGATTATCAAACCAACAATGATTGGTATGTAGGAAAATGGGATAAAAACACACAGCTGACCAGCTTTGAATCACCAGATAAGTTAAATGAGATTAGCCTAATGGTTTCGCAACTTTTCCGATTAGAGGAAACAAAAGGTATCCAACTCCATGTTGTTAAATTTTCATCTGCCATTAGTTTATTAACTTTTGTTGCTGATATGGTTAATGACCGTTATGGAAAAACTTTGTCTGTTGTCAATCACAAGGGGGCTATTTTACTGATAGAAGAAGAAAAAGTCTTATCAGTTTACTTACCAAAAGAAGGAATGTCATTTACAGATCTTTTTGGCCAGGGTGAGCTTACCAGTGAAACGATAGGTGATAGTATTTTAATTGCCACAAGAAATAATGGTAAAACCAAAGAATTTAAAAAGTTTTTTGCTAAGCTAGGAATTAAGGTTGAAAATTTGAATGATCATCCAGAGTTACCAGAAGTCGAAGAAACTGGTACCACTTTTGAAGAAAATGCCAGACTAAAAGCTGAAACGATTTCACAATTAACAGGAAAAATGGTCTTAGCAGATGATTCGGGATTAAAGGTAGATGCTTTAGGTGGTCTTCCTGGTGTTTGGTCAGCGAGATTTTCTGGTGCTGATGCGACTGATAGCCGAAACAATGCTAAATTGTTACATGAATTGGCTATGGTTCTTGAGCTTAAAGATAGAAAAGCACAGTTTCATACAACGCTTGCAGTTGCTGCACCTGATAAGGAAACATTTATTGTTGAAGCAGATTGGGATGGCTATATCGCCCATATTCCAAAAGGTGAAAATGGTTTTGGTTACGATCCTTTATTTTTAGTTGGTGAAACAGGAAAAACAGCAGCAGAACTTTCTGCGGAAGAAAAAAACGCTATGTCTCACAGAGGTCAAGCAGTTAAAAAACTGATGGAGGTTTTCTCAAAATGGCAGAACTCACGCTAATTGTTATGAGTGATTCTCATGGTGATAGAGACATTATTGAAAATATCAAAACGAAATACTTGGGAAAAGTTGATGCCATTTTTCATAATGGGGATTCTGAACTGCCTTCATCAGATCCTATTTGGCAGGATATCAAAGTGGTGAGAGGCAATTGTGATTATGATAGTGGCTATCCAGAAAATTTAATCACGCAATTGTCTGATATTACTATTGCACAAACCCACGGCCATTTATATGGGATTAATTTTGGTTGGGATAGGCTAAACTGGTTTGCTCAAGAAGCGAATGCTAATATTTGTTTGTATGGTCACTTACATCGTCCTGCAGCTTGGGAAAATGAGCATATTTTGTTTATTAATCCAGGTAGTGTTTTACAACCCCGAGGTGACATCAATGAGCAACTTTATGCTAAAGTAACCATTACTGACCAAACGGTGAGCGTTGATTATTTCACTCGTGACCACATTATTTACCCATCATTATCAAAGGAATTTAAGCGATGATTGCTAAAGAATTTGAAGATTATTTAATCCATTACGCAGATACCTACTTAACGCCTGCAAAAGACCTAGCTATCTTTATTGATACCCACAATACTGATCATGTCATGCTAGTTTTGGCTAGTAACGGTTTTTCTCGTGTTCCAGTGATTACTAAGGATAGAAAGTATGTTGGCACAATTAGCCCGTCAGATATTATAAAATACCAATCAGAACATCAATTAGATGATGAAGCGTTAGCTCGTCTTGATATTTCTAATATGGTTAATAAACGGATAAAGACTATTTCTGTTTCAGCTAACTTAACAGATATTATGCATCAACTTGTTGATTCTTCTTTCTTACCTGTTGTAACGGATGATGAGACCTTTATGGGCATCATTACACGTAAGTCAATTTTGAAAGCTATCAATAGTTTGTTACATAATTTTACAGCCACTTATGAGATTAAAAAGAAATGAGAACAATCATTAATCGCTTTTTAGCTAGTAAAAAATTATCAGAGAATTCAAGATTATCCTACCAATATGATTTGCTACAATTTTTGACGATAGTGGAGGAGAAGCTCTCAAGAGATAAACTCCATTTATATCAAGATTATCTAGCAACTTTAACCTTGTCTGTTCAAAAAAGAAAGCAATCAGTCGTTAATCAGTTTTTGTATTTTTTGTATGAAGAAGAAAAGATTGATACTTTTTTAAAACTAAAAAAAGTGAAACAATTTGGTGGGGTAGATTCTTTGGTTATGGCTCTAGAAGATTTATCTTTCTTTTATGACGAAACAAGCTTTCTAGATGGTCAGTTGATAGCATTGATGATTGTTTCTTTGGGACTTTTACCAAGTGAGTTGTTAGCAATAAAATCAGAAGATATTTCTCTTGATTTTAAGGTGATTACGATAAAAAAGGCGCAACATCAAAGAATACTTACTTTGCCTAATGACTTACTGATCTATCTAAAAGATCGGCTTTCAAATAAGTATTTGTTTGATCATGTTGGCAATCCCTATTCCAGACAGTGGTTGTTTAAACAATTAAACGCTTTTTTATCCTCACATGGTCGTTTGAATATGACGGCTCAAAGTCTTAGGAAGCAATATATTTTGAAGGAAATTAACAGAGGCGTTGATAGTTATACGCTAGCAAAACAGTTGGGCTTAAAAACGACAACGACTCTAGAAAAGTATTATAAACACTAATGGATATAAAATTAAAAGATTTTGAAGGTCCGCTAGACCTATTACTTCATTTGGTTTCAAAATACCAAATGAACATTTACGACGTTCCTATTGTTGAGGTTATTGAACAATACCTTGCCTATATTAAAACCTTACAAGCCATGAGATTGGAAGTTGCTGGGGATTATATGGTGATGGCTAGTCAGTTGATGGTGATTAAAAGCCGTCGTTTACTACCAAAGGTGGTTGAAGAAACCCCAATAGATGAGGATCCTGAGCAGCTATTACTGCAACAAATTGAAGAATACCGTCATTTTAAAGAGCTGAGTCAAAAAATGTCTGAGCAGCATCAAAAAAGAGCCTTGTATTTTTCGAAGCCTAAACAAGAATTAATCTATGAGGATATGACTTTAACTCATGATAAGTCGGTACTTGATATTTATCTCGCTTTTTCAACAATTATGGCGCAAAAACAACGTCAGATTAAAAATACCCATACGACCATTGAAAGAGATGATTTTCGTATTGAAGACATGATGACTTTTATTGAAGAGAAAATGACAACCTTTGAAAGAATCACACTAAGTGAATTGTTTGAGGAAAGTCAGAGCATTAATGAGATGATAACGATTTTTCTAGCCACCTTAGAATTAATTAAGGTGCAAAGTATTGTTGTGACTCAAAAAGAAAATTTTGGCGATATTTTGTTAGTGAGGGGAAATCAATGACCTATTTATCTAAAATTGAAGCGTTACTATTTGTTGCAGGTGAAGAAGGACTTAGTTTAAGGCAGTTATCGCAATTTCTAGAAATAACACCGTCAGCCTTGAAACAACAATTAGAAAAACTATCTCAAAAATACGAATCAGATAATAATAGTAGCTTGTGTTTGATTGAATCCTCAAATAGTTATAAACTAGTGACAAAGGAAAAGTTTGCTGATTTATTGCATGAATTTGCTAAAACACCAATCAATCAAAGCTTATCAAGGGCTAGCCTTGAAGTGTTGTCAATCATTGCCTATAAACAACCAATCACAAGGATTGAAATTGATGACATTAGGGGTGTTAATTCAAGCAGTGTCATTTCAAAATTACAAGCCTTTGATTTAATTCGTGAAAATGGTAAAAAAGAAGTGATTGGACGTCCTAATCTTTATGTTACGACTGATTATTTCCTCGATTTTATGGGAATCAATCAGATTACCGAATTGCCTGATGCCTCAACTATTGCGTTGAAAGAAGAAGAAGTGACTCTTTTTAAAGAGCCTTCAACACTAGAAGAAGAACTAGGAAATAACAATGAGAATTAATAAATTTATTGCACATGCTGGCATTGCCAGTCGAAGAAAAGCTGAAGAGCTAATTACATCAGGACAAGTCACCGTAAATGGTGAAGTGGTCACTAATCTTGCGACAATTATTAAAGTCCATGATCAAGTAGAAGTTAATGGACGTCCTATTTACAATGAAGAAAAAGTCTATTACCTTTTAAATAAACCAAGAGGAGTCATCTCTAGTGTTTCAGATGATAAAGGACGTAAAACAGTTCTTGATTTACTTCCTGAGGTTAAAGAACGTATTTATCCAGTAGGACGTCTAGACTGGGATACAACAGGACTAATCATTCTAACCAATGACGGTGATTTTACAGATAAAATGATTCATCCTAGAAATGAAATTGACAAAGTCTATGTTGCTCGAGTGAAAGGACTAGCCAATAAAGAAAATTTACGTCCCTTAACAAGAGGTGTTGTTATTGATGGTAAAAAGACGAAACCTGCTCGATACAACATTATTAAAGTTGACCGCGACAAAAATCGGTCAGTGGTGGAATTAGTCATTCATGAAGGTCGCCATCACCAAGTCAAGAAGATGTTTGAATCAGTTGGACTACCAGTTGATAAACTTTCAAGAACACGTTTTGGCACACTAGACTTAACGGGACTTCGTCCAGGAGAGTCACGACGTTTAAATAAAAAGGAAATCAGTCAGCTCCACAATGCTGCTGTTAACCATATCAAATGAAAAAACTATTAATTTTACTGGTTAGAGGCTATCAAAAGTTGATTTCACCACTTTTCCCACCGTCTTGTCGGTATCAACCAACCTGCTCTCATTATATGATAACGGCTATTGAAAAACATGGGTTAAAAGGTGTTTTGATGGGGATAGCAAGAATTTTACGTTGCAATCCTTTTGTTGAAGGAGGTAAAGACAGCGTGCCGGATTATTTCACTTTAAAAAGAAATAAAGAAGAGTAATTGACGTGTTATTAAGTTTTAAGCAAGAAAAAAATCTTCCTCGTTTGAGGGAGATTTTTTACTGTTTAGACCATGTTTTTGAAGAAAATAATAATAACATGGGGTATAATTCAAGGCGTCCAGCGATCATGGCTAAGGATAGAAGTAGTTTTGAGAAAGAACTAAAAATTGAGAAGTTTTCAGTTGTTCCAAGCATAGGACCAATATTATTCAAGATACTTGCCACTGCACTAACCACAACCAGTAGTTGATTGTTGTCAATACTAATCAAAAAAACAAGACTAATAAAAATCATCACATATATGACAAAATATCTTAAAATACTATGTTGTGTTTTCTTATCTAAAACCTCACCATTAACATGCAAGGAAACGATGCGATTGGGATAGAGATTCAAGAGCATTTGATTATAGGCTATTTTTAGGAGAATGAGAACCCTCATCACTTTAAAACCACCAGCTGTTGATCCTGCAGAGCCACCAATAAACATCAGAAGTAAGAGGATGATTTGAGAAAATAATGGCCAAAAAGTGACATCATTTAATCCAAAGCCAGTTGATGTTAAGGTTGTTGATACTTGAAAGAAAATTCTTTCAAATGCTTCTTTTGTTGACGCATATAAGCCACCAACATTTAAAAATAACAACCCGACAGCTACTGCAATGATGAACAGATAGGTTTTTAATTCCTCATCTTTAAAGAAACTCTTAACTTTTCCAATTAGTAGCAAATAATAAAGATTAAAATTTATACCAAATAAGAGCATGCCGACTGCAACTATATTGGTGATAAGAGAACTATTATAGTGGGCAATACTATCATTATAGACCGCAAAGCCCCCTGTTCCAGCTGTTCCCATAGCTGTAATAATACTATCAAATAAAGGTAATCCTGCCCACCATAAAATTATGGTTAAAATGGCAAACATCACCAAATAGATGATATAAAGAATTTGTGCAGTATTTTTTAACTTAGAGACGACCTTACCAAAAACGGGGCCAGGAACCTCAGCCCTCATCACTTCGAGGTGGCTATTTTTGCTATTTTCCATAATGGCAAGGGCAAAAACAAGCACGCCCATCCCACCAATCAGATGGGTAAAACTCCTCCAAAAAAGAAGAGAAGGCGATAGCACAGCAGTATCGTTAAGAATGGTTGCTCCTGTTGTTGTAAAGCCAGAGCTGGTTTCGAAAAAAGCATCAATATAATTAGGAATTTGTCCAGAAAGAACAAAAGGAAGTGCTCCAAAAATTGCCCAAAACAGCCAACACAATGCAACAATAAGAAAGCCTTCTTTGGTATAAATTCTAAAGTTTTTAGGTTTTGAAAGACATCCTACACCACCAATGATTAATAAAATAGCCATGGTGATTAAAAAACTGGAAATAACAGTCATTGATTCCTTATAGATAAAGGCGACCCCTAAAGGGACTAATAACAAGGCCGCCTCAATGACTAGGAGTCTTGCTAATAAAAAACGTACCATACTTTTATTCATTGCTTACCTCAACAAATCATAGATATTATTAGCATTGTTAAGCAGAGTGATGACCACGATTTTGTCACCGACTTGAAAAACATCTTCACCTGTTGGGAAAATATTTTTGCCCTGACGGATAATAGCAGCAATCAAAACATTTTTTTTCAATTTAATGGAAGAAAGCGTTTGGCCAGCCATACGGTTATTTTCTCGAATTTCAAATTGTAATGTCTCAATACGACCATTAGCAACATGGTGCATAGCATCTAAGTTAGAATGCTGAGCATTAACACGTCCACGAATAAAGTGCATTATAGCATCAACGGCAATCGCTTTAGGAGTGACAATACTTGAAAATTCCTCACCTTTTATAATTTTTAAAAGACTGGTGCGGTTTACTTTGGTAATGTTTTTTGCTACCCCAAGTGAGTCCAAAAACATGGAAGCAACAATATTTTCTTCATCCACTCCAGTGAGAGTAGCCACGGCATCATAGTGGTCAGCACGTTCTTCTAGAAGAAGATTTTTAGTGGTGCCATCTCCTTGAACAATATGAATATTTGGAAAATCTTCACTAAATAATGCTGCTCGTTTTGGGTCAATTTCAATTAATTTAAGCTTAATCTTGGTTTGTTTTAAAAGGGTGAGCAAGTAATAAGCTATTTTTCCAGCTCCGATAATCATTAAACTTTTAACAATTCTTTTTTTGAGAAAGTCATGAAAAGCAATCATTTCTTGACGATTTCCTGTGACGTATATTTTATCTTGGTTTAAAATGGTCACTTCACCATCAGGAATGATAATTTGATCCTCACGCTCAATAGCACAGATAACAATGTTTTGGAATTTCTTACGAAATTGAGATAATGTCATGTTAGATAGAACGCTGTTATTTTTAATTTTAAAGGCCATCAGCATAATTCTACCATTGACAAAGTGCTCTACAGATAGAGCATTTGGGAACTCCACCGCGTTAGCAATATAGCGGGCAGTGAGAAGTTCTGGGTTAACCATAAGAGAAAAACCAAGGAAATTTTTCTCCTTAAAATAAGGATTAGAATATTCCGGATTTCTGACCCTGACAATTGTTTTTTTAGCCCCCATTTGTTTGGCTAGACTGGCTGCAATCATATTGACCTCATCTTTATCAGTGATTGAGACAAAAATATCACAGTTAGCCACATCAGCCTGTTCTAAAATTCTGAAATTAGCGCCATTACCAATAATACCAATAATATCATTATGCTTAACGACTTGTGTTAAGACGGCTTCTTTTTGTTCGATTAAAATAACGTTGTGGTTTTCATCAACTAATGAGCGACAAAGTGCGGCTCCAACCTTACCGCCACCAACGACAATTATTCTCATGATTACCTCCAATATACAGTATCTATCATACCTCTTTTTTAGTAAAATATCATCTTTTTTTAAAGAAAAACCTATCTCATTATTTCACAAGTGATAAGTGATTAAAAAAAGTTAAAAAGAAAGCGTTTTAAGCAATATTTTCTGGTCAGATTTGTTGACAATTCTGACAAAAATGCTATACTAATAATACCATTCACTGATTTAAATCAGATCTGTTGTGATTTAAGTTTGTGAATCACCATCAACCACGATATCTGCCGAGCCTAGACTCCGGGTTTCGTGGTTTTTTTGTTATCAATAGGAAAAAGAAGGAGAATTGAGATGGTCACATCGTCAGAATGGCAAAAAGAAGCAGTCTCAGCTAAAAATCATATTGTTTTATTTGAACCACAAATTCCAGCCAATACGGGAAATATTGCAAGAACATGTGCTGCCACTAATGCACCCCTTCATATTATTCAACCGATGGGTTTTCCAATTGATGATAAAAAAATGAAACGCGCTGGTCTTGATTACTGGGATAAACTAACAGTCTTTTTCTACGATAGTTTAGAGGATTTTATGGCAAAATGTGACGGAAAACTTCATTTAATCACTAAATTTGCAGAAAAAACTTACTCAGATATCTCCTATGATGACAATGAGAAACATTATTTTCTTTTTGGAAGAGAAGATAAAGGGCTTCCAGAACCATTTATGAGACAGCATGCTGAGAAAGCTTTACGTATTCCAATGAATGATGAGCATGTTAGAAGCCTTAATTTGTCAAACACTGTCTGCTTGATCGTTTATGAGGCACTACGCCAACAACAATTTACTGGCTTAGAATTAAGTCACCATTACCAAAAAGATAAGCTAAAATAAAAGAAACTGTTATTTTGGCGTGTTTTGAAAAGTGTCACCAAATAATAAGATTATCATAAGGAATCAGATTTAAAATCTGGTTTTTTTATTTTGAGACGGTTATTTTCTATTTAAATCACTGGGTAAGCAACATATCTTGCTAAAAAAAAACTTTTTTGGTATGATAAGAATGTCTTCAGGGCAGGGTGAAACTCCCGACCGGCGGTGACTAGGTTACTAGAAGTCCGTGAGCGAAAGCTGATGTGGTGAAACTCCACAACCGACAGTAAAGTCTGGATGGAAGAAGACGAAGGGTTTTTTGTGTTTAACAACTCTTTGTAACTTCTTTCAATTTGAAAAAATTGGAGGAATTTTTTTATGATAAAAACAAAAAAATTAGCCTATGTGGCTATTTTAGGAGCTCTTTCTTTTATATTGATGCTTCTTAACTTTCCCATTATTCCGGGTGCTGAATTTCTAAAAATAGACTTTAGTATTATTCCTGTTCTAATAGGACTTGTTCTTTTTGACTTAAAATCAGCTTATATTATTTTACTACTAAGAACAGGCTTGAAATTTTTCTTAAATAATACTGGTGTCAATGATTTAATTGGCTTGCCGATGAATGTCGTTGCAACAGGGGTGTTTATCCTTGTGTTCGCACTTTATTGGAATCATAAAAAATCGCATAAAACTTATGTGATTTCTAGTATTCTAGCAACAGCATTCCTAACACTTGCCATGATTATTCTAAATATTTTTTATGCCATTCCTTTGTATGCTGCTTTTGCCAACTTTGATATTGGTCAGTTTATTGGTGTTGGTAAATATATTGTGGCAATGGTTATTCCATTTAATGTTGTTCAAGGAATTTTATTTTCAGTGGCATTTGGTATTATTTATCTTTCGATGAAATCATTCTTGGAGTCTTATAAGGTATGAAACAAAAACAACAACATCTATTAGTAGCCTCTTTTAGCATCCTCTTTTTTGTGATGCTGGGTTATCTTGTGAAGTTTTTCCCCCAGACACTGATAGGTTTTGATACAACCATTCAAAATGCGGTGAGGGGGCAGTTGCCACAGATGGCAACTGTTTTTTTAAGTCATATTACGATTATTGGTAATGTTCTTTCTCAAGTTATCATTGTAACGGCATTATTTTTATTTTTCTATTTTGTAAAAAAATGGCGAGCAGAAGGTCTCTTCGTGCTTTTAAGTGGTAGTTTGGCTGGCCTTTTAATTCTTCTCTTTAAGAATATCTATGGACGCTTACGACCTGACATCCCCCACTTGATTATTGAACACGGATTTTCTTTTCCAAGTGGTCATGCTACAGGTGCTCTACTTATTTTTGGCAGTCTTTTTATTATTTGTCAGCAACGTTTAAAAGATGGCTTATTGAAAAAACTGGTTCTTTTAGCACTAGCTGCTCTAATAATTATTATTCCAATCTCTCGCATCTATCTTGGTGTTCACTACCCTAGTGATGTTCTAGCAGGATTGTTGTTAGCTTTTGGTTGTCTAAATCTTATTTTCCCTTACTACGATGAGTGGCGCTTTAAGTGGCGCTTTAAAAGCTTACAAAAATAAGTATCTATTTGAGAATTCTATTCTTTTCCTTGTAAGAGAATAGTTTTTTTATGTTAAAATGAGGATAATCAATTATTGACAAAACGATTGATTGACCATAACTAATGACAAAATATCAAGAGGTTTACATGAAAAGTCCTATTCAACTATCGCATGACTTCCTAGCAGAAATTCTTACCAATCAAAGTATTGCCCTTGATGCCACTATGGGAAACGGACATGATACGTTATTTCTTGCTAAACATGCCAAAAAAGTTTATGCCTTTGACATTCAAGAAATAGCACTTAAAACGACAAAAGAAAAGCTAACAGCGTCTGGTGCCCAAAATGTGCAACTTATTTTAGATAGTCATGAACATATTGATGACTATCTAAATGAGATTGATGTGGCTATTTTTAATTTGGGGTATCTCCCAAAGGCTGACAAAACAATTGTTACAAAACCAGACTCAACGATTAAGGCTTTAGAGAAAACACTAGCATTACTAAAAGCTAGCGGCCGGATTTCTATCATGGTTTATTATGGGCACGACGGAGGTCAAATAGAAAAAGAGGCTCTGGAACTGTTTCTCAAAACCTTATCTCAAAAACAGTATACCGTGATGCGCTATCAGCCAATCAATCAAGTAAACTACCCTCCTTTTTTAATCATGATTGAAAAAAGAAGTATTTAATGAGAATGTGTTTGATTTTTATCACTTAAATGCCTTTTTTAGCGTAATATGAGGGCATTTTACTACATTATTTAGGAAATATGGTATAATAAATAGGCTATATTAAAAATATTAGGAGATATATTATAATGGAAGACCCGAGTAGTCAATCGATAATGTTACAGTTATTATTACTAATTGTTTTGACTCTTTTTAATGCTTTTTTCTCAGCCAGTGAAATGGCTTTGGTTTCTCTAAACCGTTCTCGTGTTGAACAAAAAGCAGCTGAAGGCGACCATAAATACATGCGCTTATTGAAGGTTTTAGAAAACCCAAATAACTTTTTGTCCACTATTCAAGTTGGTATTACACTTTTAACACTTTTATCAGGAGCAAAGTTGGCAGATTCATTAGGAAAAGTCATTGCTTCTTGGTTTGGTGGCTTACCATCTGCACAAACAATAGGTGGAATTGTTTCACTAACCTTTCTAACCTATATTTCAATTGTTTTGGGTGAATTATATCCAAAACGTATCGCTATGAATCTGAAAGAAAATCTGGCAGTAGCAGCTGTTCCTTTTATTATTTTCTTAGGAAAAATAGTTAGTCCTTTTGTTTGGTTGTTATCTGCGACCACTAATCTTTTGAGCCGTATCACTCCGATGACTTTTGATGATGCTGACCAGCAAATGACGCGTGATGAAATTGAATACATGCTAACCAAAAGTGAGGCCACTTTAGATGCTGATGAGATTGAAATGCTTCAAGGTGTCTTTTCACTTGATGAAATGATGGCGCGTGAATTGATGGTGCCAAGAACTGATGCCTTTATGGTTGATATTAATGATGATCCTCAAGAAATTATCAAAGCCATTTTAAAAGAATCCTTCTCTCGGATTCCTGTTTACGATGATGATCGTGACAAAGTGATTGGCTTAATTCATACGAAAAAGTTATTAAATGCTGGCTTTACAGAAGGTTTTGAAAATATTAATATTCGTCGTATTTTACAAGAGCCTTTGTTTGTTCCTGAGACTATTTTCGTTGATGATTTATTAAGTGCCCTAAGAAATACACAAAACCAAATGGCTATCCTATTGGATGAGTATGGTGGGGTGGCAGGACTTGTGACTTTAGAAGATTTATTAGAGGAAATCGTTGGTGAGATTGATGATGAATCTGATAAGGCGTCAGAATTTGTCCGTGAAATTGCTGAAAATACTTATATCGTTGTTGGAACAATGACCATCAATGAATTTAATGATTATTTTGATACAAGCCTTGAAAGTGACGATGTTGATACCATTGCAGGTCTTTATCTAACCGGTGTTGGTACCATTCCTAGTCCTGATGAAAAACGTTATTACGAAGTTGACTCAAAAGACAAACATTTAGTTTTGGCAAATGATAAGGTGAGAGATGGCCGTGTAACGAAATTAAAAATCATGATAACAGAAACGCCAGACGTCACTGAAAAAGACTAGTTAAAAACTAGTCTTTTTTGGATTAAAAGTGGTATAATAGACAAAAGAAGAGAGATTAGAAGGGATTTGACATGTCAACTATTGATTATAAAAAAGTAACAGGCATGGTGCATTCAACAGAAAGTTTTGGTTCTGTGGACGGCCCAGGAATTCGATTTATCGTTTTCATGCAGGGGTGTAAAATGCGCTGTCAATACTGTCATAACCCTGACACATGGGAGATGGAAACTAATCAATCGAAGGAGAGAACAGTCGAAGATGTCCTACAAGAAGCGCTTCGCTATCGTGGTTTCTGGGGGAAAAAAGGAGGCATCACGGTTAGTGGCGGTGAGGCCCTTTTGCAAATTGAATTTGTAACAGCTCTTTTCACCGAAGCTAAAAAATTAGGCATTCATTGTACCTTGGATACGTGTGCGCTACCATTTCGTGATAAGCCAGAATACCATAAAATATTTGATAAACTTCTTGCTGTGACAGATTTAGTTTTATTAGACATTAAAGAAATCAACGATGAGACTCACCGTTTTGTAACTAGCCAAAGCAATAAAAATATTCTTGCTTGTGCGCGTTACCTGTCTGATAAAAATATTCCTGTTTGGATACGTCATGTCTTGGTGCCAGGCCTAACAGATATCGATGAGGATTTGATTGAACTTGGAAAATTTGTTAAAACCTTAAAAAATGTTGATAAATTTGAAATTCTTCCATATCATACCATGGGTGAATTTAAGTGGCGTGAATTGGGAATTCCATACCCACTAGCTGGTGTTAAACCACCGACAAAAGATCGCGTTAAAAATGCACAAGAATTGATGGAAACAGAAAGCTATCAAGATTATATGAAACGCGTTCATGGTTAATATCTAAAAGAAGTTTGTTTAATAACTTCTTTTGTTTTGCAAAAATAAAGTGTCCAGTTTTGCTATATCTTTATTTTTCTGATAAAATAAGGTGAATTTAGAAAAAGCTATTAAAAGCTATTAGAAGAGGTAAAAAAATGTCTAAAATTTTAGTATTTGGTCATCAAAATCCTGATACAGATGCTATTGGCTCTGCTTATGGATTTGCTCATTTGGCAAAAGAAGCGTTTGGCTATGACACTAAAGCAGTTGCTTTAGGTGAACCGAACGAAGAAACAGCTTTTGCGTTAGATTATTTCGGTGTTAAACCTCTTGAGGTTGTTCATTCAGCTAAAGAAGCTGGTGCTACTCAAGTCATGTTGACTGACCACAATGAATTTCAACAATCTATCTCTGATATTCGAGATGTCCAAGTGGTTTATGTGGTGGATCATCACCGTGTAGCTAACTTTGAAACTGCTAATCCACTCTTTATGCGTCTTGAGCCAGTTGGTTCAGCAAGTACGATTACCTATCGTATGTTTAAAGAAAATAATGTTGCTGTTCCTAAAGATATCGCAGGAATGCTACTTTCTGGTTTAATTTCTGATACCCTACTGTTAAAATCGCCAACAACTCATCACATTGATCATGGTGTTGCTAAAGAACTAGCTGAGATTGCAGGAGTTAACTTAGAAGAATATGGTCTTCAAATGCTTAAGGCAGGTACTAATCTAGCTAGCAAAACTGCTGATGAATTGATTGATATCGATGCTAAAACGTTTGAACTTAATGGCAGCAAGGTCCGTGTTGCTCAAGTCAATACAGTCGACATTGCTGAAGTTCTAGAACGTCAAGCAGAAATCGAAGAAGCTATCAAAAAAGCAATTGCTGCCAATGGTTATTCTGACTTTGTCTTGATGATTACTGATATTATCAATTCTAATTCAGAAATTTTATCACTTGGTGACAATAGAGATAAAATTGAAGCAGCCTTTAACTTCAAGTTGGTTGACAATCATGCTTTCCTTGAAGGTGCTGTTTCTCGTAAAAAACAAGTGGTACCACAATTGACTGAAAGTTTTAATCGTTAAAAAACTAACTCTAACAAAATATTTTGTTAGAGTTTTTTTATTTCGAAAAGACTTTGTCGCGTCTTTCGAAAAGTACTAAAGTCTATGATATAATAGGGATATTATGATAGAAGAGATGAAAAAGCCTAAATATGCCATTGTTGATTTGGAGGCGACTTCAGCAGGAATAAATGCTTCCATTATTCAAGTTGGCATTGTCATCATTCAAGATGATCACATCATTAAAACCTATGAAACAGATATTAATCCGCACGAAAAATTAGATGATCATATTATTTCATTAACCGGTTTAACAGATAAGCGTTTAAGTAAGGCTCCTGAGTTTTCACAAGTGGCAAAAGAAATCTTTGACCTACTTGAAGACTGTGTTTTTGTTGCCCATAATGTGAAATTCGATGCTAATCTACTAGCAGAACACTTATTTTTTGAAGGTTATGAATTAATGACACCTCGTGTTGATACAGTTGAATTGACACAAGTCTTTTACCCAACCCTTGAAAAATACAGTCTGCCGATACTGGCTAAAAGTCTGTCTCTCAATTTGGCAAATGCTCATACAGCTATTTCAGATGCTAAAGCTACGGCAGAATTATTCTTAAAATTAAGAAATAAAATGCGACAAATGCCCAAAAGAACCCTTGAAACAATTGTCACTTATGGGGATAGTCTTTTATTTGAAACACAAATGGTGATTCAGGAAATCATTGCTGAAAAAACGAGTGAGGATGATAAAGATTATATTAGGGTCGCTGATATTTTATTAAAAAAAGAAAAAGCCTTAGCAAAACCAAAACAATTATCCCGTGATTTTGAGACTAATTGCCATTACCTAGGGCTAGAAGATAGACCCATTCAGTCTCAATTTGCTCATTTAATTGCTGAGCGTTTTGATGACTCAAGTACTAGTTTTATCGAAGCACAATCGGGTATTGGTAAAACCTATGGCTACCTTTTAACGCTTTTGCCTAGATTAGAAGGAAAACAACTCCTCATCAGTGTCCCGACAAAAGTATTACAAGATCAGATTGTTGATAATGAAGGGCAAAAAATCAAAGAAACCTTTCATATCGATTGTCAAAGTATTAAAAGTCCGCAAAATTATCTCAAACTAGATGCTTTTTACCAAACCTTGCAGCGACAAGACCATAATCGTCTGATTAATCGCTATAAAATGCAATTACTTGTCTGGTTGCTTGAAACCGAGACAGGTGATTTGGATGAAGTCAAACAAAAGCAACGTTTTGAGGCTTATTTTGATGAGATTAAGCACGATGGTTTTATAGACGCATCGTCTCCTTTTTTTGAGGTTGATTTCTGGCATAAAATAGAAAGTAAACAAGCTAAAAAACCAATTCTGATTACAAATCATGCTTATTTACTGGCTCGTTCAGCACATGATAAATCCTTTTTAGAAAACAAGGTTTTAGTGATTGATGAGGCGCAAAAATTCTTTTTGGCTTTGGAGAGAGCCTCACAAAAAAAGGTGAATGTCACAAAAATCTTACAAATCATTCATAAAAAATTGCAACAAGAGTCACCACTTATTTTGCAGAGATTGCTTGAGAGCCTCCAGTTTGAGCTTTCCCATTTGGTGAGTGACTTTTATCAGAAAAAAAGAATGCTGTTAGAAGAAGATAGCATCACGCAATTAAGACAGGATATGAGTGAATATCCTGATAATGATTTGGATGACTTGAAACAGTTATTGCTTGGCTCTTATACTGCTTTTTGGTTGGAGAGCGAGCAATTTGAGACACACCGTGAAACCTATTTAAGAGCTGGAGAGACCGACTTTAGACGTTTTCAGCAATACCTTTCACCGCAAACAAAAACCTATGCCATTTCAGCAACGCTTTCGATTAGTAAGAAAGTCAATCTGGCTGACTTACTTGGTTTTGATGAGGTGACGTTTGATTATCTGCCACTTGATATTAACAATAATCAAAACATTTGGCTTGATAAGGCCGCTGATCCTTATGAAAAATCTGACTTAGCATCGTATGAAGCTTTATTGGTTGAAAAATTAATCGCCTTGAGTCAAAAAAATATTCCTATGCTGGTCTTATTCACTTCAAAACAGGTCATGTTATCTGTTTCAGAACGTTTGGATGAGCATCATATCAAGCACTTAACCCAGTATAAAAATGGGTTAGCTAGCAATATTAAACGACGTTTTGACAACGGAGAAAGTAAAGTTCTCCTTGGAACGGGTAGTTTTTGGGAAGGTGTTGACTTCACTAGTCAAGATAAAATAATAGCAGTCATTACAAGGTTACCGTTTGATAATCCAGAGGATTTTTTCACTAAAAAAATGGCAAGTTATCTTAGAGAACATAAGAAAAATCCTTTTTATGACTATACTCTGCCAGTTGCTATTTTAAAATTAAAACAGGCGATCGGACGGACAAATCGTAGAAAAACACAACGCTCTGCAGTGGTTATTTTAGATAATAGGGTAGTCACCAAACGTTATGGCAAACAAATTAGTAAGGCCTTAGCCAAACAATCTCCCGTTAGGGAAGAAAATTTTGAAGAAATTCTATCAGAACTATCTGATTTTTTGCTATAATAGGTAATGTTAAATAAGTGATGAGAACTTTTAGTAACCCATTATGAGATTATCAGGGTGAAACCGTTATGGATCACTTTTGAACTTTAAAGAATGATAGAATACCGCGGAGGAGATATGGTAAAATTATCAGATCGTGTCTTGAACATGTCTGAGAGTGTGACTTTGGCAGCTGGTGCGCGTGCTAAAGCCTTGCAGGCAAGTGGACGTGATATCATCAATCTGACCTTGGGCGAACCTGATTTTGTGACCCCTCAATCGATTCAAGACAAAGCGATTGAAGCGATTAGAAATGGGTCGGCAAGTTTTTACACACCGGCTTCAGGCTTAGTTGCCCTTAAAGAAGCAATCAGAGATTATATGAAAACACACTACGGCTACTCGGTTTCAAAGACGGAGATTGCCGTTGGGACTGGTGCCAAATTTATCTTATATAGTTTTTTCATGGCGGTGCTTAATCCTTTTGACGAGGTGTTGATACCTGCACCTTACTGGGTTAGCTATGCCGATCAGGTCAAGATGGCACAAGGCTCTCCAATCATTATTCCTACCAAACAAAGCAATCACTTTAAAGTGACGGTAGCTGAGCTAGAAGCGGCTAAAACTGAGAAGACAAAAGTTCTTTTATTGAACTCACCTTCTAATCCAACAGGGATGATTTATGATAAAGACGAACTTCTAGCCATCGGCCAGTGGGCAGTTGACAATGACATTCTCATCTTAGCAGATGACATATATGGCAGACTGGTTTATAATGGGGCTAAGTTCACGCCTATTTCAACGCTCAGTGATGACATTAAACAGCAAACCATCGTCGTTAATGGTGTTTCAAAAACCTATGCCATGACAGGCTGGCGCATTGGCTTTGCGGTTGGTCAGCCAGAGATTATTGCGGCTATGGGCAAAATTTTAGGACAGACCACTTCAAATCCGACAACAGTTGCTCAGTATGCTGCCATTGAAGCCCTTAGCGGCCCTCAAGATGAGATTGAGAAGATGAGGCAAGCCTTTGAAGAACGTCTAAATACCATTTACCCTCTGTTAGCAGCTGTTCCAGGCTTTGAAGTGGTTAAACCGCAAGGCGCTTTTTATCTGTTTCCAAACGTCTCTAAGGCAATGGCAATGAAGGGCTATCAAAATGTTACAGACTTTACAATGGCTATTTTAGAAGAAGCAGGTGTTGCTCTAGTGACAGGAGAGGGCTTTGGTGCCCCAGAAAATGTTCGTCTCAGTTATGCCACAGACTTAGAAACCCTCAAAGAAGGCGTTCGTCGCTTAACAGCATTTATGAAAAAATAAGAAAAGGATAGAAAAGAAAGATTATGTCAAAAAAATACGTATCAATTATCGATGTTAAACACTATGTTGGTCAAGAAGTCACTATTGGTGCCTGGGTTGCCAATAAATCTGGAAAAGGGAAATTAGCCTTTTTACAACTTCGTGATGGGACAGCCTTTTTCCAAGCGGTTGCCTTTAAGCCAAACTTTATCGAAAAATTTGGTGAAGAAGCAGGTTTAGAAAAATTTAATACGATTAAAAAGCTAAGCCAAGAAACATCTGTCCTTGTCAAAGGTATTGTTAAAGAAGATGAACGTTCAAAATTTGGTTATGAACTTGACGTTGTTGACCTTGAAGTCGTTGGTGAAAGTGATGAATACCCAATCACACCAAAAGAACATGGAACAGACTTCTTGATGGACCATCGCCATCTTTGGTTGAGATCGCGTAAGCAACATGCCATCATGTTGATTCGTAATGAGCTGATTCGTGCGACGTATGAATTCTTTAACAAAGAAGGTTTCATCAAGATTGATTCACCAATTTTAACAGGTTCGGCGCCTGAAGGAACCACAGAACTATTTGAAACAGATTATTTTGGCCAACCAGCCTTTCTAAGTCAAACTGGTCAACTCTACGCAGAAGCAGGGGCAATGGCTCTTGGTAAGGTCTTTACTTTTGGTCCGACTTTCCGTGCTGAGAAATCAAAAACAAGACGTCATTTGACAGAATTTTGGATGATTGAACCAGAAATGGCCTTTGTGCAACACGAAGAATCTCTTGATATTCAAGAAGCCTATATCAAGTTCTTAATCAAAGCAGTATTGGATAATCAAGGCTATGCTCTTGATGTTTTAGAGCGTGATAGAAGTCTCTTAGAGAAATACCTCAACGAACCCTTCAAGCGTGTGACCTATGATGATGCGATTGCTTTATTGCAAGAAAAAGCAGCCGAAAATGATTACGAACCAATCGAGTGGGGTGATGATTTTGGCTCACCACATGAAACCTTTGTGTCCAACTACTACGGTGTGCCAACCTTTATCATGAACTATCCAAAAGCGATTAAAGCCTTCTATATGAAACCACACCCAACAAGAGATGACGTGGTGATTTGTGCTGACTTGATTGCACCAGAAGGCTACGGTGAGATTATTGGTGGTAGTGAACGTGCGACTGACTATGATTATTTAAAAACTAAAATTGCTGAATTCGGTTTATCAGAAGAAGAATACGGTTGGTATCTAGATCTTCGTAAGTACGGTAGCGTGCCACACTCAGGATTTGGTTTAGGACTAGAACGTATGGTAACCTTTGTCACAGGCAATGAACATATCCGTGAAGCCATTCCATTCCCACGAATGCTACACCGCTTGAAACCATAAAAAATAAGAAGCAAAAAGAGCGACTCTTAGGAGTTGCTTTTTTTTAGGGAGAACGATTCTCAAACGAAAAATGCAAATAGACTTTTTACAATTATTTTAGTCATAAATGCTATCTAGTTGTAACCTTATTTTGTTGCTAACGCTTTTAAGGGATTTATTTTTTGTCGTATCAATGACATCGAAAATACGATAATGATTTTTAAAAAGATCATCGTATTGAATATGACTTCCAATAATGATAATGTTTGCTCGTTCTGAGTGGTTTCGTATCTCATCAAGATAAGAATACATTTTGTTGGATGTTAAATGGGCTGATTTTATGATAAAATAGATTGTGGGTTGATGTGATACATTAAAATGCTTGTTTAGACTAATTTTGATTTTTCTTTTGTTAATAACTAGGTAGTATTTAACTATCAATGCTATAAAAAGGCTCATTAATGAAAAGGGAAAAATTATTATCATACCTTTTATCCTTTCTTGTTTTTTCAAAAAAAGTATAGTATATTTTTCTTCAAAAGAACATCAAAATCCTAAAGAGTCACTAAACTTTCTTAAATAGGATAATCATAACAGTTTAAGACGTTTTAATAACCATTTAGGATTTAAGAAGATGAAGTGATTTTTTCTATGATATTCTTTGATAAAAGGAGGTAGTCTATGCCATCTATTATCATTAAAAACAAGCAAAATATGACTAAAATCGAATTATCCGACATATACTACATCAAATCTCATCCTACTAAACCTCATTACCTTCAAGTAGTGGCGGATAGTGGTACCTATGATTATTTACAAAAATTAAGTCAATTAGAGCATCTACACTCGACTATGTTAGTAAGATGTCATCGCAATTGTTTGGTTAATGTGTCAAAAATCAGAGAAATTCAATTGAAAGATAAACAAATACTACTTGGGAATGATGGTCAGTATCAAGTTACGTTTTCAAGACGTCGCTATCATCAGTTACTAAAAACATGGCTTAAATAGGAGGAAATGAAGTGAATATATTTGTCTTAGAAGATGATTTTATTCAACAAACACGATTGGAAACAGCTATTAAAGAACTAACAAGAATGCATGGCATTTCTCCTAAAAAATTGGAAGTATTTGGGAAAGCTAATCAATTATTAGGGGCGATTGAAGAAAAAGGGACTCATCAGCTGTTTTTCTTGGATATTGAGATCAAAACAGACGAGTTGAAAGGGTTAGAAGTGGCAAAACAAATTAGGACGATTGATCCCTATGCGATTATTGTTTTTGTGACCACACATACTGAGTTTATGCCGCTCACCTTTCGTTATCAAGTGGCTGCTTTAGATTTCATTGATAAAGAACTCTCTCAAGAAGAGTTTGAAAATAGAATAGAAACAACTCTTATCTATGCTGACCAAAAAGATAGCAAAACAGTGGCAGAAGAGTCATTCTATTTTAAGTCTAAGTTTGCCCAAGTTCAGTACCCTTTCAATGAAGTGTATTATATCGAAACATCACCAAGACCACATCGTGTTATCCTCTACACCAAAAACGATAGAATGGAATTTACGGCTAGTCTATCTGAAATTTTAAAGCAGGACAATCGCTTAATTCAATGTCATCGCTCTTTTGCCATTAATCCTGCAAATGTTCTTAAAATAGATAGACAAGACAGAGTCGTTTATTTCCCAAATGGGACTAGCTGCCTCGTTTCAAGACAAAAAATTAATACTATTGTAAAGATTGTTGAGGGCTTGCACTAATGGAGAATTTCATCCCTACTTTTATGTTTGTAGTATTTCCATTTATTTCTTTGTCTTTTGATTTTATTTTGTTTTCAAAAATTAATAAAAGAGTGTTAACTTGGAGAGAATTACTATTCGCTTTTTTACTTCGCTTCCCAATTGCTGGACTCATATTAGTTTTGATAAAGCTTACTCAAGTTAATATTTTCGTTTATTTTGATTATCCACTCTACATGGTTATTATTTCTTTTCTTTTTTTGAGACCTTTACCAAAATCACTCTTAATTTTTTATGGGTTATTTCCACCAACTCTTTATATTATTTTTAATAACGCTTTTTCTTTTTTTATACTACCTATTTTTGGGTTAAATGAAGATTTATTAGAAAAACGAATATGGAATATTATAGTTAATGCAATAGTCGTATTTATCTGCTTGATGTTCCTAAGATGGTTGAGGTATGACTTTTCACGTTATAAAACACAACCACTTGATGTCAACAGTATTAAATTGTTCTATTTAACTAACTGGCTTATGGTGTTGTATCATATTGTTTTTGGTATTTTAAATTTTATGGATTTTGAGAAAAATGTTTCTACTATCATTTACCGCGAATTGATTGTGATTATTTATCTTATCTTCTTCATGGGTCTTATTAATCAAATGGATCGGCGTTTGCGAGAACAAGTACAGGAGCAGTTAAGTTTCCAAAAAGATTTGCAGCTAAAAGGAATGGAAAACTATAACAAGCAAATTGAAGGGCTTTATAAGGATATTAGAAGTTTTCGTCATGATTATATTAACTTATTGACAACGTTAAGATTAGGTATTGAATCTGAGGATATCAATCAAGTGAAAAGTATCTATTCATCAGTTCTTAAAGATTCCGATTTAGACTTTAAAAATCACAAATATGATCTGGGACGATTAGTCAATATCAACAATCCGGCATTAAAGAGTTTACTGGCTACAAAATTTATTCAGGCAACAGAAAAACACTTCTTAGTGACAATAGATGTTCCTGAGGTTATTGAACCACAAAAAATGGACTTAATTGACTTTGTCACAGTTGTTTCAATCCTTTGTGATAATGCGATAGAAGCAAAACCACAAGAAATATCAATTGCCTTTTTTTCATCTGCTAATAAGCAATTATTTATAGTGGAGAATACCATCAAAGAAGAAAGGATGGATATTTCGAGGCTCTATGACTATGGGGTGAGTACCAAGGGTAAAGGAAGAGGGATTGGATTATACAATGTCATGAAAATCATTGAACGCTATCCCAATGTTTCTCTAAAAACCAGTGCACAGAACTACTGCTTTAGTCAAGTTTTAGAAATATACCAATAATTATTAAAGAAAATGCAGAAACAGGTAATATTACCTGTTTCTGCATTTTCTTTAATAATTATTTATCAATAAACTTTGATTTACCGTACACAATACCTATCCAGATTTCTCTCAGCCAATTTCCACCTGATATTTGATCAAGCTCTTGAACCTTTAGTTCAGCAAAAGGTTGACAGTTTTCTTTTTTTTCCATAATAAATCTCCTTTAATTTTTTATTTTATTTTAATCTAATTTTTATAAAGTTATTCATTATATCTTTAATGGTCATTGAAACATCCTAAACGGTTAATCATGATTTGTCAAGAGTTTATCCTTGTAGTAGTCAAAGTATGTTTTTTTAGCAATAACACTAGTGACTCGTCCTTGAAGTCCATATTGTACTAGGTTACTATCTTTGATAGATAGTTTGGCAACAGCAGTGACTTTGAAAAGATTGCCTTGCTCTGTCTTTGTTGCAGTATCATCAATGGTTTGAATAGTTCCTGTGATTGTAGTATTTTGGTTCCCAATTTTTTCTAGACTTAGTCGTACAACTTGATTATTTTTTAATAAGGATACATATTCTGAAGTAACATAGTAGGTGATAAGGACTTCTTTTGTTTTTGTGATATTTGGAAAAATTTGGGCGATTTCACTACCTGTGGGAATGAGATTTTTCCCTTCAAACTCAGTGTTGAGATGTATAATACCACTTTCAGGAGCTATAATTGTGTTATTTTCTAACTGAACATTAGCTTGTTCTATTTTTGCTTTTAATTCAGTTATTTGAGTATCTACCGTTGATTGTTGTTGTGCGGCATTTTGAAGAAATTGGCTTCTCAAGGTTTCTATTTTAGTTACCAAACTATTATCATACGTTGCTATGCTTCCAGTACCTGACTTTTGAATATTTAAACTAGATATGGCGTTGTTGAGTTCAGAAATATTCTGATTAATTTGAGAAAGATATTGCTGTTTTGAAGTTTCTTGTTGGGATTGTGGTTGATTTAAAAATTGATTAATGATATCTTGATGTGGGTTGCTGGATGATAGATTATTTGTCTGATTAGAGATAGCTTGTTTAAGTTCTTCGTAATCAGAAATTTGTTGATAGAGAGTATTGATTTGTATATCAATTGTTGCAACGGTATTATTTGCAAGAGCCGCCTGATTAGCAACCTCGGCATTAGTTTTCGAAATACCCAATTCAATATCCTGTGATTGTGAAATAAAGTTATTAAAGGTATTAACGTAACCAAATTCGTCTTCACCAGAAAACTGATTCGCTCCCTCTTTCAAGCTTGTTTTCAATGTTTCAAGCTCTTTTTTTTGTCGTTCCAGTGTCTCTAATTGTGTTTCTAAGGCTTTCTTTTGTGAACCTTCCATTGTTTCTGAGTATTTAATCAGAAGCTCATCTTTTTTAACAAGCTGGTTATCATTTAAGTTATTAGTAACAATAGTATTATTGCTTGTTGACTGTATAGAAGCGATTATCTTGGTAGGTCTTATTTCTCCTTGTGATGTTATAGTCACTTCCTTCTTTGCAAAAAGGGAGAAGACTATAAGAAAACTAACAAGTGATATAAGTGGAAGAATTAGAAGTGTTGCAAAATTATGATAACGTCTGTGATAAAATTCAGCACTTTTGAAAAGATTTGGATTCATTATTTTCTCCTTATTTATTAAAAAGGTTATGATAAAAACCGCCCTTAGCTATTAATTCCTGATGAGAACCAGACTCAATAATTTTACCTTGATCGAGAACGATAATCTGATTGGTTCTTTCTGAAATACTAAGTCGATGAGCAACAAAAACAATGGTTTTATCTGTCATAGACATAAGATTATCAATGACTTTTTTCTCTGTTAAAACATCTAATCCACTTGTTGCTTCATCTAAGATTAATACTGAGGATTTGGTTAAAAGAGCTCTAGCTAGTGCAATTCGTTGTTTTTGACCACCCGATAAGCCTGCACCATCAGAAAGTTCAGTTTGATAACCCATCGGCATTTCTTCGATATCTTTGCGAATTTCAGCCATTTCACAAGCTCTAAAAATATCTTCTTGACTAATCTGTTGGTTAACACCCAATGTTAAATTTTCTAGGATACTTCCACTAAAAATATAAGCCTGCTGAGGAAGGTAATTGATATATTGCCGTAACAACTTTTTATCAATTGTTTTCAAGTCTGTCTTATTAATAGTAATTCTTCCCTTGTAGGGTTCAAAAAAATTAACAATCATCTTTGCTAAGGTTGTTTTACCTGAACCACTGATGCCAACAATACTGATTTTATCACCTGCTTTTATCGTGAAATTAATATCTGACAAGGTGTCGCGTCCAAAACCATATTTGTAAGAAAGATTTTCAAACTGAATATCACCATGTGGAATTTGCTCACCGATTAATGATTTGCTCTTTTGAAATTCTGATTCAACTAGGTAAACTTCATTAAGGCGATTATTCGCCACTTTGGCTGATTGTAATTTTGTTTGAAGATTGATAATATTTTCTAAAGGATTAGTGAAATAAGACAAAAGTGTATTGAAAGTAATTAATTGACCAATGGAAATATTACCTGTCATCACCAATTGTGCACCAAACCATAAGATAACAATATTAAGAATTAATTGTGAACCTTGTTTAAGTGCACCCTGCAAAATAGTGTACTTATTTAATTTGAAAGATTTGTCAAGATAATCAACAAATTCACTATCGATTTTTTGATAGCGTGTTTCTTCACTAGTTAATGATTTAATAGTTTCAATACCATTAATATCTTCAATAATAGCTGAGCTAACCATGGCATTACTTTGCATGACATCATTATTCATTTTTTCGAACGGTTTCATAAAGATAAAAATAATGATGATATAAATAGGAATAGAGACCAAGGATAACAGAAAAAGATTTGTATTTTGAACTAATAAGACACTACCTACAATAGTTAAAATTGAAATATCAAGAAAAAGTGACAATATTGTAGAAGCCAGCGCATCAATAATTGAGTTGGCATCTGTGAATCTAGAAATAACTTCTCCTGTTCGTCGCGTTGCAAAAAAGGACATTGGTAATTCAAAAATATGTCGAATATATGATAAGATAACATCGATACTAAGTCTTTGACTTAATACTGTCAGTAGATAATCACGAGAAAAACTCATCAATTGTTGGAGAATATAGGCTATAATCAAACCAATAGAGACGATTCCTAAAGTAGATTTCATTTGATTTGGAATATATTCGTCTAAAATTCCTTGAAGATAGTAAGATCCAAGAATATTGATTAGAGTGACTAGGAGACTGGATAATATAATGTAAAATATGAGGGAACGTTGTCTGAAAATAAGAGGTAAGAAACTCATTAAACCATTTTTTTTATCTTTGTGAGGTTTATAATCTGGTTTAGGAGCTAAAAAGATAGCAACACCTGTCCATTCAGTTTCAAAACGCTCTTTAGGCATTTTAGTAATCTTGACAGTTGGATCTGGATCACCAATAATAAGATAATTTTTTTTGGATTGATAAACTACATAATAGTGTTGTAGTTTTCCTTCTTTGTTGACATGAACAATAAAGGGATAAGGAACATCATCCATGTCAAAGAGAGACATATCAGCTTGAATAGCTCTTGTTTCAAATCCCATCTGATTGGCAGCTTTAACAATTCCTAAGGCTGTCGTGCCTTCTTTATTAGTTTTTGCTAGTTCTCTTAAATGGGCTAAAGAATAATCAGAACCGTAAAACTTTGAAACGGATGCTAAAGCAGCAACGCCACAATCTCTCGCATCTATTTGAGGAACAAATGTTTTTTTATAAGATGTCATGTTAACTTTTCCTTTCTTAAAATCACAAATTTATTATGACATATAACAACAAAAAAATAATTATAAATCCGGAATGGTCATTAAAACGTCCAGAATGGTAAAACTATAAAAAATTATTTTGAGTTACACTACCTAAAAGGTTGATTTTTAATCTTAAATGGTTATTATTTTCGATTTAGGAAATTTCAATGACTGTTCAGGAAATGACAAAGAAAAATATATTGATTGTGTTAAACTAAGTTTGTCAAAGTTGCAACAAGACAAAATAAAAAAACATAAATATAGGAGAAATTCGATATGAACAAAAAGACAGTTAATAAGTTTGAAACAATAGATAATGATGTGCTTAGCACTGTTGAAGGAGGCATTGTTGGATGGCTCCTAGGTGGTGCCTTTGTTTATGGTGTTATTGCAGGATATACTGATGAAAAGTGTATTATGGATAAAGGAAAACATTGGTATTGTACAAATCTAGGTTAATTGATGGAGAAAAATGATGAAAAATTTTGAAATGTTAATAGAATCTGAATTAGAAGTAATTTCAGGTGCAGGGGTTCCTTGGAATCCAATGATTGATTTATATGGAATTGGGGAAATAATTGGAAGAGGACTGGCTCATCAACCTGCGAGAAAATGGCATCAACCTATTTGTTATCACTATGGACCTGCATATCCTGCACCGGTCTTGCCTTGTTAAATGGAGGAAAATGGAAAAATGGAAAAATATAATGTGATTGATTTATATAAACTAGAGTTAATTAATGGTGGAAGTAATCCTCGATCTATATTTCATCCAGAAGTTGTTTGGTCAAAAATTGAAGGGTGGTTGAGTCAAAACTATAGGCATGGAGGAAGTGTGCCAGTATGCTTCAACTATACACCTGCTTATCCAGGTAAAATTTTACCTCAGTGTTAAATGATTAAAAAATATGAATATAATATATTGTACTAACCAAACAGTATTGTGGGAATTTATTTTTATTTAATTATTTGTTTAGATTTTATCAGGTATAATTTATACTTTTTGACTAATAGTAAGATAGTAAATATAACAAAATATTTCTTAATCTCTTAAATTTTCAAGAAGTAAGTTATTAGCTGTTATGAATTATGACATACATCTGTTTTCATAAAATTTTTTTAAGGTTCTATTATGAAATTAAGTAAAAAATTATCTTTTCTTTGTTTAACTAGTCAAATACTGAGTTTAAATTATTAATTATAAGGAGACATTATAAATGTATATAAAGGAATTAACAGTTTCTGAACTTTGTTATATTATTGGAGGAAATGTAAGAAATCTTTTCAATAATCAAGGTCTTACACCTATTTTTAAATATCCGAAACCTATCCCTTATCCAACTCCGGTAAAACCTAAGGCAGAAATGATGTAGTCTAATTAAACGATTAACGATAAAGTTAATTAACTTTATCGTTTCTTGTTTTTTGTCCTGTTGTAAAATGAAGTGCAACAAAACAGACATATTCATCTGATATACTAAAGTTGTAAAACACAGTATAAAGGAAAGATGAAATTCTACCATAAAACACCTTTATCGCCATCTTTCTGAATTAGAATGTAGGAGAATTGAAGTTAACTTGTCTGAGGGTTTGACATTAGCCGAAATTGCTCGACGTTTGGGGAGACATCGCTCAACTATTTCACGTGAAATAAAACGTGGAACTGTTAGGCAAGTGAAGCAAGTAAACGGTAAGAAAGTGTATTACGGACAATACTTCGCAGAAACAGCTCAAAACCGTTATTACAAAGCTAAGAAGTTAGTTACTACCTGAAATTTGAGAGACTATCGAAGAACTTTCTGACAGCTTTTACAGAAGCGATGACCACTAAACCTAGGATTTATAGTGTTGATACTTTTATCCATGTTTATAAGATTAAACATCCTGAAGAAATCATTCCAAGAGCTAAAACACTCTATACTACATTCATCAGGGACTAATACCTATTAAAGCAATTAATTCAACCAAAATTGTTCACATTCGAAAAAAACTAAGAAACGTCCATCAACCAAGAAACACCTTGGAACTTCCATTGATCAAAGATTTCATTCAATTAATGACCGTTCGACTTTTGGACGCTGGGAGATTGACTCAGTACTTAGATTGAAAACTGCTGGTGAGCCTACCATTATGACCTTAGTTGAACGTCAAACAAGATATGCACTAACTATTAAATTTCCTGAGAAGAAAACTGGATATGTGAATCAAACTGTTTTATATTATCTGAAAAGCTATCCCATCAAGTCAATCACAGCTGATAATAGGAGTGAGTTTTCTTTATTAAGCGAATTAGAAGGCATTGAGGTTTATTTTGCTCATGCTTATTCATCTCACGAACGTGGGACAAATGAGAATTTCAATGGCTTACTTAGGGAGTTTGTTCCTAAAGGCGTTTCACTAACTGGTTTGACTCAAGAAAACCTAGTTATCTATACTCAAGCTATTAATGACAGACTTAGAAGGATACACAACTATCAGTCTGCTAAAAAACTGTTTGAGCTAGCTCAAACAGTTTAAGAACTAATGACTTAGTCAGATAAACAATTTGTTGCACTTTACTTGACAATTGAGGTGTTTTTTAGAATTAACATTTAGATAAGTTCTCCATTCAGGACGTTTTAATGACTGTTTAAGATTTAATAGAATATTTCTCTTAATTTTTGAGATAATAAATTAAGAATGATATCAAAATTTGGAAAAATTCTTCCAAAAATCATGTTCACTTTTTAGTTATAGGAGAATAACATGTTCAAAAAAATTAAATACTTTTTTATTGGAATGATGTTACCAGTTATTTCTGGTGCTCTGAATTATAATCTCAATATGAGAAGTAAAAATGAACTATTAGTTATAATCATCAATCTTTTACTTTTAACGCTATTTATTTGGTTTATTAAAAAAGAAAATGTTGTTAGTCTCGGTTTTCTAACCAAAAAACAATTTTTTCAATGGTTGTTCTTTTTAGGACTTTCTATTGCACTACTTTTCATTTATACCAGTATTTTTGATGTAACAAGCAATAATTCTGATTATCTTTATGAAAAAATAACGAAAGGGCTCAGTCTTTCATTTATTGTTACCGTTTCAGTTTTAGGCCCAATTCAAGAAGAATTAACGTTCAGAGGATTAATCCAAGAAGGTGTTTTTAAAAATTCTTGGTTAGGTATTATCTTAACGACTTGCGTCTTTGCTTTATTGCATGAGCCCACTAATATCGTTTCATTTATCTATTATGCACTTTCTGCATCCATTTTCGCCCTCTCTTTAAAATCAAGTAAAAATCTACTCGTACCGATTCTATGCCATATGGGATATAATAGCTTTATAACTCTTTACGTATTGTTATTTTAAATCATTAAGTTATCCAGTCATATAAATGTCTTATTATTTCTCAAAAAACACTGATTTTACCATTCGGGACGTTTAAGTGACTGTTTAGGATTTTATAGTATTTGAAAAATAAATCTGTGTATACTAATTTTATAAAAAAACAAAAGGAGTTTAAAATGAAAAAACAAATACTTAAATCACTTTTACTTAGTTCGGCTGTTATTGCAACACTGACAGCTACTGTTGTTTTAGCTGACGACATTGAAAGTACTAATAATCCAAATCAGTCCACTACTGTGGTTAGTGACATTCCAAATTCTATTTCAGAATCAGAGAAAACAGAAGTAGAAGAAGCAACAACTACTTCTGATGAAACGGAAATGGAGTCAAATGCTGTTGAAATTACTGTAGAAGAGTATGCGGTTAATGTAGCTGATTTTAAGAAAATCACTATTGAAGATGTTAAATCTGCACTTACTGAAGATAATCTAGAACATACACTCTATTTTGGTCGTGAAACGTGTTACTATTGTCGCCAATTTTCTCCAACTTTGAAAGAATTTAATCAACTTATCAATGGTAATCTAGAGTATTATGATATTGATGGTGAAGATTTTGATGAAGCAGCCCAAGAATTATTATTTAAAACCATAGGGATTCCAGGGACTCCAACAATTCTTTACTTAAAAAATGGTAAACCTGTATCAGGATGGGTAGGTGGAGGTCTAGATGCTCAACAACTTTATGACTACCTTTATTTGAATAAACAACCAGAGTCACCTATGGAAGAAGACAAAGAAGATAAACCAGATCAACTAGCAGAAAATAAAGAAGGCACATCATCAGAGCCATCAAAAACCATTCAAAACACCATTGATGACAATATTCCAAACAAAAATTCAAAAGAATTAAATCAATCTAAAGAGTCACAATCAGAAAACAATTCTGATAAAAAATCCTTTGTTGAGACTTTAACCAATGAAAAACAAGAATATCCAAAACTTATAAAACAAACATTATCACATACAGAAAAAAGTAAAATGGCTGAATTACCAAAAACTAATGCAACATCTGGAATTTGGTTAAGTTTTTTGGGGATGATGACTTTATCAGTGGCAAGTTTTATCAAAAAACAATATAAAAGTAATTGAAAAAAACAATATATTTTTATACAATATGAATGGAAATTGAAATGATTTTTATATCATAAAAAAATGAATATTGAAGAATTGGTTTTTAAATAACATATAGTGGGGAGTTTTTTATCAAGGAGATTTGATATTAAAGAGTATCCTCACTCTTCAATTTTTCGAAAAGGAATTGTTGTATTTAGAGAAATAGTCAAGAAAGTAAATCATTTGAACAGTTCCACCTTTCAAATAAAATGATCTATAATATTCAAGAACATGTTTTTACCATAATTAATGCAAAGAATAATTGGAGGTTATACAAATGTTTCATACAAAAAAAGATGATAAAACAGCAGAATTTCAAGCTACTATTGTGCCCTTAATAGAATCCTTCAAAGAAAAAATGGCATCTTATGACGATACCTTTCACCAAGCCATAGTGGCTAAAATTGATGAAGGGCTTAAGGAAATTTCTCCAAAAGGTGGTAGTATTTTAAGTATTTCTTTAAAAGTGAAGTGGTTAATCAAAGAGATTGGTGCTATTAAGCATGATGGACCAGTGACATTGACCACTGAAGAAAGTGAACTTTGCCGTTCTATTGAAGACATCAATGCTAAATATAGTGACAAAGGACATGGCGCCTTCTTTAAAATATGATAAGACCATTTTCAAAGCTTGTGATTTTGCTGAAAGATTAAATTATTTGTTAAAAGAAAGTGGCAACTCATGAATAAATACAAAGTACTGTTACCCATTTTATTAAATATCATACTATCTGGTCTGACTGGATTAATGATATCTATTCCTTATTTGAACATATTGTGGTTACTGTTGTACAGCTCTCTATTTGAAGTATCTATCTATTGGTTGATTAATAAATCATTAAAAACGGATCGAACATCCTTACAGATTTCAAAGCGTTTTAAAAGTTTTTTAAATCAGACCAAATGGTTTCAACTCTTGTTGATTTCTTATTATATTTTTATGATTTTCAAAGGATTAGAACCTGAACTCCTCTACTTTTACAGTCATGTTTTGATTATTTTTTATGTGACCATTTATGTTCTCAGTATTAGCAATATCAAAATGAAAAATGCTTGAATAGAAGTAGAGAATCTGAGTCATTATTTTTGAAATCATACTTGTTAAAAAGCAAGTGTTATAAAAAAGCATTCTAAACATTAAACCTAAAGTCTAATTTAGAATGCTTTTTTATAACTATATTTTGCTGCTACAAGCTATTTCCTTAATTCTTATGTTTTTTGTTTTCATTAATGACTCTATAAAGCACTAGAAAAATTAGGCCGGAAAAAATAATTGCAAGCAAACTTCCTCGTCCAAAATATTCTTTAATCGGATAGGATAGAGAGAGAAAAGCAATCAGCAATCCAGCATACTTAGCTAATTTTTTCATTTGAAACCTCCAATAAGATTTTTTGTACAATTACAGTTTAAGTAAATTAAGTATAACATTTATCCGCCAAAAATGTTTTTCATTTCCTAAACGGCTACTAAAAGCTCTTGAATGGAAATGATTTAAGTTTTTGTGATTTGAAGAATTTTTCCCCATTTAAGAAATTTCAATGACTGTTTAGGAAAAAGGATAACTAAAATAATTTATTGTGCTATTATTTAGTTATAAAAACATCACTATAGTATTAAAAATCAATGACATACGCAATGATGTAAAAAGGAAAGGAAAAAATTATGACAACCTCTTATAAAGAAAAAAGTATTGCTTTAGTGACAAGCTTGGAAAAAGAAATTGCTGCCATGGCTATTGCTAGTGAGCCTAAACAAAATGCTCTCAAAACGATCCAGGAATTTTTAGACCTTCGTCACTCTAAAGAAGAAGGTGAAACTGTAGTAGCTTCTAAATTACGCCGCTTTGTTATAGTATTTGGAAGACATTTAATGCCTGGTGGTATTGTTTTATCGAAAGAAGGCAGTGAGGTATGGCATCAAATTCAGGCATTAAACAGCTCATCTGAAACGACAAGCAAGATACATCCTTTTGCATTTAAAGGATAATCAAAAGAAGTTATGATTTTGTAATGAAGGCTATCTACTGGTTGGAGACAAGAAAGGGGTCAATAATGTTGAAAAAGGCACTAAAAGCAACAGTTAAAAACTTGTATCAAATCATTAGAGATGAGTACACCCTTAATGAAAAAATCAACTTAAATCACTTGACCAAGACTTTTTTAGTATTCCTAGAAGAAGGCAAGTCAAATGATATGATTCTGCGACAGAGAGCCAAGGAATTTGTTTCAACAGTCAATCAAAAAATTGTGGCTGCGGGTGTGACGCTTCCTGAAGACGCTAGAAAATTAATCGATACTATTGAACGTTTATCAACAGCGGGGAGTGCTTCTCTGTTTCATTTTTTAGTATTTCGATTTTTAAAACTGTCACTTGGATGAAAGAAGGTTATTATGAAAGCGATGTATCGTGGCAAAGAGGTAGATGTTTGGAAAGTTAGTCGTGATTCTAACCAACCTGATTGGGTCAAACAAGCCTTTGTCAAAAACTATATGAGATGGGTGGATAATCATGTCTTAATCCTATTAGCTGGTCTTAATCCAGATACTAGAGCAAACCTAAAAATGGGAATGACTGGGAGTGCTGGTGGCGGTGGCTTCATGGGTTATTACATGTATCGAAATGGCTATATTGGGGACTATGTTGATGGAACAAACCATCAGGTTCTAAGTGAAAAGCAGTTTCAAAAAGCCTATCAATTATTATCAGATTAAAAAAGGAGGATATGATAATGACAACATTTACTAAAGACACACTAAAAGAAGCAAGTACACTTATCAATGATTTAAATCAAAAATTTCAAAACTCTAAAAAAGGGTTGGGAGATGAACAAAGATTCCAAAATAATATTGATGATATGATGAGAACCATTGAAAAAACAAAAAAGATTAACAATGTTATTTTGCTTGAATTGGAAAAATTTCATCAAAGAGCCAGTCTTTTGGTTGGGATTGGACAATTAAAGCTGGAAACTGATGCCTATCAAGCATGGAAAGCCTACGATCGTTTCCATTTTGAAGACATCAAACCAAATCTTAAACTATATGGTCCAATTGCTATGATGTAAAATTAATAGGACAAGTTAAGCAAATAACCTGTCCAATTAAATAACATAAAATCTTAAAAGGGAAAAAATGATGCAGTGGTTAAAGGAACTGATTTTTATTTTAGGAACTGTACTTATTGTTTATTTTGTACTTAAAGACGGTATGGAAGATGAGCGTGAGCGTTATAAAAAAGAACTAGCACAGAAAAAAGGGAATTCCATCTGCTTGAGAATGCTTAGACGGCTTTACCGCTAAAAGAATTATAAAAAGGAGAAGAACTTGGAAAGAGTTGGTAATTTTTTTATTGGGTTATTAGGTCCTCTTTTTTTAGGGGCTATAGTATATATGTTTCATTTTGATAATCAAGCCATCAGTGATGTTGTTCAAGTCCTGGTAGAGATTGTTTTATTGTGGCTTAGTTTCCGGTATTTTCAAAAGTCTGAGATAGACAAACTTCGTTTTCCAACTAAAAAGCAATGGTTAATTTTTCTTCTGGCTTTGGTGACAATTTTTTTATATTCCGCTATTTACAGTTCTGTTTTTGTCCTTCATTCACGGTCGGGAACTGATATTACTAATAGTTTGATAACAGATGGTTATCAATTATTATTAGTTTTAAGCATTACCATTTTTGCTCCATTGGAAGAAGAGTTGTTTTTAAGAGGATTTATCCAAAAAGGTGCTTTTAAAAACACATGGTTGGGTATTGTACTCACTTCTAGCATTTTTTCAATCCTACATGGTCCAGAAACATTTGCTTCATTTGGCTATTATGCACTCTTTGGAGCAATATTAGGTACTGCCTATAAAAAGAGCAATAATTTGTGGGTTTCAATCCTATGTCATGCAGGGATTAATACAATTATATTGATAGTGCCATTACTAGTTTAACTGACTAATAATGACTATAACAACAGCCTCAACGACGCCAATTGGCTCATTAATTTTTTTCAAAATGACGCCAGATAGTGCTGATTCGGCAGGGTCTTTTATGATATAATGTCTGATAGTAAGGGAGAATAAAACAGCATGTATCAGAAAAAATATCGTCGCAATATCAGCCTTCTTGGAGGATTAGATTTCCTATCCTTTTTTGGCATCACCACTTTTTGGGTCTTGTTTCTAAGCCAAAACGGGATGAGTTTATTAGAAGTTGGTCTTTTGGAAAGTCTATTTCATGGGACTAGTATTCTTTTTGAAATTCCTTCAGGCATGCTGGCAGATCGATTCACCTATAAAACCAATCTTTATATCAGTCGAGTGATGACTATCCTATCCAGTCTTTTAATGATTTTGGGACAAGGCAATTTCTGGATTTATGCCATTGCTATGATTCTAACCGCCTTAGGCTATAATTTTAGCTCAGGAACGGATTCTGCCATGCTTTTTGAGTCGGCTAAAGAGGCCGGTCTTGAGTCACGCTACTTAAAAATCACAAGTGTCATTGCTGGCTTTGTTGAAGCAGGATTAGCACTTGGCAGTGTTATGGCTAGTTTTTTTGTTCATGGTCTTTTACATTATACTTACTACATCATGATTGTTTTGTCATTGATTGGTATTGGGTTAATCTATCTGATGAAAGAACCACAGTTAAAAGCTAAAGAAGGTGAACAAACCACTTTAAAATCGATTGTCTTAGTCGTTTCAAAAGAATTTAAAGAAAAACCAGGGTTGCTCTTTTGGATGCTCAGTTTCCAGTTTGTGGCTAGCATCATGTGTATGTTTTATTTCTACTATCAAAATGAATTACCCAATTTAACCGTTTGGCAAATTAGTTTTATCATGCTTTTAGGTAGTGTGATTAATGTTTTAGCTGTTTGGTTGGCCAGTCGCATTGGCGAAAAATGGCATTCTAAGTGTGTTTTTCCAATCTTAGTTTTTCTAACAGGACTTAGTTTTATCTTTGCTATCACTGGTCATGTTGTTAGCTACGCTCTTATTTATCTCTTTAGTAATGGTCTGTATGCTTTGTTTTTACCGATTTTCAACAACGACCTACAACACAAGCTACCAAGTGAAGTCAGAGCCACACTTTTGAGTGTCAATGCCATGTGTTTTAGCTTATCAATGATCATTGTTTTTCCGTTGACAGGTTGGTTGATTGATAATATAGGCTTTGCTAGAACTTTTATTTTATTAGGTATTTTATTGCTGTTATTAGCACCTCTACTCTATTTTAAGAATAGAGATGCTATTATTTCAGATGAAGTTAGTAAGTAACCAATCATTTTTGCAAGAATGTTATTCTTAGCGATAATAACTATATTGAGGAGGATGATATGGCATTTCAAAATATCACAGTATTAGCCCTCTTTTTAGAAGGGGTATTATCCTTTTTTTCACCCTGTGTCTTGCCTATTTTACCCATCTATATTGGTATTTTAGCAGGAGATGGTGATAAGGATAGCCAAAACCATTTAGGCAATCGCCAAAAAAGAGTTTTGATTAATACCTTGTGCTTTATTTCAGGAATCGCTTTGACCTTTTTTATCTTAGCTTTTGCAAGTAGTCTTTTAAGCCGTTTTTTAAATGAACATCTAAAAATTTTACAGATGATTAGTGGTGTTTTGATGATTGCGATGGGGCTATTTCAAATTGGCTGGCTTAAAATTGACTTTTTATTAAGAGAATTTTCAGCCAAACAAACTGTTTACAAGGTGGGACAAAAAGTAGGACCTCTCTTAGCGTTTTTACTAGGATTTACCTTTAGTTTTTCTTGGAGTCCCTGTATTGGTCCCATTTTAGCGAGTGTCTTCTTTTACGCTAGTTCCCATCAAGGAAGTCTTAGCATCCTCTTTTTGCTAGTTTATTCTATTGGTTTTATGCTTCCGTTTTTATTAGTAGCTATTTTTTCACAAAAGATGCTTCACTTCTTTAAACAACAAGTAAAATTTGTCAAATATACGAAAGTTATTTCTGGTCTTATTCTACTTGTGATTGGCATTAGCATTATGACGGGATCATTTACGACTGTTATGAATCATTTAATATAAGAAAGGTTAACCCATGAAAAAATATTTTTTATTACTAGTATCAGTTTTTTTACTAACAGCTTGCTCAACCACACAAGATAATGAGCCATCAAATAATAATACTAAAACAACTCAAGAAACAAAGACAGAAAAAGCTCCTGATTTCACCTTGATTGATGAGAACGGTGAAACGATTTCCTTAAGTGATTTGAAAGGGAAAAAAGTTTATGTTAATGTTTGGGCGAGCTGGTGTGGCCCTTGTAAGCGAGAATTTCCAGAATTAGAAAAAGTCTATCAAAAAGTGAAAGATAAGGATGATATCGTCTTTTTATCTGTTACCTCACCAAATGATAAACAATTTAAAAATAGTAATCCAGCTGACAAAGACTCTGCCACTATTTTAGCAGCAGCAGAAGAACTTGGCGCTACTTATCCAGTTTATTTTGATAGTAGTGATCACTTTATGGAAGATTATGCCATAAGAGCTTTTCCGACACATGTATTCATTAATAGCGATGGTAGCTTAGCAAAATACTACCCAGGTCAAATCAATGAAGAAATGCTAGAAGAACAATTAGAGCTTTTACAATAAGTTAATCATAAAAAGAAATTCACCACAAGGATGGTGAATTTTTTGATATAATATAGAAAAGAAAAAGAGAGAAGGAGTTGCCATGTCTGATCAAACCATTAACCTCGTTATTGTTACAGGAATGAGTGGTGCTGGAAAAACGGTTGCCATCCAATCTTTTGAAGATTTGGGTTATTTTACTATTGATAATATGCCACCAACCCTCATGCCCAAGTTTTTAGAGTTGGTTTTACAGGCCAATGAAAATCATAAAGTGGCTTTAGTCGTTGATATGAGAAGTCGGTTATTCTTCTCTGAGTTAACCAATATTTTAGATGATTTAGAACTTAATGATCAGATTTCGGTTAAAATTTTATTTCTTGATGCCACAGATAGTGAGTTGATTTCTCGCTACAAAGAAACCAGAAGAAGTCATCCTTTGTCTGCGGATGGTCGTGTGTTAGATGGAATAAAATTAGAAAGAGAATTGTTAGCACCTCTAAAAAGCCTTAGCCAAAATGTGGTCGATACCACAACCCTAACACCTAGACAACTGCGTCAAACGATTGTTGATCAGTTTTCTGGGGACAATCAGCAAAAAATGTTTCGTATAGAAGTGATTAGTTTTGGTTTCAAATACGGATTACCTTTAGATGCTGACCTTGTGTTTGATGTCCGTTTTTTACCAAATCCTCATTACCAACCTGAGTTAAGGCCGATGACAGGTCTTGATCAACCCGTGTATGACTACGTGATGAATCATCAAGAATCAGAAGAGTTCTATCAACATTTAATGACCCTCTTACAACCCATTTTACCAAGCTATCGTAAAGAAGGAAAATCCACCTTAACCATTGCCATTGGTTGTACAGGAGGACAACACAGAAGTGTTGCTTTTGCCCACCGAATTGCCGAAGAATTAAAACAAGATTGGCCAGTCAATGAAAGCCATAGAGATTATCAAAAACGTAAGGAGACCTTGAATCGCTCATGAGAAAACCGAAAATAACCGTTATTGGTGGTGGCACAGGAATTCCTGTTATTTTAAATAGCTTACGCCATCAAGACGTTGATATTGTTGCGATTGTAACGGTTGCTGATGATGGAGGCAGTTCTGGTGAACTCAGATCAGTTATGCAGTTAGTCCCTCCAGGAGATTTACGCAATGTTTTAGTGGCTATGAGTGATATGCCCAAATTCTATGAGCAGATTTTTCAATACCGTTTCAATGAAAATGATGGTGCTTTAGCGGGTCATCCTTTAGGAAATCTGATTATTGCAGGCATTTCAGAAATGAAAGGCTCTACCTATAGTGCGATTCAGCTCCTTGCAAAGTTCTTCCATATCACAGGGAAAATCTTTCCAGCTAGTGATCAAGCTCTGACACTTCATGCGGTTTTCCAAGATGGTCATGAAGTGATTGGAGAAAGTCAAATTGCCAATTACAAAGGAATGATTGATTATGTTTATGTCACTAATGCTTATAATGACGATGTCCCAAAAGCTAGTCGAAAAGTGGTAGAAAGTATTATGGAAAGCGATATGATTGTTTTAGGACCAGGCTCTCTATTTACTTCTATTTTACCCAGCTTAGTGATTCCAGAAATTAAAGAGGCCTTATTAAAGACACCTGCTGAAATAGCCTATGTCTGTAACATCATGACTCAATACGGTGAAACGGAACACTTTACTGATAGCGATCATGTTACGGTTCTTAACAAACATCTTGGAAAAGATGTTATTGATACGGTTTTAGTTAATATTGAACCTGTTCCTCAAGGGTATATGGATAATCACCAGTTTGATGAATACCTAGTCCAAGTGGAACATGATTTTAAAGGCTTATCTAAGCAAGTGAAACGAGTTATCTCTTCTAATTTCTTACATTTAGAAAATGGTGGGGCTTTTCACCATGGTGATTTAGTGGTGGAAGAGCTGATGAGCTTGATAAAAGGGTATAGTCTATGAGTTTTACAACCACGGTTAAAGAAGAAATTTTGAGTGCTTCAACAGACGATGTGCATGAATTATCGGCTATTATTAAAATGTCAGGTAATTTAGGATTGACCAGTAAAGGATTGACCTTATCTGTCACTACTGAAAATGCCAAAGTCGCTAGACATATTTACGAAATGCTTGAAAAATTATGTCAGGTAAAACCAGATATTAATTATCATCAAAAGACAAATCTCAAAAAAAATCGTGTCTATCAAGTCTTTATTGATGAACAGGTTGATCGTATATTATCACAATTACAGCTAGCAGACTCTTTCTTTGGTTTTACAACTGGGATTGATCCTCACATTCTAACGAATGATGAGGCAGGACGTTCCTATCTAAGAGGTGCTTTCTTATCAGCAGGAACCATTAGAGAACCAGACTCTGGTAAATATCAGCTGGAGATTTTCTCAATATACTCTGATCACGCACAAGATTTAGCCAATCTCATGAAAAAATTCTTATTAGATGCCAAAGTCATTGAACGAAAAAACGGTGCTGTCACCTATCTTCAAAAGGCAGATGACATTATGGATTTTTTGATTGTTATTAATGCCATGGCAGCCAGAGAAACCTTTGAAGAAATCAAATTGATGAAAGAGGCTAGAAACGATATTAACAGGGCTAATAATGTTGAAACCGCCAATATCGCTAGAACCATCAATGCTAGTATGAAACTCATCAATAATATTAGTAAAATAAACGATACGGTTGGTCTTGATAGTTTACCTATTGAGTTACAACAAATTGCTCAAATTCGTATCACTCATCCGGACTATTCTTTACAAGAAATAGCCGATAGTTTAGAATTTCCCTTAACAAAAAGCGGTGTCAATCATCGTTTGAGAAAGATTAATAAAATAGCAGAAGATTTATAGGAGGATAAAAATGGGATGTACAACCATTCTTGTTGGTAAAAATGCTAGTTATGATGGCTCTACCATGATTGCTAGAACAGAAGATTCACAAAATGGTGAGTTTACACCAAAACACTTTGTTGTTTTTAACAAAGAAGACCAACCAAAGAAATACCAATCGGTGTTATCATCATTTGAAATGTCACTTGATGAAGAACCAATGCGTTACACAGCAGTACCTGATGCCTTAAGAAAAGATGGGCTTTGGGCAGCGGCTGGCATCAATGAAGAAAATGTTGCCATGAGTGCCACTGAAACAATCACAACGAATAGTCGTGTGCTAGGAGCAGACCCGTTAGTGCCTTCTGGAATCGGTGAAGAAGATATGGTGACACTAGTCTTACCTTACATTCACTCAGCGCGTGATGGTGTCAAACGTTTAGGAAAGATTCTTGAAGAATTTGGTACTTATGAGTCAAATGGTATTGCTTTTTCAGACGTTGATGAGATTTGGTGGATGGAAACAGTCGGTGGCCATCACTGGATTGCAAGACGCGTACCGGACAATGCTTACGTTACTAACCCTAATCAACTTGGTCTTGATTACTTTGAATTTAATAACCCTGATCATTTTCTTTATTCGACAGGTCTTCGTGAGTTTATTAAAGACAACCACCTAGAGTTAAATTATAGTCATGAACATTTTAATCCAAGGCTCGCTTTTGGCAGTCAAAAGGATAAAGACAGACAATATAATACGCCTCGTTCTTGGTTTATTCAACGCTTTTTAAATCCAGAAATAAAGCAAGAGCCCACTAGTTTTTTCATTCCTTGGAGTCAAAAACCTTACCGTAAGATTACTGTTGAAGACATCAAATATGTTTTAAGCGGGCATTATCAAAACACTGAATATGACCCTTATGGACTAGAAGGTAATGAGCACTCTAGAAAAGCTTTTAGACCGATTGGTATCAATAGAACTAGCCAAACTGCCCTTTTACAACTTCGTCCTGATAAACCAAAAGAAACAACAGGTATTCAGTGGTTAAGTTACGGTTCTATGCCATTTAATGCTATGGTCCCTTTCTTTACGCAAATTAGTAAAACACCAGATTATTTTGCCTATACACCAGAAACAGTGACCACTAACAGTTTTTACTGGACTAATCGCTTGATTGCTGCCATAAGTGACCCGCATTTTAGACAACATGAAGGCGATATCGACAGTTATAACCAAGAGATTATGGCCAAAGGACACGAGCGACTTTTAAAAGTTGATAATGCACTTGCTCAAGGTGAAATGATTGATTTTGAATACGAAAATCAAGAAATGAGTGATTATGTTGAGAAACAAACAAATCTTTTATTAGCCAAATTACTACATGATGCTAGTAATTTAATGACCAACCGTTTTTCACTTAGTGATTAATGAGTGATTTATTTTTAAAACATAAAAAAAGCATTGTTGACAATGCTTTTTTTATGTTGTTTCTGGGATAATAATTTCGGTGTATTGATTATAAATTTTTTGGTTCTCTTGGGAGATAGCAGAATCAGTAATTAGAAAATCAAAGAAATTGGTTTTATAAAACGCATAAAAGTCATAGCGACCAAATTTGGTATGATCAACTAGCAATATTTTTTGAATAGAATTATTTAATACAATATTTAAGAGCTCACCTTCAGATTCACTATAGGTAGCCACACGATCTTTGTATATCGCGTTAGCACTGATAAATGTTTTAGAGAATTTAAGCGATTTGACATAGTTATTAGTAAAACTGCCTACAAAAGCACCTGTAATATCCCTATACTCTCCACCAAGGAGGATAAGATCAACGGTTTGGCTATCTTTTAGGATGTTAAAAACTGGTAAACTATTTGTGATGATTCGTAAATTGCGTTGGTGCAAATTTTTTGCCACACACTCTACTGTCGTTCCTGGACCAAGAAAGATTGTTTCACCGTCTTTAATGAGATCAATAGCAGCTGTAGCTATTTCTTTTTTCTCTTCAATTTGTTTAGTTAATTTTTCAGTGTTAGAACGTTCATAAAAACTATTTTGGCTGATGCTTTGTGCACCACCATGTACTCTAATTAATTTGCCGTTTTTTTCTAATTCATGCAAATCTCTTCGAACAGTCATATCTGAGACATCTAACTCAGCTATAATTTCTTGAACGGTTATAAGCCCTTCGTTGTTAACTTTTTCAAGAATACGTTGTAAGCGTTCTCTTTTTAGCATGTTTTACTCCTTTTTATAGTAGTTCGACTGATTGTAGATTTATCATAGCATAGAGACTTATTTTTTTCAATCATTTCTTTTTTATTACTGACTAAAACAAATAAATATAAACAAATATAAACATAAAAACCTTGACTTTGTGTTTGTTTTGGTTTATATTATAGGTATGGAATTAAGATGGTTTTGCTATGTTAAATCCTAATCAAATGAAGACAGATTGTCTACAAATATATTAAAATGAGATAAAATCCCATTGAATGAAAGGAGTATGTAATGATATTAACCATTACCATGAATCCGTCAGTTGATATTTCATATCATTTAGATCATTTGGATTTGGATACGGTCAATCGGGTGTCTGAAGTTGTTAAAACACCTGGGGGCAAAGGGTTAAATGTTACTAGAGTTTTATCTGAACTTGGCGATAAAGTTATGGCCAGTGGGTGTATTGGAGGTACAACTGGTGAGTATCTGATTAATCATTTAGATAATAGCATTAAAAAATGCTTCTTTAGTATTAGTCGTGATACTAGAAACTGTGTCGCTATTTTACATAACGGCAATCAAACAGAGATCTTAGAAAAAGGTCCCATGTTAGATTTAGATGAGAGCGAGGGCTTCCTCCATCATTTTAAAATCATTCTAAAACAAGCAGATGTTGTTGCTATTTCTGGTAGCTTACCAGATGGGTTAGAACAAAACTACTATTCTAGAATGATAGAAATTGCTAACACTTATCACAAAAAAGTGGTTTTAGATTGTTCAGGCAAAGCTTTGGAAGCTGTTTTAGCATCTAAAAATAAACCTACGGTTATTAAACCGAACTTGGAAGAATTATCTCAATTATTAGGTCGTACTGTTTCTTCTGATATTGAAGAATTAAAAGCAGTTTTAAACGATGACTTATTTGCAGGAATTGAATGGATTGTTGTTTCTTTAGGTTCTAAAGGAGCTTTTGCAAAGCACAATGATACTTTCTATCGCGTTACTATTCCAAAAATTTCTGTTGTTAATCCTGTTGGTTCAGGAGACTCAACAGTTGCAGGAATTTCATCAGCACTTTTACACAATGAAAGTGATGCAGAACTTCTTACAAAAGCAAACGTTCTTGGTATGCTTAATGCACAAGAAAAAATGACTGGTCATGTTAACATGGCAAACTATGATAACTTATATAAACAAATTAAAGTAGAAGAGGTATAAAAATGGCACTTACAGAACAAAAACGTCGTTACATGGAAAAACTTTCAAACAAAGATGGTGTGATCTCAGCACTTGCTTTTGACCAACGTGGGGCATTAAGAAGAATGATGTCACAACACCAAACTGAAGAACCAAAAGTAGAACAAATGGAAGAACTAAAAAGCTTAGTATCAGAAGAATTAACAAAATATTCTTCATCTATCCTTTTAGACCCAGAATTTGGCCTTCCAGCTGTTGACGTTAAAGATGAAAATGCTGGTCTATTACTTGCATATGAAAAAACAGGTTACGACGCAACAACAACAACTCGCTTACCTGACTGTTTGGTTGAGTGGTCTGTTAAACGTTTGAAAGAACAAGGTGCAGATGCCATTAAATTCCTTCTTTACTATGATGTAGATAGTGATGATTACACTAACCTTCAAAAGAAAGCATACATTGAAAGAATCGGTTCTGAGTGTGTGGCAGAAGATATTCCTTTCTACCTTGAAATCGTTTCATATGATGAAAAAATCAAAGATGCAACAAGTGCAGAATATGCTAAAGTAAAACCAAGAAAAGTGATTGAAGCTATGAAAGTCTTCTCAGAAGATCGCTACAATGTGGATGTCTTAAAAGTTGAAGTACCAGTTAACATGAACTATGTTGAAGGTTTTGCAACTGGTGAAGTGGTTTACACTAAAGAAGAAGCAGCACAATACTTCCGTGATCAAGAAGCAGCAAGTAACTTGCCATACATCTACTTGAGTGCTGGTGTAAGTAGCAAACTTTTCCAAGAAACTCTTGTATTTGCTCATGAAGCAGGTGCTAAATTTAACGGTGTTCTTTGTGGTCGTGCTACTTGGGCTGGTTCAGTTGAAGTATATATCAAAGAAGGTAAAGAAGCAGCTATTGAATGGTTACGTACAACTGGATTCAATAACATTGATGAATTAAATAAAGTCATTGAAAAAACTGCAACTCCTTGGACTGAAAAAGCTTAAGAATAATAAAGGGAAAAAATGATGTTAAGTTTAAGTAATGACTTTTTAACAGTAACCTTTAGTGAAAACGGCGCCACTTTAACGTCGATTAAAGATAAAGAAGGCATTGAATACCTTTGGCAAGGGGATGCTAACTATTGGAGTGGGCAAGCACCAGTACTATTTCCAAATTGTGGTAGTGTGAGAAACGATAAAACTATTTTTGCTTCAGCAGGTCATGTTGAAGGTAGTCTACCTCGTCATGGATTAGTGCGTAAAAAAGTATTTGAAGTGACACATCACGATGATAATAGTATTGCATTTAGTATTCAATCTACTAAAGAAATGCTTGACAATTATCCTTTTGCTTTTGAACTAACTATTCTTTATACCCTATCTGATAAAACAATTACTACAACTTATCAGATTAAGAATAAAGATGCTAAGAAAATGCCGTTCTTTATTGGTGGACACCCAGGCTTTAATTGTCCAATAAAAGAAGATGAGTCTTACGATGATTACTACTTAGAATTTGAAAAAGCTGAAACTACAACAGTTCCAAAACAGTTCCCTGAGACAGGACTTTTGGATTTGTTAGATAGAAAAGATTTCTTAAACCAAGAAAAAGTCTTACCATTATCGTTTGATTTATTCAAAGAAGATGCCATCACACTTGATCAACTAGAATCAAGAAGTGTCAAACTTTTGTCTAAAAATCATAACAAGGGCGTTCAAGTAGCATTTAAAGATTTCCCATCACTTGTTTTATGGACAACACCTAATAAGGGGCCATTTATCGCTTTAGAACCTTGGTTAGGGTTGTCAACGTCACTGGAAGAGTCTGATGTTTTTGAAGAAAAACGTCATGTGCAGTATGCTCAACCAGATGAGTTAAAAACATATGCCTTTGATATTACAATCTTAGGATAATACATCAAAATGAGTTTGTTAAAAAAGTATCTCTATTTTTGAGATACTTTTTTTGAGCTTGCAATTTTTTAAAAATAACACTATAATAAATAACAGTTCAAAAATAAATAGCAGAGTAGATTATGAAGCGTTAAGTGCCTGATGAACGGGGAGTTGTCATCGGGACGAAAAAAAGAGAGAACTGTCTTTTTGCGGTTTCGTAGTCGCATCCCGCTGCTACATCTTTTTTCTATAAGGTAATGATACTTTTTCTTATCTTTAGATCGGTATTTAGCCAATGATGTAGTAACAGGTACCATCTGCCTAGGAGGTATTCTTTATGTTACAACTTAAAAATGTCAGAGTTCTGACATTAGCTACTTTATTAGCTGCATTAGCTATTGTAATGGGATTTTTTAAACTACCCATTTCACAGATTTTAGAGTTGCGATTTGCTTCTCATGTTATTGCTATTGCTGGTTCCCTTCTTGGTCCAGTAGTTGCGATGATGGTTGGGCTCATTTCAGACATTGGTGGTTTTTTTATCAAACCAACAGGTCCATTTTTCCCAGGATTTACAATTAGTGCAGCCCTAACAGGCTTAATCTACGGCTTTTTCTTGTATAGAAAGCCATTTAGTCTAAAGAGGGTTATTATGGCTCAAGTGGTCTATACTCTAGCAATAAGTGCTTTGTTAAATACAATGTGGTTAGCCATACTTTACAAGTTACCATTTTATGAAACCTTTATTGCCAGACTATTTACAAGTGCCATACAATTACCAATCCATATTGTTATTTTGGCCCTTCTTTTAAAAGGTATCGATCGACTTCAACTATTTAAGTACTTAGAAAAAAAATAAAGCTTTCAAAAAATTTCCAAAGATAATTGTCTTTGGAAATTTTTATTTTATTTATTTTTATTAGTCATTGGTTGTTTGTATAATTTATAGATCGCGCCACTAAAGAATTCTGAATGTATTAGACTAATAAATTTGAACAACTAAATAAATATTGTTCAAAATAAAACATAAAGCAACAAAAAAGCAACAATAAAACAACAAAACAGGTTGACATAGTGTTACATTTATGTTATTATTTGGTTAAATAAAGGAAGGTCAAACAAATTATTTCATAACTTTAGACCACTTTAAGTATAAAAAGGAGAAAAAATGTTTGAGGATATTTTATTAACTGATGTATCCAGTCAAGAACAACTCTTTGAAAGCGTTGCCAATGAACTGGAAAAAGTTGGCTATGTGACAAAAGAATATAGAAATGCCTTGAAAGAAAGAGAAAAAGAATTTCCTACTGGGCTTAAAATTGATCTGATGGATGGGTCAGATATTCTATATGCAGCTATTCCACACACAGAAACAAAATATTGTTTAACAGACAGAATTGTTTATGTTAAAAATAGTAAACCTTTAGTTTTTAAACACATGATTAACCCTGAGGAAGAGTGCTATGTCAATTCATTTTTCTTTATCATCAATGATAAAAATGACAGACAAACTGATGTATTGTCTCAGTTGATGTCATTCTTTGTTGAAAAAGGTAATTTAGAAGAGTTAGGGAAAATGGATTCTAAAGATGTTATCAAAAAATATTTAATACAAAAAGGAGTATTACATTATGATTAAAATATTGGCAGCTTGTGGTGCTGGTGTTAACTCTAGTCACCAAATCAAAAGTGCACTTGAAACAGAATTATCAGCTAAGGGTTATTCAGTTTCAGCAGATGCTGTAATGGTGAAAGACATTACAGAAGAAATGGTGAAAAATTATGATATTTTTGCACCAATTGCAAAAACTGACTTGGGATTTGATATCAATATACCTGTTGTAGAAGCTGGTCCTATTCTTTATCGCATCCCTGCGATGAGTCAACCAGTATTTACAAAAATTGAAGAAGTTATCAAAGAAAATAATCTTAAATAAAAAAGGAATTGAGGAGATTCGTTATCATGCAACAGTTTATTGATTTTGTCAATCAGTTTTTTGACCCAATTATCAAAATGGGTGCGCCAGTTATCATGTTGATTGTTATGACAATCCTAGCTATGGCTTTTGGTGTTAAATTTTCAAAAGCACTTGAAGGGGGTATTAAATTAGCAATCGCTCTTACAGGTGTTGGTGCTATTATCGGAATGTTAACAGGAGCATTTTCAGCTTCATTACAAGCCTTTGTTGAAAACACTGGTATCACATTGAATATTATTGACGTAGGGTGGGCACCACTTGCAACTATTACTTGGGGTTCTCCATACACATTATTATTCTTATTGATTATGATTATTGTTAATATTGTAATGATCGCGTTAAATAAAACAAATACACTTGATGTGGATATCTTTGATATTTGGCATTTGTCAATCACAGGATTATTAATTATGTGGTACGCACAACGTAACCATTTATCAACTGTTTTTGCTTTGTTTATTGCTATCTTGGCAGTAGTTCTTGTAGGGGTACTTAAAATCATTAACTCAGATTTGATGAAACCTACATTTGATGATCTTTTGAACACTGATCATAACTCTCCAATGACTTCAACTCATATGAACTACATGATGAACCCTGTTATTATGGTTCTAGATAAAATTTTTGATAAATTATTCCCATGGTTAGATAAATATGACTTTGACGCTGCAAAATTGAACCAAAAAATTGGTTTCTGGGGTTCTAAGTTCTTTATCGGTATGGCTCTAGGTTTTGTTATCGGTATTATGGGTGATCCAACTATTTCTATTGATAGTGTTAAAGGTTGGTTTGCTTTAGGATTTACAGCCGGTGCCAGCTTAGAATTATTCTCACTAATTGGTTCATGGTTTATTGCAGCGGTTGAACCACTTTCACAAGGGATTACTAATTTTGCAAACAGCAAAATGGGCGGACGTCGTTTCAATATCGGTCTTGACTGGCCATTTATCGCTGGACGTGCTGAAATTTGGGCCTGTGCGAATATCTTAGCACCAATTATGCTTATTGAAGCAGTTCTTCTTTCAAAAGTTGGTAATGGTATCTTACCTCTTGCAGGTATTATTGCTATGGGTATGACTCCAGCACTTCTTGTTGTTACTCGTGGACGTCTTATCCGTATGATTTTAATTGGAACAGTGTTACTTCCATTATTCTTGTTATCAGGAACAATGATTGCACCATTTGCTACAGAACTTGCTAAACAAGTACAAGCCTTCCCAGCAAATGCTCCAGCAAATGCTTTAATCACTCACTCAACTCTTGAAGGACCAATGGAAAAAATCTTCGGATACATCATTGGACAAGCAACAACAGGACAAATCGCAGCTATCATCACATTACTTATTTTCTTAGTATTCTACGTTGGTATTTTCTTCTGGTATGCAAAACAAATGAAAGTTCGTAACGAAGAGTATATGAAAGCTGCTGCTAAATAATACTAGTTATTTCTAAATAATTGAAATAAAATGTTTACTACTAAGATGAAAGGGATAAATAAATATTTATCCCTTTTGTTGTTTTTTTGCTTTTTAGCAGTTATTTGTTGTTTATTTCAACATAAGTTTATATAATAATAGTATCAAGCTGGAGGATAAGAGAATGAAAAAATATCAGCGATTAGAAGAAATTACTAAAATGGTTAATCAAAAAGGAACCATGCGTATCTCTGAAATTGTTAAAAAATTGCATGTCACTGATATGACTGTAAGAAGAGACTTAGCAGAATTAGAAGAGCAAGGAGTTCTAACAAAACTTCATGGGGCGGCAAGAAGTAATACCGCGTTTCAGTATAGAGAAATTTCTCACAGAGAAAAGAACACACAAAATGTTGAAGCTAAACGTTTGATAGCTAAAAAGGCAGCTTCTTTAATTGAAGAAGGAGACACCATCTTTTTGGGACCTGGTACCACAATCTCCTTATTAGCTGAGGAAATTTCACATAAGTCCTTATCGATTGTTACCAATTGTTGGCCAGTCTTTAATATTTTATTCCAAAAAACATCACCGTCTTTTCAAGTGTTTCTTTTGGGAGGAGAAATGAGAGAAATCACGGAATCATTTGTTGGTGATATCACTAATACCACTTTAGAAAGAATGCATTTTAGTAAAATGTTTTTTAGTGCCAATGGTGTTAAAGGAAAGTCTGTGATGACATCTTCAGTTGCCGAAGCTTATACTCAAAAATTAGCATTAAGCCATTCTATTGAGCGCTATCTTTTAATTGATTCTTCAAAAATTGGCAAAGAAGATTTTACAACATTTGCCTCTTTAACAAATATCACTGGTATTATTATAGATGAACATGAAACAGAAGCTATGAAGCGTTTAAGAGCCTATACTGAAATCATTCAGTAACATAATTAATTATCTCATTTTATAAAAATCCAAAGCAAAAAAACAACAAAAAGTCAACATTATCTGTTGACTTTTTGTTGTTTTAGCATTATAATTAAGTCATAGAACAATATTCTATATGACAACTATTACTATATCAAAAAGGAGAAAGATATGACTATTGTAATTGGTGCTGATCCAGCAGGAAAAGAACTCAAAGAAATCGTAAAAGACTATCTTATTAGTAACGATTACGATGTTTTTGATGTCAACGAAGCTTCTGATAAAGATTTTGTTGAAACAACTCTAGCAGTTGCTCAAGAAGTTCAAAAATCAGATGACAACCTAGGTATCGCTATTGATGCTTATGGAGCTGGAAGCTTTATGGTTGGTACAAAAATCAAAGGGATGGTTTGTGCAGAAGTATCTGACGAGCGTTCTGCTTACATGACTAGAGGTCATAATAATGCTCGTATGATTACTATGGGTGCTGAAATTGTTGGTAGAGAACTAGCAAGAAATATTGTTAAAGGATTTGTGACAGGAAACTATGATGGTGGACGTCACCAAATTCGTGTAGACATGCTTAACAAAATGGGATAATAAGGAAAGGTGATTTAAAATGAAAATTGCAATTGGATGTGACCACATTGTTACCTATGAAAAAATAGAAGTTTCAAACTTTTTGAAAAGTCTTGGTCATGAAGTGCTAGATTTTGGTACTTATGATACTACTCGTACTCACTATCCTATCTTTGGTAAAAGGGTTGGTGAAGCAGTTGCTAGTGGTAAAGCAGATCTTGGCGTATGTATCTGTGGAACAGGTGTTGGTATTAACAATGCTGTTAACAAAGTTCCTGGTATTAGATCAGCTTTAGTTCGTGATATGACAACAGCTTTATACGCTAAAGAAGAATTAAACGCAAATGTTATCGGTTTTGGCGGTAAAATCACTGGTGGTCTATTAATGAATGATATCATTGAAGCATTTATCAATGCTGAATACAAAGAAACACCAGAAAATAAAAAATTGATTGCTAAAATTGCTCATGTTGAAAGTATCAACAAAGATCAATCTGATCCACACTTCTTTGATGAATTCTTAGAAAAGTGGGATCGTGGTGAATATCACGATTAATTTCTATTGTTAACAAGACTATAAATAAGTTATCAGCCACCATTTAACTTATTTATAGTTTTTTATTTTACTCGTAGTATTTTATTTAGAGTTGTCATAAGTACAATCTTTTGTGGTATAATAATCTTAAAATCCTAAGGAGGAACATTATGGCTGTAAGAGATTTCATGACCGATACGGTTATACACGTATCACCAGATACCACAGTTGCACAAGCTGCAGATATGATGAAAGAAAAAAACTTTCGTCGTTTACCAGTTGTCGAAAATGGAAAGTTGGTTGGTTTAGTGACCGAAGGCACCCTAGCAGATGCTAAACCTTCAAAAGCAACAACTCTTTCTATTTATGAAATGAATTATCTTTTAAATAAGACTCGCATTAAAGATGTGATGGTTAAAAGTCTTATTACCATTGAACCAAATGCTAGTTTAGAAGATGCGATTTACCTAATGATGACTAATAAAATTGGTGTACTTCCTGTTTTAGACAAAGAACAGCTAGTAGGTATTATTACTGATAAAGATGTCTTTAAAACCTTCTTAGAAGTATCTGGTTACGGCGTCGAAGGAATTCGTATTCGCATTGAAGCTGACAATAAGGTAGGGGTTTTAGCTAAAATTGTTCAAACTATTTCTGAAGAAAACCTCAATATCAGTCGTACTGTTGAAGCTAATAAAGACTCTGGTAAGGTTATTATTGAAGTGCAAATTGATGGTAGTTTTGATACTGAGGCTGTGAGAAAAACGTTAAATGAAAAATTACAACCATTTGATATCACTGTTGAGTCGATTGTTGAGACCTCCGCTAAGGAATTGCTTTAAAATTAAAACACTGCTAGATAAAATAGCAGTGTCTTTTTAACTGTTTTTTTGATAAAATGGAAATAATAAAATGTTAAGGATGAGGTATGAAAAAAGGGAAGATTATTTCATTTGAAGGACCAGATGGTGCTGGGAAATCAACTGTTTTAGAGACTTTGATGCCAGTTTTACAACAAAAATATGATGGTCACGTTATCATGACAAGAGAACCGGGTGGTGTGGCTATTGCTGAAAAAATTCGACACGTTATTCTAGATGTTAACCACACAAGTATGGATAGTAAAACTGAGCTACTGCTTTATGCAGCTGCAAGACGTCAGCATTTAGTAGAAAAAATTTTACCAGAGTTAGAAAAAGGCAACCTAGTTTTAATTGATCGTTTTATTGATAGTTCAGTTGCCTACCAAGGTTATGGACGTGGGATTGCCGTCTCAGATGTTGACTGGTTAAATCATTATGCGACAGACGGCATTAAGCCAGACTTAACACTCTTATTTGATGTGCCTTCAGAAACAGGTTTAGCAAGAATTCAAACAAACAATGAACGTGAAGTGAATCGCCTAGATTTAGAAAAACTTGATATGCACCAACGTGTGAGACAAGGTTACTTATCATTAGCCAGTCAAGAACCAAAACGTATTAAGATTATTGATGCTTCTCAGTCCTTAGAGACTGTTATAAAGGACACTCAAACTATTTTAGAAACATTTTTGGAGTTATCATAATGAACTTAGAACAGCAACAACCTAAAATTTTTGCTTACTTCAAAACAATTTTAAAAAAGCAATTGATTAGTCATGCCTATCTTTTTTCAGGTGAGTTTGCTAGTTTTGAGATGGCCTTATACGTAGCAAAGAGTTTATTTTGCAGTAATCCATCAAAAGATCATGAACCTTGTCTGGTGTGTCGCTCTTGTCGATTAATTGATGAACGAGAATTTCTCGATTTAAAAGTGATTGAACCAACAGGTAATATGATTAAAACAGAGACAGTTCGTGAGTTTATTCATGATTTTTCTTATTCAGGACTTGAAGGGAAAAGACAAGTTTTTATTATCAAAGATGCTGAAAAGATGCATCCTAATGCAGCTAATAGTCTTTTAAAATTTATTGAAAATCCTCAAAAAGATATTTATATCATTCTGATTACTTCGGATGTCAATAAGATTTTGCCTACGATTAGAAGTAGATGCCAAGTTTTTTACTTTAAAAAAAATAGTCAGTTCATTAAGGATTATTTAGAATCAAAAGGTATTTTTTCTAGTCAAGCTTTAAAGCTGGCAGAACTTGTGTCAGATGTTGCTGAGGCAAAAAAATGGTCAGAAAACCAAAAATGGTTGGACAATATGAAAGAAATAGAGTTAGCAGTAGGAGCGATTGTCGCTAATCAACCAATGGCTTATTTGAGAATTGCCAAATTAAGTGATAAAATTCAAGAAAAAGAAGAACAACAACTCACATTCAAACTAATGGTTATTCTTTTGAAGGATGTTGAGGACTCTTTGAAGAGAGACAAACTGCTTAAAAAAATCTATCATGCTCAAAAAATGTGGCAGGCGAATGTGAGTTTTCAAAATGCCTTAGAATACATGGTCTTAGACCAATCATGAATGCTTTCTTTATCGTCTTTAATGGATTCAAAGACATCATATTAAGTAGTAAAAGATAGTCAAAAGGAAACGACAGTTAATGGATAAAAAAAATTTATTGGAACATTTTGATGAGATATCTCAAGATTTATTGTTATCAATTGCAGAAGTAGAAGCACTTAAAAAATCAGTCAAAGAAATGGCTGAAGAAAATGCTAGATTGCGACTTGAAAATCATCAGTTAAAAGAGCAGATAGAACATTCAAAAGTTAGGGCTTCTGAGACTATCTCGAAAAAAAGTAGAAACCACCTTGAAAAAATATATGATGAAGGGTTTCATGTCTGTAATACCTTTTATGGTCAGCACCGTGAAGATAATGCGGATTGTGTTTTCTGTATGGAATTATTATATAGAGAGTGATTATTATGCAAATACAAAAAAGTTTTAAGCCATCTCCCTATGGAACGCTTTATCTTGTTCCCACTCCTATTGGTAATTTAGAAGATATGACTTTTAGAAGTCTCTCGATTTTAAAAACGGTTGATTTGATAGCTGCAGAAGACACAAGAAATACAGGAATATTACTTAAACATTTTGAAATACCAACCCGCCAAACGAGTTTTCATGAGCACAATGCCTTTCGTAAAATTCCTGATTTAATTGCTTTTTTAGAATCAGGTAAATCCATTGCGCAAGTATCTGATGCGGGGCTTCCTAGCATTTCAGACCCTGGTCATGATTTGGTTCTTGCTGCTATTGAAAAAGGAATTAATGTGGTTTCCTTACCAGGAGCAAGTGCAGGAATTACTGCTCTTATTGCTAGTGGTCTTGTTCCTCAACCGCATATTTTTTATGGCTTTCTTCCAAGAAAAGCCTCGCAACAAAAAGCGTTTTTTGAACAGAAACACTCTTATCCTGAGACGCAGATTTTTTATGAATCTCCATATCGTGTCAAAGAAACATTAAGCAATATGTTATCAGTCTATGGTGATAGGCAGGTCGTTGTTGTTCGCGAACTCACAAAACTGTATGAAGAATATCAAAGAGGTAGCATTACCGAAGTCATCGATTTTATTGAAGACAATCCACTAAAAGGAGAATGTTTAATCATTGTTTCTGGATTAGAAGATGATAGAAAAGATCTAGAGTTAGAAAATACAGATGTTCTAACAATGGTTAATGAGCTAATAAGTAATGGTTTAAAGCCAAATCAAGCGATTAAAAAAGTGGCTAAAGAGTATCAATTAAATCGTCAAGAGGTTTACAACACTTACCATCATTTAAATGATCAACACTAAAAAAGCACTCAATTTACTGAGTGCTTTTTGTTTCAAGAAAAACGAACTATTTTTTATTTAACAAGAAGTCCTGTTCCGTGAACTTGATTGGTTTTAGTTAGGCTAAGTAATTGTTTATAGTTTTTGTCTGAAACCCCTCCACCAAGAAGGATTTCAATACGATTATCGGCATAAGCAATTAAATCGAGAAGATGATTAATATTATTGAAAATGTCTCCACGTTCTTTATTGCCATGAAGTAAGATACGAACAAACCCTAGGTCAACAAGGGTATCAATAGCTTCTTGTTGCTTATCTTCTGGAATTAAATCAAAAGCCATGTGAAAGACCATAGCAACTCCTTGACAAGCTGGTAGAAGTTGTTCAATCCCATCAATATCAATTTCATTATCTTCAGTAAGCATTCCAAAAACAAGAGCGTCACTTTCTAGTTCAACAGCTTTTAAAATATCATCTTCCATGACTCTTATTTCAGTGTCATTATAGACAAAATCTCCACCTCTTGGGCGAATCATGGTTGCAACTGTTATATTATGTTCATGAAGGTAGTGACAAGCTTCCTTGATAACACCATAGCTAGGAGTTGTGCCTCCCTGCGCTAAATTATCACATAATTCTATGCGAGTGATGTCGGTTCCCACTAATTTTGGTAAGTCAGTTAAATTTTCAGCACAAAATTCTTTAATAATCATTACTTTTCTCCTCTTTTTTCTTAGAACTATTATACCATGAAGTTGGCGAGTTTTAAAAATTAAAATAGTTGTGAATTTTCTGAAAATTGTGGTATACTAAAAGCAATTTTTATGGAGGCTAACAGATGACAATATATAACTTTTCAGCAGGTCCTGCTGTTTTACCTAAAGAAGTGCTAAAAAAAGCACAAGATGAGTTTTTAAACTATGATGGTACGCAGATGAGTGTTATGGAGCTTTCTCATCGTTCGAAAGCTTTTGATGCCATTATTAAAGATGCCGAACAGTTATTAAGAGAGTTGATGGCAATTCCTGATAATTACAAGGTTCTCTTTTTACAAGGTGGTGCCTCAACTCAGTTTTCAATGATTCCCTTGAATTTAGCCAAAGGAAAAAAAGCCTATTATCTTGTTGCAGGGTCATGGGGTAAAAAAGCCTACAGTGAAGCGGTAAAACTATCTAAAACAATTCCTTTTGAACCTATTTTATTAGCATCGTCAGAAGAAGATGGCTTTAACCATATTCCTGAAATTAAAACCAAAGACATTGCAAAAGATGCGGCTTATCTGCATCTCACAACAAATAATACTATTGAAGGAACGTCCATTTATGAGTTGCCAGATACAAATGGTGTTCCTATTATTGCAGACATGAGTTCTAATATTTTGGCTTTCCCTTATCAAGTTTCTGATTTTGGGATGATTTATGCCGGCGCCCAAAAAAATATTGGTCCAGCTGGAGTAACCATTGTGATTATTCGTGAAGATTTATTAAATACAGAACCCACCTTATCAAGTATGTTGGATTATAGGATTCAAGCAGAAAGTCAATCACTTTATAACACACCCCCAACATTTGGTATTTATATGGCAAAATTAGTCTTCGAATGGTTAAAAGAACTTGGTGGCGTTCCTGAAATAACCAAACAAAATCAAGAAAAATCATCCCTCTTGTATGACTATATTGATCAATCTGACTTTTATCAAAACCCAGTTTTGAATAAAGAAAATAGATCCTTATCAAATATTCCATTTACAACACCTAATAAAGAACTAGATGACAAGTTTAATCAAGAAGCTGACTTGGCAGGCTTTAAAAATATTAAAGGGCATCGTAGCGTTGGTGGAATGCGAGCAAGTCTTTATAACGCCTTTCCAAAAGAAGGTGTTCTTGCCTTAATTGATTTTATGAAAAACTTTGAAGAGGTTAATAAAAAATGAATATTAGGCTAGCTTTTCCAAATGAAGTAAACGATATCATGACCATTATGACTGACGCTAAAACATTTTTAGCAGAAAGTGGCAGCAATCAATGGCAAAATGATTATCCAAACGAAGAAACTATCATTGAAGACATTATAAAAGGTCAAGGCTATGTTATTTTAGTTGATGACATGCTTGCTGGTTATGCTGCTGTCATTGAAGGAAAAGAGCCTGCCTATGATGCCATTTATGATGGCAAATGGCTAAATCAAAACCAAGACTATATCACTTTTCATCGTGTGGCAATTGCTAAATCATATAGAGGACAACAAATCGCTCAAACCTTATTAGAAGGTTTGATGGAGGGTTTTGATGCCAATGATTTCAGATGTGATACTCATGAAAAAAATAAGATTATGCAACATATTCTTGAAAAATTAGACTTTAGCTACCAAGGAAAAGTACCTATAGATGGTGAGTGCTTAGCTTACCAAAGAATCAAAGCCAGAAACTAATTAACCAAATCACCAATTTATTAGGGAGATAAAATGACATACTACATTAAAACATTTAACAATATTAATCCGATTGGCCTCAAAGAACTAGGAGACAATTTTGAGATAAATGGCGAGACCAACCAAGAAGATGCCTATATTCTACGTAGTCAAAACTTACATGACCAACCTTTCCCTGAGTCTTTAAAAGCGATTGCTCGTGCGGGTGCAGGCACAAATAATATTCCTATCGATGATGCGACCACAAAAGGGATTGTTGTTTTTAACACTCCTGGGGCCAATGCTAATGCAGTTAAAGAATCTGTGATTACAGCTCTTCTCTTGTCGGCGCGTGATTATCTCTCAGCCAATCAATGGGTCAATAAGCTTTCTGGAGTTGATGTGCCTAAACAAATTGAAGCCGGCAAAAGTCAATTTGCTGGGTCTGAGATTTCTGGTAAAACATTAGGCGTCATTGGTCTAGGAGCTATTGGAGCTCGTATTGCTAATGATGCCAGACGTTTAGGTATGAAAGTTCTAGGCTATGATCCTTATGTTTCTATTGAAACGGCTTGGAGTATTTCAAGTCATGTGAAAAGAGTTGCAGACATCAAGGATATTTTGACTCAAGCAGATTATATTACTATTCATGTCCCGCTAACACCAGATACAAAAGATACTTTTAACAAAGAAACCTTTGCCATGATGCCTAAAGGCACAACACTTATTAATTTTGCGCGTGCCGAATTGGTTAATCAAGATGCTCTTTTTGAGGCTATTTTAATAGGTACTATTAAGCATTATGTGACTGACTTTGGCAATGAGGAGCTGCTCAATAAAAAACAGATTACTGTTTTTCCTCATGTTGGTGGATCAACAAAAGAAGCCGAATTAAACTGTGCCATTATGGCTAGCCAAACCGTTCGTCAATTTTTAGAAACAGGAGAAATTACTCACTCAGTGAATTTCCCTAATGTTCATCAAGCTTTAAATTCGCCTTATCGCATTACCCTCATTAATAAAAATGTTCCCAATATGGTAGCTGAAATGTCTGCTGCCGTATCAGGGGAGTCAATCAATATTGATAATATTATTAATCGTTCAAATGGAGAGTTTGCATATACTCTTATTGACTTAGGTGAAAGTGATAAAGAAAAAGTAGATAAGCTAGTCAGTGTTTTTGAAGCAAATGACAATATTATTCGAGTCCGTTTAATCGAAAATAAGGGATAAAGTTATTGTGTTAATCAAAAAAATCTATCATTCTCCTTTGGGAGAGATGTCTATCATTGCTAATAATGAAGGCGTGATAGGCATTTGGTTTGTGCATCAAACTTATTTTGAACAAGGCATTTCTGAAAAACCGATTAAAGGATCAACTGAAGCTATTGATAGAGTGATTGACTGGTTGGAGGCTTATTTTTCAGGAAGAAAACCCTCAGCAGACAATCTTCCCCTTATCATACAGGGAAGTTCTTTTCAAAAGAAAGTTTGGAAAGCCCTTAGAACAATACCGTACGGCCAATTAACGACCTATGGTGAATTAGCTAAGCAACTAGATTGTCAGTCACCTCAAGCAGTAGGGACAGCAATTGGTCACAATCCTTTTTCAATGGTTATCCCGTGTCACCGAGTTTTATCTAGTGCGGGCAAGCTTTCAGGCTATGCAGGTGGATTAGATAAAAAACGTTGGCTCCTAACACATGAAAACATAACATTTGTGCCTTAAAACAATGAGAATGATTACGAACCAAGCTTTTTAAAATGAGAAAATTTAATTACTAAATGAATTTTGTACATTGTCAAAACAATCGAAAAGGAGAAATAATGTTAACCTTTTATGAATATCCTAAATGTAGTACTTGCCGTAAGGCGAAAGCAGAATTAATTTCTTTGGGAATTGATTTTGAAGCCATTAATCTCAAAGAAACACCTCCAAGTGCGGAAACATTGAAACAATGGATCACTACTAGTGGTTTACCTTTAAAATCTTTCTTTAACACAAGTGGCATGAGTTATCGTGCTTTAGGAATGAAAGATAAGTTACCACACTTGAGTATTGATGAGGCGGTTGATTTGTTATCTAGTGATGGTATGTTAATCAAACGCCCTCTACTGATTAATGATAATCAGTTACTCCAAGTAGGTTATAAAAAGAGCTATGAAGAGTTAGCACTATAAAGAAAAAGCAGGGATTTTCCCTGCTTTTTTTATAAATCAATTTCTAAGACAATTGGTGTATGATCTTGTCGACTGCCTGAATCAATCATTTCTGATTTCTTAATTCTATCCACCAGCCTTTGGCTCGTTAACCAGTAATCAATTCTCCAGCCGGTGTTATTAATTTTGCTGGTTTTGCTACGTTGTGCCCACCAGGTATAAACATCAGGAATATCACCATGGAGATATCTAAAGGTGTCAACAAAGCCTTTAGCTAAGAGATTGGTAAACCCTTCTCTTTCTTCATCGGTAAAACCAGGTGATTGGCGGTTACTGCTTGGATTAGCAAGGTCAATTTCTTTATGGGCAACATTATAATCACCAGTGGCAAGAACAGGTTTTTCTTGGTCTAAACCTACCAAATAATCAGCATAGTGTTTGTCCCATTCTTGTCTATCAGCTAATCTTTTTAGTCCGTCGCCAGCGTTTGGGGTATAGACTTGTGTGACAAAAAAGTCTTCAAATTCTAGTGTAATGATACGACCCTCACTATCCATTGTCGAAGGGGCACCGATTTCAGGAAAAGTAATGTTTGGTGTCAATTCTGATTTATACAAGAACATGGTTCCTGCGTAGCCTTTTCTAGCTGGCTCAACTGAAGACCGCCAAGTATGAGTATGGTTTGGGAAATAATATTCCAATTGTTCAAGATGTTTATTAGTAGGCCCTTTAGCAGATAATTTAGTTTCCTGAATAGCAATAACATCAGCATCTTCAGCCACCAAGCTTTCAATTACTTGACGTGATAAAATGGCACGATTTGAGTCACTTGTTAAAGCAGCATTTAAAGAGTCAATATTCCAAGAGATTAATTTCATTTGTCATTCCTTTTTCGTTAATTAATAGCTTCATTATATCAAAACAATTCTATTTCTGCGACTAATTGAGAAATACTGATAAAAAGACGATAAAACTTATCAAATAACTTATCGCATCAATTCATTTATGATATAATAAAAAAATAATGAAGTGCGTTTCATTTGCGCAGAAAGGAATTATAATGACTGACAAAAAATCATTTTATATTACAACACCGATTTACTATCCAAGTGGTAAACTCCATATTGGTTCAGCCTACACTACCATAGCTTCTGATGTTTTGGCACGCTATAAACGTCTCATGGGTTATGATGTTTTTTATTTAACTGGTCTTGATGAACATGGCCAAAAAATTCAGGAAAAAGCGGCAGAAGTCGGTAAAACCCCTCAAACTTATGTTGATGAAATGGCTGCAGATGTTGAAGAACTATGGCAGTTACTGGATATTTCTCATGATAAATTTATCAGAACCACTGATAAGGACCATGAAGCCGTCGTAGCCCAAATTTTTGAGCGCTTATTAGCTCAAGACGATATCTATCTTGGAGAATACTCAGGCTGGTATTCAGTATCAGATGAAGAATTTTTCACAGAAAGTCAGTTAGCAGAAGTTTTTCGTGATGCTGATGGTAAAGTTATCGGAGGAATTGCTCCAAGTGGTCATGAGGTTAAGTGGGTCTCTGAAGAATCTTATTTCTTACGCCTAAGTAAATATGCTGATCGCTTAGTTGCTTTTTATCAAGAACACCCAGAGTTTATTCAACCACACGGACGTATGAATGAAATGTTGAAAAACTTCATCGAACCAGGTCTTGAAGATTTGGCAGTATCACGGACTTCCTTTACCTGGGGTGTTAAAGTACCATCAAATCCAAAACATGTCGTTTATGTATGGATTGATGCCTTAAGTAATTATATTTCTGCTCTTGGTTACGGTACAGCTGACACACAAAAATTTGATCAGTTTTGGCCGGCTGATATCCATATGCTAGGAAAAGATATCCTACGTTTTCACTCTATCTACTGGCCAGTTCTTCTGATGGCGCTTGACTTACCACTACCAAAACGCCTTATTGCTCACGGTTGGTTTGTCATGCAAGACGGTAAAATGTCAAAATCAAAAGGCAATGTCGTCTATCCTGAAATGCTGGTAGAGCGCTTTGGATTAGATGCGTTACGCTATTATTTGATGAGAAGTTTACCTGTTGGTAGCGATGGTACCTTCACACCAGAAGATTATGTTGGACGCATTAACTATGAATTAGCCAATGATTTAGGAAACCTACTCAACCGCACTGTAGCGATGATTAATAAATACTTTGATGGCAAAATTCCTAGCTATCAAGAAAATGTCACAGCATTTGATGCTGCTCTTGTTGAGACGGTGACAGAAAATATCAAGGCTTATCATGATTATATGGAGGCAGTCGATTTTCCAAAAGTTCTTGACAGCATTTGGCAAATTATTGCTAGAACCAACAAATATATCGATGAAACCACACCATGGGTTCTTGCAAAAGAAGAAAAAACGCAAGAGTTAGCAAGCGTGATGAGTCACTTAGCAGCTAGCTTACGTGTTGTTGCCCACCTTATTCAACCATTTATGATGACAACAGCTACTGGCATTATGACGCAACTTGGTCTTGACAATACTTATCATCTAGCTACTATTTCAATGGAGAGTTTGCCAGTTAACCTAACCGTTGTTAAAAAAGGTGAGCCACTTTTCCCACGTCTTGATATGGAAGAAGAAATTGCCTATATTAAAGAACAAATGTCAGGAAAACAAGCCACAGAAAAACCTTGGGATCCTGCTGAGGTAGAGTTAGTCAACGAAAAAGATACCATTAAATTTGATGTCTTTGATAAGGTAGAAATTCGCGTTGCCGAAGTGAAGGACGTTCAAAAAGTACCTGGTTCTGATAAATTATTACAATTTAGATTAGACGCAGGTGATGGAGAGGATCGTCAAATCCTTTCAGGAATTGCCAAGTACTATCCAAATCCAGAAGAATTAATTGGACAAAAATTGCAAATTGTTGCCAACCTCAAACCGCGTAAAATGATGGGGTTACTCAGTCAAGGGATGATTTTATCAGCTGAACACGGTGACAAGTTGACTCTTTTAACAGTAGATAAAACTGTACCAAACGGCAGTCAAATTGGTTAATCACTAAAAAGAGAACATTTTGTGTTCTCTTTTTTGATGACTTTTAAGCTATTTGCAAGAAAAGAAAACTATTCTTTTTATGGTATAATGGCAGTAGCATAAAGGAGGCTATCATGACATTTGAAGAAATTTTACCAGGGTTAAAAGCAAAGAAAAAATATGTTCGCACAGGTTGGGGTGGTGCTGAAAATTATGTCCAATTATTTGATAGTATTGAACAAAAAGGGCAATCTCTAGAGGTAACGCCTTACTTTTTAATTAATGTTTCAGGTGAGGGTGAAGGTTTTTCCATGTGGAGTCCAACGCCTTGTGATGTTTTAGCAACAGATTGGATTGAAGTGAATGACTAAAACCGTTTTAATTACAGGTGTCTCGAGTGGTATCGGCTATGAGCAAGCAAGACTTTTTTTAAAAGAAGGTTACCATGTTTACGGTGTTGATAAAAATCCTGCTCCAAGATTAGAAGGATTATTTGATTTTATTGCATTAGATATTACAAAAGATTTAACACCTTTATTTACGCAAGTAAAAGATATTGATGTTTTATGCTTGACAGCTGGTGTTTTGGACAATTACAAACCATTATTAGCAACAACTATCAAGGAAATATCTAATGTATTTGACACTAATTTTTTTGCAACAGTTAAGATGACTTCTTTTTATTTAGAAAAAATGGTTGAAAAAGAATCAGGCTGTATTATTACCATGTGCTCCATCGCCTCTTTTATAGCAGGAGGAGGTGGTGTGGCCTATACCGCATCTAAACACGCATTAGCCGGGTTCACCAAACAATTAGCACTTGATTATGCCGATAAAAATATCTCTATTTTTGGTATTGCTCCAGGCGCCGTCAAAACAGCCATGACTAAAGCTGATTTTGAACCAGGTGGTTTGGCAGATTGGGTTGCAAAAGAAACACCAATCAAACGTTGGATTTCACCAGAAGAAGTGGCAGAGTTGAGTCTATTTTTGGCGTCAGGAAAAGCCTCTGCTATGCAGGGTGAGATTATTACTATTGACGGTGGTTGGAGTCTGAAATAAAAGGAGTTTACAATGAAATTAGCACTAGTTGGCACAGGGATGATTGTTAAAGAAGTCCTACCTGTTCTAAAAACAATTGAAGGAATTACTCTAGAAATGATTGTCTCAACAGCTCGTAGTCTTAATATAGCAAAAGACTTATCCGAAAAATATGGCATAAAACAAAACACCAGTAATTACCAAGAAGCACTAGCTAGTAAAGAGGTAGATACCGTTTATATTGCTGTACCAAATCACCTTCATTTTACTTTTGCAAAAGAAGCCTTATTAGCTAACAAACATGTCATCTGTGAGAAACCATTTACGATGACAGCAAAAGAATTGGAAGAACTTTCACAGTTAGCAAACGAAAGACAACTCATCTTATTAGAAGCCATTACCAATCAGTATTTAAAAAATTATGATGAAATTAAAGAATTATTGCCTAAACTAGGCGAGATTAAAATTATCAATTGTAATTTTTCACAATATTCGTCACGTTATGATGCTTTTAAAAACGGTGAAATTGCTCCTGTGTTTGATCCAGAAAAAGGTGGAGGGGCTCTTCGTGATTTGAATATCTATAATATTCATTTTGTTGTTGGTTTATTTGGCTTACCTAAATCTGTTCAATATTTGGCTAATATTGAAAAAGGTGTTGATACATCAGGAATTTTACTTTTGGATTATCAAACGTTTAAGGTCTCTTGTATCGGCTCTAAAGACTCCAGTGCAGCCATTAAAACAACGATTCAAGGGAATAAAGGCTATTTAGATGTTAACGGTGCCACAAGTATTATTCCATCAATCGCTTTAACTCTAAATGGTGAGGAAACGAGAGTTATTAATAATAATCCAAATCAACCTCGTCTATGGTCTGAATTTGTTGCATTTGAAGAAATCATTCGTTTAAAAGATTTAAAAGAAGCTAAAAAAAGACTCAATCATAGTCAACGCGTGATGACCGTTCTTGATCAGGCACTAGCGACAATGGTTTAACAACTTCTGTTAATTATGCTATAATAGAGTAATTTTAAAAAGGCATTGTGAGGAAAAGAAATGACAAATTATGCAATTATTTTAGCGGCTGGAAAAGGAACCCGCATGAAATCAGATTTACCTAAGGTGCTTCATCAAGTAGCAGGTATCTCAATGGTTGAACATGTGTTTCGCAGTGTTTCAGCTATCAATCCCGCCAAAAAAGTAACGATTATCGGACACAAGGCTGATTTAGTCAAGGACGTAGTGGGGGAACAATCTCATTTTGTTCTACAAAAAGAGCAATTAGGAACCGGACATGCGGTTATGATGGCTGAAGCTGAGCTGGCAGGTTTAGAAGGACAAACCTTAGTTATTGCTGGTGACACACCGCTGATTACAGGTGAAAGTCTGAAAAATCTTGTTGATTTTCATAGTAATCACAAAAATGTTGCCACAATTTTAACTGCTGAAGCAGACAATCCTTTTGGCTATGGTCGTATTATCCGCAATCAAAATGATGAAGTCACAAAAATTGTTGAGCAAAAAGATGCTTCTGATTTTGAACAACAAGTCAAAGAAATTAATACAGGGACTTATGTGTTTGATAATAAGCGTCTGTTTGAAGCCCTTAAAAACATCACCACAAATAATGCTCAAGGGGAATACTATCTAACAGATGTCATTGGTATTTTCAAACAATTGGGTGAAAAAGTTGGTGCCTATAAATTACGTGATTTTGATGAAAGTCTAGGTGTTAATGATCGTGTTGCGTTATCAAGAGCTGAAAGAGTGATGCGTCAAAGAATTAATCATCAGCATATGGTGAATGGTGTCTCTTTCATCGATCCAAAAACTACTTATATTGACATAGATGTTAGCTTAGACTCAGAAGTTATTCTTGAACCTAATGTCACCCTAAAAGGGAAGACAAAAGTTGGTCAAGCCAGCACAATTACAAATGGTAGCTATCTGGTAGATGCGACTATTGGTAAAAATGTGACCATAACAGCTTCAATGATTGAGGAGTCTATCGTTGAAGACAATGTGACTGTTGGTCCATATGCCCACATTCGTCCCCAATCTCATCTTTCCCAAAATGTTCACATTGGAAATTTTGTAGAAGTAAAATCTTCAACCGTCGGAAAGAACACTAAATCAGGTCATTTAACCTATCTTGGCAATGCTACTATTGGTAGTGGTGTCAACATTGGTGCTGGTACCATTATTGCTAATTATGATGGTCAAAATAAGTTTAAAACAACTGTTGGAGATAATGCTTTTATTGGCAGCAATTCAACTATCATTGCACCTGTGAATGTTGGGGAAAATGCAATAACAGCAGCAGGCTCAACTATTCATCAAGATGTACCAGAAGATAGTTTAGCTATTGGTAGAGGTCGCCAAGTTAATAAAGAAGGTTATGCTGTTAAAATGCCGCATCACCCAAGCCAGAAATAGGAGTTTTTTTATGGAATTTATTGAAAAAACAATCGAAAGAGAAACTATTTTTAAGGGTCATATTTTTGACGTTGCTGTTGATAAGGTTGAATTACCAAATGGTTTAGGGACGTCAACACGTGAACTCGTTTTTCATAAAGGTGCGGTTGCCGTATTAGCAATAACACCAGAAAATAAATTAGTTATTGTTAAACAATACCGTAAAGCTATTGAGATGATTAGTTATGAAATTCCTGCTGGGAAACTAGAAGTTGGTGAAAGTGGCTCTGAAAAAGAAGCTGCCCTTCGTGAACTAGAAGAAGAAACTGGTTATGTTGGAGAACTTTCGCTTATCCATGAATTTTATACAGCTATTGGTTTTTGTAACGAAAAGATAAAACTCTATTTAGGGACAAGTCTTAAAAAAGTGCCAAATCCAAAACCAAAAGATGACGATGAAACGATTGAAATTCTTGAATTAAGTCTAAAAGAGTGTCAAGACATGATTAGTACTGGTCAAATTACCGATGCCAAAACAATTATTGCAGTTCAATACCTAACACTAAATCAAGAAAGGATACTCTAATGGGAAAACCTTTATTAACTGATGACATCATTAGACGTGCTAATGCCAAAAAAACATTGGATAGTCAGTTGATAGAAGACGAAGATACCAAAGTTATTCCAGTGATTTCTGATAATTATTCTGATTATTCTTTGCAAGACGAGCCTTCCAATGGACAAGAGCAAATGATTAAAAGCCGTCGGATAGAAAATGCTAAGCGCAATGCTTTCAGCAAGAAATTAAATTTAATTTTGGTTATAGTCATTTTATTATTAGCTGTTTTAATGTATGCCATTTTTAAGATTTAGGAGAAAAAATGAAAATTGGAATTATTGCTGCAATGGAAGAAGAACTACACTATTTAGTGAATAATCTTGCAGAAAAAAAAGAAACTCTTGTTTTAAATCAGTCTTATTTTTCTGGGAAAATTGGCCAACACGAGGTGATTCTCGTTCAAAGTGGTATTGGTAAAGTCATGAGTGCCATGAGTGTTGCTGTTTTAGCTGATCATTTTGGAGTATCAGTTATTATTAACACTGGTTCAGCAGGTGCGGTAAATAAAGAGCTTAAAATTGGAGATGTTGTTGTTTCAGACCGTTTAGTTTATCATGATGTTGACGTTACGGCATTTGGTTATAAATATGGTCAAATGGCAACTCAACCTCTCTATTATCAATCAAGTCCGTGGTTGGTTAAGGCTTTTAAGAAAGTTTTACAAGAGGAAGCTGTTTCTTCTAAAATCGGTCTGATTGCAACAGGAGATAGTTTTATTGCAGGACAAGAAAAAATAAATAACATCATTGAATTGTTTCCAGAAGTTTTGGCTGTGGAAATGGAAGGTGCTGCAGTAGCTCAAGCAGCTTCTAATGCCAAGTGTTCGTTTATTGTTGTTCGAGCTATCAGCGATACAGCTTCACATGACGCTAATATTACTTTTGCAGAATTTATCAAAGAAGCGGGTCGAACTTCAGCCAAAATACTCATCACCTTTTTAAAGCAATTATCTCCCGAAATTAATGATATTTAAAAGGATTAGATTTTTAAAAAACAACAATGTTTCTAAAAAATGACAATTAAATAAATTTTTTATTATCAAAAACGTAAAACACTAACATTTTACGTTTTTTTATGTTATAATATTTTGGAATAATACTGTTTTTAATCAGTACAAAAGATAAGAGAGATAGTGAGGTCGAGTGAATGGCTAGGAATGGCTTTTTTACAGGATTGGATATAGGAACAAGCTCGATTAAAGTTCTTGTTGCTGAATTTGTTGATAATGAGATGAACGTTATCGGAGTGAGTAATGTAAAGAGCTCCGGTGTTAGAGATGGCATTGTTATTGATATTGATGCCGCTTCAAAAGCGATAAGAACTGCAGTAGATCAAGCAGAAGAAAAGGCTGGCATTTCAATTGATAAGGTTAGTGTTAGTTTGCCGGCAAATCTTCTTCAGATTGAACCTACTCAAGGAATGATTCCCGTAACTAGTGATTCAAAAGAAATTAAAGATGAAGATGTTGATAGTGTTGTTAAATCAGCATTAACAAAAAGTATTACACCAGAACGTGAAGTCATTTCATTAGTCCCTGGTGAATTCATCGTGGATGGTTTTAAAGGGATTAGAGATCCACGAGGCATGATGGGTATTCGTTTAGAAATGCGTGGTTTGTTGTATACAGGACCAAGTACCATTTTGCATAATTTAAGAAAAACAGTTGAAAAAGCAGGGATTGCTGTTGACAATGTCATCATTTCACCTCTTGCTATGACCAAATATGTCCTTAATGAAGGTGAAAGAGAGTTTGGAGCAACTGTTATTGATATGGGTGGAGGCCAAACAAGTGTTGCTTCTATGCGTTCTCAAGAGCTTCAATTTACAAATATCTACCCTGAAGGTGGTGACTACGTCACAAAAGATATTTCAAAGGTACTTAAGACATCTATTAACACTGCTGAAGCTATCAAGTATAATTTTGGGAATGCCAATGTCAGTGACAGTAGTGCTACAGAAACTATTCAAGTTGAAGTGGTTGGTGAAACTCAACCGATTGATGTTTCTGAACGTTATATTTCAGAAATTATTTCAGCTCGTGTTCGTAGTATCTTTGGCCATATTAAACAGGACCTAGAACGCAGTCGATCTATTGAGTATCCAGGAGGTATTATCCTTGCTGGTGGAGGTGCGATTATTCCTGGTGTTGTTGAATTGGCTCAAGAAACGTTTGGCGTTAATGTTAAACTATTTGTACCTAATCAAATGGGGATTAGAAATCCAATGTTTGCTAATGTGATTTCACTCGTTGATTATGTTGGTTCTATGGCAGATGTTGATATTATTGCTCAAAGAGCTGTAACTGGTGAAGAATTATTACGTCGTAGACCTATTGATACAGGAAGAGCTCCTGTGATGAGTGAGCCGGTTAGCTACTCAGAGACTAATAATATAGCAGAAGTTAAAAGACCACAAGAAGATATTGAATCTAAGCCTAAAGAAAACATTGGAGACAAGGTTCGTAATATTTTTGGAAGTATGTTTGATTAAAGATAAAAATAAGTGAGGAAATAAAATGGTATTTTCGTTTGATACAGCAGCTAGTCAAGGTGCAATTATTAAAGTTATTGGTGTCGGCGGTGGTGGTGGCAATGCCATCAACCGAATGATTACAGAAGGTGTTTCTGGTGTTGAATTCATTGCAGCTAATACCGATGTACAAGCTTTGAGTAGTTCAAAAGCTGAGACTGTCATTCAACTTGGTCCTAAATTGACTAGAGGACTTGGTGCTGGGGGACAACCTGAGATTGGTCGTAAAGCAGCAGAAGAAAGTGAAGAAACAATTACAGAAGCATTGACTGGTTCAGATATGGTATTTATCACTGCCGGAATGGGTGGTGGTTCTGGAACTGGTGCTGCACCTGTTATTGCTAGAATTGCAAAAAGTTTAGGCGCTTTGACAGTTGCGGTTGTGACACGTCCATTTGCTTTTGAAGGAAATAAACGTAGCAACTTTGCGATTGAAGGCATCTCAGAACTTCGTGATCAAGTGGATACTTTGTTAATCATTTCTAATAACAATCTTTTAGAAATTGTTGATAAAAAAACACCTCTTCTTGAAGCACTTAGTGAGGCAGACAATGTGTTGCGTCAAGGTGTTCAAGGTATTTCTGACTTAATTACTAATCCTGGGCTTATTAATCTTGACTTTGCTGATGTTAAAACAGTGATGGCAAATAAAGGAAATGCTTTAATGGGAATTGGTATTGGTTCTGGAGAAGAACGTATTGTAGAAGCAGCTCGCAAAGCTATTTACTCGCCTCTTCTTGAAACAACTATCGATGGTGCTGAAGATGTTATTGTTAATGTGACAGGTGGTCTAGATATGACTCTTACTGAAGCTGAAGAAGCTTCTGAGATTGTTAGTCAAGCAGCTGGTCAAGGTGTTAATATCTGGTTAGGGACTTCAATTGATGATACCATGGCTGATGAAATTAGAGTAACAGTTGTAGCTACAGGAGTGCGTCAAGATAAAGTTGAACGTGTTTCAGGTATTGGGAATGCGCAACCTCACACTGCTAACTCATCTAGACAAGCAGGTTCTCAATATGCAGCAGAACATTTAAATACAAGACGTCAAGCTTATCAATCATTTGATATGAATGAAACACCTGATATGCCTAGAGCAAGTCGTCCTCAGGATTCTGCACCACAATCATCTGGTTTTGGAAACTGGGATCTTCGTCGTGACTCAATCACTCGTCCAACTGAAGGTGAATTAGATAGCAAACTTACAATGTCTTCATTTTCAGAACAATCTGATGACGATGATGAATTAGAGACACCACCATTCTTTAAAAATCGTTAAAATGGATTTAGAAAAAAATACAGCTAATGTTCTTCAGGAAATCTCAAAAGTTGCTCAAGAAGCAGGTAGATCTCCTGAGGACATTAATATTATAGCAGTTACAAAGTATGTTGATTTAAAGACAACTAAAGAAATCATAGCATTAGGAATAAAACATATTGGTGAGAACCGAGTTGATAAATTTTTATCTAAGTATGAAGCTCTTTCTAATGAATCTATTGTTTGGCATTTTATCGGAAGTTTACAACGTCGAAAGGTGAAAGAAATCATTAATAAAATTGATTACTTTCATGCACTTGATTCCTTGAATTTAGCAAAAGAAATTCAAAAAAGGGCTGAACATCCTATAAAATGTTTTTTACAAGTTAATATTTCGGGTGAAGAAAGTAAACATGGTTTTTCACTTGAGGAGATTGACAATGTAATTAATACTTTAATAGAATATGATAAAATTAGTATTGTTGGTATTATGACAATGGCACCAATTGATGCTAATAGCGAAGAACTAACGGACATTTTTAAAACAGCAAATGAACTTAGGTTAACCTTGAAGGACAGAAAACTTAAAAATATGCCTTTGACTGATTTAAGTATGGGAATGAGTAGAGACTATAAAGTAGCTATTCAAAATAACGCAACATATGTTAGAATCGGAACAGCATTTTTTAGTTAAATGGAGATAAAATATGGCACTTAGAGATAAATTTAATAAACTTATTTCTTATTTTGATACAGATGATATCAGCGAATTAGAAGAAGAAGTAACTGAGCAGTCAGTTAGACAACCTCGTGTTGAACAACCTAAGAAGAGACATGAGTACCCTTCAGGCATTGAGATGCCAGACAGAGAAATAAAAGAGAGATCACACTTACGTCCTGTGGCAAATGTTTCTCCTTCACATGCTAAGGTTAATAGAGAACAAATGGCTCAAACGGCAGCAGAATCTGCAAAAACAACTATTGCAATTAAATATCCTAAAAAATATGAAGATGCTCAAGAAATAGTAGATGCTTTGATTCTTAATGAGTGTATTTTGATTGATTTTCAGTATATGATAGATGCTCAAGCGCGTCGTTGCCTTGATTTTATTGACGGTGCTAGTAAAGTCCTTTATGGTAATCTTCAAAAAGTAAGTTCTTCAATGTTTTTATTAACACCAGCTAATGTTATTGTTGATTTTGATGAGATAGGTATCCCACATAATGGACAAGATATTAGTTATGACTATGATATGAAGAGATGATAAATGATATTATTTATAATTAATAACGCAATTGATATTTTTTCTTTTTTACTTGTTGTTTATGCATTACTTTCTTGGTTCCCAGAGGCACACAATAGTCCTTGGTCGGGCTATTTGTATCAAATTGTCGAACCTATTTTAAAAGTATTTAGAAAATTTAATCTCCAATTTGGAACAATTGATTTCACTGTAGTGGCAGCTTTGATTGCTTTACGAATTCTAAAAAATGTAATCAATATGATTTTATAAAATGGTAGAAAAAAACTCTTTATATCAGCATTTTAGACAGGATGAAAAACTATTTCTTGAAAAAATAGAAGAATTAATTCAAAAAGTGGAAGATTCCTACTATATTCAAGTGACAGAATTTTTAGATCCTAGGCAAGTATACATCGCAAAAATTCTATTAAAGACAAGAAAAACAACTTTTTATGTTAGTAGTGATTACTTCGCGATGGAATACGCTAGAATCATTATTTCACCGCCGTCACCTTATTATGAGTTCGAATTTTCAGATTTTGAAATCTCATTACTAAATATCAGTTATAATGATAAGTTTAATCAATTAACCCATGCGCAAATTCTTGGAAGTTTGATCAATGGTCTGGGCATTAAAAGAACAGTTCTTGGTGATATTATAATTAAAAAAGGGCAGGCACAGGTTCTGATTGATACAAAAATGCTTCCTTATTTTAAAAATAATATTCATAAAATTGGTCGTACCAGTGTGAAACTCTCAGAAGAATCTTTGGAAAAATTAATTCAGGCAGATGATGTGGATAAAACAATTGATGTGTTAACAACGAGTCTAAGAATAGACAATGTGATTTCATCTGTTTTAAAAATATCAAGAAATGAAGCCCTGAAATTAATTACCTCTGATAAGGTAAAGATTAACTATATGATTGTCAACAAAGCATTTGATACTATTTCAGAAAATGATATTATAAGTGTCAGAGGTTATGGGCGATTTATTATTGCATCTGATAATGGCCTATCAAAACAAAAGAAACATAAATTAACAATTATTCGAAAAGTGCATAAGTGAGGAAACGTGGATGACATTAACAACACTCGAAATTAAAGATAAAACATTTAAAGTAAAATTTAGAGGTTATAGCATTGACGAAGTCAATGAGTTTTTAGATATGGTTATTGATGATTATGAAGAAATTATTCGTGAGAACCATACCAAACAACAACGGATCAAAGACTTAGAAGAAAAAATAGCATATTTTGACAATATGAAAGAATCTTTGACACAATCTGTTATCTTAGCTCAAGAAACGTCGGATAAAGTTAAAATGTCTGCTAAAATCGAAGCGGATAATATTCTAAATAAAGCACAAAATGATGCGTTTACTTTAATTGAGGAAGCAAAAGCAAAGGCTAATCAAATCATTCGTGATGCGACAGATGATGCCAAACGTGTTGCAGTTGAAACAGAAGACTTGAAACGTCAGAGCCGTTTATTCCATCAACGCTTATTATCAGTGGTTGAAGGTCAAATGGGTCTCGTTAATGCACCAGAGTGGCATGATTTGTTACAGCCAACAGCGGTTTACCTTCAAAATTCTGATGCAGCTTTCAAGGAAGTTGTTGAAAAAGTGTTAGAAGAGCATGTTCCTGAAACAGATGATTCTAATTCTATGGATGCGACTCGTCAATTCAGTCCAGAAGAGATGGCAGAATTACAAAGACGTGTTGTAGAAGGAAATGCCCAGCTAGAAGCTGCAAAAAAAGCTTCTGAAGAAGCATCAAACCCAACAATTGAAATCATATCGGAACAATCTGATGATGTAGATGACACTGTCCAATTTAATATTGACGATTAACAAGAACACAAGAAATTGATAATATTTTCAGCGAGTAGGAGTTGGTGTGAGTCCTATATTCCCTTGTCAGTTTTTTATCATCTTGTTTGTTTCTATCTGAACAATTGATAAGATAGAAGGTTAGCTTACCTTACAAGCAATGAGGAATACTTATAGTATTCGAATTAAGGTGGTACCACGAGCTTTCGTCCTTTATGATGAAGGCTTTTTTATATATAAGGAGAAAAAATGAAATTAAAAGAAACACTTAATCTAGGTAGTACAGCATTTCCAATGCGCGCTGGTTTACCAAATAAAGAACCACAATGGCAAAAATCATGGCTAGAAGCTGATTTATACGCTAAAAGACAAAAATTAAATGAGAATAAACCGTCATTTCATCTTCATGACGGCCCTCCTTATGCCAATGGTAATATCCATGTTGGGCATGCATTGAATAAAATCTCAAAAGATATTATTGTACGCTCTAAATCTATGTCAGGTTATAGGGCTCCCTATGTTCCAGGATGGGATACGCATGGTCTTCCAATCGAGCAAGTTTTGGCTAAAAAAGGTGTTAAACGTAAGGAAATTGATTTATCTGACTATCTTGAAATGTGTCGTCAATACGCACTTAGTCAAGTCGATAAACAAATGGAAGATTTTAAACGTTTAGGTATTTCTGCTGATTGGGAAAATCCTTATATTACACTGACAAAAGATTATGAAGCGGCACAAATTAGGGTTTTTGGTGCTATGGCTGACAAAGGTTATATCTATCGAGGCGCTAAACCTGTCTACTGGTCTTGGTCATCTGAGTCTGCTTTAGCTGAGGCTGAAATTGAGTATCATGATTTAAAATCAACCTCTATTTATTATGCTAATAAAGTTAAAGACGGTAAAGGAGTTCTTGATAACAATACTTATATTGTTGTTTGGACAACAACGCCTTTTACAGTAACAGCCTCACGCGCTTTAACTGTTGGTCCGGATTTTGATTATGCCCTTGTTAAACCAGCTAATGATTCTAGACAATTTGTGGTTTCTTATGATATGCTAAACGATTTAGCGACACGTTTTTCATGGGAATCTCCAGAAGTATTGAAAACTTATAAAGGAAGCGAACTTGAAAGAATTGTCACAGAACACCCTTGGGATAAAGACGTTGATGAATTAGTTATCCTTGGTGACCATGTTACCCTTGACTCTGGTACAGGTATTGTCCATACAGCACCTGGTTTTGGTGAGGATGACTATAACGTTGCTAGTCAGTATGGTTTAGAAGTAGCTGTTACGGTTGATGGCCGCGGTATGATGATGGAAAATGCTGGGGAGGCCTTTGCTGGTCAGTTTTACGCAAAAGTGACTCCAATTGTCATTGAACAATTAGGTGATTTACTCCTAGCAACTGATGAGATTACCCACTCTTACCCATTTGACTGGCGGACCAAAAAACCAATTATTTGGCGCGCAGTGCCTCAATGGTTTGCTTCTGTTTCTAAATTCCGTGAAGACATTCTGTCAGAAATTGATAAAACGATTTTCTACCCAGCTTGGGGTAAAACACGTCTTTACAACATGATTCGCGACCGTGGAGACTGGGTTATTTCTAGACAACGTGCTTGGGGAGTGCCATTACCAATTTTCTATGCTGAAGACGGAACACCGATTATGTCTAAAGAAGTGACTGATCATGTTGCAGATCTTTTTGAACAAGAAGGCTCAGCTATTTGGTGGCAAAAAGAAGCAAAAGAACTGCTCCCTGAAGGCTTTACTCATCCTGGTTCCCCAAATGGAGAGTTTACAAAAGAAACAGATATCATGGATGTTTGGTTTGACTCAGGAAGTTCGTGGAATGGTGTTATGAACAGTCGTTCTAATCTTTCTTATCCAGCAGACCTTTATTTAGAAGGAAGCGACCAGTACCGTGGTTGGTTCAATTCATCACTTATCACGTCTGTGGCTGTTAATGAACACGCACCATACCAAGCTATTTTATCGCAAGGATTTGTTCTTGACGGTAAGGGTGAGAAGATGTCTAAGTCAAAAGGGAATATCATTTCTCCTAATGATGTGGCTAAACAATATGGTGCTGAAATTCTTCGTCTTTGGGTGACCTCTGTTGACTCCTCAAATGATGTGCGTGTGTCAATGGAGATTCTTGGGCAAGTTTCAGAAACCTACAGAAAAGTTAGAAATACTCTTCGTTTCTTACTAGCCAATACTAATGATTTTAATCCAGAAGTTAACAGTGTATCGTATGACCAACTTCGTTCAGTGGATCAATACATTACAATTAAGTTTAACCAGTTAGTAGCAACAATTAATAAAGCTTATGAAGAGTACGACTTTATGACTATTTATAAGGCAATTGTTAACTTTGTCACAGTAGATTTATCTGCTTTCTATCTTGATTTTGCCAAGGATGTTGTTTATATCCAGGCCGCTGATAGTTTAGAAAGACGTCAAATGCAAACTGTCTTCTATGATATTTTGGTTAAATTAACGAAATTGTTAACACCAATTTTACCACATACAGCTGAAGAAATTTGGTCTTACTTAGGCTTTGAAAAAGAAGAATTTGTCCAATTATCAGAAATGCCTAAAGCTCTAGCTTTTGATCAAGAAGATAAAGTTGTTGAGCAGTGGGAACGTTTTATGACTATTCGTACTCAGGCTCAAAAAGCGCTTGAGGAAGCGCGTAATCAAAAAGTGATTGGTAAATCACTTGAAGCACACTTAACGATTTATCTAAATGATGAGACAAAAACATTTTTAGAAAGTTTGGAGAGTGATATTGCTCAGTTATTAATTGTTTCTCAATTAACAATGACTCAGGAGGCAGCTCCAAAAGAAGCTGTTGTGTTTGATGAAATTGCCTTTAGTGTTGAACATGCTACTGGTGATGTCTGTGCTCGTTGTCGTAGATTAGATGAAACAGTTGGAAAACACATCAATCCAAATCTTGCTATGGTTTGTGAGTCTTGTGCCACTATTTTAGAAGCTCATTTCCCTGATGCTGTAAAAGAAGGTTTTGAAACCAAATAAAAAAGAAAAACGATGTCATTTGCTATCAAGCGAGGCATCGTTTTATTTTTAGGTTAAATAAAAAGCAGTTTAATACTGCTTTAAATTGTGGTAGGAATTGATATCTCAATCAGCTTAGCTGAATGGATTGTTTTGATTTGATCAGGGATTGTAATCTTGCGATCTATTTTACGTTTTAAGAAAAACTCACGAATCGCTTCTATTTCATTATCTTTGATAGCTCGATATTTATTAATGATCAATAATTCATAGTGTTTAGGGGCTTGTGTAAAGATAACATCGGTATTTCCTGCTGAGTATACTTCAACGAGTTTAGCATCAGTATGTTTCAATTGGTTTTTAACCAATTGAGGATGGCTACTTGTAGTATTAATTAATCTCATCTTATTCCTCCGCCATATCTTTTTTCTATTATTATAGCACGATTTTATAAATATGACTTAAATTAGTGTTCTATTTTATATTTTTTTTGCCATTGTTCAATTCCCCAACGATGGCTACCCCGTTTTAACTTTATCAAGGCCTCCTTGATGGGGAACCATTCTAGATTGTTAAAATCCTCTAAAGGTTGTGAAACTTTTTGATAGTTTATGACATCATAAAGGTAGGCAGGATTGTAATAATGTGTTTGCCTATGCGAGGAGAAGAAATACTCATCTGCTTGACCAAAATAGTCGCCGATTGTGGCTTCAAAACCAAGTTCTTCTATTAATTCACGTTTTAGAGCACTAAAGTGATCTTCATTGGCCTCTATTTCGCCACCTGGTAAAAACCATGCCCCATTTGGTGCTTGAACAAGAATGATTTTTTCCTTTTTCTCATCAGCAATAACGGCATAAACACCATATCTAGCAACATAATCAGTATTTTCTTCTTTTGTTCCAAAAACGGGATTTGTCATGATAAAACTCCTTTTTAACATTATACTAAAATCTTTTTAGTTTGACCAATCTGCTATTAATGAGGTGAAATAAAAAAGAGAAGTCTAGACTTCTCTTTTTGTGATTAAGCATTCTCACTATCAGAATCAGCTTTTTTAGCTGACTTAATAACAATATTACCGTTACTTGTCATCATCGCTTTCAGATCTTTTTCATTTGGGTTATCAAGGTAAAAGTCTGTAATCGCATCTTCAATGTATTCTTGAATCGTTCTACGAAGTGGACGTGCCCCCATTTTTGGATCATAGCCAAGGTCAACTAATTTTTCTTTAACCTTATCAGTGACACTTAGCTTGATGTCATTATTGAGAAGACGCTCGCTAACATCATTTAACATTAGGTCAACAATAAGCAATAGATTTTCCTTACTTAGTGGTTGGAATTCAATGATACCGTCAAATCGGTTCATAAATTCAGGACTAAAGAAGTTAGATAGCTGTCCAAGAATAGAATTTTTACGTCCTTCTCTTGTTGCACCAAAACCAACACTTGCTTCAGTTTTACCGCTACCAGCATTTGATGTCATAATGATAATCGCATCCTTAAAGCTAACTGTTCGTCCTTGACCATCAGTTAATCGACCATCATCAAGAACTTGAAGGAACATATGTAGGACATCAGGGTGTGCTTTTTCAATTTCATCTAAAAGAATGACAGAATATGGGTTACGACGAACTTTTTCAGTCAATTGACCAGCTTCATCATAGCCGACATATCCTGGAGGGGCTCCAACTAATTTAGAGACGGCATGTTTTTCCATGTACTCACTCATATCAAAACGAATCATACTATCTGCTGAACCAAAAAGTTCAATCGCGAGTTGTTTTGATAGTTCCGTCTTACCAACACCAGTTGGCCCCACAAAGAGAAAGCTTCCGATTGGACGGTTTGGTGAGCCTAAACCAACACGATTACGGCGAATGGCTTTAGCTATTTTATCAACAGCTTCGTCTTGACCGATAACATGCGCTTTTAAATCTTCAGCTAAGTTCACTAATTGTGTTTGTTCTTTTTCTTTCAAATCACCAACAGGAATATTGGTTTTTTGTTCAATAATACTCTCAATATTTTTTTCGGTAATAATTGGTGTGTTTTGTTCATCCACACGATTTTGTTGTATTTCCTTATACTTGGCAATCTGATCTCTGAAATAAGCAGCGCGTTCGTAATCTTCATCACGAGTGGCTTGATTTTTAAGATTTTCAGCTTCTGTTAAACGCTTATCAATTTCTTGAGGATTGACAAAATTGAGCGTGAGGTTCATTTTTGAACCTGTTTCATCCAATAAGTCAATCGCTTTATCTGGTAAGAAGCGATCTTGGATGTAACGGTTTGATAGTACCGCTGCAGCACGAATGGCTTCATCAGTGTATTTGACATGATGGTAATCTTCGTACTTACTTTGAATACCTTTTAAGATGGTGATGGTTTCGTCAACACTTGGCTCATCAACTTTAACGGGTTGCATACGGCGCTCAAGAGCAGCGTCTTTTTCAATGACACGGTATTCATTAAGTGTAGTAGCACCAACAAGTTGTAGTTCACCGCGTGCTAGGGCTGGTTTTAAGATGTTACCGGCATCCATGTTGCCTTCTCCAGCAGAACCGGCACCAACAATTTCATGGATTTCATCGATAAAAAGAATGATTTCTTCTCGATTACGAATTTCTTCCATTAATTTTTGCATGCGTTCTTCAAATTGACCACGGATACCAGTACCTTGAACAAGACTAACAACATCTAAGCGGATTACTTGTTTCCCTTGTAGTTTCTGAGGCACGTCACCATCAACAATTTTTTGAGCTAAGCCTTCAACAACAGCAGTTTTACCAACCCCAGCTTCACCAATTAGAACAGGGTTATTCTTTGTTCTGCGGTTAAGAATTTCAATCACACGAGTAATTTCCTCATCGCGACCAATAACAGGGTCAATATTACCATTTCTAGCAATTTCTGTTAGATTAATCCCGAACTCTTCTAAGACACCTTGTGGTTTTGGAGGAGTTGGAGGGGTATTACGGAAACGGTTGTTACCGTTGTTGTTAATCCCATTTCCTCCTGCCTGTGTTTTAGGGGAGTTTGGAAGGTCGTTATTAAAGGCACGAAAATTATTCAAATCACCAAAGAAATCATCAAAGAGTGGATTAATTGATGAAGAATGAGAAAGATTTCTCAATAATTGATTATGTGGATCTGTTTTCATGATTTGATAACAATTTTGACATAGGTCGATTTGTTTTTTCTTGCCGTTAACATTGGTAAAAAGGTGTATTGTGGCTTCATTTAAGTTACAATTTTGACAAAGCATAGTAGTTACCTCTTTCGTTATGACATAAAGTTGACCATTAAAACCATTTGGTCAGTTTTGGTCAAACTTTTTATAAAATAATTATATCACCATTGGAAAAGAAATCAAGTAAAAAGATTGGAATATTATTATAGGTAAGATAACTCTTTTAACAGCACTATTTTAGGTAGAAAACCAACAAAATAATATTTTTATTGTTTGTTTGCCTTGATTTATGATAAAATAGTAGAGATTAAAAGTGAATAGGAGAGAACTATGGAATCACATTTAGTGAGAATTATTAATCGTCTCGAATTAATGGCAAATGATGGTGGTAATTTTAAACGTAATTTTGAACGTGATGGTGTTGTTGTTGCTGAAGTAGCTTATAACAATGATCCTGAACAAGGGGTTACTTTTACCCTTCGTGATGTTGCTGCTCGTGAAACGTATACGTTTGATAGTATTGATTTAATTGCAATTGAGATTTTTGATTTACTTTATTAATAATGTACAAAAAGGCAAGGGTACAAGTGTGCTTTTGTCTTTTAAAATAGCATAAGAAGATTATAACGAGATAGATAATAGGAGTAGATAATGGCAACAATAATAGATGGTAAGGGTCTTGCACAAAAAATGCAAACGAATCTCGCTCAAAAGGTTGAGGAATTAAAACAAGCGCATGGGATTGTGCCAGGTCTCGTTGTTATTCTTGTGGGTGAAGATTCAGCTAGTCAAGTTTATGTGAGAAATAAAGAGCGTTCAGCACTTGCTGCTGGCTTTAAGAGTGAGGTTGTTCGTGTCCCTGAAACAATTAGTCAAGAAGAGCTATTGACCTTAGTGTCAACCTACAATGATGATGATAGTTTTCATGGGATTTTAGTGCAACTGCCATTGCCAGGTCATATTGATGAAGAAGCTGTTTTAATGGCTATTTCTCCAGAAAAAGATGTTGATGGGTTTCATCCTGTTAATATGGGCTTATTATGGAGTGGTCATGGGGTAATGAAGCCTTGTACGCCAGCAGGTATTATGGAAATGTTTAAGGAATATAATATTTCTTTATCTGGTAAAAACGCTCTAGTTATCGGTCGTAGTAATATTGTTGGTAAACCGATGGCACAACTTTTGATGGATGAAAATGCGACAGTAACTATCGCCCACTCTCGTACACAACAATTAGCGGCATTAGCAAAAACTGCTGATATCTTGGTTGTTGCTATTGGTAGAGGTCATTTGGTGACTAAAGAATTTGTCAAACCAGGCGCTGTTGTCATTGATGTTGGTATGAATCGTGATGAAAATGGTAAATTAATTGGTGACGTCAAATATGATGAGGTGGCTGACATTGCCAGCTATATCACACCTGTTCCAGGAGGTGTTGGGCCAATGACTATTACTATGCTTCTTGAGCAAACTTATGAGTCAGCACTTAGAAAAGTCAAATAAATCAAGTGTTTTAATTGACTAGTCATTAATAAGATAAAGAGTGTCTAATAGACACTTTTTTGATATAATGGGAGTAATAAAAACAATTAAGGAGAGAGCATGTCAGAGTATTTATCAGTTTCTCATTTGACAAAATATTTAAAATTAAAATTTGACCGCGATCCTTATTTGGAGAGAGTCTATCTGACAGGTGAAGTTTCAAATTTTAGAAGACGGCCTACGCATCAATATTTTTCTTTGAAAGATGATAAAGCCGTTATTCAAGCAACAATGTGGGCAGGTGTTTTCAAATCTCTTAAGTTTGAGATTGAAGAAGGAATGAAGCTAAATGTTATTGGTCGTATTCAATTGTATGAGCCAAATGGGTCTTATTCTATTTTAATTGAAAAAGCTGAGCCTGACGGTGTTGGTGCACTTGCAGTCCAGTTTGAACAACTCAAGAAAAAACTAACCGCTGCAGGTTATTTTGATCAAAAACACAAGCAAAAGCTTCCCCAATTTGTTAAAAAAATTGGCGTGGTGACCAGTCAAAGTGGTGCGGTTATTAGAGATATTATTACGACCGTCCAAAGACGTTTTCCTGGTGTTGAAATCTTGTTATTTCCAACTAAGGTTCAAGGGCCAGGTAGTGCCGAAGAAATTGTTGACAATATTAAAAAAGCTAATTTAAGAAGTGATTTAGACATATTGATTATTGGTCGTGGTGGTGGCTCGATTGAAGATTTGTGGAGTTTCAATGAGGAAATAGTTGTAGAAGCGATTTTTGAATCTAGACTTCCAATTATTTCAAGTGTTGGTCATGAAACGGACACTACCTTGTCTGATTTTGCGGCAGATCAAAGAGCGGCGACACCAACTGCAGCGGCTGAGCTTGCAACACCAGTTACAAAGGCAGATGTGTATCAGTATTTGAATGAAAGGCAAACACGTCTTTATCAAATAGTCATGCAACAATTGAACCAAAAAAAGGAACGTCTAACACAATTGACAAGTTCCGTTATTTTTAGGCAACCAGATCGACTTTATGATAGTTATTTACAAAAACTAGATCGACTAACCAATCAATTGACTAGTCTTTTTAAAGAAACTTATCAACAAAAAGAACATCAATCGACTTTATTGGGGAATCGTTTAGTTTCAATTGATTTGAATAAAAAAATTCGAACTTACCAAGATTACATCGAGCAAACCAATCGTTTGTTATCACATCAGATAAGGACACTTTATGAAAAGTCTTTAAAGAGGTATGAGAAATCACAAGAAGCTTTGTTGTCTCTTGATACATCACGAATCGTAGCAAGGGGTTATGCCATTGTTCATAAAGATAATCAAGTGATAGCTTCTATTCAAAAAATTGCTAAAGGAGATAATTTGGACATCCAGATGCGTGATGGTCAAATTCAAGTGGAGGTTAAAAATGTCAACGACTAAAAAAACATTTGAAGAGAATTTACAGGACTTAGAGATTATTGTTTCAAAATTAGAAAATGGTGATGTGCCTTTAGAAGAGGCCATTTCAGAATTCCAAAAAGGGATGTTGTTATCTAAAGAATTACAAAAAACATTAAATGAGGCTGAAAAAACATTAGTGAAGGTCATGCAACCTGATAATACTGAAACAGAAATGGATTAAGGAGGCACGAGTGATTGAATTGACTAATGAAGCTATTGCTTCTTATTATAAAGAAGAAATTGTTTCATCTGATTTAACCAAAGCTATTTTGTACTCGGTTAATGCAGGTGGTAAACGCCTTCGTCCTCTTTTATTTTTACTTTTGTTAGAAGGTTTTGGCATCAGTTTAACAGAAGACCACTACCCTATTGCTGCTAGTTTAGAGATGATTCATACAGGAAGTTTAATTCATGATGATTTACCAGCAATGGATGATGATGATTACCGCCGAGGCCAATTAACCAATCATAAACAATTTGATGAGGCCACTGCTATTTTAGCTGGAGACGCTTTGTTCCTTGATGCCTTTGGCTTATTAGCAACGTCTAGTTTGCCTGCTGATAAAATTGTGCAACTGGTTAAACTCTTGTCTGATGCGGCAGGTAGTAGAGGCATGGTTGGTGGACAGATGCTTGATATAAAGGGAGAACATCAAGCGTTAGAAGAAGCTGATTTGGTTGCTATTCATAGTAACAAGACAGGAAAGCTCTTGAAGTATCCGTTTCTTGCAGCCGGTATTGTTTCTGACTTGCCTAAACAAGACATTGAGCGCTTAGGCAAGGCTGGTCAACTAATTGGATTAGCCTTTCAAGTGAGAGATGACATTTTAGATGTGACTGCTGATTTTTCTGAATTGGGAAAAACCCCTAAAAAAGATATTGTCGCTGAGAAAACGACCTATCCTAGTTTATTTGGTTTAGAGCAGTCAATCAGTATTTTAAATCAGTCTCTAGATGATGCTTTACGTATCTTTGAAGAATTTGAAAACTCTCATCAGTTTGATGCTCAAAGAATCAGAACAGTGATAGAAAGGTTACGACTTGATGCCTAAAGAAAGAGTGGATGTGCTTGCTTATCGACAAGGGCTTTTTGAGACAAGAGAACAAGCTAAACGGGGGGTTATGGCTGGCTTAGTCATCTCTGTTTTAAATGGTCAACGTTTTGATAAACCAGGTGAGAAGATTGACGAGAATACTGAATTAAAAATAAAAGGTGAAAAGTTAAAATATGTCAGTCGGGGTGGTTTAAAATTAGAAAAAGCGTTAGCAGTTTTTAATCTTTCAGTGGCCGATAAGACGACAATAGATATTGGTGCCTCAACGGGTGGTTTTACTGATGTCATGCTTCAAAATGGTGCCCGCATGGTCTATGCTGTTGATGTTGGTACCAACCAACTGGTCTGGAAACTAAGACAGGATGCGCGTGTTAAAAGTATGGAGCAGTACAATTTTCGTTATGCAGATCCCAACGATTTTGCTGATAACCCACCAGTATTTGCTTCAATTGATGTTAGCTTTATTTCATTACGTTTGATTTTGCCCGCCTTATCTCAAATTCTATCTGAAAAAGGACAAGTTGTTGCTCTGGTCAAACCACAATTTGAAGCTGGGCGTGAGCAAATCGGTAAAAATGGTATTGTCAAAGATAGCGCCATTCATGAAAAAGTCCTCCAGTCTGTTTGCCAATTTGCTTTTGAAAATCATTTTAGTGTCAAACAGTTAGACTTTTCTCCCATTCAAGGCGGTCACGGGAACATTGAATTTCTTCTTTTTTTAGAGAAATCTAACCATCCTGTTAATTCAGTAAGTGATGATATTAAGCTGATTATCCAAAAAGCTCACGAATCATTTACAAGCATAGCCTAGTCATGTTATGGTACTTTTTAAATGACTAGTTTGTTTTGAATTGTTTAAAATGGTCTAGGTATAATGTCAATTTAACAATTAAAATAGAAACTAAAGTATTGAAATCTCAAGGAGAATAGCATGTTATTAGAAATTTCTATTCGTCATTTTGCTATTATTGAAAATATTTCTCTGCATTTTGACAATGGTATGACTGTTTTAACAGGTGAAACAGGAGCAGGGAAGTCGATTATCATTGATGCTATGAATATGATGCTTGGAGCTAGAGCAAACTCTGATGCTGTTCGACATGGTGCTCAAAAGGCTGAAATTGAAGGTTTGTTTGATATTTCCCACAAGGCAAGTCTTAAGCAGTTATTAGTAGAAAATGGTATTGATAGTAGCGGTGAATTGATTATCCGCAGAGAAATACATAGTAATGGTCGAAGTGTTAGTCGTATCAATGGTCAAATGGTGAATCTTTCTGTTCTTAAAGAAGTGGGTCAACAATTGGTTGATATTCATGGACAACACGATCAAGAAGAATTGATGAAACCATCGCAACATATTGTGATGTTAGATCAATTTGGCTCAAAAGAGTTCCAAGAAATAAAGAAAAATTATCAAAACCTTTTTGACGACTACAAAGAACTAAGGAAACGTGTTCTTCTTCAAAAAAAGAATGAAAATGATAATAAGGCTAGAATTGAAATGTTAGCCTATCAAATCTCAGAAATTGAAAGTGCCGATTTGAAAACAAACGAAGATGAGCTCTTGCAAGAAGAACGTCACCGCATAATGAATCATAAAAAAATAGCAGATGCTTTGGCAGAAACCTATCATCAATTAGATGATGACGAGTTTTCTAGTTTGAGTCATATTAGATCGGCTATGAACGAGATAGACAGTATTGAAAGCTATGATAGTCGTTATCAAGAAATTTCCAAGGATATTCAAGAATCCTACTATGTTTTAGAAGATGTCACTAAACGTTTGTCTGATATTATTGATGATTTAGATTATGATCCTAACCGTTTATTAAGTATTGATAGTCGTTTAGATGTTATTAATACTATCACCAGAAAATATGGTGGCACGGTCAACGATGTTTTGGATTATCTGATTAATATTCAAAAAGAATATCAGTTGCTAACAGTTGGTGATGAAACGATGGATGATAGTGAAGCGAGGTTAAAAAAACTAGAACAATCACTTTTATCTGCTGTTAAGACTTTGAGCCAAAAACGTCATGATATTGCCAAAACATTGGAAAAAAATATCAAACAAGAATTAAAAGATCTTTATATGGAGAAGGCTGAGTTTAAAGTTGTTTTTTCTGAAAGTAAGTTTAACCGACTTGGCAATGAAAATGTCACCTTCTACATTTCAACAAATCCTGGAGAATCCTTTAAACCCCTGATTAAAGTGGCATCAGGTGGTGAATTGTCGCGCTTGATGCTAGCCATTAAAACAGTCTTTTCGAAATCACTTGAAAGAACAAGTATTGTTTTTGATGAGGTTGATACAGGTGTTTCAGGAAGGGTAGCACAAGCCATTGCAGAAAAAATTCACTTGATTTCACAACACGGTCAAGTACTAGCTATTTCTCATTTACCACAAGTTATTGCTAAAGCCGATCATCAATTTTTCATTGAAAAAACAAGCGATAATACCTCAACGGTATCAACAGTGAGATTATTAAACACAGATGAACGGATTGAGGAAATTGCAAAAATGTTAGCTGGAAATGACGTGACTGATACGGCACGCGCACAAGCAAAAGAATTATTAAATAAAAAATAGTCAGTTAGAAAGTGACTTACTTAATAACTTATGATTTTCTAGTGTTATCTGTCTGAGATAAACAGAATCATATGTTATAAAAAAAGAGATTGGAAGAAAATTTCCAATCTCTTTTTAATGGACAATACTTTTAAACATAGTAATAAATGGATAACCACATTAATAAGGCAGCAACTAGGATAAAACAATGCCAAACGACATGATTGTAAGGGAATTTAATGGCATAAATAAGAGCACCAATAGTATAGGTGACACCCCCAAGAAAGAGCAGTAAAACACCATTAAAAGGTAAATTATCCCAAAGAGGTTTTGCAGCAAAAACAATTAACCATCCCATGATAATATATAACAGGGTAGATAGTTTTGAGATATTTTTTTGTGGTTTTAAAAAAATAATTTTCATACTAACGCCGATAATGGCACAAGCCCAAACAAGAATAAGTAGCACCCAGCCAACCCATCCCTTTAGTGTTAGTAAGCAATAAGGTGTATAGGTTCCTGCAATTAATAAAAAAATAGCTGAGTGATCAAACACTTTAAAAAGCCTTTTGAATTGACTAAAAGATAAGACATGATAAAGTGTTGACGACAGAAATAAAGCAATGAGGGTAGCACCGTAAATGCTATAGGCCACTAGTTCTAATTGAGACTGATGTGTTGTTGCTTTGTTGAGCAATAATACTAAGCCAATAATGGCCAGTATCACACCAATGGTGTGCGTTATGGCATTTAGCACTTCGTTAATAAGATTGTAATACTTTGCTGTCATAAAATCCCCCCAATTTAATATTTATTTGTTATAATGATAACATAAACATTAAAAAAAGCACAAAGAAGAGGTTAAAATGGCAAATATTAAATTAGTGACAGATTCTTCTATCACAATAGAGTCTGAACTTCTTGAAAAATACAACATCACGGTAGTTCCTTTGTCTGTAATGGTTGATGGGATACTTTATTCTGATAATGATCTTAAAGAAGGTCAATTCTTGAATATGATGAAAAATAGTACTCACCTTCCTAAGACCAGTCAACCTCCTGTAGGATTGTTTGCTGAAACTTATGAAAACATATTAAAAGAAGGTTTCGATACTATTATTTCTATTCATATCACTCATTCCTTGTCTGGCACCGTTGAAGCAGCTCGTCAAGGAGCGGCTCTTGCTGGCGGAGATATCATTGTTTTAGATTCTTCTTTTACTGATCAAGCAATGAAATATCAAGTTGTTGAAGCCGCAAAACTCATTCAAGAAGGTGCAAGCCGTGAAGATGTTCTAGCTAGAATAGAAGAAGTTAAAAATAAAACAGAATTATTTATTGGTTTATCGACACTTGAAAACCTTATCAAAGGTGGTCGTGTGAACAGAGTTGCTGGCATGATTAGCTCCTTGTTTAATATTAAAATTGTTATGGCACTACAAAACCATGAACTACACCCGGTAATTAAAGGAAGAGGCACAAAAACCTTCTTTAAATGGGTGGAACAATTAAAACATGACATTGAAAGTAAAACAGTGGCTGAAATCACAATTTCTTATGCGGGGACTCCTGAATTTGCAAACCAATTGAAAGAGCAATTACAAGGATTAGTCACCGAAAATATTGTTATTTTAGAGACTGGTTCTATCATCCAAACGCATACAGGAGAAGGCGCATTTGCCATCATGATCCGTTATGAATAAAAAAATAGTAATAAGAGATAGTCTCTTTTTTATCAGTTTACTAGTAGTCTTTTCAAGTTTATTTTTCATTTTTATCCCTCAATCAGATGCTCAGCTAACTAAAAATGATTTTTTAGAGAGTGAGACAGCAAAACTACGTTATGTTGCCTTAGGAGACTCTTTGACACAGGGAACAGGCGATTCCACAAACCAAGGTGGTTTTGTTTCTTTGTTATCTGATCAGTTAGAATCAGCTGATAACTATCATGTCACTTCCAATAATTTTGGTGTTGCTGGTAATACTAGTCGACAAATATTGAAAAGAATGACTAAAGACGATACTATATTACCGGCTATTAAAAAAGCAGATCTTATGACCCTCACGGTAGGTGGCAATGATGTCATGGCTGTGATAAGAAAGAATTTAAGTCATCTTGAGATTTCTTCATTTGATCAACCTCAAGCAGATTATCAAGAACGATTACGTCAAATCATTGACTTATCAAGACAAGAAAATGATGATTTACCCATTTATATTCTTGGTATTTATAATCCTTTTTATCTTAATTTCCCAGAAATTGTTGAAATGCAGGAAATTATTGATCGTTGGAACAAGGCAACTGCTGATGTTACTTTAGAATATGACAATGTTTATTTTGTTCCAATTAATGATCTACTATACAAAGGTTATGATGGTCAAGAAGGAATTGTTGAAACAGATGAGACGGCAACTACTGTGATTAACAATACCTTATTTGAAGAAGATCATTTTCACCCTAACAACATAGGGTATCAAATTATAGCCAATGCAATGATGGAGAAAATTAATGAAACAAGAGACAAATGGTAAATTAAGAAATTATTGGAAGTATGCCTTTTTAATCCTTCTGGCTTTAAATCTTAGTTTTATTGGTGTCATCGCTTCCAGAGTTTTAAAGGATAGAGAACCACAAAAAATAGCAGTTTCTAACCAAACAACTGATGATTTTAAAGTTGGTCAAATTTCAACCACTAAAGAGCAGCTAAACAAAACGTTAGCTGCCTACCTTAAAGAGTATCAAACCTCAGACTTAACCTACAACATTTATATTAGTTCTCAATCTATTTTATTTGAAGGCACCTATAAAATCTTAGGTTATGATGTCCCTCTTTATGTGTATTTTGAACCCTATAAATTATCAAGTGGTGCTATTCAGTTAAAAATCACGTCTATTTCTGCAGGAACACTCCCACTACCAGAAAAAGATGTCTTAAAATACATTAAGAATACCTATAAGATTCCAGACTTTGTTGAAATCTTACCTGATGAAGCTACTATTAATGTGAACATTCAATCTATGACGATAGACAACAAGATTTATTTGAAAGCAACAACGCTAGATTTAATTAATGATACGATTAGTTTTGATATCTATCAAAAATCAATAAAATAACATTAAATACTTGACCAAATAATATTTTTTAGGTATGATAATACTTGTTAGAGCGATAAGCTCATAAATATATTGGAGGAATTGTTAAATGGCTAACAAGCAAGATTTGATTGCAAAAGTGGCAGAAGCTACTAAATTAACTAAAAAGGATTCTGCAGTAGCAGTAGACGCTGTTTTTGGAGCAGTTTCAGATTACCTTTCAAAAGGTGAAAAAGTTCAATTAATTGGTTTTGGTAACTTTGAAGTTCGTGAACGTGCAGCTCGTAAAGGTCGCAACCCACAAACTGGTAAAGAAATCCAAATCGCAGCTTCAAAAGTACCTGCTTTCAAAGCTGGTAAAGCTCTTAAAGACGCTGTTAAATAATAGAACATTAAAAAGCCAATCATATCAAGTGTTTACGCTTGTGTGATTGGTTTTTTTTATGGAAAAGGGGCAGAAAAGGGGTAATAAAGTAGGGATTATCTTATTATAGTTTAATCAAATTAAAAAAAGAAAAATCAATTGTGGAGGGGACTATGATTGAATATAAAACATTTCACTCAGAACGAATTGATGAGGTATATCAGATTTATCGTGAAAATCAATGGTCAGAATATTTAAGCGACAAAAATAAACTTTCTCGTGCTTTTGAGCAATCTCTTTATGTTCTAGGCGCTTTTGAAAAGAATCAATTGGTTGGTTTGGCGAGGTGTATTGGTGATGGGGAATTTATCCTTTACGTTCAAGATATCATTGTCAAACCCTCACACCATAGAAAAGGAATTGGTAGAGAATTGATGAGACGCTTATCTTTGAAATACCCTACGATTCGTCAATTTATGTTAATCACTGACAAAAATGATGACATCTCTAATGCTTTTTACCAATCATTAGGATTTTCTAAAGATCTTAATGGTTACCCCATTAATCATTATTTTAGAAGTCAACCGATTGATTAAACTAGATTTTAGGAGAGTTTGTCAATGATATAACAAAAAAAGCATATCCAATGGATATGCTTTTTTATCATTATCTTGCTTATTGTGCAGCGTTTGCGTCTTTGAGACCGTATTTTTTGTTGAAACGGTCCACACGTCCGTCTGCTTGTGTGAATTTTTGACGTCCTGTATAGAATGGGTGTGAATCTGATGAAATTTCCACACGAATTAGTGGGTAAGTTTCACCTTCAAATTCAACAGTTTCTTTAGTTGGTTTTGTTGAACCACTAAGGAATTGGTAACCAGTTGAAGTATCAAGAAATACTACTGGACGGTAATCTGGATGGATATCTTTTTTCATTATGTCATTTTCCTTTCTGCCATAACCCTTTTTGAGTCATAGTTTAATAACTCTATTAGTTTATCAAAATTTTAATGATTTGACAACCTTTTTCTCTATTTTTTTACTGGTTAGTTACTGTTTTTTTCTTGTTTGACTGCGTCTCTTAATTCTTGGTAGATAGCGTCATTTTCTTCATCGGAATAAGAATTAGCACCACTAGCAAGAGGATGCCCCCCACCATCATGATTTTTGGCAATACCATTAATAACAACGGTCTTGCTTCTTAAACGGACGCGGTAATGACCATCGGCTTGTTCAACAAAGATTGCCCAAGTCACAATTGAGTCAATTTTACCTGGTGCAGAGACAATGGCTGCAGTTTCTGCATCACTGACTTGGAATTTATCCATGATCTCTTTGGTAAGAAAAACACGAGCGACGCCATTTTCATCAATTTCCAAATGGTCATAGACAAATCCTTGAAGTTTAGCAATTTTGTAAGGGAAGGAATCCATTTGCCTAGACACTTCCGAAAAATCAAAATCAAATTGGCGTAGTTGGCTAGCAATCTTTAAAGTTTTACTACTGGTTGCGGGATAAAGAAAACGCCCAGTGTCTCCTACAATACCCGCATAAAGGAGACGAGCAGCGTCTGAGGTTAATTCTAGCTGCATTTGATAAGCAAAATCAGCAATGATTTCACTGGCACTTGATGCATTAGTATCAACAAGATAAAGGTTGCCATATGGGTCATCATTAGGATGATGGTCCATTTTAATTAGAAAATTACCCTTACTGTAACGTTTATCATCAATACGAGGCGTATTTGCTGTGTCAGTCACGATAACCAAAGCATTTTTATAATCGTCATCTAAAACAGTATCCATTTTTGCTAACCATTCTAATGTAGGTTCATTAAAACCAGTGGCTAGTACTTTTTTTTCTGGGAAATTGTGCTGAAGTAATCGTTTCAATCCAACCTGACTACCAATAGCATCAGGATCAGGTTTCATATGACGATGAATAATAATGGTCTCATATTTTTTAATCGTTTCTAAAATGGTTTTATAGGTTGTCATAAATTATCCTTATCTGTTTTTGTTAATATCATATCAATGTGAGGGATGTCGTCTTCAAGATACTCTTTAGAAATAGCTTGAAAGCCAAACTCATGGTAAAAATCTTTTAGGTAAGCTTGAGCCTGAGCAAAGAGAGGGTATTCTGGGTAGTTTTTTTGCCAAAAACGAATAGCTTCTAATACCAGTTCTTTGCCTAATCCTTTTTGACGATATAAAAGAGGAACTAATACACGTCCTAGTTTCACCTGATGGTCTAAAGGAATAAGACGACAATAAGCCGTAAGTTTTTTATCTTCCATGTGAAAGAGATGAATAGCAGTTAAATCTTCATCATCTACCTCTTGGTAAGCACAGTTTTGTTCAACAACAAACACTCGAACGCGTTCTTTCAAAATGATGAATAATTCTTCAGAGGTTAGTTGGTCAAAACGTTTATAATACCACATAGATAACTCCTCCCAATAATATTCAAAATATATCACAGAAAAACTGGAAAATCAAGAGAAATATGTTATGATATAAAGCAACATCACAACTGAAAGAAGCATGATATGACTAATAATAAATGGCATCATTTAAAAAAAGTAGAACTCCATTGTCACCTTGATGGATCCTTATCTCTGGAAGCAATAAGACAGTTGGCAGCAATGGCAAGTATTGCTATACCAAGTTCTGATGATGCTTTAAGAAGATTAGTGACGGTTACCAAAGACTCTAATAACCTTATAGATTATTTGAAAACCTTTGATTTTATCAGACCATTATTACAAACCAAAGAGGCGCTTTCTCTTGCGGCGTATGATGTGGTGAAACAAGCAGCAAAAGAAAATGTTATCTATATTGAAGTGCGGTTTGCACCGGAATTATCAATGGATCAAACTCTCTCTGCTCTTGAAACTGTTGATGCAGTTCTTGATGGACTAAATAGAGCAATGAAAGATTATGATGTGATAGCACGTCTATTAGTGTGTGGTTTGAAACAAAGTTCGAAAACACTCACAGAAGATATTTTTAAAGAAGTGGTTAGGCTATCAACAAAAGGTCTAGTTGGTTTTGATTTTGCTGGAAATGAAGCTGACTTTCCAACCTCTGAGTTAAAGGATATTATTAAAACCACACAAGACTTGGGTCTTCCTTTAACGTTTCATGCAGGAGAGTGCCATTGTCCTAACAATATCAGCTATGGTATAGATCTTGGTATCAAACGTTTTGGTCATGTCACAGCTTTGTATCAACAACCTGAATTAATCAAGGCCTTTATAGCATCAGATGCTACAGCAGAAATGTGTTTAACTAGTAATCTGCAAACAAAGGCTGCAAGAAATATTGCAGAATTTCCATATCAATTATTTTATGAAGCTGGTCTTAAAATGACCATTAATACAGATAATCGAACTGTTTCTAATACTAATTTAACTAAAGAGTATGCCTTGTATCATCAGTATTTTAATACAACTATTTCTGACTTTTATCACTTCAATCAACATGCGATTCTAGCTAGTTTTACCACAAATAAAGAAAAGGCTCATCTATTAAAGCTTTTAAAAGAGAATTATGAAGTTTACCTTTCATAATGCCATTGTTTTCTAATCACAAATTATGATATAATAAAACCATTATTACGAGGAGGAAACTATGGCTTTTGCACAAATTGTTTATGCTAGTATGACAGGAAACACAGAAGAGATTGCTGATATTGTTGCTAAAAAACTAGAAGATCTTGGACATACTGTAGATGTTAATGAGTGTACCACTGTTGATGCTAGTGACTTTGAAGATGGCGATATTGTTATTGTTGCAACCTACACATACGGTGAGGGTGAACTGCCAGATGAAATCATGGATTTCTACGATGATTTAAAAGAACTAGACCTTTCTGGAAAAATCTATGGTGTTGTAGGTTCAGGTGATACGTTTTATGATAATTTCTGCCAATCAGTTGATGACTTTGAGGATGCTTTTGCTATGACAGGAGCGACCAAAGGTGCTGATAGTGTCAAAGTTGACTTGGCTGCTGAAGAAGAGGACATTGAACATCTAGAAGCTTTTGCTGAAAAATTATCTAATATGCTTACTGATTAAAACAAAGGCTTACCATTGGTAGGTCTTTTACTTTGTCTAATGAGAATATAAATGAAGCCTTTAGCTAGCTTGTCAAGTGACTTATAATCCTTTATAATGAAATAAACTTTTAGAACAGGAGTTGTTATGACATTAGATAAAAGTCGTCAAGAAATTGATCTTATTGATAAAACACTTATTAGTCTTTTAGAAAAGCGAATGGCACTGGTTAGTCAAGTTGTTTCCTATAAAAAAACTCATAAAATGCCTATTTTAGATCAAAATAGAGAAGAGACCATTTTAAAAAAAGTCGCTCAAGAAGTTAAGAACCCTATGTATCAAGAATCAATTGTTGCGACTTTTAAAGACATCATGACGCATTCAAAAACTTTTCAAGAAAAGAGATTAAGAGATGACAATTAATCAAAAAACAGTCCTAATGTTTATCAAAAAAAATTTACTCTTTATCGTACTGGGTCTAGTGATAGGTTTAATCACTGGTGCCTTTGATATGGTCTTTGGTAGAGTTCTGCTTTTGATAGGTGAGATTAGAACAGAATACCCTTTATTTTTTATTCCATTTTTAGGACTTGCTGGTTTGGTTATTTTATATTTGTATCAACACTATGGTGGAAGAGCTAATGGTGGCATGGGTTTAGTCTTTCGAGTGGGACATGGAAAAGAACAAAGCATTCCTAAGCGTCTAATTCCCTTGATTATCCTTACAACCTGGTTAACTCATCTATTTGGTGGGAGTGCTGGTCGTGAAGGAGTGGCAGTTCAAATTGGTGCTACCGTCTCAAATTTTTTTACAAATACTTTTGATGATGCTAATCGTCGTTTATTTTTGATTACTGGTATGGCAGCTGGTTTTGCTGGTCTGTTTCAAACGCCCCTTGCTGCCACCTTATTTGCTATTGAGGTGCTGTTCATTGGTCGAATGAGATTGTCTGCTTTGGTACCTGTTTTGGTGGCTTCTTATACGGCTAGTGCCACCTCTCAGTTTTTAGGATTAGAACATTTTGCAGTGCCAATTAATGTCTCTTTAGCGATAACTCCCATTTTATTTATCAAATTAGCTGTATTAGGACTACTTTTTGGTTTGGCAGGAAATGTTTTTGCCTTAGGTTTAAAAAATTTAAAAAGTTGGCTAGCTGAAAAATTACCTAATGCTTATCTTCGTATAGCTCTTATTGGATCCATATTAGCAGTAGTTTTTCTTTTATTAGATATGGGACGTTATTCAGGCCTTGGGACAAATCTCATTGCCGCTAGTTTTTCTGGCGAGACTATTTTAAGCTATGATTGGCTTTTAAAATTAGTCTTAACTATACTAACACTGGCAATTGGTTTTCAAGGAGGAGAAGTCACTCCTTTGTTTGCTATCGGTTCAAGTTTAGGTGTTGTTTTAGCTCCAATCTTTGGCTTGCCCATCTCTTTAGTAGCTGCTCTTGGTTATGCCAGTGTATTTGGGAGTGCCACAAGTACTTTCTTAGCCCCTATCCTAATTGGTGCTGAGGTGTTTGGAATGACCAATCTTCCTTATTTCTTTATCGTTATGGTTTTTAGTTTAAGCTTTGGGAAGAAAAATAGTATTTACGGCGAACAAAAATATTAGTTAAGCATTAAAATTATTCTTTACATTATTAGTTTAATTTGATAGAATAGACTACGTGTGTAATGGACACACAAAAAACGACTAATCCGCTAGGACACTGCTCTTAAGATTAGTAAGATAAGGAGAAAATAAAATGAATCCATTAATTCAAAGTTTGACAGAAAGTCAACTTCGTACTGATATCCCATCATTTCGTCCAGGAGACACTGTACGTGTCCATGCGAAAGTTGTCGAAGGAAATCGTGAACGTATTCAGATCTTTGAAGGAGTTGTTATCTCTCGTAAAGGTCAAGGTATTTCAGAAATGTATACTGTTCGTAAATTATCAAGCGGTATTGGTGTAGAACGTACTTTCCCACTTCACACACCACGTGTTGATAAAATTGAAGTTGTTCGTTACGGTAAAGTTCGTCGTGCGAAACTTTACTACTTACGTGCTTTACAAGGTAAAGCTGCACGTATCAAAGAAATTCGTCGTTAAGACAATTTCAAAAATCTGCTCGCATGGGCAGATTTTTTTATCCGTTCCCTTAGTTAAATGGATATAACAACTTCCTCCTAAGAAGTCGTTGTAGGTTCGATTCCTACAGGGGACATCAAAAAGCAACCTTTAAATTTTATTTTAAAGGTTTTTTATTTTTTCTATAAGCAAAGAAGTCTATTATTTTGTCACTAAAAAATAAGCATGATTAAAAAATCGTGGTATAATAAAAAGACAAAAAATAAGAGAGGTCGTCATGGAAAAGATTAAAAAGGCTATTGATAATAGAATTGATTATTTGTTGATTTTACCAGTCTTTATTTTACTTATTATTGGTTTATTAGCGGTTTATATAGCCATCAACCATGATTATCCTCAAAACCTAACAACTGTATTAGCTCAACAAGTTTTATGGATTATCACTGGATTTGCTCTTAGTTTTGTCGTTATGCTGTTTAGCACAGAGTTTTTATGGAAAATAACGCCATTTCTTTATATATTAGGGCTTGGTTTAATGATTTTACCCTTGTTTTTTTATAGTCCACAATTGGTTGCTCTAACAGGGGCAAAAAACTGGATTACGATAGGAAATACAACATTATTTCAACCATCAGAATTTATGAAAATTTCATATATTTTGGTGTTATCGCAAGCAACTGTTAAATTACAGCAAAATATTGTTAATCGCTTTTTTAAAGATGACTTGAAGTTGCTTTTAGTTTATGGTTTATTAACCCTTCCTGTCTTAGTTTTGTTGGCCCTGCAAAAGGACTTAGGAACAGCCTTAGTCTTTATTGCTATCTTGTCCGGACTAATTTTATTATCAGGTATTTCTTGGCAATTGATTGTTTTTGTGACAACACTCATTATTTCTGGAGCAGTGGGTTTTTTAGCCATGTTTCTTTCACCAATGGGTAAATCTTTCTTTTACCAACTGGGTATGGATACCTATCAAATCAACCGGATTTCTGCTTGGTTGAATCCCTTTGACTTTGCTGACTCGATTGCCTACCAACAAACTCAAGGAATGATTTCTATTGGTAGTGGTGGCTTTACGGGTAAAGGCCTTAATGTTGTTGATTTATCTGTTCCTGTCCGAGAAAGTGATATGATTTTTACTGTTATTGCCGAAAATTTTGGCTTTATCGGTTCTAGTCTACTCTTAGCACTTTATTTATTTTTAATTTATCGGATGATTCGGGTAACTTTTGAATCAAACAATCTTTTTTATACTTACATTTCCACTGGCTTTATCATGATGATTTTATTCCATATTTTTGAAAATATTGGAGCAACTATTGGTGTTCTACCGTTGACAGGTATTCCGTTACCTTTTATATCACAAGGAGGAAGTTCTTTAATTTCCAATTTACTAGGGGTCGGATTAATTTTATCTATGTCTTATCAGAATCAAAAAAATAAGGAAAGTTTTATTGAAGAACAAGAGTCGATAAACTGAGAAAAGTTCTAGTAATAGAGCTTTTTTCTCTATTCAAAATAGTGTAAAAAACGTTAAAATATGTTATAATAAAGAGCGTATGTAGTGACTTTATTATTGATGTTAATTCAGTTTAGAATACGCAATAATAATCCACTAATAATGATTTAATAGTTAAAACTGTTGATAAGTATCTATCTTGATGGAAGACTATTAAATAAAAAATAATGATAAGGTTAGGGTGAATGGTAAAAGATAACAAAAAGAAAAAGGATTTAGCAAATGAATATGATGCTAGTCAAATTCAAGTTTTAGAAGGATTAGAAGCAGTCCGTATGCGCCCAGGGATGTATATAGGTTCCACTTCAAAAGAAGGTTTACACCACTTGGTTTGGGAAATTGTCGATAATTCTATTGACGAAGCCTTGGCTGGATTTGCAAGTCATATTAAAGTATTTATTGAACCAGATAATTCTATTACGGTTTCAGATGATGGACGTGGTATTCCCGTTGGTATCCAAGAAAAAACGGGTCGTCCTGCAGTTGAGACGGTCTTTACGGTTCTTCATGCTGGAGGGAAATTTGGTGGTGGTGGCTATAAAGTATCCGGTGGTCTTCACGGGGTAGGGTCATCAGTTGTTAATGCCTTATCTAGCCAGCTAGATGTTAAAGTTTATAAAAATGGAAATATCTACTATCAAGAGTACAAAAGAGGACATGTTGTTGATGATTTAAAAATCATTGGTGAGACAGATTTGTCAGGAACAACTGTTCATTTTACACCTGACGGTGAGATTTTTACAGAAACCTTAGAGTTTGATTTTAATAAATTAGCAAAACGGATTCAAGAACTAGCCTTTTTAAACCGTGGGTTAAGAATATCAATTACAGATAAACGTGAGAACCACTCTCAAGAGTTAGAGTTTCATTATGAGGGTGGGATTGCTAGCTATGTAGAATTCATCAACACCGATAAGCAAGTTATTTTTGACACACCAATCTATACCGATGGTGAAATGGATGGTATTGCTGTTGAAGTAGCCATGCAATATACTACAGGCTATCATGAAAATGTCATGAGCTTTGCCAATAATATCCATACCCATGAAGGTGGAACGCATGAACAAGGGTTTAGAACAGCCTTAACACGTGTTATCAATGATTATGCTAAGAAAAATAAAATCTTGAAAGATAATGATGATAATCTTACAGGTGATGATGTTCGTGAAGGCTTAACTGCTGTTATTTCTATTAAGCATCCTAATCCTCAATTTGAAGGACAAACCAAAACCAAATTAGGCAATAGTGAAGTTGTTAAAATTACTAATCGACTCTTTAGTGAGGCATTCAACCGTTTCTTATTAGAAAATCCTCAAACGGCTAAGAAAATTGTTGAAAAAGGGATTTTAGCAAGTAAAGCCCGTATAGCTGCTAAGAGAGCAAGAGAAGTTACACGCAAAAAATCTGGTCTTGAAATCTCAAATTTACCAGGTAAATTGGCTGACTGTTCCTCTAACGATGCCGCTCAAAATGAATTATTTATTGTGGAGGGGGACTCAGCAGGAGGATCGGCTAAATCAGGACGAAATCGCGAATTTCAAGCTATTCTACCTATTAGAGGTAAAATTCTCAATGTGGAAAAAGCAACAATGGATAAGATTCTATCCAATGAAGAAATCAGAACTATTTTTACAGCCATGGGAACAGGCTTTGGTAATGATTTTGATGTTGAGAAAGCACGTTACCACAAGTTGGTCATCATGACAGATGCCGATGTTGATGGTGCTCACATCAGAACCTTATTATTAACTCTGATTTATCGCTTTATGCGTCCAGTATTAGAAGCTGGTTTTGTTTACATCGCTCAACCACCAATTTATGGTATTAAGGTTGGTAGTGACATTAAGCAATATATTCAACCAGGTCCAAATCAAGAAGAAGAATTAAAAGAAGCTATGCAAAAGTATAGTGAGGGTCGTTCTAAACCATCTGTGCAACGTTATAAAGGTCTAGGTGAGATGGATGATCATCAACTTTGGGAGACAACTATGGACCCCGAAAGACGTCTAATGGCACAGGTTTCTATTGAAGATGCCGCTGAAGCTGACCGTGTTTTTGAAATGTTAATGGGTGACAAAGTTGAGCCTAGACGTGAATTTATTGAAGAAAATGCTGTTTATAGTACTTTAGATATATAAGCTTTTGAAAACCACATAGAAGTATGGTATAATCGTAATGTTATAGACCATATTAGTAAAAAATGACAAGTTAAGGAGATTAAGATGACCAGTGGAATCGTCTTATTAATAGTAGGAATTGTTTTATTAGTTATCATTGCTTATCTTATAGGGGCGATTATAAGAAGACGTAATGATGGCTTGATTGCAAAATTAGAAGAACGTAAGCAAGAGCTTTTTGATTTACCTGTCAATGATGAAATTGAAGAAGTTAAGAATCTTCATTTGATTGGTCAAAGTCAAACCGCTTTTCGTGAATGGAACCAAAAATGGGTTGATTTATCACTTAATTCGTTTAGCGATATTGAAAACCATATTTTTGAAGCTGAAAATCTAAATGCCACCTTTAATTTCTTTAAAGCCAAAAGTGAAATTAATAGTATTGAGAGTCAGTTAAATTTAGTAGAAGAAGATATTAAAGGTATTAGAGAAGCGCTAGAAGTTCTTAAAGAACAAGAAGGAAAAAACAGTTCACGCGTGACTCATGCTCTTGATATGTATGAAACACTTCAAAATGATATAGCTGAAAATGCTGATAATTACGGTCCAACAATGACTGAAATTGGTAAGCAATTAAAGAATATTCAAGGTGAATTTTCTCAATTTGTTACTTTAAATTCTTCAGGAGATCCAGTTGAGGCAGCTAACATTTTAGAACGTGCCGAAGAACACACGATTGCTTTAGGGCAAATCACAGAAAAGATTCCTGCTATTGTGACCAAATTAGAAGATGATTTTCCAGATCAGTTAGATGATTTAGAAACTGGCTATGGTCGTCTTTTGGAAGAGGACTATCATTTTGTTGAAGATGATATTGAAGTGCGTTTCCAAGAAATTAGAGAAGCTATTGCTAAGACGATCGAAGACTTATCATCCTTAGATTTAGATAAAGCAGAAAGTAGTAATCAAGATATTCAAGAAAACATTGATTCCTTATACGCTTTATTTGAAAAAGAAATTGCAGCCTTTAAAGATGTCACAAAAGAAAAAACCATTATTCCGAACTTTATTAAACACAATAAAGAAAATAACCAAAAATTAATTGATGAATACCAACGTTTGTCTCATCGTTATCTTTTAAATGAGAAAAACAGTGATAAACTAAAAGGGTTCCAAGAACAATTGTCGACAATGGAATCTGAAATGGCGACTATCGTTGAATCGATTGAAGAAAGAAAAGAACCTTTCTCAGTCCTAAAAGCATCACTTGCAAAAATACATGAAAATCTCTTAGAGATTGAGCAAGAACAGTTTGCTATTTTAGAATCCTTTAAAGACATTGAGACACTCGAAGAGACGTCTCGTCAAACCTTGGACAATTACATCAATAAACTTCATATTATTAAACGTTATATGGAGAAGAAAAACTTACCTGGTATTCCTCAACATTTCTTGAGTACTTTCTTTACAACAAGTTCTCAGCTAGAAGCATTGAGAGATGAGCTTAGTCGTGGTAGGGTAGATATTAATATTGTTTTAAAACTAACAGATGCGGCCACTGGAGCATTAGCAACACTTGAAGAAACAACTTATCAAGTCATTGAAAATGCTACCTTAACAGAACAATTATTACAATATTCAAATCGTTATCGTAGTTTTGAACCATCTGTTCAAGAAAGTTTTGAGAGAGCTTTGGAGTTATTTGAAGGTCATTTTGATTATCAAGCTTCCTTTGAAGAAATTTCCTATGCGCTTGAAACAGTGGAACCTGGTGTGACTGAGCGCTTTGTTACCTCTTATGAAAAAACAAGAGAAAAAGTTGGCTTTTAACAGCAGACATTACTAAAAGCACTTGCCTTAACTTCCTTATGATATAGGAATTTCTTAAGGCAAAGTGCTTTTTTAAAACAAAATAAAATGGAGAAAATATGTCAGAAATAAAAGGATTATTGGTGATGGATGTTGATTCAACTCTCATTCAAGAAGAGGTGATTGATCAGTTAGGATTAGCTATTGGTAAAGGAGAAGCCATTGCCAAGATTACTGAAAAAGCAATGAGGGGTGAATTGGATTTTAAGCAATCCCTAAATGAAAGAGTCTCTTTATTAGAGGGGTTGCCAGAGAGTATTTTTGATGAGGTGCTAAAGAAGCTTCACTATACAAAAGGTGCTGAAGAATTAGTATCAGAGCTTCATAGTCGTGGCTACAAAATTGGACTTGTTTCAGGTGGCTTTCATGAAATTGTCGATAGGTTAGCTGAAAAATTAAAGATCGACTATGTTAGAGCCAATCGTTTAGAAGTAAAAGAAGGCTTTCTAACTGGTCAAGTGATGGGAGATATTGTCACCAAAGAAGTAAAAAAAGCAATGTTAGAAGAATGGGCAAGCGAAAATCAGCTTGCGGTGTCAAAGACGGTTGCAGTAGGTGATGGTGCGAATGATTTGCTAATGTTAAAACGAGCAGGTCTAGGAATTGCTTTTTGTGCCAAACCTATTGTAAGAGAACAAGCTGATTATCAGATTAATGAAGCTGACCTTTACCAAGTTATTTCACTGATAGATCAATATCTATAAAATAAAGGAGCTAGAGATATTAGTCTCTAGCTTTTCAAGATAAAGGCTAAAATGTCTGTTTAATTGTAATAATTGCTTCTCGTTAAAAACAATACTAGTTCTCTCCTAACATTCTCTGACGATTACCATTTGAAGTGTTTTTCTTTGTAAAACATCTCTTTACAATATGATTAATAATAATTAGGAGAGCTTTCTTTTGGGTTGCCATTTCATCAGTATAATATGACTATTTCAGTCTCATTAATAAGTCATCAGCCAGATGATAGAGTCATTGAAGTGGTTTTGGTTCTTTTACTAAGCTACTAGCTTATTTGTACATAAAACATTTCCTTCTTGTTGCTATTTTATCAATTTTTTTTTAAACTAGTAAGTAGCAAAAATTAAAAAGGAGTCACTCGTGATTATTTTAATTTATATTCTTATTGTTTTATTTGCCACTACAGTAGGAGCCACTACTGGACTTGGCGGTGGCATTATTATTAAGCCATTATTTGATGTTGTAGGTTTTCATAGCGTAGATGAAATTGGTTTTTTCTCATCAGTAGCTGTCTTTTCAATGTGTATTGTTTCTCTTTATAAACAACTTCGTCGTGGGACAGCCTTCAACAAAACCATAGTCTACTCTATCTCTTTTGGCTCGGTTATTGGAGGTTTTTTAGGAGAATATCTTTTCCAATATGCTTTTGAAATTTGGTCAAACCAACAAGTGAAAGCAGTACAAGCCAGTGTTTTACTAGTAACATTGTTGGTTATCTTTTATTACACCCTCTCCAAAGATAAAATAAAAAATTTACAAATAACAAGTAAAATTGGTAGTGTTTTAATTGGTCTGTTTTTGGGAATGATTTCAGTTTTCTTAGGAATAGGCGGTGGTCCTTTAAATGTTTCAATGCTAATGTTTTGCTTTTCTTTTCCAATTAGAGAAGCCGCTTTTTATTCCTTAGCCACTATCTTCTTTTCACAATTATCAAAATTAGGGATTTCGGTTCTGGGAGGTAGCTTTATTGCTTATGATTTAAAGATCATTCCTTTTTTGATTATCACTGCTTTTATTGGGGGATTAATCGGTACTAGACTTAATCAATCCTTACCTATTAAAAAAATTGAACAACTGTATTCACTTTTAATTATATTTCTCATCCTACTGTCAGCATATAATGTTATTGTTAATATGTTATAAACAAATAAAAATCTCTCTTGACTTAATTGTCAGAAGAGATTTTTATTTTTTAAAAAGTCTCCTTAAAAGAGATTTTTTTTGAGGAGTTTGTTTTGTGTCTTCTTTTTTGGAGAGTAGTTGAGGGAACACATCGTAAATATCAGTTTTCTCAACATATTCGGGCGATTGTGTATGAACCACAATGCCAAATGGAGAATTTGATGTTTTCTCATCAACAATGGTAGCATTAATCCTTTGTTCTTGGGCTATTTTTAAATAGTGCATTTGGAGATTGAGAGCTATTTGTGGAGAAATTTTAACAAATAAATCTTCCTCATATTGGTCATTTAACTCTTCTATAGCTTGAGGGAAAAAATGTTTAATGTCATCCTTTTCAGTGTTTTTGATGAGAATCGTTAAAATGACCCGTTCAGAAAACGTTCCGAGATAATAACGTTGTTCATCAGGATTTAAACGTTTTTCACCTAAAGCCCCCTTTAAAACTTTTTCATGTAAATCTGCCATAGTATACCTCTCTTAGTTCTTATTATCAATTATACACTATTTTTTAAAAAAAGAGAAAGCCGTTGTTTCATTGAAATAACACTTGTTAGTGATTAAAAATCAATTTAAAAGAGTTTGTGTTAGTCTACTAAAAGTCATTTTTAAAGAGAATGGGTTTTGTTTTTATAGGGTAAAATCTTGCTTATGTTATGAGATTGTGGTATTATTAACATGTAAAAAATTAAACTCATAAGGAGAGTATTATATGTCAATTATTACAGATGTTTACGCTCGCGAAGTCTTAGACTCACGCGGGAACCCAACACTTGAAGTAGAGGTTTATACTGAATCAGGTGCTTTCGGACGCGGTATGGTTCCTTCAGGTGCTTCAACTGGTGAGCATGAAGCAGTTGAACTTCGTGACGGTGACAAGTCTCGTTATCTAGGACTTGGAACTCAAAAAGCTGTTGACAACGTAAACAACGTTATCGCAGAAGCTCTTATCGGTTATGATGTTCGTGATCAACAAGCTATTGACCGTGCGATGATTGCTCTTGACGGTACTCCAAATAAAGGTAAATTAGGAGCTAACGCTATTTTAGGTGTTTCTATTGCCGTAGCGCGTGCAGCAGCTGATTACCTAGAAATTCCTCTTTACAACTACCTTGGTGGTTTTAATGCTAAAGTTCTTCCAACGCCAATGATGAATATCATTAACGGTGGTTCTCACTCAGATGCACCAATTGCTTTCCAAGAATTTATGATTGTTCCTGTTGGAGCACCTACTTTCAAAGAAGGTCTTCGTTGGGGTGCTGAAGTTTTCCATGCCCTTAAGAAAATCCTTAAAGAACGTGGTCTTGTAACTGCTGTTGGTGATGAAGGTGGCTTTGCACCTAAGTTTGAAGGCACTGAAGATGGTGTTGAAACAATCCTTAAAGCCATTGAAGCTGCTGGCTATGAAGCTGGTGAAAATGGTATTATGATTGGTTTTGACGTAGCATCATCTGAATTCTATGATAAAGAACGTAAAGTGTATGACTACACTAAATTCGAAGGTGAAGGCGCAGCAGTTCGTACTGCAGCAGAACAAGTTGATTACCTTGAAGAATTAGTTAACAAATACCCAATCATCACTATTGAAGATGGTATGGATGAAAATGACTGGGATGGTTGGAAAGCTCTTACTTCTCGTCTTGGTGGACGTGTACAATTAGTCGGAGATGACTTCTTTGTTACTAATACTGACTACCTTGCTCGTGGTATTGCTGAAAATGCAGCTAACTCAATTCTTATTAAAGTTAACCAAATCGGTACTTTAACTGAAACTTTTGAAGCTATCGAAATGGCTAAAGAAGCTGGTTATACTGCAGTTGTTTCACACCGTTCTGGTGAAACAGAAGATTCAACAATAGCTGATATTGCCGTAGCAACAAATGCTGGACAAATCAAAACAGGTTCATTATCACGTACTGACCGTATTGCTAAATACAACCAATTACTTCGTATTGAAGATCAACTTGGTGAAGTAGCTGAGTACCGTGGTTTGAAATCATTCTATAACTTGAAAAAATAAACCTTGATTTAATAAGGTTTTAAGCCCCCTAGTTTAACTAAGGGGCTTTATTTTTGTTAAAAAAGAACAAAAAAGGGGCTAGATTTTTAAATTGATTTAAAGGTGTTAACTAGCATTTCAATTTTAATCTAATTACAGGGAAGATAACAGTTGTTATTGAAAGAGCTTTCATGATATAATGAGAAAAAAGAAATATGGAGGCTTGTCAATGGAAAAAACCTTATTTATTATTAAACCTGATGGTGTAAAAAGAGGATTAGTGGGAGAAGTCATTAAAAGAATTGAGCGTCGTGGTTTTATTATTGAAAAATTAGATATGCGGATGGCGACTCAAGAACTATTAGAACAACACTATGAAGCCCTTATTAAAAAACCATTTTTCCCAGAATTAAAAGACTATATGACAAGTGGTCCAATTGTTATTGGTGTTATTTCAGGCAATCGAGTAGTTTCTTCGTGGCGAACAATGATGGGGGTTACCAATCCTAAAGATGCATTGCCTGGAACCATTCGGGGTGATTTTGCTCAAGCTCCAGGAGAAGAAGGTGGGATTTTTAATATCGTTCATGGGTCTGATTCGACCGAAGCAGCCAAAAGAGAAATTGCCATTTGGTTTAGTCAATCAAGTGAAAAGAAAAAATAGCTAAAGAAAATGTTGGGTAACTACCTAACATTTTTTTATTTTAATAAAAGTTTAGAGTGCCCATAACTATTGAAACTTTGGTATAATGAATAAAAAGGTTTAGGAGAAAAAATGGTGAAATTAGCAACGATCTGCTATATTGATAATGGTAAGGAGTTATTATTACTTCATAGAAATAAAAAAGAAAATGATGTTCATGAAGGCAAGTGGATTAGTGTTGGTGGTAAAATTGAACAAGGAGAAAGCCCTGAAGAGTGTGCCAAACGTGAAATTTTTGAAGAAACAGGACTGACTGTCACTAAAATGGCTTTTAAAGGGGTAATTACTTTTCCAAACTTTACTCCTAAAGAGGATTGGTATACCTATGTTTTTAAGGTAACAGGATTCGAAGGAAACCTACTAAAAGAATCACCTGAGGGTACTTTAGAGTGGGTAGCTTATGAAGACGTTTTAAATAAACCAACCTGGGAAGGTGATTACGAGATGTTGAAGTGGATTTTAGAGGATTATCCTTTCTTTTCAGCTAAATTTTCCTATGTTGATAAACAATTAGTAGATAAAGAGGTCACTTTTTATGACTAACAACGATTTTAGACATCAACGTCATCAAACTGTCTTTGGTGTTAGAAGTTCAGCCATAATTATTGAGAATAATCTGCTATTGACTTATTATAATGAAGAAAAAGAGGCTTATTATCTACCAGGGGGTGCCATTGAAGTTGGTGAGTCTACAAAAGAGGCAGTACAACGTGAAGTAATGGAAGAATTGGGTGTTGCTTGTCGAGTTTCAAACTTATTGTTTGTAGTTGAAAATGAATTTTCTTTATCTGATAAAGAATTTCATAATATTGAGTTCCATTATGCTGTTACTCTGCTTGATAAGGCACCTCGTCAGATTTTTGAAGATGGGCACTTACCTGTTAAATGGTTATCGTTAAATGATTTAGCAAGGTACAATCTTAACCCAGGATTTTTGAAAAAGGCTTTATTACAGCCAAAAGGCACCTTACAACATTTTATTTATTTAAGGGATAAGCACTAAGACAATGTATTTATTATAAAATTTTAAAGAGGATACTATGAATAATTTCAGAGACAAAAAATTTAGTTTCAGCTGGTTTTTTAAATGGTTTATAGATAATAAAGCCAATGTGGTTTTATTATCAATGCTACTAGTCTTTTTAAATATTTTTGTTTTAACAAAAATTAGTTTTATTTTTAAACCTGTTATTACAATTATTTCTATTATCATGTTACCAATTGTGATTTCAGGGTTATTGTACTATCTTTTAGAGCCAATTGTTTCTTTTTTAGAAAAAAAAGGACTTAATAAAATTGCTTCCATTACCATTGTTTTTATCATGGTTTTGGGCCTCTTGGTTTTAGGAATTGCTAGTATTGTTCCAACCATTCAAACACAAATATCCTCTTTTATTAAGAACTTACCTGATTATATAACACAATTAGAAGGGCAATTGACAGAGTTATTAAAAGATGATCGACTAGAAGCCATGCGTCCCCAGTTATCAGAAATGATTGATAATTTTAGCCAGACGGCTATTGATTTTGTTCAAAGCTTCTCTAGCCAGGCTGTTGATTGGGCAAGTCGATTTGCTTCGGCTTTGACGAAAGTCATGTTAGCTCTTTTAATTTCTCCCTTTATCCTATTTTATCTTTTAAGAGATAGTGATCAAATCAAAGGGGCTATCGTGTCATATTTACCAACAAAAATTAGAAAACCAATGGCACGTATTTTGACGGATGTTAATAAACAGTTATCAGGCTATGTTCAAGGACAAGTGACGGTTGCCATTGTTGTTGGTTTAATGTTTTCAATCATGTTTAATATCGTTCAACTACCTTATGCCATTACTTTAGGAATAATGGCTGGTTTCTTAAATATGATTCCTTATTTAGGTAGTTTTCTAGCCATGGTTCCGGTTGTTATTCTAGCCATGGTAGATGGGCCAATCATGCTTGTAAAGGTTATCATTGTTTTTACAATCGAACAAACCATTGAAGGCCGTTTTGTGACACCACTTGTTTTGGGTAGTAAATTAAATATTCACCCAATCACCATCTTATTTATTTTATTGACCACAGGTTCAATGTTTGGTCTTTGGGGTGTTTTACTTGGAATTCCAGTTTATGCATCACTAAAAGTTGTGATTATAGAATTATTTGAATGGTACAAGTCAGTTAGTGGACTATATGAAGACGATAAAAGAGAGAAGACAGATGACAAATAGTGAAAAAATGCTAAAGGCAATTGAAAATAAGAATATAGAAGATGCAGATTATTATTTTAATCAAGCTCTTCTTCATGATGATGAGGCGTTATTGCTGTCTTTAGCAGAATACCTAGAGAGTATTGGTTTTTTCCCTCAGGCAAAAGCTATTTATTTAAAACTAAAAAAACATTACCCTGAAGTAGCCATTAATCTTGCTCAAATTGTTGCTGAAGAAGGAGATATTGAAACTGCCTTTTTATATCTTGATGAGATTTCAAAGGAAAGTGAGTATTATCTGCCAGCTCTTTTAGTGATGGCTGATTTATATGATATGGAAGGCTTGACAGATGTTGCTCGTGAAAAATTAGTTGAAGCAACCCAACTAAGTCATGACCCACTTGTTGTTTTTGGTTTGGCTGAAATTGAATTATCACTTGAGCATTATAAAGAAGCTATAACTGAATATGCTAAATTAGACCACCAAGAATTATTTGAACTAACTGGCGTTTCAACCTACCAACGCATTGGAAAGGCCTATGCTAGTTTAGGCAAATTTGAGGCAGCCATTGAATTTTTAGAAAAATCTTTAGAGCTGGATTACAGTGAAGAGACTCTTTTTGAATTAGCAACTATTTTATACCAACAACAAGAATATCAAAAAGCTAATATTTATTTTAAACAACTAGAGAATCTTTCTGGAGATTTTTCTGGGTATGAATATGTTTATGCCTTGTCACTTCATAAAGAAGACCAGATTGAAGAAGCTCTAAAGGTTGCTCAGCAAGGGTTAGCTAAAAATGAATTTGATAGCCAGCTACTTTTATTGGCATCTCAATTATCTTATGAGACTCATGATTCTAAAGCAGCTGAAACCTATTTATTATCAGCGCAACAACTTGTAGAAGACAAAGAAGAAGTCTTTTTACGCTTAACAACCCTTTATCTGGAAGAAGAACGTTATGAGGAAATTATTGCTTTAGCAAAAGAGTCTATCGACAATGTTTTAACCAGATGGAATATTGCTAAAGCTTATCAAGCTCTTGAAAATGAAGAAGAAAGCTTGAAAGCTTATGAGGAATTGTCAAAGGATTTAAAAGATAATCCAGAATTTCTTAAAGATTATTTTTATGTACTAAGAGAATACGGTGATACTAAGAAGATGAGAGCTATTGGTGAAAACTATCTTAAACTGGTTCCAGATGACTTGGAAATTGTTCATCTATTAGAAGAATGGGACTAAAAAGAAAACACTTGAGTCATCAAGTGTTTTTTGATTTGTTAGGATTTTCTCATCTTATTAATTTTTTCTTCGTTAGGTGTAACACGTAAGGTCTTTTGTCCAGTATAAGTGACAAATCCTGGTTTTGAACCGGTTGGTTTATTTAATTTTTTAGCGTCAATCATATCTACTTGAACAAGATTTGATAATCGAGCTTTAGAGAAGTAGGCTGCTAGTTCTGCGGCATCGGTTTTTACCTCATCACTGGGATTAGGATTATTGCGAATAATCACATGACTACCAGGGATATCTTTGGCATGAAACCAGAGATCATTCTTTTGGGCAATTTTAAAGGATAGCTCATCATTTTGGAGATTGTTTTTTCCGACTAGAATGATTGTCTTACCATCACTAGCTAGATACTGTTCAGGCTTTTGTCTTTTATGCTGTTTATCACGTCTTTTTTGCTTGATAAAGCCTGTTTCAATTAATTCTTCTCGAATATCAGCAATTTCAGAAATGGTTGCTTGACCAAGAGCTGTTTCGACACTTTCTAAATAAGCAATCGTTTCTTTGGTGTCTATTAATAGGTGACTGAGGTGCTTAACAGCTTCTTTTAATTTTTGGTATTTCTTAAAATAACGTTGTGCGTTTTGGTTGGGACTTAACGCTTTATCGAGTGAAATCTTAATCTTTTTTCCTGTATAGTAATTATCAAGCACAACTTGGTCCTGATTATTTGGGACACTTGTTAAAAAGGTTGTTAACAGCTCACCTTTTTGACGAAACTCCTCAGCGTTTTCTGTGTCTTCAAGTTCTTTTTCTTGTTTTTTTAGTTTTTTAAGATTCTTTTGTATTTCTGTTTTAACGCGATGGATTAAATCGTTGGCTTGTTGGTTAATTCTATCTCTTTGTGCTTTGTCTTTGTAATAAACATCTAGCAGCTCTGAGAGGCTTGTAAATGTCTCATTTGAGTCTGAGAATAAAATGGCTGAAAAGGATTTGTCAGTCAGACTGGGATTGGTTGTTTGTTCAAAAAAAGAACGAAAGGCTTTGAATTTTTCCTTGGTCAATCGTTGACTGAGTTCACTTGCAGTGTCTCTACCAAGACCTTGAAACAGAACTTGCAGATGACGAGGACTCAAGTCATTGGTTTGTAAAACTTCAAATAATTTTTCATCAGAGATATCAAAAGGATTGATGTTCTCAGTTTTTGGAGGCAAAACATAAGTGCTACCTGGTAGAATAGTTCGGTAGCTATTTTGTGAAAAGCCAACATGTTTGATTGATTCAATGATTTTAGCCTCGTTTTTATCAATTAAGATAATGTTGGAATGTTTTCCCATAATCTCAATCATTAAGGTGACTTTAATGTTATCCCCTATCTCATTTTTGTTAGAAAAGGTCATTTCAACAACACGATCATTATCTAATTGTTTGATGTCTTCAATCACAGCCCCTTGCAGATATTTTCGCATAATCATGGTAGTGGTATTTGGTGTTTGAGGATTATTAAATGCTACTTGTGTGATGTGAAGGCGTCCAAATACGGGATGGGCAGATAGAAGTAATCGATAATTTTGGCGGTGTTGACGAATCGATAAAATCAATTCATTTTCAAAGGGTTGATTAATTTTTTGAACCCGGCCAAAAAGAAGTTCCTCCCTTAACTCTTTAATCATATGGTGTAAAAAAAAGCCATCAAAAGACATAGCATTCTCACTTTCAATTTAGTGATTTTATTATACCATAGTTCCTTTATAAATCGTATGAATGCTATTTTTAAAAGCAAATCTTAATTGCCTTTCATTGAAAAAAAGGTTGAAAAGTTGTATACTAAAGGGGTATGCAACTTTGTTGCAATCGCTGTAATTCGACTTGTATAAAAGCAAGGACCGTTAGTATTAAAAAAATATTAAGGAGAAAAGAGTGACAAACATAAAAATCATTGCCCTTGGCGGTGTACGAGAAAATGGTAAAAACTTCTATATAGTAGAAGTTGGTAAAGCCATTTATATTTTAGATGCAGGATTGAAGTATCCTGAAAACGAACAGTTGGGTGTGGATGTGGTTATCCCTAATTTAGACTATGTTTTTGAAAACAAAAATAGAGTGAAGGGCATCTTTTTGACTCATGGGCATGCCGATGCTATTGGGGCTTTGCCTTACTTACTAGAAGAAGTGAAAGCGCCTGTATTTGGGTCTGAATTAACAATTGCCCTAGCTAAATTAGTTGTTAAAGCAAATGATGCCACTAAAAAATTTAAAAATTTCCATATTGTTGATAGTGATACTGAAATTGAATTTGGTAAAAACACTATTTCCTTCTTTAGAACAACACACTCTATTCCTGAGAGTCTAGGAATTGTGATTGGGACTTCAGAAGGTAACATTGTTTATACTGGTGACTTTAAATTTGACCAAGCAGCAAGTGAACTATATCAAACTGACTTTGCCAGATTAGCAGAAATTGGTAGTGAAGGTGTCTTGGCTCTTCTTTCAGATTCTGCCAATGCAGAAAGTAATTTCCAAATTGCTAGTGAAGCAGAAGTTGGCGATGAAATTAATAATGTCATTGCTGATTGGGAAGGTCGTATTATTGTTGCAGCGGTAGCAAGTAACCTTGTTAGAATTCAACAAGTTTTTGATGCTGCTGAAAAGCACGGTCGTCGTGTTGTTTTGACAGGGTTTGATGCTGAAAACATTGTTAGAACAGCCATAGATTTGAAAAAATTATCCCTATCTGATAAAAAATTATTAATCAAACCTAAAGAAATGGATAGATTTGATGATAGTGAGTTGATTATTCTTGAAACGGGTCGTATGGGTGAACCCATTAATGGACTTAGAAAAATGTCGACAGGTCGTCATCGTTATGTCCAAATTAAAGATGGGGATCTTGTCTATATTATCACAACACCAAGCATAGCTAGTGAAGCAATTGTGGCGCGTGTTGAAAACATGATTTATAAAGCTGGTGGTGTTGTCCAATCCATCACGAAAAACTTACGAGTTTCAGGTCATGCCAACGGTAGAGACCTACAGTTATTGATTAATCTAATGAGACCCAAGTATCTTTTCCCAATTCAAGGAGAATATCGTGAGTTGGCAGCACATGCTGGGTTAGCTCAAGAAATAGGTATGTTCCCTGAGAATATCTATATTATGAAACGTGGTGATGTCATGGTTCTACAAAAGGATCGTTTCTTAAAAGAAGGAACTGTTCCTGCTAATGATGTCCTACTAGATGGGAATGCGATTGGTGATGTAGGTAATATTGTCATGAGAGACCGTAAAGTGTTATCTGAAGATGGTATTTTCATTGTCGTTATTACCGTTAATAAACGTGAGAAAAAAATTGTGTCTAAAGCAAAAGTCAACACACGCGGCTTTGTCTATGTTAAGAAGAGTAGAGATATTTTGATTGACAGTGCTGAGTTGGTAAATACAACCGTGGAGAATTATTTAGCCAAAGATACATTTGAATGGGGCGAATTAAAATCTTCCATTCGCGACGCTGTTAGTAAGTTCCTCTTTGAACAAACCAAACGTCGTCCAGCAGTTTTACCGGTTGTTATGGAAGTTCGTTCGTAAAGCTTATTACTAAAACCAATGGATTAATTCAAGATTAAAATTAATAATTTGAAAATAAAAAAGACAAACACTAACTTTAGTGTTTGTCTTTCATTTCAGATTCAAAATTTATTTTAGAAAATCTTATTTTTTTGCTAATAAATCACGAATTTCAATAAGTAGTTCTTCTTGAGTAGGTCCAGCAGGTTCTTCTTCAACAACTTCATCAGTTTTACCTACAGCCATTGCACGTTCAGCAGCTTTAACAATAAAGAAGAGAACTGTGCCAACAATCAAGAAACTCACAACTGCATTGATAAAGTTACCAATAGCAATAGAGCCAATTTTGATACTTGAAAAGTCGGGTTGACCAACAATCATACCAATAATTGGTGTAATCACATCTTCAACTAAAGAAGTAATGACAGCACCAAAAGCACCTCCAATAATGACAGCGACAGCTAAATCAAGGACATTTCCTTTAAACAGAAAGTTTTTAAGGTCTTTAATCATATGTTTTGTGCTCCTTTCACATTTGATTCTTGTGAATTATAACTTATTTTTTTACGAAAAGCAAGTAAATAAGTTTTTAAAATTTACAATTATAAACGACTGTGCTATAATGAAATGTAAAATTACAATGGGATTTTTGTGTAGAGGTGATGATTTGGCAATAGATAAAGCAATGATTTCTGACATCAAAAATAGCGTTAATATTGTTGATATTATTGGTGAGGTTGTTGAACTCACAAAATCTGGTCGTCATTACCTTGGTTTGTGTCCTTTTCATCAAGAAAAGACCCCATCGTTTAATGTTATTGAAGATAAGCAATTCTATCACTGTTTTGGCTGTGGAAAGTCTGGTGATGTTTTTAAATTTCTTGAAGAGTATCATCAGATTTCATTTTTAGAGAGTGTCAAAATTTTAGGAGAAAGAGCTGGTTTTACAATTAGTAGTCAGTCATTGGGGGAGCAAACGCAAAAAAAACACCCTCATCATCTTATTTTTGAGCTTAATAAAGATGCTGCTAAGTTTTATCATGCTGTATTAATGACAACGACGGTTGGTCAAAAGGCCAAAGAATATCTTTATGATCGTGGCTTAACAGATGAATTGATAGCTTATTTTAATCTTGGTTTGGCTCCAGATGAGAACAATTATCTTTTTCAGAGCATTTCTTCTAAGTATGAGGAGAAAGAGCTGACCTCATCAGGATTATTTAATATCAGTGAGAGCAATCAATTGTATGATGCTTTTAGAAATCGGATTATGTTTCCCTTGACGGATGATTCGGGTAATTATATTGGCTTTTCTGGTCGTATTTGGACAAATGATGAGTTCAGTCAAAATCAAGCTAAATATAAAAACACAAGAACAACTCCATTTTTTAATAAATCTTATGAATTGTTTCATTTAGATAAAGCTAAAGCTGTCATAAAAAAAACTAATGAAGTCTACGTCATGGAAGGCTTTATGGATGTTATTGCGGCTTATCGTTCTGGAATAAAAAATGCTGTTGCTTCCATGGGGACTGCTTTAACAGTTGACCATGTTAGGCATCTAAAGAAATTTGCCAAAAAAGTTATTTTAACTTATGATGGTGACTCTGCTGGACAAGAAGCAATTACAAAAGCCTTAGATTTACTGAGTGATTTAACCGTTGAAATTGTGAAAATGCCACAGCAGTTGGATCCAGATGAATTTGTTCAGAAGTACTCTGAACAGGAGTTGGTAAGACTTTTAGAACAGTCAAGAATTAGTAGCATTGAATTTTTAATGCAATTTTATATGCCAACAAATAGTGATAATCTTCAAGCTGAGATTTCTTATGTTGATCAAATGGCTCAACTAATTGCTAAAGAAAAGTCACTGACGGCTCAAAATACTTATATCTATAAATTGGCTGAAAAATTACCAGATTTTGATTATCTTCAAGTTGAGCAGGTTGTCAATAATTATCGGCTAAGCAAACGTTCAGAGAAATCAAATACTAGTTTGCGTGTTTCATCTGTGAATCAAGAGATTCAAAAAGTAGGTCATACTACGGGATTGCTAAAAGCTGAAAATCAGTTGTTTCATCGGTTACTTCATCATGAACACTTATTAAATTCTTTTAGAAACAGAGATGATTTTAGATTTGAAACAAGAGAGTTACAATTTTTATATAGTATTTTAAAAGATAAAGGAGAATTAACGACTTTAGATTTGGCTCAAGTAACGGATAGCCAGAGACAAGCTTATTATCAGGTTTTAGAAGAAAATTTACCTGATGAGATAGCTGAACATGAAATTGAAGATATTGAAGAACGGAGAAACTTCTATTTAAAAGAGCAAGACTTGAAAAAGCAAAGTCAGTATATCCGGGAATCAAGTAATCAAGGGGATGTTGAAAGCGCCCTATCAGCGCTTGAAGCTTTAATTGAACAAAAGCGTCACATGGAATAAAGGAGAATTATGGTAAGTAAAAAAGAAATATCAACGTATAATGTGCAAGTCGCAGACTTTATTCGTAATCATAAAAAAGCGGGAACGGCTGTTGATGATGAAATAACAGAAAAACTGGTCATTCCTTTTACGTTAGATGCTGACCAAATTGAGAACTTATTAGAACGTCTGACAGATGGCGGTATTTCAATTACCGATAAGGAAGGAAATCCTTCAAATACCTATGCAGTTGAAGAAGTTAAACCAGAAGAATTAACCGATGAAGAACTGCTTGGCAGTAACTCTGCCAAGGTAAACGATCCGGTTCGGATGTATTTAAAAGAAATTGGTGTTGTGCCACTTTTAACAACCGAAGAAGAAAAAGAACTAGCTGTTTTAGTTGACCAAGGAGATGCATTAGCCAAACAAAGATTAGCAGAAGCCAATCTACGTTTAGTGGTTTCAATTGCCAAACGTTATGTCGGTCGTGGTATGCAGTTTCTTGATTTAATTCAAGAAGGCAATATGGGCTTGATGAAAGCTGTTGATAAGTTTGACTACTCAAAAGGCTTCAAATTTTCAACCTATGCCACTTGGTGGATTAGACAGGCTATTACTCGTGCCATTGCTGACCAAGCACGTACTATTCGTATTCCTGTTCATATGGTTGAAACAATTAATAAATTAGTTCGTGAACAGCGTAATCTATTACAGGAACTTGGTCAAGATCCTACCCCTGAACAGATTGGGGAACGTATGGAGATGACACCAGATAAAGTTCGCGAAATTTTGAAAATAGCACAGGAGCCAGTTTCTTTAGAAACACCAATTGGAGAAGAAGATGATAGTCATCTTGGTGACTTTATCGAGGATGAGGTCATTGAAAATCCTATTGATTATACCACACGTGTTGTCTTACGTGAGCAACTAAATGAAGTGTTAGATACACTAACTGACCGTGAAGAAAATGTTCTTCGCTTACGTTTTGGATTAGATGATGGCAAAATGAGAACTTTAGAAGATGTTGGTAAGGTTTTCAATGTCACTCGTGAACGTATTCGTCAAATTGAAGCAAAAGCTCTGAGAAAACTGCGTCATCCTAGTCGTAGTAAACAATTACGTGATTTTATTGAAGATTAAAAGAGGTGCTTATGTCTGAAAAAAACTATTCTCTTGAAGAAGTAGATGTCATCAAGGGTAAGATTTTAAAGGCTCTTGAACAAGTCATTGACCCTGAACTAGGTATTGATATTGTCAATCTTGGTCTTGTCTATGAAATCAGATTTGATGACAATGGTGAAACAGAAATTGATATGACTTTGACAACTATGGGTTGTCCCTTGGCTGATTTATTGACTGATCAGATTCATGATGTCATGAAAACTGTCCCTGAGGTGACAAAGATTGATGTGAAGCTGGTCTGGTACCCGGCTTGGTCTGTTGATAAAATGAGTCGTTATGCTAGAATAGCATTAGGCGTAAAATAAAAAAGAAACTCTATGATAAAAAATCATAGAGTTTTTACATTATAAAAATGACAATGATAGTAACAAAAATGACAACGATAGTTGTCGTTTTTGTTATGATATGTTACAATAATGATGAAAAAGAGGTGATTAAATGATTGTCAAAAATCGCTTAAAGGAATTACGGGCTAGAGATGGCTTAAATCAAAGCCAATTAGCACAATTGGCAAAAGTGTCCAGGCAAACGATAAGTTTAATTGAACGAGGCGAATATCTACCCTCCATTTTAATTGCTTTGAAAATTGCTCAAATATTTAAAGAGCCGGTAGATAATGTTTTTCGCTTAGAAGGAGAAGAAGATGAAAAATAGAAAAAACAAAGATAACTATGGAAATCTTGTTAGTTTATTATTGCTAGGTGGCATTACTGGTGGGATTATTGGTTTTGCTAGTGGGCTTGGTTTTAATAAATTGTCTTTTATTAAATTAGAGATTAATAATATTATTTCACTGACATCTTTTGCTGTTAGGCTTATCTATGTCATTTTATTTTTTACTGCCATTTTCTTATTTAGAGATGCCAAAAAATTATATCAAGCTTATCAAAAAGATGATTCTTCAGAAGAACTCTATGTTAGTATTAATAAAAAGCATGATTATAGTTTGATATTTAATAGTTTATCCTCTATTTTATGTTTCTTTTGCATTGTTTTATCTGCAAATCATTTGGCAGACTTTAAATTTGCAACTGTTCTATTGTTCCTATTTGATATCGCCATGACTTTTGTTGTTATTTTTTTACAAGGTAGGCTAATGAAATTCTATTCGGACGTGCGTCAGATAGACATACCTCTTTTTCCTACTGTGAAAGAATTGTCAAATAATATTCTTCAACAAGATGAAGCAGAATTATTAAATGAATACAAGTCTAGTTTTACAATTGTTATGAGTCTTTCAGGATATGTCTTACCAACCATAGAAATCATGTTATTTATCTATAGTGTATTAACAAGATCTATTCCCTTTTTAGGACTTATCATTGTCACCATTATTCACTTATATATTATCTTGATGCAATTTAAGTCTGTTAGAGATTATTATAAATAATAATCTTTCCAATAAGAATAAAAACAAGCAAAAAGTGAAGGCTAATTTTAACCTTCACTTTTTATTAATGATTAGCCCAAAATATTAATTTTGGTTTTCTTTTTTTAGGAATCCCAACAATCCAGTAGCAAAAGCTAATAGGATTAGACCAAAGTAGTTGCTTGTCATTTGATCACCTGTTTTTGGAAGTTCAGGTTTTTCTTGTTTTTTGATTGCTTGAGATTGTGGTTGTGATTTGTTTTCACCACTAGTTTTACTATTGGTGGAAGCATTATCTGTTTGCTGATTTATGTTTTGAGTGCTAGGTTCAGTTTCAGACTTTGGTTTTTCTTGTTTTTTAGGTTTGATAGGCTGAGCCGGCGTTAACTCGGTCCAAGGGATAGATTGTTTTTCAGGCTTGATAGGCTGAGCCGGCGTTAACTCGGTCCAAGGGATAGATTGTTTTTCAGGCTTGATAGGTTGAGCCGGCGTTAACTCCGTCCAAGGGATAGATTGTTTTTCAGGCTTGATAGGTTGAGCCGGCGTTAATTCAGTCCAAGGGATAGATTGCTTTTCAGGTTTGATAGGTTGAGCTGGCGTTAGCTCAGTCCAAGGGATAGATTGTTTTTCAGGCTTGATAGGTTGAGCCGGCGTTAGCTCAGTCCAAGGGATAGATTGTTTTTCAGGCTTGATAGGTTGAGCCGGCGTTAACTCAGTCCAAGGGATAGATTGCTTCTTAGATTTTCTTTCGTCGTTTTTTGCAACTATTTCTTGAATAATAGCTTCAGTTTGATTTTTAATAGAGATTAATTCATCTTTATTAGCATTATCAACAGCATTATAAAGAGGTCTTAATTTTGCTTCAAAAGCAATTCTGTCATCACCTGAGAGATAAGCGTATTTGCCCATTTTACTTTGAGAGTTAACAGAAGATAATTCGTCAGCTAGTTTAGCATTAAGCTCATTTTTAAGCGCTTGGATTTCTTGTTGGTTTTTAATTTCTTCGTTTTTTGCGATAATTTCTTGAATAATAGCTTCAGTTTGATTTTTAATAGAGATTAATTCCTCTCTATTAGCATTATCAACAGCATTATAAAGAGGTCTTAGTTTTGCTTCAAAGAAAACTCTATCATCACCAGAAAGATAAGCGTATTTACCCATTTTACTTTGAGAATTAACAGAAGATAATTCGTCAGCCAATTTGACATTAAGCTCATTTTTAAGCGCTTGAGTTTCTTGTTGGTTTTTTATTTGGTCATTTTTTGTGACTATTTCTTGAATAATCGCATCTGTTTTGTTGCTGATATCGTTAAGTTCAGCTTCACTAGCATTATCAACAGCATTGTAAAGAGGTCTTAGTTTTGCTTCAAAAGCAATTCTGTCTTCACCAGAAAGATAAGCGTATTTACCCATTTTACTTTGGGAGTTAACAGAAGATAATTCATCAGCTAATTTGGCATTAAGCTCATTTTTAATAGTTTGTATATCTTTTTTAGGTTGTGGTGCTTTTTTGTCGCTTTCTCTTTCTTTAAGAATTTTATCGTTATTTAAAAAGACGGTCGTTAATGAAGTGTTTAATCTGGTTAAATCTTCAAAACTGATACCATAAGTTGGGAAATCCACTAGTAAATTTTCCACTGAACTATTACTTTTAACAGGAAAAGTATTACGTGCTTCATTGAGTGCATTTCGAACAGCAATAGCTATATCTGTATAGCCTGCTTCTCTAGCTGTCATTTCTAAAGACTCTAATTCTCTAAGTGTATTGATATGTCTATCAAGACTATTTTCTAAAACATCTGGTGCGATGATTTCAGTTGAAAGGTTATTATTGGTTTCTTCTGCTAAAACTAAACTTGCTTGGTTTCCTAAAAATAAAAAAGCTACAGAAATAGAAACAACACCTATCGCTAATTTACGTAGATAATATTTTGTCTTTTTTTCTGGTTTCATTTATTCAAAACTCCTTGTAAAAATTAATTTTAAAAATGTACCGAAATATTATAGCAACCTTTTGAATCTTTGTAAATAGAAAATGATACGAAAAAACTAGAATTTTTTCAGATGATTTTCATGAAAATAGCAATACAAAGCATTCTCTAGAGTTATTAACGTATTATATATTATGTCAAAAAAGCATGACTTTAAGATGTTTTAAATATGAAAATCAGTCACTTTAAATAAGGTGTTTTCTTGTCAACTTTTATTGGATGTTATATCGAAAAATGTATAAGACTAGTTTCCTTTTCGTTCAACAGTTTTTAGGAAATTACCCTTTAAAAAAGAGGTTGATACATTTTGTACCGACCTCTATATGTTGTTATTTATCAAGTCCGATGAGATAGTCATCATCAGTCATTGCTTCAACGGTTCCAAGGAGATAACCATTTCCGACTTGACTAAAGAAGTCATGGTTACTTGTACCTGTTGAGATACCATTCATGATGATAGGATTAACATCATCTGCAGTATCTGGAAATAGTGGATCTTGGCCAAGATTCATCAGGGCTTTGTTGGCGTTATATCTAAGAAAGACCATTACCTCATCTGTCCATCCGAGTGGATCATACAGGTACTTAGTGTATTTCTCTTCATTTTCGTAGAGACGATAAAGCAGTTCATACATCCAGTCTCGTAGTTTATCTTGCTCAGCATCGGATAGTTCGTTAAACCCTAGTTGGAATTTGTAACCAATATAGGTACCGTGAACAGATTCATCACGAATAATCAGCTTAATGATTTCTGCCACATTAGCCAGCTTATTGTTCCCAAGATAGTAAAGGGGTGTAAAGAAACCTGAATAAAAGAGAAAGGTTTCTAGAAAAACACTAGCAATTTTCTTCTCTAATGGGTCACCTTTAACATAGATTTCATTAATCATTTCAGCTTTTTTTTGCAGATAAGGATTTTCAGAAACCCATTTAAAAATGTCTTCTATCTCTGATTTTGTGTTTAGGGTTGAAAAAATAGAAGAATAAGATTTGGCATGGACAGACTCCATAAATTCAATATTGTTGAAAACAGCTTCCTCGTGAGGTGTCCTTACGTCTTTTTTTAGTTGATACATTCCACTTTCAGATTGAACTGTATCAAGCAGTGTTAGGCCACCAAAAACCTTACCAACCAAATCTTTTTCAACATCTGAGAGTTTACGCCAATCATCAAGGTCATTTGACAAGGGAATACGAGTATCAAGCCAAAATTGCTCTGTTAACTTTTCCCAGGTTGATTTATCAACGGCATCTTCAATTTCATTCCAGTTTATCGCGTTATAATAAGTCATATTTTCCTCTCCTAGATGACACAGCTTTCACATTGATTTGAGCCAACTTCTTCCCCATCATCAGTAAATGTACGGATGTAGTAGATTGACTTGATACCTTTATGGAAGGCATAATTTCGAAGAATTGACAAATCACGAGTGGTTTGTTTTCTTTCTGTTTTCCACTCATAGAGTCCCAAAGGAATATCACTACGCATAAACAGAGTTAATGATAGACCTTGATCAATATGTTGAGTAGCAGCAGCATAGACATCAATCACTTTTCTCATATCCATGTCGTAAGCAGACGTATAGTAAGGAATGGTGTCAGTTGCTAAACCTGATGCAGGATAGTAAATTTTACCAATTTTCTTTTCTTGACGTTCTTCAATACGTTGTGTAATAGGATGAATACTTGCTGAGACATCATTAATGTAACTAATTGAACCATTTGGAGCAACAGCCAAACGATTTTGATGATAGAGACCATCTTTTTGGATGGCGTCACTGAGTGCTTGCCAATCTTTTGCACTAGGAATAAAGTGATCTTTAAATAATGCCTTCACTAATTCTGATTTTGGTTGAAACTCACCGGTCAAGTATTTTTCAAAGTAAGATCCGTCAGCATATTTTGAGTTTTCAAAGTTGAAGAAGCTTGTTTTTCTTTCGCGAGCGAGATTATTAGATTCAACAAGCGTCCAATAATTCATCAACATGAAGTAAATATCGGTAAATTCAATTGATTCTGGACTACCGTATTGAATATGATTTTTAGCCAAATAACTATGTAATCCCATGGCACCAAGACCGATTGTATGTGCTTTATTATTACCGTTTTTAATGGTAGGAACAGCTTCGATACTTGAATTATCAGTAACAAATGTTAAGGCACGAGTCATTGTTCTAATAGATTTTCCAAAATCTGGTGATGCCATCATATTAACAATATTGGTTGATCCAAGGTTACAAGAAATATCTGTTCCCATTTTAAGGAATTCTTGTGAATCATTAATGGTACTTGGTTCTTGAACCTGTAAAATTTCTGAACAAAGGTTACTCATAATAATACGTCCATCAATAGCACTACTATTATTAGCAGTATCAATATTAACGATATAAGGGTAACCTGATTCTTGTTGTAGTTTAGAAATCTCAGTTTCTAGATCACGTGCCTTGATTTTTGTTTTAGTAATATTAGGATTGCTGACTAGTTCCTCATATTTCTCAGTAATGTTAATATAGTTGAACGGTACACCATATTCTTTTTCAATGGAATAAGGACTAAAGAGGTACATGTCCTCATTTTTTCGTACTAATTCATAAAACTTATCAGGGACTGTGACACCAAGTGATAAGGTTTTGACACGAATTTTTTCATCCGCATTTTCTTTTTTAGTCGATAGAAATGCTAGGATATCTGGATGAAAGACATCAAGATAAACGACACCAGCTCCTTGACGTTGACCTAATTGATTAGAGTAGGAAAAGCTATCTTCAAATAACTTCATTACAGGCACCACACCACTTGCTGCCCCTTCATATCCTTTAATAGGAGCACCAGCCTCACGAAGATTACTTAGTGAGATCCCAACGCCTCCACCAATACGTGATAATTGCAACGCTGAGTTAATGGAGCGACCAATTGAGTTCATATCATCAGTTGCTTGGATTAAGAAACAAGAGACGAGTTCACCACGACGACTCCGTCCAGCGTTTAAAAAGCTAGGAGTAGCAGGTTGGTAACGTTGGTTAATCATCTCAAGTGCCATTGATTTGGCTAATTCTTCATTGCCATCTGCAAAATAAAGCGCATTATAAAGCACACGGTCTTCCATGCTTTCAAGGTAATGCTCTCCATCATTAGTTTTTAGCGCGTACTGTTGATAGAATTTATAAGCCGCCATAAAAGACTTAAAATGGAAATCTTGTGCTTTAATAAGAGCAACTAACTCTTCAATAAATGATAAGTCATATTTTTTAAGAAAAGCTTCCTCAAGGTAGTCGTTATCAATCAGATAGTCGATTTTTTCAGCAATAGAAGAAAAGGTCATGGTATTTGGTATCACATTTTCTTCAAAGAAAGCCTTTAGGGCTTCCTTATCTTTATTAAGTGGGATTTTACCATTAACTGGTCTGTTAATAGCATTATTCAAGCGAAAGTAAGAGACTTCGCCAAGGTTTTTAAGACTCATTTTTTATAATTCCTTTAACTTTTTCTACATCTTCATCTGTACCATTAAATTCATACTCGTAGAGAACAGGAACATGGTAAGTTTTCGATAAACGTCTTGCGACGTGACAAAATTCTGGCCCAAAATTACGATTACCAGAACCAATAACACCTCTAAAATACTGACGGTTTCTATCAAGAAAGTCATCGATAAAATCAAGCCCATCTTCATATGTAGGAACAATCAAGATGAAATCATTATCGATATCAGGATTTTCTTTATTTCGTTTTAGCTCAAGTGTGTTATCATAGGATAATTTTTTCATAAATCTTCTGGTTTGGCCAGTTAGAGAATAAAAAACTATTGTTATCATTGTTTAGATTATTTCTTTTAAACGACTTGGTTGGAAACCTGAGAAAGCAACATCACCTGCTTCAATAACAGGGGCAGCACTAAACCCTAAATTTTTGACATAATCAATTTTATCAGGATTTTCATCAAGATTGATCTCTTCAAAATCAGCTTGGTTTTCAATTAGAAATTTTTTAGTCATCTTACATTGAATACAATTATTTTTTGAAAAAATAGTAATTTTTGCCATTTTTCATCTCCTCATTTTTTAAAAATTAAATACTTTTATAGGATACCTTAAATGGGTGAAAAAGGCAAGAACTAAAAACCAAAAAATCACTAAATATAGTGCCTATTGTTTCAAACTGTCACTATATATGGTGTTTTCAAGCTATTCTTTTTTGATAACAAGTAGATATTATTGAAAGAAAATATCAAAAATGTTTTTATCTTAGCTGTACTAATCTAGGTAATAAAGAAAAGATTATTAATGAAAACGAAAGAAAAAGCATATGAAAAATTTCAGCTTATTATTTTATTCTTGAAAAGATATAGGTGATGTGCTATAATAAAAAAATGTAAGGGTTGCCAAGGGCAACTAAAAAGATAATACATAAAGGAGAACCATCATATGGCTTCAAAAGATTTTCACATTGTTGCAGAAACAGGTATTCATGCACGCCCAGCAACTTTATTAGTTCAAACAGCTAGTAAATTTGCATCTGACATTACTTTAGATTATAAAGGTAAAGCAGTTAACCTTAAATCAATTATGGGTGTTATGAGTCTTGGTGTTGGCCAAGGGGCAGATGTAACGATTACAACTGAAGGTGCTGATGCTGACGAAGCACTTGCTGCTATCGTTGAAACTATGACAAAAGAAGGATTGGCTTAATTATGACAAAAATGCTAAAAGGAATTGCAGCGTCTGATGGTGTTGCTGTTGCTAAGGCATATTTACTGACTCAACCGGATTTGTCATTTGAAACTGTAACTGTTGAAGATACAAATTCAGAAGAAGCTCGTTTAGATGCTGCTTTAACAGCATCACAAGACGAGCTTTCTATTATCCGTGAAAAAGCAGTAGATAGTCTTGGTGAAGAAGCAGCAGCCGTGTTTGATGCTCACTTAATGGTTCTTTCTGACCCAGAAATGATTGGTCAAATAAAAGAAACCATTCGTGCAAAACAAGTAAATGCTGAAAGTGGTTTAAAAGAAGTCACTGATATGTTTGTGACTTTATTTGAAAACATGGATGATAATCCATACATGCAAGAACGTGCTGCAGATATTCGCGACGTTTCTAAACGTGTATTAGCGCATTTGTTAGGCGTTAAATTACCAAATCCAGCAACAATTGATGAAGAATCTATTGTGATTGCTCATGATTTAACACCTTCTGATACCGCTCAGTTAGACGCCAAATATGTTAAAGCATTTGTTACTAACATTGGTGGCCGTACAAGTCACTCAGCTATTATGGCACGTACCTTAGAAATTGCTGCTGTGTTAGGAACTAACAATATTACTGAATTAGTTAAAAACGATGATATCATTGCAGTTAATGGTATTACAGGGGAAGTTATTATCAATCCTAGTGATGAAGAGATTGCTTCCTTTAAAAAAGCTGGAAAAGAATACGCTGACCTTAAAGCGGAATGGGCATTATTGAAAGATGCTGAAACGGTTACTGCTGACGGTAAACACTTTGAATTGGCAGCTAATATCGGAACACCTAAAGACATTGAAGGTGTTAATGATAATGGTGCGGAAGCTGTTGGTTTATACCGTACAGAATTCCTATATATGGATTCTCAAGATTTCCCAACTGAAGAAGAACAGTATGAGGCTTATAAGTCAGTTCTTGAAGGAATGAATGGTAAACCAGTTGTTGTTCGTACCATGGATATTGGTGGTGACAAAGAACTTCCTTATTTCGACCTTCCAGATGAAATGAATCCATTCTTAGGTTTCAGAGCCCTTCGTATTTCAATTTCTGAAACAGGCGATCAAATGTTCCGCACACAGCTTCGTGCATTGCTTCGTGCGTCAGTTCATGGTCATTTACGCATCATGTTCCCTATGGTTGCTCTTTTAACAGAATTCCGTAAAGCAAAAGCTATTTATGAAGAAGAAAAAGCGAAATTACAAGCAGAAGGTATTTCTGTTGCTGATGATATTCAAGTAGGTATTATGATTGAAATTCCTGCAGCTGCAATGCTTGCAGATCAATTTGCTAAAGAAGTTGATTTCTTCTCTATTGGAACTAACGATCTTATCCAATACACAATGGCAGCTGACCGTATGAACGAACAGGTTTCTTACTTGTATCAACCATATAACCCTTCTTTATTACGTCTAATCAATAACGTGATTAAAGCGTCTCACGCAGAAGGTAAATGGACTGGTATGTGTGGTGAGATGGCTGGTGATCAAAGAGCTGTGCCATTACTTATGGGAATGGGACTTGATGAATTCTCAATGAGTGCCACTTCTATCCTAAGAACTAGAAGTTTAATGAAACGTTTAGACACTGCAAAAATGAAAGAGTACGCAGAACGTGCTTTAACAGAATGTGCTACAGCAGAAGAAGTACTTGAATTACAAAAAGAATATCTAAATGTTGATTAATAAAAGGCAGAGGGAACTCTGCTTTTTTGTTTATTTACCGAATGACGTTTACCTACTTAATCGTTACTAAATTGTTTTTTCATTGAAAAGATGATTTATCTCATGTATAATAAAATATGTTATTTATAAATAAGATTTTAGATGTAGTAAAGAGACGTGTGAGTTATGAAAAAATATATTTTAGCAGTTTGTGTGATTTTAAGTGTTGTTGTTGGAGCTATTTTTATAAGACAATGGTACATGGAAACACAAGAAAAACAAATCATCCAATCTGAAAAGAAAAAAGCGAAAGCACTTTTTGAATCAACGGATATTACTGTCAAAAAAAGTAAGGACAAGACTACCTTTTTTATGTTACCTCAAATAGAGTCTAAGGCTGTTGAGACCGAACTTGAATACTGGAATAAAGAAGATGAAAAAATAGACCCTCGTCAAAAAAATCAACTTGTTTTTCTTAATGTTAAAGCAGAAGAATCTCCTTTACAAGGAATCAAAAAATTAACTATTTATAAAACAACTTATCAATCAAAATGGTTTACTATTGAGAAATTAAATGAAAATCCTTTGAGAGAATATTATATTCATGAAAATGGACAGATTTTTTATTTAAAGGACTTGGTGAAAGGTGACGAAAGTCAACTAGTAACTGCAATTACAAACTATTTAACAGAAAATAAAATTGACAATCAAGAAATAATATTAGCCAAGATTAAGCAGTTAGATGTGGTTGCTGAATTTAAGAAAACTGGAAAAGCTAGTAATTATTTTTCTTTTGAGCCAGGACTTATTAAATTAGGTGATGATGCAGAAATCCCATTTTCAGTTTTTTATGATAATATTGATGAGACTTATCTTTCTGGTGAAGAATTAACCCATTATCAGGAATACCAAGTTAAGAAAAAAGAAGCTGAAGAAGCAAGGATTGCTGCAGAAAAAGCGAAGCAGGCTGAAGAAAACCGAAAAAAAATAGCTAATCAAGGTAGGAAAGTGGTTGCTCTAACCTTTGACGATGGACCAAGCGCTCAAACAACACCACAAGTACTTGACATTTTAGCTAAATATCATATTAAGGCGACCTTTTATATTCTCGGATCACATGTTGCTGGAAATGAAGCTATATTACAGCGAATGGTCGCTTCAGGTCATGAACTTGGTAACCATTCTTGGGATCATCCAGCTCTAACCAGTTTAACCTCTGAGCAAATCAAGTGGCAAATCAAGTCCACAAATGATGCTATTGCTAATGCAACAGGAGTAACGCCAAAGACAGTTCGACCTCCCTATGGCGATTCTAATCCGCAGGTTGCCCAAGACGTTGGTTTACCACTTGTCTTTTGGACAGTCGATACTAGAGATTGGGCGGAGCGAAATACACCATCAATTATGACCAATCTGAAAGCGACTTTAGGAAGTGGTGGTGTTGTTTTAATGCATGATATCCATCAAACGTCTGTTGATGCTCTACCAACTGTGATTGATTATCTTATCTCACAAGGCTATGAATTTGTGACGATTAGTGAATTATATGGCTATTAATAATTAAAAACTCTTGGTTTCTATTTAGACACCAAGAGTTTTTAATAGTTAAAAGTTTTCTCCCTTAAATTGTAATTGCTGGTTTTTTAGTTTCACCTCTGAAATAGTTGCCCATTTTTTTAATTGCTTTAATTCTTCTTTATGGGTGATTAAAGTAATGACAATTCCTGATTTACCCATGCGTCCGGTTCTACCTGAGCGGTGAATATAACTTTCTTTACTGCTGGGCAGGTCGTAATTAATCACGTATGCTAAATCTTCAATATCAAGCCCCCTTGCTAGAAGGTCTGTTCCAAGAAGAAGGGAAATCTCATTGGCTTTAAATTTTTCAAGAATGACTTTGCGAAATCTAGTATTCACATCACTAGCAAGAGAAATGGCTCTAATATGTTTAAATTGTAATTTTTCTTCACTAGCTCCTAAATCAGATAGCCGGTTAAAAAAGACAAGACCTCTAAAATCAGGAATATTAGCTAGTTTTCTTAAGGTTTCAAGTCGGTCTCTCTTGTCGACATATAAATAATAGTGCTTAATGGTTGTTAGAAGTTGATTAGACAGATCAATAATTTCAGTGTCTTCTTCAAGGACAGTTTTATCAACACTATTTGTGGCACTAACATAAATCATTTGATGTGTTTTAGGGACATGATGTGTCAGGCGATTAACAAAATGGTATTGAGAGTCACTTAGAAGATCGTCAAATTCATCTAAAACGATTGTATCAATAGCCATCATTTTAATTTTTTTGTGTTTCACTAATTCAAAAATACGACCAGGTGTACCAATCAAAACCTCTGGTCCTTTTTTAAGGCGTTCTATTTGTCTTTTTTGACTAGTTCCAGAAATAAAGAGTTGTACAGTTAACTTTAAGGGTTCCGCCCAGTTTTTAGCAACTTCAAACAACTGCCCAGCCAGTTCGGTGTTGGGAGCTAAAATGAGCAGTTGTTGTCCTTTTTTAGGGGTGATTTTTAGTAAGGTTGGGAGTAAATAGGCTAATGTTTTTCCAGTACCAGTGGGGCTTATTGCTAAAGTATTTTTACCATTTTTTATTGGTTCAAAAATAGCTTCTTGAATAGGTGTTAACGTTTCAAAAGCAAGTTCCTTTAATTTTTCTTGCCATACAATTGGAAGTTGTTCAATCATGTGTTACCTTATTTTTCTATAGATTATCTTCTTTTTGATAAGAAAGATGGGGTGTTTTTATTGTCATTTTCTTTCATTATACCATTTTTTAGTGTAAAATAGATAGAAAGACAGAGTTAGGAGAATTTATTTAATGTGTAAAAAACCAATCATTATAGGCGTTACTGGTGGATCAGGAAGTGGAAAGACAAGTGTCTCTCGTGCAATTCTATCAAAATTCGAAAATTCTGATATTGCTATGATTGAACATGATTCTTACTACAAAGATCAAAGTCATCTCACTTTTGAGGAGAGAATTACCACCAACTATGACCACCCCTTAGCCTTTGACACGGATTTAATGATTGAACATATGAATGAATTGATTTCTGGTCGACCAGTCGATATTCCTATCTATGATTATACAAAGCATACAAGAAGTGAGAAAACCTACCGTCAAGAGCCTCAGGAAGTGTTTATTGTTGAGGGGATTTTAGTCCTCGAAGATAAAAGACTTCGTGACTTGATGGATATTAAGCTATTTGTCGATACGGATGATGATATCAGAATTATTAGACGGATTAAAAGAGATATGGAAGAACGTGGGCGTAGCTTAAATAGTATTATCGATCAATACACTTCTGTTGTTAAACCGATGTATCATCAATTTATTGAACCAACAAAGCGCTATGCTGATATTGTTATTCCTGAAGGTGTTTCAAACCTTGTAGCCCTTGATTTAATTAACACCAAGATTGCCAGCATTCTTGGAAAAAATTTATCTTAAGATAGTCAATCATGCCATAAAGCTAGGGTTGACAGTCATCAAATAAAGAAAGTAATAAGAACTAATGACTGAAAAAAAATCGCATTACCAAATAATGTTAGAGCAAGCCAAAGCTCTTTTTGAAAATGAAAATAATGCATTAGCCAATCTGTCTAATGCTAGTGCTTTAATTAATCAGACTCTACCCAATACTGTTTTTTCTGGCTTTTATTTGTATAATGACAAAGAGCTTGTCTTGGGTCCTTTTCAAGGTGGCGTGTCTTGTGTTCGTATTGCCCTAGGAAAGGGTGTTTGTGGGGAATCTGCAAAAAAAAGAGAAACACTTATTGTTGATGATGTCACAAAACATGCTAATTATATTTCGTGCGATGCAGCCGCTAAAAGTGAAATTGTGTTACCAATGGTGAAAAACAATCAACTGATTGGTGTTTTGGATTTAGATTCTTCTTTAGTTGCTGATTATGATGGGATTGACCAAGAGTATCTAGAAAAATTTATCACTATCTTGCTTGAGAAAACAACGTTTAATTTTGACATGTTTGGAGTGGAAAAGTAATGTATCAAGCCCTTTATCGTAAATATCGTAGTCAAACATTTTCTGAAATGGTTGGCCAAGAGATTATTTCAAAAACCCTTAAACAAGCAGTAGCAACGGGCAAGATTAGTCATGCTTATCTTTTTTCTGGGCCTCGTGGGACCGGAAAAACAAGTGCTGCTAAAATATTTGCCAAAGCTATTAATTGTCCCAATCAAGTGAATGGAGAGCCTTGCAATCATTGTGATATCTGTACAGATATCACTGCTGGACAACTTGAAGATGTGATTGAAATTGATGCTGCATCAAATAATGGTGTGGATGATATCCGTGACATCAGAGATAAATCAACTTATGCACCAAGCAGAGCAACCTATAAGGTTTATATCATCGATGAAGTACACATGTTATCTACAGGGGCTTTTAATGCCTTATTGAAGACTCTTGAAGAACCAACAGAAAATGTTGTGTTTATTTTAGCAACAACTGAATTACATAAAATTCCAGCAACGATTTTATCACGCGTGCAGCGTTTTGAGTTTAGAGCAATTAGTTTGATGGCTATTAAAAATCATTTAAAATTTGTTTTGGAACAAGAACAAATGACTTATGATGATGAAGCCTTAACCATCATTTCTCATCGAGCAGAAGGTGGGATGCGTGATGCCTTGTCAATTCTAGATCAGGCAAGAAGTCTAAGTAGTGACAATCATATTTCAATTAGTGTGGTTGAAGATATTACAGGTAGTATCGCCCTGTCTGCCCTAGACACTTATGTGCATCATGTGATAAACCAGCAAACTTTAGAAGCGCTGGATAATTTGAACACTATTTTTTCAAGTGGTAAAAATATGAGCCGTTTTGCTGTTGATTTACTCAATTATTTGAGAGAATTATTGATTGTTAAAAATGGGGGAACAAGTACCTATGATAGTTCTTACTTTAAAGACAATCAAAACTTGTCTCAAGATGATATTCTTGAATTAATTAGTATTGTAACGGCAAGTTTGTCAGAGATTAAAACAGGGGGGCACCCTAAAATCTATGCTGAAACCATGACGGTACGTCTGTCAGAATTTAAGGAATTAACTAAAGCAACTGATACTACTCTTTTGGATGAATTACAAGCATTGAAAGAAGAAGTTGCTTCTTTGAAAAGTCAGCTAAGTTCATTATCTCAAACAGCTTCCAATCCAACTCCAGCTAAAACGTTTAAAACAACTAGAACTGTTGCCGTAAAAATAGACAAAACCAAAGTATTAACTATTATGGAAGAGACCATTCAAGATAGCCAAAAATCAAGAGAATACTTAGAGGCTTTAAAGTCTGCTTGGAATGAAATTTTAGATAGTATTTCGCCACAAGACCGGGCACTATTGCTTGGCTCAGAACCCGTTCTTGCTAATAGTGAGAATGCCATTTTGGCATTTGAAGCAGCTTTTAATGCAGAGCAAGCGATGAGACGTTCTGATTTAAATACTGTTTTTGGTAATATTATGAGTAAAGTCGCTGGTTTTTCACCTAATATCCTAGCCATTTCAAAACGTGATTTTGAAGTTATTAGAACGGAATTTGCAACCAAGCTCAAAAATAATACTTCTGATGAAAAAGACTCTTCAAATAGTGATAAGAAAGAATTAATTCCAGAAAACTTCTCTTTCTTAGCTGATAAGATAGAAAAAGTTGACGAATAAATAACTTTTAAAGTAAAAAAAAAACTGCTAAAAAGCAGTTTTTTTATTTTGAGTTAAAATTAATAATGATTGTTGCCATCGAATAGTTTAAATTTTGAATCGGATTTTGTATATCAAAATCAAGGATTTTTTGAATGTTGCTGATGCGATACCTTACTGTTTTTGGATGTAGAAACATTTGTTGAGCAGTTAATTGGTAATTTTCTTTGCAAAGAATAAAATTCAAGAAAGTATCAAATAATTCAGGTTTTTCTTCTTTTAGTTTTCTTAAGTTTTTAGCCAGATTAGTGTTGAAAAAATCATTTTTAGCGTCTAAAAAATGTCTAAAAATCCCTAAATCAGTAATCGTCATGAGATTGAAGATATGATATTCTCTATTGAAGTAAATCATGTCTAAACACTCATTAAATAGATTATGGATATTTTCTTTATCGCTGAAACTACTAATAACAACATTGAATTGAGAAAGAGTTGGAATTTTTTGTGAGAGCTTCTCAATTGTTAATTCATCATTTTCTTTTGGGATATTAAAAAGAATAATGATATACTTTCGATTTTCATAATAGAGATTATTTGGAAAGAGATCTTCTAATGTTTTTCTTAGTAATCGCAATGTTTCATTATCATGAGGAATATGTTTTCCGATACCCACTGCTTGATAAAAAGGATGACTAAGAAGATTGGTTTCCTCTAGTAAATCATTTTTTTCTTTGTCATTAGGTGTTGTGCCAAAGAAAATAGAAGCAGCAATGTTATTGTATATATTAAAATATTCGTGTTTGATGGATAAATCAATCTGGAGTTTATGCTGAATCGCCTCCATAGCATTTTCAACAATCATAATATGGCTATGTTCAAACTCAGGTTCAGTTTGATAAATATCTATCGTAAAAGGAATAAGAGACTGAGAGGTATATCGAACTGTAATTTTGTAGATAAGGTACTCTTTGTCAGGATGTTTTAGGGTTGAAATATGATAGGTATTATCAGTGAATTCGGTTGATAAAGTTTCGGTTTGAATACAGTCCCAATCAGTAACGATAGCATGTCCATTCTTGATAACAATATTTTCTCTAGGAATGGTTAGTTGACAACTTTTTGAAATCATATGGACCAATCGATCAATAATTTCTTTATAGGTCGCTGAGGCGTTTTTTAGAGCTGAGAAAACTTTGTTGGCATCGTAATAAGTCCTTAACAGTGCTGTTTGCCTATTTAATAAGGGTTCATAAATAGCAGTTAGAACTCTTTCATAGTTAACATCTCCTTTTATTTCAATGAGTGGCATTTGATAACGATAACACAAATTAATCATGTTTTCAGGAGTTGATTCAATTAAGCGATTTAATTTTAAAATAATACCGCTAATGCCAATTTCATGAATGGTTGCAAAAAATTTTTCAAGGGTTTCTTGATTCAAATCTTTCAAAGCAAAAAATGACGTTAAAATTAACTGGTTCTTTCTACCCCATTTTTCAATATCGATTGCTTCAAGAACCATAGCAGATTCGATGTCATTATCTAAGCCAATGTATCCGGTTCTAACAGAACAGTCTTTGAAAGGATTTAATTGCAGTAATTCTTTTATTTGCATAACTAGCTCCTTTTTAGAGATCATTTGTCCATTTCGGATAAAAATTATAGCAAAAAATTAGAATAATGGCAAATGAAAGCGCAAACAAAACTCTGTATAATAGTTTATGAAAGATTAATAGCAACATAAGGAGGGTGAAAAAATGTTGTTTACAGAAATTTTGAAGAATAACTATCAGGATTCGATTAACTTGATGTTATTAACAGATAAAGTTAATGGTCTTGATGACGTCATCATGAGTCAAGTAATGATGGGGACTGATGCCAATAAAGACATCCTAGCCAACACCGGTTTACTAACTGATGAGGCTAAAGAAGCGTCTCCTAATGACTTGATGATTGTGGTTAATAGTGAGCGAGATGATATTCTTGAGGTTGTTTTAGAGCAGGTGACGACCTTCTTAGATGACTTATCAGTCAAGACTAAAGATAGCAAAACAACTGTTTCGACTAGTTGGGATGAAGCGCTAGAGCATTTGCCTGATGCTAATCTAGCGGTCTTTAGTATTCCTGGTGAATATGGTGCACCAGAGATTGAAACAGCCCTACGTCACAACCTACATGTTTTCTCATTTACCGATAACATTCCAATTGAAGATGAAGTGAGATTAAAAAAATTAGCGCACGAAAAAGGCTTGTTGATGATGGGACCTGACTGTGGAACAGGAATCATTTCAAGTATCCCAATTGCCTTTACAAATGTTGTAAAACCAGGAAATATTGGTATTGTTGGTGCTTCAGGAACCGGTATTCAAGAAGTGAGTACCATTATTGATCGTCTAGGAGGTGGTGTTGTTCACGCTATAGGAACTGGCGGAAGAGATTTAAGCTCAGAAGTTGGTGCCATTACAGTTAAAGATGCCATTATTGCTTTAGAAAACCATAAGGAAACAGATGTTTTATGTGTTATTTCTAAACCACCAGCTAAAGAAGTACGTGATGATGTTGTTCGTCTCCTTCAAAGTGTGAAAAAACCTGTCGTAGCCATTTTCTTAGGGGAAAACCCTGATAGCCATATCGGTAAGGTGCACCTAGCTCATACCTTGGAGGAAACTGCAAAAATTGCTGTTGATTTAGCAAAAGGTAATAAAATTAAAGCCAATTATCTAGATGATTTAAAACATCATGATTTGACAAGTTTACCAGCTGATAAAGTGGTTAAAGGACTCTACTCAGGTGGGACATTAGCGTCAGAAGCTGCAATGATGATTAAAGAAACATTAGGTTTAACTAGTTCTTCTAAGAGTGAAGGGTTTGTCTTAAGAGCACAAGGGTATGATATTATCGACTTAGGTGATGATATCTATACACAAGGTAAACCACATCCAATGATTGACCCAGACACACGTATTCATAAGATTCATGAATTTGCTCAAGATAGAGATACAGGGGTTATCTTACTCGACTTTGTTTTAGGCTATGGTGCCCATGATGATATGGCCTCTGCCTTATTACCAGCGATTAGTGAGGAACTTGAAAAAGCAAAAGCAGATAATCGTCAACTACATTTTGTTGCGACCGTCGTTGGAACAAGTCAAGACCCTCAAGGTTATCAAGATACTGTTAAACGTTTAGAAGAAGCTGGCGTTCTGATTGAAGATACTAATGCAAAAGCTGTCCGTTTGGCATTAAAATTAAAAGGATATGATTTTAAAGAAACAGTTAAAGCATTAAAACCTTATGACGGTGATTATATAGAATTACCACAACCTAGTGAAGCGGTAATGACATTAATTACAACTAAACCTCATGTCATCAATATCGGTCTTCAAAGCTTTAACAAATCTGTTGAAAATTATGGTGGGGTGTCAGAGCAGTTCAATTGGCGTCCAAGAGCTGGTGGTAACAAGAAAATGATTAAAATTTTATCAGCTCTAGAAGATATGGCTGATGAAATTGATGAAGAAAACAACAAAGTCATTTCTAAAATGAAAGAAGCTCAGCCTTTCTTAATTGACGTTAAGCCAGCTAAAACAGTTATTCCTGAATTAAATGATACCAATCATAAAACATTATTACACGCTGGCCCACCTATTACCTGGGATCTTATGACTGGACCAATGAAAGGGTCTTGTATTGGAGCAGCCTTATTTGAAGAATGGGCTAGTACAGAAGAAGAGGCTGTTCAACTATTGAGTTCGGGAGATGTCCGCTTTATCCCATGTCATCACGTGAAAGCAGTTGGTCCAATGGGAGGGATCACTTCAGCTAATATGCCTGTTTTAATTGTTGAAAACAAGGTCGATGGCGTCCGTGGTTACTGTACTTTAAATGAAGGTATCGGAAAAGTACTTAGATTTGGGGCTTACTCTCAAGAAGTTGTTGATCGTCTCATTTGGATGCGTGATGTGCTTGGCCCAATTATTTCAAAAGCCTTAAAAGTGTCTAAAGAAGGCATCAATTTGAACGTTTTAATTGCGCGTGCTATTACTATGGGTGATGAATTCCACCAACGTAATATCGCAGCTTCACTTAACTTCTTAAAAGAAATGTCGCCATTAATTACATCGTTAGAAGACGTTGATCAATCAACCAAGTATGATGTCATCAAATTCTTATCAGACACAGATCAATTCTTCTTAAATATCATGATGGCTACTGGTAAGGTCATTGTTGATAGTGCACGTTCAGGCAGCAAAGGCACTATCGTGACGACAATGACTAGAAATGGTGTTGACTTTGGTATTAGAATTGCTGAAACTGTTGATGATTGGTATACAGCACCTGTTAATACGCCTATCGGCTTGTACTTTACAGGATTTACAGAAGAAGATGGCAACCCAGATATTGGTGATAGTGCCATCACTGAAACTGTTGGTGTTGGTGCCATGGCAATGATTTCAGCACCTGGGGTAACTCGTTTTGTCGGTGCAGGTGGTTTCCAAGATGCTCTAGATATTTCAAATGAAATGGAAAAAATAACGGTCACTCATAATCCAAACTGGTCAATTCCAACATGGGATTTCCAAGGGTCACTTCTTGGAATTGATATTCGTAAAGTTGTCGAAACTGGTATCACACCATTAATCAATACAGGTATTGCTCATAAAAAAGCTGGTGTAGGACAAGTTGGTGCAGGGACTGTCCGCGCTCCTCTTGGATGCTTTGAAAAGGCACTTGAAGCTTATGCTAAAGCAAGAGGCATAGCTGTTGATTAAGGTAGAGATTAGTCATTATATCTATCCCTTAAAAAAATTAGGCCAAATGGGTCAAATACATAGCGTCTTTCAATCATCATTTAACCTAATGATAAATAACCAGTTGGTTCATGTTAGTAGTCATGCTGACTTCATGTCAAGTTTTGGTATGAGAGTATCAAAACTTGACTACCAACTGTTGACACCTTATCTTCAAGTAGGTAATTTGGTGAAAATAACAAGTGATAGGTTGATAATATATAGTTTTAATGGAATATATCAAACAGCTTATCAAGAAGTCGCTATTGAATTAAGGATAGAAAAAATAGACTTTACGAAACAGTTTGAAAAAAAGTTAAATGCCTTAAAGAATCATTTAGAGCATAAAAGCCATCTAGCTGTCAAAAATGGCTTAGGAGATGGTGCACAAAAAGCTCTTTCAACCCTAACAAATGTTAACGCAACCTCATCAGAACTTGATATAGCTGTCAAACAATTGATTGGAAGAGGACAAGGTTTAACACCTAGTGGAGATGATATTTTAGTCACTTATCTTTTTATGATGATCATCTGTCATGATGATCAAAGAAAAAAAATAGCTCCCTTTATTGAGAAGTATATAGACAAAACAACATTGGTTAGTACTTCTTACTTAAAGGCGTGTCTCAATCAGGTTGTGAGCACACCGCTTTATGAACTATATCTTTGGTTAAAAAATAATCATCACTGTGAAAAAAATATATTGGAAAGATGTGTGTCTAACATACAAAAAATTGGTCATACTTCTGGAAGTGATATGCTTTTAGGATTATTTCTAGGAATTTCATTTGTATTACAGATGCATTCGAGGAGTTTGAAATGAACAATCAGAAAATAGAGAAAGTCAATAATACTTACTGGATAAGGGTTGTTGGATTATTCTTTGCCGGTTGGATATTGATGTATGCTACCCGTACTATATTTAACCCTATTATGGGGGTTGTCGGTGAAGAATTTAATCTCTCAAACACTGAATTAGGTCTTGCAAATAGTATTTTCTTCCTTACTTATGCCGTTGCTCAAATTCCATTTGGGGCAATTGGTGATAAATATGGAAGAAAGTTAGTCATTACTATTGGTTTCTTAGGTCTAGCTATTTCAACATTTCTTAGTGGGTTAGCTAGTACCTTTGCAATGTTTCTACTTATTCGTGCTGTCGCAGGGATAGCTCAAGGTGCTTACTACGGTCCTCAGTATGCTTTATCTTCTGAGTCTATTCCAAAAGACAAAGTGACACTAGGAAATGCCATTATTAATAGTGGGATGGCTTTTGGTACCTCTGGTGGTTACCTGTTATCTAGTGCCCTTGTTTTAGAAGGTGGACAAGATTGGAGTCAACCATTCTTTATTATGGCTGTGCCAACCGCCATTGTTGGTATTTTGTTCTATACCATGTTAAAAGAAAGAGTTGTTCAAGAAAACGAAGACATTGAACCAGAAACTGTTGAACAAGAAGTTGCTAACAATGGTAATGTCTTTAAACAAATCTTTGGTAACAAAAATCTTGTCTTTGCCTTCATTTTACTATTTGGTAGTATCTACGCTAACTTTGTTATTATCACTTGGTTACCACAATTTTTAATTAGTGAACGTGGTTTTGAAGGATCTAGTGTTGGTTTTATCTCTTCACTTGTGCCTTGGGCTTCTATTCCTGGTGCGCTATTCTTTGCAAGAATGAAAGATAAAATTGGTAGCACTAAAAAATTAGCCTATTTCTTAGTCCCATTAGCTGCTCTTTCAGTATCTCTTATTGCTTTTGTAGAAAATCAAACCTTACTTATCGCTGTCTTAATTCTTTATGGATTAACTGGTAAATTAGCTCTTGACCCAATTCTAATTTCATACGTTAATACCCATGCACCTAAAGGGAGATTATCAACAACCCTCAGTGCTTATAACTTTATAGGAATGTCAGGGTCTATTCTAGCGCCTTATGTTACAGGATTTATTTCAGATAATGCTGGCTCTATGCAAATTGGTTTTTACCTAGCAGCAATAATGTTGATAGTTGCCTTGGTATTGTTTGGAATGATGGCTCAAGACACAGAAAAAGCTTAATATTGGTTAATAATTTGTTGAAAATTAAAAGGTGAAAGGATGCTAGCAATGAAAAAAATATCTTTTATTTCCCAAGTTGTGCTAGCTGTTATTGTAGGGATTGCATTTGGACTTTGGTTTCCTGATTTGACAGCCTATTTCAGTATTTTTGGTCAAATATTTCTGAAATTGATGCAAATGTCAATTCCTATTCTAATATTTGGACAGATTGTCTATGCCTTAGGTAGCATTGAAAAAAAGGATATTTCTAAAATTGGTGGTCTAACCATTGCTATCTTTGCAGTGTCCACTTTAATTGCTGCATTTTGGGGGATTCTCTTTGGTTCACTTTTTAAACCTGGTCAAGGCGTCTCAATATCTTTAGCGTCCAATGAGGCGATTGCTGCGCAAGAATTGAATTTATCGGAAACATTTACTGAATTTTTCCCATCAAATATTTTTGCATCATTATCTAGTGGTTCAATTATCCAGATCATTGTTTTTTCTCTAGTTTTTGGGACTGCTATCAATATCTATGTGCAAAACCATGCTAATAATGTTATCTTAAAGATTTTAGATGAAATCAATGATATTGTGATGATTGTCATCCGCATGGTGATGAGTATTGCTCCAATCGGTATTTTTAGTCTAGTTGCCGATACTGTTAGTGAAGCTGGTTTATCAGTGATTTTACCTCTTTTAAAATACTTGATTGTCTATGCTTTTGCTACTTTCCTATTTTTGGGGATTTGGATTACTGTAGTAAAAATATATTGTAAACGCTCAGTCTCCTTTCTCGTAAAAGGGATTAAAGAAATGTCTGTTGTGGCTTTAACAACGGGTTCATCTGCTATTACTTTGTCAACGGCAATAGATGGAGCCAAGAAATATTTAAAAGTTGATGATTATATCACCAATCTAGTTTTACCTCTTGGAGTTTCGTTAAATAGTAATGGGGCTGCCATGCACATGGCGATCACTGTAGTGACAGTTGCCCAAATGTATTCATTTAACTTAGGATTAGACAAACTTATTTATCTTGGGATATTAGCTTCCTTGGTTTCTCTTGCTAATTCTGTAGCACCGGGTTCAAGTATTGTATCATTAGCAATCATCTTCCCTCAAATGGGTATTCCAATAGAGGCAGTCGCTTTATTTGCTGGTGTTGATTACTTTGTCGGAATGATAAGAACCATTTTAAATGTCGATTCTGATGTCTTTACAGCTATGTTAGTAGCACAGTCGGTAGGAAAAAAACAAAATTGAATTGATTTTCAACAATAAGTGATTATTATATAGGAGGGTTCTAAAGTGGATGAACAATTGATTAGAATAAAAGACACTGAACTACACGAGCTCATTTATCAAAAATTACATGTGGCAGGATTGCCTAAAGAACAAGCAAAAGAAGTGGCTAATCACCTTGTTTTTGCAGATTTATCAGGCATTCACTCTCATGGCGCAGTGCGTGTCGATTATTATGCAGAGCGGATAGATAAAGGAGGGGTAACAAAGAACCCCCACTTGAAATTTGAAAAAACAGGGGCTAGTACAGGTATTTATCATGGTGATAATGCGCAAGGTCATTATGTTGCTAACCTAGCACTAGAACCAATAATTGAAATGGCAAAAGAAACAGGTGTCGCTATTGTTGGTCTTTCAAAAGTCAGTCATACAGGAACAATGTCTTACTACCTAGAAAAATTAGCTAATGAAAATTTAGTAGCGATCTCTATTTGTCAATCAGATCCTATGGTAGTGCCTTTTGGTGGTTCAGAAGTATACTATGGTACCAATCCTATTGGATTTGGTGCACCAAGAAAAAATGGTCGACCTGTGGTCTTTGATATGGCTACAACTGTTCAAGCATGGGGTAAAATTTTGGATGCCAGATCCAAAGGAAAAGCTATTCCTGAAACTTGGGCAGTAGACAGTCATGGTGTACCAACAACTGATCCAATGGCTGTGGCAGGCTTACTTCCTTTATCTGGAGCAAAAGGCTATGGTTTAATGATGATGGTTGACATGCTAAGTGGTGTGATGCTTGGCTTACCATTTGGCAAACATGTTTCATCTATGTATGCAGACATGACAAAAGGTAGAGACTTAGGCCACCTCTTCATTGTTATTGATCCTTCACGGTTCATTAATCTTGATGTTTTTAAAAATTATGTTGAACAAAGTATCAATGAATTACATGAGGTGAAACCAGCTAAAGGGTTTGAACAAGTATATTATCCAGGAGAGCCAAATATTTTGACCTATCAAAAGAATAAAGAAAATGGAGTTAATATTCCAAAGTGGATTATCGACTACCTTAAATCTGATACCCTTCATTTTGATAAGTATGGTGATAAAGATCCTTTTGCCAAATAAAAGTCGTGTATGATATTTTTATCTTCCCCATTTCAAGTAGAGTGGGGAAGATTTTAAATAATTTATTAAAATATTATTGTTAAATGAGGATAACTACTGTTTTCTCAAAACTTTAATTGGCCATTTTATTTGGAGTTTTTATCTTTACATAATAAAAAACTGCTTTTTAGCAGTTTTTTTGATAGAATATTTTTTATGACATTAAAACAATTTTTTATCCTTGCAATAATGTGTAGTCTAGAAACTTATTTTCTAGCAGATGCTTTTTTTAGACAGTGGTACTGGTTAGTGGGTTTCTGGGCCATTTTCCTTTTACAAAATCTTAGAAAAGCTTACATCATCAGTAAATGGACACGCTATTTTAATTCATCTACCAAGAAGAAAGAATAACCTCTCCTCCTAGGAGGGTTTTTGTTTTTCCATTATCTAGTTGAACAATTAAAGCACCATTATTTGTAATATCAATTGCAGTTCCTTGATAGGGTTTACCATCTTTCGTAAAAGTAATGTGTTTGTCGAGGATAAAAGATTTATCCTTATAAACTTTGATGTGATCAGCTTCTGGAATTTTAAAAAACAAGTTTAAAATTTCTGAAATGAGCTGGTTCCTTGTGATATTAGGTTCTTTCGTAAATAAAGAGGCTGCCTTTTTATCAAGTTCTTCTGGTAATTCTTTGATATTAAAATTGATGCCAACACCAATAATAACGTCGGTGATTAATCCTGTTTCAACTGAGCTAATAGCTTCGGTCAAAATACCCGCTATTTTTTTTTGCCCAAGATAAATATCATTAACCCATTTAATCTGAGTCTCAATCCCAGTTAAACGAGAAATAGCCTTAACAATAGCACTTGCAATCATCATGGTATAGGCTGGTGGTTTATCAGTAGCAACGTGTGGTTGGATATGTAGAGACATATAAATACCACCAGGAAAAGCATGAAATTGTCGTCCAAATCGTCCTTTAGCTTCCTTTTGATTGGTTGCCAGGTACAGTCTTGGAGCATTTTTACCCTCTTGTATTGCGATTTTGGCATCTAATTGCGTTGATAAACTGTTATTATTCAATGACACTGGAATCCCGGTTTGTTGTTCAATCATTTCTGGAATTAGTAAGTCCCCAGACAGTAATCGATAACCTCGTTTTTTTTGAGATTGAATCTGAATATCAAATTGTTCTAATTTTTGAATACTCTTCCAAATAGCCGTTCTAGAAAGTTGGCAAAGAGCGCCCAATTCTTCCCCAGTAACAAAGTCTTCCGATTCATAGAGATGACAAAAAATTTTTTCGTGTGTTTTCATGCTTCTAGTATAATACAAATAGCTTGAAAAATCATTTTAAATGATATTATGACTTGAAAAAAGAGTTGGTTCATGATATACTTAACTGGTTAATAAAAAGGAGGCAAAAAAGATGAAAAAAAATCTTACTATAGTCAAAATTCTTGGACTTATTCTTGTTGGCTATTTTATGTTAGCTGCTTGTCAAGCAACTACAAATGATGATAAAAAAGATGACGACAAAGTAACCACTCAAGAAGTGGTTGATCATGACGATGATGATGATCATGATGGATTAGTGGTTGTTTCTGAAATTATGTCAGATGGTTTTGCTCATGTTCACGGTGATCATGATCATTTTGAAGAAGGAAAAATACCAGGAAATGCAAAATTCTTAGACAGTACGTTACCTGCTGATGACTATGTCTTCGATGAAAAAGATGTTGTTTATACTGTTGATGAAGGCTCTATTATTAAGGTCAACGATAAATTCTATTACTATCCAAATGATAGAGAAAACACTGACACTATCCTCACTAAAGAAGAAGCTATGGCTTTGACTGAAAGTGATGAAGAAGACGAAGATCATGAAGACCATGATGATCATGATGAGGATCATGAATAAGAATTTTAAAACACTCTCACTTTGAACAGCACCCTAAAAGTTAGATACAAAATCTAACAAAGGGGTGTTTTTTCTTGTTCATCGTAAAAAAAATTTTTTTGAAATGCTTTGTGAACTGTTTTTTATCATAGTCAGCTTTTATCATATAAAATCTATCAAAAAAATGATATAATGGTAAAGTTAATAAGTCCCGAAAAGATAGCTAAGCTAGTACTTTGTAACTTTTTAACACTATTAATTAAAAGGGGGACATAAAAATATGTCAGAACGAAAATTATTTACTTCTGAATCTGTATCAGAAGGTCATCCAGATAAAATTGCTGATCAAATTTCGGATGCTATTTTAGATGCCATTTTAGAGCAGGATCCAGAAGCTCATGTGGCTGCTGAAACGGTTGTTTATACTGGTTCAGTTCACGTTTTTGGTGAAATCTCAACGACTGCTTATGTTGATATTAACCGAGTAGTAAGAGATACCATTGCTGATATTGGTTACACAAATACCGACTATGGCTTTTCTGCTGAAACTGTGGGTGTTCATCCTTCACTAGTTGAACAATCACCAGATATCGCACAAGGTGTCAACAAGGCACTAGAAAATCGTGAAGGGGATGAAGATGATCTTAGCCTCATAGGAGCAGGAGACCAAGGCTTGATGTTTGGTTTTGCTGTTGATGAAACACCTGAATTGATGCCGTTACCCATTTCTCTATCTCATCAGTTAGTTAGAAAATTAGCAGAGCTTAGAAAAAACAAATCATTACCTTACTTACGTCCAGACGCAAAAAGTCAGGTAACCGTTGAATATAATGAAAGTGATAGACCTGTTCGTGTTGATACTGTTGTTATTTCAACACAACATAATCCTGAAGTCAGTCAAGAACAAATTAAACAGGATATGATTGAACGAGTGATAAAATCTGTTATTCCAAAAGAGTATTTGGATTCAGAAACTAAATTTTTTATCAATCCAACCGGACGTTTTGTTATTGGAGGTCCACAAGGAGATTCAGGATTAACGGGACGTAAGATTATCGTTGACACTTATGGTGGCTATTCTCGCCATGGTGGAGGTGCTTTTTCAGGAAAAGATGCAACGAAGGTTGACCGTTCAGCTAGTTATGCTGCAAGATATATCGCCAAAAACATAGTAGCAGCAGGCTTTGCAAGAAAAGTTGAGGTTCAGTTAGCTTATGCTATTGGTGTTGCTCAACCTGTCTCTATTCGTATTGATACTTTTGGGACTAGTTCAATTTCAGAGTCAAAACTGGAAAAAGCAGTGCGTGAGATTTTTGACCTACGTCCAGCGGGTATAATTAAAATGCTTGATTTAAAACGTCCAATTTATAGACAAACAGCAGCTTATGGTCATATGGGACGTACTGATCTTGATTTACCATGGGAAAAATTAGATAAAGTAGATGCTTTAAAGGATAGTCTTAATCGATAAAAAAAGAAGGGGTTTTCCCTTCTTTTTCTATCTAAGGCTTGGGAATTTGTCAAAACCACTTGTTTTATGGTAAAATGAAAAGGTTGAAGTCTAGTATAAGAAAGATATTTGTAAATGAAAAAAATTATAATTAAAGGTGGAAAAAAATTAAAAGGAGAAGTAACAGTATCTGGTGCTAAAAACAGTGTTGTTGCTTTAATTCCAGCAGCCATCTTATCAGATGATATTGTAAGACTTGATGGTGTCCCTGACATTAGTGATGTTGATAGTCTTATTGAGATCTTAATCGCAATGGGTGCTAAGGTTAAAAGAGAAGACGATTCTTTAGAAATCGATTCAAGAGGGATACAAAATAATCTCATGCCTTATGGTAAAATTAATAGTTTGAGAGCTTCCTATTATTTTTATGGTAGCCTTTTAGGGCGTTTTGGTGAAGCAGTTGTTGGCTTACCTGGTGGCTGTGACCTTGGACCTCGTCCAATCGATTTACATTTAAAAGCTTTCGATTCAATGGGGGCAAAATCTTCATTTGAAGGAAATTATATGAAGTTAACCACTAAAGGAGAACCTCTTTTAGGAGCTCATATTTATATGGATACTGTCAGTGTTGGTGCAACTATTAATACGATACTTGCAGCGACAAAAGCAAAAGGCAAAACCATTATTGAAAATGCCGCAAGAGAGCCTGAAATTATTGATGTAGCGACTTTTCTTAATAATATGGGAGCTCATATCCGAGGTGCTGGGACAGACGTTATCACCATAGAGGGTGTATCGCATTTGGGAAGCACACGTCATCAAGTCATTCCAGATCGTATTGAAGCTGGGACTTACATTGCTTTAGCAGCCGCTGTAGGTGAAGGTATTAGAATTAACAACGTTCTTTACGAGCATTTGGAAGGGTTTATTTCAAAGCTAGAAGAGATGGGTGTTAAAATGACTGTCGAAGAGGATAGTATCTTTGTAGAAAAACAAACCCATTTGAAAGCTGTTACCATTAAAACCTCGCCTTACCCTGGATTTGCCACTGATTTACAACAACCAATAACTCCTTTATTACTTTGTGCACAAGGTAGAGGTATTATCATTGATACCATTTATGAAAAACGGGTTAACCATATTCCAGAATTAGCGAGAATGAATGCTGATATCTCCGTTGTTGGTGGGAAAATCGTTTACAATGGTCCGTCATCATTATCTGGTGCCAAGGTAAAAGCAACTGATTTAAGAGCTGGTGCCGCACTTATTATAGCAGGCTTATTAGCTAAAGGACAAACTGAAATTACCAATGTCGAATTTATTCTTCGTGGTTATTCTCATATTGTTGAAAAACTAGACCATCTAGGTGCAGATATAACTCTTGTTGATAATTAATGTTGATGTAAAAAAGCTATTTAGGAAAAACCTAAATAGCTTTTTTTTAATTAAGATGAATCCGTTCTTTAGTTTCCATATCAAAGAAATGACCTTTAGCCACATTGAACGTAAGATCAACACTTTCTCCTGGCTGATGGAAATCTCTTGCATCAACACGTGCTGCAAACTCTGTTTGTCCTAATTTTACATAGAGCATGGTCTCACTACCAAGTAGTTCTGACACTAAAACTTCAGCGGTTACATTAGCATTTGGATAAGTTTCATGAACAATTTGATTGCTTGAAATGTCTTCAGGACGAATACCAAAAATAAGTGGTTTATTGAGGTAGCCTTTTGCTTCTAGGGCTTTTCTTTGTCCCTCTGGAATAGCCACTCGAAGGCCTTCAGAATCTACAATTTCTTCACCTTCAATTTGAACATTAAAGAAATTCATTGAAGGACTGCCAATAAAGCCAGCCACAAACTGATTTGCAGGGTAGCTATAAAGTTCTTGAGGAGAACCGATTTGTTCTACTCGACCAATTGTTCCAGTACCATCAGGGTTTTTAGTAGCACTCATGATGACAATACGATCAGCAAGTGTCATTGCTTCAGTTTGGTCATGGGTAACATAAATGGTAGTTGCTCCAATACGTCTGTGAATTTTTGCAATTTCAGCACGCATAGAAACACGTAACTTAGCATCTAGGTTAGAAAGAGGTTCATCCATTAAGAACACTTTAGCGTCCCTAACAATAGCTCGTCCCATAGCGACACGTTGACGTTGCCCACCTGAGAGATCAGCTGGTTTTCGATCAAGAAATTCAGTTAAACCGATAGCCTCTGCAGCCTCACGAACACGTTTATCAATATCGTCTTTTTTGTACTTACGAAGTTTAAGTCCAAAAGCCATATTTTCATAAACTGTCATATGAGGGTATAAGGCATAGTTTTGGAAAACCATGGCAATGTCACGATCTTTAGGGGCAGCATCATTCATGAGTTCCTCATCAATGTAAAGTTCCCCTTTTGTAATGTCTTCTAAACCAGCAATCATGCGAAGAGTTGTTGATTTCCCACATCCTGATGGTCCAACAAAGACGATAAATTCTTTATCTTTAATGTCGAGATTGAAGTTCTCAACAGAATAGTGTTTACTATTAGGATATTTTTTATAGATATTATTTAATTTTACTGTTGTCATAACAATTTTTCCTCACTATTATTTAGCTTCTTATTTAACAGAACCACCAGTAATACCTTCAACATAGTATTTTTGCATAAACATGAAGAGAAGGGTTATTGGAATGGCAATGAGAACAGAACCAGCGGTAAAGGCCATGAACCATTCATTAATGGTGTCTGGTTGCAACATTGAGAATAAACCAATAGCAACGGTATACTTACTAGTGGCATCTCCTAAGATAACTTGTGCAAAGATAAAATCAATCCACGGTCCCATAAATGCTAATAGAGCAGTGTAGACAATAATCGGTTTTGAAAGTGGAAGTGTTATCTTAAAGAAAATGTCCATTCTTGTTGCTCCATCTATCATTGCTGACTCATCTAGAGAATAAGGAATGGTGTCAAAGAATCCTTTAGCAATGTAAAATGTGAGTGCTGCACCAGCAGAATATACAAGAATTAATGATGTTAGTGTTTGAGTTAAACCAAGGGCTTTCAAAATGTAGTAAACAGCGATCATACTCATGAATCCTGGGAACATATTAAGCACCAAGGCGAGTTTTAAAAAGTGATTTCTGAACTTAAATTTGATACGACTAAGCGAGTAAGCCATCGCCACTGTGATAAATGTTGAAAGAACACAAGTGGCTGAAGCGACAAATAAAGTATTTAAAAACCAACGTCCAAATGGGAAGGAGCTATTTGTAAATAGCTTAATATAATTGTCTAGAGTAAATGTTTTAGGGATAAAGTAGGTGACATAAGCAGTGCCTTCACCACGAAAACTAGTAAGAACAACCCATACAATAGGGAAGAGCCAAATAATTGATAAAATAATAAGTGTCAAGTAGACCATCGTTAGACGGAATTGTTTTTTAGATTTCATTATTTTGCTACTCCTTCCTTATAAGATGCGGTTCTAGTATAGGCTAATAAACTAAAGATAGCAGAGATTGTAAAGATTAAAATCCCTACAACTGAAGCCAAGTTATAATCGGCAGCAGTGACCGTTAATTTATAAAGCCAAGTCACCAGAAGGTCAGTGCTTCCAGCTTGGTAGAACTGAGAATTTGTAGGTCCACCACCAGTAAGCAAGTAAATGACATTGAAGTTATTAATGTTACCAACAAATTGTTGAATGAGTGTTGGCGTCATAATCAAAACAATCTGAGGGAATGTAATTGATTTAAAGACTTGGAACTTACTTGCACCATCAATTTCTGCCGCCTCAATTTGTTCACTAGGTAGATTCATGATAATACCAGTTGCAATTAACATGGTAAAGGGAATTCCTACCCACATGTTAACAAAAATAATTGAAAATTTAGCCCAAATTGGATCAGATAAGAAAGGTAAGCCTTCACGAATCAATCCTAAATTTTGCAATAAAGAATTTAAAGGACCAACATCATTTAACAAGTTTCTCATAATTAAAAGAGAAATAAATTGTGGGACAGCAATTGTAATAACAAAGATAGTACGCCACATTTTCTTTAATTTAAGTCCTTTGGTACTAATTAATAGTGCCAAAACAACTCCAAAGAAAAAGTTAGTTGCAGTAGCAAAAACAGCCCAAATCAGTGTCCAAGACAGAACAGGGAAGAAGGTACCTGCCATACGACCACTAAAGACATTACCAAAATTAGTAAAGCCAACCCAATCAAAGAGTGATTTTGGTGGTAAGTGACTGTGGTCAAAATTGGTAAAGGCGATGGTAATCATATAAATGAGTGGTAAAATTGTAAAAAGAAGGACACCAATTAATGGGACAGCCATCAGAGTCATGTGGAAACGACCATTGGCAAGAGTTTTAAAGTCTTCTTTAAACGATGGTATTTTTTGACCATTTTTTTTCAAAAGATAGATATTTCTTGCACTTTTTAAATTAGACCAATAAATATAGGCAAAAAAGAGACAAAAGATAAGTGATGCTAATCCAAAAATTAGCATTAGCATAGAATTGTCACCATCAACAGCCACCTGTAGGGTAATACCATCGACTTCTTGAGTTGTCATTCCTTGTGTTTGTGTTCCCAAAGTAATCAAACCAGCCAAGGCAGGAATAATTTGAACAAAAAAGGCAATGAAAAACAAAATTTCACTTAGTAAAAATAGTAATCCTTTAATAAATTGTTTATTAGCAAGGTTGGCAAATCCCATAATCAAAAAAGAGAGTTTAATATCAATGCCACCTTCTTTAAAAGCTTTCGGGACAGAGACATTCTCATATGTGATAGCTTTAGCCATAGAAAGACTCCTTTATAATAATAATCAGAAACTCTGCTAGTTAAACTTGACAAATGAAAAGCTTAATTAGCAGAGGTTCTTACTAAATAAAACAAGTGGGGAGAAGTTTTCTCCTCACTTGTTACGTGTCATGAATTATTCTGTAGCAGCAAGATCTTTATCAAATTGTTGAAGTTTTGATAAGTAGTCACTTTCTGGGATTTTTCCATTGTATGTATCACTAAGGATAGCAGCACTTTCAGTCCAGAAGGTACCCATTTGACTCAACTTAGGCATAACAACAGTGTAATCAGTTGAAGATCCCATTTTAATTACGGCTTGTGCTAAATCATGATTTTGAACAACTTCAGAAGCTTGAACTTCTTTATTTGCTGGGATAATAGTACGAGTTTCAAATTGGTTAGCTTGGCTTTCAGCATTAGTTAAGTATGAAGCCAATTGGTAACTTGCAGCAATACGCTTAGCATCACCTTTAGCAGGTGCTTGGTTTACAGCATAAAGTTTAACACCTAGGAACGCTTTTTGTTGAACGTCTTGTCCACCAATGTTAATCATTGGGTAAACAGCAATTCCTAAATTATCAGCACCAATCGCTTCTTGAGCTGCTTGGTAGTTCCAAGGACCAGTTTCAATAGCAGCAACTGTTCCCTCACCAAATGATGACATCACGTTACTTGAATCTAAGTTAACAAATCCAGAGTTATTGTTTTGGTCTGCAATCCATTTAAGAACTGAAACACCAGCTTCATTTCCCCAGTTAGTTCCGGCAACATCCTCACCATTTTCACCAAATAAAGTATCACCAACTGACATAAATAATGGACCAGTTGCATAAGCGTTCATTTGTTTGAAGGTTTCACCAAAGGTTGCTTTTGAAGTGATTGTTTCATATGATTTAACATCTTCTTCAGATAATTTTTCTTTGTTGTAGAAAAGTACTTGTGATTCAATACCAAATGGGAATGCATAAGTTTTACCATTGTATTGCGCACCAGCAATTGCTTGTTCTGTAGCAGTATCAGCAATTTCTTTTGAATACTCTTCAGGAATTTCTTGAATAACACCTGATTCAACTAATTGACCAAGTTGATCGTGTGGAAGTGAGAAGACATCAGCAGCAGTACTTGCATCTTTTTTAATTTTTTCTTGTGCTTTAGGGTCTTCTGATTCAACAACTTGAACTTTATAACCAGAATCTTTTTCAAATTGAGCAACAATATCTTTATAAGAGTCTTTTGAATCGGTTGGGACCCATAATTTAATTGTTTTGTCATCAGATGATGATGCAGTTTCTGATTTTTTATCATTAGATCCGCAAGCGACTAATAAAGTACTAGCAAGTGTTAAACTTGCACCACTAATCAATAATTTTTGCCATTTTTTCATAGCTTGTTTCCTCCCTGAAACATGAAATATATTTAATTACATTACTATTATGCAACCGTTTGCAGAAAATGTCAAGTGTTTTGACCTATTTTTTTAAAAATTTTTTTCAAAATAAGAAAAAAGAAATGATAATTCATTAATTTTATTATAGAAGTAATATAATACCCATCATTTAAACTGGCTTGTTTAAAATGAAAATCTATTGTAGAATAGAAAATAAGTTTAATATATTATATTTCAAGGGAGGTGGCAACTGATGGTTACCATAAAAGACGTTGCCAAGAAAGCTGGTGTTAATCCATCAACAGTTAGTCGAGCATTAAAAAATAGTCATTCCATATCCTTAAAGACTAAAGAAAAAGTTAGAAAAGCAATGGATGATTTAGGCTATGTTCCTAATTTTGCTGCCCAAATGTTAGCAAGTGGTTTAACGCAATGCGTTGGCGTTATTTTACCACCGTTAACAAGCTCAGATCGTATTAGTCAACCTTTTTTCATGGAAATTTTAACTACGATTAACGATGAAGCTAAAAAGAAAGACTTTACAGTTTCCATTGCTACAGGTGATTCACCAGAAAGCTTAAGAGATCAAGCTAAAATTATGTATCGTCAAAAAAGAGTAGATGGCTTTATTGTTCTATATTCGAAAAAAAATGACCCAGTTAGTCTTTACCTTAGTCAACATAACATTCCTTTTGTTGTTGTTGGTTCACAAGAATCGCAAGAAGAAGCAATTACTTATATTGACAATGATAACCAATTAATGGCAAAGACTGCTGTTGACTATCTTTATGAAAAAGGTCATAAAAATATTTTATTTATCACTGATGATGAACAAGCAACAGTGAACTCAGAACGTTTTCTTGGTTATACTTTGGGAACAAAAATTTTAAAAATTAAAAATTATGGTAGTACTTTATTTGATAGACATGATCCTTTATCGTTAGATAATGTGATTAAAAAAATAAAAAATGAAAATATCACAGCTTTAATTGTAATTGATGATATGTTATCTGTTAGGGTTATCCAATTTTTATCTTTCTACAATATAAAAGTACCAGAACATATTTCAATAATTTCCTTTAACAATTCCGTTTATTCCAAAATTATCCATCCTTATCTCACGACTTTCGATATCAACATAAAGCAGTTGGGCAAATCAAGTCTGTTAGGATTATTAGACAAACTTCATCACAAGAAAAAAAGTTATCAAAAAGAGACAGTTCCTTTCCTTTTAAAGGAAAGAGAAAGTGTGCGTGATCTCTATAAATTATAAGAAAGAGTTTCTCTTTCTTATTTTTTTTTGAAAAAGCTTGACCTATGCAACCGTTTGCGTTATAATTTCATTAGCAAAAAATAAAATCGAGGTATAAGCTATGGACAAACGAGCAAGTGGTGTTTTAATGCACATAACATCATTACCAGGAAAGTTTGGAATAGGGACTTTTGGTAAAGAAGCATATGACTTTATTGATTTTTTAGTTGAAACAAAACAAACCTATTGGCAAATTCTTCCTTTGACAACAACTAGTTTTGGCGATTCACCTTATCAATCTTTTTCAGCCATGGCTGGAAATACTCATCTTATTGATTTTGATTTTTTAGCACAAGAAGGTATTTTAGAAGAAACAGATTATGCCAATGTTGTTTTTTCAAGAAATGATGAAGAAGTAGACTATGAGCTTTTGTTTGATACTAGACGTCCAATTCTTGAAAAGGCTGTTGACAATTTTTTATCTATTGAAGAATTTAAGCAAGATTATGCGGCCTTTGAGTCTGATAATCATTCTTGGTTAACCAACTATGCTGAGTTTATGGCTCTTAAAGAGCATTTCGATAATAAGGCTCTTCCTTTGTGGGATGATCAAAAAGCCATTTCTCGTGATGAAGAAACATTGACTCATTACCGCCAACTATTAGCTAAAGAAATTCATTACCATAAAGTTTGCCAGTACTTTTTCTTTTCACAGTGGCAAAAATTAAAAGCGTATGCCAATCAAAGAAATATTGCTATTATTGGAGATATGCCGATTTATGTCTCTGCTGACAGCGTTGAAGTGTGGACCATGCCAGAACTCTTTAAATTAGATGATGAGAGAAATCCTTTATTTGTGGCTGGTGTACCTGCTGATGATTTTAGTGCTGACGGTCAACTTTGGGGAAATCCTATTTACGATTGGGAAAATCATGCTAAAACAGGTTATGCTTGGTGGATTGAGCGTATTAGAGAGAGTTTCAAACTATACGATTATTTAAGAATTGACCATTTTAAAGGATTTTCTGATTATTGGGAAATTGATGGTAAAGCTGCAATTGCACGCTACGGTAGCTGGCAGCCTGGTCCTGGAATCGACTTATTCAATGCCGTTAAAGAGGCCCTTGGTGAGTTACCTATAATCGCTGAAGACTTAGGAAATATTGATGAGAAAGCAAGACAATTGTTGCAGGCTGCTAATTTTCCAGGAATGAAGGTTCTTGAATTTGGTTTTTATGACATTGAGGGTAAAAGCATTGATAGTCCTCATCGTTGTATTCCAAATAGTGTTGCTTATTCTGGAACACATGATAACGAAGTGATCAATGGTTGGTATGATAATCTTAGTCCTGAACAAAAAGATTATTTTGATGCTTATAGTAATCGTAAACCGATTGAACCAGTTAGCCAAGCCATGCTTCGTGTTCTTTTTGCAACGTCTAGTAACACCGTCATTGCCACCATGCAAGATATTTTAGACAAAGATGCCGATTCACGAATGAATATGCCGTCAACTGTTGGAGGCAATTGGCAATGGCGTATGAAAAAAGAAGAGTTAACACAAGATAAGAAAGACTTTTTAATTAAAATAACTACATTATATCAAAGGGGAAATGAAAAAAATGACTTATTTAACTAACTATGTTTTAGAAAAAACAAACAAGCCGCTACAAGAGTTAACAAACGAAGAGATTTATGTTCAATTACTTGACTATGTCAAAGAAAAAGCGGCAAAAAAAGAGAAAAATAAAGCAAAACGTAAAGTTTATTACATCTCAGCGGAATTTCTTATTGGGAAATTATTGTCTAACAACTTGATTAATTTAGGTATCTATAAAGAAATCAAGGAAGAATTAGCACAAGCTGGTAAATCAATTAGTCAGATTGAAGATGTTGAACCAGAGCCATCTTTAGGAAATGGTGGTCTAGGAAGATTAGCATCATGTTTTGTCGATTCTATGTCAACACTCGCTTTAAATGGTGAGGGTGTGGGATTAAACTATCACTGTGGGCTATTTAGACAAGTGTTTAGAGACAACCAACAAGAAGCTGAACCTAATTTTTGGATTGAAAATGATAGTTGGTTACAACCGACCGATATTAGTTACGATGTTCCTTTTAAAAACTTTACTCTCAAATCAAAATTGGATCGTATTGATGTTTTAGGTTATCAAAAAGAGACAAAAAATTATCTTAATTTGTTTGATATTGAGTCAGTTGATTATGGTTTGATTAAAGAAGGTATTTCTTTTGATAAAAGCGATATTAAAAATAATTTAACTCTCTTTCTTTATCCAGATGATTCAGATAAAACAGGTGAATTGCTTCGTATCTATCAACAATATTTCATGGTTTCTAATGCCGCTCAACTATTAATCGATGAAGCGATTGAAAGAGGAAGCAACCTTCATGATTTGGCTGACTATGCTTATGTTCAAATTAATGATACGCATCCATCACTAGTGATTCCTGAGTTGATTCGTTTGTTAACTGAAAAACATGACATTTCGTTTGAAGAAGCAGTTTCAATTGTAAAAGCAATGACAGGCTATACCAACCATACCATTCTTGCAGAAGCCTTGGAAAAATGGCCTCTTGAATACTTAGAAGAAGTTGTGCCACATCTTGTTGCTATTATTCGCCAGTTAGATGAACTTGTTAAAAGAGACTACTCAAACCCTTCTGTTCATATTATTGATGAATCAGGTCGTGTTCATATGGCACATATGGATATTCACTACTCAAACAGTGTTAATGGGGTGGCAGCACTTCACACAGAAATCTTGAAAAACAGTGAGTTGAAAGATTTTTATGAATTGTATCCTGAAAAATTCAACAATAAAACAAATGGTATCACCTTTAGACGTTGGTTAGAATTTGCTAACCAAGAATTAGCTGATTATCTCAAAGAATTGATTGGAGATGGTTATTTAGAAGACGCTACTCAACTTGAAAAGTTATTAGAATTTGCTGATGACAGTAGTGTTCACAAGAAGTTGGCTGACATTAAATTCAACAACAAATTGGCTCTTAAGCGTTATCTTAAAGACAATAAGAATATTGAATTAGACGAAAACTCAATTATCGATACTCAAATCAAGCGATTCCATGAGTACAAACGCCAACAAATGAATGCTTTATATGTTATTCATAAATATTTAGACATTAAAAAAGGCAATCTACCAAAACGTAAGATTACAATTATCTTTGGTGGTAAAGCTGCTCCAGCCTATACCATTGCTCAAGATATCATTCATTTAATCCTCAGCTTGTCTGAACTGATTAATAACGATCCTGAAGTGAATCAATACCTCAATGTGCATTTAGTAGAAAACTATAATGTAACTGTTGCCGAAAAATTGATTCCAGCTTCTGATATTTCTGAACAAATTTCACTAGCTTCTAAGGAAGCGTCTGGTACTGGTAATATGAAATTCATGCTAAATGGTGCCTTAACCCTTGGAACAATGGATGGAGCAAATGTTGAAATTGCTGAATTAGCCGGAATGGATAACATTTATACTTTCGGTAAAGATAGTGACACAATTATTGATCTCTACGCTACCTCTGGCTATCATGCGAATGAGTACTATCAAGATGAGGTGATTAAAGAAGCGGTTGATTTTATTGTTAGCGATCAATTAATGCCTTATGGGAACAAAGAACGCCTTGAAAGACTTCACCATGAATTAATTAGTAAAGATTGGTTTATGACCTTAATTGATTTGAAAGAATATATTGTGATGAAAGAAAGAGTCTTCTCAGACTATGAGAACCAAGACTTATGGTCTAAAAAAGTGATTCATAATATTGCTAAAGCTGGTTTCTTCTCATCTGATAGAACTATCAAACAATATAACGATGATATCTGGCATAGCTAATAGATAATAGTTCTCATTTCATTTTCTTAATTCCCATCGCTTCTCAGTGATGGGAATTTTCTATTAGGCTGTTTTAATTTTTTTTGAAAGATGTCATAAAAACAAGGAACTCCTTACAGTGGCTACATTTCTTCATTGACTAGTATGCAAAAAAACTGTATGATAACCTTATGGATATTTGGACAACATTAGGACGATATTCTCATATAGAAACTAGTCAACTACTGTTAAGACCTTTTCGTTTTAGTGACAGTCAGGCTTTTTTTGCCATTGCTAGAGCAAGTGGTAATCTCTCATTTGATTCACCTAGTATTAAAACGAAAGAGGAAAGCGATTATCTAATGGTTCACTCCTTTATGAAAACTCCTCTTGGCAACTGGGCAATTGAAGAAAAAAAGAGTCAGACCTTAATTGGTGCCATCCGTTTTGAAAAACTAGATTTTTATCGTAGTGAGGTTGAAATCTCTTATTTTATTCATAAAGATTTTTGGTCACAAGGATTTGCCACTCAAGCTCTGAAAACCATAGTTGCTCTTGCTATAAATGACCTTCGCTTAAAACGATTGTTAATTGTCACCCACTTAGAAAATAGTGCCAGTCAAAAGGTTGCTCAAAAAGCAGGGTTTAAAAAGGTTAAAAGGTATAGAGGGAGTGACCGATATACGCATAAAACGAGAGAATATCTCCTTTTTGAATTAAGAAAAAGTGGTTATTATTATGAGTAAACATCTTGATATCTTAAACTATTTAGAGAATCTTCCAATTGGAAGAAAAGTTAGTGTTAGAAGTATTTCTAATCGTTTAAAAGTGAGTGACGGGACCGCTTATCGTGCCATTAAGGAAGCTGAAAATAGAGGCTTAGTAGAAACCAAGCCTAGAAGTGGCACCGTTCGGATTGGTGCTAAGCCCAAACAATCACTAAATAAATTAACTTATGCAGAAATTGCAAGAATCAGTGATTCTGAAGTTTTAGCGGGTCATTCTGGTCTTGGACATGAGTTTAGTAAATTTTCTATCGGTGCAATGACAAGAAAAAATATTATGAAATATCTTGTCAAAGGTGGTTTGTTAATTGTCGGGGATCGTAAAAACATCCAGTTATTAGCACTGGAAAACAATAATGCTATCTTAGTCACGGGTGGCTTTCAAGTTTCTGAGGAAGTCATTAATACTTCAAACCAACTTGGGATACCTGTTATGGTAACCTCTTTTGATACCTTTACTGTTGCAACTAAGATTAATAAAGCTCTATCTAACGCTAGAATAAAGACTAATGTTAAAACGGTTGATCAGATTTATCACTTTAAAAGCGACTATGGTTTTTTACAGTTGACAGATACGATTAAAGATTATATTAATCTTGTCAAAAAACATAATTATCTGCGTTTTCCAGTTATAAATGATAAAGGTATTGTGGTTGGTGTTGTTAGCATGCGTGATATCACAGGTAAAAAAGGGACAACAGTTGTTGAAAAAGTGATGACTAAAAATCCTGTTCTCACTAAACCTGATGTCAGTTTAGCGCCTATTAGTCAACAAATGATTTTTGAAGATTATGACATGTTACCGGTGGTTTCTGATGATAACACCCTTCTTGGCGTTGTGACAAGACGTAAAGTCATGGAAAGCATCCAAGATGACAAACAAGGGCAACTATACACCTATAGCGAACAAATTCTGTCTAATCTTAAAACGGATGGGAATTTTTACAGTTTTATGGTTGAACCGGTTATGATTGACGTCTCTGGAAATTTATCTCATGGTGTATTGGTTGAAATTATTAAAGAGATCACCTTACGCCTTCTTAAAGAGAAAAAAAGTAGAAATATTATTATTGAACAGGTGATGGTTTATTTCCTTCAAGCTGTTCAAGTCGAAGATAATTTAAAAATTTATCCAAGAATTATTGCTGAAGGCCGCCGAGGCAGTACGCTAGATTTTGAAATCCAACTACAAAATCGGATTGTTGCTAAAGCAGTTGTTAGTACAAAAATGAATTAGAAAAGAGAAAAACAATGATTACATTAAAGTCTAAAAGAGAAGTTGAAGCTATGGATAGAGCAGGTGATTTTTTAGCCAGCATTCATATTGGTTTACGTAAAATTATCAAACCTGGTGTTGATATGTGGGAAGTGGAAGAATATGTTAGAAGACGTTGTAAAGAAAGTAATGTCCTTCCCCTTCAAATTGGAGTAGATGGTCAAATAATGGACTATCCTTATGCGACTTGTTGTGCTTTAAATGATGAAGTAGCTCATGCCTTTCCAAGACACTATATTTTAAAAGCAGGTGATTTATTAAAAGTTGATATGGTTCTTAGTGAACCACTTGATAAATCAGTTCTTGATGTCTCTAAATTAGATTTTAACAATATTCCAGAGATGAAAAAGCACACTGACACTTATCGAGGTGGATTGGCAGATTCTTGTTGGGCCTATGCGGTAGGTGAAGTGTCAGAAGAAATCAAGCAACTAATGGCCGTTACTAAAGAAGCCATGTATAGAGGCATTGAAAAAGCCGTTATCGGAAATCGTGTTGGTGATATTGGGGCTGCCGTTCAAGAATATGCCGAAAGTTTTGGTTACGGTGTTGTCAGAGATTTGGTTGGTCATGGTGTAGGGCCAACTATGCATGAAGAACCTATGATACCAAACTATGGAGTTGCTGGTCGCGGACTTCGTTTAAAAGAAGGCATGGTCCTAACCGTTGAGCCTATGATTAACACAGGAACCTGGGAAATTGATACGGACCTTAAAACTGGATGGGCCCATAAAACAATAGATGGTGGCTTGTCTTGTCAATACGAACATCAATTTGTGATCACTAAAGATGGTCCAAAAATTCTAACCAGTCAAGGAGAAGAGGGAACTTACTAAGTAAGTCTAGGAGGAAATGTGAAAAAATTAATGAGTAAATGGCAAAACAATGCAGTTATCCAGTCATTTTTAGCGCATTATAAAAATTCTGATATGGACTTATCTAGCATTGCTGTTGCCTATTATATGATGCTAACAGTCTTTCCTTTTCTTATCTTATTAGCAAATATTTTCCCCTATTTTAATATTGATACTTCAGCATTGTTAGAGTTTCTAAAGGATTATCTACCAGCACAATTATATGAGAGTGTTGCAACCGTTATTCAAGGTATTTTTCAACAGCCGTCTTCTGGGCTTGTTTGGTTATCAATTGTAGCAGCTCTTTGGACTATTTCAAAAGGTTTGGTCTTTCTCCAAAAAGCAATGAATAAAGCTTATGACATGCAAGATCATCGCGATTTTGTCATTAGTCGATTGGTTGGAGTTTTTTCTAGCCTAGTCTTAATTGTTTTTCTTATTATTGCTGTTATCATTTCAACCTTTGGTAGTAGCCTTTTGGCTTTACTGTACCAACGACTAGAATTTAGTCAAAAATTGTATCAGTTATTAGATAGTCTAATTCAACCGATAACTGGACTCTTGTCTTTTATTACCTTAGCATTTTTATACTTCATTTTACCAAATGTTAGAATTCAAAAAATTCGCTATGTTATTCCAGGAACAGTATTTACTAGTCTTGTCTTTGTCTTCTTTACTAATCTTGTAGGAAATTACATTGGAAATACCATTCAAAACATGGAAAATCTTCGGATTTTAGGGTCTGTGACCCTTTTTGCCATTATGTTTTGGTTTATCTTTTTTTCCAAGATTCTTATTATTGGAGGCATTATCAATGCTATCTATCAAAAGCAACACGTGAAGACTTTTGAAGCAAGGCGAGGGACAATCCTCTCTTTCTTTGAATCACTTTTTTCAAAAAACAAAAATTGACTCTAAGGAGTCTTTTTTTTATGACAAATGTCATATGAGATCATGCTTTTTTTAACTTATTTTAAAAGGCATTAACTGTTAAGATAGTGTCATAGAAAGGATGTTGATTATGAATAAACAACCAGCCATATCAGTTAATCATTTGAAGAAACAATTTAAAGAAAAAACAATCTTGGACGATCTCTCGTTTGAAATTTTTGAAGGCGATTGCTTAGCTCTAATTGGTCCCAATGGAGCAGGAAAAACAGTTTTAATGACTTGTCTTTTAGGAGATTATCAAGTTACTTCTGGGACTATAGAGGTTTTGGGATACGGCGCTAATGATCATAGACTGAAAAAAAGAGTTGGCGTGCTCTTTCAAGATAATCTGATTCAGGATAAGATGACTGTCCAAGAGTTAATTGATTTTCAAAGAGCTCTCTATCCTAACCCTTTAAACGAAAAAGAAATAGACGATTTACTTGCTTTTAATCCAAAACAAAAGAAGCAGTTTGCCAGTAAACTTTCTGGAGGTCAAAGACGACTATTGGACTTTGTGTTAACCTTGATTGGTCAACCCGATATTATTTTTCTTGACGAACCAACTACCGCAATGGATACATCAACCAGGAAACGTTTTTGGGAAATTATCAATCACTTAAAAACTTCAGGAAAAACAATTATTTACTCTTCTCATTATATTGAAGAAGTAGAGCACACAGCAGATCGCATCTTGGTTTTGCATGAAGGCAAATTACTTAAAGACACAACACCTTATTTGTTAAGAAGCGAAGAAAAAAGCAAGCACTTTGTTCTTCCTAAAAAATATTTAGATGACATAGATCAAACCATTATCAGTAATCTTGAGCTGAAAAACGATACTATCTCATTTATGACAAAAAAACCAAATGCCATTTGGCAATCCCTTGTTGAGGCCAATTGTCCCATTGAGGCTATTGAAATGACCAATAGAACATTGCTAGATAGTATATTTGATAGTAGAAAGGATACTTACCATGACCATATTTAAAGCACTATTAAAAAAAGAGTACTTACAGGCTAAAAGAACTTTTTCTAGTTTTATTTTAGGGATAGGGATGCCGATAGCCTTTTTCCTCCTTTTTTCAAGCATTTTGCTAGGGGAATTGCCAAAAAACATTCAACCTCTTGTGATTAGACAAACCATGATGTCAATGACCGCTTTTTCGAGTATTAGTTTTGCACTCTTTACTTTTCCTTTTTCCATTCAAGAAGATCGTAAAAGTTATTACATCAAACATTTGAGTCACTCACCAGTTTCCATCTGGCAATATTTCATGGCAAAAGTTATCAGAATTTTAGTCAGCTTTTTACTTGCTATTATTTTCGTTTTTCTTAGTGGACGTTTTGTACAAGATGTGTCAATGCCGATTAATGATTGGTTAAATTCAGGCCTATTATTATTTTTTGGTGCCATTTGCTTTATGCCTTTAGGTATCCTTTTGAGTTTTATCAAATCCTCTGAAACCTTAAGTGTTTTTGGTAATATTTTATATATGAGCCTAGCCATTTTAGGTGGCTTGTGGATGCCAGTAGATTCCTTTCCAAGTTGGTTACAAAGTATTTCTAAATTTACACCAACCTATCACTATAACAATATGCTGATTAGTTATTTTGCAGATAAATTTTCCATCAATTCGCTCATTATTTTAGTTTTTTATGCTATAGTAATACTGATGATAAGTTTTATTATAAAGAAAAAAGTTGAGGTTAATTAATTGAAACAGATTAAAAATAGTTACCATTTGTTTTACTATGCTTCTTTAAGTTTTCTCATTTTCCCAATAGTAGCTATTATTAATGGTTCTTTGCCATTGTGGCACCTTGTTTTAATCCTGTTATTTATTTTAGCTTACCTCTATTTAGTGATAAAAGGCTTGGGGAAATACCATTTATTGGCTTGGTTTTATATGTTGGGCTATATTCTTTTTATGTGCCTTACGTTTAATATTGGCATTATCTGGTATTTTTTCTACACAACCAATTTACTGGTTTATCGTTTCCATGATTCATTTAAACATTATCGGCCCATTAGTTTTTTACTGGCTATCAGTTTTCTAAACTCCTATCAATTATGGTTTGGTCAAAATATCGAAGAAACTTTATTTACCATCTTTGTTAGTATTTTCATGTTAAGTTTTTATTTTATCAGCTTGAGAATTCAAAATGAAGAAAAACAAAAGGCTGAAATTGAGCAAAAAAATGCTTATATTAATGTTCTGATGGCTGAAAATGAACGAAATCGTATTGGACGTGATCTCCATGATACTTTAGGTCATGTATTTGCAATGATGACGATTAAATCAGAATTAGCGCTCAAACAATTAGAAAAAGGTCAGACCACGCTTGTCGAAAAAGAATTAACAGAACTGCACCAGATGAGTAAGGACTCGATGAGTGAGGTCAGAAGTATTATTAATAATCTCAAATTTAGAACAGTTACTGAGGAACTTGAAACCATTGAAACGCTTTTTGAGCTTGCTAATATCACTTTAACGATTGATAATCAACTAAATTTAGACAATTTATCACCTGTGATTCAATCAACACTAACGATGCTTATTAGGGAGCTTACCAACAATATTATCAAACATAGCCATGCTAAGAATAGCCGTATCAGCTTGTACAGAGAAAAAGACATCACGCTAGTTGTTGAAGATGATGGTGTTGGTTTTTCAACCTTAAAAGGAGACGAGCTATCATCCATTAAAGATAGGCTAAGTCTAGTGGACGGAAGTCTAAAAATAACCTCATTAAAACAACCTACTCGTATTCAAATTACTCTTAAAGAAGGATTACACTCATGAAATTATTAGTTGCAGAAGATCAAGCCATGTTAAGGGATGCTCTTTGCCAATTATTATTAATGGAAGATGACGTTGATGTCATTTTGCAAGCTTCTGATGGTCAAGAAGCTATTGATATTTTGTCGAAAGAAAGTGTAGACGTCGCTATTTTAGATATTGAAATGCCTTATAAAACGGGACTTGATGTTTTAGAATGGGTGAGAAGTCATAGTGATTTAAAAGTGATTATTCTAACAACTTTTAAACGAACAGGTTACTTTAAAAGAGCTTTAGAAGCTCAGGTCGACGCCTTTGTTTTAAAAGACCGCTCAGCATCTGAACTAATGGGAACTATTCACACTGTTTTAGCAGGAAAAAAAGAGTACTCCCCTGAATTAGTGGAAGGAATGGCTTTTACGACGAATCCTTTAAGTAAAAGAGAATTAGATATTTTAGAATTAGTCGCTAAAGGATGTTCCAACGAGGAAATTGCCCAGTTATTATTTCTTTCAAACGGGACAGTTAGAAATTATTTAACCAGTATTTTTAATAAGTTATCAGCTCATAATCGCACCAAGGCAGTACAAATAGCGCGTGAAAATGGCTGGCTTTAGAATAATAAAATAAAATGAAGGATAGTTTAATGGAACAAGATCATTTAAAAAAAGTACAAAAAGAGTGGGCCTATCATAAATATTGGGTGATGGGCCATTCTCAGTTTTATTATAATCAGATCCGTCTCTTATTTAAGGGAAATGAGTGGGATACAGATAAGGAAGACTTATTTTGGTCTTACATTGAAGAGGCAAAAATGTTAGAACCAACCAAAGAAACACTGACCACAGCCTTTCAGCACATGTGGGGTTATTTTAAAAAAGAAGCCTCAAGTATTGAAAAAGATGCCTATAAAACCTATATTGTAAATGCATTTTTCTATCAAAAAGAATTAGCACAATTAATAAAGGAACTGGCTGTTAAATATCAAAAACATTATCTTCTTGACTCAAAATTTTTTGAAGAAGGTTTCTAAAAACACTAAACCCAATCAGATTTAGTGTTTTTTGTTTTTAAAAATCAAATATTTACTTAAAAGATAGTTGATGACTAATATGGCAATTTGAGAGAGAATAGTTTCGATGAGATTGACCATTTTTAAATCATAATTGACGAATTGTCCAATGAGATTTGGAAAGCGATCAACAAAAACAAGCGCCAATAGGGCATCTAAAACAAGAGTAGATACTCTGGCGAAAAAGAATTGAATTAAGCGTTTCAGACGACCTGTTTTATCCTGTAAAAACACAAAGCGATCATTGACAAAAAAAGCAAATAAAATGGCAACAATATTGGCTATTAAGGCAGAAACAAGAGCTTGATTCAGTTGGAGAAACAAAGCCGTTCGGCTGACAAAATAAACGAGTGTGGTTAGTACACCGAAAAATAAATATTTAATCAACTCCATTGCCCAGAGTTTTTTAATAAAAGTCATTAATTTTGATATCATACCACTATTTTACCAAAAGATAGTGATTTTCAATATTATTTTAGTCAATAATCTCTCATAAAGTGATTATTTCATGTAAACAATCAATATAACAGCCTTTCTTTTTATTTTAAAAAGTGTTACAATAGTGAGGTTGTTTAACAACCCTTGGTGCTTATTTCCCTTTCACCAAGCATATTACACGTGGTTAAGCCACTAAAGGAGAAGAAAATGAAACCATTAACAACTAAAGATTACCTACATATTTCAGTAGTAGCAGCTGTTTATATTGTTTTAACAATAATGCCACCACTAAATGCTATTAGTTTCGGGGCCTATCAATTTCGTGTCTCAGAAATGTTAAACTTTCTTGGGTTTTATAACAGGAAATATATTATTGCAGTGACAATTGGCTGTATGATTTCAAATCTTTATAGCTTTGGTGTGATAGATGTTTTTGTCGGAGGCCTATCAACCTTAATCTTTGTAACGCTTGGTATCAAGTTGTTTCAAAAATACCAGAATGACTACTTATTAAATGGCTTGTTATCTAAAGGCTTTCTCTACTTTTCATTCTTTTTTGCCGCTAGTATGATAACAATTGCCTTAGAACTTCACTATTTATTTGGGGCACCATTTTGGATTACTTGGTTTACAACTGGTATTGGCGAATTGCTTTCTTTACTAGTGGGTGCTGTTATTATTGAAAAATTATCTAAAACCATTGACATTAACAAATAAACGCTCTCATCGAGAGCGTTTTTTATCTGAATATGATAAAATAATATTATGAAAAATCAAATCAAACAATTAGTTGATCAACTAAATCACTATGCAAAAGAATACTATACTAATGACTCACCTAGCATTTCAGATGCTGAGTATGATAAGCTTTATCGTCAGTTAGTTGACTTAGAGCAAAAATACCCAGAATTAGTTTTACCAGATAGCCCCACCCATAGAGTTGGTGGGGTCTTATTAGAGTCTTTTGAAAAATACGAACATCGTTATCCTTTATTTTCTCTGCAGGATGCTTTTTCTCGTGAAGAGTTGTTTTCATTTGATGAGCGTATTAAAGAGAAATTCCCAGATGCGACTTATGTGGCTGAGCTAAAGATTGATGGTTTATCAATTTCTCTTACCTATACTGACGGCGTTTTAGAAGTGGGGGCAACAAGAGGAGATGGGCAAATTGGGGAAAATATTACAGAAAATTTGAAACGCATTAAAGACATTCCTCTAACCATTAATAGTAAGGAAAGTATCACTGTGCGTGGAGAAGCTTACTTACCTAGAGCTTCTTTTGATCAAATCAATCAAGAACGCCAAGAAAATGGCTTACAAGAATTCGCTAATCCGAGAAATGCAGCTGCAGGGACACTTCGTCAATTAGATACAAGTGTTGTCGCTAAACGTAAGCTAGCCACTTTTTTATATCAAGAAGCAGGCCCATCAACTAAAGGAAGTCAAGAAGAAATCCTCTCTCACCTTGTGCAGTTGGGTTTTTCGGTGAATAAAACCTTTATCAAAAGCTCTTCCATGACTACTATTTGGGAGTTTATTAGTGAGATTGCTGACAAAAGAAATACCTTACCTTATGATATTGATGGTGTCGTGATTAAAGTCAACGAATTAGACATTCAAGAAGCACTTGGCTATACTATTAAAGCACCTCGTTGGGCGATTGCTTATAAGTTTCCTGCTGAAGAAAAAGAAGCTACTATTATTTCTGTGGATTGGACAGTTGGTAGAACAGGAGTTGTAACACCCACTGCTAATTTAACCCCAGTTCAGTTAGCAGGCACAACAGTTAGCCGTGCCACACTTCATAACGTTGATTACATTGCTGAAAAAGATATTAGAATTGGTGATACGGTTATTGTTTATAAGGCCGGTGATATTATTCCAGCAGTTTTACGAGTTGTTCCTGAAAAACGTCAACAAGAGGAAAAATTACCAATCCCTAGTATTTGTCCATCTTGTTCTAGCCCTTTGATTCATTTTGATGAGGAAGTTGCGCTTCGTTGTATTAATCCCCTATGTCAAAGTCAGTTAATGGCAAGACTTGAACACTTTGCAAGTCGTGATGCCATGAATATCAAAGGTTTAGGGCCATCGATTGTTGAAAAATTATTTAAAGCTAATCTTGTGTCGGATGTTTTAGACATTTATAATCTGTCAGTCGAACAATTAATGACGCTTGAAGGCATTAAAGAAAAATCAGCCAAAAAACTCTATGATGCTATAAAAGCTTCTAAAACTAATGCGGCTGATAAATTGTTATTTGGGCTTGGTATCCGTCATGTAGGAAGTAAGGCCAGTCGTTTGTTGCTTGAAAAATTTAACAGCATAGAAAACTTAGCTAAAGCTAAAACTGATGAGATTTCAAGCATTGATGGTCTGGGGGACACCATTGCTGTCTCTGTTAAAACATTCTTTGAAACAACTGGTAGTCAAACCTTATTAGCTGAACTCACCAAATATCAAATTAATACAAATTATTCGTCTTCTAATGATTCAGAACAAGTCCTTTCCGGCAAAATTGTTGTGTTAACAGGAAAATTACAAACCATGACTAGAAACGAAGCTAAAGACAAATTATTGCAGTTGGGCGCTAATGTGACTAGTAGTGTTTCTAAAAAAACAGATATTGTTTTAGCCGGTGAAGATGCTGGTAGTAAGTTAACCAAGGCGCAATCTTTAGGAATAACGATTAAAGATGAATCATGGTTACAATCACTATAAATGAGGTTAATATGAAAAAACAAAAAAGAGCGCGATTAATCTATAATCCCATTTCAGGCCAAGAAATTATCAAGAAAAATGTTGCTGAAATTCTGACAATTTTAGAAGGGTTTGGTTACGAAACAAGTGCTTTTCAAACAAGTCCAGAACCAGATTCTGCCAAGAACGAAGCCAAACGAGCAGCTATCTCTGGTTTTGATCTAATTGTTGCAGCTGGTGGTGATGGCACTATTAATGAAGTTGTTAATGGCATAGCGCCCTTGGATAAAAGGCCCAAAATGGCTATTATTCCAACAGGAACAACTAATGATTTTGCAAGAGCTTTGAGAATTCCAAGAGGTGATCCAATTGAGGCAGCAAAATTAATTGGGAAAAAACGGACCTTAAAAATGGATATTGGTAAGGCTTTTAATGATACTTATTTTATCAATATAGCTGCTGCGGGTAGCTTAACTGAATTGACTTACAGTGTTCCAAGCCAATTAAAAACCATGTTTGGCTACCTTGCTTATCTAGCAAAAGGGGTGGAACTTTTACCAAGATTAAGTAATATTCCTGTTAAAGTTTTTCATGATAAAGGGATATTTGAAGGAAATGTATCAATGATTTTTGCTGCCTTAACTAATTCTGTTGGAGGTTTTGAGCAGATAGCACCTGATGCCAAACTTGATGATGGCAAATTTACATTAATTCTTGTTAAAACGGCTAATCTTTTTGAAATAGTTCATCTTTTACGTTTGATGTTAATGGGTGGCAAACACATTGGCCACAAACACATTGACTATATAAAAACTAGTAAAATAATGATTGAACCGCAAACAGATCAACAAATGATGATTAATTTAGATGGTGAGTATGGCGGCGATGCACCGATTAAATTAGAAAATTTAAAAAACCACATTACCTTTTATACTAATATAGATGATTTAGCAGATGAAGCAATTAGCTTTGAACAAGATGAACTAGTGTTAGAAGCGATTGCGCAAAAATTTGCACATGAAGTTGATGACTTAAATCAACTAATGGATGAGGATAAAGGAGAAAATGACTAACATAGATAATATAGTAATTGTGCATTACCATAGTAAATGTGGTAATTATTATGATAGAAATATTTGGCAATGGAGTGAAAATGAACTAGGAAAAGAAGTTCATTTTTTACGCTTTGACAGCTTTGGAGCAGTGGCTCATTTGAATTATCAGTCACCTTTCTTTGTTTCAGAGGCCTACCTTTTATTCAAAAGTCATGGTTGGAGCCAAAAAACTCCAGATTATCAGATTAACCGTCATTTTGGTGAGAATAAAACAGAAGTGTGGATTGTTGATGGTGATGATACTGTCTATTACTCTAGACAAGCAGCAGTTGCTAGTCATTTTTATGGTAGACGTTCACCTCGTAGCTTTGATATGGCCCTTAATAGTCATTCGTTTGATAAAAAGTGGGGCTTTGATGGTTGGTTAGGTTTTAAGTATAGTCAGGAAGAGACAAAGTTTCGTTTGTGGGCCCCTACAGCTGAGAAAGTTGAGTTAATACTTTATGAAACTTCTGACCATAAAGCAAGTGTGTCTAGGGTCATTTCAATGACTAGGGGTGATGTTGAATCACCTGATGATCATCAAGCAAACACCCACGGAGTCTGGTTTTTAACAGTTGCAGGCGATCTTAATTTTCAAGCTTATCGCTATCGTATTTACTATCGCAAAAGAACTTTTAAAGAAACGAGAGACCCTTACTCGATTGCAACAACAGCTAACGGTAGACGATCAGTGGTTGTCTCAAAAGAAGTAAGGACGCCAGAAAATTTTGCTGTTAAGCATCTTAATGACGCAACTTGGCGACTTGATAATCCTAATAAGGCAGTTATCTATGAAATGCATATTCGCGATTTTTCCAAATCACCAACGTCAGGTGTTCGCTATGAAAACAGAGGGAAGTTTCGTGGTGCTTTTGAAGAGGGAACAAAAAATAGCTATGGTGATATGACAACCTTTGATTATATAAAAAACTTAGGGGTTACACATATTCAGCTTCAGCCTATTTTTGACCATCATCAACAATTTGATTCTGACGGTGAATATGCCTATAACTGGGGTTATGATCCTGAAAATTATAATGTCCCGGAAGCTAGTTTTTCTTCAAATCCTCATAATCCAGTAAGTCGTATTTTGGAGTTAAAAGAACTCATTCAAGCCTATCATGAAGCTGGCATTTCAGTGGTTATGGATGTGGTTTATAATCACACCTATTCTTCAAAAGATTCGGCACTTCAAATAGCAGTCCCAGATTATTATTATCGGATGAATGCTAACGGGACTTTTCAAAACGGTTCCGGTTGTGGTAATGAAACTGCCAGTGAAAAAGAAATGTTTCGAAAGTATATGGTCGACTCAATTCTTTATTGGGTAAACGAATATAACATTGATGGCTTTCGATTTGATTTAATGGGATTACACGATGTGGCAACAATGAATCATATCAGAAATAAGCTTAATGATATCGACCCAAGAATCATGATGTATGGTGAGGGTTGGGATATGGGAGTTGGTCTTTTACCAGAACACAAAGCTAAAAAACAAAATGCTGCCCAAATGCCTGGCATTGGTTTTTTCAACGATGATCAAAGAAATGCTATTAAAGGCGCAGAAGTATATGGCCATCTAAAAAGAGGATTTGTTTCTGGTGAGCCGACGGAAGATGTTGTGGCTAAAAGTATCCTTGGTAGTGATGAGCTTGTTCAATACATTGCACCACATCAGGTGCTAAATTATGTTGAAGCTCATGATAACTACAACTTAAATGACCTACTTCTTGAATTACATCCTGAAGATGATCACAAGACCCATATCAAACGTGTCGAATTAGCCACAGCAATGAATCTTTTGATGCAGGGAATGAGTTTCATGCAGTTGGGGCAAGAGTTCCTACGAACCAAACTTTTTCCTACTGGTGAAAACAATACCCTTACCAATGAAGATAAAGAGCGAGCAATGAACTCCTACAATGCTCCCGATAATGTTAATCAAGTGAATTGGCATAATGTGACTCTTTATAAACCAACAGTTGAGTTTATTAAAGCATTAATCGCTCTAAAAACAAAAACGAATCATTTTAGCTATTCCAGCTTTAAAGACATTCGTGAACATGTTTTTGTTGAAGAGGCCAACTACCAATCAGGTGTGATTAGTTTTATTGTCAAGGGTGAAAAAACCTATAAGATTGTTTTCAATCTTAGTGGAAGTGATTTGCAAATTGATATGACAAAGTATAATAAATATGATATAATGATATCAAATAGTAAGCGTTATCATAATCCTAAAAATAGGGTTGAAAACTTAACAGCTACGGTCTTTGATATCACCGAATAACCTGATATTTATCAGGTTATTTTTGTTTTAATAAGGTTTATACAAAAGACTTGTCACAAATAGTAGAGGAAGAAAAAATGACAATAAAAGATAGAATCTGGTTTTTTGGAAAAGGTGAAAATTTTCATTCCCAAGAGTTTCTAGGTGTTCATCCTGAAACTCGTCGCAATCAAGAAGGCTATGTTTTTCGCGTTTGGGCACCTAATGCTGAAAATGTCGCTCTTATTGGGGATTTTACCAATTGGCATGAAAACCCTCTTGCAATGGAAAAAAGTGATTCAGGCATTTGGGAAATCTTTACAAACCAGGCTAAAGAAAATGATATCTACAAATATCTTGTGACAAGACAAGGTGGTGAAATAGTTGAAAAAACGGATCCGTACGCTTTTCAATTGGAGAAACGACCAGCCACAGGGGCCATTGTTAAAACGCTATCTGAAAAAAAATGGAAGGACGGTCTTTGGCTAGGGAGACGAAAACGTTTTGGATTTAAAAATCGCCCAGTGAATATTTATGAAGTTCATGCTAGTTCGTGGAAGAAAGGTGAGTCTGGACAACCTTACCGATTTTCTCAATTAAAAGAAGAATTGATTCCTTATCTTGTTGAGATGAATTACACACATGTTGAATTTCTCCCTTTAATGTCTCATCCTTTAGATATGAGTTGGGGTTATCAATTAATGGGTTACTTTGCTTTCGAACAAACCTATGGGACACCTGAAGAATTTCAGGATTTTGTTGAAGCTTGTCATCTCAATAATATTGGTGTTATTCTTGACTGGGTTCCTGGTCATTTCATTATCAATGATGATGCTCTAGCCTACTTTGACGGGACAGCGACCTATGAATATGATGATTATGATCGTGCTCACAATTATCGCTGGGGAGCCTTAAACTTTGATTTGGGAAAAAATCAAGTTCACTCTTTTCTCATTTCAAGTGCTCTTTTTTGGATAGAACATTATCATGTTGATGGTATTCGAGTAGATGCGGTTAGTAATATGCTCTACCTTGATTATGATGAAGGCCCTTGGTCTCCTAATAAGGATGGGGGCAATCGCAATTTAGAAGGTTATGCTTTCTTACAAAAACTAAATAATGTAGTGAAACATTATCATCCTGACGTGATGATGATTGCCGAAGAATCAACAGCCTTTACGCCTATAACACTTCCTATTTCAGAAGGTGGGTTAGGGTTTGACTATAAGTGGAATATGGGCTGGATGAATGATATTTTGCGATTTTACGAAAAAGACCCCATCTACCGTCAGTTTGAATTTAATCTTGTTACCTTTAGTTTTATGTATGTTTTTAGTGAAAATTTTATCCTACCATTTTCTCATGATGAGGTGGTTCACGGTAAAAAAAGTATGATGCATAAAATGTGGGGAGATCGTTACAATCAATTTGCCGGTTTAAGGAATCTCTACACCTATCAAATCTGTCACCCAGGAAAAAAACTTCTTTTTATGGGAAGTGAGTTTGGTCAATTTCTAGAATGGAAATATAATGAACAGCTAGTGTGGTCTAATCTAGAGGATCCTTTGAATAAAAAAATGCAAGACTTTACTCGTTTTCTTAATCAATTCTACAAGGACAACAAAGTACTATGGCAAATAGATGATAGTTATGATGGTCTTGATATTATTGATGCAGATAATAGTTCTGAAACAGTTTTATCCTTTATTAGGAAAAATAGTAAGGGGGATTTATTGGTGTGTGTCTTTAACATGACACCAGTAGAAAGAAAGAATTTCACAATAGGTGTTCCTATTTCTGGTCTCTATGAAGAGATTTTAAACACTGAATTAGAAGAATTTGGAGGTGTTTGGAAAACAACCAATCAAAACGCTAAGACACAACCAAGACTGTGGAAACATTATGAGCAGACCATCAGTTTCACACTTCCAGCGCTTGGTGCAAGTATTTGGAAGATTAAAAGACGTTCTTAAATCCTAAAAAGGAAAGGAAAAGTAGATGAAAAATGAAATGTTAGCCTTAATCCTTGCCGGTGGGCAAGGCACTCGCTTAGGGAAATTAACTCAAACCATTGCTAAACCAGCTGTGCAATTTGGAGGACGTTATCGCATTATTGATTTTGCCCTTTCAAATTGTGCCAATTCAGGCATCCACAATGTTGGTGTCATTACACAATACCAACCCCTAGCCTTAAACAGTCATATTGGAAATGGCTCTTCATGGGGATTAGATGGTATCGATTCAGGTGCTACTATTTTACAACCTTATTCTGCAACAGAAGGCAATCGTTGGTTTCAAGGTACTAGCCATGCCATTTATCAAAACATTGATTACATAGATAGTGTTAATCCTGATTACGTGCTTATCTTATCAGGAGATCACATCTATAAAATGGATTATGATGACATGCTTCAAGCCCACAAAGATAATCTTGCAAGCTTAACAGTTGCTGTTATAGATGTTTCTCTAAAAGAAGCACATCGTTTTGGTATTATGAATACTGATTCTAATGACCGTATTGTCGAGTTTGAAGAGAAACCCGAACACCCAAAATCAACAAAGGCTTCTATGGGGATTTATATTTTTGATTGGCCTCGTCTTCGTGAAATGTTGATTAATGCTGAAAAAAATGATGTTGATATGTCTGACTTCGGAAACAATGTTATTCCTGCTTATTTAGAATCAGGAGAACGTGTTTACACCTATAACTTTAATGGTTATTGGAAAGATGTTGGCACAATTGAATCACTTTGGGAAGCTAATATGGAATATATTGCTATTGATAATGAACTCAATAGCCGTGATAGAAATTGGAAAATATATTCTAAAAGTCATATCGCACCTCCTAATTTCATCACAGATAAGGCGCGTGTCAAAGACTCTTTAGTGGTTGATGGTTGCTTTGTAGCTGGTGAAGTTGAAAATTCTATTTTATCTACTAATGTTCAAGTCAAAGAAGGTGCCTTGATTAAAGATAGCTTCATCATGAGTGGTGCAAAAATTGGTGAAAATGCTAAAATCATAAGATCTATTATCGGTGAAGGGGCTGTTATTAGTGATAATGTCGTCATTGATGGCACAAATGAAGTTCAAGTTGTTGGTTATAATGAAAAAGTGGGGGTTCCAAATGAAGATTGATAAATATTCTGCCATATTAGGAAATACTGTTGGTTATCACGACATGGCTGAGTTAACAGCTAATCGTCCTCTAGCGAACTTACCATTTGATGGGAAATACCGTTTGATTGATTTTCAATTGTCAAGTTTAGCAAATGCTGGTATCAGAAGTGTCTACGGTATTTTTAGAGGACAAAACATTCGTTCAGTATTTGACCACATAAGAAGTGGACGGGAGTGGGGATTAAGTACTCTCCTTAGTCATTATTTTTTAGGGTTCTATAATACTGAAAACACTGATGAGTACACTGATGAAGATTATTACAATCAAATTTTGACCTATTTAAAGCGTTCAGGAAGTGATCAAACAGTCTATATGACCTGTGACATCTTGTGTAATATCAATCTTGAACAAGTGATTCATTTACATAATGTCAACAAACGCCAAATAACGGTTGTTTATAAAAGATTGCCTAAAGAAATGGTTTCTCCTGTTAACGATATCTTAGAAATTGATGAGATGGATAATGTGATTGGAAAAAAAGAAAAGGCTGGCCAAGAGACGGTTTCTATGTCAGCAGATATCTATGTTGTTAACACTCCATGGCTTATTGAAAAAATGGAAGAAGAGCTAAAAACTGGTAATCTTAGAAAAATTAGATACTTACTTAGAGATTTAATCGTTACAGAAAAAGGTCTTGCGTTTGAGTACACCGGTTACTTATCAAACATTAATTCTGTGAAATCTTATTATGATGCTAATATGGATATGTTAGAGTCACAAAAATTCTATTCACTACTTTATAGTAATCAAAAGGTCTACACCAAGATTAAAAATGAAGAGGCAACCTTCTTTGATAAAAAATCAACTGTGCTAAACTCACAATTTGCCTCAGGAAGTATTATTAAGGGTTATGTTGAGCATTCAATTATTTCAAGAAATTGCTCTATCAAAGAAGATGCTAAGGTCAGTCATTCTATCGTTTTTCCAAAAGTAACTATTGAAGAAGGGGCTGTTGTTGAGTATGCGATTATCGATAAAGGTAATACTATTCCAAAAGGTGTGACGATTAAAGGTACAAAAGATGACCCAGTGGTCATTGCTAAGGGACAAGAGATAAATGGAGATATTATCAAATGAAAATTATGTTTGTCGCAGCTGAAGCCAGCCCCTTTGTCAAAACAGGTGGATTAGGTGATGTTATTGGTGCACTGCCAAAGTCTTTGGTCAAAAAAGGCCATGACGTTAGTGTTGTTTTACCTTATTATGATTCTGTCGATTATCAATTTGGTGACCAAGTAGAGGATGTTTTATATTATTTCACTGATGTTGGTTGGCGTCATCAGTATGTTGGTGTCAAAAAATTGATTCAAAATGATGTCACCTTCTATTTTATCGATAATAGAGACTATTTCTTTAGAGGAACTGTTTATGGGGAGTGGGATGATGGTGAACGCTTTGCCTTCTTTCAACTAGCCGCTATTGAGTTAATGGAAAAAATTGATTTTATCCCAGATGTTCTTCATGTCCACGATTACCATACAGCCATGATTCCTTATCTTCTAAAAGAAAAATATCACTGGATTGAAGCTTATCAAGACATCAAAACAGTCTTTACCATTCATAATATTGAATTTCAAGGACAATTTGAACCTGGAATGCTTTGGGATTTATTCGGTGTCGGTTTAGAACGCTATGAGGATGGAACGTTACGATGGAACGATTGCTTAAACTGGATGAAAGCAGGAGTTCTCTATGCTAATTCTGTCACAACTGTTTCACCAAGTTATGCCGCAGAAATCATGACGTCAGCTTTTGGTAAGGGTTTAGAAACAGTGATGCGAATGGAAGCTGCTAAATTAACTGGAATTGTTAATGGGATAGACACAGAATTGTTTAATCCAGCTACAGATGAACACTTAGTAGCTCATTTTTCAAAGGAAACAATTGAAAATAAGGCCTTAAACAAATCAGATTTACAAGAGCAAGCAGGACTTCCTATCAGAGATGATGTTCCTTTGATTGGTATCGTTTCTCGTTTGACTGATCAAAAAGGGTTTGATTTAGTTGTTAGAGAATTACACAATATTCTTCAGTATGATCTTCAAATTGTCTTATTAGGAACGGGTTATACTGGTTTTGAAAATGCTTTTAGCTGGTTTGCATCAAAATACCCAGATAAATTATCTGCTAATATTACGTTTGATTTGGCATTTGCCCAAAAAATTTATGCCGGAAGTGACCTCTTTTTAATGCCAAGTGCCTTTGAACCTTGTGGTCTCTCTCAAATGATGGCCATGAGATATGGGACTCTTCCAATCGTTCATGAAGTTGGTGGTTTAAAAGATACTGTCATGCCTTATAATGCCTACGATAAGACAGGTACTGGTTTTTCATTTAATCATTTTTCTGGTTATTGGTTAACAAAAGCAGTTGAAGGCGCTATTGAGCTATATTATAATAATAAAGAAGACTGGAGGAAATTACAGCAAAACGCCATGGAACAAGATTTTTCATGGGACACAGCAAGTAAAGCCTATGATGCGCTATATCAAAAGCTTTAACATTAGCGATGAAAGAAAGGACAATCATGTCAGTAACAAAAGAACAATTTATCAGAGATTTTAAGGACGCTTTGCATGAAGAGCATCTTATCAAAATTCCTGTAGCGACACCAGTAGAGCTTTTTACTTCCTTGGCTAAAGTCATAAGAAAATATTACACGCCTCAGTGGTTAGAAAGAAATAAAAGACTTTCAGATGAACAAGAGAAAATAGCCTTCTATTTTTCTATCGAATTTCTGCCAGGCCGAATGCTTGAAACAAATCTCTTAAATTTGGGTATTCTAGAGTTAGTTAAAGATGGTTTTTCAGACCTAGGAATTGATTTTGAAGCTGTTAAAAACGCTGAACATGATATGGCTCTTGGAAATGGTGGGTTAGGCCGTTTAGCAGCTGCCTTTATGGATTCACTTGCAACCACGAGTTACCCTGGATTTGGGAATGGTTTACGCTATCAATATGGTTTATTTAAGCAAAGAATTGTTAATGGTCATCAAGTCGAATTGCCTGACGCTTGGTTTGGATCAGTAGGAAATGTCTGGGAAGTTCGTAAAGACCATGATATTGTTGATGTTAAATTGTATGGTAACGTTCACCTCCAGATGAATGAAAAAGGGAAATTAGTACCGATTTACGAAAATTCACAAACCCTTAGAGCTGTTCCTTACGATGTTCCTCAACTGGGTTATCAAAATGGTATTGTCAATAACCTTAGACTTTGGGATGTAGAAATTCCTGAGGAAGATGAATTACAGTATAAAACCTTAGAAGATCGTCGCAAAGTGCAAGACATTACAGCTGTTTTATATCCAGATGACACAAGTTATGAAGGAAAAGAATTAAGGCTCACTCAAGAGTACTTTATGACTAGTGCTGGTCTTCAAACGATTATTAAGTATTATTTAAAACAAGGAAGACCTTTAGAACAAATCCATGAAAAAGTATCTGTTCATATCAATGACACTCACCCAGCAGTCGCCCCTGCTGAATTTATGCGATTATTAATTGATGTTTATGGTTTAGAGTGGCAAGAGGCTTGGGAAACTACTGTTAAAACAATGAGTTACACCAACCACACGATTTTATCTGAGGCATTGGAAAAATGGGATGAAGGACTCTTTAAGAAAGTATTACCAAGAGTTTATCAAATCATCCTAGAAATCGATAATCGTTATGTTGCCCAAATGGCTACTGAAGGGGTGGACGCAAATATTATTGAGAGAACAAGGATTGTCAAAGATGGACAGATTCATATGGCTCATTTAGCCATTATTGGTGGCTATTCAGTTAATGGTGTGGCAAAACTTCATACAAAACTCTTAAAAGAAGACACTCTCAGTGATTTTTACAGCATTTATCCGGAAAAATTCAATAATAAAACAAATGGTATTGTTCAAAGACGTTGGACACAAATTGCTGCCCCAGAATTATCTCAACAAATTGATAAAGTAATTGGTTGCGACTGGCGAAAAGATATTCATCAGCTTGAAGAATTAAAAAATTATGTTAATGATGAGACTATTTTAAATGATTTTTACTGTGTGAAACAAGAAGCCAAAGAACGTCTAGCGACTTATATCTATAACACCACAGGAATTAGTGTGTCAACAGATGCTATTTTTGACGTTCAAGTCAAAAGGCTTCATGCATACAAACGCCAACTTCTTAATTTGATGCACATTATTAAACTTTACTGGGATTTAAAAGATAATCCTAATAAAGATATGGTTCCAAGAGTCTTTATTTTTGGAGCAAAAGCAGCTCCTGGTTATCATTTTGCCAAATCAGTTATTAAGTTAATCAATGAAGTGGCAAATCTTGTCAATAATGATACTGATTTAGGAGACAAATTGAAGGTTGTTTTTTTAGAAAACTATAATGTTAGTCTAGCTGAGTTGATTATTCCAGCAGCAGATGTTTCTGAACAAATTTCTCTGGCTTCAAAAGAAGCATCAGGAACGTCAAATATGAAATTCATGATGACTGGCTCAATCACTCTAGCAACCTTAGATGGCGCCAACATTGAAATCAAAGATGAAGTGGGCGATGACAATATCGTTATTTTTGGCATGACCAAAGACGATGTCTATGATCACTATCGTAAGCATGATTATTATTCTCGTGGTATTTATGAAAATCAACCTATCATCAAACGGGTCGTTGATACGTTTGTAAATGGTACTATTGCTGATGTTTCAAGCGAGGGAATGGAAATCTTTGAGTCACTCATCACTCATAATGATGAATATTTCTTACTAGAAGACTTTATGTCTTATGTAAAAGCACAAGAAAAAATTGATGACTTATACCGTGACAAGAAAATCTGGTCTCAAATGAGCCTGATGAATATTGCTAAGTCACATAAATTTACATCAGATGACACGATTTCACAGTATGCTGAGGAATTGTGGCAAATTAAAAAATGCTAAAATAAAGGTTTTGTCACCTCTTTTTAGAGGTGGCAAAAAACTTTTATCTCTACCCTTTCTTTTAAAGTTATATTTGACAAACTTAAAAAATAGGACTACACTAGATTGGTAAAAAATTTTTAAACATAAGGAGTATTTTCAAATGACATTAGGTATTTTAGCTTTAGGGATTGCCTGTTTTGGAGTAAGTCTTGCAGAAGGTTACTTGGTTTCAAATTTTATGAGAGCTGTTTCTCGTCAACCAGAATTATTTGATAAATTAAGACCAATCATTTTCCTTGGTATTGGTTTTATTGAAGGAACATTCTTTGTTACTTTAGGGATGTCATTATTCCTTAAATAATAGATGACTATGCAATTTGTAGAAAGAAGGTGGACTTAGTTGGAATCAGAAATGCCAATCATTAATATCGGGCCAGTTGCTTTTGATTTGACCATACTTATCATGTCTGCTTTAATTGTTGTTCTCGTCTTTTCTTTAGTTTTTTGGGCAAGCCGAAACATGACGCTAAAACCTAAAGGAAAACAAAATGTTCTTGAGTACGTTTATGATTTTGTTTTTGGTGTTATTAAAGGAGAACTTGGTGAGAAACTTGGTAAAAAATTCACACCATTTTTCTTTGTCGTGTTTACTTTTTTGCTTTTTGCCAACAATTTAGGCTTAATGACAAAAATTCAAACACCAAATGGTTATAATTGGTGGGGTTCTCCGACCTCTAATATGGCTTTTGACTTTGCCTTATCTATTTTAATGTCACTTGTCATTCAATACCAAGCCATTAAGATAAGAGGTGTGAAACACTATATTAAAGGTTTTATCACACCAATAGCTATGACACCGATGAACTTACTTGAAGAAGTAACTAACATTGTGTCTTTATCACTACGTCTATATGGTAATATTTTCTCAGGAGAGATTTTATTATCATTATTATTGCAAATGGCTAATCAAAGCATTTTCCTTGCACCATTTGCTTTTGCGATGAATGTTGTATGGGTAGGTTTTTCAGCCTTCATTTCATGTTTGCAGGCTTATGTCTTTATACTACTTACTTCTATTTATCTCGGAAAAAAAGTAAATAGTTAGTAAGAAAGGAAAGTAGATTATGTATATTTTATCAACAGTAGGAATTAATATTTTAATTGGAAACTTCATCATTGTTACGGGTAGTTTTCTTATTTTATTAGTCCTTATCAAGAAGTTTGCTTGGGGAAAACTCTTAGCTATCTTTGATGAGCGTGAAAAAAGAATCTCTAATGATATTGATAGTGCTGAACACGCTAAAGTCAGAGCTGAAAAATTAGCCAACAAGCGTGAAGAGGCTTTAAATGAAGCAAAAACAGAAGCCAATAAGATTATTGATAATGCTAAAGAAATTAGTAATGAACAAGGCAACAAAATTATTTCAGAAGCAAAAGAATCAGCTCATCTAATAAAAGATAAGGCGCATCAAGATATTGCAAGAGAAAAAGAAGAAGCTCTTTCAAGTGTCAAAGGTGAAGTAACGAACCTAACGATTTTGCTGGCAGAAAAAATTCTCAATGAACAATTAGATGCAACCTCAAAGAGTCAATTAGTTAATGATTATCTTGATAAGTTAGGAGAAGCTTAATGGACAAAAGAACTTATCGTCTGATTGAGCAATATGCCAAAAGTCTCGTTGAGGTAGCGATTGAAAAAAATTCTATCGCTGTGATTGAAGAGGATATTTCAGACATCTTAAGTATTTGCCGTGATAATCATTTAGACCAGTATTTTGCAGATCTTAGTATAGATGTTTCTAATAAGGTAAAACTTGTTAGATTATTTCAAAATTCCCAATCGGAATATCTAAATAATTTTCTAGAAGTCATTATTCAAAATGAAAGAATGGCTCTTCTCGTTCCGATTTTTGAAACTGTTCTTGACCGTTTATCACATGAGACCAATACCTTTGATATTAAGGTAACCTCTGCTGTTTCTTTAACCGAAACACAAAAAGAACGTCTTTTAGCAATTGTTGCTCAAAAGTTTGATTTAACGCCTCGTCGTTTAATCGAAGAAATCGATGAAGAGTTAATTGGTGGCTTTATTATTTCTGCAAATAACAAGGTCATTGATACTAGTATTCGTCATCAATTACAAACATTAAAAATGAAATTAAAATAGAAAGTGGTGTGGCTTTTGGCAATTAATGCACAAGAGATTAGCGCTTTAATTAAAAAGCAAATCGAAAATTTTCAGCCAGATTTTGATGTCAGTGAGACAGGTGTCGTTACCTATATTGGTGATGGTATCGCAAGAGCACGAGGACTAGATAATGCCATGAGTGGAGAACTCCTAGAGTTTGAAAATGGTGTTTTTGGTATGGCTCAAAATTTGGAGTCAAATGATATTGGTATTATCATTCTTGGAGATTTTAGCTCAATTCGTGAAGGCAATCTCGTTAAAAGAACCGGAAAAATTATGGAAGTTCCTGTTGGAGAGGAACTCATTGGTAGAGTTGTTAATCCTTTAGGAATGCCTGTTGATGGATTAGGGGATATTAAAACGGATAAAACACGTCCAGTAGAAGCGCCAGCTCCAGGTGTTATGGAACGTAAATCGGTTTCAGAACCTTTACAAACAGGACTGAAAGCTATTGATGCTTTAGTCCCTATTGGTCGTGGGCAAAGAGAATTAATCATTGGTGATCGCCAGACAGGTAAAACAGCAGTCGCAATAGATACCATTTTGAACCAAAAAGGCCAAGATATGATATGTATCTATGTCGCTATTGGGCAAAAAGAGTCAACTGTTAGAACACAAGTAGAAACCTTGAGACAATATGGTGCTCTTGATTACACTATTGTTGTCACAGCGTCTGCTTCACAACCTTCGCCACTTTTATTTATCGCTCCTTATGCGGGTGTCGCTATGGCTGAAGAGTTTATGTATAACGGAAAACATGTTCTTGTTGTTTATGATGATTTGTCAAAACAAGCTGTTGCTTACCGTGAATTATCTCTTTTACTAAGACGTCCTCCAGGACGTGAAGCTTATCCAGGGGATGTTTTCTACCTTCATAGCCGTTTATTAGAAAGATCAGCAAAAGTTTCAGATGAATTAGGAGGAGGCTCAATTACAGCTCTTCCATTTATTGAAACTCAAGCAGGTGATATCTCAGCTTATATTGCGACCAACGTAATTTCAATTACTGACGGTCAGATTTTCCTTCAAGAAAGTTTATTTAACTCTGGTATCCGTCCGGCTATTGATGCTGGTTCATCAGTTTCTCGTGTTGGTGGTAGTGCTCAGATTAAGGCTATGAAAAAAGTAGCAGGAACACTACGTCTTGACTTAGCATCTTATAGAGAGTTAGAAGCCTTTACACAATTTGGTTCAGATTTAGATGCAGCAACACAAGCCAAGTTAAACCGTGGCCGTCGTACAGTAGAAGTTTTAAAACAACCGTTACATAAACCTCTCCCTGTAGAAAAACAAGTTGTCATTCTCTATGCCTTGACACATGGTTTCTTAGATGATGTTCCAGTTAATAATATTCTTAATTTTGAACAAGGTCTTTATGACTATTTTGATTCAAATTATGAAAATATCTTTGAGATTATTAGAACAACAAAAGATCTCCCAGAGGAAACTATCCTTGATGAAGCTATTCAAGCTTATAAAGATCAATCACAATATAAATAAAGGGAGGTTATTACATGGTAGGCTCTCTTAGTGAAATAAAATCAAAAATTATTTCAACAGAAAAAACAAGTAAAATTACCAGCGCCATGCGAATGGTATCATCGGCAAAACTAGTTCAGTCAGAGCAAGCTGCCAAACATTTTCAAATTTATGCCTCAAAAATTCGTCAAATTACGACTGATTTACTAAAATCAGAATTATCAGGGGACACGACCAATACCATGCTGGTTGCTAGAGAAGTCAAAAAAACAGCCTATGTGGTCATTACTTCTGATAAAGGTTTAGTTGGTGGTTACAATTCTAAAATTTTAAAAGCAATGATGGACATCATTGATGAATATCATCCAAACGGAGATGATTATGCCATCATTTCAATTGGTGGTGTAGGGTCTGATTTTTTCAAAGCTAGAAAAATAAATGTTTTGTTTGAGTTGAGAGGATTACAAGATCAACCAAGCTTTGAACAAGTAGGACAAATTCTTTCAAAGACTGTTGAAATGTATAAGAACGAATTGTTCGATGAAGTATATGTTTGCTATAATCATCATGTTAATAGTTTGACAAGTCAAGTTCGTGTTGAGCAAATGCTTCCTATATCTGATTTGGATGCCAAAGAAGCAACTGAAGGAGATGTTAGCAGTTTTGAATTAGAGCCAAATCGTGAAGTGATTTTGGAACAATTGTTGCCTCAATACACTGAAAGTCTGATTTATGGCGCCATCGTTGATGCCAAAACAGCTGAACATGCCGCAGGGATGACAGCTATGCAAACGGCAACTGACAATGCTAAAAATGTCATCAATGATTTAACAATTCAATATAATCGCGCTAGACAAGCAGCGATAACACAAGAAATTACAGAGATTGTAGCTGGTGCTAATGCACTTGAATAATATGAAAAAGGAGAAATACATGAGCTTAGGCAAAATTGCTCAAGTTATTGGTCCAGTAGTTGATGTTGTATTTGCAACTGGAGATCAATTACCTGAGATAAATAATGCACTAGTTGTTTATAAAGATGGCGACAAAAAACAAAAAATCGTTTTAGAAGTAGCTCTTGAGCTAGGTGATGGGATGATTCGTACCATTGCCATGGAATCAACTGATGGTTTAAAACGAGGGCTAGAGGTCTTTGATACTGGTCGTCCGATTAGTGTCCCTGTCGGTAAAGAAACACTTGGACGTGTATTTAATGTTTTAGGAGAAACGATTGACCTAGAGCAACCATTTTCAGAGCAAGCACTACGCCAACCTATTCATAAAAAAGCACCTTCTTTTGATGAATTGGCAACATCTACTGAAATTTTGGAAACAGGAATTAAAGTCATTGACCTTTTAGCTCCTTACCTTAAAGGGGGGAAAGTTGGTCTTTTTGGTGGTGCCGGAGTTGGTAAAACTGTTCTTATCCAAGAATTGATTCATAATATTGCCCAAGAACACGGTGGTATTTCTGTTTTCACAGGTGTTGGAGAAAGAACGCGTGAAGGAAATGACCTTTACTGGGAAATGAAAGAATCAGGTGTTATCGAAAAAACAGCCATGGTATTTGGACAAATGAATGAGCCACCAGGAGCTAGGATGCGTGTTGCCCTAACTGGTCTTACAATTGCTGAATACTTCCGTGATGTTGAAGGTCAAGACGTTCTATTATTTATTGATAATATTTTCCGTTTCACTCAGGCAGGTTCTGAGGTTTCAGCCCTTTTAGGCCGTATGCCTTCAGCGGTTGGTTATCAACCTACGCTGGCTACTGAGATGGGACAATTACAAGAGCGTATCACTTCAACTAAAAAAGGGTCTGTTACTTCTATTCAAGCTATTTATGTTCCAGCCGATGACTATACTGACCCTGCACCTGCAACAGCCTTTGCTCACCTAGATTCAACAACTAACCTAGAACGTAAATTAACCCAAATGGGTATCTACCCAGCTGTTGATCCTCTAGCTTCAAGTTCTCGTGCCCTATCTCCAGAAATTGTTGGTCGTGAGCACTATGAAGTGGCAACAGAAGTTCAAAGAGTTCTTCAGCGTTACCGTGAATTACAAGACATTATTGCTATTTTGGGTATGGATGAACTATCTGATAAAGAAAAAACATTAGTTGGTAGAGCGCGTCGTATCCAATTTTTCCTATCACAAAACTTTAATGTTGCTGAACAATTCACTGGACAGCCAGGATCTTATGTCCCTGTTTCAGAAACTGTTCGTGGCTTTAAGGAAATTTTAGCAGGTAAATATGATGAGTTACCTGAAGATGCTTTTAGAAGCGTTGGACGCATTGAAGATGTGATTGAGAAAGCCAAGAAAATGGGCTTTGAGTGAGGTAATTAAATGCAACATATGACGGTACAAATTGTGACACCAGACGGTCTCAAGTATAATCACCATGCTGCTTTTGTTTTAGCACATACTAAAGCAGGTGAAATTGGGATTTTACCTAAACATATCAACATGATTGCACCGTTAGAGGTTCATGAAGTTAAAATAAGGCGTGTTGATGATGTTTCTCACGTTGACTGGGTTGCCGTTAATGGTGGAATTTTAGAAATCAAAAACAATCTGATTACGATTGTTGCAGACTCGGCAGAACGTAAAAGAGATATTGACGTTAGTCGTGCTGAACGTGCTAAAATGCGAGCTGAGCAGGCCCTTGAAGAAGCACAAAAAGAACAAAAGGTTGATGAAATGAAGCGAGCTAAAGTCGCTCTAGAAAGAGCCATTAACCGTATTACAGTCGGAAATAAATAACATTCAAAAAGACTTGGGAATACCAAGTCTTTTTAGTTTTAAAAATGGGAAAAAATCTGAAAACAAAGCGGATAAACAATTTACTGTCATCTCTGCTTTTTTTTGTTATAATAGAAGGATGGAAATGATTGATTTAATACTTCGTTTTACAACTCACCTAATATTGATAGGAATGACTTATCAATTGCTCATCACCCTATTTGACTGGGGAAAAATCGTAAAACAACCAACCTTGAATGTTGGCAAAATTAAGTTACTAATATTATTTCTCAGTATTACCATTGGTTTTATGGTTAGTAACTTTATTATGACAATAATAGAAATATCAGAAAGACTATTTTTGTTCTTTTAACATCAAAAAATGATTAGAGATTAGCATTATTTTAGCTATAGAATGGAGACTTATTATGGATAAAATTATTATTGAAGGCGGAAATACTAGTTTAAAAGGGGAGGTAACTATTGAGGGTGCAAAAAATGCCGTTCTTCCTCTCTTAGCAGCTACTATTTTACCTTCAAAGGGGAAAACATTATTAAAGAATGTTCCCATTTTATCTGATGTCTATACAATGAATCACGTTGTTCGAGGTCTTAATATTTCAGTTGATTTTGATGAAGCTAAAAAGGAGATTTTAGTCGATGCAACTGGTGATATTTTAGCGACAGCACCTTATGAATTTATTAATAAAATGAGGGCTTCAATTGTTGTTTTAGGCCCAATTTTAGCTAGAAATGGTTATGCAAAGGTTTCGATGCCAGGTGGCTGTACAATTGGTAGTCGTCCTATTGATTTACATTTAAAAGGCTTAGAGGCAATGGGGGCTGAGATTCATCAAGAAGGTGGTGATATCACCGCAACGGCAAAACGTCTAAAGGGTGCCCATTTTTATATGGATTTTCCAAGTGTCGGTGCGACACAGAATTTGATGATGGCAGCAACATTAGCTGAAGGTAAAACTGTAATTGAAAATGCTGCAAGAGAACCTGAAATTGTAGATTTATCTCTTCTTTTAAATAAAATGGGAGCTAATGTTAAGGGAGCTGGTACAGAAACTATTACTATTATTGGCGTAGACAGTTTACATGGTGCAGAACATGGTGTGGTTCAAGACCGCATTGAAGCGGGAACGTTTATGGTTGCGGCTGCCATCACTAGTGGTGATGTTCTAGTAAAGGATGCCATTTGGGAGCATAATCGCCCCTTAATCTCTAAACTAAAAGAAATGGGCGTTGAGGTGACCGAAGAAGAAGGTGGTATTCGTGTCAAAGCTGATCTTGAGAAATTAAAACCAGTGACAGTTAAAACAATGCCTCACCCAGGTTTTCCTACTGATATGCAAGCACAATTCACTGCTTTAATGGCCATGGTAAAAGGCGAATCTACTATGATTGAAACGGTATTTGAGAATCGTTTTCAACATTTAGAAGAGATGCGTCGTATGGGACTAACCATTGAGATTTTACGTGATACTGCCATCATTCATGGTGGCAGAAAACTCCAAGGAGCGCCTGTTATGTCAACTGATTTAAGAGCTAGTGCAGCACTTATTTTAGCGGGAATGGCAGTAGAAGGGACTACAACGGTCGGTAAATTAATCCATCTTGATCGTGGCTATTATCAATTTCATGAAAAATTAGCTAAACTTGGTGCTCACATTAAAAGAGTTAGTGGAGAATAACTATGAAAGAAAGATTTCTTAATGTTGCTAAGAAATTTGGCTTAGTCGCATTACTTGCTATTTTAAGTCTTTGTTTTTTAGCAGTTGGCTTAATGATAGGTTACAGTTTTTTTGGCGGGGGAGAAGATCCTCTATCCATTTTATCAATAGATCACTGGAAGGCAATTGTTAGTAAATTTACTGGAAACTAGTTAATACTATTTCCACAGAAAGGAAATTATGGCTAGAAAATCAAAGAAAGAACAAAAAGCAATTATCTCTTTGCTTTCTGTTATTATCATCTTAGGGCTATCATATATTGCTTCAAATGATGCTATTTCAAATAACCATCCTATCAAACAGTTGGTTCACATCTTTAGTGAAGATGAAGGAAGACAAGACTCAAAACAATCTCCTCTTCAAGATAGCACTCCTGATGAAACATTAGCCAGATCTGTTTTAACCACTACAGTCATCAAACAAATCGGTCAGAAACTTGAATGGAATCAAGCCGGAGCATTTATTGTTAACCATAATCAAACCAACTTAAATCCTAAAGTTTCAAGTGCTCCTTATATTGATATTAAAACCAAAGAAGTAAGTGGAGAAGTTGTTCCAACAGTAGCCAATGCCTTATTAACTAAAAATACACGACAATACAAAAATAGAGAAGAAACAGGAAACGGTTCTACGTCTTGGACACCACCTGGTTGGCATCAACTTTATGACTTATCGGGTGATTTTGATCATGCCGTTGATAGAGGCCATCTTGTTGCCTATTCTTTAATTGGGAATTTAAGAGGATTTGATCCATCGGCTAGTAATCCTTTAAATATTGCTACTCAGACAGCTTGGTCTAATCAAGCAAATAGTGAGTTTTCTACCGGTCAAAATTATTATGAAACAATTGTTCGTAAAGGATTAGATAATAATAAAATTATCCGTTACCGAGTGACCTTAATCTATGACAAAAATGATATTGTAGCAAGAGGAAGACAGATTGAAGCCAAATCTTCAGATGGTTCTATAGAATTTAATGTTTTTATTCCTAATGTTCAAAAAGGATTAACGATTAATTACGAAACTGGTCAAATGACATTAACAGAGTGATACTTTCTCTTTTTAGAGAAAGTTTTTATTGTTTTTATAGCTTTTATGGGGGTGTTTAGATACTGAAAGTTTCTATTTTTTTATAAATTTGTTATAATTTAGGAAATAATTGTCAATAACTACTTTTAAAGAGTAGTAGCATAAAATGGATACCAAAAAAATCCGTGAAAAACGAGAGAGAGGCCATTATGAAAAAAATACTTGTTGTCGATGATGAAAAGCCAATTTCGGACATTATTAAATTTAATTTATCCAAAGAAGGTTACGATGTTGTAACTGCTTTTGACGGCAAAGAAGCCTTAGAAAAATTCCATGAAGAAAATCCGGATTTATTGATTTTAGATTTAATGTTACCGGAACTTGATGGCTTAGAGGTTGCAAAAGAAGTTAGAAAAACAAGTCATCTTCCTATTATCATGCTTTCAGCAAAAGATAGTGAGTTTGACAAAGTCATTGGCTTGGAAATAGGCGCAGATGACTATGTCACAAAACCATTTTCAAATAGAGAATTACTTGCACGTATTAAAGCGCATTTACGTCGAACTGAAAATATTGAAACAGCTGCCTCAGAAGATAATAAAAAAGGGTTGAAACCAACTATTGTCGTAGGTGATTTAGAAATCCTTCCGGATGCCTTTGTTGCTCAAAAACATGGGTCTGAAATTGATTTAACCCATCGTGAATTTGAGTTGCTTCATCATTTAGCCACTCATATGGGACAAGTGATGACACGTGAGCACTTATTAGAAACCGTTTGGGGTTATGATTACTTTGGCGATGTTAGAACTGTCGATGTCACTATTCGTAGACTTCGTGAGAAAATTGAAGACCAACCAAGTCGTCCAGAATATATTCTGACCCGTCGTGGTGTTGGTTATTATATGAAAAATTATGAATAATTTATCGGATGATTTAACACTTTTTGAGTTATCACTTTTAGTCTTACTAACGATTGCGGCGATTTATTTTGTTTATTCAGCTTTAAAGGATTATCGTCAAGCTAAGACCATTAAACAAATGACTGAAAAAATCTATTCCTTGATGGCTGGCGACTATTCAGAAATTCTTGATGTCAAATCAAGTCAGGACCTTGTTGAATTAGCTGAAAATATTAACGATTTATCAAGAGTTTTTCACTTGACTCATGATAAGTTGTCTCAAGAAACTAATCGGCTATCAAGTATCCTTGCTTATATGAGTGATGGGGTGCTTGCAACTGATCGTGGTGGTAAAATTATCATGATTAATGATACCGCACAAAAACAATTGAACCTAACAAGAGAAGAGGCCCTTGAGCTTAATATTTTAGATATTTTTGATGCTGATAATGAGTACACCTATCATGATTTGGTCTCAAAAACACCAGAAGTCGTCCTTAACCGTCGTAATGATGTTGGTGAATTTATTACTCTTAGAATTAGATTTGCCCTAAATAGACGAGAAAGTGGCTTTATATCTGGTTTGGTTGCTGTATTACATGATACAACGGAACAAGAAAAAGAAGAACGCGAGCGTCGTTTATTTGTATCTAACGTTAGTCATGAGTTGAGAACACCATTAACATCGGTTAAGTCTTATTTAGAAGCCCTTGATGAAGGTGCCCTAAAAGATGAAATTGCCCCTAATTTTATTAGGGTTTCTCTAGATGAAACCAATCGTATGATGCGAATGATTAATGATCTCTTAAACTTATCTAGAATTGATAATCAAGCGATTCAACTTAATGTTGAGTTAACCAATTTCACCTCATTTATGACTTTTATTTTGAATCGTTTTGATCAGATCAAATTAAATCGTGAGACGTCAGAAAAAAAATATACCATCGTGAGAGACTATCCACTTCAATCTATTTGGATTGAAATTGATACTGATAAAATGACACAGGTAATTGATAATATTCTTAATAATGCCATCAAATATTCTCCAGACGGTGGTAAAATTAAGGTCAATATGAGAACAACCGATACTCAACTCATTATCTCTATTTCAGATGAGGGTCTAGGTATTCCCAAAAAAGATTTACCGCTTATTTTTGACCGTTTTTACCGTGTTGATAAGGCTAGAAGTAGACAGCAAGGTGGCACAGGTTTAGGATTGGCAATTGCAAAAGAAATCATCAAGCAACACCATGGGTTTATTTGGGCTAAGAGTGATTACGGTCAAGGCTCAACGTTTACAATTGTTTTACCGTATGAAAAAGATGCTATTTCCGTTGATGAATGGGAGGATACAGTCGGATAAATGGAAGAAGATTTAGGATTTAAATACAGTGTGTTAGCTTCAGGCTCTACTGGGAATTCTTTTTATATTGAAACACCCAAAAAAAAGCTACTGATTGACGCTGGTTTATCAGGAAAGAAAATCAGCCAGTTATTATCAGAAATAGACAGAAAAGCAGAAGATTTGGATGCTATTTTAGTGACGCATGAACACAGTGATCATATTCAAGGGGTAGGTGTTTTAGCCAGAAAATTCAATTTAGATGTTTATGCCAATGAAAAAACTTGGTCTGTTATGGACAAGTTAATTGGTAAGTTAGATAGCGGTCAAAAACATATTTTTGAACGTGGCACAACAAAAATTTTTGGTGATTTAGACATTGAAAGTTTCGGTGTCAGTCACGATGCTATAGACCCTCAGTTTTACCGTGTTATGAAAGATAATAAAAGTTTTGTCTTACTAACTGACACTGGCTATGTTAGTGATCGACTGGCAGGTCTTATAAAAAATGCTGATGGTTATTTAATTGAGTCAAATCATGATGTTGATATCTTGCGATCTGGCAAGTACCCTTGGCGTTTAAAGCAACGTATTTTATCTGATGAAGGACACTTATCAAATGATGATAGTGCTGAAACAATGATTAGAACTCTGGGCAATAAAACTAAAAAGATTCATCTAGGACATCTCAGTAAAGAAAATAATTTAAAAGAATTAGCCAGATTAACAATGGAAACAGAACTGATGAAAGCAGACTATGGCGTTGGCCAGGAATTTAAAATTTATGATACTTCTCCCGACTCTGCCTCACCACTACTAAAATTATAGTAATTTAACTAAATTAATCTATTATAGCGATGTTTCAACTCAGAATAGTTATTCTGAGTTTTTTTTGTTATAATAATAACAAGAATTGAATTGAAAGGAGAGACAATGAGAGGATTAGACAAAAAGTTAAAAAATGATTTTGGGATTGTTTTTCACAATAAAAAAATATTAAAGACAGCATTCACTCATACGAGTTATGCTAATGAACATCGCCTCCTAAAGATTTCACATAACGAGCGTTTGGAATTTTTAGGAGACGCCGTTCTTCAAATGGTTATTTCCCAATACCTTTTTAAAAAATATCCTAAAAAAGCTGAAGGAGATCTTTCAAAAATGCGTTCAATGATTGTTCGGGAAGAAAGTTTAGCTGGCTTTTCTAGGTTTTGTGAGTTTGATAAATATATTAGACTAGGAAAAGGTGAAGAAAAGTCTGGGGGACGAAATCGAGACACCATTTTAGGTGATTTATTCGAAGCCTTTTTAGGAGCTTTATTACTGGATTCTGGTGTTGAAGCTGTAGAATCATTTTTAGATAAAGTCATGATTCCTCTAGTTGAAGAGGGCAAATTTGAACGTGTATTGGATTATAAAACGAACTTTCAAGAATTACTCCAGTCACAAGGTGATGTTTTAATTGATTACCGTGTTGTAAAAGAATCAGGACCAGCCCATGCTAAAATTTTTGAGGTCGTTGTTTTGGTTGATAACAAAGAGGTAAGCTCTGGAGTAGGAAAATCTAAAAAACTAGCAGAACAAGATGCAGCTAAAAATGCGCTTGAAGCTTTTAAAAAGAGGTCATAAATGTACTTAAAGCAAATTGAAATGTATGGTTTTAAGTCTTTTGCAGATAAAACAAAAATTGATTTTAATCAAGGGATAACAGCCGTTGTTGGTCCTAATGGTTCAGGAAAAAGTAATATTACAGAGAGTTTAAGGTGGGCTTTGGGAGAATCCAGTGCCAAAAATCTTCGTGGTGGGAAAATGCCCGATGTTATTTTTGCTGGCACTGAAAGTCGCAAGGCTCTTAACTATGCTCAAGTCACAGTGACATTAGACAATAGTGATGGTTTTATTGCAAATGCTAACAAGGAGATAAAAGTTGAACGCCATGTTTATCGAAATGGTGATAGTGATTATTTGATTGATGGTAAAAAGGTTCGATTGAAAGATATTCATAGCTTATTTATGGATACGGGACTTGGAAGAGATTCTTTTTCGATTATTTCACAAGGTCGTGTTGAAACGATTTTTAACAGTAAACCAGAAGAAAGACGAGCGATTTTTGAAGAAGTTGCTGGTGTTTTAAAATATAAAACGAGAAAAAAAGAAACTGAGTCAAAACTCAATCAAACACAAAGTAATTTAGACCGACTAGATGACATTATTTATGAATTAGACAATCAGATTAAACCTTTACTAAAACAAGCCAAAGCAGCCAAAGAATACTTAACTTTAGAAGATAAAAGAAAATCGTTACAATTGGATATTTTAGTGGCTGATATTATTTCTTATAAGCAAGACTTAAGTGATAAAAAAACTAGCTTAAAAGAAGCAACTGACAATTTAAAGCATTATTATGCTAAAAAGGATGCTTTAGAAAAAGAAAATCAAACCTTAAAATTAAAACGTCATCAGTTATCTGAAGAAAAAGATAAGGTTCAAACGGATTTGATGGAATTAACGCGACTTATTAGTGAATTAGAGCGAAAAATTGCCATTATCACCCTAGAATCTCATCAAAAAGAGGAAAAACAAGCCCTCACGAAAGAGACTTTGGATAAGATTGCCAAGCAGCAACTGACATTAAAGCAGTCAATCTTGGCTAAAAAGGACTATTTGACAACATTAGAAGAAAATAGTCAGTCGCTAAAATTAAAAATTAATAATCTTGAAAAAGAGTTAGAACGTTTTTCAACTCATCCAGATGACATTATTGAAGGTTTTCGAGAAGATTTTGTTGCTTTAATGCACCAAGAAGCTGATCTATCTAATCAACTTACCTCTGTTTTGGCTGCGATTGAAAACCAAGAAGAATCTTTAAAAGATAAAGAAAAAGAAAAAGAGCATTTGGTCAATGCGTTAGACCAATTGAAAAAGACACTTTCGACGGTTCAAACTTCTCATAACGATGCTAAAGAATTAGTGGAAAGACTTTTAAAAGCACACCAATCACAAGTGAATCAATTAAATGAATTAGATAATCTATATCAAACTAGCCAAACAGAACTGTTTGATCGACTAGATCGTCTGAAGAATAAAGAGGCACGAAAAAATAGCTTAGAAACCATTTTAAAAAATCACAGTCAATTTTATAGCGGGGTTAAATCAGTTCTTCAAAATGCCACTGAGATTAAAGATATTATTGGTGCCGTTAGTGAGAAAATTTCCTTTGATAAAAAATATCAAACGGCTATTGAGATTGCTTTGGGTGCTAGTAGTCAACATGTCATTGTTGCCGATGAAATGGCTGCTAAACGTGCTATTCAATTTCTTAAAAAAACACGTCAAGGACGGGCAACTTTTTTACCTTTGACAACGATTAAGGCAAGACAATTATCTGCTCACAATCAACGACAATTGCAAAAAGCAAACGGCTATTTAGGTGTTGCAAGTGACTTAGTATCATTTGATGGTAATTTAGCGAACATCTTTAACTATTTACTGGGAACAACTGTTATTTTTGAAGACACTAATAAAGCTAATGAAGCGGCTCGATTGGTAAACTACCAGGTGCGTCTAGTCACTTTAGACGGCACAGAAATTCGCCCTGGAGGATCTTTTTCAGGAGGTGCTAACCGTCAAAACAATAGTTTATTTATTAAGCCTGAGTTGGATGGGTTGAAGTCTGAAATCAATCAGTTAAAGGCAACTGTTGTGTCTGACGAAAAACAAGTTGAAACACTTAAACAAGAAATAAGTGAACTTAGACAGGCTATTGAAAACACTAAAAATCAAGGAGAAATGGCTCGATTAGAAGAGCAAAAACTTTCAATTGAATTAACCCGTTTAAGTGAAGAACTAAAAGATAGAAAAACTCTTATTGCTCATCTAGAAAATGGTCAAAAGAATGAAAGGCTTGAAACTTTAGTAGACCAAAAAACGACAATTGAAAATAAACTTGAAGCTATCACTAAAGAAAAGTCATCTGTTACCATTGAGATTGAAAAAATTAAGAAGGACAAAGATAGTATTATTCAAACGGTTGAGACATTAACGAAAGAGTTATCAAAAGAACGACTGGTTGAACGAGACTTGATGAATGAATTGAAATTTGAGCAAACCAATCTTAGTAGACTACAAGAAGAACTCGTTCAGTTAGAAGACGATTATGAAAAAAATAAAACTTTACTTGATGATCATCTTAGTGCCATAAATGAAGATGAATTGCCAACTCTTAAGTTGCAGCTAGATAATGCCAAAAAAGAAAAAGAAGATTATCAGTCACACGCTGTTCGTTTACAATATGAGTGGGAAGATAGTGAGGGGGCTTTAGATGATTTGTCTGAACAAATTCAAAAAATTAGCCAACAAAATGAAGGCTTTATCAGAACACAAACACAACTAGAATCACAAATTGAACAAATCAGTAATAAACTTCGTCAATTTGCGACACTGTTATCAGAAGACTATCAAATGAGTTTTTCTATGGCACAAGAAGTGGCTAATGAGATTGATGAGATGCCAAAAGCAAAAGAACAATTAAGAGAGTATCTTAATGCTATTAAAAAACTTGGTCCAGTCAATTTGGATGCTGTTGAGCAGTATGATGAGGTCAAAGAGCGTCTTGATTTCTTAAATAGTCAAAGAGCTGACTTGACTAGCGCCAAAGAACTTTTATTATCAACGATTCATGATATGGATGATGAGGTGAAAGTTAGATTCAAAACGACCTTTGAGGCTGTTAGAGATAGCTTTAAGCAAACCTTTAAACAAATGTTTGGTGGAGGGACAGCTGATTTGCAATTGACTGATGGTGATTTGTTGACCTCAGGCGTTGAAATATCTGTTCAACCGCCAGGTAAAAAGATTCAATCGCTCAATCTGATGAGTGGTGGTGAAAAAGCCTTATCTGCTTTAGCTCTCTTATTTGCTATTATTAGAGTTAAAACAATTCCATTTGTTATCCTTGATGAGGTTGAAGCAGCACTTGACGAAGCTAATGTTAAACGTTTTGGTGATTATTTAAATCGCTTTGATAAATCGAGTCAGTTTATTGTTGTTACCCACAGAAAAGGAACTATGGCTGCTGCTGATAGTATTTATGGAGTGACCATGCAAGAATCAGGCGTTTCCAAAATCGTTTCCGTTAAATTAAAAGATGCTGAACAACTAGTACAATAAAAGTCATACTTGTTTAACAATTAATCAGGAAAAATCTTGCTAACTGGTATGAAATTTGTTACAATAACGTTAATTAAATACTTATCTATGAGACTAGTAACTAAAGGAAAACTTATCAGGGAATGTGGGTCGTGACTGAAAGCTCACAAAGTCTTAATTTAGCGAATTCACTCAAAAAAGGATAGTCAATTAAGGTCTAGTCTAACTAGATGAAAACGGATGGTACCGCGTGTCAACGCTCCGAATAAATGGAGTATTGGCACTTTTTTATTGATTAAGAAAGGATTATGATGACACTACAAGAGCAACTACAAGCATTAAAAAAAGAAACACTAGAGTCTCTAAAAGAGATGGCCTTAGATGGTTCAAAAGAGCTTCAAGACCTTCGTGTTTCAGTTTTAGGGAAGAAAGGGAAACTAACTGAAATCCTAAAAGGTCTAAAAGACTTATCAAATGATATGCGACCAGTTATCGGTAAAGAAGCAAATGAGGTGAGAGATACTCTAACCAAAGCTTTTGAAGACATGATGATTAAAATGTCAAATGCAAAAATCGAAGCACAACTAGCTTCAGAAAAAATTGATGTGACCCTTCCAGGTAAGCAACTTAAACAAGGGAATCGTCATGTTTTAACTCAAATCAACGAAGAAATTGAAGATATTTTTCTAGGCATGGGCTTTCAGGTTGTTGACGGATTTGAAGTGGAAACAGACTATTATAACTTCGAAAGAATGAATTTACCTAAAAACCACCCAGCAAGAGATATGCAAGATACCTTTTATATTACAGAAGAAATTTTATTGAGAACACATACCAGTCCTGTACAGGCAAGAACCCTAGACAAACATGACTTTTCAAAAGGTGCTCTCAAAATGATTTCACCAGGGCGTGTTTTCAGACGCGATACAGATGATGCGACGCATAGTCATCAATTCCATCAAATTGAAGGTTTAGTAGTTGGTGAAAATATTTCAATGAGTGACTTAAAAGGGACTCTTCAGCTCATTAGCCAAAAAATGTTTGGTGCTGACCGTAACATTCGTTTGCGCCCTTCTTATTTCCCATTTACTGAACCTTCTGTTGAAGTTGATGTTTCTTGTTTCAAGTGTGGGGGAACTGGTTGTAATGTTTGTAAACAGACCGGTTGGATTGAAATATTAGGAGCTGGTATGGTTCATCCTAATGTTCTTGAGATGAGTGGCGTTGATGCTCAAAAATATTCTGGCTTTGCTTTTGGACTTGGACAAGAACGTATTGCAATGTTGCGTTATGGTATCAATGATATCAGAGGTTTCTATCAAGGAGATGTTCGCTTTAATGAACAATTCAACTAATGAGTCGTTTTAGAACCTCATTTCATTTAAATTAATGAATAAACAGTAAGTGAAAGGAAAAATATGTTAGTTAGTTATAAATGGTTAAAAAAACTCGTTGCAATTGATGTACCCAGTTCAGAATTATCAGAAAAAATGTCAACTACTGGAATTGAGGTGGAGGGCGTTTCACAACTAAATGAAGGCCTATCCAAATTAATTGTTGGACAAATTGTCGAAAAAGAAAAGATTCCAGACACACACTTAACAGTCTGCCAAGTTGATATAGGCGAAGAAGAACCTATCCAGGTGGTTTGTGGCGGAAAAGTTGTTGATTTAGCAATGAAAACAATTGTCGCTATTCCAGGTGCTCGAATTGTAGGTAATCGTAAGATTAAAAAAGGAAAAATTAGAGGTGTTTCGTCATTTGGTATGCTATGTTCCTTGAGTGAAATTGGTGTACCAGATTCAGTGATCCCTAAAGACTACCAGGATAATATTTACCGACTGCCTGATGATGCTTTAGTTGGCGATTCTATTTTTAAATACCTTGATCTTGATGATGAAATTATTGAGCTAGCAATCACACCAAATCGGGCGGATGCTTTATCAATGAGAGGAGTGGCTCATGAAGTTGCAGCTATTTATGATAAACCTGTTTATTTTGAAAAAAAATCATTAGTGGAGACTGCCAAGAATGTTTCAGATGTTTTATCTGTTGAAGTTGCAGCTAAAGAAATACCTTTTTATGCAGCGCGTGTGGTTGAAAATGTTGTGATTAAACCTAGTCCTCAATGGTTGCAAAATGTTTTAATGAATCAAGGCATTAGACCTATTAATAATGTGGTTGATATTACCAACTATGTTTTGCTCTATTTTGGTCAACCGATGCATGCTTTTGATTATGATAAATTTGAAGAAAAAACTATTGTTGCAAGACTAGCCAAAGAAAAAGAAATGATCACGACTTTAGATGGTGAAGAAAGAAGCTTAACTGCTGAGGACATGGTAATTACTGTTGCTGATAAACCTGTTGCCTTGGCAGGTGTTATGGGTGGACAATCAACTGAAATTGATGATAACACACAGACAGTTGTTCTTGAGGCCGCTGTTTTTGACGGACAACTTGTTAGAAAAACAAGTAGCCGTTTAAATCTTAGATCTGAATCGTCATCACGTTTTGAAAAAGGCATCAATCATGCTACTGTGATAGAGGCCCTTGATTATGCAGCTGCCATGTTAACAGAATTAGCAGAAGGTTCTGTTTTATCAGGGATGGCTTCAGTAGGTCAATTACAGTTAGCAGACAAAGTGGTTTCTACTAATCTTGATTACGTTAATACTCGTCTTGGAACTGAACTTGTTTATACTGATATTGAGAAAATAATGGCTCAACTTGGTTTTGGAGTCAGTGGGGATGCTAGTGGCTTTTCTGTCTCTGTACCACCACGTCGTTGGGACATTGCCATTGAAGCTGACTTGGTCGAAGAGATTGCTCGTATTTATGGCTATGACAAATTACCAACTACTCTACCTAGTACAGGTGGCACCATTGGTGAATTGACAAGAACCCAAAAACTACGTCGAAAAATAAGAAGTATTATTGAAGCACAAGGATTATCAGAAGTGATTTCTTATGCTTTAACAACACCTGAAAAAGCAATTGCTTTTAACCAAGAACCACAAGAATTAACAGAGTTGATGTGGCCAATGACTAGTGATCGCTCCGTTTTAAGACAAAATATCTTGTCTGGAATGCTTGATATTATAGCTTACAATACAGCTCGTAATCTTAAGAATATTGCCATCTATGAAATTGGAAAAATCTTTAAACCAGCAACAGACGAGACAGCACCGCTACCAAATGAAGTTGGTAAACTTGCTTTTGCTATTACAGGTTTAGTGGCTGATAAAGATTTTCAAACAAAAGCGACACCAGTTGATTTCTTTTATGCCAAAGGTGTTTTAGAAACACTGTTTCGTCAGTTAAATATTTCTGTTGACTATCAAGCAACAAAGATGGAGAATATGCATCCAGGAAGAACAGCACTTATTTTAAAAGACGAAGAAGTACTTGGTTTTGTTGGTCAGATTCATCCGCAAGTAGCTAAAGACTATGATCTTTCAGAAACCTATGTTGCTGAAATTGACTTGCAAAAAGTGGAAGAGTTGTGGCAAACACAAATCATCTTCAAAGATGTTATCAAATACCCTGCTGTTTCAAGAGATTTAGCCTTACTTGTTGATGTTAATGTGACACATGATGATATTATTTCTGTCATTGAGAAAGCCAAGGTAAAAAATCTTAAAGACATTAAACTATTTGATGTATATAGCGGTAGCACTATCGAAACTGGCAAAAAATCAATGGCTTATAGCCTGACATTCCAAAAAGAAACGGATAGTTTAACTGATGAAGAAGTGACTAATTATATCGAGAAAATCATCACAGCACTTGCCATTGATTTGAATGCGGAAATAAGATAAAAGAGAGGGAAGATTCCTCTCTTTTTTCTTAACTATTTTTTGTATAAAACATAAGATTGAATAGAAGCAAAGTTGTTGAAAACATTGACAAATACAGTAATAAAGCCTATACTTGAGAGTGAGTACAACTTTTTGTCTTAAAAAAAGGAGATGACATGTCAAAAAGAAAAAATTTAGAGAGTAAACAACGTTTTACGATAAAGAAATTTAAAATTGGAGCAGCATCAGTACTGATTGGTACTGTGTTTGCTATATTTGCTGGCACTGTAGAAGCAGATGACTCTATTTCAACTACTGAGGTAGTCATAGATCAGTCTGCTAATCAGTCTAATACTGTAGAGGTTGAAAAGGTTGAAGAAGTTCCTTTAGAAATAATTGAATCACCAGAACCTATTTCTGTAGAGGTGGTTGAATATTCAGAATATTCAGAAGAGTTGGTTGATGCAAAATCAGTTGATCCGGAAGTCGTTCCTTCTGAGAATGTAGCAATTAATTCAACACTAGAAGCTCAAACCACTTCTGACAGTAATGAAGTCTTACCTTCATCTCCTACAAATGAAACTGTTCCAGAGGTTCAAGATGATGAAAATAGTATTTTATCAGCTGAAACAAAAAAATCAGAAGAAACTGAAGATAAACAAAATTCATTGGTTGAAAAGGTTTCTGGAACACCAGTAGATAAAGATAATAAAGATAATCATACTGACACACAAGAAAATTCTGTTACAGAGACAGAAACCTCTTTATTAAATCCTGAAGAAGAGTCATTTCATTCAGAATTAACCGAAAGAGAAAATCTAAATTCTTTACCAGATGTTAATGAAAATGAGATAAAAGAAATTTTAATAAAGCAAACTAAAGCTTATTCTGTTGAAAAAAGTGAAAAACCTGTTAGTTCTGCATTGCCTCGTCCTCATAATGAAGGGAAAGAAATTCCTTCTGGTACAGGTTTTAGACTTGGTGATACTGAAACCCCTAGAGAAAAAAATCTTGATTTAGCCAAACTAAGCAAACAAATTGTATGGGTAGATTTTACTGATGATAATGATATTCAAAATGTAAAAGTTTTAAGCGATGGAACAAAAGCTCTTAAAGTTGGAACCGTATTTCAAAAAGAGATTTCTCCAGGTTTTACTGTAAAAGCTGAGGTAATAGAGTTAAAACCCTTTGAAGCAACTGATTTCTATAAAGAGCGTACTGGAGGTGATCCTGCTAAAGGTTATAATCCAAATGCTGTAAATAGATATCGGACAGATAAACGAGGTTGGTGGAGTGGAAGACCAACTGATATTATATTAAAACCACAAGATCCGGTATGGTCACATGTCAGATTAGCAGGTCTCAGTACTGAAGACCGATTGACCAACTTTGGTGTTGAACAAGGAGCATTTAATGTTGGAATGCGACTGAAGGTCACTGCGATATATAAAGGTGACGAAGTACCTGTCACTATCTTAATGGCTGATGGTGAAGAAGCAAAATCGCACGAAATCAATATATTTACTACAAATGGTTCTAATTGGGAAGAAATTGCAACGATTAAGCAAGATGAAAACAATGTAAGATATACCGTGAACTCAGCTTCTGATTTAGCTAGTATAGCAAATGGAGGATATATACCAGAATATTGGGCAAATCCTGATCAAGTCACTGGTGGGCTTGGTTCAAAAGTTTTTGGAGGTGTTAGAACTAATAAAGACTCTCATAGTGTACCAGTAGTAGCAACATCAGGAGCTACAGAAGTCGGTATATATATGAATACTATTGGAGGACAAACGACTCAAATAGGATTTTTACTAACTGATATTGGTGATGCTCCAGCCTCTTATGGTTATGTTGCTCATGCTATTAGGGATTTAAATGGGGAACCAGCGCCGTTTCTTGGTACTGAGAAACCAGACTATGATGTCGATCAATCAGATCCAACTGGTTCTGGTAGTGAGTGGTTTAGAGATGATAACAATGATGATGCTGATGAGGGAGACACTCAACTTTCCGCAAGTGGTCAACCCTTTGTTATCCATCAAGCAGAAAATCATGAGTATACTCTTTCAATAAAAGCAAATAGAAATGGTAATGAAAGAGCCTTTGTGAAAGGATGGATTGACTTTAATAATAATGGTAAGTTTGATGATAATGAGTCATCTGCCATGATTGAAGTCACTTCTGATGGTCCTGTTGATCTTGTTTTTCAAAATGCTCCCCAAATTATTGACACCTCAATTTCTGCTTTAGGAGCTCGTGTCAGAATTGCTTTGAAATCTGAAGAAATTCAATACCCAGTTGACTTAGCAACTTCTGGTGAAGTTGAAGATTTTCTAATAAAAACTATTCATCCACCAAAAGGTGAACGAAAAGAAACTTCAGGAAATCAAGGTGAGCCACAAAGTACTACCATGAATTTCACAGCTTATGGGAAACTAAAAACTGACTTCAACACGGCAAATACTATTGATACAACTCAAGCTGTTAAAATTGTTGCCCCAGATGGAAGCCTGGTAACAAGTTTTACGAAACCAGGGCAAGGAACTTATACAGTTACTTCAGATGGTACGGTTACGTTTACACCTGTTTCAAGTTTTGTAGGCACTGCTGATGGTGTTGTTTTAAGAGCCACAGACAAAAATGGTCAAACCACTGGTTGGACATCAAATACTTCATTGAACGGTTTAGATAATATTAATCAAAATATTAATGGATTTACGACTATGGATGGTGTTTATGTACCAACTGTCATAGCTGTTATCCCATCATCTAGATCTTCTGAGACTACAGGAGTACAAGGCCAAGCACAGACATCACCAATTATTTTGACTACTGATGAAAATGATGCTAACCCTGGTCAAACAATTAATTTTGTTCCAGGAGCAGAGACTCCTAAAGCACAGATTGATAGCACATCAATCACTTTATTGGATTCTAATGGTCAAGCTACGGATCAACCTGTTATTGTCTTTGATGCATCTGGTAAAAAAATAGGTACATTTACTTTAGATAAAGCAGCAACTGCCGTCGTTTTCACTCCTGAAAAAGATTTTGTAGGGGCAGCTCCTAGTGTATCTATACAAGCTGCCGATAAGAATGGTAGAGTGGTGACAGCGACCTATACTCCAACAGTTACCGCAGTTGTTCCAACGGGAATGGACGTTACCTCAACAGGCCCTCAAGGTCAAGTTCAAACAGGTCAGCCAGTCTTTAATCCAGGTAATGATCTTGTTCCAATGGATAATACGGTTCCAGCTACTTTTGAAGATGGTGAAACCATTAAGACAGTTGATGGTGTTGGAACTTACGAAGTATCAGAAAATGGCACTGTCACTTTCACTCCAGTTCCTACTTATACAGGCACAGCAGAAGGCGTCACGGTTAAACGTGTTGACAAGAACGGTACAGCAGTAACGGCTAAGTATACGCCAACAGTTACAGCTGTTACTCCAACAGCTCATTCATCAGAAACAACAGGTCTTCAAGGAATAGAACAAAGTTCAAATATTGTTTTTGAGGATGATGAAAATGCTTCAAATTATGGTGAAACACTTAACTTTATACCAGGTGCAAATATACCTGAGGGTGTTATTACAATTGACAATATTAGGCTGAAAAACACGAACGATCAATATACTGATCAACCGGTTGAAGTGTTCACTTCAGCAGGTATGAAGGTTGGTACTTATAGCATAGATAAGGCTAATAATAGGATTATCTTTACACCAGAGAAAGACTTTGTTGGTGTTGCACCAGCTATCATCGTTCAAGCTAGTGATAAGAATGGTACGACAGTTGAAGGAACATACACACCAACGGTTAAACCTGTTGTTCCAACGGGAACAGATGCCACTTCTACAGGAAAACAAGGTCAAGTTCAAAGTGGTCAACCAGTCTTCACAGCAGGTGACCCACAAGTCCCAATGGATGATAATGTTGCAGCAACATTTGAAGATGGAAGTAAAACTAAGACTATCGACGGAGAAGGAACCTATACTGTTGCACCAGATGGTACAGTAACCTTTACCCCAGAACCAAGCTTCACAGGCACAGGTACAGGTGTCACTGTTAAACGTGTTGATAAGAATGGCACAGCAGTAACAGCTAAGTACACTCCTACAGTAGAGAAAGTAACACCAACAGCCCAAACAGCTGAAACGACAGGTAAACAAGGTCAAGCACAGACAACAGATGCTAAAGCATTGTTCACCGAAGGTGATGTGACAGCTC
>NZ_JAENBO010000002.1 GCF_016481305.1 Streptococcus pacificus | reverse complement strand
ATTCATAAGTTAAGTGACGATAGCCTAGGAGATACACCTGTACCCATGCCGAACACAGCAGTTAAGTCCTAGAACGCCTGAAGTAGTTGGGGGTTGCCCCCTGTGAGATAGGGTAGTTGCTTAGCTAAGGGGAGTTTAGCTCAGCTGGGAGAGCATCTGCCTTACAAGCAGAGGGTCAGCGGTTCGATCCCGTTAACTCCCATTTTTTAAGCGGGTGTAGTTTAGTGGTAAAACTACAGCCTTCCAAGCTGTTGTCGCGAGTTCGATTCTCGTCACCCGCTTTACTTTAAGGTAAACCAAGCACTATATTTTGCTTGGGCGCGTAGCTCAGGTGGTTAGAGCGCACGCCTGATAAGCGTGAGGTCGGTGGTTCGAGTCCACTCGTGCCCATTTATATTTTATGGTCCGTTGGTCAAGGGGTTAAGACACCGCCTTTTCACGGCGGTAACACGGGTTCGAATCCCGTACGGACTATTTTATATTTTTCGGAGGATTACCCAAGTCCGGCTGAAGGGAACGGTCTTGAAAACCGTCAGGCGTGTAAAAGCGTGCGTGGGTTCGAATCCCACATCCTCCTTACTATTGATAACGCGGGATGGAGCAGTTCGGTAGCTCGTCGGGCTCATAACCCGAAGGTCGTAGGTTCAAATCCTGCTCCCGCAATAGAAAAAACGGCTCGGTAGCTCAGTTGGTAGAGCAATGGATTGAAGCTCCATGTGTCGGCGGTTCGATTCCGTCTCGCGCCATGTTTAAAAAAGGAAAGATAGCGAAGAGGCTAAACGCGGCGGACTGTAAATCCGCTCCTTCGGGTTCGGGGGTTCGAATCCCTCTCTTTCCATCATAACGGGCATAGTTTAAAGGTAGAACTAAGGTCTCCAAAACCTTCAGTGTGGGTTCGATTCCTACTGCCCGTGTTAAATATGGCGAGTGTGGTGAAGTGGTTAACACACCAGATTGTGGCTCTGGCATTCGTGGGTTCGATTCCCATCACTCGCCTATTTAATGGGGTATAGCCAAGCGGTAAGGCAAGGGACTTTGACTCCCTCATGCGTTGGTTCGAATCCAGCTACCCCAGTTAGAACTCTTTGCCGGCGTGGCGGAATTGGCAGACGCGCTGGACTCAAAATCCAGTGTCCTCACGGACGTGCCGGTTCGACCCCGGCCGCCGGTATAATAAAAAAGACAAGGAACATATTCCTTGTCTTTTTTATTTTCATAAAATAATTATGATAAGTCAAACTCATTAATGTTTTATTGTGTTATAAGTTGTTGACTATGGTATTATGGATTTAGTAATGAAAGCTTAATAAGTGTTTAAGTTAGTTTAATTTTTAAGAACAATAATTTACTCAATACTCTCAATCTATTTTGCGAATTTCTTTAGGAGATTTTTAATATTACAAGTAATAAGAAAGGAATAATTTATGAAAGAGATAAAAATAGTTGGTGGTCAGTTTATGATGGGAGATTCATACAATGAAGGAGTTCCTATTGATCACGAATTTCCTCCTCAGTTAGTAAAGGTTCAAAACTTTATAATACACGATACTCCAGTTACAAATGAAAGTTTTTCTAAATTTATTGAAGAAACGGACTATAAAACTGATGCCGAAAAGTATGGATGGAGTTCAGTTTTTTATCAATTAATCCCGGAAGAGAAGCGTTTCAGTTATCCTTCTATGCCTGAATCGCCTTGGTGGCTTGCTGTCGAGGGTGCTCGTTGGAACCAACCAGAAGGGATAGGTAGTTCTATTTATGATAGGTTGGATCACCCTGTTGTACATGTTTCAAGAAATGATGCATTAGCTTATTGTGCATGGGCAAAAATGAGGTTACCCACTGAAGCAGAGTGGGAGTTTGCCGCAAGAGCTGGAACGGTTGGACGTTTTCCATGGGGTGAAGAACTAGAAAAAGATGGCGAGTTTATGGCCAACACATGGCAGGGCCAATTCCCAATGGTGAACACTCAGGAAGATGGCTTTGTAGGAACTGCACCAGTTTATTCTTTTAAACCAAATCAATTTGGTCTTTATCAGATGATAGGCAATGTTTGGGAGTGGTGTAGTAATCCCTACCAAGCTAGTTTAACGGTATTTAATGAACAAACCTCGGAACAAATTTGGAATAATCACCAAAAAGAATCAGATGAATTTTTTGCTATAAGAGGTGGGTCTTTTCTTTGTCATTTTAGTTATTGCAATCGTTATAGAGTTGCGGCTAGAAATGGCACAAGTGCGACATCGACATCCAGTAATATGGGGTTTAGATGTGTAAAATCTATTGATAAAAACTAAAGATATAGTCACTATAGGGCTTTTTAATTTATTTTTCTATTGAAGAGTAATTATTTAATTGTTGTCTTTTCTAATTTTCATTAATGTTTAAACATAGTCATTAGTTTAGGATGAAATACCCCTTTTTTGAAATGATGATAATCCAATTTCTACTTTGTCAATGCTAAGATTATACAAAAAGACTTGTTTTTCAAAAAATCCAATTTTTATTGATTTTAAAGAGGGCCTAACAATTAATTTGTTGACAACTATGGTATTATTATTTTAGTAATGAAAATTATGAGGTGTTTTGGATGATTAAAATGTTTAAGGATAAGGACATACTTGATATTCTTGAACCGCTTTCTGAACTTTACCAAGATGTTTTTCAAGTTGATGACGAGACGAAGGCTTTACTTGTTTGGCGAATTAAGAAAAGCATCAATGATAAAAAGAATCCAATCGTTATTGCTTATGTTTCAGATGATAATGAATTGCTTGGTGGTGTTTTTGGTTATGATTATTTGAAAGAAAATTATTGGGCAAAGCAAGTCAATCCTTATTTGAATGATGATTATGATTGGTTTGTTTCAACCTTTGAAGTGAATGAACTTTTTGTCAAACAAGAGACTCAAGGACAAGGTATTGGTGGACAGCTGTTAAATGCATTAATCACTAATGTTTCACAGGATAATCTACTTTTAAGTACCAAGGCGGTTCACAATGACCCTGTTATAGCCTTTTACAAACAGCATGGTTTTCGTGTTTTACTTGAACAATTTAAGTTCAAAAATTCAAGTCAAATTTTTAGTGTTTTAGGCTATCAAAAAAATAAAGTTGGTTATTAAATTAATAATTGTTAACCTGAAAATAGATGGTTCATGGATAAAGAGTTTGAAAATAATGTTAAAGCTTTGATACAAGATTTTTAATTCTATTTTTCTGTTTTTTGTATGATTTCAGAGGTTCTGTTCCTCATAAAGTATTTTTCAAGACTATTAATACAGACTTATTAAATATATTGGAGATTGTTGCTATAAGAAGGAGTAAGATGTTTTTATTTGATGAGTTAGACTATAAGAGTAAAGTTGATATTGAAAAGGGTTTTTCTGATGAAAAAAAGTATCATATTATAGGAAACAAAGACTATTTATTAAAAATATCGCCCTTGTCCTATGCGAGTAAAAAACAACTTGAAGTGAAATATGCCAAGGCTTTAGCTTCTGTAAAAATCAATGTTGCTTCACTTATAGATGTTAAATATGGAGAAAATCATATTGAAAGTCTATACCCTTGGATAAATGGGCAAGATTTTAGTCATTATTCTAAAACTCTCTCAAAAACTGAACATTATCAATATGGTTTTTTGGCAGGAGAATACGTCAGGCAAATTCATTCTATCATTATAGATGAAACGGTTTCTGATTGGGAAACGATTTTTAACTGTAAAATTGATAAAAAAATAGTAGCTTTTAATCCTGTAAAAACTTACTATCCGAAAGGAAAAATCTTTATTGATTTCATTAATCAGCATCGTTATTTATTAGAAAACCGACCACAAACATTGTGTCATGGAGATTACCATGTTGGTAATATGATGATTGAAGAAAAAACTAAAAAATTAACTATTGTTGATTTTGGTTCTTTAGAAATTGGCGACCCTTATGAAGAATTCAATAGGATGGTCTGGAATGCTATGCACTCTGAAGATTTTGCCAGTGGGGTCTTACAAGGCTATTTTGCTAACAATGCAATACCTGAAGATTTTTGGCTATTGATGGCTCTTTATATGGCGGTTGATATTATTAGTTCAATTAGTTGGGCGGTCAATCGTGGGGATAAACAAATTGATACAATGAAAACAAGAGCTGATAGAGTATTAGAATGGTATGATTCTTTTAATCTTCTTATACCAAAGTTTTATCAAACACTATTTAATTAATGCCGGTCTTGAAACAAGGGTTAATATCCCTTTTTTATTGCTTATTTACTTGGGACAACTTGTTATTTCAGCTTTATGATATAATTGTTTCAAAGAAGACTTAAAATAGTTGTAAATAATTCAATGAAATACTTTTAGGAAAAATCAATGAAAAAACGAGAAATGCTTTTATTGCCCTATAATCCTGATTGGGTGAGATAATTTGAAGAGGTAAAAATTGATCTCGTTAATCTTTTGTCGAAACAAATAGTAGCAGTACATCATTTTGGTTCTACAGCTATTGTAGGGATGTCTGCTAAACCAACTATTGATGTGCTTGTTATTGTGAACAAGATTGAAAAAATTGATTATTATAATAAACAATTAGAAAAGTTAGGTTATATCGCAAAAGGAGAAAATGGTATACCTGGAAGAAGATATTTTGAAAAATACGCTTCTGGTACCATCACTCATTTGGTTCATCTTCACTTTTATCAAGAGGGCAATCACAAAGCAATAGAAGAATTAAGATTTAGAGATTTTCTGAGAAATAATCAAGACGCTTTTGAGCGTTATTTGGACATTAAAAAAGAAGCAAGTCAGTTATATCGCTATTTACCAGACCAATATCAAAATCATAAATCAGCTGTGATTAAAGAATTAATTAAAAAAGCTAATAATGATTGGTCTCTTTAAAAAGATTATTAATTTACAATATAAGGTTTAATGGGCTTTATGGCAATTGATTACTTTAGAGATAACTCACCAAAAGATAAGCATCTAGTGCTTGTCTTTTTCTTATTTTTCCTAATCCTATCTTTCTTATAATTGTGGTAAAATAGAAGTACGATTTAACAAGGAGTAATCATGACGGATTTATTCAAGCAATTACTAGACCAAATAGGTATTTCTGATGATTTGAGAGAATCAGCAGTTTTTTCTGATGCTGACATTGAGCGTGTTTTGGTGAATTCTCAAAAAAGAAGCTGGACGTTTTATTTTTCTTTTAATCAGTTGTTGCCCATTGCGATTTATCGGAGTTTAAAGCAGTCGTTGATTGAAACGTTCTCTTCTTTGAATATCACAGCAACTTTTTTTCTGTCTGTTAAAAATGTCGTTGTCACTGATGAACTTCTCAAAGATTATTACCAAGAAGCTTTTGATTCTGAGCTTTGTCAGAGCATGAGTTTTAAGAGTTCTTTTTCTCATTTGGAGGTTTATTATGACAATAACACTATTTTTATCAAGGCACCTCATTTTTTGAATAATGAGCATTTTCGTAAGAATCATTTGCCTAACCTAGAAAAACAATTTGAAGCTTTTGGCTTTGGCAAAGTTTCATTTGATATTGTCTCAAGCGATGAGTTGACAAAATCTGTGGTTGAAAAATTTGAAACTGGTAAAAATCAATTAATTGAAACAGCGACTAAAGAAGCTATTGAAGCGCAAAAATCGTTAGAAGCGTTACAACCTCAACAGGAAGTGTCAAATACGTCTTATCAAGAGCGCACAACGATGAGACAAGCTAGTTTTGCTAAGGCTGAAATCACACCTATGATCGATGTTTTTGAGGAAGAAAATAGAATTGTTTTTGAAGGGCTTGTTTTTGCGGTAGAAAGAAAAAAAACACGAACTGGTCGCTGGATAATCAACTTTAAAATGACAGATTACACCTCAAGTTTTGCCATGCAAAGATGGGCTAAGGATGATGAGGACTTAAAAAAATATGATGTGATTGCAAAAGGTACCTGGTTACGTGTTCGAGGGAATGTTGAAAATAATCAATTTACCAAGTCGCTAACAATGAACGTTCAAGATGTTAAAGTCATTAATCATGAAGAGCGTAAAGATACCATGCCTGAAGGGCAAAAACGGGTAGAATTTCATGCACATACCAATATGTCAACTATGGATGCACTACCTACCGTTGAAGATTTAATTGCTCGGGCAGCTAAGTGGGGACATAAGGCTATTGCGATTACTGACCATGGCAATGTTCAAAGTTTTCCACATGGTTATCATGCGGGGCGTAAAAATGATATTAAGGTTATTTTTGGACTGGAAGCTAACCTAGTTGAAGATAGGGTTCCTATCACCTATAATGAAATTGATTTGCCTCTGAATGAGGCAACCTATGTTGTTTTTGACGTGGAAACCACGGGTCTGTCTGCTATTAATAACGACTTGATTCAAATTGCAGCATCTAAGATGTATAAGGGTAATATTATTGAGCAATTTGATGAATTTATCAACCCTGGCTACCCTATTAGCACATTTACAACAGAGCTAACAGGGATTACCAATCAACATTTGCAAGGGGCTAAACCTTTGTTACAAGTCTTGCAAGAATTTCAAACTTTTTGTCAAGACACTGTACTTGTCGCTCACAACGCAACTTTTGACGTTGGCTTTATGAATGCTAATTACGAGCGTCATGGTTTGGCTACCATCACACAACCAGTGATTGATACCTTAGAATTTTCTAGAAATCTTTACCCAGACTATAAACGTCATGGCTTAGGACCGTTGACCAAGCGTTTTCAAGTATCTCTTGAACATCACCATATGGCGAATTATGATGCAGAAGCAACGGGACGTCTCTTGTTTATTTTCCTTAAAGAAGCACAGGAAAAACTACAAATTACTAATCTTATTGACTTAAATAAAAAGGCAATTTTAAAAGATTCTTATAAAAAAGCAAGGACTAAACAAGTCACTATTTATGTTCAAAACCAAATCGGTTTAAAAAACTTGTTCAAAATTGTTAGTCTGTCAAATGTTGTCTATTTTGAAGGGGTTCCTCGTATTCCAAGAACAGTTCTTGATGAGCATCGAGAAGGTCTACTACTAGGTACCGGTGGAGAAGAAGGTGAAGTCTTTGATGCCGTCTTATCAGAAGGTGTTGATAAGGCAGTTGAAAAAGCACGTTATTATGACTTTATCGAAGTCATGCCACCTGAGTTGTATCGTCCTTTAATCGCCAGAGAATTGATTGCTAATCAAGAGGGGATTGAAACGGTCATTAGAGATTTAATTGATGTCGCAAAACGTGTTGATAAACCTGTTTTAGCAACTGGAGATGTCCATTATTTAGATCCAGAAGATGAGATTTATCGTGAAATCATCGTGCGAAGTCAAGGTCAAGGGGCCATGATCAATCGTCCAATCGGCCGAGGAGAAGACGCACAGCCTGCGCCATTACCTACAGCACACTTTAGAACCACAGATGAAATGCTAGAAGCGTTTGCTTTTCTAGGTCAAGAAGAAGCTTATGCCATTGTTGTTACCAATCCAAATGCCATGGTTGAGCGTTTTGAAGCTGTTGAAGTGGTTAAGGGAGATCTTTACACGCCGTTCATTGAAGGGGCAGAAGAAGAGGTCGCAAGACTCACTTATGAAAAGGCTTTTGAATTATATGGCAATCCTTTACCAGACATTATTGATTTACGAATTGAAAAAGAATTGACCTCTATTTTGGGGAATGGCTTTGCGGTGATTTATCTGAGCTCACAAATGCTAGTGCAACGCTCAAATGATCGTGGTTATCTTGTGGGTAGTCGTGGCTCAGTTGGTTCTAGTTTTGTTGCGACGATGATTGGTATCACAGAAGTAAACCCTATGCCTCCTCACTATGTTTGTCCAAGTTGTCAACATTCAGAATTTATCACAGACGGTTCTGTCGGTTCAGGCTATGATTTACCTGAAAAAGATTGTCCAAAGTGTGGTGTCAAGTATCGAAAAGATGGACAAGACATTCCCTTTGAAACCTTCCTTGGTTTTGATGGAGACAAGGTTCCTGATATTGATTTGAACTTTTCCGGTGACGATCAAGCCAGTGCCCATTTGGATGTACGTGATATTTTCGGTGAGGATTATGCCTTTAGAGCTGGGACTGTAGGTACAGTTGCTGAGCGGACAGCTTATGGATTTGTCAAGGGCTATGAAAGTGATTATGGTAAATTTTACCGTGATGCAGAAATTGATCGCTTAGCAATGGGAGCAACCGGAGTGAAGCGAACAACTGGTCAACACCCAGGTGGTATTGTTGTTATTCCTAACTATATGGACGTTTATGACTTTACTCCTGTACAGTATCCAGCAGATGATTTAACTGCTAGTTGGAAAACAACCCATTTTAATTTCCATGATATTGATGAAAATGTTTTGAAACTTGATATTCTTGGGCATGATGATCCGACAATGATTCGTAAGCTACAAGATTTATCAGGTATTGATCCTAAAGAGATTCCTGCTGATGACCCTGATGTAATGAAACTATTTTCTGGAACAGAAGTCCTTGGGGTGACACCTGAGCAAATTGGTACCTCAACTGGTATGCTTGGTATTCCTGAATTTGGTACGAATTTTGTCCGTGGTATGGTGGATGAAACGCATCCAACAACTTTTGCTGAATTATTACAGTTATCTGGGCTATCCCATGGTACTGACGTTTGGTTGGGAAATGCGCAAGATTTAATCAAGGCAGGCATTGCAGACTTATCAACGGTTATTGGTTGTCGTGATGATATCATGGTTTATTTGATGCATGCCGGTTTAGAACCTAAAATGGCCTTTAATATTATGGAGCGGGTTCGTAAAGGGCTTTGGTTGAAAATTTCTGAAGAGGAAAGAGAAGCTTATATCAAAGCCATGAGAGAAAATAAGGTGCCAGATTGGTACATCGAGTCTTGTGGTAAAATCAAATACATGTTCCCTAAAGCCCATGCGGCTGCCTATGTTTTGATGGCGCTACGGGTGGCTTATTTCAAGGTTCACCATCCTCTTTATTACTATAGTGCTTATTTCTCTATTCGTGCGAAAGCCTTTGATTTAAGAACGATGAGTGGTGGTCTTGAGGCTGTGAAAGCTAAGATGGCTGAGATTACTCAAAAACGCAAAAATAACGAGGCAAGTAAGGTTGAAGAGGATTTATACACAACGCTAGAAATTGTTAATGAAATGTTGGAACGTGGCTTTAAATTTGGGCAACTAGATCTCTATAAGAGTGACTCTCATGAATTTTTAATTGAGGATGATACTCTTATCCCGCCATTTATTGCCATGGACGGTTTGGGAGAAAATGTTGCTAAACAAGTTGTTAAAGCTAGATCGCAAGGTGAATTCTTATCTAAAACAGAGCTACGTAAACGTGGTGGTCTCTCAACAACGTTAGTTGAAAAATTAGATGAAATGGGGATATTAGGCCCCTTACCTGAAGATAATCAGCTCAGTCTATTTGATGACCTTTTCTAATTAGAATTAGAACCCTCACCGAATGAACCGGTGGGGGTTTTGAAATTCATGATAAAAAAGATGAGAAAACGAAAGAAAACATTGTGAAAAATATAATTAAGTTTACTGAAAAGTCTTGTAAATAAGTATAAGAAAGCGGTTAAAAAACTTGCACTTTGTGAAGTTTTATTATATGATGGAGGATGTAAAACGATTTTGTGGAGGAAAATATGGTTAAACTTTCTAAAGAAAAATATTTGGAAATGTATTTGAAAATGCAACGTATCAGAGAATTTGATATGAGAATAAACAAGTTAGTGCGTCGTGGCTTTGTACAAGGAATGACACACTTTTCTGTTGGTGAAGAAGCAGCAAGTGTTGGTAGTGTTGCTCACCTTTCTTATGACGATATTATTTTTTCAAATCACCGTGGTCATGGACAATCTATTGCCAAGGATATGGATTTGAATGGTATGATGGCTGAATTAGCTGGTAAAGTGACAGGTGTTTCTAAGGGTCGTGGTGGCTCTATGCACTTGGCTGACTTTGAAAAAGGAAACTATGGAACTAACGGTATTGTTGGTGGTGGTTATGCTTTAGCAGTTGGTGCAGCATTGACACAACAATACAAAGGAACAAATAACATTGTTGTTGCATACTCTGGTGATGGTGCAACAAACGAAGGCTCATTCCATGAGTCAGTAAATATGGCAGCTACTTGGAAATTACCAGTTATTTTCTTTATTATCAATAACGGTTATGGTATTTCGATGGATATCAAAAAAGCAACAAACACCCCTCATTTGTATACTCGTGCAGAAGCTTATGGTATTCCAGGTTACTATGTAGAAGATGGTAATGATGTCATGGCTGTTTATGAAACAATGGCAGAAGCTGTCAAACATGTTCGTGGTGGTAATGGTCCTGCGATTGTTGAGGTTGTTTCATACCGTTGGTTTGGACACTCAACAGCCGATGCTGGAGCTTATCGTTCAAAAGAAGAAGTTAATGAATGGAAGAAAAAAGATCCTCTTCTTAAATACCGTGACTTCCTAATCAAAAAGAAAATTGCTACAGCTAAGAAACTTGATAGCATTGATGCTGATGTGGTTAAAGAAATTGATGCAGCTTATGAGTTCGCACAAAACAGCCCAGATCCAGAACTTTCTGTAGCTTATGAAGATGTTTGGGTAGACTAAGGAAAGAGGAGAAATTAATAATGACTGAAACTAAAGTAATGGCTTTACGTGAGGCAGTTAATCTTGCGATGACTGAAGAAATGCGTAAGGATGACACTATTTTCTTAATGGGTGAAGATGTTGGTATTTATGGGGGTGACTTTGGAACTTCTGTAGGAATGTATGAAGAATTTGGTGAAAAACGTGTGAGAGACACTCCAATTTCTGAAGCAGCAATAGCAGGTTCTGCTGTTGGTGCTGCCATCACAGGTCTACGTCCTATTGTTGACTTAACCTTCATGGATTTCCTAACAATCGCTATGGATGCTATTGTTAATAATGGTGCTAAAAACAACTATATGTTTGGTGGTGGTTTAAAAACCCCTATAACCTTTAGAGTTGCTTCAGGTTCTGGTATTGGATCAGCTGCACAACACTCACAGTCTCTTGAGGCATGGTTGACTCATATTCCAGGAATTAAAGTAGTTGCACCAGGAAATGCTAACGAGGCTAAAGGGTTATTAAAATCTGCTATTAGAGATAACAACATGGTTCTTTTCATGGAGCCTAAAGCACTTTATGGTAAAAAAGAAGAAGTTAGCTTAGATCCAGACTTTTACATTCCACTTGGTAAAGGTGATATTAAACGTGAAGGAAAAGATTTAACGATTGTTTCTTATGGCCGTATGTTGGAGAGAGTTCTACAAGCTGCTGATGAAGTGGCTGCAGATGGGATCAACGTAGAAGTTGTTGACCCTAGAACACTTATTCCACTAGATAAAGAATTGATTATTAACTCTGTTAAAAAGACAGGTAAATTAATGCTTGTCAATGATGCTTACAAAACAGGTGGCTTTATTGGCGAAATAGCTACTATTGTCACTGAAAGTGAAGCATTTGATTATCTTGATCATCCTATTGTTCGTTTGGCAAGTGAAGATGTTCCTGTTCCTTATGCGCGTGTTCTTGAACAAGCAGTGCTTCCAGATGTTGAAAAAATTAAAGCAGCTATTTATAAAATGGTTAATAAGGGATTGTAATTTAAGATTTTCACACTTTTACTAGAGAAAATTTAATCACACTCTCATAACAACTTGTTGTTTTCTTAACAACAACGATATAAGAATAGAGAGAAAAGATGATGGCAACACCATCTCTTTTCTACGTTTATATTTTATTTGAAAGGAATTTTATGGCTGTCGAAATTATAATGCCCAAACTCGGGGTTGATATGCAAGAAGGCGAAATCCTCGAGTGGAAAAAACAAGAAGGTGATATGGTTAATGAAGGAGATATTCTTCTTGAAATCATGTCAGATAAAACAAATATGGAGCTTGAGGCAGAAGATTCTGGGATCTTATTAAAGATTGTTCGTGGCAATGGTGATACTGTTCCAGTTACTGAAGTTATTGGTTATCTTGGTGAAGAAGGCGAATCTGTTGATAATCTTTCTGCTCCTTCAACTGAGTCTAAAGAAGCTCCGCAAGAAGTTGCAAAAGCACCTGAAGTATCAAACGCACCTGTACAATCAACTCCTCAAGCAGCTGTTGCTGCCCCTCAAGGTAACAAAGGAAAAGTGAGAGCAACTCCTGCTGCGCGTAAGGCGGCAAGAGAGTTAGGTATTGATTTAGGACAAGTCCCAGGTACAGGACCATTTGGTCGTGTGCACAAGGATGATGTTGAAAACTTCAAAGGTGCTCAACCTAAAGCAACCCCTCTTGCTAAGAAAATTGCTGAAGATAAAGGTCTTGATTTATCTACCATTACCGGTTCAGGTTACAATGGTAAGATTATGAAAGAAGACATCATGGCTGTTCTTAATGCAGCTAAGCCAGCAGCAGAAACTGCTCAAGCGGCTAAACCAGCTGAAGAAGCTGTGAAAGAATTGCCAGAAGGCGTTGAAATCATCAAGATGACTGCAATGCGTAAGGCTATTTCTAAAGGTATGACACATTCTTATCTCACAGCACCAACCTTTACGCTTAACTACGATGTTGATATGACAGAAATGATGGCGCTTCGTAAGAAGTTAATTGATCCAATCATGGACAAGACAGGTAATAAAGTAACCTTTACAGACCTTCTTGGTATGGCAGTTGTTAAAACATTGATGAAACCTGAACATAGCTATCTTAACGCATCACTAATTAATGATGCTACAGAAATTGAATTGCATCGCTTTGTTAACCTAGGAATTGCGGTTGGACTTGATGGTGGTCTTATTGTACCAGTCGTTAAAGGTGCTGATAAGATGACAATTTCAGATTTTGTTATCGCTTCAAAAGATGTGATTAAAAAGGCACAATCAGGTAAATTAAAAGCTGCTGAAATGTCAGGGTCTACATTCTCAATTACTAACCTTGGAATGTTTGGCACTAAATCATTTAACCCAATTATCAATCAACCAAACTCAGCAATCTTAGGAATTTCTGCAACCGTTCCAACCCCTGTAGTGGTTGATGGTGAAGTCGTTGTTCGTCCAATTATGGCCTTGAGCTTAACAATTGACCACCGTCTTGTTGATGGAATGAACGGTGCTAAATTCATGGTTGATCTTAAGAAACTGATTGAGAACCCATTTGAATTATTGATTTGATGACATTAACGCGTCTTAAAAAGTAATCACAACTCACTATTAATGATTTGAAATAAAAAGGAGATAATAATGGCAATTGAAGTTATCATGCCCAAACTCGGTGTTGATATGCAAGAAGGTGAAATCCTCGAGTGGAAAAAACAAGAAGGTGATGAAGTCAAAGAAGGTGATATCCTTCTAGAAATCATGTCTGATAAAACAAATATGGAAATTGAAGCGGAAGATTCTGGTGTTTTAATCAAGATTGTTCACGGCGATGGTGCAACTGTTCCTGTCACAGAAGTTATTGCTTACTTGGGTGAAGCTGGTGAAACGGTTGATGCTGGAACAGCAACTGTTAAAGAAGCAACTGAAGAACTTCAAGCTGCTGGTTTAGAAGTGCCACAAGCACCTGCTCAAGAAGTGGCTCAAGCGCCAAAAGCAGCACTTGCAGATGATGAGTATGATATTGTAGTTGTTGGTGGTGGTCCTGCTGGTTACTACGCCGCTATTCGTGGTGCTCAACTTGGTGGTAAAATCGCTATTGTTGAAAAATCTGAATTCGGTGGTACCTGCTTAAATAAAGGATGTATCCCAACAAAAACATACCTTAAAAATGCTGAAATCTTAGAAGGTTTGAAAATTGCAGCTGGTCGTGGTATTAACCTAGCATCAACAAACTACACCATTGATATGGATAAGACTGTTGATTTTAAAAACTCAGTGGTTAAGAAATTAACAAGTGGTGTTGGTGGCTTATTGAAAGCTAACAAGGTGACTATGTTTAATGGTTTAGGTAAAGTTAACCCAGACAAGACTGTTGTCATTGGTGGACAAACCATTAAAGGCCGCAATATTATTCTTGCAACAGGTTCAAAAGTTTCTCGTATCAATATCCCAGGAATTGATTCTAAACATGTGTTAACATCTGATGATATTCTTGATCTTCGTGAAATTCCAAAATCATTAGCCGTTATTGGTGGTGGTGTTGTCGGAGTTGAGCTTGGATTAGTCTTTGCATCATATGGAACAGAAGTCACTGTTGTTGAAATGGCTGACCGTATCATTCCTGCTATGGATCGTGAAATTTCTCTTGAATTACAAAAAATCCTTTCTAAGAAAGGTATGAAATTCATGACGTCAGTATCATTGGAAGAAATTGTTGAAGCTAATAATCAATTGACCCTTAAAGTAAGTGGCCAAGAAGTTGTTGTTGATAAAGCCCTTCTTTCAATTGGACGTGTACCACAATTAAATGGACTTGAAGATCTTAACCTTGAGTTAGATAGAGGCCGTATTAAAGTGAATGAATACCAAGAAACATCTATTCCAGGTATCTATGCACCAGGTGATGTGAATGGTCAAAAAATGTTGGCACATGCTGCTTACCGTATGGGTGAAGTGGCTGCTGAAAATGCTATGCGTGGTAACACTCGTAAAGCTAACCTTGCTTACACACCAGCAGCTGTATACACACATCCTGAAGTAGCAATCTGTGGTTTGACTGAAGAGCAAGCACGTGAACAGTACGGTGACATCTTAATTGGTAGAAACAGCTTTACTGGAAATGGTCGTGCAATCGCTTCAAATGAAGACCATGGTTTTGTTAAAGTGATTGCTGATGCTAAATATCATGAAATCTTAGGGGTTCATATTGTTGGACCATCTGCAGCTGAAATGATCAATGAAGCATCAAATATCATGGAATCTGAATTAACTGTTGATGAAGTAGCACTTTCTATCCATGGACATCCTACTTTCTCAGAAGTAATGTATGAAGCCTTCATGGATGTGCTTGGCGAAGCGATTCATAACCCACCAAGACGTAAATAATAATAGATAAAAGATAAATCTTAACGACTTTAAGATTTGTCTTTTCTTAATGCTGTTATAAAAAGTAAGGAGCAAACAATGAAATATATTGTGAACAATAGTAATGATCCAGCTTTTAATATCGCTTTAGAAGCTTATGCTTTTAGAGAATTGATGGATGAGGATGAAATTTTTATTCTCTGGATCAATGAACCAGCTATTATTATTGGTAGACACCAAAATGCGATTGAAGAGATTAATAAAGAATACACTGATGAACATGGGATTAAAGTGGTTCGTCGTCTTTCAGGTGGTGGTGCTGTTTATCATGATTTAAATAATCTAAACTATACCATCATTTCATCAAAATCTGGTGAAGAAGGAGCCTTTGATTTTAAAAAATTCTCAGCTCCAGTGATTGAAACTTTAGCAGAGATGGGTGTTAAAGCAGAATTTACGGGCCGTAATGACCTAGAAATTAATGGTAAAAAATTCGGTGGGAACGCTCAAGCATACTACAAGGGACGTATGATGCACCACGGTGCCTTACTATTTGATGTTGATTTATCTGTCTTAGCAAGTGCCCTTAAGGTAAGTAAGGATAAAATTGAATCAAAAGGGATCAAATCTGTGCGTGCTCGAGTGACTAATATTTTAAGTGAACTGCCTAAAAAAATCACTGTTACTGAGTTTAAAGAAGCTTTATTAGAGCAAATGAAAAAAACAAATCCTGGGATGACGGAATACGTCTTGTCTGATGAAGAATTGGCTCATATTAAAAAATCAGCAGAAGAAACTTTTGGGACATGGGATTGGACTTATGGTAAAGCACCAGAATATACCATTTCTCGTAATGTACGTTATCCAGCCGGTAAAATTACAACCTATGCTAATGTTGATAAATCAATCATTAAATCAATTAAAATCTATGGAGACTTCTTTGGAATTAAAGATGTTAGTGATATTGAAGAGTTGTTGGTTGGTGTTCCTTATGAATACCCAGCAGTTCTTGAAAAATTGAAAACCATTGATACAACAGCTTATTTCTCACGTATGACCGTTGAGGAAGTCGCTAAAGCTATCGTGGCTTAATAAATCTTTAACAGGAGAAGATATAGTCTTCTCCTGTTTAGTTTTCTGACCATTTGTTAAAGGAGTTTAATATGTATCAAACAAAAATTATTGGTGACCGTCTTTTTCATGTTAAATCACAAGGTTATGGTGAGTCTGTTGAATTGTTTAGTGTAAAACAGCAAGGTGAAACACCACTGAGTCTTGTCCTTATTGCTTTAGGGTCATGCATTGCTATGTGTGTGCAAGGCTATTTTAAAAAACATCACCAACAAATTGAGGTACCAATTGAAACTGATGTCTCTTATGAGAATGATCATTTCAACTTGACCATAGCCATTAATTATCCCTATGCTCAAGAGGAAACAGATGCTATCTTAGCTTACATTGATGACTATTGCAGCGTGAAAAAACTGTTACGTACAGACATTAAGGTTGATATTTCTCTATTAAAAGTTGACTAATAAGAGGTGAAACTGTTTTAGAAGTGGCATATTTTGTTTAAAAAAAATAAAATGGTTTACATCTTTGTATATTTATGTTACTATTAATAACGAATTTAAGGAAAGGGGTTTAGAAACATGAACAAATTATGGATTGATATGATATTAGATAATAATAAACTCCTTTCTGACCTGAAAATGTAGTGTTTTTTTAACGCACTATCAAAGGCTCATGGTAGGAGTTGTTCTACTATGGGTCTTTTTGTATTTTTATAAGCTTTTTCGGGTTATTCTTAAGTAACTATCGTGTTTTTGTTGCGATATTTAAAGGATGTCTAAAAAGCTAGGGTCAAAAGAAAGAGGAAAGCACAATGTTTCAACTAATTTATCACTATATTATGAAAAATAAGTGGCGTTACTTGTTGATTGTCATTGCTCTGATTATTTACGATGTGAGTCTGGTCATTCCAACTAAAATCATTGAGCAAGTTGTCGATATTATGACAAAGGGGCAACTAACCTCGCAATTATTAGTGAAGAATGCCTTGTTTTTAGTCTTTGTTACTATTATCTCCTATGTCACAGCCTACATTTGGGCACGTTATTTGTTTCAATCGTCTGTTGAATTTCGCCTGAATCTTCAAAAACAGGCTTTTCAAAAATTGTTGGAGATGAGGACACCTTTTTTCGATAAGTTTCGCTCTGGCGATGTTATGACGCGCTTTACTACTGATTCAGAAGGTCTCAAGGAATTAGTTGGTTTTGGTCTCATGGTTGTTTTTTATGCTGGGGGAACGGTTCTTTTTGTTATTCCTGTCATGTTTTTTATTTCGTGGTCAGTGAGTCTTTGGGCCATTATCCCTTTATTGCTATTGGGTGTTAGTATTTACTTTCTTGGAAAAAAACAAGATGTTTTAGTTGAAAGAAATCGTAATGCCATTGCCAGCCTTAGCGATGAGGTTCTAGAAGTCATTGAAGGCATTCGAGTGATTCGAGCCTATAGTAAAAAAGAAGATTTATTCAAAAAATTTCAAGCCAGCACTCAAAAACTAGCCAAACAAGACGATTATGTTAGACGCTATCAATCAGCATATGGTCCCTTATTTTTCTTCTTTTTAGGAATTTCAACGGTGATTATTCTTTTGATGGGAGCAAATGGTATTCAAAATGGCACTTTAACCTTGGGTCAAATTATTGCTCTTCAACTCTATGCCTCATCTTTGGTGGAACCGTTCTGGATGTTGGCAGAATTTATTTTAACCTATCAAGTGGGTAAAACGTCTTTTGAAAAAATTAATGAATTGTTAGTAACTGGTGATGAATTAGAAAAAGATGGTCAAGTTATCTTGAAAAAACCAGAAGAAATAGTGTTTGATCATTATTCCTTTACTTACCCTAATGGTTCAAACCAGAGTCTCTCAGATATTAGTTTAAACATTAAATCTGGAGAAACTCTTGGTATTGTTGGTAAAACAGGGTCCGGTAAAACCACATTTGTACGTCAATTGTTAAGACAATATCCTGTGGGGCAGGGAAGGTTCACCATTAATCAGATACCAATTGCTGACTATCAAAAAAAATCAATCGAAACAGCTGTGAGTTATGTGCCGCAAGAACACATTTTATTTTCAAAATCTGTGGGTGACAACATTGCTGTAGGTAAGGAAAATGCCAGTCATGAAGATATTATGAAAGCTATTGAGACGGCTGCCTTTACAGATGATTTAACACGAATGTTAAACGGATTAGATACCGAAATTGGTGAGAAAGGTGTCTCAATTTCTGGGGGTCAAAAACAACGGATTTCGATTGCTAGAGCTTTCTTGAAAAACCCTGAGATTCTCATCCTAGATGATTCCTTGTCGGCTGTTGATGCTAAAACCGAACAAGCGATTATTAATAATATTCAAAAAGAACGACAAGGGAAAACGACTATCATTGTAACCCACCGCCTATCAGCAGTTAATCATGCTGATTGGGTCATCGTCTTAGAAGAAGGACGAATTGTTGAGGCAGGAAAACCTGTCGATTTAATTGCTAATAAAGGTTGGTATTATGAGCAATACTTACGCCAACAAACGAAGGAAGATTAAGTCCGGTATAAACGCCTGTTTTATGTGCCACTAAGGAGGGATACAACGATGACTAAAGAAAAAGTACTTTTAGCGGGAGCAACAGGATATCTGGGAAAATTTGTAATGCAGGAACTGATAAAAAGAGGTTATCCGACTAAAATAGTTGTCAGAAATAAAAATAAAGTGAGCCTGACTGCGCCAAACCTTGAAATAATCGAAGCGCAAGTAACAAAACCTGAGGAACTAAAAGGCATTTGCGAGAATGTCGATGTTGTCATCAGTACAGTTGGTATTACGCGTCAAAAAGACGGATTAACCTATATGGACGTTGACTATCAGGCAAATGCAAACCTGATTAATGAAGCTAAAAAAAGTGGTGTCAAAAAGGTTATCTATGTTTCTGTTTTAAAGGGTGAAAAACTAAGACATTTAAAAATCTGTGAAGCAAAAGAAAAATTAGGGGATTATCTAAAGGCTTCTGGCTTAGATTACTGTATTATCAGGCCAAATGGATTTTTCTCAGATATGGTAGAATTTCTAAACATGGCAAAAAGTGGGAAGGTCTATTTATTTGGGGATGGCACATTAAAACTCAATCCGATTCATGGAAAAGATTTAGCCGTTGTCATTGTTGATTCTATCATGAATGATGAAAAAGAGTTGGATGTCGGTGGCCCTGAGCTACTTTCGCAAAATGAAATTGCAGAACTAGCATTAAAGGCTTACCATAAAAAAATCAAGATCGTTCATTTACCAGATTTTTTCAGAAGGTTTGCTCTTTTTGCCATTAGGACGTTTACTGGTCAGAAGACCTACGGTCCACTGGAATTTTTTATGACGACCATGGCAATGGATATGTCTGCTCCAAGATTTGGCAATGAAAAATTAGAACCCTTTTTTAACCAAGAAGTAATAAATAGAAAAAACAATCACTGATGGATTAGAAAAAGATAGAAATTTTATCCTAAAATCCAGAAGAACTAGTGTTTGAACATGATTTGTTTGTTTATCCGAATGGTTCAAACCAAAGCCTATCTGATCGTTTAGCATTAAATCAAGAGAAACGTGCGGTAGTGTTGGCAAATCAGTAAATGTGATTGCTAAAATTTGGTCTTGTGGCTAATAGCTACGCCAACAAATGAAGGAGGAACAATTTTGTCTATTATTTTATCGTTATTAAAAGAATTAAAAGCAGTTAAGAAATTCTTCGGTTTGGGAATGGCTTTACTTTTGATGTCCTCTCTTTTGCAGCAAGTTTCTCCGCTAATTATTCGTAGAGTTATTGATGGGCCTTTGAGTGATTTAACCAACGGCAAGGCACTTGATGATGTCGTTTTATTAAGATACTTAGCCTTATTTGTTAGTTTGATGGTGTTTTATAGCATTGGTTATTATGTGTCAACACGTCTTTTAATGCATGCTGCTAACAAAACAGCAGCCTATTTGCGCGAGAGAGCTTATCGTGTAATGCAGCGTCTTCCCATCTCTTATTTTGATGATAAACCAGCTGGGAAAATTGCGACTCGAATTGTCAACGACACCGAAACCATTAGAACCCAATTTTATGCTAATCTCTTATCCAATTTTATCCGTGCCTCTTTGAGAATCACGATTATTTATGGCATTGTCTTTCTTTTAGATTGGCGCTTAGGTCTCTTTTTACTACTGTTGATTCCTTTGTTTTATTACTGGCAATTATTCTACAACCGCATTACAGAAAAACCGATTGCCACTTTTTATGAAGCTAGAAGTGATATCAACACGCAAGTCAATGAAACAATGAATGGTTCTACGATTATTCAACTTTATCATCAAGAGAATCGCATAATGGCAGATTTTGAACAGTTATCAGAGAAAATGCGTCAAGCAGAATACAAGAGTATTTTGATTGATAGTTCTCTTTCTTGGAACTTGATGGAATTATTGAAAAATTTTGTGATTGCTGCCACTCTGACGATTGTTGGTTATCAGTTTTTGTCTGATAATCCTTTAATCACGGCGGGGAGATTATTTATTTACATCAATTATGTTTCAATCTTGTTTGATATGATGGGAAACCTAGTAAGAACATTACCAAATATAAAACGCTCACTAACAACAGGGCGACGTTTATTTGAATTGTTGAACGAACCTTTAGAAGACGACTCGGATGAAGAACTACACATTCCTGTGGGAGATGTTCGGTTTGAAAATGTGTCATTTTCATATGAAGAGGGTAAAAAAGTCTTAAAAAATATTGTTATTCATGCCAAAGCAGGGCAGACAGTGGCCTTGGTTGGTCATACGGGTTCAGGAAAATCGTCCATCATGAATTTATTGTATCGTTTTTATGATCCACAAGAAGGACGGATTGTTATTGATCATCAAGATACCAGATATTTTTCAAGAGAGAGCCTCAGAAGCCACATGGGGATTGTTTTACAAGATCCTTATATTTTCACCGGCACTATTGCTAGTAATGTCACTATGAATAATCCTGATTTTTCTGATGAAGAGATTATGACAGCTCTTAAGCGTGTTGGTGCTAGCGATATGGTTGCTCGGTTAAAAAATGGCATCCACGAAAAAGTCGTTGAAAAAGGGTCTGCGTTTTCTAGTGGTGAACGTCAGTTAATCGCTTTTGCAAGAACCTTGATTGTTGATCCAAAGATTTTAATCTTGGATGAGGCCACTTCTCATATTGACACAGAAACAGAAGAGATGATTCAAAAAGCCATGGCCGTTTTAAAAGAAGGAAGAACCACTTTTATCATTGCCCATCGCTTGTCAACGATTCAAGATGCCGATCAGATTTTGGTTTTAGATAATGGCGAAATCGTTGAGCAAGGAACTCATACAGAATTAATGGCTAACAAAGGTCGTTATGCGCAAATGCAGGCCATTCAAAAAACAATTGCTTAATCATAAGAAAAACCACAGGCTTGTTTAACAAACCTGTGGTTTTTAAGTGATTGCTTAGTCTAGTAAGAGCATCCCATCTTTTCTTTCGAATGGATTTTTAGGGTTGATACGGTCATAGAAAAGCACACCATTAATATGGTCAATTTCATGTTGGACAACAATAGCGTTATAGCCTTTTAATTTTAATTTGTGTTTTTCATTGTTTTTATCATAGTATTCAATGGTTACACGAGCGTGTCGAACAACGTACCCTTCTACTGTTCGATCAACAGATAAACAGCCCTCCCCTTCAGCTAGAGCGGCATCTTGGACAGAATGAGACAAGATTTTAGGGTTATACATCACTTCCTCCAAAGCATAGGCTTCTTTTGGTGGATTGCCTTCTGGGTCTTCAGGATTTGGGACTAACACAGCGATGATACGTTTTGAAATATCAATTTGAGGTGCAGCTAGTCCAACCCCAGCACGCAGTTGCATTTTTTCACCCATCACTGGATCTTGAGAATTTTTTAAAAATTGCATCATTTTTTCGCCAAGTTTAATGTCTTCATCAGACAGTGGCAAGGTCACTTCTTTTGCTTTCGCACGAAGCGTTGGGTTGCCTTCTCTGATGATGTCATTCATATCTATCAAATGGCTGGCACGAATTAATTTTTCTTGAACAGACATGAGTCTTCCTCGATTTCTAAATCTAATTTCATGTCTAACTATATCATAAAAAAAAGAAGAAATAAAGGGGGACTATTTGACAAAAGGGAGCCTCTTTTGATACAATGAATGATGTCCTAAGGACATACTAACTTTTTCTTGGTTTTAGGTCTGCCAAAACCTATGACTCGGATAAAGGATAAAAAGGAGAAAAAATAATGGCAATTTCAAAAGAGAAAAAAAATGAAATTATCGCACAATATGCTCGTCATGAAGGCGACACAGGTAGCGTTGAAGTTCAAGTGGCAGTTTTAACATGGGAAATCAACCACTTAAATGAACATATTAAAATTCATAAAAAAGACAATGCTACATACCGTGGATTGATGAAAAAAATCGGTCACCGTCGTAACTTACTAGCATACTTGCGTCGCACTGACGTTAACCGTTACCGTGAATTAATTGGTTCATTAGGTCTTCGTCGTTAATCAAGACTATCAAAAGAAAAAGTTCCTTCTGGGAGCTTTTTTCTTATTTTAAAGGTAAAAACAGTGAGAAAGTGTGCTAAAGACGTTTTTTATTTTATCTCATTTGTGGTAAAATAAAAGGGATACATGATTGATACAAAAATGAGGTTATTTCTAGGGAAATAGGTTGATTTTTGTAGCAAATGATGTATCAAATAAAAATAGATTCAAGGAGTTTTGTATGTCAAAACAAGTGTTTAAAACTACTTTTGCTGGACGACCTTTAGTCGTTGAAACTGGTCAAGTGGCAAAACAAGCGAATGGCGCAGTTGTAGTTCGTTATGGTGATACAACTGTCTTAACGGCAGCAACCATGTCTAAAAAAATGGCAACAGGTGATTTTTTCCCACTTCAAGTCAATTATGAAGAAAAAATGTATGCTGCTGGGAAATACCCAGGCGGATTCAATAAACGTGAAGGCCGTCCAAGTACCAATGCAACTCTAACCGCACGTTTGATTGACCGTCCGATTCGTCCAATGTTTGCAGAAGGTTTTAGAAATGAAGTGCAAGTGATTAACACAGTACTTTCATACGATGCTAATGCATCTGCACCGATGGCTGCTATGTTTGGGTCATCACTCTCGTTATCCGTTTCTGATATTCCATTTGATGGTCCGATTGCAGGGGTTCAAGTGGCTTATGTAGATGGTAAATACATTATTAACCCAACACAAGAAGAACAAGAGGCTTCTTCATTAGACCTCATTGTGGCAGGAACTAAACATGCCATTAACATGGTTGAGTCTGGTGCCAAAGAATTAACCGAAGATATCATGTTGGAAGCTCTTCTACTTGGTCATGATGCTATTAAAGAATTGATTGCCTTCCAAGAAGAGATTGTTGCCCAAGTTGGTAAGGAAAAAGCAGAGGTTGAACTTCTCCAAGTCGATAAAGACTTGCAAGCAGAAATTATTGCTCAATACAATACACAATTACAAAAAGCTGTACAAGTTGAAGAAAAATTAGCGCGTGAGGCAGCAACAGAAGCCGTCAAAGAAGAAGTTAAAGCTGTTTACGAAGAAAAATATGCTGATGATGAGAATCTTGCAACCATTATGCGTGATGTGGCTGAGATTTTAGAGCAGATGGAACACGCAGAAGTGCGTCGCTTGATCACAGAAGATAAAATTCGTCCTGATGGTCGTCGTGTTGATGAGATTCGCCAACTAGATGCTGAAATTGATTTCTTACCACAAGTTCATGGTTCAGGTTTATTTACACGTGGGCAAACACAAGCCTTGTCTGTTTTAACTTTGGCACCACTTGGTGAAACACAATTGGTTGATGGTCTTGATGAGGTGTACAAAAAACGCTTCATGCATCACTATAATTTCCCACAATACTCTGTTGGTGAAACAGGCCGTTACGGAGCACCTGGTCGTCGTGAGATTGGCCATGGGGCGCTAGGGGAACGTGCTCTTGAGCAAGTTCTACCAAGTTATGAGGATTTCCCTTATGCCATTCGTTTGGTGGCAGAAGTCTTAGAATCAAATGGTTCTAGCTCTCAAGCGTCGATCTGTGCGGGGACACTTGCTCTTATGGCTGGTGGTGTACCAATTAAAGCGCCAGTAGCAGGAATTGCCATGGGATTGATTTCTGATGGTAATAACTACACTATTTTAACCGATATTCAAGGTTTAGAAGATCACTTTGGCGACATGGACTTTAAAGTGGCTGGTACAAGAGAAGGTATTACGGCTCTTCAAATGGATATCAAGATAGCAGGAATCACTCCTCAAATCTTAGAAGAAGCATTAGCACAAGCGAAAAAAGCACGTTTTGAAATTCTTGATGTCATTCATGACACTATTTCTGGACCTCGTCCAGAATTGGCACCTACCGCACCAAAAATTGATACCATTCAAATTGATGTCGATAAAATTAAAATTGTTATCGGTAAGGGCGGTGAAACCATCGATAAGATTATCGCTGAAACAGGCGTTAAGATTGATATCGACGAAGAAGGTATGGTTTCTATCTACTCGAGCGATCAAGAAGCAATTAATCGTACCAAAGAAATTATTACTAACCTAGTGCGTGAAGCAAAAGTTGGTGATGTCTATGAAGCTAAAGTCGTTCGCATTGAAAAATTCGGTGCCTTTGTTAACCTTTTTGATAAGACTGACGCCCTTGTTCATATTTCAGAAATGGCTTGGGCAAGAACTAACAAGGTTGAAGATTTAGTGGCTATAGGGGATACGGTTTCTGTCAAAGTCATTAAAGTGGATGACAAGGGACGTGTTGATGCGTCAATGAAGGCACTTTTGCCAAGACCACCAAGACCTGAGAAAAAAGAACGTAAAGAAGAAAAACATGACAAACAAGACAAATAATAACATTATGGCAGAAATTGATAAACGCTTGCGCGCTTTTATCAACGCACCGGATAATTTTTTAGATAGCATTGCTTTTGTGAATAGCCTCCACCAAAGCCCTGTTTGGGCGAGTGAAGTACCTTATGCTATTGAGGTTGATGGCAAAAAAGTGACACCGGTATTCACTGATGAAAACGATTTAGAAGCCTTTAAAGCTATTCAAGAAAGTGCTCAAAGTCAACATTGGGTTCTTCGCTCAAGTCTAGAAGTTTTAGAAGGAGCGCTTGTCAATAAACTTTATGGTCTTGTCTTTAATCTGAAAAGAACCGGAGATTCCGGTAATAGTACTACTTTTAAAAGTGCTGAATTAGTCACATTTATTAATTATTTCACGACTATTTTGAATCGGTTAATGAATGAAGCAAATCAAAAAGCAGAGAAATTGGAAAAATACTATCTCATCCCATCATTTTCTTTGACCAAAAAAGATGATAAAAAGAGACTATTTCCAACCATGACAAATCCTGATGGTGACATCTATATTCCAGTTTTTTCCAACTTGGAAAGTTTTGCTCGTTGGTATAATCATGAGAAGTTTGGTCAACGGTTTAGAGAAGCTAAAGGCACTATGTTAGCTTGGCAACTGAACGAATTAAGACACCCACAATCAGGAGAAAATGAGATACTACCCTCAAAAGGGATTGTGATTAATCCTTTTGATGAGGAGATGGAGATGCTCTCTTGGGAACAGTTACCTTAAAGAGACGATAAAGGAGTTATATGGGTTGGTGGAAAGAAACCATTGCTATTGTTAAAAAAAATGATCCAGCAGCAAGAAGTACCCTTGAAATTTTACTGACTTATCCAGGGGTTAAGGCACTTGCTGCTCACCAAGTATCCCATTTCTTGTGGGAACATGGCTTTAAGTTAATAGCAAGAATGCATAGCCAATTTTGGCGCTTTTTAACACAAATTGAGATTCATCCGGGAGCCCAAATTGCCCCTGGTGTCTTCATTGATCACGGTAATGGCCTAGTGATAGGAGAGACGGCAATCGTTGAAACAGGTGTCCTTCTTTACCACGGGGTAACTCTTGGTGGTACGGGGAAAGAATGTGGCAAAAGGCATCCTACGGTGAGACGAGGCGCTTTAATTTCTGCCCATTCTCAACTGATTGGGCCCATTGAAATTGGAGAATATGCGAAAGTCGGTGCATCGGCTGTGGTTTTAAAAGATGTACCAGCGGGGATCACTGTGGTTGGGATTCCAGCAAAGCCAACAAAAAGTAAGGGGAAAGAATGATTAAAATTTATGACACGATGACAAGAAGTCTTCGTGACTTTGAACCGATTGAAGAAAATACAGTGAGGATGTATGTCTGTGGGCCGACTGTTTATAATTATATTCATATCGGCAATGCTAGAAGTACCGTTGCTTTTGATACCATTCGTCGTTACTTTGAGTATCGTGGTTATCAAGTGAACTACATTTCAAACTTTACCGATGTTGATGATAAAATCATCAAGGCTGGGATTGAGTTGGAGATGAGTCCAAAAGAAGTGGCAGATACTTTTATCGCAGCTTTTAAAGAAGACACTGGTAAACTGTTTGTCAAACCTGCCACCAATCATCCGCGTGTAATGGACTATATTCCAAATATTATTAATTTTATTACCGTCTTATTGGAGAAAGATTATGCTTATGAGGCTTCTGGAGATGTTTATTTCCGGGTGTCTAAGTTTAAGAATTATGGTAAATTAGCCAATAAAACCTTAGCGGATTTGGAAGTTGGTGCGAGTGGCCGTGTGGATGATGAGATGGCGCTTAAAGAAAATCCTCTTGATTTTGCCCTTTGGAAATCAGCCAAAGAAGGTGAAATCTCTTGGGATAGCCCATGGGGAGATGGTCGTCCTGGCTGGCATATTGAGTGTTCTGTTATGTCAACTGAGCTACTTGGTGATACGATTGATATTCATGCTGGCGGTGCTGACCTTGAGTTTCCTCACCACACTAATGAAATCGCTCAATCTGAGGCTAAAACTGGTCAAACTTTTGCCAATTATTGGATGCATAACGGTTTTGTCAATGTTGATAACGAAAAAATGTCTAAGTCTTTAGGTAATTTTGTTACTGTTCATGACATGCTAAAAACAGTTGATGGTCAAGTGCTTCGCTTCTTTTTAGCAACACAGCACTATCGTAAACCGATTAATTTTACCGAAAAAGCGATTCATGATGCAGACGTCAACCTCAAATACCTTAAAAATGCTTATTCACAATCCTTCAAAGAGACTGTGGATGAGAACCGTTTAAATGACTTTGTCAGCCAGTTTACTACAGCTATGGATGATGATTTTAACGCTGCTAATGGGATTACCGTTATCTTTGAATTGGCTAAATGGATTAATTCAGGTAACTACAATCAAGCTGTTAAGACTGTTTTTTCTGACTTGTTAGCTGTTTTTGGTATTTTCTTTGATGACGAAGAAGACATTCTTGATGAAGCGATTGAACAACTCATTGAAAAACGCCAACAAGCTAGAGAGAACCGAGATTTTGCTACAGCTGATCGTATTAGAGATGATTTAGCCAAAAAAGGGATTAAATTATTAGATACCAAAGAGGGTGTGAGGTGGACGCGTGCTTGATGTTAACCTGATTAACGGGATCGCTCTTGCTTTTGAGGGGGATGCGGTCTATTCGATGTATGTGCGTAGACATCTCATCATGACAGGGCAAACCAAGCCCAATCAACTGCACCGGATGGCGACACACTACGTGTCAGCCAAGGCACAGGCCATGCTAATCAATAAAATGATTGAAGAAAAGATGTTGACGGAAAAAGAAGAAGACATCTATCGCCGTGGCCGTAATGCAACGAGTAATACTAAGGCTAAAAACACAGATGTGGTCACTTACCGGATGTCAACTGGCTTTGAAGCAGTGATTGGCTATCTTCATATGACCGAACAAGTTGAGCGTCTGGAAGAATTAATCGCTTGGTGTTTTAAAGTTGTCGAAGAATCATAAAAAAGACAAGGAAACTTGTCTTTTTTTGTTATAATGGAGGTATGGAAAATAATGATATGGTCTACGGTGTTCACGCCGTTATTGAAAGTTTACAGGCAAATACAGGCAATAAGCTCTATGTGCAGGATGATTTGCGTGGCAAAAATGTTGATAAAATTAAGGCTCTAGCTACTGAAAAAAAGGTGTCTATTTCTTGGACGTCTAAAAAAGCTTTATCTGAGATGACGCAAGGAGCTGTTCATCAGGGGTTTGTTTTGAGGGTGTCTGCTTATGCCTATTCTGAATTAGAAGACATTTTGGCTAAAGCTAGTCAGGAGGAGAATCCTCTCATCCTTATTTTGGATGGTTTAAATGATCCTCATAATTTTGGTTCTATTTTAAGAACGGCTGATGCTACTCAAGTTTGTGGTGTGATTATCCCTAAACATCGTGCGGTTGGGGTGACACCTGTTGTGGCGAAAACCTCTACAGGTGCGATTGAACACCTCCCGATTACGCGGGTGACTAATCTTAATCAGACAGTTGATAAGCTAAAAGAAGCAGGTTTCTGGATTTTTGGTACTGATATGGATGGCACGCCATCAACCAAGTGGAACACTTCAGGAAAGCTTGCCTTGATTATCGGCAATGAAGGTAAAGGCATCTCTGCTAATCTCAAAAAACAGGTAGATGAGATGATAACTATTCCCATGGGTGGACACGTGCAAAGCCTCAATGCCAGTGTGGCAGCTGCCATTCTCATGTATGAGGTTTACCGTCATCGCTTGTAAACAAACGATGTGTGTTGATAAGGATGGACCAAAAAATAAAAATAATAATCCGTTATTAGAGAGTAAGAGGAAGTGTTATGAAACGACTAATTTCGTGTTATGCGAGTGATTTTGAAAAGATGACGAAAGACGACTTCAAACAGGCCATTAAAAGCAGTGAGGGACGCACTATTTTGGGGGAGACTATCGTGACGGCTGCGCCCTTGATTGATGGGGTGACTAATGCCGAGATGATGGCGAGTTTTGGCGCTGATCTGCTCGTGCTCAATGAGTTTGATGTCTTCACCCAATACATCAATGGTTTTTACGACACGCCAAATCCCATTGCTGAACTTAAGCGCTTGACTGGGCGTCCTATTGGGATTAACCTTGAGCCTGTTGATGAGAATGTGACTGTCGTTGATGAGAAAATCAGTCTTCCCAAAGGGCGTTTAGCGACCAAAGAGACCTTTAACAAAGCCCAAGAGTTAGGCGTTGATTTTCTTTTGTTGACTGGCAATCCTTCTACCGGAGTCTCCTTACAGGCGATTAAAGAAGCGATTAGTATAGCTAGAGAGTCCTTTAACGGCCTAATTTTTGCTGGTAAAATGCACGGTGCCGGTGTTGGAGAGGCCGTTGTAGATGGTGATGTTTTGTCTGACTTTATCACAGCTGGCGCTGATGGTGTTTTAGTGCCTAGTGTTGGTACGGTGCCTGGTGTGAGAGAGCATGAGTTGGCACCAATCGTTGATCGTATCAAAGCAATGGATGGTCTTATCATGAGTACCATTGGTACCAGCCAAGAAAGTGCTGATGAAGCGACCATTCGTGAATTTGCTCTCAGCAACAAGCGCGTGGGTAGTGATATCCACCATATTGGTGATGCCGGCTATGGTCGTATGCCAATCCCAGAAAACATCCTTGCTTTAAGTATTGCGGTACGTGGCAGACGCCATACCTACTTTAGAATGGGACAATCTGTGAGACGCTAAGGCTGAATTGCTGAGATAAAAACTAATGATATCAGTTTTAGAGACTAGGTTTAACCTAGTCTTTTTAATGTGATCATTGCAATAAAAATGTATACTATATTTGACATAATGATTGTTATATCATATAATAGAAATAAGTTTAGGAGGTTGAAAGTATGGCTGGAATGCTAATAATCATTGTTTTGTTATGTTTCTTTGGGGCTTATTTGAAATATACCAAAGCCTTTAAACGTTATGATGAACGTCAAATACTTGAACAATACAAGGCCTATAAGTTGAGTTTTTTAACTGTAATGGCCATTTTACTTGCTATTATTGTTCTTTCAACATTTACTGGGTTGAGACTCTCTGTTGAATTACTCTTTCTGCCGTTTTCGCTAGGAGTTATTGTCTATTCCAATTATAGTATTTGGCAGGATGCTTATTTTGATCTTAATGATAAAAATCAAGTTTATTTTGCTATTTCTTCTTTATTTCTCTCACTTTTACATCTTTACTCTGTTTTAAGAAGTCTTTGGGAAATTCCTAAAATTTTAAATTTTCTCTTCTTTTTTAGTATCGGGATAACAACCTTGGTAAAAATCATTAAAGAAAAAAAGGAAAAAACGAATCGTTAGGTGTTTGAAGGAAAATCTTAGTTTATTAGAAATAAATCGTTGATGAGAAAAGGAAATAAAATGTTGAAAGATAAAAAGATAACAAAAATGGATGAACGACAAGAACAAATTTTGTTTAGAAGTTATCAACTTGGCTTTTGGACTATGGTTTTGACTCTTATGGTTTTACTTTGGGTTATTCGCTTAACAGTAGTTGCTCATGCTGGCAAGGATTTGATGTTACTAGCCCTATTAGTTGGGATTACCGTTCAGGTTGTTTATGCGACAATACACGATGCTTCCATTTTTGTTGATAAACGCTTTGGTAAAAATGGCTATCTTGTTGGTGGTTTACTCTTTTTCTTTGGGATAATAACTCTTATCTATACGATTTGGGAGACGGTGCAGGTAAACGGAAATGTCTTACGCTTTTTGAGTGAGAATAATGCTTCTTTAATAATACTAGGTCTTGCACAAGTAGTTATGGGAAGTAGTATTTTGTATCGCCTGTATTTGAATGATAGAGAGAATAAAGCATGAAGAATTTAAAACTAAAATCAGCACGGGTTGCTAAAGACTTGTCGCAACAAGCCTTGGCTGATCTGGTTGGTGTGTCAAGGCAAACCATTGTTGCTATCGAAAAAGGGGGCTATAATCCCACGATTAAGCTTTGTATTGAGATTTGTAAGGCGCTTGATAAAACCCTTGACGATTTGTTTTGGGAAGAATGAGAGAAATTAAAAATAAAAAGGAAAAGAAGGGCTAAAGTACTTGACTTTACCCCTCTTTTTTTGATATGATTATAAGCGGTATTGTTTACCCCATTTCGTAAGCCCCGGAAAGCTTTTGAAATAACCCGTGGACCGGAACATCCACATTGTAAACATAAACGATTTGTATAGGAGAAATCATGAACAAAACAACATACATGGCTAAGCCAGGTGAAGTTGACCGTAAATGGTACGTTGTTGACGCAACTGATGTGCCTCTTGGACGTCTTTCTGCAGTAGTCGCAAGCGTACTTCGCGGTAAAAACAAACCAACATTTACACCACATACTGATACAGGTGACTTTGTTATCGTTATCAATGCTGAAAAAGTGAAATTAACTGGTAAAAAAGCAACTGATAAAATTTACTACACTCACTCAATGTATCCAGGTGGATTGAAACAAATCTCTGCTGGTGAATTGCGTTCTAAAAATGCTGTTCGCTTGATTGAGAAATCTGTCAAAGGTATGCTTCCGCACAACACTCTTGGACGTGCGCAAGGGATGAAATTGAAAGTATTTGTAGGAGCTGAGCACACACATGCTGCACAACAACCTGAAGTACTTGATATCTCAGGACTTATCTAAGAGAAAGGAGCATTAAATAATGGCACAAGCACAATATGCAGGTACAGGACGCCGTAAAAACGCTGTTGCACGCGTTCGTTTGGTTCCAGGTACTGGAAAAATTACTGTTAATAAAAAAGATGTTGAAGAATACATCCCACATGCTGACCTTCGTTTAATCATCAACCAACCATTTGCAGTGACTTCAACTGTTGGTTCATACGACGTTTTCGTTAACGTTGTTGGTGGTGGTTATGCTGGACAATCAGGAGCGATCCGTCATGGTATCGCGCGTGCATTGTTACAAGTAGATCCAGATTTCCGCGATTCATTGAAACGCGCAGGTCTTCTTACTCGTGACGCACGTATGGTTGAACGTAAGAAACCAGGTCTTAAGAAAGCTCGTAAAGCATCACAATTCTCAAAACGTTAATATCAGCGATATTACAACATTTACAACACTTCATGGTTCACACCATGGGGTGTTTTTTTGATGATTTTAAGCAATATTCACACCATTTTTCACACCAAATTCAGGCTCTTTGTCAACTGTAGTGGGGGTCTAGTGATTGGGAGAAAACCAATTTGGTTTTCTCACTTTTAATATTCAAAGCGGTGAGAATTTTTTTGTTAAAATTGTTAATGAAATTTCAAAAAAATAAAAAAGAATTATTTTTAGGAAAACCTAAAGAATTAGAAAAATAGATTTTAAATAATAAAGGAAAGTTAGTTAAAGTAGAAAATAAAAAAAGTGATATAATAGAAAAAATTATAATATATTAGACAAAATATAAAAATAAAATAAAAAAAGAAGATATAGATTAGTATTATAGTATATTTGGAATACCAAAAGAATTGGATTGATAACCATTCATTGAAAGGTATAGCTGTTTGTTTATTGGCATCTTAAAATCCGAGATGTTTTATGGTTATGAAAAAGAATTTCACTAACTAGAAGAGTTATTAGAGGCTACTTCAAACTATATTGACTATTACAATAACAAATGAATCAAGACAAAATTAAAAGGACTGAGTCCGGTACAATACAGAAACACAATCCTTTATTAAAATATAATCTCCAACTTTTGGGGGTCAGTACAAGCTCCTGCTAATCTTTTTCTTTCTATTATTCCGATAAATCAGAAGTTTTATTCCGATAAATCACCTATTGTTCCGTACTGTGGTATAATGGAGTAGAAAGTGAGGATTACTATATGGCATACATGACTGTCAGACAAGCTGCCGAACTTTGGGGAATTTCAGATAGACGTATTCGTACCTTGTGCAAGGAGGGAAAAATTCCTGGAGTCATTCGAGAGGGACGTGCTTGGAAAATTCCTGTTGATAGCAAAAAACCTGCAGATGGCCGTTATAAAAAGGCAGAAAGCCTTCTTCCCTTGATTGAGGAAAAAATGGTTAAACTGGCCACTTTGAGACCCTTAACAAGGGGAGAATTAGAACGCTTAAATGAAGAATTTACCGTTGAATACACTTATAACTCTAACGCCATTGAAGGTAACACACTGACTCTTCGTGAAACAGATATGGTTTTGAGAGGGCTAACCATTGATCAAAAACCTCTAAAAGATCATATGGAAGCCATTGGTCACCGAGAGGCTTTCCAATATGTTCAAGCTCTAGTATCAGAAAATCAATCACTAACAGAGCAAGTTATTAAAGATATCCATCACCTGGTTTTATCTGATAAAAAAGAGGATAGAGGTATCTATCGGAAAGTTCCTGTTCGTATTATGGGGGCTGCTAATGTACCTGTTCAACCCTTTTTGATTCGTCCTAAAATGGAACAGCTATTAGAATCTTATCTTGCGAATCAAGAAAATATGATGACTAAAATGGCACGTTTTCATATTGAATTTGAAAGCATTCATCCATTTATTGATGGCAACGGTCGGACAGGTCGTTTATTGGTCAACTTAGAATTGATGAAAGCAGGCTATCCACCAATTGATATTAAATTTACGGATCGCTTAGCTTATTATCAAGCCTTTGATGATTACCATTCAAAAGGTAGTCTCTCTGAAATGGAAAATTTGTTCGCTAAATATGTTAATGAGCGATTGGATATGTACTTGTCGATTTTAGGTGATGAATAAGAACTCATTGAAAATGTAATAGGTAACTAATTATTGATTTTTTCCTTAGATTATCAACAGAAAAAAACAGGTTCAATAATGATCCTGTTTTTTTTGTTTAACATAAAATGTACTTTTATTTTTAAGTCGTTTAGTTGCTTTAAAAACAATCAGATTTTCTCTTATTTTTCAGCATAGAACACTTTATAAGATTGTCTAGTTTAGTGTAACCTATTCAAGTTATTTTGATGGAGGGATAGTAGATTATATCCTCTACGGTATTTTAGCATGGTTGATAACAGCTCTAACAGCTGGTATTGGGACATCATGGGCAATTGTTATACGGAAAGTCAGCCATACCGTTATTGAAGGTAGACGCCTTTATTTTAGTGGTACAGCTATCGATTTATTTGTCCAATGGTTAAAATGGTTTGTACTCATCATTATTACCTTTGGAATTTACTCTTTTTGGGTTGCCATTAAACTTGAACAATGGAAAGTAAAACATACCCATTTTGTTGATGAACAAGAATTGTTATAATTATTGATGAAGTATTGACAATCGAAAGTTAAAAGTAGCTTATAACAGAAGAAATAAAATATTTACAAACTTGTTGCAAAATGTTCTCTTACAATATTCTTACAATTATATTGAAAAGTTTTCAAAAATAAAACGGATAGCTCTTGGCTGTCCGTTTTTTATAGTTTTTCTATTACAAGCTATTATAGCTTGTTGCGATTTGTGCACCGACTTTAGCATTATTGTAGACCAATTGGATATTTGCTTTGAGGCTTTTGCCATCTGTTAATTCAACAATCTTACTCAACAAGAATGGTGTGATATCTTTACCAACAATCCCTTTTGCTTCGGCTTCTGCAACAGCATTTTCAATAATGCTGTCGATATAGTCGGCGTCTAATTCGTGTTCTTTTGGAATAGGATTGGCGACTAGTACGCCTCCTTTAAGACCGAGGTCATCACTCGTCTTAACAATGGCAGCAATCGTCTCCACTGAGTCGGCTGTGGTATTGAGTTTATATGGGCTTGTTCCTGTGAAGAAGGCTGGAAGGACATCTGTCTTATAGCCGACTACTGGGACACCTTTAGTTTCTAAATATTCTAATGTTCTTGGCAGGTCAAGGATGGATTTGGCACCCGCACAAATAACAGTCACTGACGTTTGTGCTAATTCTTCCAAGTCGGCAGATACATCCATGGTTTCTTCATAGCCACGATGCACGCCACCAATACCGCCTGTGACAAAGAATTTAATCCCAGCAAAGGCTGCACCAATCATTGTTGTTGCAACAGTTGTTGCCCCAATACGTTTGGTAGCGATGATTTCAGCTAAGTCACGTCGTGACACCTTGGCGACATTTTTTTCTGTCGCTAAGCGTTCTAAATCGGCTTCTGACAAACCAATCTTGTACTTACCATCCATAATGGCGATGGTTGCAGGGACAGCTCCGTTGTCTCGAATAATTTGTTCGACCGTTTTAGCCATTTCTACGTTTTGCGGATAAGGCATGCCGTGAGAAATGATGGTAGACTCCAAGGCAACAATGGGTTTTCCAGCGGCTTTTGCGGCTTCAACCTCTGGTGAAAATTCTAAGTAGGCATTAAGATTCATGGGTAAAAAGTTCCTTTCTTTCTTGTAAAAATGATTGACGCGATAAATTTTTTCTAACTGTGTCTTGTGATTGAATGGTGTGGTAGGCATTGGTCAGACCAAATTCAAGGGTTTCTTGAGTACTAAACTCATTGAGCCAACCAAACAGAATACCGGCTGATAGGGAGTCGCCTGCGCCTGTAGCATCTACCATTTGTTGGACCATTTTAGGGGTCATGACTTGTCGCTTCCCATCCTGATTAGCATAGAGCATTGATTTGGCTCCTCTTGTGATTAAAACTTGCTTGAGCCCCGTTTGTAACCAAAGCCTTGCCAAGTCTTCTAGATTTTCACTAGATCCCAAGGGTTTATCAAAAAAGATTTCGCTCTCATCTTGATTGACAATCAACCATTCAACACCGGTTAAATCTTTGGGAAGATTGGTCATCTTGGGTGCTGAAACGGGGATGATAGCTAGGGCCAAGTCTCTTTCTCTTGCTAATTTGATGAGATAGGCGAGACTCTCCTGAGGGAGATTGAGGTCAACCACCAAGGCCTTACTTCTAGACAAGAGGTTTTCGTATTGCTCTAACCATGACACAGTCATACCGTCGCAGATAGCCATGTTGGCTAAAGCCATACTCATGTCTCCATCGATATCAATGATAGCTGTGTAGGAGCTTGTCGCCTCTTCTGGACAGACATCAACCTGACGTAGATTCATGTAGGACTCTGAAGCAGATTTGATTAAGTCCCAATCTTGATCGTCGCCTGCTCTAGAAAGCATGACAACATTTTCCCCCAGACGCCCTAAGTTTTCAGCGATATTTCGACCAACACCTCCGATGGAAACCGAACTGCTGACGGGATTTGACGTCTTCAAAATCAACTCTTGCTTGGCGTAAAATTTGCGGTCGACATTCATACCGCCAATACAGACAACAGGCACCTCATCATTGATAATGTATGCCCTACCCAAGAGATAATTGCGCCTAATCAAGTCCGAAATCATATTGGCAACAGCTGAACGTGATAATCCTATTTGCTCGGCAATCTCCTGCTGAGCGTAAAAAGGATGTTGACGGATGAGCTCTAGTACTGCTTGTTCTTTCTCATTAAGAATAACCATCACCTCCTATAAACAAATGTTTAAAAATGACTTTTGTCTAATACAAACTCATTGTAACCCTTTTCAAAAGAAAAAGCAAGGAAAAACTGATATGCAAAAGTGTGAAAAACGACTCCTTGAAAAAATGAGATAGGAACTTTCTCGTTTTGCTATTCTTCTTGGGTATCGGTTATGGGGCGTTGGTGTATTAAGGCATCCAGTGAGAGATGCTATTGACGGGAAGCTAGTGAGAAAGACTCAATTGAAAAATAAGAAAAACACTTCTCTTGTTTAGTGAAAAAGATGAGAGAAGTGTTTTTGTGTGGGAAACGAATAAAATAATAGGAAAAAGATTTAAATTGACATATGAGAGATTATACAAGATAAAAAGAGCTGTTGGCATTTACAAATAAGGTAAGTTAATCTATAAAAATAAACGTCAGAAAAGATCAATGGAAGTTTTTTCTAACATTTAGTGTCATCTGGGGAAAATTCCAAGAATCCTTAAGATTTAATTGATAAGGTATTATGCTTTTTGTTGTATTTTATAAGATGTTCTTGTGCTATAATTATTATTGAAAACATTTGGACATCTGTTCTGTCAATATGTTTATTGTATTTTTTGTAGAAGTGAAATGAGGTTAATATGATTACATCGGAAGAGATAAAATCAAGACTGTGGAATGGCGCTAATGAATTACGTGGTTCGATGGATGCTAGTCGTTATAAGGATTATATGTTGGGGCTAATGTTCTATAAATTTTTAAGTGATCAAACACTTAAAATATTTGCGATGACTGCAGGATTAACAAATGAGGATAATTGGTATGATGCTTATGTGGAATCACATGCAAACTATGGTGAAGAACTTGAAAAGATGATACAGGATGTTGTGGGTTATTATGTGAGTCCGAAACATCTTTATCAAACTTGGATAAAAGATATGAACGAGGGCCATTTTGAAGTACAAAAGGTTGCCGATAGTCTTAATCAATTTGAACGTAACATAGCAGTAACCAAGGATTCAGATGATTTTAAAGGAATTTTTGCAAATTCTACTCTAGACCTTTCAGATACCGCATTAGGAAGTAACCTAAATGAACGCAGTAAAAATATACAAGCACTCATTCGTTTGTTTGAAGATTTGGACATGGTTGCTTTACAAGATGGTGACATACTTGGAGATGCTTACGAATATTTGATTGGTCAGTTTGCAATGGAATCTGGTAAAAAAGCTGGAGAGTTCTATACCCCAAGGCAAGTTAGTGAAGTGATGGCACAAATAGTTGCGACTAATGAAGAAATTACATCAATATATGACCCAACAGTTGGTTCAGGCTCACTTTTGTTAACGGTAAAAAAACATTTGTCTGATGAAAACCAGAAAAGATTAAATTATTATGGCCAAGAAAAAAATACGGCTACTTACAATTTGACGAGAATGAACTTGTTATTGCATGGTATTCGTCCAGAAAAAATGACAATCAAAAATGGGGATACACTTTCGTATGATTGGCCAGAAGATCCAGAAAAACCAAACGAAGGGGTTCAGTTTGATGCAGTAGTTATGAATCCACCTTATTCTATAAAAAATTGGAATCGTTCAGGACTAAAGCCAAGTGATCCTCGTTTTGAAATTGCTGGGGTATTGCCACCAGATTCAAAAGGAGATTATGCGTTTCTTCTTCATGGTTTGTATCATTTGGGAATAACTGGAACAATGGCTATTGTTTTGCCTCACGGAGTGCTTTTCCGTGGAGCAACGGAGGGTGAAATTCGTAAGCGATTGTTAGAAAAAAATCAAATTGATGCAGTGATTGGTTTACCAAGTAATCTTTTCACAAATACAGGAATACCAGTTTGTATTATTATCTTGAAGAAGAATAGAGAGTTAAATGACCCGATTCTTTTTATTGATGCCTCTAAAAGTTTTATCAAGTCTGGTAAACAGAATGCTCTTCAGGAAAAAGATATTGCAAAAATTGTAGATGTCTATCAACAAAGAGTGGAAGAAAAAGGTTATAGTCATCTAGCAACTCGTCAAGAGTTAATGCAAAATGATTATAATATGAACATTCCACGTTATGTTGAAACCATTGATGAAGAAATTCCACACGATGTAGATGCTCATCTGTATGGAGGAATTCCAGAACAAAATATTAAAGAATTGAAAGTTTTAAATAAAACGGTTAATGATGTTCTTTCTAATGCTTTTATTGAAAAAAGGCATGGTTATTTGGAGTTGACAAAATCTATTGAAGAATTATCTAGTGACATACTTTCACATTCGGGTGTGAGAAAGGTTTCTGATAAGATTAGAGAAGTTATTTCGGACTATATTGAAGAATATTGGGAACGTCTGCATCAGCTCAATGAAAATACCAATACACGCATGCTAAGAGAAGATATGTTAGATGATATCAAGAAACGACTTGAAACATTTGATCAAATAGATATTTATGAAGGTTATCAAATTATTGCAGAAATATGGACGGAAACCTTGACACATGATGCTGAATTAATTGAACAATTGGGTTATTATACAGCTGGGCGTACACGTGAACCGAACATGGTTGTAAAAGGTAAAAACAAGGATAAGGTACAAGATGGTTGGAAGGGTGTTATTATCCCAAATAGTCTTATTGCAAGTGAACTTTTTGCAAGTGAACAGTCTGAAATTGAAGAATTAAAACTGAGACTGTTAGAAATTGACAGTGAGCTGAGTGAATTAATCGAAGAAGCAAAAGTGGAAGATAGTGAAGAATATAATGCTCTCTTTGATTCCATTAAGAAGAATGATGAAGGAGAAGCACAAGATAGTTTTGACAGAAAACTTCTTAAAGAGTCACTTAAGAACTCTAGTAAAGAAACAAGTGAATATGTTCTTCTTAAAAAAGTAGACGATGACATTAAAAATAGAACTGCAGTCAACAAGTTAATCAAAATCAAAGAGCAAGAGCTGAAAGAATTAGTATCTAATCGCATCGAACAATTAACAGATGATGAAATAGATCAACTCTTATATAAAAAGTGGTTTGGTAAAGTTGTTGAAAAAGCTTTGGTTTTAGTTGAAACACCACTTAAAGGAGAAATCGCTATTATTGAACAGCTTCATCAACGCTACTCAGATACTATAGCTGATATAGATGGAGAGATTGCTTTACTCGAAACAGAATTAAAATCTCTTATGAAAGATTTGGTGGTGATTAAATGATGGAAGCAAAAAATAATATCCCCAAAAGACGTTTTAAAGAGTTTAAAAACGCTGACGCTTGGGAACAACGTAAGTTGGGGGAGATAGGTACTATAATTGCTGGAGGGGATGTAGATAAATCAAAATTAATAAGAATAGGAAAGTATCCAGTTTATGCTAATGCTTTAACAAATGAAGGCATCATTGGATACTATAATGATTATTATAGAGTAGAGGCTCCTGCAGTAACAGTAACTGGAAGGGGGGATATTGGTCTTGCGCTTGCAAGAAAGACTAATTTCACACCTATTGTTCGTTTGTTGGCTATTACATCAAATCATAATGTGAACTTTCTTGAAAACTCAATAAATAAATATAAATCGATAGTGGAGTCAACAGGTGTCCCTCAACTTACTGCACCTCAACTGAGAAACTATTCTTTATACTTTCCTTATGATGAAAGCGAAGAATTAAGCATTGGATCTTTCTTCCAATCCCTTGATCAGCTCATCACCCTTCATCAGCGTAAGCTTGATAAGCTAAAAAATATAAAAAAGGCTCATTTGTCAGAATTATTCCCTGCTGAAGGAGAGCGTGAGCCAAAACGTCGTTTTTCAGGTTTTACTGACGCTTGGGAACAACGTAAGTTGGGGCATCTAGCAGAAATTGTGCGAGGGGCAAGTCCAAGACCGATACAAGACCCCAAATGGTTTAATAATGATTCTGAAATTGGCTGGTTACGAATTTCAGATGTTACAGAACAAAATGGAAGAATCTATCATTTAGAACAGAAAATTTCAAAGTTAGGACAAGAAAAAACTCGTGTATTAAATGAACCACATTTATTATTGAGTATTGCAGCAACTGTTGGCAAGCCTGTTATCAACTATGTGAAAACTGGGGTACACGATGGATTCTTAATCTTTATAACCCCAAAATTCGATAGGGAATTCATGTTTCAATGGTTAGAAATGTTTAGACCAATGTGGGCAAAATATGGACAGCCAGGAAGTCAGGTAAATTTGAATTCTGATTTAATAAGAAAACATTCAATTTGTATCCCCTCACAAGAGGAACAAGAAAAGATTGGTTCTTTTTTCCAATCCCTTGACCACCTCATCACCCTTCATCAGCGTAAATTAGATAAATTAAAAAATATGAAAAAAGCTTACTTGAATGAACTCTTCGTTTAATTTTAGCGTGAGTATAAAGCAAGTAAGAATGACTTAGAAAGGAAATAATAGTGAATGCGAGATAAAAATGCCTCCGAAAAGCAGTTTCAAGAAAATTTTGTGGCTGAATTGACAAAATATAGATGGCAAGCACCGGATAATCTTAATGGTAATCTACAAAAAGTTACTGTTCAAGATTTGGTTAATAATTGGCGTCAGGAATTGAACCGAATTAATGCTGATATTTTGGAGGGTATTCCTCTAACAGATTCAGAATTTTCTCAAGTTATGTCAAAAGTCAATCAGATTACAAATAGTTATGAAGCAGCAAAAATTCTATCTATGGAAGGTTCAATTGGTAAGATTGATGGTATTTATCGTGATGCCAACCCAAATGTGACTCGTCAACAGATTACTCTTACAATACTTAAAAAAGCTCAGGTGAGTGGTGGAGATTCTAGTTATCAGGTTGCTCGTGAAGTATGGTCGGAAAGTGGTAAGTTCCGTTTTGACCTTGTTTTATTAATTAATGGTTTACCACTCATTAATATTGAACAAAAACGAAGTGACATTACAATGGATGAAGCAATAGTACAATTTACACGCTATTATCGTGCTGGTGATTATACTAATAACTTTATGGCTTTTTCACAAATGATGGTTGTCACTTCAGACATTGAAACACGCTATTTTGCAACACCAAAATCTATCAATGATTTTAATCCCTCCTTTGTCTTTCATTGGTCAGTGACTCAAAAGAGTAAAGAAGATGGAAAATATCTGGGACAGCGTGTTCTAACGGATTATCGTGATGTGATTGAACATTTTCTTATGGTACCAATGGCTCATCAAATGGTTGGAGATTATTTAATAATAGATGAGGATCCAGTGAATGAAGAAAATCGTCGTCATATGTTGATGCGTCCATATCAAGTATATGCTTTGCAGGCAGTTGAAAAAGCAGCGTTTGGTTGGGATAATCCTGATAAAGTGCCTCATGGTGGATTTGTCTGGCATACAACTGGATCTGGAAAGACCATTACTAGTTTCAAGACTGCTCAATTCTTATCAACAAGGACAGAATTTGATAAAGTTGTTTTTTTACTTGATAGAAAAGATTTGGATGAGCAAACTTCTAAAGCCTTTAAGGCTTATGCTACCTATGAATCGGTGAATGTGGATGATACTAAAAGTACCTATCAATTACGAAAACAACTGATGTCAGTAAAGAGTGGTATTGTAGTCACAACGACTTTTAAATTAAGTTATTTGGTAAATGATTTAATTGCTGCACAAGATAAGAGTTTAGCGGATAAAAAAATTCTTTTTATTATTGACGAAGCTCATCGTACTACCATGGGTGATATGATGGGTACAATCAAAGAATATTTCTTTAAAAATGGTTTATTTTTTGGTTTTACAGGTACCCCTCTTTTTGATGAGAATAAGGTTAAAGGAAAAATTAACGAGCGTAGTGAGGTCATTAACACTACTGAAAAATTATTTGGTCCTCTTCTTCATCAATATACAATTGATGAAGCGATTGAGGATGGAAATGTGTTGGGTTTTCATGTGGATTATATCAATACAGGTGAGTTTGTAAGTTATGAAGATTTGCGTGAAAAATTGATTGATACTCTGATTGTAAAAGAACCTGAACGTGGGAAAAAAGCGATTGAACGTCAAGTTCAGCAGTGGACCGAATTAGAGGTTGAAAAAAATGCTGTTAAAGAAAAGATATTGATTTATCAAGATGTCACTCATATTCCTAGAGTAGTAGAAGAGATTCTTTCTGGATTGCAAGAACAATCACAAAATTTTGAGTTTAATGCTATGTTGACCGTTGCTTATAAAAAACGTGTTATAGATTACTACAATGAGTTCAAAAAGCAGATTTCTGAAAAATATAAATCGGATGAACATAAGCCAAATATTGCAATGACATTTAGTTTTGGAAATGAAAATGATCCAGAAAATGTACCTATAGCAGTGATAGAAGATATGTTTTCCGATTATGCAGAGATTACAGGAATTGCATTTTTACCTGGAGATAAGAAGAAAGGGGAAAATGCTTATTTTGAGGATGTGACTGATCGTTTTAAACGAGGAGGCAGTGGTAGAAATCCAAAGAATATTGATATTATTATCGTAGCAGATCAGTTATTGACGGGTTATGATGCTAAGCGATTGAATACACTTTATGTGGACAGAAGTTTAGAATTACAAGGACTGATTCAAGCTTATTCACGTACTAATCGTGTATTTGGAAGTGCCAAAGAATTTGGCACCATTATTAATTTTCAATATCCTCGAATAACAGAAGAAACTGTTAATGAAGCATTGAAATTATATGGAAGTGGTGGTCAAAGTAGTCGAGTGCTTGTTGAAAAATATCCCGATGCAGTAAGAATCTTAAGAACATGTATTGATGAGCTTATAACAACATTACCACAACCAACAGACTGGATACAGCTCAAGTCTAATGAAGAAGGAAAAGAAAACTTTAAGCTGGCTTTTAAAGAGACTGCAAAACAATTAAATCGTGTTGAGCAGTATTATGAATATGCTTGGAATGAAGATGCATTTGGTATTACTGAGCATACATGGTTACAGTATGTAGGGGCCTATAAGAATTTATTTCCACCTGAGCCAGGTCCTGAGCCAGGTCCTATAAGAAAATTAGTAGGGCGAACAAAATTACAAGGTTCTCAAATTATCAATGCTCAAAGTCTATTTACCTTGATTGGACAAAAAACACAAACTAAAGGAAGCAAGATGGTTATTAATGATGGCAATCTTGTCTTAATCTTGGAACAAATTCAAGAATTGAGTAATATGGGTGAAAATGAATTGGCAGAAGCTTTGAGAACGTTTATCAACGAGGAACTTAGGACAGGACATATTCCAGCATCGCTTGATTTTGATGAGTCTTTTAAGAAATGGCAGTCGGAAAGACAGTTTAAGGTAATTCAGAATTTTGCAGATGAATGGGGAATTGATAGTCTTTTACTTCAAAAGTCCTTGAAAGAGTTTGATAGTAGTAAATCTGAAGAGATTCCTTATATTTCGGATATTCTAGTAACCCTAAATCCTGATAAAGCTACTAATCAGTTTTCTGGAAAGAAATTGTTACTGAACATGGAATTGAATAAAATTTTACCTCAGTGGATGATAGAAACTAAAAATAAGTATAAATAATCAAAAGAGATCAAGATGTTTCTTGGTCTCTTTTGATAGCGCTTGGGAACAACGTAAGTTGGGGCATCTAGCAGAAATTGTGCGAGGGGCAAGTCCAAGACCGATACAAGACCCCAAATGGTTTAATAATGATTCTGAAATTGGCTGGTTACGAATTTCAGATGTTACAGAACAAAATGGAAGAATCTATCATTTAGAACAGAAAATTTCAAAGTTAGGACAAGAAAAAACTCGTGTATTAAATGAACCACATTTATTATTGAGTATTGCAGCAACTGTTGGCAAGCCTGTTATCAACTATGTGAAAACTGGGGTACACGATGGATTCTTAATCTTTATAACCCCAAAATTCGATAGGGAATTCATGTTTCAATGGTTAGAAATGTTTAGACCAATGTGGGCAAAATATGGACAGCCAGGAAGTCAGGTAAATTTGAATTCTGATTTAATAAGAAAACATTCAATTTGTATCCCCTCACAAGAGGAACAAGAAAAGATTGGTTCTTTTTTCCAATCCCTTGACCACCTCATCACCCTTCATCAGCGTAAGCCATAGAAAGAAATGGTTATATGAATAAAATTACAAGAGAAACATTATTGCATGAATATTTTAAACAATGGACAAAGTTATTTAAGGAGGGGGCTGTTCGTCCTGTTACACTTGAAAAATACAGAAATAATTATAGACACCTAAAGGCAATTGTACCCAATCTAAAATTATATGAATTAGATCGTACAGTTTATCAGCAAATATTAAATCATTATGCATATACTCATGAAAGGCAAACAGTTATTGATTTTCATCATCAAATTAAAGGATCGGTTCTGGATGCTGTAGATGAAGGATTGGTTGATAGGGATCCAACGCGAAAAGTTATTTTTAAAGGTAAAGCGCCTAGAGTGAAGAAGGTTAAGTTTTTAAATCAATTTGATTTACATAGTGTCTTAGCAGATTTGAATCTAGAACAGAAAATAAGTTGGGATTGGCTAATTTTACTTATTGCAAAAACGGGATTACGATTTTCAGAAGCTCTTGGTTTAACACCAACTGATTTTAATTTTGTAAAACAAAATATCTCTGTTACTAAAACATGGGATTATAAGGGTGAGGGAGGTTTCCTACCAACTAAAAACAAATCTTCTATACGTAAAGTGCAGATTGATTGGCAATTGAGTATGCAATTTCAACAATTAATAAAAGACATACCAGAAGATATGCCTATTTTTATAAATGGTCCAGTTTGTAATTCAACACCAAATAAATGGTTAGAGAAGCATTGTAAGAATGTTGGAGCTCCAGTTATTTCAATACATGGTTTGAGACATACTCATGCCTCGCTTCTAATGTATGCTGGAGTATCTATTGCAAGTGTATCAAGGCGGTTAGGGCATTCTTCTATTACCACAACCCAAAAGGTTTATATGCACGTCATAACAGAACTTGAAAATCAAGATAATGATTTGGTTATGCGTTATCTATCTGGTTTGAGTTAAGAAAAAAAAGGCTTACGCTGATGAAGGGTGATGAGGGTATCAAGGGAAGATAATGAAGAACCGATGGCTTGTTGTTCTTCAATTTTAGGAAACAATACTGTGAAATTTTCTACACTACTTCTTGATATGTTTAACTGAGATGAACCTGCACCTTGTTTTTTAAAGTATTGTTGATTAGAATTGATATAAGAAAATAGATAATCAACATCGATTTGTTCTTTTCTTCTAAGTAAAGCTACACGCTGATTTAACACAAATCTATTATTTTCAGGTATTATAGCCACTCTTCCAAGCAAATCTCCATGTCCTACGTCACTAAGAACCATTACTAAATCATCTTTATTAAGTGTTTCTGTCGCATTATCTATATATCTTCCAGAAGGTTTTAAACCTCCATCAATAGAAATTGAATTTAAATTAATTAGTTCATATTTACCTCTTTCAGATTGATTTTCTTCATAACCTAAACCATTGCGATATGTCGCTATCTTCCCCAACTTACGTTGTTCCCAAGCGTTTGATTTTTGAAATATTTCAAAGTAACTTTTAAACAGTTTTATTTTCTTTATATTACTCAGCTATTTTATTATAGCATATGTTATTTTACACATGTTTTCAAGAAGTAGATATGTGTTTCAGCTGTTGTGAAGTGTAGATACAACATATGATATATAAAAGAATTGTTGGATTGGTTTAAAATGTATTAATCTAATAGTGCTATAAAGTATTTTGTTACATATGTTGCAAAAAGATTTTAAGGAATGGTATAATTAAACTAAAAAAATCTATAGAAAATCATGAATCACAATCTATCCTACTATCATTATTTACCAGAGAATAAGTATCTAGATTGAGAGAAAGTGCTAAGAAAAATCTTCCTGGTCACGTCAAGGTTAGAGAGGTTTTAGATGTAGTAATAGAAGGATATTTGTTGAGAAATTTGTAATTTATTACTAAATACAATTTATAAATAATAAGGAGTGGACATATGAAAAACTATTTTGGATCGCTATATAATTTAGATTTTAATGAGGATGAGAATACTTTATATGTTTTTGATTCTAATTATTTATCCTATGCCATACAATCTGTAAGTAATTCTGATAAATATTTTAATGCTGTTAAAAAAGTTATAGATAATGTATATATACCATTTATAGTATATATTGAAAGTATTGAAAATATTAACAAGCATATATCACAAACCAAAGAAGTTTTGAATGATATTAATTCTTTGTTTGATCAAATAGAAGAAATTGAAGAAGTCTTTAATATAGAGTCTAAGGAATTCCAAGAATATTTAAAGAAAAAAATATTTGGAAGAATTAAAGGTATAGATATCAACTCTTTAAATGGAAATATCAATTATAAAGGAAATGATGGAGCTAATAAAAAAATTGACTTAATTTTAGAAAATATTTTTGAAGAAGTTAAAGAAGATTTAAAAAAATTGAATAAGAAATTATTGAATTCTGTACAAAAAAGAAGCCATGATAGAGAGAAATATCGTTCTAAAGTTTATGAAGAAAGTATAAAAGGACGTTTAGAAAAATTAAATAGTATTCTAACAAAAGAAGGATTAGTAGGAGAAGAGTATACAGAAGAAGATATTGCTAGATATAAAAGCATTATTCCTGAAAGGTTTAATAATGAAATTCCTCCTGGATATAAAGATAAAAATAAAGACAATATTAGAAAATTTGGTGCATTAGAATTTGACGGTTCTTATGGGGATGCTATGCTTTGGTTAGATGTAATTGAGTATGTTAAAGGAAAAAAAATTAGCAATGTAGTTATAGTATCAGATGATATGAAGAGGGATTGGAGTGAAGAACATGGGAAAATAATCAAAGGAATTAAGAAAAAGGGTGAATTAAGACAAGAATTGAAGATAGAATTTCTTAGAGAAACTGGAATACAAGTAAAAAGCAAACTGAGCTCAGAGTTTATAAATGATATTCTTGAGTTATCTGATAATGAGAAGGAAAGTATTGAAAATGAAATAACTGAAATAGAAAAAATTAGTACTGAAATTGAATATCAAGATACTATTATCGTTCGTGCAAAAAAACACGGTTTCAATGAAGTTTTTCTTGGAGAGGATTCTTGGTATTGGGTAAGGATTGATAAAGATAGAATTCCTTTTGTAAACTATATAGCAGTTTATCAAACATCTCCTGTTAAAGAAATCACTCATTATGCTACTATAAAGGATTTTGAAACTTCGGATGAAGATCCAACAAAGAAAAAAATTATTTTTAAAAACAAAGCAACAGAGTTGAAAAAGCACATACCACTAGGAAATGATTGGAATGCATTACAATCAAATAGATATACTAACTTTCAAAATTTATTTAATTCTAAGGATACAGATGATTTGTTTTCAAAAACATTTGATAGTTTTAGAGAAGAAAATAGTCAATTTATGAGTGATGAAGAAGATACATAAGTTAGATTCTCCCCCATTTGACTTCTCTCTCATTTTCCTGTATAGTAGTCATAATCAGAAAAGTAGCAAATGGTAGTTTTCAGGGAGCTCGTGGTGATTGTGAACGGGTAGCTGGTGTTTGTGAACATTGGACTGATGATAAATGGAATTGTAACACATGTCAATTCGGTGGGCACCCCTTATCGTGCGTCCTCTTGTTTGAGAGGATTGAGATATGATGGCTTTTTGCTATCATCAATTGAGGTGGCACCGCGCTATTTGAAATGACGCCCTCGCACAGAGTTTTTTTCTGTGCGGGGGTTTTTGTGTTTGAAGAACAATTTAGGAGGAAGAAAGATGAGTAAACAAGAAGAAAAAGGATTTTTTGGTGAGTTTGGCGGGAGTTTTGTCCCAGAACCCATTCAAGTATTGCTGGATGAGTTGGAAACTGCTTTTGAAACCTACAAGGATGATGAGGATTTTCAAAAGGAACTAGCCTACTATCTTAAAGACTATTCAGGGCGTGAGACGCCGCTTTATTATGCCGAGTCATTGAGTCAAGCGCTTGGTGGAGCTAAGATTTACCTCAAACGTGAGGATTTGAATCATTTGGGGTCGCATAAACTCAATAATGTTTTGGGGCAGATTCTTTTGGCGAAACGCATGGGGAAAACCCGTGTCATTGCTGAAACTGGGGCAGGGCAACATGGAGTGGCAACAGCAGCTGCTGCAGCTAAATTTGGAATGGCTTGTGATGTTTATATGGGGGCTGAGGATATCAAGCGTCAACGCCTCAACGTTTTTCGGATGGAGATGATGGGAGCGACGGTGCATGCGGTCACTGAAGGCACTCAGACCTTGAAAGAAGCGGTTGATGCAGCCTTTGGTGCGTGGATGGCAGACTTGGGAGCTTTTTATGTCTTGGGCTCAGCTGTGGGGCCACATCCTTATCCAACCATGGTTCACGAATTTCAAAAAATCATCAGTCTTGAGTCAAGAAAGCAGATCTTGGACAAGGAAGGACGCTTGCCGGATGCGGTGATTGCTTGTATCGGTGGAGGCTCAAACGCTATCGGTGCTTTTTCAGAATATATCGCTGATGAAGAGGTTGCTTTGATTGGCGCAGAAGCCGCAGGTCAAGGCGTTGAAACAGATAAACATGCAGCAACCATGACCAAGGGAACCGTTGGTGTTGTCGATGGGATGAAGACCTATGCGCTCTTCCAAGAAGACGGCAAGATTGCTCCCGTTTACTCGATTTCAGCTGGACTAGACTACCCAGGTGTTGGCCCAGAACATGCTTACCTTAATTTTTCCGGACGAGTGGATTATGTGCCAATCACTGATGAAGAGGCCGTTCAAGCACTACTCTTGTTGTCGAAAACCGAAGGCATCATCCCTGCCATTGAGAGCTCACACGCGTTAGCAGAAGCCATCAAACGAGCACCAAAAATGGGCAAAGACCAAATCCTTATCGTCAATCTTTCCGGACGTGGCGACAAAGACGTTGCAGCCATTGCAGATTATTTAGACGGAAAGAAATGATTTTAGTTAATTTTTCATTATATGATGACTTTTCAAAAATATTCATGATATAATAAATAAAAAAATATTTATTATGGAGATTACTATGGATAAAACGTCTGGTATGAGAAAAAAATCAGTTAATACTGATATACAAGTTAATGAATTAACTCAAGAAAAAATGTTGCAAATTTTGGATTGGTCTTATGATGCCACTTTGAATGGTTTGCCAGGGCAGAAAAATATTGATGATTTAGTTGATGATTATTTATCAAAATACGATAAGGAAACTGCTATCAAAAAATTAGTTGATTTCCAAGTTAAAAAAGCTACTGTTTCAGGTTTTGTAACAGGATTTGGTGGACTACCAACTATGCCGATTACTTTACCTGCTAACATTACGACAGTTATTTATTTCCAATTGAGGATGATAGCCGCTATTGCAAAAATAAGAGGCTACAATTTGAAAAGTGACCAAGTACAAACAATTGTTTATACCACATTGGTTGGAAGTTCACTTGCTGATCTCTCTAAGAAAACAGGAATAGTTATTGGGAATAAGATGTTGGCTAGCTTTGTCAAAAAAATTCCAGGGAAGATGCTAACAAAAATCAACCAAATAGTCGGTTTTAGGTTGCTTACCAAGTTTGGTACAAAGGGAGTAATCAACATAGGGAAAATGGTTCCAGTTGTTGGTGGGGTGATAGGAGGCGCATTTGATATGGTAACAACACAAACCATTGCAAATGTTGCTAAAAAAACGTTTACTAATGTTGGAATAGATATTGGTGATGGAATAATTATTGATAAAAATGATTTAACCAACATTGAATAAGTTCTTTACAAAAAAGCAATTTGTCTTAGGATAGATTGCTTTTTTGCTTATACGTATACAACGGTTTACAAATCACTTTCAAATATGATACGCTTAAGATGTAAGTACAGTAAACAAAGGAGCAGAGATGGCTGAGAAAATACTACTAGAGGTTCAACGGGATAAACGTCAAAACATCTTAATGATTATTCAATTGTTAGCTTTTATGCTAGCAGGTATTTTTGTGTCTTATATTTGGTTTCAGTTAGAACGAACCGGACTAGAGCATCTTTTTTATGGACTTTTTGCTTTTTTACTAACAGTTCTTCCCATGTTATTCATCATCACTGTTTTAACTAAAATCTTATCGCATCAACCAGCTTTTAGAGTGAGCGATCAAGAGATTCGCTTCAACACGACTTTCTTTAATAAAGAAACAGCGATTGCTTGGGAGGATGTCTATGACATTCGCATCGAAAAAAGTCGAACGCTTTTTTCACGCTATGTGGCCGAAGAGTTTTTAGTTTTTCAGCTCAGAAATAAAAAAACGAAGGAAGTCTATCTCAGACTTTTAGCGGTTGATTCTCAAGTTCTTGTGCAACAATTACGTTATCTACTGTTTAATAAAAAAGAAGGGAAGCCCCTTGATCCAGTTTACATGATGGAAAAACAGTCTACCTATTTATTATGAATGATCAACTACATATGAAATACCATTTTGTATGAATGATTTCCACCTCCCAAAGACGATAGTTTTCTATCGTCTTTTTGCACCCCAATTTTTAAACTAAATGATTTACAAATAAATGAGATTAGGGTAGGATAGAAACTCAGTAAAAAATCATTTTGTCGAAAGCTAGTTAGTATTTTCTGTGGGTTTTGATAGTGATAGAAAATGAGGTTGGAATGAAAAGAGTAATTAATTCTTATCGGTCATCATTGATTCTTTTAGCGTCAATGATTTTAGGTGGTTTACTTGGCTTTGTTTGGGGGCCTGGAGCTTCTAGTCTACAGCCTATTGCGGATACTTTTTTAAATCTGCTTTATTGTAGTGTGGTGCCTTTAATCTTTTTTTCGCTGTCTTCTGCGATTGCAAAGATGCAAAACTTGTCAAAATTGGCTAAAATCATGGGGAATTTTTTCTTACTAACCTTTGTGACAGGGATTGTTTCCAGTTTATTTATGGTGGTATCGACCTTTTTGGTTAATCCGGCTTCGGGGGTGAACATTGCCTTAAATGAGTCGGTTGATACGAGTGATAGTAATCTCAACATTCTTGGGATGTTTACGGTTAATGATTTCCCTGAGCTTTTTTCAAGAAATCATCTGATGGCGCTCATTGTTTTTACGATTATTTTTGCGATTGGGCTCATCCAAGTGGGTGAAAAAGGCAAGCCCGTTGTGACGTTAATGGAGACATTGACTGAGGTGATTGTTAAGGTGATTGGCATCATTATGAAGCTAGCACCGTTAGGATTGGGGGCTTATTTTGCTATCTTGATTGGAAATAACGGTAGTGAAGTGGTTGGTTCGCTCTCAAAAGCAGTGGGCTTATACTTGGTTGTTCTCGTTATTTATTTTATCGTTTCACAAACCTTGGCAGCCTATCTGTCGGCAGGTTTTTCAGGTGTGAAAAAATGGTGGAGCACTTGTATCCCTGTACTACTAACAGCCCTCGGAACAAGTTCTTCTGCGGCCTCAATACCTGTTAATTTAGATCACGCTAAAAAATTGGGGATTTCTGATGAGATTGCTGATCTTGTGATTCCTCTTGGAGCGACGCTTCATAAGGATGGCGCGTGTTTGATTCAGATTGTAAAAATTGTGGTTCTATCATCACTGTTTAAGATTGACTTTTTCACACCGCAAAACATTTTTATGGCAGTTTTAATATCAGTGATTGCATCACTTGTTGTTGGTGGGATTCCTGGCGGTGGTTATGTGGCTGAAATTTTCATCATTTCTGCCTTTGGTTTCCCAGCACAGGCCATTCCAATCATGGTCTTGCTAGGAACAGTGACGGATGCTCCAGCAACTGCTTTAAACGTGACTGGAGATACCGGTCTTGCCATGATGATTGCTAGAATTGTTGATGGAAAAGACTGGATGATGAAAAAAGAACTAGCAAAATCACTTTAATTGTTTCATTTTGTTGTTATTTTTAATAAAACCAACCAAATTTTTGGTTGGTTTTTTAAAATATGTTTACTTTTTTGTGAATAGTGTAGAAGACAGCAGTAATAAATGTTATAATGTAACCAGCATTTTGCTAAATTGTAGCTTTGTAGGTATGAGACTATTTTTGAAAGGCTTTGCCTCAAAGCATGTCACTATTAATTTGTAGACTAAAAGATGTTGTATAAATCACCGTGGAAGTAAGGAGAATTGACATGAACCATTTCTTTATCACCTCATACCTGACTTTTTATCTGAAATCCTCGCTTTTTTTGGAGGGAGATGAAATTAGAATGTCTTATCCCGATTTAATCTATCGTATGATTCCAATAGGTTCCAAAAAAGCATTGGTTCTTCTAAAAGATATTGAGCGGATTGACTCCTCATCAAAAACAGACTTTGAATCTTTGATTTGGGGATTGTTATTAATGGGGGTTGGCTTGGCTCAAATCCTCCTTTTCCATCAATTATTCCTAGGCATTTTGTTGGTTTTAGTTGGTTTATTAACAGTGGTTAGTTCTTTTCAGATGATTTTAACCTTTGAAACTAATTCTGGTGAAAAGCTTCCGTTACCAGCTGTTATTTTTGAAAAAAATAGTCTTTTAGCATGCCAGCATGCTATTGAGCAAAAACTGGAACTTCTGGCAAGGACTGAAAGCTTTGCCTAAAAAAGAGAGAAAAAATCATTACAATTTTCACCACTACCACATAGAATGAGTGGCAAGAATTGCATCTTAGTAACTAATAAAAGAGAGGCATGGTACACAGAAGTACCAGCCTCTTTTTGATTAGAAATTAAAGACATTATTAAGATTTTCAGCCATGGTTGGATGTGTAAAGATTTGGTCTTTAATATAAGTGTAAGGAATATTATGGTCCATTGCCATTTTGAGCAGATTGATGATTTCGTGCGCTGCTTCACTAAAAATAGTGGCACCAAGAATGGTGTCTGTTTCTTTGTTTACAACCACTTTCATTAATCCTCTAAAGTCATTCGTAATATAGGCCCTTAAGGTATTTTCAACCTTGAGACTGTTGGCTTTATAAGGTAAGCCCTGTTCTTTTGCCATTGTTTCAGTCAATCCGATACTTGCTAAGGTTGGGTTGATAAAGGTGGCTGTTGGAATGTTTTGACGTTTAGAGAGGCTAAATTGATTGTCCCCCATGAGATGACTATAAACGATGCGGTAATCGTCATAAGAAATATAGGTGAACTGGAAGTCCCCGCGAACATCTCCAAGAGCATAAACATTAGGAACGGTCGTTTGACAATAGTCATCAACCTTAATGCCGCCGCGTTCAGTCAATTTAATATCAGTGTTTTCAAGTCCAAGACCATCGGTATTTGGCACGCGCCCTGCAGCATACATGACTACATCAAAAAGGTAGTCCTTGCCGTCTGCTGTTAAGATGACTTGGTCGCCTTGGTTTTTGACAGCTTCAACACCGGCATTAAACTTAAAGGTCACACCATCTTCTTCCATATAAGTTTGGGCCAGTTGTGAAAATTCGTCATCCATTCGTCCTAAAATTTTAGGACCATGTTCAAAAATGGTTACCTTAGTTCCCATCTGAGTAAAGAGATGAGTCATTTCAAGACCGATATTTCCTCCACCGATAATTCCTAAGGTTTTAGGTTGCTCTTTTAGTTCTTGTAGACCAGTACTATCCACCACATTTTTGGTGTCTAGCAGTCCTGGAATGTCAAGGACTCTGGATTTGGCACCGGTATTGATCACAATCACGTCGGCAGTCACTTGAAGGGTTTCTTGATCAGAAACCAGTTCCACCACTTTATTGGAAACGAAGTGTGCTTTAGCAAGGTATAAATCCATCCCAGAATTTTTAACACTGTTGGCACTACCGTTACGAAGGATAGCAGTGACTTTATTTCTCCTATCCATGACATCTTTGAAATCAAGCTTTTTGTGAGCGTCGGCAATCATGGTTTTAGTGGGCACACAGCCAATGTTGATACAGGTTCCTCCATACATCATTGGGTCTTGTTCGACAATAGCAGCAGTTTTGCCTTTGGCGACCATTTGACTGGCTAGAGGTCTACCTGCTTGACCAAAGCCGATAATGAGAAAATCATAATGTTTCATTTATTTTGTCCTTTCCTGTTTTTTTCTTCATCATATCACCATCAAAAAGAAATAACAACTATCTGCTATCTCATCAGCCAGTAGAGCTAAGAATGATGACTAATATTTTTTGGTTTTTTAGGTAAAATATTCTTTTATTTTAGGGTAATTTTTTGTAAAATATAAGTATTTGGTATTGGCTTTAAGGGATAAAGCCAGACAATAATGATAAGATATTTTAGATTGGAAAATTCATAATGAAAAAAACAAACGCCTTGTATCAAAAGGTTTTTAATTATGCGATTAGAAAATTAAGTGTTGGTATAGGCTCTGTCGTTATTGGTGCCTCTTTTTTGGGTGCGACACCGGTGTTGGCTGAGCAACAACAAGCCAAAGTGACTTATGACTATGTTTTAGACTCGGAATTATCACCTGATGAGCTTTCCCTGATTCAAAAAGGGAATCCAAGGGATAATATTGCTGAGGAAACGACTATTTACTTGGTTTATTCACCTGATAAAGAAGCGACCCTGCCTAAAACTAACGACAATTCTGCCCTTACTTTAGGGGTTTTAGGAGGTGTCTCTCTTGTTCTTGTTGGAATAACTATAAAGAAAAATAAAAAGCTGAGCAAGGCCAGTCTTCCTTATCTGATTTTGATAACAGGAGTATTTGGTCTGTCTGCATCAGATTTAGTTTCTTCAATAGAGGTTAATGCTTTAAACCATTATCATCAAGAAATACAAGCCGGCCAAGTCTTTGAAACAGCAGATATTGTGCTTGATATTCCCAATCATCATTATATTGGCTTCATTGAATTAAAAAATGATGCTCCTAAGCCCGAGGTAAATCAAGAGGTAACAAAAGAATCGTCAAAAGAAAATGATCAAAAAAGAGATGTTTCTCATCCAGATACAGCTCCAGTTGTCGAAGATCCTGCGATAACTTTTGAGGTCCCCAAAGATGCTCCGACAGTTAGTTTGGAAGAGGTAAGTATCGAAGAATCACATCCAGATACAGCTCCAGTTGTAGAGGATCCTGTAATCACTTTTGAGATACCCAAGGATGCTCCAACAGTTAGTCTAGAAGAGGGAGTTATCGAAGAATCACATCCAGATACAGCTCCAGTTGTAGAGGATCCTGTAATCACTTTTGAGATACCCAATGATGCTCCAACAGTTAGTCTAGAAGAGGGAGTTATCGAAGAATCACATCCAGATACAGCTCCAGTAGTTGAAGATCCTGCGATAACTTTTGAGGTCCCCAAGGATGCTCCAAAAGTTAGTTTGGAAGAGGCTAAGACTCTTGTTGAAGTAACTAATGAAGCGCTACCTTTTGTCACACGCTATGTTGGGAATCCTGCTTTAGAGTATGGCCAATCAGAGATTTTAACACGAGGTGTTGCGGGTTCTACGACAATAACGACGACTTATGTTGAAGAAAATGGTGAAAAAGGCGCTGTCTTGAGTCAACAGACTCAAACAAATCCTCCTGTCAATCAAGTGATTCAACTGGGCACTAAACCAGTAGAAGAAACAGAGACGATTGTTGATAATAAAGTCCAATACCAAGTGACTTATCGTACGAGCTATCTTGTTAATGAAGAAACGGGAGAAATCACTCCTCAAAGAGAAGAGATTGCAAGAAAAACAATTGAACAACCGACGAAAGAAAAACCAATTGTTACTGTTGCTCAGGTGGTTGCTAATGATAATGACCAAACCGTTGCTATTACCTATAGTAAACAAGATTCAGATCAAACATTTAAGCAAATCAAGCTGGCTATTATGAAAGATGGTCAAGTGATTAAAGAAATAACATCTGATTTAACAAATCTAACGCTTCAATTGTCTGATTTAAGTCCTTATATCACTTATCAGATAGAAACAACAGTAATCTACGATATCGGTGATGGGGATGTTGAGGAAGTATTAGAGAAAAAACAAGACGTTGAGTTTATTCCTAAGAAAATTGAATATCGTTCTGTAACCAAGACAGAATTATACCAACTGGATGAAAATCATCATCTCAAACGCGTGACAGGATTAGAAGACGTTCCTCTATCTCCTGAGTCTTACTTGGTTAAATTGACGACTGACCATGATACTGCTTTGCTACCTGTAGCAACCTTCAGAGAAGTTGGTGATCAGATTGAAGCAGAGCTCAACCATTCTCATTTGGTGACTTTTGCGCCAGATAATACCAGTGTTGCCGAAGGTTATCGAATTAAAATAGATAAGATAACAACAGGGAATGGTATTTACACTGATTTTAATCAATTGATAAAAGCTATGGAAAGTCAACCATCAGGTCAGTTTAGAATTGGTAGTGATTTATATGCTACACCAACAGATAAAGCAACCTATGTTACTGGTAATTTCACAGGAAGTTTATCAAGCGTGGATGGGAAACACTATGGTATCTACCGTTTGGAAAAACCACTATTTAATCGCTTGGAAGGTGCTAGAGTTGAAAACCTTTCATTAAAAGAAGTTAATATCACTTCACAGGCAGACACGGCTAGTTTAGCCTTGTGGGCAAACAATGCTAATATTAACCATGTTTTTGTTGATGGGCAATTGACTTATGACCCAAACAACTCTAACACCCATCAGATAGGTGGCTTGGTCGCAACACTTGCTGGCTCTACGGTTGATTCTTCCTATGTTAATTTGTCGATTACAGCAAGAGATCGTGCTAATAACAATCTTGCTGGCCTGGTGGCAAGAGCAAATTCATATTTTGCTACTTCTCGTCTCACTAATAACGTTGTTGCTGGTGAGATTAAAACAGGTAATCAGTCTAAAAAAGCAGCTCTACTTGCTTTCAACTTTGGCGTGACTCAAATTGATAATAATACTAGCAATATGTCTTTAGAGATGTTAGGAAGTGGTATTACCGGTTCAAATAATAAACGCGTGGGTGATGGGCAAAATGGCACTATTACTCAAGAACAATTTAACGACAGGTTAAAAGAGATAGGTGCTCTTGATTCAGAACAAACACTATCCTCAAATGATTATCAAGATAGCCAATTAAAACACTACCAAGCAGATAGAGAAATCGCCTACTATAACACGAAAAAATTACTTCCTTTATACGATAGACACACGATTATTAAATATGGTAATTTAATTGATACGAATAGCCATTTATACAGTAAACGAATTGTGTCTGTAACACCGATGACGGATAATCAGTTTGCTACTAACCTTCAAAACCTTGCCTCTGTCAATCAATTATTTGTTCTTTATGAAGACAATAGTAAAGACGTCTTTACGCTAACTTCTCTAGGCGAATTTGCTGATACAAAAGTAACTGAATTTAGCTTATTAAACAACCTACTTTATACACCAGATCATTTCATGGCAACCGATAATAGCCTTCGTGATCAGTTAGTAACGCTATTATCATCGGTTAATCTGACAGATAGTAATGTTAGAAAGGTACTAGGATTATCGGATAATCAAGAGGTTAAAGCCTTGTATCTTGCTGATTCTTTTGCCCAAATTAAAGCTGAGTTACCTGAAATTGTTGCAAAACTTCTGTCAACCAGTTTGATGGAAGCAGATTATTCGGGAACAAAAGAGTATTTGGTGCAATATGTCTCAGACAATAAAGAGAAATTACTTCTTGGTTTAGCTTATTTAAATAGACTTTATAATATTCAGTTTGGTGAGTATAACATTAAAGATATAGTGTTATACAAACCATCCTTTTACGGAAAACCAATTGAAACTTTAGATTGGTTAGTCACCATTGGTTCTATGGGCTATGATAATCTCTTGCTATATAAAAATGAAGCCTTTTATGAAAACACCTTGCAAGTGATTGATAAACCATCTCTTTTATCATTCTTAGACCATAATAGAATGATTTTTGCTCCTGAAATGACAGCAAATGACTGGTTTAAATCGGCGACAAAAGCTTATATTCATGAAGAAGCTTCGCGAGTTTTACCTGAGAAAAGTGTGGCTATTTATGACCGACTTCAAATAAAAGAATCCTATAGAAGCTATATCCTTCCTCTGTTAGCATTAAAAGAAGACAATGTTTATGCGGTGACGACCTTATCTTCATTAATTTTGGGTGGTTATGGTCGTGACATTGATATGAGTATTAAAGAAACTGATAAAGCACGTTATCAAGAAGAGCTAGAACGTGTGCATCAGTTGATTAATGATAAGGCAAGAAGATGGCAAGACTTTGTTGATTTATTTATGAGGGTGGTTTCACCAACCAGTCAAAAGGTTTATGCGGATAAATTGACAGAATTATTTGCCGGGTACTATATTAAAGATCCAGTTAATGGCAAAATAGCGCCTCTGTTCAATGAGAAACGACGCTGGGCAGAACCTTATGGTGACATTGATACATCCATTGACGATTTCTTTGGTCCAATCGGTAGGTATTACCCACAATCACCTAACAAGGATTCTGGCTATGCCAATAAATCCTTAAATCGCATTTACTTTGATGGTGTTGATATCTTAGGACATGAAGGTGGGTCAACTTATAGTCATGAGATGACACATGCTTATGATGAAGATGGTGTGTTAAATGGTTATGGTTACCGTGATGGACAAGAAGCAGAGTCCTATGCTCTTGGCTTATTTGAATCGGTAACCAGTCCAAATAGTTATTACTATGGCTTTAACTTCATGTATGATTTGGAACATGGTGCCCACAATGATCGTATCTCTCGTTTCCAAACGAAAAACGATTTTAAAGACTACCTTAGTGGCGTTTTTGATGTGACGTACCTCTTAGATGGTATTGAGGCAGATATTATTCTTAAAAAAGATAAGGCCGATCAAAAATTCTTCTTTAATAAGATAGAATTAGTAAAAGATACGGATACTAAAGCTGGTGCAACTCATGGTAAAGATGTGATTAGAGAGATTACCACACAAGAATGGGAACAAATGACCTTGATTTCAATTTCTGATTTGGTTCGTCAAAAACTCGTTAGTCAGAGTGGTACTTTGTTGAAAAAAGACTACCTTCGTGATAATCATAATAATTATTATTTCATACCACTTTACTATCCTATTTATGCAGCTTATGAAAATGATTCTGGAACTAGTGGTGGCTTGATGTTTAGAAGAACTGCTTTTGAACTATTAGCAGCTTTGGGTTGGGATGAAGGCTTCATTCCTTATGCAAGTAATCAACTAAAACAAGAAGCCGAAGCACAGCAACAACCATTGTCAGATAGCTTTATCTTCAAGAAAATCTTTAATGGTCAGTATGAAAACTATGAAGATTTTAGAATTCAGATGTTTATGCAACGAATGGCTAAGAAAGACAAGATTAAGCCAATTACAATCATGGTTGACAATCAATCTTATACCATCAACTCTTATGACACATTGAAAGCCTTAATGACAAAAGCGATTGATGAAGATTTAGCTAAACTAAAAGTAGGACAATATGGTTTTGCTAGAGAAAAATTAAAAGCTGCCATCATGAAAGCTTACAATGACTTAACAGATGATTTTAGAACTTCTATCTTTAATGACTAATGAAAAAATGGAGATAATCGATTGTTATGTTGTTCTTCTTACTTAATAGAGTAGAACTGTGAAAAACTGATTTGGCCAGACATCATTATTCACTCAAGGATTTACAGGCAGATAAAATTTCTTAAGAGAGGCTAGAAAGGTTGATTCTAGCCTCTTTTTAATAGGCGTAAGCATTATTAACCCTATTTTAAGAAAAAGGGTATACAATAGAGGCACAGAAAAAAATAAAGATACTTTTAAAATAGTTTCTAGTGATAATCACTTCTAATTTTAAAAAAAGCAACTGATTTTTATCTGTGCAAATTGTTATCTTTTTTGGTATATTATATGGCGTAAAAGAGATAACTTTTTTTATAAAACAGTTAACTGTTTTATTGTGAAAAGGAGGGTGATATGAAAGAATATGATCTACTAGTCATAGGCTTTGGGAAAGGCGGGAAAACACTTGCTGCTAAAATGGCTGCAAAAGGCAAGTCCGTTGCCATGGTCGAACAAGACCCTTTGATGTACGGAGGGACTTGTATTAATATTGGCTGTATCCCAACCAAAACAATGTTACATAGCGTAGAAACGGGACATGACTTTAAAGCTGTTATGTCAGAAAAAGAGGCGGTTACTAAGCGACTACGTCAAAAGAATTATGACATGCTAGCAAAAGCGCAAACGGTAGATGTTTATACAGCTAAGGCTCGTTTTATCTCCAATAAAGTGGTTGAAATTAGTAGTCAGGGGGATACCAAACAGCTAACAGCTAAGAACATTGTGATTAACACAGGGGTTGTCTCAAATGTTTTACCGATACCAGGTTTATTAGAAAGCAAAAATGTTTATGATTCAACCCAAATGCAAACGCTCACCACACAACCCAAAACCTTAGGCATTATTGGTGGTGGTAATATTGGTTTGGAGTTTGCTAATTTATATACTCAACTGGGGACAAAAGTCACTATTTTTGATCCTCAAGATCGTATTTTTAGCCGTGAAGAAGAGCTTATTTCTCAGATGGCTCAAGAATACATGGAAGAAGATGGCATTTCCTTTCAATTATCTTCAACAATCACAAGAGTAAAAAATGATAACGATAAGACAGTGATTGTGACAGACAAGGGAGATTTTGCCTTTGATGTTGTCATGTATGCAACGGGAAGAATACCCAATACAAAAGACTTGGGGCTTGAAAATACTGATATTAAAACGACAGCTAATGGCGCTATTGTCGTTGATGAGTATCGACAAACAACAGTTTCTGATGTTTTTGCAGTTGGTGATGTCAATGGTGGACCGCAATTTACTTATGTTTCCTTAGATGATTTTCGTATTGTTTATGATTATTTGATGGGTGATAAAAGCTACTCGCTTACTCATCGTTCAAATGTTCCCAATACAACCTTTACCAATCCCCCATTAGCGCGTGTTGGTCTGGATGAAAAAATGGCAAAAGAACAAGGCTTACCTTATAAGGTTAATAGTCTGAAAGTTGCTCAAATGCCAAGAGCTCATGTCAATAACGATTTAAGAGGAGTCTTTAAGGTTGTTGTTCATGAAGAGACAAAGGAAATTCTAGGGGCAACAATCTATGGTGCTGAGGCACATGAAATTATTAATTTGATTACCATAGCAATGGATAATCAGATCCCTTACACCTACTTCCAAAAACAAATTTTTACTCATCCAACAATGGCTGAAAATTTAAATGACCTTTTTAATTTTTAAAAAGGTATGTTAAAATAGGAAATAAAAAAGAACACATTTTTAAAATAAATGATGATACCTATAGGAGAAAATATGACACAATATCAAAATTATGTTAATGGTGAGTGGAAATCATCAGAAAAAGAAATTAAGATTTTTGAACCGGCAACAGGTAAGGAACTAGGAACAGTTCCTGCTATGAGCCAAGAAGAAGTGGACTACGCTATGGCTTCTGCCAAAGAGGCCTTTCCAAAATGGCGTGCTCTTTCATATGTTGAACGTGCAGCCTATCTTCACAAAGCGGCAGACATTTTGATGAGAGATAAAGAAGAAATTGGTGAGATCTTATCAAAAGAAATTGCTAAAGGACTTAAATCATCTATCGGTGAAGTGGTTCGTACGGCAGAAATTATTGATTTTGCTGCCGAAGAAGGTTTACGTTTGACTGGAGAAGTTTTAGAAGGTGGTAGTTTTGAAGCAGCCAGTAAGAAAAAATTGGCTGTTGTTAGACGTGAACCTCAAGGATTAGTTCTAGCTATTTCACCATTTAACTACCCAATTAACTTGGCAGCCTCTAAGATTGCTCCGGCTTTGATTGCAGGAAATGTTGTTGCCTTCAAACCACCAACACAAGGTTCTATTTCTGGTTTGCTTTTAGCAAAAGCTTTTGTTGAAGCTGGTTTACCTGCAGGCGTCTTTAATACAATTACAGGTCGAGGATCAGAAATTGGGGACTATATTGTTGAACATAAGGCTGTTGACTTTATCAGCTTTACAGGTTCAACACCAGTTGGTAAAAACATTGCCAAATTAGCTGGATTAAGACCAGTTCTTTTGGAAATGGGAGGTAAAGATTCAGCTATCGTCTTAGAGGATGCTGATTTAGAACTTGCAGCTAAACAAATTGTTGCTGGTGGTTACAGCTACTCTGGTCAACGTTGTACAGCTGTTAAGCGTGTCTTTGTAATGGACAGTATTGCTGATGAATTAGCAGCTATCGTTCGCGATAAAGTCAATGCTTTGAAGGTTGGTCAACCAGAAGAAGATGCTGATATTACAGCACTTATTGATACTAAAGCAGCAGACTATGTTGAAGGCCTTATTAATGATGCGACTGAAAAAGGTGCAAAACCATTAAATGACATTAAACGTGAAAACAATCTTATTTCACCGGTCGTTTTTGATAATGTCACAACTGATATGAGACTTGCTTGGGAGGAACCTTTTGGACCTGTAATGCCATTTATCCGCGTGAAATCTGTGGAAGAAGCGATTAAATTATCAAATGCTTCTGAATATGGTTTACAAGCATCAATCTTCACCAAGAACTATCCTAAAGCCTTTGCAATTGCAGAGCAATTAGAGGTAGGAACTGTTCACATTAATAACAAAACACAACGTGGAACAGATAATTTCCCATTCATGGGTGTAAAAAGTTCTGGTTCAGGAACACAAGGTGTCCGCTACTCTATTGAAGCAATGTCACGCTTGAAATCGGTTGTTTTTGATACCGAATAAATTAAAAACCAATAAAAGAGAGGCAAGGTCCTCTCTTTTTGTGTAGAGTGTCTAGTAAGCATATCACTCACTCACTAAGCGTATAAGTGCTATAATGATAGCCAGGAGGGTAAACCTATGAAAGTAAAAAATGTAATCGAACTAAAACAGGCTATTGCAGCTAATGAAAAAGAGATTAAATTGATGAATTCAATGAGCATCTCTAACAGTATTAAACTGAACCCAGGACAAAGCTTAATAGCTGGTTCTGATAATATCTTATTAAGTTTCATTAATGGTGATGGGATTGCCTTGACGCAAAATAACTCTATCTCTGGACTTGCTATTCAAACATCACCCTCAAAAAGAGCAATCTTTATTGATTCTTCAAGAATGGATTTGGGAGAAATTAAATTAACCAATCTTGTCGTTACTGGGATGGTTCAGTTAATCACTCGTGGGTACAACAAAAACCTTTCTGTAGTGATTGATGACCTAGATATTGTTTCTGCTGACGCTAGATCTTACCCAGAAAGACCAATGAAATACGGTGTTAACGTTTATCAAGGGGCTTTAACCATTTACAACTTCAATCCTGAAGAAGGTAGTGAAATCAAAGTAACAGCGACTAATGTTTCTGTTGGTAGAAAAAATGCGCCAGCTCTTGGTAGTGGTATTTTCATCTCTGGCTTTAATGATGATTCAGGAAAAGTTGTGATTGATCAATTAACAACTAATGATGTTTATTCAAATGGTATGATTCCAACTGGGCAACCAAATCTTATCACCGGTGGTATTTTCATCGTTTATGGTGCTCATGCTAAGGATGTTGTTTCAAATGGTGTTGTTGTGACTTATGGTACTAACGACATGGTTCTTGACGTCTGGGGCAGTGTTGATCGTTGGGTTGTCAAAGAAGAAGTCATTAGCTACGGAACAAGTGGTATCGGTTTTGTTAACTTTGGTGATGTCAAAGACTTCAGGGCTGAAAAAACAATTACTACTAATGGTTCAGGCGCTAGAGGGTTCAACCAATATGATGGTACGATTGAAAAAGCTTACTTCGAAAAAATTGTCACCAAAGGAGACGGATCTATTGGGATGCAATTTAGTAAGCCAGTGGGTGACATCACTATTGGTAGCGACATCTCAACATCAGGATCTGTAGGTCAAACCTTAGTAAAAGGTGAAATTATGACACTTGCAGCTGATGCGCTTAGTGTCTTAGCTGGTGGTAGCATTAAAACACTTGAAGTTAAAGGTAACATTGAAACACATGGGGCAAATGTTGTTTCTTACCATATCAACGGCGGTAAGGTTGACAAGTTGCTATTATCAGGAAAACTTATTGCAAATGGTGATGGTGCTAAAGAAGTTGTCATCCAAAATGATGGCAAGACAGATCGCTCAGCTATTGAAGCTTACCTTTAAAACTAAAAAAATACGATAAGACTAGAAAAGAGAATCGAAAGATTCTCTTTTTGTTTTGATTTGAAAAAAGAAAGACTATAAAAGTAGTGTTCCTTCTACTAGTCATTATCTGTATCAAATTCTAGCATTCTTTTTTACTTTTTGATATGATTAACTAGTTAACAATCTCTGAAAGGAAAAATAATGGCTAATAAATTTGATGAAAAAGCAAAACACTATGATTCCCCAGAGCAACTCGCTTTGGCAGAACATTTTACAAAAGTGATTCGCTCCTTGTTAGACGGTTATCAGATTGATACGATAGTAGATTATGGTGGTGGCACTGGCAATCTTGCACTTGGGTTAGCTGATTTGGCAGAAAAAATAATCCTTACTGATATCAGTCAAGCCATGCTAGATCAGGCAAAACAAAAAATTGAGGCAGCAGGTCATACCCATATCACTACACAATTGGTTGATGAAACCAACAAGTCCATCAAGGATGCCTATGATTTACTTCTTATTTCATTGGTTCTACATCATGTGCCAGACTATAAAGACTTGCTAGAAGAATTATTTGTCACATTGAACGACAATGGTCAATTCATCATGATTGATTTTTACCAAGACCTAGAGGCCAATTATAGTGGCTTTGATTTAGACCTTCTAGCAAAAGAACTGGAATCACTTGGTTTGAAAACCGTGACTAAGGAACTCATTATTGAAGGGGATGCTCTGTTTATGCGTCCACAAGGAAAAGCTTTTATTTTACAAGCAATTAAGACAACTCAACTATAATTAGTGAGTTAAAAAAACAAAAATCTGTTATAACAGTTTGTGTCAACACAAATTGGTAACCCTTTATTGCTTGAAAAGATTAGCAACTGTTATCGATTGACCAATATTTTTTTGATATGTTAAAATGATAAAAAGAGCATAGTAGGAGAATATTATGATAAAATCAGCGGTAGAATGGGTAAAACTGCTAGAGATGACAGCTCATCCTGAAGGTGGGTATTTTCGTGAAGTCGAAAAATCACAAGATAAGATACAAATCAAGGGGAAGGAACGTTCTCTTTTCACAAGTATCTACTTTCTCTTGGAAAAAGAAAACCCATCACATTTTCATCGTTTAACCGCGGATGAAATCTGGTATTATCATGACGGTCAGCCATTAACAGTTCATATGATTACGCCAGATGGCAACTATAAAACAGCTACTTTAGGGCTTGATGTAGCCAAAGGACAAGTCTTACAGTATCGTGTTTCTAAGGGGACCATTTTCGGATCAACTGTTGAGGAGGGCTTTTCCCTCGTTTCCTGCATGGTTTCACCAGGATTTGAATTTGAGGATTTTGAACTATTCAGTTATCAAGAACTGATAACACATTATCCAGAACATGACAGTATTATCAAACAATTGACGAAATAAAAATGGAAGGGACTGAGTGTCCCTTCCATTTTTATCATATCAATATAATAACAAGTTATAGCACAATGGTATTTTCTTTTTGGGTCAGTAAATTGGACTCAATTCTCTCAAAAATGAAAGCGCTTTATATTATAATTGAATTAGGAGATTAATCATGTTAACCAATGACATTGTTAAAAAGTTACCTCTTTTTTCCAAGTATCATGGCTATCCATTATCAGATTTAGAAGGTGTCTTGGGTGTTTCTAGAAAAAGTATTTTATCAGATATGGCTAAAATCAATGCCACTTTAGAGATATTAGACACCCCTGTCATCTCTCTGGTCAACGATAGGATTAATTGCCCACAGATTTCTGTGACTGATTTGTTTGTAAGGCTATCACCTGATCTTAAAGACTATCTTTTTCAGGAAGAACGGCCCTATATGATTGTTCTTTATCTGTTACTAAAGGAAGATTATATCTCTAATTTTCATCTTCAAGATGTTCTAAGAATCAGTAAGAATACGGTATTAAATGATTTAAAAGAATTAAAAAAGAGTCTGAGACAAAAACAAGTCACCATAGAGTATGAGCGAAAAAGCGGCTACTTTCTAGTTGGTTGTCCAAAAGACTTGCGTTTTGTTTTGGAGTGGGCGATTAATGAACTTCTCCAATTCAGCAGTGGGAAATGGATTATTCGCTATCTGTTTCATGCTTGCCAAAAACCATTTGAGTTTGATCATATAGCGCAAGTTTTTCTTACTTATACTAATCAAAGTCAATTATTGTTTATTAATGAGCGGATAGAGGCGACGTCTTATGTCATTTTATGCCTTATTTGGGGGCGTTTAGAAGGAAAGGTGGTGTATTCTGAACAAGAAAGACAACTAATTAGTGAGATTGTTGTTTTTGAGTTGGCTAAACAATTTGTCGCAGAATTTCCTAATTTGAAAAGGGAGTGTTATTTTATTGCGACAAGACTAATGGGATGTACTCAAGGAGATATTGTCAAATCTCCTCAGCCTGAGATACTGGTTATCATGGAAGCTATTATCGACATGGTGTCAGCGAAAACTGGAATTGTATTTACTAATGACGCGCAATTTAGACAAAATTTATACTGTCATCTTGCCCCAGCCTATTATCGATTGTTGTTTGATAATCACATTGTCAATCCTTTAAAAGAACATATTTTGTCAGAATATGAGAGCTTGTTTTATTTAATCAAAAAGAGTCTCTTTCCACTGAGTGAGGCTCTGGGAAAAACGATTAGTGATGATGAAGTTGCTTATTTCACCATGCATTTTGGTGGTTATTTGACCATTCATCCATTAAATAATGATCAACGAAAGATTGTCGCTTTAGCGGTTTGCCCAAATGGGATAAGTTCTTCTTTAATTCTAGGATCAGAATTACAGATGATGTTCCCAGAGTTTATGTTTAAAGATGTTCACCAACTAGCTCATCTTAATGCGTTGCAGTTACAAGATTATGATGTGATTTTTTCAACAGTTTTCTTTGAAACCGACAAACCACTCTTTGTGGTTCAACCTTTTATGAATCCCGTTGAAAAAACAATATTGAAGAAAACAGTTTACAATGAATTTTCGATAACACCATCTTTTTATCCGAAAAGTGAAGAACTACTTAAGCTGATCAAAAAGTCTTGTCTCATTGAAGATGAACAAACCTTAAGAGAAGATTTAGCCACTTATTTTTTATCACTGGGTCATCACGACACAAGTAGTTGGGAGGGAGTATCATTGACTGATTTGTTAACAATTGACCTGATTCAAACGAAAGAAAACGTTAAAGATTGGCAGGAAGCCATCACTCTAGCGGCAGATCCACTATTAAAACAAGGCTACATTGAAGCTAGTTATATCACTGCCATGATAGAGTCTGTTAAAACAATAGGGGCTTACATTGTTTTGGCGCCACATGTTGCTGTACCTCATGCAACCCCAGAAAAAGGGGTCAAACGATTGGGGATGAGTTTATTGCATTTGAAAGAGCCTGTTTCCTTTAACTTGGATAAAAATGATTTTGATGATGAAAGGGAGGTGCAACTGATTTTTGTTTTGGCCGCAATTGATTCTTCTGCGCATCTAAAAGCCTTGCAAGAATTAGTAATGATTTTAGATGATGAGGAAAAACTTCAAAAATTAATAGCAGCTGAAACGAAGGAAGACATTTATCGATTGCTAAAATGGAGTTCATTAAATGAAGAGGTGGAATGATGAAAATAATTACAGTTTGTGGCAATGGTATTGGTAGTAGTTTGCTACTCAAAATGAAAGTGGATAAAATTGCTAAAGAGCACGGTTATGATATAGAGGCTGAGTCTTGTGACTCAAATGCTGCGGTTGGCAGAGATGCGGATTTATTTGTCACCGTCAAAGAATTCAAGGACATTTTTCCTGAAGATGCCAAGGTTTGTATTGTAAGAAGTTATACCAATAAAAAGAGGATAGAAGAGGACTTATTACCTGTACTAGAAGAGATGTTATCTAAATAGGGAGGATAAGAAATGGTAATATTAGATTTTTTAAAAGATATCTTAAGTGAGCCTGCTTTTTTGATGGGATTGATTGCCTGTGCGGGACTTTTGGCTTTAAAATCGCCAGCTCATAAGGTAATGACTGGGACACTTGGTCCAATTTTAGGTTATCTCATGTTATCTGCTGGAGCGGGTGTTATTGTTGCTAATTTAGACCCCTTAGCACAAATGATTGAAAAAGGTTTTCATATTACTGGGGTGGTGCCAAATAATGAAGCCGTCACTTCAGTTGCCCAACAAATCTTGGGTGTTGAAACCATGTCTATTTTAGTGGTTGGCTTATTATTTAATTTAATTATTGCACGTCTAACACGCTTTAAATATATTTTCTTGACAGGTCATCACAGTTTCTTTATGGCTTGTCTGTTATCAGCTGTTTTAGGCGCTCTGGATTTTAAAGGCATTTTATTAATTCTTATCGGAGGCTTTATTTTAGGCGCGTGGTCAGCTATTTCTCCAGCAATTGGGCAACGTTACACTTTAAAGGTTACAGATGGTGATGAAATTGCCATGGGCCACTTTGGTAGCTTGGGCTACTATTTAGCGGCATGGATTGGTGATTTGGTTGGTAAGAATAGTCAAAGCACAGAAGATATCCAAGTATCTGAAAAGTGGAACTTTTTGAGAAATACAACCATCTCTACAGCCCTTATTATGATTGTTTTCTATCTTATCTCTGCCATTGCTGCAGGTGGTGATTTTGTATCAAGTATTTCTGGTGGTAAAAGCCCATTCATTTTTGCCGTCTTGTCTGGTCTTCAGTTTGCGGTTGGCGTTGCTATCGTTTATGCCGGGGTTCGTATGATTTTAGCTGATTTAATTCCAGCGTTTGAAGGGGTTAGTACTAAACTTATTCCAAATGCTGTGCCAGCTGTTGACTGTGCTGTCTTTTTCCCATACGCACCGACTGCTGTTATTATAGGCTTTGCTTTTAGCTTTTTAGGTGGTCTTATCGGCATGTTTATTTTAGGCGCAATTGGTGGTGTCTTAATCATCCCTGGTATGGTTCCACACTTCTTTTGTGGTGCGACAGCCGGTATTTTTGGCAATGCTACTGGGGGTCGTAAGGGTGCCATTTTAGGATCATTTGTCAATGGTCTGTTCTTGGCATTTTTACCAGCTATGTTACTACCAGTCTTGGGAAATCTAGGGTTTAGCAATACAACATTTGGTGATTTTGACTTTGCTGTTTTAGGCATTTTGCTTGGTCGTTTGGGCGAATTTGCACAATCTATTGGCGTTTATATAATAGTAGGTGTTTTACTGGCTGTTTTAATTATTCCATCGTTAATGAGTAGCTCTCAAGAAGCGATTAATAACCATGAGTGAGGTGAAAAAAATGAAAACTGATTTTTCTGTTAAAATTTATTCTGATGGCGCTGTTTTGGAAGACATGGTTGCCGATTTAAATTCTGGTCTCGTTACTGGTTTCACAACAAACCCTAGTTTGATGAAAAAAGCGGGGGTTACAGATTATCTGACATTTGCTAAAGATGTTTTAGAGGCCATTACGCAGTACCCAGTTTCTTTTGAAGTTTTTGCTGATGATTTAGAAACGATGAAACGTGAAGCTAAAAAAATAGCTAGTTTCGGGGACAATGTCTATGTCAAAATTCCAATTACCAATTCAAAAGGTGACAGTACGATTCCAATTATTAAAGACTTATCAGCTGAGGGCATTAAGGTTAACGTTACTGCCATTTTCACCACTAGTCAAGTTGAGAGAGTTGTTGAGGTTCTAAGTGATAAGACACCGTCCATTGTTTCAGTTTTTGCAGGACGTGTTGCAGATACAGGTGTTGATCCAGAGCCACTAATGGCTTCTGCCAAGGCTATCTGCCAAACAAAAGAAGCTGTAGAATTGCTCTGGGCTAGTCCTAGAGAAGTGTTCAATATCTATCAAGCCGATAAATTAGGGGTTGACATTATTACTTGTACACCTGGTATCATTAAAAAACTCAGTTTAAAAGGTAAAGATTTGGAACAATACTCCTTAGAGACTGTTCAAACGTTTCTTTCTGACAGCACAAGTCTAGGTTTTTCTATCTTGTAGAATGATTGTTTTAAGAGGTTGTGATAGTAAGGAGGTTTTTATGAAAAAACTATCAAAACATTGGCTTTATTTGGTTATGATATCTTTTCTTAGTCTAGCTCTTTTTGGCTGTACTACAAGTAGCACAACAAGTGATGAGAAGGTTAATCAAACGGTTATCGCTTATAATGAAGCGACAACACCTCATTACGATGTGGTGATGCGCAAAGAAAAACCACAAATAGATGGCATGCTTGACGATACTGTCTGGCAAGATGTTCCTATCTTGTCTGGTGGGTTCCATTTTCCATGGGATGCTAAAGAAGCACCACTAACAGAATTTAAAGCCTTTCAAGATGGAACAGATCTATATTTTAATTTCAATGTCTTAGACAAAGATGTCTTACTTGATAGTGAATGGCAAGATAATGAAAGTACTGTCGATAATGAAGACCGTGTTGAGTTATTCTTTGCCGGTGGTAGCATTGACAAGCCTACTCCAGACGGGATGCCACTTTATTATGCTATTGAAGTTGATGCTGACGGTCGTGTTCACGACTATTCTATTGAATACTATAGAGATTTTGATGGTGAATGGGACTTAGAAGGCTTGGAAACCGCTGCAACAAAAACTGATAATGGCTATAGTGTTGAAGGGAAAATTCCTATCAAAACATTAGAAGAGTTGAAACTATTAACCAACAACACCATGAAGGTTGGAGCCTATCGTGCAGAATTTTCTACACCAGAAACAGAAGGTGACGATCCTATCATGGAATGGATTTCTTGGGTCGATCCTAAAACACCAGCTCCAGATTTTCATGTCAATTCTTCTTTTGGTGAATTTAGATTCTTGAACTAATGAGTTTGAAACAAAGCCTGCGTCAATTGACGTTGGCTTTTTACTATTCACAAGCTTTTAAAACAACCATTTTGCTATATTTTCATTGTTTTCAGTAAATGGTTGACAGACAAAATATGGAGTGTTATTATATTACTTAACCGGTTATATAACTGGCTAAGTTTTTTATGGAGGAGTTTATTAAGATAATGAAAAAAATCGTTTCATATCTTTCCTTGGTTATCATTACTCTTGTTTCTGCAGTCGTTTTGGCCGCTTGTCAACAACAATCAGAAAACACTAGCGATAATCAAGAAGGGTTAACTATTGTTACCAGTTTTTATCCTATTTATGCCATGACGAAATCAGTCTCTGGCGATTTAAACAATGTTAGAATGATTCAATCAGGAAATGGTATCCATTCCTTTGAACCATCACCAAATGATGTTGCAGCTATTTATGATGCGGATGTGTTTATTTTTCATTCTCATACGCTAGAAGCTTGGGCCGGTGATATCAAGGAAAATCTCAAAGATTCTCCCGAAAAAGTGCTTGAAGCTTCTGAAAAAATGTCTTTAGATAAGGTCAAAGGTCTTGAAGATATGGAGGCTGGTGATGGGATTGATCCTGCCACCTTATATGACCCCCACACTTGGACAGATCCTGAATTAGCAGCCGAAGAAGTAGATCATATTAAAGAAATGCTGATTTCTGCTGACCCCGACAATAAAGATACCTATGAAAAAAATGCTGAAGCTTTCAAAAAAGAAGCCCAAGAGATAACAAAGGAATATCAGAAGAAATTTGAATCTGTTAAAAATAAAACCTTTGTTACTCAACACACAGCGTTCTCTTATCTTGCTAAACGTTTTGGATTAACACAATTAGGTATAGCAGGTATTTCACCAGACCAAGAACCACAACCTCGTCAGTTGGTTGAGATTAGAGAATTCATCAAAGACAATAATGTTAAAACTATTTTTGTTGAGGCAAACGTTTCTCAAAAAATCGCAGAGACAGTTGCCGAATCAACAGGAGCAAAATTAAAAACCCTTAGTCCGCTTGAAGCAGACCCAGGAAATGATAAAACTTATTTGGAAAATGTCAAAGATAATTTAGAAATACTTTATCAAGAATTAAGTAAATAGGAGGCAATATGAAGAAGAAATATATTATTGGTTCAGCAACCGCAGCTCTTTTATTAGCAGTAGGTGTTGGAGCTTACCAAATAAATCAAAATCAAGAAGTTCCAAAAAATGATAATAAAGTTGCCTATATTGAAGGTGGCGACAAAAAATCAAACACCACAGCAAAATCAGAGAATAAAACGCAAGAACAAATCAATGAAGAAGAAGGCATTTCAGCGGAACAAATCGTGGTTAAAATCACTGATGATGGCTATGTGACTTCTCATGGTGACCACTATCACTATTACAATGGTAAGGTACCGTTTGATTCACTTATCAGTGAAGACCTTATCATGAATGACCCCAATTATACTTTTAACGAAGCAGACGTTGTTAATGAAGTGGCTGATGGCTATATCATTAAGGTTAATGGAAACTACTACCTTTATCTAAAAGAAGACAGTAAGCGTAAAAACGTTCGTACCAAACAACAAATTGAAGAACAAAAGGCTAAGGGAACTCAAGAAGCCGCCCAAAAAAAACATAAATCAGGCAAGAAAAATTCACAAGTCAGCCAAAAGAGTGACGGTCGCTACAGAACGGATGATGGTTATGTCTTTAGTCCAACTGATGTGATTGAAGATACTGGTGATGCCTTTATTGTGCCACATGGCGATCATTTCCATTATATTCCCAAAAAAGATTTATCACCAAGCGAATTAGCACAAGCACAAGCCTATTGGGATAGAAAAACAGGAAAAGTGCCTCAAGTTACCCAAAAGGGAGGCGTGGTACAAAGTTCTGGTAGCCATTCAACAGCTTCAACACAATCTTCTCATACGACAAATCAAGGAACAAGTCAAGGGACTAGAAGCCAACAAACAGAGCAACACTCTAGTCAATCACAAGCATCACAACATTCAACACAAAACTCAGCACAACACTCATCGCAAAACTCTAACGCATCACAACAAACACAGCAACCTCAAAAACAAGAAGAGACTATTGCTGACTTGCTCAAACAACTGTATGCTTTACCTTTAAATAAACGTCATGTTGAGTCAGATGGTTTAGTCTATGATCCTCAAACTATTTATAGTTGGACAGACAGTGGTGTTGCTGTTCCTCATGGTGATCACTATCATTTTATTCCTTATTCTCAAATGAGTCCACTAGAAGAAAAGATTACTAGGTTGTTGAAAGATAACAAGCAATCTCAAGGAAATCCTCAACCGATTGAAGATCACCATCATGAGGGAGAAGACCACAGTAATGATGCAAAAGAAGCTACTGAGTCTGGTGAACAAAGTAACAAAGACATTCTAGATAAGATTATTGGTGGACTTTCAGGTTTTTCATGGGATGATTCCGATGATGAAGAGGATGTAGACAACGAAGCTACTAATGAAGACTCTACGGATGACCAAGCTACAAATAACGAAACAGCTGATGACCAAACGGCTGATCCTCAAACCTCTGAAAATGATAACACTCAAAAAGAGATGAGAGAAGTTGGTCGTCATTTGGTACCAAAAGATGCTGTTTTAGATGAAAGTTATGACTATAAGGGTTGGACAGCACAAGAAATTTATGAAGTTATTCAAGGAAAAGCTATTGTTGAACCAGATGATATGCTGTATGGTTTGGCACTAGCAACCGAGTATAGAGAAGGTGTATTTATCATTCCTCATATTGATCATTATCATTATGTACAATTAAAGTGGATCGATAATGAGCCAGAAATCTTTGAAGTAAGTGATAAAACATATAACTTAAACGAGTATTTAGCAACAGCTAAGTACTATATGGAAAATCCTGACAAGCGTCCTAAAAAAGCTGGCTGGGGTGAAGATGCAGATATTCATAAAGGAAATACTGATAAACATGATGAGGCAGATCATCACCACCATGAAGGCGAAGACCATCATCACGATGAGGCAGATCACCATCATGAAGGCGAAGATCATCACGATGAAGCAGAACATCACCACCATGAAGGTGAGGAAAGTCATCCTGTGACACCAATCTCTGAACGTGAAGGAAAACCAAATTCACAAATTGTCTACTCAGCTAAAGAAGTAGCAGAAGCTAAAAAAGCAGGGAAGTACACTACTTCAGATGGTTATATCTTTGATCCTAAAGATATTATAAGAGATATGGGTGATGCTTATATTACACCACACATGAATCATGAACACTGGATTCCAAAAGCAGATTTATCTGAGTCTGAACGTCAAGCAGCAGCAGAATTTTGGGCTAGCCGCAATAATACTTCAGAGCCAAAAAATAATGAAAGTAAACCTGAGAATAACGATGCTACAGCAAACAACTCACAACTGATAGCATCTAAAGAGCTTGATGCTACTGGTTTAAGCGCAACAGAAATTTTTGACAAAGTAATGCCAGAGAAGATTGTGCCAACAGATAAGATTAAAGGTAATATGTACCATGCGGTAAGATATGTTGGTGGGCAATTAATTATTCCTCATTTAGATCATTACCATAATGTTTACCTTAGCTGGCTAGACGAAGGTAGTTTAATATCAGACGGTTACAGTATCAAAGAACTATTGGCCACAGTTAAATACTATATGGCACACCCAGAAGAAGCTCCAAAAGAAGCTGGCTGGGGAACAGACGCCAAAGAAGAGTCAGAGCCTGGTAATACTGGTATCTGGGATAATAACTATGGTATTGGTGAAGAACCAGATGATAGTGATTCAGAAGCTACAACTGAAGAAGAAGTTGATGACGACGAAGACTGGGTAGAAGAGGAAGATCCATTTGACGCTCAAATGAGAGTTGAAGGGGAGCGTCATGGTTTAAGTGGTGATGACTACTTTAACAAATTATTTAAACTAGCAAGCCGTTATAGTGTTGCGTTGGATAAAATGTCTTACGCTGCTCCTGGACAAGTAACAGTAGCTAAAAAAGACGGCACAACTGTTATCGTAGCCCTTGACACTTTAGAAGAAGTAACACCATAATTTTTAAAAAAAAACTGGGAAATTTCCCAGTTTTTATTTTGTCAATAACCAGTGACAATATGGTCTTGAATAGCTTTTTAGGATTAACAACTGATATCAGCATGTTATAATGAAGAAAGGAACAGTCTTTTATTTAATACCTATGACAAAAGAGGGAAATTTATGAGTGATAATAAACTGTTTATTGAAGAAAGAGGCAGTCACCATTCGCAAACGATTATTTTTTTACATGCTTCGGGGTCTAGTAGTCGAATGTGGCAGCATCATGTTGTCGCACTTGAGAATGATTTCCATTGTATTGTCGTTGACTTACCTGGTCATGGGAATAGTCTTGATGTAGAGTGGACAAGCTTTGATGAGGTGACGGAAATGATTGCACAAATCATCAAAGAGAGAGCGCACGGGAGACCTCATTTGGTGGGACTTTCACTAGGTGGTGGGGTCGTTCTAACCTTGCTTGAGAGTCATGCTGATTTGTTTGAACGAGCAATTGTAGATGGGATGTCACATCGTCCCATTAAAGGGTACTGGAAAGTTATTGGTGGTGTTTATCTCATTTCTTGGCTTAAAAATACACGCATGATTGCTAATATCATGAGAGGCATGATGACAAAAGATGGTGTTCCTGAAGATGAGTGTCAGAGTTTTGTATCTGATTTGCAACACACTTCAAATTGCTCCTTTCGCCGAGCTATGTCACAAGCCAATCTTTTAACATTAGATTTAACATTTTCTAATCCTATTTTTTTCGTCTCAGGTGAGCATGATTCTGAGACAATGCATGAGTCACATAAGTTACTGGCGAGTCAAAATTTAGCCAGTGAATGTGCATATTATCCTAATAAAGGCCATGCCTGGTTATTTAGTGACGTGAAAACACATATTCAGCTGGTAAAGTATTTTTTTAAGAACAGTAGCTTTCCAGAAAAATTAAAACGATTTGATTGAGAGCACTGGGTATATCAACCGAATCTCTATTGAAATATGAGAGAGGTTATATATGCAATTAGTTTAGGATTGTAAAAAAATTGAAGATTAAGAGGTTAATAATGTCCCACCAAGATTATATTGAACAAGGATTAAATGGTATAGCGCCTCTCAAGTTAATTCTTTGTGGAGAGGTTGACGAAAATAAAACCGAAAAATTAGGAGTTGTTTCAGTTGTTTTTGTTACTAAGGATAAGAAACGAGCAAAAGAAAAATTAGAAGAATTGTCGGCATCTCACCCAGATAAATATTATATGGTCTATAGTGTGCCTTTAGATACTGATCTAACAACGTTGGATCACTACCCATCTATTGAGATTTCTCAAACAGATTTATCATAAACACAAAAAACCACCAATTTGGTGGTTTTCTTTTTAATTTTTTATTCTAGTATTAATCGTTTTTCCAAATAATTTTGGAAACGTTCAAATAAGACACATAAAGACCAATAAATAAATGCCACTAAAATGTACATGCTCATATAATCCCATTCACGACCGCCAACAATTTTAGCATTTTGAAAGATATCAGGGACTGTAATCATGGCAGCCAGTGAGGAACTTTTAATCATATCTACCGCCACATTACCAAGTGGGGGAATCGCAATTCGAATGGCTTGAGGTAGGATTACTTTTTTGACAATGGTTCGTTGAGGTAATCCTAAAGCACGAGCGGCTTCCCATTGACCAGAGTCAATGGCTGCAATTGAAGATCGAAAGATCTCTGAAATATAGGCCGAGCTGACACTACTAAAACCAATAAAGGCACAGACCAAAGCAGATAGCTGAATGCCAAAATAAGGTAGGGCAAAATAGAGCATGAAAAGGACAACAATCATTGGGACTCCCCGCATGATTGATATATAAGCTTTGGCAATTGTCTGTAGTAAAAGCGATTTTGAACGTCTCATCAAGGCTAAAAAGAGCCCTAGTATTAATCCAGTAACAAAGCTAAGCCCTGCAATGCCTAGCGTATAAGGCAGTCCAGTCAAGACAAATCCTAAATTGTCCACCATCAATTTTAAGTTAATAAAAGACATTTATTGCTCCTTATTGTGTCAATAAGTTGATGTTATGATTACTCAATGTCAGAAATATCGATTTTTTCTAAATCATAGTCTTTTTCTTTTGAAACATCTTCACCGGCAAAGAATTGCTCAGATAATTTAGTTAGTGTGCCATCTTGACGCATGTCTTCTAAGGCCTCATTCATTTTGGCTTGAAGAGTCGTATTATCTAATTTAAGCGCAAAGTTAGCTTCTGAAGGATTGAAATAAACATCTTCTAGGATTTTAATAGGAAAATCAGCAAAGGCGGTTAAGGCCATTTTTTGGAGGTAGTAGTCATTAATGATAACATCAGTACGGCCATTGGCAACATCTCGTGCATAGACATCATTTGTCACGTTATCGTAGATTACTAACTCAGCACCGTATTTTTTGGCAATTTTCATGTAAGGTGTTGACGCAGCACCAGCAGCTTTTTTACCTTTTAAATCTTCTAACGAGTTAATGCCTGAGTTATCAGATTCACGCACAATCATAGAAGTAAATGAATACTTGTGTGATGTTGTGTAGAGGAATTTTTCGGCGTTTTTACTGTCTTTTTCAATAGAGTAGCCAGCAACATCAATTTGACCATTGTCAAGTGAAGCAAGCATACCATCAATGTTCATTTCGACAAACTCTACTTTTAAGTCTAAACGTTTAGCAATTTCTTTAATAATCTCAACGTCATAACCTGTTAATTCATTATCTTCAGTGTGATAAGATTGAGGGAAAAGAGTACCAGCAGTGGCAACTTTTAAGGTGCCAGATTCTTTAATTTTTTCCCACTTAGCATCAGCTTTCGAGCTAGCATCAGACTCTTTTGAGTTATTAGAGCCACACGCCACCAACAAAACTGCGGCAATCAGAACAACAAGAAGGGAATAGATTTTTTTAGCCATAGGACCGTCCTTTATAAATTTATTATGCATTAATGCATTTACGGATTAATTTTACACTTTATAAGCATAATAATCAATTATTAAAACTGTTATTTTTCTTTTATAAAAATTGTTGTTTTTTTTCGAAGAGTTCTGCTACCGACAACAGTAAGTCTTCACGCCCTTTAGCTGCAATTAATTGAACACCAAGGGCTAACCCTTCTTGGTTTCTATAGACAGGAAGGCTAATACTTGGCTGACCGGCCATATTAGCTTGTTGGGTAAAAGGTGTTAGGTCTAAACTTTTTGCAAACATCTCCCAAACAGCCTTTTTTTGTTCCTCCAAGGAGAAGTTGCGACTACGTTTTAAATGTTCCAGTTCTTGCTTGGTTAGTAGCAACTGTTCATGCTTTGGTGCCACATCAGCTGTCGTTGGCGTTAACAGTAAATCATAGTCTTGGTGGAACTCAGCCATGAGTCGACTGTATTGATCCCATTGAGAAATGGCTTTTGTGTAGTCTTTTGCGGCAACATTATTCCCCATCTGGTAAAGGGCCCAAGACATGACTTCCATATCATCTGTTGTCAAAGGGCGTTTTAAAAAATGTTCAATTCTATCAAACATAGCAGCTGTTTCAACAGAAGTGATTAAATAATAAGTCTGCATGGCTTCAACCCCATCAATGATAGGCTTGTCTATGAGTGTGATGTGATGACCTTCTTGCTCCAAAAAAGCAACAGCTTTTTTCACTGCTTGTTTTGCATCCCAAGAGACCAAACCTCCAATCGAAGATTCAAGTTGAACAGCAATTTTCAGTGGTTTCTTGCTTTTTTGTTGGAAATCCTCCTTAGTCAGTGTTTTTAAAGGAAATGGACTTTCGATCTGGTAAACTTGTAAGCCTTGTAGCAAGTTTTTGGTGTCTCTGACGGTCTTAGTTAGAGCAAATTGAACAGAAGCTCCTTGCCAACCGCGATAGGAACTAGGACCAACAGGAATACGACCTCTTGTGGGTTTTAGGCCGATGAGACCATTAAAAGAGGCAGGAATCCTGATAGAACCACCACCATCACTGGCAGGCGCTAGAGGAATAACATCAGCAGCAACTAAAGCAGCTGCCCCTCCAGAAGACCCTCCAGCATTTCTTGAGAGGTCATCAGGCAAATTAACACTACCATGAAGGGCACTATCTGAAATATTTTTAAAACCAAACTCGGGGGTGTTAGTTCGCCCAAGAATTATAAAACCGAGTTCTTCAAGTTTTTGTACATAATAATCAGAAACTGTAGCACGGTAGTCTTTGAAAAGTTTAGAGCCAGATGTTGACGGTTCTCCTTCTTGTTCTTGTCCTAAATCCTTTAAAAAGATGGGGACACCGGCGAATAATTTGTCTGAGAAATCTTTTGTTTTAGCTTCATGCAAGGCTTTCTCATAGCGTTGACTGGTAATGGCATTTAACTTAGGGTTAATATTTTCAGTTTTTTGAATCACTTCCTTGACTAATTCTAAAGGACTGACTTCTTTGGAACGAATGTTTTGTGCCATTTGTGTTGCATCTATCATGATTTTCCTGCTTTCTAGTCGATTCTTGAGAGTCGTCATATCAATTTTATTATAAAAGAAAGCGAAGGAAGATGCAAAGAGATTAATCAGCTTTTCTATCTTTCTTAAAATTCTTGACAAATATATCGCACCTCGATATAATATAGATAGAAGTACGATATAAAATAATTTAAAGGAGGTAGGATGATGGATGAACGTCTTAAACGAATTTATCTACCAATGACAGAAACGGGATTCTATATCCTTTACTGTCTACAAGAAGAAAGACATGGTTATAATATTACACAAATGGTTAGAGAAATGACCAAAGATGAGGTGATTATTAGTGCAGGCACCATGTATGGTAGTTTATCGAAAATGGAGAGTGATGGGCTTATCGCTTTTTCAAGAGCCCAAGGGAAACGAAAACTCTATCAGATTACACCTTTAGGTCTAGAGATTTTGCAGATAGAGATGAAACGGATTGAAAGAATGTATCATAATATTAAAGGAGAGAATAACCATGACAATTAAAAAAATGCATCGCTTTTTTTCGATGGTTGATTTTTTAGAAGAAGAAAGCTTTTTAGAACAACAGCATCAAAACGGTTGGCGTTTTGTTGACATTAAAGGACTTAATACTTATGTGTTTGAAGAGACAGCTCCAGAAGACTATGTCTATCAATTGGATATCTTAGAACAAACCAGCGATGAAGAAGACTATATCGCTATGTGTCAAGATTATGGCTGGGAGTATGTTTTTAAGTATAACAATTGGTACTATTTTAGAAAGCCTAAAAAAGATAATGATGGTGATTTGACCTTATTTAGTGATACGACTTCAAAATTAAATCGTGCGAAAAAAAGCATCAAATTTCCAACCATCTATGGGATTGTTTTGCTCTTCTTAGCTTATGCCATTTTTGTAAAGACAGGCTTTCAAACATGGGCTGATAAATTTCTCTTGATGGTCTGTATCCTAGCCTTAGTGATTGTAGGAACACAATTATTGAAATATCGACAATTGGTTAAGAAGATTAAAGGAGGTTAAATCAATGGGAAGGTTTAACCAGTTTAACAGATCCCTCATTAATATAGAAGTTTATGGAAAAGTTAAATGAAAAAAACAGAAATTTTTGAAGAAGTCGTTCGCTATTTGAGAGAAGATTCGTCGACGAAAAAGGATATCAAGGGCACTAATCCAGACGATTACCGTTCTTTGATTTCTGATGAGATGTCTGAAGATGATTTTCTCTATCTCATGCATTCTTATATCGCGAGTTTTGGTGTTTTGAGTCATGTCTACTTTGGACCCAAAAAAGTAGAACCTAATGGTTTTAGGCTTCGTCGTATGGATGATGTCTTATACGTTTTATCAGCAAATAAAGATACCAACCTCCAAAAAGGGGATGCCATTGTTGCTGTAGACGATGTACCAATCACTACTTACTATGACAAGCACAAGACTTTTTTCGTTAGTCCAACACCCGAACGACAATTTATGGACTGGGCCATCCTTATCACTAGGGCTAGCCATGTGACTGTTAAAAGAGATGGTAAACCTCACAAGATTTTAGTTGAAAAAACGAAACTACCAATCACCGATAGAGTTTTTGAATGGAAGCAACTGACTGATGATATTGTTTATCTAAAAATGGAAAACTTTTATGATGAATCAGCCATTAGTCAACTCTTTCAAGACAGTCAATCAGCCATTGAAAAGGCTAAAGCACTGATTATTGATGTTAGGATTAATCATGGTGGAACAGATTCCTTATATTTTCCTTTGCTGAAATACGCACTACCAGAAGGAAAACAATTAGATGATATTAATTTTGATGATGATCAGATGGAAATCTTGTATACCAAGCGTAATGTAGCTTTAAGGCTCAAGCAATTTGAAGCTATTTTGGAACAAGAAACGACGACTGAAGAAACAAAACGCTTGATAGCAAGTTTAAAAAAAGAATTGGTTCGTCACCAAAACGATGGCTTCGTGCTTTTTAACGATGATACCGTTTTTCCTGAAATGACTGGCTTAAAATGGCCAGAAAAGATTTTTATTTTAAGTGATGTCTATTGTGCTTCTTCGGGTGATAACTTTGTTCAGATGATGAAAAAATTCCCAAAAGTCACTGTTCTTGGTCGACCAACCATGGGGATTTTGGATTACTCTAACGTTTGTAGGGTTTTACTAGGTGACTATCAATTGGTATTTCCCACTTCAAGAAGTTTAGCCATCGATTCTGGTCAAGGGATGACAGATAAAGGGGTTGAACCAGATATTTTAATCCCTTTTACCCCTCAACATCTTTTTCAAGATATTGACCTAGAAAACTGTTTGAAATTGTTGAAATAAGCATCTAAATTCTCAAAAAATAAGATTTTAATAATTTTCGTTTGTAACCGTTTTAATTAGCATAAAAATAGTTTTTAATCTTGTATAATTACTGTACAGTTATAAGACAAAATGCTAGAATACGGGTGAGAAAGGAGGAGAAACAAACGGGTTAACTATCATTTTGTAATAATTTATTAGAATATTTTAATAAAGTTTTGTTATGGAATAAGAGGAGGATAGAACACATGAAAACATTTAGTCATTCAAGGCCTAGTGGTCTTCATAAATCTATATTCAAAAACTGTCTTATTGGCTTAGTCACTGTTTTAGTTACTCTAATCATTTCTGCTTTCTCACCAAACGCACCAATCATCGGTGAACCGATGACTGTTCATGCTGAAACAACATTTGAACAATTTTCACTTGATGATACTATGCTATCCATTGGAGAGAAAACAACTCTTCACATCACTTTTACTGACAAAGTTGTTGGTCTAGAACCATCTGACTTTAAAACGATGGGCGTTTCTCTCAATAATCTTTCTTCTGTTGATGGTGGAAAGACCTGGACAGCAAATATTGTTCCTATCTATGATTATAGCGGGGAAGGGAAAATTACGTTATTGTCTGGTAGCTATTATAATGGTGTTGACGGTACTCAAGGAAGTAGTAACCTCGTCCAGTTTGTTGTTGACACGATAGCACCCCTTGCACCTACTATCTCTTTTGAAGATCCAGGCGCTGACGGTGTTTATAATCACGCAGAAGTTGGTCCTGACGGCACTATTACTGCAACGGTTAAAGTCCCAACTGGTACAGAAGTTGGCGATATTTTAATGATTAATGGTACTTCTTATACGATTACTCAAGAGATTCTTCAAAATGGTCAAGAAGTAGAAGTGGCTCCAGCTACTACCATTTCTGCCTACATCATTGATAAAGCAGGCAATGAAGGACAAGTAGCGGTAGGTACAGCTGCTCCATATGACACTTCACGACCAAATAATTCGACCACACAACTAATGATTAACGATGTTACAATGGATAATATCGTGACTAGTAAAGAAGCTCAAGCAGATATTGTGATTACTGGTCAAGCTAGTGGCGTATTTATGGCAGGTGATTACATTTCTCTTACTATCAATGATGTTTATTACCAAGGTCAAGTGGATGATAAAGGCAACTTTAGCATCGCCGTTAAAGGTTCTGATTTAGTAGCAGATAGCGATAAAATCATTGATGCTTCTATACTAGCAACTAATACAGTAGGTAATCAAGGGACCGTGATGGCCACAAAATCTTATACGTTGGCGCCTATACCAGAAGCACCGATAATGTCTAATGAAGATCCAGGCTCTGATGGTGTTTACAGTCAAGACGAAGTAGGCTCAGATGGCACTGTGACCGTAACTGTTAAAGCACCTACAGGTACAGCAGTTGGTGATATGTTAACCATTGACGGTAAAGATTATGAGGTAACACAATCTCTTCTAGATAATGGTCAAATGTTAGAAGTTAAGCCGGGTGCCACTGTCACAGCCTATATCACTAATACCTTTGGCGAAGTAGGTCCAATGGCTACTATCATAGTACCAGGCCAGTTTAAGATTCCAGATAATGCTCCAAGTTATGACTTGCCTAAAGGTGAAATTACCGATAAGAAAAAACCAGAATCAAAAGATAAACCAAAGTTAGACCAAAAAAACCAAGAGCAAAAGAATGAGAAAAAAACACTTCCTAAAACAGGTGACGCCACTGACTATCAACCAGTATTTATCGGGTTCGTTCTAGTTGTAATGATAACTTTAGGAAGACTTAAAAAAAGAAACAATTAATGTAGTAATGCTCCTTTGCTTTATGGAAGGATAAAACGACATTTTAAAAGGTTTAGGATTAATTTTAGTCCTAAACCTTTTTGAAAATTTCAATTAAAAATGCTGTCATTAATAAAATATGAGACGATTAAAAAACTACTTCTAATAAAGATTATTTTTCAAAACAATTGAAAAAAAGGGGATAAAAAGGTAGTATAGTAAAGGAACACAAATAGAAGGAGTAGGAAAGACAATGAAGCAAATCACATTTAATTATTCAAAAACATTAGATCAATTTATTGAGCAACATGAAATAGACATGATGCAACCTTATATCACTGTAGCAGACCAATTATTACGTGAAGGAAAAGGTCCGGGTTCAGATTTTCTTGGCTGGATTGATCTTCCAGATAATTATGACAAAGAAGAATTTGATCGTATTCAAAAGGCCGCTAAAAAAATCCAATCAGATAGTGATGTGTTAGTCGTTATTGGTATTGGTGGTTCTTATCTTGGAGCGCGTGCTGTGATTGATTTCCTCAGTTCTTCATTTGTTAATCTCCAATCAAAAGAAGAAAGAAAAGCACCACAAATCCTTTATGCGGGAAATTCTATTTCAGCCAATTATCTAGCAGATTTAGTGGATTATGTCGCTGATAAAGATTTTTCGGTTAATGTTATTTCTAAATCAGGGACAACAACAGAACCTGCTATTGCTTTTCGTGTCTTTAAAGAATTATTAGTTAAAAAATATGGCAAAGAAGAAGCTAATAAGCGCATTTATGCAACAACAGATCGTGTCAAAGGAGCAGTCAAGGTTGAAGCAGATGCAAACAATTGGGAAACATTTGTAGTCCCAGATAATGTTGGTGGACGTTTTTCAGTGCTGACACCTGTTGGCCTACTACCAATTGCAGCAAGTGGTGCAGACATTAAAGCTTTGATGGATGGTGCTGCAAAAGCCCGTCTCGACTACGCTTCAGATAAATTAGAAGAAAATGAAGCTTACCAATATGCTGCGATTAGAAATGTTCTATATAGAAAAGGCTATATCACAGAAATTTTAGCTAACTATGAACCATCTCTTCAATATTTTGCAGAGTGGTGGAAACAATTAGCCGGTGAGTCAGAAGGAAAAGATAACAAAGGGATTTACCCTTCCTCAGCTAACTTCTCAACCGATCTTCACTCACTTGGTCAGTACATCCAAGAAGGTTATCGCAACTTGTTTGAAACAGTTATCCGTGTTGAAAAACCACGTCGTAACGTTACTATTCCAGAACTAGCTGAAGACTTAGATGGTCTTGGCTACTTGCAAGGCAAAGATGTTGACTTTGTTAACAAAAAAGCAACGGATGGTGTACTTCTTGCCCACACAGATGGTGGTGTGCCAAATATGTACATTACATTGCCTCAACAAGACGAATTTACCCTTGGTTATCTTATCTACTTCTTTGAGCTAGCCATTGGTTTATCAGGTTACCTTAATGGTGTGAATCCATTTGACCAACCAGGAGTAGAAGCCTATAAGAAAAACATGTTTGCTCTTTTAGGAAAACCAGGTTTTGAAGAATTAAGTAAAGAACTAAATGCTCGTTTATAATCTAAAAAGTCGTTAGCCAGCTAACGACTTTTTGTGTTGTCAAAATAGGATGAGTGTTGTAATAGTGTCAATAAATCATTTAATAGAGCTTTTTAAATAAACTAAAAAATCAAATTAATGGAATGATAAAAATAAAATTCAGAAAATTATAGAAATTTCTGATAATTTATGGTTTAATATTTCCATAGACATTTAAGGAAAAAGGAGAGATTTATGAAATTAAAACAACGTTTTTCAATTCGTAAATACAAAGTCGGTGCTGTTTCGATTTTATTAGGAACTATATTTTTCGTTAGTGGCGCTGGAACGGTTGCTGCTGATTCACACACAAAAAGTCCATCTGAGATAGCAACTACTACAGAAGAAGTCGTTCAGCTAGAAAAAACAAGCCCAACAAATGAGCTTGATTTAGGTCACACGCAAGCCTCTCAAGTGGCAGAGACTATGCCAGCTAGTGATAGTGAGAAAGAAACTGCTGAGATAATAGAAATTCCTAGTGATGTTGAAAGTGAAGTAGCTCTTGTTGAAAAAACTGAAACTTCTGAGGAAACTTCATCAGATCAACCAGAAGTAACTCCCGTAGCTACCGATCAAACGAGCAAAGAATCTACTCCTTTAGCAGCTAATAAAACACAAGAAACTCCTCAAAATATTGATAGTAATACCATTATTACAGTCCCTAAGGTCTGGAATAGTGGTTATAAAGGTGAGGGAACAGTGGTTTCCATCATAGACTCAGGTCTTGATATTGACCATGATGTTTTGCAATTAACTGATTTAACAAAAGCAAAATATAAGTCAGAAGCAGAAATGACTGATGCCAAAGTAAAAGCAGGTATTGACTACGGGAAATGGTATAGCAATAAAGTCATTTTTGGTCATAATTACGTTGATAATAACGATCAGTTAAAAGAATCAGAAAAAGATTCTCATGGAACGCATGTCACAGGGATTGCTGCAGGAAATCCTAAAAAGGAAAACATCGGCGAGTTAATCACAGGTGTAGCCCCAGAAGCCCAAGTGATGTTTATGCGAGTCTTTTCTGATGAAAGAAGAGGAACTGGACCGGCTTTATATGTTAAAGCGATAGAGGACTCTGTGAGATTAGGTGCTGACAGTATCAATCTTAGTTTGGGAAGTGCTAATGGGTCTCTCATTAATTCTGATTTTCGAGTGATTAAAGCGATAGAAGAAGCAAGAAAAGCTGGGGTAACAGTTGTTATGGCAGCTGGTAATGATGGGACATTTGGTAGTGGTGCTTCACAACCATCTGCACTATATCCTGATTATGGTCTTGTTGGTAGTCCTTCAACAGCTAAAGGAACAATTTCTGTTGCTTCTTACAACAATTCAACAGTTATTAGTCCAGTGTTTAAAGTCAAAGAATTAGAAAACAACAGCCAATTCAATAATGGACTTGTGACCTATGCAGATCCACAACTTAGCAAAAAAACACTGCAAATAGGTAAAGAATACGACTATGAACATGTCGGTCTTGGTAGAGAAGAAAATTATGCTGGCAAAAATCTCAAAGGGAAAATTGCCTTAATTGAACGTGGCGAGTTTACCTTTACAGAAAAAATTGTTACAGCTGCTAAACATGGTGCAGTTGGTGCTATGATTTATAATAATCGTCCAGGAGAAGCAAATCTTGTGATGAGTATTGAAGAGTCAGCTTATGTCATTCCTTCTCTCTTTATTCAAAAAGAATTTGGTGATGAGTTGGCTAAGCATCATTACAAATTAATTTTTAATAATTTAAAGGCAAAAGAAGCTAATCCAGAGGCAGAAAGCTTATCTAATTTCTCAAGTTGGGGCTTAACTGCTGATGGCGAATTAAAACCTGATTTAGCTGCACCAGGAGGCGCTATTTACTCTTCTATCAACGATAATGAGTATGCTATGATGAGTGGAACAAGTATGGCTTCTCCACATGTTGCTGGAGCAGCAGCTTTAGTGAAGCAATATTTGTTAAAAGAGCATCCAGAAATGACTCCTGATGAAGTGGCTAAAAATGTCAAACTTCTCTTGATGAGTACTGCTAGACCTCATTTTAATAAAATTACAAATGCCTACACATCACCAAGACAACAAGGGGCAGGTATTATTGATGTTGCAGCAGCCATTCAAACGAATCTTTATTTGACAGGCAATGGAGACAAAGATGGTAGTATCACTCTTGGTAATGTCAAAAATAGAATAACATTTGATGTGACTTTGCATAATATTGGTGATACAGATAAGGAATTAGATTATACAACTTATCTTAATACTGATTTGGTCAATGAAGGCTTAGTTACCTTATTACCTCTACAAATACAAAGTGTACCAGGTCAAAGAGTTCGTGTTGAAGCCCACAAAACAAAAACAATTACTATTGATATCGATGCCTCGTTATTTGATGGACCTTTACGTACTCTAATGCCAAACGGGTATTTCTTAGAAGGTTATGTCAGATTTACAGATATTACTGATGGTGGTGAAGTTGTCAGTATTCCTTATGTTGGTTTCAACGGTGAATTCCAAAATCTTGAGGTTATCGAAAAACCTATTTACGATATAATTGCCAATGATGAAGATGGTTTTTATTTCAGTCCACAGGAGTCTTTAGAAATTCCTAGCTCTGAAAATTACACAGCACTTGTAACAACCACATCAGATACTCTTGTTACTACAGGAGAAACAACAGCAGTTGATATAAAAGTGTTAGGAACTTACCAATCTGACGACGGTGCCTTTATTCTGAAATTAGATGACAGTGGTAAGCCACATTTAGCCATCTCACCTAATGATGACCAAAATCAAGATTCATTTGCCTTTAAGGGTGTGTTCTTACGTAACTATAATAACTTACGTGCTAAAGTGTATCATTATGATGACAAAGAAAGAAGAACACCTATTTGGACAAGTTCAGCCCAAAACGGTAATAAGAACTACTATAGTGGTAATCCTAGAAATTCTCTTTCTACCTTACTGGTTGAAACTGAGTGGGATGGGACAAACTCTGATGGTTTACCTGTAGCAGACGGCAAATATCAATATGTCTTGTCTTACTATTCTGATGTTCCTGGTGGTAAAAAACAGGAAATGGCATTTGATATTATCCTTGATAGACAAGCACCAACTATAACAACAGCAACTTATGATAAAGCTAGCAGAGTCTTTAAAGGTCGTCCAGCTCTGGAGCACGGTGAGTCTGGTATCTATAGAGAACGCCTCTTTTATCTTCTTGCTGATCAATATGGTCACTATAACGAAAGCTATAGAAAACAAGGCGAAGAAGGCTTTATCGTCTTAGATAATAAGATACCTGTTGAACAACAAAAAGACGGTAGTTTTATACTACCAAAAGAGTTGACTGATTTTTCTCATGCCTACTATGTCGTTGAAGATTACGCCGGTAACCGTGCCATCTCTACCTTGTCTGATTTAATCAGTATTGGAAATGATAATGGTTTAATTGCTATCAAAGTATTTAGTGAGGAACTAAATAGTGAAGTCTCAGTTGATGTTACCTACTCAATCAGAGACTCAAGTGGTCGTCAAGTGAAAAAACAATATCATAAAGGAGATTTAAATCTTGTTAAATTACCATTTGGTACCTATACTGTTGATTTATTCGTTTATGATGAGGAACGAGCACAGTTAGTCAGTGATAGAAGTGTCACCCTTACTATCTCTGAAAAAGAGAGTGTTAAAGATGCTATTTTCAAAGTAAAAGTGTTATCAAAAGCATCTCTTCTGATTGATTTTGACAAAGAGTTACCAACAGGTTCTGAAGTACGTCTAACAAGTGGTGAAACAACAAGTATTGTATTACCAAACTCAACTTATTCACGTTCAGACTATGGTAAGTATGTGCCGACAGGGGATTATCGTTTAGCTCTAACCCTACCAGCAGGCTATGAAGTTTTAGAAGATTTAGCAACTTTAACAGTTCCTGTTATTGAAGATGAAGTAAACATTACAAAACTTACTCTCATTAACAAAAATCCTTTAATTGAAGTTGTCAATAATCAAACTGATGTGCCTTTGACTGCTACTTTCTACAATGCTAGTGAAGCATTAAGAAAAGCTTACTTGCTAAGTCTTGGAAAAGCACAAGAGTTATTGAAAAACAAGGCTCCCCAATCTGATATTAACCAAGCAGTTAAAGAATTACAAACTGCTCAACAAGCCTTAAATGGACAAGAAACAACTCTTGTAGCGTTATCAGAAGAAGTTTCAAAAGAAACAGACGTTAAAGATAGTGCTCTTTATGTTAATTCAAGTTCAGCAACAAAAGAAAACTATGATAAGCAGCTAGCGATTGCAAAACAAACACTGCAAAAAATGAGAGTCACTCAAGTTGAAGTGAATGCCGCCTTAGAAAGTCTAGCCAATGCTAGGGAACAGCTAACTGGACAAGAGACAAATAAGTCAAATCTAAGTGATTTGGTTTCAAAGGCACCTGACTTTAAACAAACATCAGTGAAATATCAAAATGCTAGCAAAGACAAAAAAGAAGCTTATGATCAATTATTACAAGAAGCAAAAGTTCTCTTAGCAAATGATAAAGCCAGTCAAGAACAAGTAGATACCCTCTTTAATCGTCTTAAAGCAGCTGCTGATAGCTTAGATGGACAAGAAATAAGAGAAATCAAGGTACCAGATAAAGCCCCAAGTTATGAGTTACCAGTTTCTGATTTTGTTGCAGAGACTAAGGTACCGGACAAAGCGCCAAGTTATGAGTTACCAGTTTCCGACTTTGTTGCAGAGACTAAGGTGCCAGACAAAGCGCCAAGTTATGAGTTACCAGTTTCCGACTTTGTTGCAGAGACTAAGGTACCGGACAAAGCGCCAAGTTATGAGTTACCAGTTTCCGACTTTGATCCAGAGACTAAGGTGCCAGATAAAGCGCCAAGTTATGAGCTCCCAGTTTCCGACTTTGTTGCAGAGACTAAGGTGCCAGACAAAGCGCCAAGTTATGAGCTCCCAGTTTCCGACTTTGTTGCAGAGACTAAGGTGCCAGACAAAGCGCCAAGTTATGAGCTCCCAGTTTCCGACTTTGTTGCAGAGACTAAGGTGCCAGATAAAGCACCAAGTTATGAGTTACCAGTTTCAAGCTTTAGTCCAGAGACTAAGGTGCCGGACAAAGCGCCAAGTTATGAGTTACCAGTTTCCGACTTTGTTGCAGAGACTAAGGTACCGGACAAAGCGCCAAGTTATGAGTTACCAGTTTCCGACTTTGTTGCAGAGACTAAGGTGCCGGACAAAGCGCCAAGTTATGAGTTACCAGTTTCAAGCTTTAGTCCAGAGACTAAGGTGCCGGACAAAGCGCCAAGTTATGAGTTACCAGTTTCCGACTTTGATCCAGACACTAAGGTACCGGACAAAGCGCCAAGTTATGAGTTACCAGTTTCCGACTTTGTTGCAGAGACTAAGGTACCGGACAAAGCGCCAAGCCATGAGCTCCCAGTTTCTGATTTTGTTGCAGAGACTAAGGTACCGGACAAAGCGCCAAGTCATGAGCTGCCAGTTTCCGGATTTGATCCGGACACTAAGGTGCCGGACAAAGCGCCAAGTCATGAGTTACCAGTTTCCGATTTTGTTCCAGAAACTCAGTTACCGGATAAAGCTCCAAGCCATGAGCTCCCAGTTTCCGACTTTGTTGCAGAGACAAAGGTACCAGAGGTAGCGCCTACTGCAGATGATAAACCAGCTTTTGAAGGTGAAATGATTGATAAGGGTTCAACTACTGTTCCAACGCCAAATCAATCAAGTGAAAAAGAGGTACTGACTTCTTCGAAAACTCTTATCGATTCTACTAATGGTGTTAGTGTTATTCTTGAAGAAGGAGAGCTAGCCTCCATTGTTGGTATCAAAATTACTCATAAGGAGACTTCGGATGCACAAACTCCAAGTGTCTTAGCATCAGAAGATTATGACTTGTTTGATATTATTTTATTAGACAAAGACGGAAATAGTCTTCAGCCGACCAAAGATACTCTTGTTATCTTACCAGTTGATGACGGAAAAGAAGTAGCACGTGTTGTTTATTTACCAAATACGTCTACTGAAGAGTCACTAGAGTTTACATCAACTAACTATAGAGATGAGAGTGGTCAGTTACATCAAGCTGTTGTTTTTGTCGCTAAACACTTTAGTGATTATGGATTGGTGTATAAGAAAGAGACTGTTTCAACAACAGACAACCAACCAACGCCATTGGCAGTAAATACTAAACAAGATGCCCCTTCTTCAACTCAAGCATCAGCTTCTACAACTGCTAAAGATGGTAAAACACTTCCTAAAACAGGAGATGCAGATACCACATCAGCACTGTTGGGCTTAAGTCTAGTAGTTGGAGGATTGGGAATAGCAACATCTTATCGTAGAAGAAAAAATTAATAAACCTTGAGTAGATGATAGTTTGACTAATATCTAAAAGGTATAAAAAAACACTCTGATAGATAGACATTTAAGTCTTTCTGTTAGAGTGTTTTTTATTATGTTAATCTTAAATATTTTTTACCTAGTGGCACTAGAAAAAAGTTTGTTATATAATAAAAATATAAACTAATACATAATACTACTGATATTAGATTTAACCATGATCAACATAATAGGTCATTTGTAAACTAAATGAGAAAAAAATGAAATATCGATTAATTAGTTACACTGTTATCATTTTACTTTTGGTATCAGGATGCACAAACACTCAAAAAAATCAAAAAGCTACTAGTAAAGAGAGTCAAACAACGCAGGTAAAATCAAGTGATAAGTCAAAAACGATCGACTTATCTGGAACGTTTTATGCAACCTCAGGAGAGAGTGCAACTCTTAAATCATTAAATGAAAATAAGTGGGAGATAGCTTATTCAACATTAGATGGTGATGTTTCTGCTATTTTTGAAACAAAATGGGAAAAATCTGATGAAATGAGTAAATCAGAAACACCAATGACAAAATCAGATGGCTATTTAGGCTTTACAATTATTGTCGAGTATAAAAGCAAAACTGATATCAAAATAACGATGACCGATGGTAATCCTAGTCATCAAATGGTATTCACTAAAAAAGAACCTAGTGAACTAGAAAATTATGACCTTGTTTTGCAGGGTGATTTAACACCATTTGAGGGACATTTTTCTACTGATGCGTTTAATAGAATTGTAGCAGATTCAGGCTTTACCTATGGTGGCTATACTCCTGATGATTATTTTAATGACAGAACTACGGTGTTTCCTACCATTAAAAAAGATGGGTATTGGAATGGTATTTTATCCCACGGGAATTTTGCCATCAGTCCTTCTAATTTACCGACTAAAAAAGATGGTTATTATGTCGTTCACTTGTACGGTACTAATACAGGAGCAAACAATGCCGAAATGACCTTGTTACTTGTGCCACCAAAGATAAAAGGGCCAGATGGCATTGTCAGTCAAGAAAGACGTGCCTTTATGGAAGGTGTTGATGGCAGTCTTAATCTATTAGAGTATCTTGAAAAAGATTGGTGGAAAGCCTATCAAACGCAAGAAAAAGATTTAGATATCGAGGCTATTAATAATGGAGATTTCTCTTCTCTAGTGGGAACTTGGAAAAATGGCAAAGGCAATACTCTTGTGATATACGAGGATGGTTCACTTAATGATGATGCACAATTATATGCTGTTCAAAATTCGGGTGAAATCAGTAAAGTACCATATGCAAGCATTAGTTATGGATATACAGGGGCAGCACTTGGGTTATATAAAATTGGTTTTAAAAACCCTGATGGGGATCAAAGTGATACTAGTCGTCCTCGCCTGATAATCTCGCAACAAGGAGGAAATTACTCGGCAGATAGCTATTATTATAGTGAGTAAAACCTTTAGTGGCAGATTGAAAAGTGAGTTGATAAAATTAATTATTTTCCCCCAAAAAAATTTAAATTTTTATTGACAAGTCATTGTTCGTATGCTAAGATAGGAAAGATAAAAAAATAGAATAAAAGTAAAGGAGAGGCGAATGTTTAATCACTTAAAGCAAACAATTATCTTTGATAGTTCAGCTTTTGGTCATGGTCGTCTCTTTTCTATTTTCAAATCATTCGTTTTACTGGTACAAATGCAGTACCAGTTATTTAAAGCTTTTTGCTTTTCTATTTTTATTTTTGATAATTTTACTGTTACCAGTTCTGCTTTGGCACTTTAGCCATTAGCATTACTGGTTTTTTTATGTCCAAAAAGTCATTATAATCGCATATTGAAATGAAAGGATTGTCATGCAAAGAGAACGATTTACTATTATGAAACATAATAGGATTGCAAAAGATGTCTTTCAATTAGAACTATCTGGTGATGTTAGTCAAATCAGTGCTCCAGGTCAATTTGTTAATCTTCAGATTCCAGGTTTTTACCTACGTCGTCCCATTTCCATCTCTGATTGGACAATTGATGATGAGGCAAAGAAGAGTCGTCTATTTCTCATTTACAAGGTGGTAGGAGAAGGAACAAACAAGCTCTCTCAGTTAGCAATTGGAGAAGAATTGGAATTGCTCTTACCGCTTGGGACTGGTTTTGATGTGAGTAAAACCACGTCTAACACAGTTCTGTGTGGAGGTGGTGTTGGGGTTCCTCCCTTGGTTGCTCTTGCTAGACAGATGATTGCAGCGGGTAAAAAACCTCAAGTATTGCTAGGATTTAACAGTAAAGAAGACGTTTTTGGATTGACTCTTTTTCAAGAACTAGGGATTGAACCACTTGTTACGACAGTTGATGGTAGTCAAGGCATCAAAGGCTTTGTCACTGATGTTTTAAACAATCTAACATTTGATTATATCTGTTGTTGTGGGCCAGAAGGAATGCTAAAAGCAATTCATGACTTCTCATTAGTAACTCCTAAAGGTGCTAGTGAGGATATGTCAACAAGGAGTCAGTCTCTTCAAACACAAAACACCATTGATGGTCAGTTTAGTTTGGAAGCACGCATGGCCTGTGGTTTTGGTGCTTGTATGGGCTGCTCGAAAAAGACAAAAACAGGCTATAAGAGAATTTGTAGAGAAGGGCCTGTCTTTGAAAAATCTGAACTGGTATGGGAGGTGACAAAATGAATACAGAAGTTACCTTAAGTGGGATAACCTTAAGTAATCCCATTATTCCAGCAAGTGGGACCTTTGGTTACGGCAAAGAATTTGCTGATTTGTACGATCTTAATATTCTGGGGGCCATCTCTTTTAAGGGAACAACTAAAGAAGCACGCTTTGGTAATCCCTTACCACGCATCGCTGAATGTCCGATGGGATTGATTAATTCTGTTGGTCTACAAAATCCTGGTGTGGAAGCTGTTATCAATAAAGAGTTACCGGAACTCGCTAAACATTATCATAAACCACTCATCGCTAATATTAGTGGCTTTTCGATTGAAGAATACACTTATTGCGCTGAGAGGCTTGATAAGCAGGACCAAGTTAGTCTTTTAGAAATCAATGTTAGTTGTCCAAATGTTCATAACGGAGGGATGGCTTATGGCGTTTCTCCTGACAGTGTTTATGATGTGACAAAAGCCGTTAAGGATGTTACCACAAAACCTATCTACATTAAACTTAGTCCAAATGTTACTGATATTACAGAAATTGCTAAGGCTTGTGAGGCTGGTGGTGCTGATGGCTTAAGTCTGATCAATACCTTATTGGGAATGAGAATTGATACTAAAAGTCGCTCTTGTGTGATAGCCAATAAAATGGGAGGATTTTCAGGTCCAGCTGTTTTCCCGGTTGCACTTAGGATGGTTTATCAGGTGGCCCAATCAACACAGCTTCCAATTATCGGTATTGGTGGTGTCTCATCAACCAATGATGTGATTGAAATGATGATGGCGGGTGCAAGTGCAGTTCAGATAGGGTCAGCAAATCTAATTAACCCTTATATCTGTAAAGAAATTATTGAGGAATTGCCTACCAAGATGGCAGAACTAGATATTACCAATCTATCAGATATTATTGGTGCAGCTTTATAATCTAGCGATGATGAAATGAATTTTAAAAGGAGGTAAACCATTGATGTTAAAACAGATGGATAGAGCTGTGATTGTTGCTCTTGATTTTCCCAACAAAGAAGAGACGCTTGCCTTTCTCGATCAATTTCCTGAGGAGAAGCTATTTGTCAAGGTTGGGATGGAATTGTTTTATAGTGAAGGGCCAGCTATTATTAAAGAAATCAAGTCTAGAGGTCATCAGATTTTTCTGGATTTAAAACTACATGATATCCCGCATACTGTCGAACAGGCGATGAGTGTTTTAGCCAATTTGGAAGTAGACATGGTCAATGTTCATGCCGCAGGCACCATTGAGATGATGGCAGCCGCCTTAAAAGGCTTAACCCAGCAAACAAATAAGCGCCCACTTATCATAGCAGTGACCCAGCTGACCTCGACAGATGAAGCAAGAATGAAAGAGGAGCTTTTGATTTCGTCCTCACTTGAGGAAACTGTTAAGGTCTATGCTCAAAATGCCAAAAGAGCTGGACTTGATGGTGTCGTTTGTTCACCTCACGAAGCACCAGTGATTCACCAAGTTTGTGGCAAAGACTTTTTAACGGTGACACCAGGTATTCGTTTTAAAGATAGTCAAAAAGATGACCAAGTGCGAATTACAACACCGCAACAAGCGAGACAATTAGGGTCAGATTTTATTGTGGTTGGTAGACCCATTACCAAAGCAAAAGATCCTGTCTTAGCGTATCAAAATTGTTTGAAAGGATTTTTAACATCAAAAAAGGAGGAAGATGATGACAAAAGACCTGGATAAAACCATTGCTAGGGGTCTCCTAGAAATCAATGCTGTTTTTCTAAGACCTGATGACCCTTTTACTTGGGCTTCTGGTATTAAGAGCCCTATCTACTGTGATAATCGGTTAACCCTAACCTCGCCAGAGATTAGAACAAGGATTGAAGAAGGCTTGGCAGAGATCATTAAGACCCAATTTCCAAGTTGTGAAGTCTTAATGGGGACGAGTACGGCAGGAATTGCTCATGCTGCTATCGTTGGCCATTTGTTAAACTTACCAATGGGCTATGTAAGAGGCTCAGCTAAAGGACATGGTCGCACTAACCAAATTGAAGGCAAGTTGGTACCAGGTCAAAAAGTGGTGGTGATTGAAGATTTAATCTCAACTGCTGGTTCAGCCATAGACACCGTAAACGTTTTAAGAGAGTTTGGTGCCGACGTTTTAGGGATTGCTAGCATCTTTACCTATGGTATGACCAAAGCAACTGAGCGCTTGAGAGAAAATCAAGTCATCAATCATAGTCTCTCTAATCTTGATGTCCTACTAGAGGTTGCTGTTGAACAACAAAACATCACCCTAGACCAAAAAGAAAAAATAGTCACTTTTAGAAACAACCCAACAGATGATTCATGGATGAAAGGAAATAAGTAACCAATGACAGCTATTAGAAATCTTATCAACATTACCGATTTAACCGTACAAGAGATTGATCAGTTAATTGCAACTGCAGATGATATCGTCGCAAATCCTAAAGACTATCAAAGCATTTGTGCACATAAAAAATTAGCCACACTCTTTTTTGAACCAAGTACAAGAACAAGATTGAGTTTTGAAGCAGCTATGCTAGAACTAGGTGGTAGTATTCTAGGCTTCTCATCTGCCAACTCCAGCTCAGCAGCTAAAGGAGAAAGTGTGAGTGATACTGTCCAAACGGTAGGTTGTTATGCTGATATTATTGCCATGCGCCACCCCAAAGAAGGCGCACCAATTGTTGCTTCGCAAAGAACAACTGTTCCGATTATCAATGCTGGTGACGGTGGGCACTTCCATCCAACACAAACACTGACGGATCTCTTAACCATCAATCGTAAAAAAGGCAGACTGTCAGATATGACGGTTGGTGTTTGTGGCGACTTAAAATTCGGTCGTACCGTTCACTCACTCATTGAAGCTATGCTTCGTTACCCTAATGTCAAATTTGTCCTCATTTCTCCACAAGAATTACAGGTTCCTGACTATATGAAAGAAAAAATGACTCAAGCAGGGGCTGAGTGGGAAGAAGTTGAAAAATTAGAAGATGCAATGGCCTCACTTGATATTCTTTATATGACACGTGTTCAAAGAGAACGTTTCTTCAATGAGGCCGACTATATTAGATTAAAAGATAGCTACATCCTTGATTTGGAAAAATTAAAAGTCGCTAAAGAAGATCTAACCATCCTACATCCTCTACCAAGAGTTAACGAAATCTCTGTAGAAGTAGATAAAGACCCAAGAGCTGCCTATTTCTTTCAAGCTTTGTGTGGAAAACATATTAGAATGGCACTAATTCTATTCTTATTAGGTATTGAAAAACAGGCATAACAAACGAGAAAAATGAAGGAGACAAAGAAATGAATATTGATGGCATTAAAACAGGGATTGTGTTAGACCATATCAAAGCAGGCAAAAGCATGGAAATTTATGACTTGTTAAAATTAGACAAATTATCTTGTGGAGTTGCAGTTATTCAACGTGTTATGAGCACAAAATTTGGCCGTAAAGATATTATCAAAATTGATGAAGATATTCCGTTAAACGTTGATGTTTTAGGTTATGTTGATAGTAACATAACAGTTAATCGTATTAAAGAAGGCAAATTAGAAGAAAAGGTACACCTTTCTTTACCAGAAACACTGACCGATGTAATCAAGTGTAAAAACCCTCGCTGTATCACCTCTATCGAGCAAGAAATTGTCCAACAATTTAAGTTGGTCAATAAAGAACAAAAAGTTTACCGTTGTGTCTATTGTGACGCAGAGCAAGTTACTGCTTAAAAAAACAAAATAGCTTTCAATCACTAGTACTAACTAGTGATTTTTTATTGTCAAAATTAGGAATTATAAGAACAGAAAAAAAGAAAAAATATGATATGATAGTAACATGACAAAAAAGTTATGGCGACAAGAGATACTTGCGCAATTAAAAGCACATGACCCTTTAGCGAAAAGAAAAGCGGATCAATGGCTCTTAGAACAATTCATCGCACTTAAAGATTATAAAGAAGCAAAGACCATTGCCACTTATCTTTCTTTTGAGTTTGAATATGATACATCTTTAATCATCCATCAAGCGCATCAAGACGGCAAGAGAATTCTAGTGCCTAAAGTGATGTCCAAGGGCGAAATGATTTTTGTGCCTTATGATGAGAATGATCTTTCGCTATCGTCTTTTGGCTTAAAAGAACCAAATAGCAACCAAGCTATTTTAAAAACTGACATTGATTTAATTCATGTTCCTGGACTTATTTTTAATAGTAAAGGGTATCGGATTGGTTATGGTGGTGGATTTTATGATCGCTACCTAAAAGATTATGAGGGGTTGACTCTTGCTACCATTTACCAACAACAATTGAAAGAATTTGATCCAGAAACTCATGATATTGCCGTTAGAAAGGTATTAATAGATGAAACAAATGCTTAAAAACTACCCAGCCACTAGTTTTCTATTGGCAGTGACTATTCTTATTTTTTTACTCATGCAAGTACTTTACCTAGGCCAAGCAGAAAGTTTTCAAGCTGTTTTTAGTTTTGGGGGCATGTATGGTGATTATGTTGTCCTATTTCCAAGTCAATTGTGGCGTCTTGTAACTCCCATTTTTGTTCACATTGGTTGGGAGCACTTTGCTTTAAACAGTATCACCTTATTTTTTCTTGGAAGAGTAACAGAACCTCTTTTTGGATCAGCTAAATTTTTACTATTATATCTTTTATCAGGTATCATGGGAAATATGTTGGCGCTAGCTTTGACACCAAGTGTTTTAGTAGCAGGAGCTTCCACTTCTTTATTTGGTCTATTTGCTGCTGTTGCGCTAGTTGGTCATTATGGCATCAATCCTTACCTCAAACAACTAGGTCAAAATTATAAATTATTAATTGGTATCAACTTACTATTTAATCTTTTTATGCCAGGGATCAGTATTGAAGGACACCTAGGTGGTGCATTAGGAGGGGCTATTGTTGCAATCTTTTTAACCACAAGAGTTGAAGGGGAATTATTCCCTAAAAATCAGAGGTTGCTTGCTTTTGTTGGCTATTTTATTATTATTGCTTTGTTGCTATTTTATGCTTTTAGTAGTTATAGTAATCCATTTTAATCAAAAAAAGACAGGTATGATTTCATACCTGTCTTTTGATGTAAACATTTTATTCTTTGTTTTGAGTTTCTTTTTCTAGTTTTTTACCTAAATCAATGAGATAAGTTCTTAAGGCATCCTTTACTTGAGGATGTCTTAAAGCGTAATCTATGGATGTTTTCATAAAACCAAATTTATCACCAACATCATAGCGTTTTCCAGTAAACTGACGCGCAAAAACACGTTGAATTTTGTTTAGTTTATCAATAGCATCTGTTAGTTGCACTTCGTTTCCAGCACCCGGTTCTTGTGTTTCAAGAATGTCAAAAATCTCAGGTGTTAACAAGTAGCGACCAATAATGGCTAGGTTACTAGGAGCCTCTTCAGGTTTAGGTTTTTCAACAAAGGAATCAACACTATACAAACCATTTATCCCTTTTCCTTGTGGTGCAATAACACCATAGCTTGAGACTTCTTCGTGAGGCACTTCCATGACAGCAAGAGTAGCAGCATGAGTGGATTCATAGTCATTGATGAGTTGTTTGGTGAGAGGAATGTCATCTTCCATTAAATCATCACCGAGCATGACAACAAAAGGTTCATTGCCGACAAAAGCTTTAGCTTGTAAAACAGCATCTCCAAGACCATTAGGATGACTCTGACGAATAAAGTGAAGGCGAATACCAGTTGTTTCATCCACTAATTTTAAGAGATCCTTCTTTCCCTTCTTATTGAGATTGTATTCTAATTCAAAATTAGAATCAAAGTGATCCTCAATAGAGCGTTTTGATTTTCCTGTAACCACCAAAATATCTTCAATACCAGAAGCTAACGCTTCTTCAACGATAAACTGAATCGTTGGTTTATCAACAATAGGAAGCATTTCTTTTGCTAGCGCTTTTGTTGCGGGTAAAAAACGAGTTCCTAATCCTGCAGCTGGAATAACAGCTTTTCTCACTTTTTTTCTCATGTTCTGATCTCCTTGTTTGGTTACCATTCGTTTTCTGCTCTCATTTCTTTGGACATGATATCAAGAATGCTTTCTTTGATATCAGCACCTTCGTATATGGAACGATAGATAGCAGTTGTAATTGGCATGTAAACATCTAATTCATTGGCTAATTCGTAGGCAACTTTAGTGGTTGAAATCCCTTCAATAACCATGCCCATGTTTTTTTCAATGTCTTCTAGTTTTTCACCCTTACCTAAGGCATGACCAGCACGCCAGTTTCTAGAGTGGACAGATGTTCCTGTAACAATCAAATCACCAACGCCAGATAAGCCACTATAGGTATGAGGATTGGCCCCCATTTTAACGCCTAGACGTGTAATTTCAGCCAAGCCGCGCGTAATGATAGCCGCCTTAGCATTATCGCCATAACCTAATCCTTTTAAGGCACCAGCACCAACAGCAATAATATTCTTAAGAGCACCAGCTGTTTCAACACCAATGACATCTGTATTAGTGTAGAGTCTAAAATAATGATTACTAAAGATTTTTTGCGCGAATTGAGCAGCTTTTAAATCTTTTGAGGCCGCAGTAATTAGGGTGATATCTCGAACAATAGTTTCTTCAGCGTGACTTGGACCTGAGATAACAACGATATCACTTCTAAGATTTTCTGGGATTTCTTCTTCTAAAATGACAGATAAGCGTTCGTGAGTTTCTGGTTCCAATCCTTTTGAAGCATGCATCATCACAACCTTGTGTTTTAGCACTTTAGCCACTTGTTTGGCGACTAAGCGTGTTACCTTAGTCGGAACAACAAAAACAATACCATCAACATCTTTCAAAGCACTTTCAAGATCAGTATAAGCTTTAATAGTTGAATCTAAAACAATATCCTTAAAATAATGTTGGTTGGTATGTTTGGTATTAATTTCGTCAATTTGTTCAGGAATATTGCCCCAAAGTCTTACGTCATGTCCATTATCGTTAAGCACTTGGGATAATGCTGTTCCCCAAGACCCTGGTCCTAAGACAGCAATTTTTTGTTTCATCATTTTTCTCTCCTTTATTACAAACAGGTGATATTATTAGCTTCATTATAACAAATTATTATTAAAAAGTCTTAATTGTCAACATAAAAACGAATTCCTATCACCATGATAAAAGAGAAAGTTCTTAAGTTTACATCATCTCAAATCTTTATTATAATAAAACTATTAAATTAATTAAAAACTATCTAAATGGATATTAGTCGTTATAATAATAGATTAAGGAGATTATTTTGAATAACATAACGCAAAGAATACCTGGTATTTTATTATGTCTTGTTATGGCTAGTGTGGCGTCGTTTCTAGGAGAACTAGCGCCTCTAGTTGGCGCTCCAGTGTTTGCTATTTTCATAGGAATGATTCTTAATACTTTTTACAAACCGTCTGATAGTATCCAAATTGGTGTCAAATATACTTCCAAATTTATTCTTCAGTTGGCTGTTATTTTGTTAGGATTTGGACTAAATTTATCACAAGTTTTAGCAGTTGGGAAAAGTTCGCTACCCATTATTATTTCTACCATCACCACCTCTTTAGTGGTCGCCTTCTTACTACAACGAGCGTTAAAATTAGATGTAAATACAGCAACTCTTGTTGGCGTTGGCTCTTCTATTTGTGGTGGTTCTGCTATAGCAGCAACAGCGCCTGTCATAGAAGCAGATGATCATGATATAGCGCAAGCCATCTCGGTGATTTTTCTATTTAATATTTTAGCAGCCCTCATTTTTCCAACCCTAGGTGATATGATTGGCCTATCAAATGATGGGTTTGCCATCTTTGCAGGGACAGCTGTGAATGACACCTCATCAGTTACAGCAACAGCAACTGCTTGGGATGGAATTCATGGTTCCAATACTTTGGACGGGGCAACTGTTGTTAAATTAACTAGAACATTAGCGATTATTCCCATCACCCTATTTTTATCTTTTTATCGTTTACGTAAAAGTCAATCTAACGGCCAGCTTAAACAACAAAGTCCTAAAATCAGTAAAATCTTTCCTATGTTTATTATTTACTTTATTTTAGCATCCTTATTGACAACCATTTTGACACAAGTGGGCATTAATCCAAGTATTTTTAATCCTCTTAAACAGCTGTCTAAATTCTTTATTGTTATGGCAATGGCAGCTATTGGCTTAAATACTCATCCCCTTAAACTTATTAAGACAGGAAAACAAGCCATTATCTTAGGAGCTTGTTGTTGGATTGCTATTACTTTAGTGAGTTTAGGGATGCAACATCTCTTTCATCTTTGGTAAATAACATCTAGCTCATTATCTAATAAAAACGAGGGTTTTCTCTAGGAAAATCTTCGTTTTTTATAGTCTTCTTATCAGTGAAAAACGTACTGCTTATTAGACTTTTAGCAATAATTATTATAGAATGTAAGAAGAATACTAAAAAAATCAGTGAGCAAATACTCACTGCTATTATTTTATTTAAAGGAGACAAAATGATATTTAAAGCCATTATGAAATACAAATGGTATGCTTTAGCTTCTGTTTTGATGGTTTTAGGAATTGTGACCAACTCTTTATTACAACCTAGATTTATGAAATCTATTCTCACAGCCTTACTAACAGAAGATCACGAAAAAATAACGTCCGTTGGCACCATTTTACTTCTTGTTGCCTTTCTTGGGCTCCTTTCAGGAGTGGTTAACACTGTTTTAGCCGCAAAAATAGCTCAAGGTGTCTCAGCAGATATTAGAGAAGCAACCTTTCGTAAAATTCAAACCTTTTCTTATGCCAATGTCGAAGCATTCAATGCTGGTAATCTGGTCGTTAGAATGACCAATGACGTTAATCAAATTCAAAATTTGATGATGATGATATTTCAAATTTTAATAAGGCTACCCTTAATGTTTATCGGATCGTTTATTTTAGCCCTAGATACCCTCCCAAGATTATGGTGGATTCTTGTTTTGATGGTGGTTATTATTGCTACCATTATGGGTGTTATCATGAGTTTAATGGGACCAAGATTTGGTAAATTTCAAAAATTAATGGACAAAATTAATGGGATTGCTAAAGAAAATCTTCGTGGCGCCAGAGTTGTGAAATCTTTTGTTCAAGAAGAATCACAATTCAATAAATTTAAAGAGCAATCTGATAAACTGCTTAATCTCAATTTATTCATCGGTTATGGTTTTTCTATCATGCAACCAATGGTAATGTTTGTTTCTTATATGGCAATTTTTGTGGCCATCTATATGGTTTCAACCTTTGTTGAGACGGATCCTGAAGTGATTGGTAGTGTGGCAACCTTTATGACTTATATGATGCAACTCATGTTCACGATTATCATGGTTGGTTTTTTGGGCATGCAGGCTAGTCGTGCTTTTATTTCAATCAAACGGATTAAAGAAGTGTTAGATACCAATCCAGCCATGGTTTTTGAGGATGTGGCAGATATGGACTTGTCTGGTAGCGTTGCTTTTGAAAATGTCACTTTTACCTATCCCAATGATAGCAAGCCGACCTTGAAAAATATTAATTTTTCCATTTCAAAAGGACAAATGGTTGGGATTGTTGGTGCAACCGGTTCAGGGAAGTCAACTCTTGCTCAGTTAATCGCAAGATTATTTGACCCTGAAAAAGGACGGGTTTTGATTGGTGGACAAGACATCAAAAAGATTAATGAAAAAACCTTACGCGAAACGGTCTCAATTGTTTTACAAAAAGCGATTTTGTTTAGCGGTACGATTGCTGATAATTTGAGACAAGGGAATCCTTTGGCAGACAATAGTGCACTTGAAAGAGCAGCAAGTATCGCGCAAGCACAAGAATTTATTGAACGAATGCCTGAACATTACGAAAGTATGGTTGAAGAAAGAGGAAACAATTTCTCAGGTGGTCAAAAACAAAGAATGAGTATTGCAAGAGGTGTGATTGGTAATCCAAAAGTTCTCATCTTAGATGATTCTACATCAGCCCTTGATGCCAAATCAGAAAAATTGGTGCAAGAAGCTTTAAACAATGAATTAAAAGACACAACGACCATTATGATTGCTCAAAAGATTAGCTCAGTCATTAAAGCTGATCAAATTTTCGTTCTAGATAATGGTGTTTTGATTGGTCAAGGGACTCACTCAGAATTAGTGGCTAATAATGCTATTTATCGTGAAATCTATGAAACTCAAAAAGGTCAGGAGGAAAATCAATGAAAACAGCTCGTTTTTTCTGGTATTATTTTAAAAAATACCGCCTTTCCTTTCTTCTTATTTTCTTGGCCATAGTGGTATCAACCTATTTACGGGTACAAGCGCCTATTTATCTAGGACAATCTTTAACGGAGTTAGGACAGTGGACACAAGATTATTTTGAAGCAAAGGCAGTTAGTCAGGCAACAGGACAAGCCTTTGTTGCTCCAAGTAAGGCTCCTTTTTTATCGGTGATGTGGTATCTCTTTTTAACCTATGTCTTCATAGCGGTTTCTTCTTTGATATATACGTTGATTTTTACAAGAATTGTTGCTTATTCAACCAGTAGTATGAGAAAAGGGCTTTTTGGCAAATTAGAAAAATTGACCATTGCCTTTTTTGACCAACATAAAGATGGGGATATTTTATCACGCTTTACCAGTGATTTAGATAACATCCAAAACTCTCTTAATCAAAGCATGACCCAAGTCGTGTCTAATATTGCCTTTTATATTGGTTTGGTTTGGATGATGTATACTCAAAATGTGAAACTTGCTTTAGTGACCATGATGTCAACACCAGTGGCGCTCATCGTTTTGTTTATCATTATTAGAAAAGCAAGAAAATACACTGATCTCCAACAAAAAGAAGTGAGCCAACTTAATGCTTACATGGATGAAAAAATTTCAGGTCAAAAAGCGATTATCGTACAGGGTTTGCAAGAGGATGCTATTGAAGGCTTTACAGAGCTAAATGACCGTGTTCGTAAGGCAACCTTTAAAGGAAGACTTTTTGCTGGTATGCTTTTCCCAGTCATGAACGGTTTTAGTTTGTTTAATACGGCAACGGTTATCTTTGTAGGGTCAACCATTGTTTTAAATGATACGAGCCTCACAAGAGCTGCAGCATTAGGGTTACTAGTGACATTTGTTCAATACTCACAACAATACTATCAACCAATCATGCAAGTCTCATCTAGTTGGGCAGAACTCCAGTTGGCCTTTACAGGGGCATCAAGAATTCAAGAAATGTTTGATGAAACTGAAGAAGTTAAGCCACAAAACGCTCCTGAATTTACAGAGTTAAAAGAAGAAGTCGCCATCAATCACATTGATTTTGGTTACCTTCCTGGACAAAAAGTCTTGTCTGATGTCACCATATCAGCGCCTAAAGGGAAAATGATTGCCGTTGTTGGTCCAACTGGGTCAGGGAAAACAACCATCATGAATTTACTAAATCGCTTTTATGATGTTGATGGTGGCTCTATAGCCTTTGACGGCAAGGATATTAGAGAGTATGACTTAGATAGTTTGAGACAAAATGTCGGTATCGTGCTACAAGAATCCGTCTTATTCAGTGGCACAATAGCAGAAAACATTGCTTTTGGTGTGCCAGATGCTAGTCAAGAAATGATTGAAACGGCAGCGCGTGCTACCCACATCCATGAATTTATAGAAAGCTTACCAGACAAATACCAAACGATGGTAAGTGATAGTGATAATGTTTTTTCAACGGGTCAAAAGCAACTCATCTCTATTGCGAGAACTCTGTTAACCGACCCTCAAGTGCTCATTTTGGATGAGGCGACATCAAACGTTGATACGGTAACTGAAAGTAAGATTCAAAAAGCGATGGAAACCATTATTGCTGGACGAACTAGTTTTGTCATTGCCCATCGTCTTAAAACTATCCTAAATGCTGACAATATCATCGTCTTAAAGGATGGTCAAGTGATTGAGCAAGGCAATCATCATCAATTACTAAAAGAAAAAGGTTTCTACGCTGAACTGTATCACAATCAATTTGTCTTTGAATAATCATCAAAAACAAGAGTTATCTTCAAAAGATAACTCTTTTTGCTGGTGTTAGATTGCAATTTTGCAATTCATTTACGAATAAATTATAATAAAGTATAGAAAAAAAGGAGATTCAAATGACGAGAATAAGAGGTTTTGAACTAGTTAGCAAGTACTCAGATAAGACATTATTACCCAAAAGAGCAACCAGTCATGCGGCTGGATATGATTTAAAAGCCGCTGAAAGAATAGTGATAGAAGCTGGTGACATTAAGCTGATTCCCACTGGTGTTAAGGCTTATATGCAAGACAATGAGGTACTTTATCTCTATGATCGTTCTTCTAATCCTAGAAAAAAAGGATTGGTGCTCATCAACTCTGTTGGTGTGATTGATGGTGATTACTATGGGAATTCTGCAAACGAAGGTCATATTTTTGCCCAAATGAAAAATATCACCGATAAAGAAGTAACTATAGAGGTTGGTGAACGGATTGTTCAAGCTGTTTTTGCCCCTTTTTTAATCGCGGATAATGATGAAGCAACTGGACAAAGAACAGGTGGCTTTGGAAGCACAGGAAACTAATCATGGCTAAAAAAAGAACAGTTTATATTTGTCAAGAATGTGGTTATAATTCACCAAAATATTTAGGCCGTTGCCCCAATTGTTCAGCCTGGTCTTCTTTTGTTGAAGAAACGCCAGTTACTGAGGTTAAAAATGCGCGTGTGTCACTAACAGGCGAAAAAAGTCAACCGATCAAATTAAAGGATGTGACGTCAAGTCATTTTTCACGCGTCAAAACAGATATGGCTGAGTTTAACCGAGTCCTTGGTGGAGGTCTGGTTCCTGGAAGTCTTATCTTGATTGGTGGTGATCCAGGAATCGGTAAGTCAACCTTGCTCCTTCAGGTGTCAACGCAGTTGGCTCACAAAGGAACGGTTCTCTATGTTTCTGGCGAAGAGTCTGCTCAGCAAATCAAACTAAGAAGTGAGCGTCTGGGTGATATTGACAATGCTTTTTATGTCTACGCAGAAACCAACATGCAGTCCATCCGTATGGAAATTGAAAAGATTCAACCTGATTTCCTTATCATCGACTCGATTCAAACCATTATGAGTCCAGAAATTTCCAGTGTGCAAGGATCTGTCAGTCAAGTGAGAGAAGTGACTGCTGAGTTGATGCAAATTGCTAAGACCAACAATATTGCCACCTTCATTGTTGGTCATGTCACCAAAGAAGGGACCCTAGCAGGTCCAAGATTGTTAGAACACATGGTTGATACGGTTCTTTATTTTGAAGGAGAGAGACAACACACCTTTAGAATCCTACGAGCTGTCAAAAACAGATTTGGTTCAACCAATGAAATTGGTATTTTTGAAATGCGGTCTGTTGGTTTAGTCGAGGTCTTAAATCCTAGCCAAGTCTTCTTAGAAGAGCGATTGGATGGTGCGACAGGCTCAGCCATTGTTGTGACCATGGAAGGGACAAGACCCATTTTAGCTGAAGTTCAAGCGCTTGTGACGCCAACAGTCTTTGGTAATGCCAAGCGAACAACAACAGGTCTAGATTTTAATCGGGCAAGTCTCATCATGGCTGTTTTAGAAAAACGCTGTGGCTTGCTTCTACAAAACCAAGATGCCTACCTCAAATCAGCAGGGGGTGTCAAGTTAGATGAACCTGCTATAGATTTAGCAGTAGCCATTGCTATTGCCTCTAGCTACAAAGATAAACCAACCAATCCTCAAGACTGCTTTGTGGGAGAGATTGGCCTAACGGGTGAAATCAGGAGAGTTAATCGCCTTGATCAACGGATCAACGAAGCCAGTAAGTTAGGTTTCACCAAGATTTATGTGCCCAAAACGGCTTTAACTGGAATAGAAATTCCTAAAAATATAGAAGTCATTGGAGTGTCAACAGTGAGTGAAGTCTTACAAAAGGTTTTTGGTCGCTAGCCAGAATACCTTATCCATCAACAAAATCACTCTCAGAAATGATTGTCATGAAAAGGAGAAAAGATGTCTTACTTTAAAAATTTCATGGAGGCAAATGAGGCTTATGTCAACCTCCATGGCACTGCCCATCTCCCTTTACCCCCAAAAACGAAGGTAGCCATTATCACCTGTATGGATTCTCGCCTGCACGTTGCTCAAGCACTAGGATTGGCGTTAGGAGATGCTCATATTTTGAGAAATGCAGGAGGTCGCGTGACCCCTGATATGATTCGGTCTTTAACCATTTCCCAACAATTACTGGGAACAAGAGAAATTGTTGTGCTCCATCACACGGATTGTGGTGCCAAGACCTTTACCAATGACAAGTTGAAACAACAACTAAAAAAAGACTTGGGTGTTGACGTTTCAGACTATGATTTTCTACCCTTTAAGGATCTTGAAAAAAGCGTCAAAGAAGATATTGCTCTTTTAAAAGAGTCTCCCCTTATCCCTGATGATGTTCTCATTTCAGGAGCTATTTATGATGTTGATACAGGACGGATGGTAGAAGTGAAATAATTATTAGAATGGGGTCATTCTTTATGATAAAGCCGATAAACTATATCCAGATGACCCCAATTTTGTATCTAACGGCTCATGGAATGATGATGAATTAAAGCGTTACTATGAAAATAAAAAGTCGTCTCACTATTCGACTAAAAATATGATATAATAATGACGATTTAAAACCATATAGGAGAACTATTTTGACTAATAAGATTCGTGTGCGCTATGCACCAAGTCCAACAGGACTATTACATATCGGGAATGCTCGTACAGCATTATTTAACTATTTATACGCTCGTCACCATGGTGGAGATTTTATTATTCGTATTGAAGACACTGACCGTAAACGCCATGTTGAAGATGGTGAGCGCTCGCAATTAGATAACCTGAAGTGGTTAGGAATGGACTGGGATGAGAGTCCTGTTAACCCTAAGGATGAGTTTGGTCCATATCGCCAATCAGAACGTCTTGATATCTACCAAAAATATGTTGATGAACTCCTTGAAAAAGGTCTTGCCTACAAATCTTATGTGACAGAAGAAGAGTTGGCTGCTGAGCGTGAACGCCAAGAAGCAGCAGGTGAAACACCTCGCTATGTCAATGAATTTCTAGGCATGAATGACGAAGAAAAAGAGGCTTATATCGCTGATAGAGTGGCTAAGGGAATTGTGCCAACGGTTCGTTTAGCAGTTAATGAAAAAGGAATTTATCAATGGCATGATATGGTTAAGGGCGAGATTAGCTTTGAAGGTGCCAATATTGGTGGAGACTGGGTTATCCAGAAAAAAGATGGCTATCCAACCTACAATTTTGCTGTTGTTATTGATGATCATTTGATGGAGATAAGTCATGTTATTCGTGGTGATGACCACATTGCCAATACACCAAAGCAACTCATGGTTTATGAGGCTTTGGGTTGGAAAGCACCAGAATTTGGTCATATGACGCTTATCATTAATAGCGAGACTGGAAAGAAACTCTCAAAACGTGATACTAACACGCTTCAATTCATTGAAGACTATCGTCAAAAAGGTTATTTACCAGAAGCCGTCTTTAATTTTATTGCGCTTCTTGGTTGGAACCCTGGTGGTGAAGAAGAAATTTTTTCTCGTGAAGAGTTGATTAAACTTTTTGATGAAAATCGCTTGAGTAAATCACCAGCAGCCTTTGATCAAAAGAAATTGGACTGGATGAGTAACGACTATATTAAAAATGCAGAAGCTGATAAGATTTATGAATTGGCTAAACCATTTTTAGAAAAAGCAGGTCGCCTCAATGAGAAATCAAAAGAATTGGTTGCCCTTTATCAACCTCAACTGGTCTCTATTGATGCGATTGTTCCTTTGACAGATTTATTCTTTTCTGATTTTCCAGAATTGGGAGAAGCTGAAAAAGAGGTCCTACAAGGAGAGACAGTACCAACGGTACTTGGTCAATTTAAAGACAAATTAGAGGCTTTATCAGATGAAGACTTTAAACCAGAAAACATCTTCCCACAAATTAAAGCTGTCCAAAAAGAGACTGGTATAAAAGGAAAAAACCTCTTTATGCCAATTCGTATTGCTGTTTCAGGAGAAATGCATGGACCTGACCTACCAAACACCATTTATTTGCTAGGTAGACAACAATCAATTGAACATATCAACAATATCTTAAAAACCTTGTAATTAAAAAATCTATCAGTTTTCTGATAGATTTTTTAAATTGATTGCTAATTGTTGTAGAAGATCTTCTAATTGTCTTTTTTGATAACTAATATGTTCAAGCTCTTTTGTTCTATTTTCAATTTCTTCTATTAAAACGGCCTTGTTTTCTTCTAGTTGTTCTTTAGTGCCACATTTTTTGTCATGAAGCCATTTGAGGCGAAGAATAGATTTGATGGAAAAGCCCAAGTCACGTAAACCAATAATATTTTCAAGGTCTTCGCAATCTTTTTGTGACCAATCATAGTGAGCTTCTTTTTTTTCGGGAGAAAGCAAGCCTTTTTCAATATAAAATCGTAAGCTATCTCGCGAAATTTGGTATTTTTTCACGACAGTTCCTGTTTTCATGAGTCATCTCCTTGACAGGGGCTTAGCCCCTCATTTTATAATGAAGAAAAGTTAAGAAAGGAGACAACCATGTTCTCACTCATTCTACCCTTCATCTATCTATTTCTAATGGCTTTAGCTGTTATAAGTAGCTATCAAAAAATGCCTTTATGGCTTTTGTTGCTTAATATTATACCAATTGTATTGATGATTGCAAGCTTCTCTATGTTTTTATTAGGAACCTTTTCTATGATTAATTTGCATTATGTCATAATCGGTAGTTTAATAGCCTTTTTAATTATCAGACCCATTAATGGTAAGCTAATTTATCAAGAAATTCATCTTTCTCATTTAGTCATTCATGGGGTGATAACGATAATTCTCGTGATCATGTTACTAAATCGTTGATCATTGCTTGATCACCTTTTCTTTTTAATTAACTGTTTTGCCTCATCGGCAATGATTATAAATCAATTTTTAGGTAGTCGGCTTTATTTTTCGTTTTTGGGGAATAAAGCTGGCTATTTTTAAGTGTTTGAGGGAAGTAACGTTGTTTTTATAGAAGTGTCATGATATAATATAACCTTGTGAGATTAATAAACAAGACATCTCGTTGATAAGGCAAATGACTAGATGACTAGACTTATTATTTTATGGTATAATAATAGTAATTTAGATATTTGGAGTCGTGTTTTGAAGAAAACCCATCGTGTAAAAAGTGATAAAGATTTTAAAGCTATTTTTGATCATGGCAAAAGTGCTGCTAATCGTCATTTTGTTTTATATTATTTAGATAAGCATTACCCTCATTATCGAGTGGGATTATCAGTCAGTAAAAAACTTGGCAATGCCGTGGTAAGAAATAGTATTAAACGAAAAATACGCCATGCGTTTATGGAATTATCACAAGATATTGATTGTAAAGACTATGTGATTATTGCACGAAAAGGTGTTGAAGATCTTGACTATCAAGCCATTAAAAAAAATATGATTCATGTCTTTAGCTTAGCTAAATGTTATTCAAAGAAAGGTTGACCATTGAAAAAGAAACTTAAATTATCATTGTTAGTGATTGTTTCTCTTGTTGTTTTGACAGCTTGTGGGACAAGTGAAATAGCTGCTAATTCAGACGGATTATGGGAAAAATTTGTTTATTTCTTTGCAGAGATGATTCAGGCTTTATCGTTTAATGAACGTACCGGTATCGGAATTATCCTCTTTACTTTAGTGATTAGAACCATTCTTTTGCCCGTTTACAATATGCAAATGAAATCTAGTCAAAAAATGCAGGAAATCCAACCAAAGCTAAAGGCATTACAAAAGCAATATCCTGGTAAAGACACAGAAAGCCGTATGCTTCTTGCAGAAGCCTCGCAACAACTTTATAAGGAAAATAACGTTAATCCTTATTCTAGTTTTATACCTCTATTTATTCAGATGCCACTTCTTTTAGCGCTTTATCAAGCCCTTTCTCGAGTTGCCTTTTTAAAAACTGGAACTTTTTTATGGCTTGAAATCGCTAATCCTGATCCTTATTTTGTGTTGCCGGTGTTGGCTGCTATTTTCACCTTCTTATCAACATGGTTGAGTAATAAGGGAATCAGAGAAAAAAATGGTGTCTTAACGGCAATGATGTATATCATGCCAATCATGATTTTAATTATTGGTATTAATATGGCTAGTGGTGTTGCCCTTTACTGGACAATCTCAAATGCTTACCAAGTTTTCCAAACGTTAATCTTTAATAATCCTTTTAAGAAAATTGCAGAGTATGAACGTTTAGAGCGAGAAGAAAAAGAAAAACAAGCTAAGATAAGACGTGCCAAGAAAAAAGCACAAAAAAAGAGAAAATAAGGAGACGATTATGGTTTTATTCACAGGAAAAACTGTTGAAGAGGCTATTGAAACTGGCCTAAAAGAACTTAATATTTCGCGTTTAAAAGCCCATATTAAAGTGGTATCTCGTGAAAAAAAAGGCTTTTTAGGATTTGGGAGAAAACCTGCACAGGTAGAGATTGAAAACATCAGTGAGAATATCATTAATAAAGCGGATAGAAAAGCCATTAGAGGTGTTCCTGATGAAATTAATCGACAAAATGCTCCTGTTAAATCTAGTTTAGAAGATACTGTAGAGCTTGGAAAAGTGACAAGTATTATTAGAGAAATGGAAGAAAAGGGAGAGCTGATAGATGACAGTGTCAAGGAGCAATTACTTGAAAGTAAGAAATCGCCTCAAACCATCTTACAAGAAACTGGCCATATCAATGTTTTAGAAGTGTTGAGTGCCGAAGAAAAGCAAAAAAACACTAATGAAACAGAGACAGTTTCTATTGAAGAAGCTAGTAAAGATGTTTCTGACTACATTTCTAAAATTATCTATGAAATGGATTTAGAAGCAAGTATTGATATTACCCTTAATCATCGCCAAATTAATTTAAAAATTGACACTCCAGATCCTGGTAGAGTGATTGGTTACCACGGTAAGGTGTTGAAATCATTACAATTATTGGCGCAAAATTATCTTCATGATCATTATTCAAAAGCCTTCTCAGTTACTGTTAATGTTCACGATTATGTGGAACATAGAACGAAGACTTTAATTGATTTTTCTAAGAAAATTGCTAAACGTGTTCTCGCCTCAGGTGAGAAATATGAAATGAACCCAATGAGCAATACAGAAAGAAAAATTATTCACAAAACGATTACAGCAATTGAAGGTGTTGATAGTTATTCTGAAGGAAATGACCCTAACCGTTATGTTGTTGTCGTTCCAAGTAATGATTAAAAGCTTTTAAAAGAGTGGCTTAAAGCCACTCTTTATTTATTGAAATTGTGAACTTAAACTTATGATTAGTCTTTTAATAATGACCAGTCAGCTCTTGCAAAGTGTATAAGAAAACTATATAATTAATACACAAGGAGGATTATCATTATGTTAATCGTAACATTATTACCGTTTATTTTTATTCTGCTATTAATTTTAGCAGTCGTTATCAGTACTCTCTATGTCGTTAGACAACAGACGGTAGTGATTATAGAACGTTTTGGGAAATATCTAAAAACGTCTTCCAGCGGAATTCATCTAAGAATGCCGTTTGGTATTGATCGATTAGCAGCGCGTATTCAATTACGTTTGCTTCAAAGTGATTTAATTGTTGAAACAAAGACACAAGATAATGTATTCGTTACCTTAAATATTGCAACGCAATACCGTGTTAATGAAAACAACGTTATGGATGCTTATTATAAATTGATGCGTCCAGAAGAGCAAATTAAATCCTATATTGAAGATGCCCTACGTTCCTCTGTTCCTAAACTAACACTAGATGAACTGTTTGAGAAAAAAGATGAGATTGCCCTTGAAGTCCAACATCAAGTGGCAGAAGAAATGTCTAGCTATGGTTATATCATTGTTAAAACATTGATTACTAAAGTCGAACCAGATGCGGAAGTTAAGCAATCAATGAATGAAATCAATGCTGCACAACGTAAACGTGTGGCTGCTCAAGAATTAGCAAATGCTGACAAGATTAAGATTGTGACTGCAGCAGAAGCCGAAGCAGAAAAAGATCGCTTACATGGTGTGGGTATTGCCCAACAACGTAAAGCCATTGTTGATGGTTTAGCAGACTCTATCCAAGAATTAAAAGATGCTAATATTAGTTTAAATGAAGAACAAATCATGTCAATTTTGCTAACCAACCAATATTTAGATACCCTAAATACTTTTGCAGCGAGTGGCAATCAAACGATTTTCTTGCCAAACAATCCTGATGGCGTTGAAGATATTCGCACACAAGTGTTATCTGCTTTGAAAGTAAAAAACCATAAATAATATAATGGGAAAGTTTTCCTACTAGTCAAAAGACCACTCAATTGAGTGGTCTTTTTCTTAATGATTATTTCAAAAAACGTTTTAAGAACTCTTTAGTTCTTTCTTCTTTTGGTGTTTCAAAGATTTGTTTTGGACTACCTTGTTCAGCAATAATGCCTTTATCCATAAAGATAACCGTGTCTGATACGTCACGAGCAAAATCCATTTCATGTGTCACAATAATCATGGTTAAGCCTGACTTGGCTAAATCTTGCATGGTTTTTAAAACCTCACCAACCATCTCAGGGTCAAGAGCAGAAGTGGGTTCATCAAAAAGGATAGCTTCAGGATCAAGGGCTAGAGCTCTAGCAATAGCAACTCTTTGTTTTTGCCCACCTGATAATTGTTTGGGCTTAGCCAACCAGTATTGTTCGGTCATTCCTACTTGGTTGAGATTTTCCTTAGCAATTTGTTCTGCTTCACTTTTATCTCTTTTTAAAACGGTCGTTTGAGCGACCATCACATTTTCTAACACATTTAAATTATTAAATAAGTTAAAGGATTGAAAAACCATCCCCAGCTTTTCACGATAGGTAGTTAGGTCAAAGCCTTTTTCGAGCACATTTTTTCCATGATAAAGGATTTCTCCCTCAGTAGGTGATTCAAGGAGATTAATCGATCGAAGGAGTGTTGATTTACCAGAGCCTGAACTACCGATAATTGAGATGACTTGCCCCTTGTTAATTGTTAGAGAAATATCTTTTAAAACCTGATTTTGGCCATATGATTTTTTAAGATGTTTAATTTCAAGTATGGTATTAGTCATGGTTTGCCACCTCCAATTGCATTTGATTAGCTCCCGTTGTGTAGTGATCAGTATCAAGACGTTTTTCAATATAACGCAGAATTCTTGTCACCGTGAAAGTGAGAACAAAGTAGATAATCGCTATCACTGTAAAGGTTTGGAAGTACTGATACGTTTGGGTAGCCACAGTATTCCCCGAAAAGTAGAGCTCAACCACAGAAATAACATTTAGTACGGAAGTATCTTTAATATTGATAACAAACTCATTTCCGGTTGCTGGCAAAATATTTCGCATGACCTGAGGAAGAATGATTTTTCTCATGGTTTGTCTATGAGTCATCCCAAGTGCGGTTGCGGCTTCAAATTGCCCCTTATCGATAGAAAAAATACCACCACGGACAATCTCACTCATATAAGCACCCGTATTAATCGATACAATGAAGACAGCAGCAAGTGTTCGGTCAATTGATAAGCCAAAGGCCTGAGCAGTACCATAATAGATCACCATGGATTGTACAATCATTGGTGTTCCACGAAAGACTTCAATATAGACATTAATCAGAGCATTAAATGCTTTTTGTAAAATCAAGAGTCCTTTATGGCTTGCTTTTGGAGCTGTTTTATAAACACCGATCAATAAGCCTATGCTGGTTCCTAAAATCGTTCCTAGAATGGAAATGAATAGAGTCATCCCAGTCCCTCTTAGGAGCTGTTTCCAGTTGTTTTGAACAATAGTAATGACTTGACTAATAAAATGAGGTTTTTCTCCAGTTTCTTCCTGGATTGGTTGAAGAGCAATAATGTCATCCATTAGGGCGATTTGTTGCTCTGTTGAAAAGTCCTCCAGAACGCTATTGACTTGTGCCATGATGGGATCATATTTTCGAAGCCCAATAGCTAAGGCAACATCTGATTCACTCACTTTAAAACCATCACTTAATTGGATCATTTTAAAATCAGAGTTAGCCATTTCAGCAGAGATACCATCAGGACGCTCTGATACATAAGCATCAATCACTCCTGATTGAAGAGCTTGTCGCATTTGTCCAAAATCAGCCATGGCCGTTTGTTTAGAAACATTAGGGATTTGGTCAATAAGGTCATAGAGATATACGCCTTGTTGAGAGGTGATTTTAGCTTGCGAAAAATCAGCTAAAGTATTACTACTCGCATAAGGGTTATCTTTTTTAACGACTAGAATTGGTTTACTTGTATAGTAACTAGTTGAAAAATCAATCTCTAATTTTCTTTCTTCTGTGGGACTCATCCCAGCAATAATCATATCAATCTTACCGGAGGTGAGAGCAGGAATAAGACCACTCCAAGAGGTTTTCACAACAATTAATTTTTTACCGAGTCTATCAGCGATTTTTTGAGCAACGTGAACATCATAACCATTTGCAAATTGAGAAGAACCTTCTATAGGGACTGCCCCGTTTTTATTGGTTTCTTGAGTCCAGTTAAAAGGAGCATAAGCAGCTTCCATTCCAACACGTAAATAATCGTCTGCTTGGATACTAGTTACGCCAGCAAATAAAAAAGAAACTGTTGCTAAAATAGTAAATAATATCTTTTTCATATCAACCTCCTGTAAGTATATTGCCTTCCATTGTATCTTAAATAAAGGTGTTTGACAATTTACTTGATTGATAAATACGATTTTAAAGGGTTTTGTGGTAAAATAAATAGGAATAATATTTCTGAGGTTTCTAATGAAAAGGATTATTTTAATACTTTTTGCAGCACTATTTTTCTTATTTAATGAGTCTACTTATGCAGACGTTTCTTATTCGATTCCTTATTATTCTGGGGAATTGATTATTCATGAAGATAATACAGCCAATTTCAAGCAAATTATTGACTATGATTTTGATAGTTCTTATAACGGTCAAATAGTGACTCTGGGACAAGCAGGAAAAATGCCTGAAGGGTTCTATATTGATCCAAATCCTGTAGTCACTGTTTATCACAATAACATTTTAGTCAATTCTGAGCAGGAAGTCACAGATTTGGGTGATGGTTATAGCTTAAAAATCTATAACAAGGGGCAAAAAGGAGATAAAGTTGTTGTTGTTGTTGAATGGCAACTAAAGGAAATTTTGTTTGCCTACCAAGATATTGCTGAGCTTAATTGGGTCCCTATCAGTGATTGGGATAGAACTTTGAAACAAGTCGATTTTACAGTGAAAACAGACTTTATTTCTGAAGATCAAAATCTTTATGCGCATACAGGCTTTGGGAAAAGGCAACCTACAATAACCTCTGAGGAAAATGCTTATCATTTGATTGCTACTAACGTCTCTAATCGATTGGAGTTACATGGTTATTGGGAAGGAAGCCCAGTATCTACAGAATTTAAATTACCTACAACAAGAAAAGAAGACTTCAATCGCCTTGAAAATGATATCGCATTCAAGCAAGCAGCTATCCATTCATTGCTTGATAGAGCCTTTCCTATTGCTATTGGTTTTTTAGCAATACTAGCTATTTTTTTCTTTCTTTTATTTAAACGGCATGTTGAAAAACATCATCATTTTAATAAAAAGAGTCACCTTTTCAATCTTCCGGATGACTTACCACCTTTAATTGTCGCTAAATACATTTATGAAAAGACATTAAAATCTGAATTAAATCAAACCTCTTCTTATATGGGTAAGATTAGCTTTGAAAATCTTTTAAAGGCTAGTTTGTTAGACCTCATTGATCGTCAAATATTAACAGTTTCTCAAGACAAGGAATTAAGTATTGTTTCAAAAGATCGGGCATCCGCATTTGAAAGAGAGTTAATTACTTTTGCTTTTGGTGAAAAAGAAAAAATAGCAATCAATCAACTTTTTTCAACTTTTCTATTTAATAAACACGACATAAAAGCTTTGAAGAAAAGTTATAAAGGAGAAGAGTTGACAGAAAAAATCAACCATTTGGGAGATCGTTTTAACCATAAGTTAGAATCAAAATTGAATAAGATTGATCAGTTGGTAGCTGAAGCTATTGAAAATAAAGCACTAGAAAAAATCAAAAGAGATTTCTTACCGAGTGATTTAAAATATTATAGATTGTCTCTGGGAGCGTCTGTTTTGGGGTTGATCTTGTCAATAGTCGCTTTAATCATCGTTGTTATTATTGGGAATGTCATCTCACCTTATTCGTTGGTCTATTTGGCTAGCATCATTCTTGTCATTACAATGATTAGCTATTTTGCTCAACGTAAAAAAGTTATGGCTGATTTTGGCTTTTTAGAAGCTAGAGGACATGATGTACTTCAAGATTGGGTTAGTTTTAACAATATGCTTCGTGATATTAGAAAATTTGATCAAGTGGAAATTGAAGCAGTTGTGATTTGGAATCGTATCTTGATTTATGCAACACTATTGGGCTTTGCCCAAAAGGTTGAAAAATACCTTTCAACAGTGCATCCGCAATTTGTAGAAAATAGCTTGTATCAATCGTATCTCTTTATCTCACCCCAACTTAGTCGTCAAACAAAGGCAGTCATGTCGTCAAATAGCTATGCTGTTGAGGCTTCTCATTTCTCTGTTTCCTCAGGAGGAAGTAGTGGTGGAGGCTTCTCCGGCGGAGGTGGCGGCGGAGGTGGCGGGGCCTTCTAATACTATCTGATTTAAAAAGAATTAATCAAAGGAGTTAACATGTTTATCGTAGATTTAATCAAAGCTATTATATTAGGAATTGTCGAAGGGGTAACAGAGTGGCTACCCATTTCCAGTACGGGTCATCTAATATTAGTGCAAGAGTTTCTCAACTTTAAAAATCAAAACCAAGCTTTTGTTAGTATGTTTAACGTTGTTATCCAACTAGGAGCCATCCTAGCTGTTGTTGTCATCTATTTCAAGCGCTTAAATCCTTTTCAAAAAGGAAAAACAGCTAGAGAAATCAGAATAACTTGGCAGTTGTGGGCAAAAGTTGTCCTTGCCGTTATTCCTGCGATTGTGATTGGTTTACCTCTTGATGATTGGATGGAAGAACATCTTCATAATTTTATTACTGTCGCCCTAATGTTAATTTTCTACGGTTTTGTCTTTTTATGGATAGAGCAAAAACATAAAAACGAGAGTCTTAAACCAAGTGTGACTTCATTAGCGAAAATGTCTTATAAAACAGCCTTATTCATTGGTCTTTTTCAAGTACTTAGCCTAGTACCAGGAACCAGTCGTTCTGGCATTACCATTATTGGGGGAATGTTACTGGGAACCAGCCGAGTGGTTGCAACTGAATTCACCTTTTTCCTAGGGATTCCTGTCATGTTTGGCGCTAGTTTTATTAAAGTCTTGAAATTTATTCTTGGAGGCGCCAGTTTGAGTTTGGGTCAATTTGCCATCTTAGCAATTGCTATGCTCACAGCCTTTGTTGTGAGTATGTATGCTATTCGCTTTTTAACCGATTATGTTAAGAAGAATGATTTTACGGTTTTTGGGAAATATCGCATTATTTTAGGCTTGCTTTTATTGGTTTATGGGGGTATTAAGCTTTTATTTTTATAAACCATTTCAGCAATTACAAAACATCTACTATCTGGCTTAGAAAAAGTTGTTTTTTGTATTCAGCTTCATAGAAAGTGGTTTGATATTAAAACAGATGTCTCAGCTGGTTAGTGTTTAGGAAAGAACTATGTCTGAAAAATAAAATGATAAACGTTAAAAGGTTGAGCATTTTGTTCCAACCTTTTTAATTGCTCAAAACAACTATCTAAATTGTAAATAATCTTTTTTTCTAGTATAATAGGTTTGATTACATGTGCGAGGTAAAAACGATGGAAATGAAACAAATTAGTGATACAACACTAAAGATAACGATTAGTATGGATGATTTAGAAGAAAGAGGAATGGAATTAAAAGATTTCTTAGTACCTCAAGAAAAGACAGAAGAATTTTTCTATGCTGTCATGGACGAGTTAGATTTACCTGACAATTTTAAAGATAGCGGTATGCTCAGTTTTCGCGTTACACCAAGACAAGATCGAATCGATGTCTTTGTGACAAAATCAGAGATTAGTAAAGACCTCAGTCTTGAAGATTTAGCTGAGTTAGAAGACATTGCAAAAATGTCACCGGAAGAATTTTTCAAAAGTCTCGAGACGACAATGCGTGAAAAAGGTGACAAAGAAGCTCTCGATAAATTAAAAGAAGCTGAAGAACAAGATGAGCAAGAACAAGAAAAGAGCCATATCGTTTCTGATTACATCCATTATGTTTTGGATTTTGACAACTTAAAGGATGTTGTTTTGTTTTCTCGAACAGCTGATTATGAGATAGAGGCTTCAGAGCTATTTAAAGAAAGTGATACTTATCATCTGACTATTTTGATAAAAAATATCGGACGACCAGATTACTATACAAATGTGGTTTATGCTCGTATGATTGAACATGCTAAAGCAAGTACAAAAACACGTGCCTATTTACAAGAACATGGTATCTTATTAACTAGCAATGCTATTGAAGAGTTGCAGTCAATAGAGGTATAGTAATATGACGCCTTTTAAACTTGAATATGTTTTGGTCCTGATTGGCACTTTTCTAATCTCTTTGATTGCAACACCGCTCGTTCGTTTTTTAGCCTTTCGTGTCGGTGCTGTTGATAAACCAAATGAACGCCGCATTAATAAAGTGACAATGCCAAGCTCTGGTGGTTTAGCCATTGTTTTGTCTTTTCTTCTTAGTTCTCTTATTTTTATGCCGATGATTACAAAATTAATTATTGGTAGTCAGTCCTATTTTGATTATATGTTACCAGTTGTTATTGGAGGCTTAGTTGTTTCTGCTACTGGTTTTATTGATGACATTTTTGAAATTAGTGCTAAGAAAAAAATGATTGGTATCTTGTTGGCAGCAATTATTGTTTGGAAGTTTACTGATTTTAGATTTGATAGTTTTAAGATTCCCTTTGGTGGACCAATGCTGGAATTTAATCCCTTGCTCACCTTCTTTTTAACCATTTTATGGATAACAGCCATTACTAATGCTGTTAATTTGATTGATGGTTTGGATGGGTTAGTGAGTGGTGTCTCCATTATTAGTTTAACAACAATGGGGTTGATATCTTATTTCTTCTTATTTGATCGTGATATCTTTTTAACCTTAACCATTTTTGTTTTGATTGCAGCTATTGCAGGATTTTTCCCATACAATTATCATCCGGCTATTATTTATCTGGGAGATACGGGAGCCTTATTTATTGGTTTTATGATTGCCGTTTTATCCTTACAAGGATTAAAAAATGCGACAGCTGTAGCTGTTGTGACACCGATTATTATTTTAGGTGTTCCAATTATCGATACCTTTGTGGCTATTATTCGCAGAACCTTGTCGGGACAAAAATTTTATGAAGCAGATAATATGCATCTTCACCACAGACTGTTAGCAATGGGCTTTACTCACCGTGGAGCTGTTCTAGTAGTGTATGGCATTGCACTATTTTTCTCATTAGTCTCCTTACTTTTAAATGTGTCTAGCCGAATTGGTGGAATCTTGTTAATGATTGGTGTTTTGTTTGCACTAGAAATTTTCATTGAAAGTATTGAAATTTGGGGAAAGGGACGAACCCCTCTCTTTAAAGTTCTCTCATTTATTGGTAATTCAGATAGAAGAAGAGCGATTATTGATAAAATCAAAAAGAATGACGATTAGGTTACAAGCAACAAAAAAGTCCTTGCGGGCTTTTTTTGTTATAATGGAATGACTAGATAAAAGGAGTGTGTTATGTCAGTACTTGAAATAAAAAATCTTCATGTCTCTATTGAAGACAAAGAAATCTTAAAAGGCGTTAATCTTATGCTTAAAACAGGAGAAATTGCTGCGATAATGGGGCCAAATGGTACCGGAAAATCAACACTTTCTGCTGCGATAATGGGGAATCCTAATTACGAAGTCACAGAAGGTGAGATTCTCTTAGATGGTGAAAATATTCTTGAGTTAGAAGTTGATGAAAGAGCAAGACTAGGTCTTTTTCTTGCGATGCAGTATCCTAGTGAAATTCCAGGAATTACTAATGCCGAATTTATGCGTGCTGCGATGAATGCCGGAAAAGAAGATAAAGATAAAATCTCTGTCCGTGATTTTATCACTAAACTAGACCAAAAAATGGCTCTTTTAGGTATGAAAGAAGAAATGGCTGAGCGTTACCTTAATGAAGGATTCTCTGGTGGTGAAAAAAAACGCAATGAGATTTTACAACTATTGATGTTAGAACCACGTTTTGCTCTCTTAGATGAAGTTGACTCAGGTCTTGACATTGATGCTCTTCGAGTGGTTTCTAAAGGTGTTAATGAAATGCGAGGAGAAGGTTTTGGTGCCATGATTATCACACACTATCAGCGTCTTTTAAACTATATTCGTCCTGATGTTGTTCATGTGATGATGGATGGTCGTGTTGTCTTATCAGGAGGTCCAGAACTAGCTGATCGTTTAGAAAAAGAAGGCTACTCTACCATTGCTGAAGAACTAGGCATTGATTATAAAGAAGAAGTTTAGAGTCATTATTGCCGAAATAGAGCAAAGGAGTAAAAAATGACAAAAGAGAGAATAATTGATTTCTCACAAACTAAAGCAGAACCAAAATGGCTTTTGGAGCATCGCTTGGCTGCTTTTGAAAAAATAGAAAAACTGCCTCTCCCTCAAATTGAACGAGTGAAATTTCAAAGATGGTCACTTGGGGATGGTACAATATCTGAGAGTGATGTCCAAGGAAATGTGGCTGACTTTATAGCTATGGATGATAACCCCAAATTAGTTCAAGTTGGCACCCAAACTGTTTTAGAGCAACTACCAATGCCTTTAATCGATAAAGGTGTTATTTTCACTGATTTTGACACAGTACTTAAGGAAAATTCAGAACTTATCAAAGATTATTTTGGTCAGGCATTGTCTTTTGAAGAAGATAAATTAGCTGCCTATCATCATGCTTATTTTAATAGTGCAGCCATTTTATATATTCCAGATAATGTCGAAATTGATGAGCCTATTGAAGGCATTTTTCTACAAGACTCAGAATCAGATGTCCCATTTAATAAACACGTGTTAATTATTGTAGGTAAAAACAGTCGCATCACTTATCTAGAACGTTTTGAAACCATTGGTGAGGGTGCAGTTAAAACAACAGCCAATATTAGTGTAGAAGTTATCGCTAAAGAAGGTAGTCATGTTAAATTTTCAGCGATTGATCGTTTGGGAGACAATGTCACAACTTACATGACTCGTCGTGGGCATCATCAAAATAATGCAACCATTGATTGGGCACTTGGTGTGATGAATGAAGGTAATGTCATTGCTGATTTTGATTCTGACCTTTTAGGAGACGGTAGTTATGCCAACTTAAAGGTAGTTGCCGCATCTAGTGGACGACAAATTCAAGGGATTGATACGCGTGTCACCAATTATGGTAAAAATTCTGTTGGTCACATCCTTCAACACGGTGTTATCTTGGAAAGAGGGACCCTAACCTTTAACGGTATTGGTCACATTATAAAAGGCGCCAAAGGAGCAGATGCTCAACAAGAAAGTCGTGTCTTGATGCTTTCTGATCATGCTAGAAGCGATGCCAATCCTATTTTATTGATTGATGAAAACGAAGTCACCGCAGGGCATGCTGCTTCTATTGGTCAAGTTGATCCTGATGATATGTATTATTTGATGAGTCGTGGACTAGATCAAGAAACAGCAGAGCGACTAGTCATTCGAGGCTTCTTAGGAAGTGTTATCTCGGAAATTCCAGTCAAAACAGTGCGTGATGAGATGATTTTAGTATTAGATAAAAAACTTGAAAAAAGATAAACGCTTATGAAAACATTAGATAGTAATAACATTCGACAAGACTTTAAAATTTTAGATCAGGCTGTCAACGATGAACCATTAGTTTATTTAGATAATGCAGCAACTACTCAAAAACCTGAAAAAGTCATTAAAAGTATTGAGAAGTATTATCATATGAATAATGCTAATGTCCATCGCGGCGTACACACACTAGCAGAAAGAGCAACGCAAGCCTTTGAGTCGGCTAGAAAAAAAGTGGCAAGGTTTATCAATGCCTCGAGTGAAAAAGAAATTATCTTTACCAGAGGTACAACGACAAGTCTCAATTGGATAGCCCAATTTGCGCGTGAGGTGTTACATCCTGGTGATGAAGTCGTCATTTCAATTATGGAACATCACTCAAACCTCATTCCTTGGCAACAAGCCTGTCAAAAAACAGGTGCTGTTTTAAAATATGTCTATTTAAAAGATGATCTTCTTGATATGGAACAGTTGAAAAATGCCATTACAGACAAGACAAAATTTGTGAGCCTTGCGCATGTCTCAAATGTCTTGGGTCTTGTTAATCCAATCAAAGAGATTGCTGAAATAACTCATGCACATGGAGCTTATCTTGTCGTTGACGGTGCACAATCAGTACCACATATGCCGGTAGATGTACAAGAGTTAGACTGTGACTTTCTAGCTTTTTCTGGTCATAAAATGTTAGGCCCTACAGGGATTGGTGTTCTATATGGAAAAGAAGCAATTTTAAATCAACTATCACCGATTGAATTTGGTGGGGAAATGATTGATTTTGTTTATGAACAAAGCGCCACTTGGAAAGAATTACCGTGGAAATTAGAAGCAGGAACGCCAAATATTTCTGGCGCTATTAGTTTAGGAGTGGCCATTGATTACCTTGAAGAAATAGGGATGGAAGGTATTCATCAGCATGAACAAGAGTTGATAAGTTATATTCTCCCTAAACTGCAAGAGATTCCTGGTGTCACTGTCTACGGTCCAAAATCAGTTGAAGATCGAAGTAGTGTGGTTGCTTTTAACATTGAAGGACTTCATCCACATGATGTTGCCACGGCACTTGATTATGAGGGTGTTGCTGTTCGAGCGGGTCATCATTGTGCTCAGCCCTTACTTAATTATTTGGGTGTTTCTTCGACAGTGCGAGCTAGTTTTTATCTTTATAACACAAAAGAAGATTGTGACCGTTTAATTGATGCGATTATGAAAACAAAGGAGTATTTTAATGGCTCTTTCTAAATTAGATAGTTTATATATGGCAGTGGTCTCAGACCACTCCAAAGCCCCTCACCATCATGGTAGCTTATCTGGTGTTGATGGGGTAACCTTAAGTAATCCTACTTGTGGTGATGTTGTTAATTTATATGTAAAGTTTGATGGCGAAAAAATTGCTGATATTGCTTTTTCTGGACATGGTTGTACGATTTCAACTGCTTCAGCTAGCATGATGACAGATGTTATGATTGGAAAAACCAAGCAAGAAGCGCTAGCGCTTTTTGATGTCTTTTCTGAAATGGTTCAAGGAAAGAAAGATGATAAGCAAGAACAGCTAGGGGATGCTTCATTCTTAGCCGGTGTTTCTAAATTTCCGCAACGGATTAAATGTGCGACACTCTCATGGCATGCTTTAGAAAAAGCAGTCTCAGCTAGCCAAACAAAGAAGGAAGATAAATAGGAGAAGACAAGATGCCCGAGAAAAACGAAAAAATAGAACCAAAACCAATCGATCTGGGAGACTATCAATTTGGCTTTCATGATGATGTCACTCCGATTTTTTCAACCGGAAAAGGTCTTAGTGAAGAGGTTGTTAGACAACTATCAAAAGCTAAAGATGAACCTGAATGGATGTTAGAATTTCGCTTAAAGTCGTTAAGAGCATTTAATAAAATGCCGATGCAAGAATGGGGACCAGATTTATCAGATATTGATTTTAATAGTATTATCTACTATCAAAAAGCCTCTGATCAACCAGCAAGGTCATGGGATGATGTCCCAGAAAAAATTAAGGAAACCTTTGAGAGAATTGGTATTCCAGAAGCTGAGCGTGCTTTCTTAGCAGGAGCATCTGCCCAGTATGAATCAGAAGTGGTTTACCACAATATGAAAGATGAATTTGAAAAATTAGGCATTATCTTTACAGACACTGATTCTGCCCTAAAAGAATACCCTGACTTGTTTAAACAATACTTTGCAAAATTAGTGCCACCAACAGATAATAAATTAGCTGCGCTCAACTCTGCTGTCTGGTCTGGAGGAACCTTTATTTACGTTCCTAAAGGTGTTAAAGTAGACATTCCACTACAAACGTATTTCCGAATCAACAATGAAAATACTGGGCAGTTTGAAAGAACGCTTATCATTGTTGATGAGGGAGCAAGTGTTCACTATGTTGAAGGGTGTACCGCACCAACCTATTCAAGTAATAGTCTCCATGCTGCCATTGTCGAAATTTTTGCTTTAGATGGTGCTTACATGCGCTACACTACTATTCAAAATTGGTCAGATAATGTCTATAATTTAGTGACTAAACGTGCTCGTGCCTTAAAAGACGCAACAGTTGAGTGGATTGATGGTAATCTTGGTGCAAAAACAACAATGAAGTACCCATCGGTATACTTGGATGGACCAGGTGCGCGTGGAACAATGTTATCCATTGCTTTTGCTAACAAGGGACAAAATCAAGATACTGGTGCCAAAATGATTCATAATGCGCCTCATACCAGTTCATCAATCGTTTCTAAGTCGATTGCTAAAGGTGGTGGTGAGGTTAATTATCGAGGACAAGTGACTTTTGCTAAAAATTCTAAAAAATCAGTCAGTCACATTGAATGTGATACGATTATTATGGATGATTTATCAAAATCAGACACCATCCCTTTTAATGAAATCCATAATTCTCAGGTAGCCTTAGAACATGAAGCTAAAGTTTCTAAAATCTCAGAAGAACAACTATATTATTTAATGAGTCGTGGATTGACAGAAAGTGAAGCCACTGAAATGATTGTCATGGGATTTGTGGAACCTTTCACCAAAGAATTACCAATGGAATATGCGGTTGAACTTAATCGTTTGATTAGCTATGAGATGGAAGGATCTGTTGGATAGTCATAAAATAATTGGTAAAGATAATAATTTTTGATAAAATAGTGTGTGGGTAGATATCTTTTAGATGTTTAACTACACATTATTTTCTTTTGGAGGATTAATTATGAAAAAACATTCTTTCTTTAGTCTCGTGCTAATCTTTGGTGTACTCTTTTTATTAGTGGGTTGCCAAGCAAATACCGATTCAAATAATAATGACAATAATCAAACAGAAACTACAAAAGTTTCTAAAGAAATAACAGTAGATGACTTTTTAGAAGAGATGCAAACTAAGAATGAAGACTTATCTTCAGTCAAAGGGGAACATCAATTTAAAGTGAGTGTCAATGATAATATTTCTTCCCAAAAAATTGACAGTCAGCTTATTTTTGATGATTCTAAATTAACAAAGGGAGATATTGTGTTCAACACTGAATCACAAGACGGGAAAAAATTAAAAGAAAAATTTATTTATAATAGTCAAGAAGATCCAGATGTTTATCGAGAAGTGGAATCAGATGGCAATACCACAAAAGAGTATAATTCAACAAAAGGAAATGAATTCTACTTTCATCCAGATTATTTTGAAGTACTAGAAATAATTTCTTCCTTAAAAGATGATTTACAAATCAAAGATAAGGGAGATGTTTACGAATTAAGCTTAAAGAATAAAGATGTTTCACTTATTTCTGCTTTTGAGGAACAATATAACCTTAGCCTGACCGGTGTTGAAGAAGATGAAACTGAAAAAAGTTTAGTCATCACTTTTGATAAAGACACTTATTTTTGTAAAGAGTTTCGTTTAGTAATGACTTATGATGGAAAAAAAGGTTCGCTTGAAATGAATGTTGCATCAGAGTATTCTAAGTGGAATGAAATTGATGAAGATAGCATTAAAATTCCAGAACAGTAATTTTGATGTTTAAACTATGTAAAGGACACCTCAATTGTTAGAACCAATAACAATGAGGTGCTTTTTTTGAACTGGAGATAGCAACACGGTACGAAATAGAGTTTTCTACAAAGATTATAGCCTTCTATGATGGTCTTAAGGATAGAAATTTTGATTTTTGACAATAGACAAAATTTTCTGATAAATTACTTTCCTAAAAAAATTTTTTATGATATAATATAGCCTATAGACAAAAAAGTCTTTGAAAATGAAAATGAAAATGAGGTACTTTTTATGAATAAAAAGACAAAATTACTGGCTCTTGCTGGTATCACTTTGATATCTGCAGCTACTTTAGCAGCTTGTGGAAGCTCTAAAGAAAGTAGTGGTGGAGGAGAAAATTCTACCTATACTTATGTGTATTCATCAGACCCATCATCACTTGACTATACTGTTGTAAACAAAAACACAACAGGTGAAGTTGTTGGTAACTTAGTGGATGGTTTACTTGAAAATGATCCTTATGGCAATTACGTGCCATCACTTGCTGAAGACTGGAAAGTTTCAGAAGATGGTATGACTTACACTTATACTCTACGCGATGATGCTAAATGGTATACTGCAGATGGTGAAGAGTATGCTGATATTGTTGCAGAAGACTTTGTAACAGGTATGAAACATGCTGCTGATGCTAAATCTGAAGCGCTTTATCTTGTTCAAGACTCTATTGTTGGTTTAGCTGAATATGTTAATGGTGAAACAGATGACTTCTCAACTGTAGGTGTTAAAGCACTTGATGATAAAACAGTTCAATACACATTGAAAAAACCTGAAAGTTATTGGAATTCTAAAATGACAATGGGGATTACTTTCCCTATCAACGCTGAGTTCTTAGCTTCTAAAGGTGAAGATTTTGGAGCACCGAATGCAGATAGTATTTTATATAGTGGTCCTTATCTTCTTTCAGCATTAACTGCAAAATCATCAATCGAATATACAAAAAATCCTAATTATTGGGATGCAGATAATGTTCACGTAGAAAATATTAAACTGACTTACTTTGATGGATCAGATCCTGAATCATTGGTAAATAACTTTGCTGATGGCGTATATACAGGAGCACGTATCTATCCTAATTCACCAAGTTATAAATCAGTAAAAGAAAAATTTGGAGATAATATTATTTATACACCACAAGATGGAACTTCTTATTATGGTGTCTTCAACGTAAATCGTACCGCTTATGAGCACACAGCTAAAACAACTGATGCTCAAAAAGAATCTACTAAAAAAGCCATTATGAACAAAGATTTCCGTCAAGCGGTTAACTTTGCCTTTGATAGAACTGGTTATGCAGCTCAAGATGTTGGTGAAGATGCAGCAGATAAAACGTTACGTAACACATTGACTCCTGAAACTTTTGTTTCTATTGGGGAAGAAACCTTTGGTGCTGTTGCTCAAAAAGAATTAGCAGCCTATGGTGATGAGTGGAAAGACGTTGATTTATCAGATGGTCAAAATGGTTTATATCATCCTGAAAAAGCCAAAGCTGAGTTTGAAAAAGCCAAAGCTGCTCTTGAAGCTGAAGGAGTAGAATTCCCTATCCATCTTGATGTACCAGTATACCAATCTAGTGAAATATTTGTTCAAAAAGCGGCTTCAATGAAGCAGTCTATTGAATCAACACTAGGAACAGAGAATGTTATTTTAGATTTACATCAACTTGATGAAGATACTTTCTATAGCATTACTTTCTATGCAGAAACACCTGCTCAAAATGATTACGACCTATCTACAGCAGCTGGTTGGGGCCCTGACTATCAAGACCCTTCTACTTACTTAGATATTTTGAATCCAAGTAATGGTGCTACTGTTCATCAAATTGGTATTGCACCAGGTGAAAACCAAGACATTGCCCAAGCAGTTGGACTTGATAAGTATGAAGAATTAACTCAAGCGGCAGCAGCTGAAAATAGTAGTCTCAAGAAACGTTATGAAATGTATGCCAAAGCAGAAGCTTGGTTAGTTGATAGTTCATTACTTCTAATGACCACTTCAAAAGGTGCATCTCCAACAGTCACTAAGGCTGTACCGTTTACAGTGGGTTACGGATGGTCTGGTATTAAATCATCTCCATCTTCATTTAAATATATGAAACTTCAATCAGATGCAGTCGATGCAAAAGAGTATGAAGCAGAACTTGAGAAATGGAAAGAAGAAAAAGCAAAATCTAATGCCAAAGAGCAGGAAGATTTTGAAAACCACGTAGAATAAAATTAGAAACTTTTTTCGAGAGGACTTTCTCTACCGTCAATAGAGGAGGTTCTTTTGAAATTTGGAGGAAAGAATGAAAAAGTACATTTTCAATCGTATATTAAGGTCTTTAGTCTCTATCTTTTTAATTACGACTTTAATTTACGCTATCGTCTTTACTATGGTTCCTAGAAAATTAATTTTTAAACAAGATTCAACCTACAGTAAAGTAGCAGCAGATCCAGATAAAAAAATTAATTACGAGAACACTGTTTTTGAAAAAATGGGTTATATCCAATATATGCCAGCAAAAGAGCTTCAACAAAAAGCAAGTAAGATTGATGATAGTGTTACTGTAGAGGCAAATTCAACAAATGAATCTATTTACAAGGAATACATCAAATCTATTGGAAAGGGTTGGGAGCTAGGACAAATGCCCAATAGTAAAACTTTTTATGCGACTAGAGAAGTTCCTATTTATGAGCGTGTCTTTAATTTTTATGCTAATTTGATTCAAATTGACCATCCTTGGAAAATTCAAGATAAATCAAATCCTGATTTAGAGCGCTATATCCGTATTGAAAATGATCCTTCGATTGGTTGGTCTGTTGTTGGTTCAGGTACAAAACATAAATATCTCCTTTATGCCAACGGTTCTTTCCCTTTCATTCATCAAAACTTTATCACCTTAGATTTGGGAATATCTTACCCAACATTTGCTAACATTCCTGTTCTACAAGTTATTAGTGAAGGTCAAGGGCAAAAAGAATCTAGAGAAGTTACTTTCCCAAATGGGAACACTACGTCTTCAACAGTTAATATCTATAGCAGAACATATCAATCGCCAAGTAAGGCTGATAGTCGTTCAAAATCCCTTTATGATAATGACCCATACTCCAACACACAATCTAATTATAAAGATCCGTCAATGTTAGAGATGTCTGCTAGAATTGGTCTTGCTGGGATTATAATTGCTTATGCAGTAGCACTTCCTTTAGGATCATACATGGCGCGTTTCAAAAATACTATTTTTGATAGGGGCTCTACTGGAATGTTGACGTTCTTAATGGCCATTCCTTCTATTGCTTTAATTTATGTCGTGAGATTCATTGGCTCTTCTTTTGGCCTACCTGATGTTTTCCCTACGCTCGGGGCACATAATATTTTGTCTTATATCATGCCGGCTATGATTTTGGCAATATTATATATTCCTGGTTTAGCGCTATGGGTAAGACGTTATCTAATTGATTTACAGTATAGTGATTTTGTTCGTTTTGCTAGAGCCAAAGGATTGTCTGAAAAGGAAATTGCAAATAAGCATATCTTTAAAAATGCTATGGTCCCAATTGTTGCTGGTGTTCCAAGTGCTATTCTAAGTGTTATAGTTGGTGCAACTTTAACGGAAACAGTTTTTGCTTATCCAGGTATGGGTAAAATGTTAATTGACTCTGTTAAAGCAGCAAATAATAGTATGGTGGTTGGTCTAGCCTTTATCTTTTCAGCCTTGTCTATTCTCGCTTTACTTTTAGGAGACTTAGCGATGACTGTATTAGATCCACGTATTAAATTATCTGATAAAGGAGGAAAATAATGTCTAAGATTGATAAAACTAAATTTCAATTTGTCAAAAGAGATGATTTTGCTTCTGAAGTCATTGATGCCCCAAGTTATTCTTATTGGAAATCAGTATTTACAGAATTCTTAAAGAAAAAGTCAACAGTTATTATGAGCGGGATTTTAATTCTCATCTTATTGTTTAGCTTTATTTATCCAATGTTTTCAGACTATGACTTTAATGATGTGAGCAAAATTAATGATTTTTCAGCCAGATATATCTCGCCAAATGGCGAATTTTGGTTTGGAACTGACAAAAATGGGCATTCGCTTTTTGATGGTGTTTGGTATGGTGCAAGAAATTCTATTCTAATTGCCTTTATCGCAACTTTCATCAACCTTTTTGTTGGTGTTATCGTTGGTGGTATCTGGGGAATCTCTAAAAAAGTCGATTTAATCATGATAGAGGTTTATAATGTTATTAGCAATATCCCCTATCTTCTAGTTATCATCGTTTTAACCTATTCATTTGGTGCTGGATTTTGGAATCTTGTGCTAGCGATGACTATTACTGGTTGGATTGGAGTTGCCTATTTTATCCGTGTTCAAATTCTTCGTTATCGAGACTTAGAATACAATCTAGCTAGTAAGACTCTTGGAACATCAACCTTTAAAATGGTAACTAAAAACTTACTACCACAGTTGATTTCAGTTATCGTGACGCAAATGTCACAAATGTTGCCTAGCTTTATTTCGGTTGAAGCCTTTCTGTCATATTTTGGTTTGGGATTACCAGTAACGGTTCCAAGTTTAGGACGTTTGATTTCAAATTATACACAAAACATAACCACGAATGCTTACCTTTTCTGGATTCCCTTAGCAACACTTGTTTTAGTGTCGTTATCACTTTTCATTGTAGGTCAAAACCTTGCTGATGCAAGTGATCCACGTTCACATTCATAGATTGGAGTAGATATGTCTAAAGAAAAAAATGTAATATTATCTGCCAAGGATGTGGTGGTAGAATTTGACGTCCGTGACAAGGTTCTTACTGCCATCCGAGGCGTTTCGGTAGAATTAGAAGAAGGAGAAGTTCTTGCTCTAGTGGGAGAATCAGGCTCTGGGAAATCTGTTCTAACAAAAACCTTCACTGGTATGTTAGAGGAAAATGGGCGCATTGCTTCTGGAAGCATCTTTTATCGAGGTCAAGACTTAACGGCTTTAACTAGTAACAAGGATTGGGAAGAAATTAGAGGTAAGAAAATAGCAACCATCTTCCAAGATCCAATGACTAGTTTAAATCCCATCAATACTATTGGTAGTCAAATCACAGAGGTTATTATAAAGCATCAAAAAGTTTCTGCACAAGAAGCTAAAAAAATGGCTATTGATTATATGAATAAGGTTGGTATCCCAGAAGCTGAAAAGCGTTTTGATGAATACCCATTTCAATATTCTGGAGGAATGCGTCAAAGAATTGTTATTGCTATTGCTCTTGCATGTAAGCCTGATATTTTGATTTGTGATGAGCCAACAACAGCTCTTGATGTGACCATTCAAGCTCAAATTATTAACTTGTTAAAAGATCTTCAACGTGAATATCACTTTACAACTATTTTTATCACCCATGATTTGGGAGTAGTAGCAAGTATTGCTGATAAAGTAGCCGTTATGTATGCTGGTGAAATCATTGAATTTGGAACAATTGAAGATGTCTTTTATGACCCTCGTCATCCTTACACTTGGAGCTTGTTATCAAGTCTTCCTCAGTTAGCTGATGATCATGGTGAATTGTTCTCCATTCCTGGAACACCACCATCACTTTATACAAAACTAAAGGGTGATTCTTTCGCTTTACGCTCTGATTATGCGATGACGATTGACTTTGAAGAACACCCACCAATTTTCCCAATTAGTGATACTCACTGGGCTAAAACATGGTTACTTCATCCAGATGCTCCTAAAGTTGAAAAGCCAGAGGCAATTCAAAACTTACATGAGAAAATTAAAAATAAGATGATTTTGGAGGAGCAACAAAATGGCTGAGAAATTAGTTGAAATTAAAGATTTAGAAATTTCTTTTGGAGAAGGAAAGAAAAAATTTGTTGCTGTTAAAAATGCCAATTTTTTCATTAATAAAGGAGAGACCTTTTCATTAGTTGGTGAGTCTGGTTCAGGCAAAACAACTATTGGTCGTGCCATCATTGGTTTAAACCCTACAAGTAAAGGGGATATCTTATATGAAGGCAAAAAAATTAACGGCAAAACAAGTAAAGAAACACAACGTGATGTGATTCGAAAAATTCAAATGATTTTCCAAGACCCAGCAGCCAGCCTTAATGAACGTGCCACTGTTGATTATATTATTTCAGAAGGTCTTCATAATTTTAAATTGTATGACAATGAAGAAGATCGTAAAAACAAAGTGACTGAAATAATTAATTCGGTAGGTTTGTTACAAGAACATTTAACACGTTACCCACATGAATTTTCAGGGGGACAAAGGCAACGTATTGGTATTGCCAGAGCGCTTGTGATGCATCCTGACTTTGTTATTGCTGATGAGCCTATCTCAGCATTGGACGTTTCTGTTAGAGCACAGGTTTTAAATTTATTAAAGAAATTACAAAAAGAACTTGGTCTCACCTATCTCTTTATCGCCCATGATTTATCAGTGGTTCGTTTTATTTCAGATCGTATTGCTGTTATTCATAAAGGTGTTATTGTAGAGGTTGCTGAAACAGAAGAATTATTTAGAAATCCAATCCATCCTTATACACAATCACTCTTATCTGCAGTTCCAATCCCAGATCCTATTTTGGAACGTCAAAAAGAATTGATTGTTTATGATGCTGATCAACATGATTATTCTGTTGATAAACCTAAGATGGTAGAAATTAAACCAAACCATTTTGTTTGGGGAAATGATAAAGAGATTGACTCTTATCGTGAAAAACTTAAAAACTAATTTAAAAACCACTTACTATTTTGTAGGTGGTTTTTTTAAAAAAAGATTGACAATGATGATGGTAGATGATAGAATGTAATAGTTGCTTCTTTAATTAGAGGTAAGGCTAAGAGGTCCCGTAGTGTAGCGGTTATCACGTCGCCCTGTCACGGCGAAGATCGCGGGTTCGATTCCCGTCGGGACCGTTTGTTAAATTTAACAAAAAAGCAAGACTCGTTAGCTCAGTTGGTAGAGCAATTGACTTTTAATCAATGGGTCACTGGTTCGAGCCCAGTACGGGTCATTTGCCGGCTTAGCTCAGTTGGTAGAGCATCTGATTTGTAATCAGAGGGTCGCGTGTTCAAGTCATGTAGCCGGCATTAATACTAAATTTGGGCGCGTAGCTCAGGTGGTTAGAGCGCACGCCTGATAAGCGTGAGGTCGGTGGTTCGAGTCCACTCGTGCCCATTTAAAATAAGGTCCGTTGGTCAAGGGGTTAAGACACCGCCTTTTCACGGCGGTAACACGGGTTCGAATCCCGTACGGACTATTTTTTAGAATCAGAAATGATTCTTTTTTTATTGAAAAAAGCACCCATAATCTATAGGTGCTTGACAACTTTATTTATTCTTCAGTCTAAGATAACGCTTATACCAAATATTAACATATGATTGTGAGAATGGCCCTTTTTGATGATTAATCCAGTCAACTAATATTTTGACATTTTCTTTCAGAATAAAATCGATATCAGATGAATAATTCATCTTTTTTTTATGATTTTCATACTCATCGACATCTAACAGTTTTTTTTCTCCATCTGTAAAAACTTTTACATCTAGGTCATAATCAATATATTTTAGAGCTTCAGCATCTAAAACATACGGACTCGCTAGATTACAATAGTAGGAGACACCGTTATCTCTAATCATAGCAATGATATTAAACCAGTATTTTTTGTGAAAATAAACAATTGCCGGTTCTCTTGTGACCCAGCGTCTACCATCATTTTCAGTGACTAAAGTATGGTCGTTTACCCCAATAATAGCATTTTCTGTTATTTTTAGTACCATTGTTTCACGCCACGTTCGATGTAAGCTGCCATCATGTTTGTAACTTTGAATTGTAATAAAGTCGCCTTCTTTAGGTGTTTTCATGGCCTACCAACTTTCTACAATTAACGTTGTCCTTAACTAGTTTATCACAATTCAATCGAAAAAGCACGCTTTGTGAAACGCTCAATCAAGATAGTCGCGAAGGACTGTTTTGATAGTATCATAATCAAAACCTTTTCTTGCCAGAGCTTGTGTTAATTTTTGTTTTAACTCATAACCATCATACCTTCGACTATATTTTCGGTACTGTTTATCAAGTTCTTTTTCAATTAATGCATTATCGTTTTCATCATCATCTTCGATAATTAATGTGTCAAATGCTGCTTTTGCATCTGTATAGGAAAAACCTTTGGTTACAAGAGACTGAGTAATCTTTTCTTTTAAGGCATTGACAGGAAGTCGGCCTTCGTGTTTTCTTAGAAGTTTTTGAGCTGTTCTTTGAGCTACTTCTGTAAAGTCATACTGCTCAAGGGTTTGTGAGATTATTTTTTCATCTAGCCCTTTTTGTTTGAGCTTTTGAGTTAAAATATAAGGTCCTTTATCGCCAGATCTTAGAGATTGTTCAATGAAGGTTTCGCTATACTTTTGATCATTAAGCCAATTTTCTTCTTTTAATTGTTGGATAATGTTTGAGATACTGTTTTTTTCAATGTCATGTTTTAAAAGATAATCCGTCACCTCTTTTTCCGTTCTCAGTTTAAACGATAAAAAATAAAGGGCGATATTTTTACCATGGGAGAACTGAGCAAAGGTTTTAATGGCCTCTAATGTCTTGTCATCAATCTCTTTATTTTTAGTTAGCATAAAACGGACAATAGTGTCCTCTGTGATATAAAGTTGTTCTTTTTTATCTAATTCTAACAGATAAAGGCGTTTTTTCTTTTCTAGTCGGCTAATTTTCATGTTTTTATTATATCAAAATGGTAAAATAGAAGCATGAATTTAACAGTAAAACAAAGAATTCCTTTAAAAATTAAAAAAATGGGAATTAACGGAGAAGGTATCGGATTTTATAAAAAAACATTGGTTTTTGTCAAAGGCGCTCTAAAAGGAGAGGATGTTTTTTGTCAAATTACAGCCGTGGAACGTCATTTTGCTGAAGCAAAATTGCTAACAATCAATAAAACCTCAAAGTTTCGCGTGACACCAGAATGCCCTATCTATGAGGAGTGTGGTGGCTGCCAAATCATGCATCTTCGTTATGATAAGCAATTAGATTTTAAGGCAGATCTTTTAAAGCAAGCCTTGAAAAAATTTAAACCTCAAGGCTTCGAGCATTTTGAAATTAGACCCACGATTGGTATGAAAGAACCAAAACATTATCGGGCCAAATTACAATTTCAGACCAGACGTTTTGGCCAGAGTGTTCATGCTGGTCTTTTTGCGGAAAATTCTCACCGTCTTGTTGAGATAAAGTATTGTCTTGTTCAAGATAAAGTGACACAAACCATCATCAATCGAGTCACTGAATTATTGGAAGAATTTCATCTCCCTATTTATGATGAGCGAAAAACAGCTGGTGTTAGAACGGTCATGATTAGAAAAGCAAGAGAAACTAGCCAAGTTCAAATCCTTTTTGTCACTAGTAAAATTCTTGATTTCATGCCTATTATTAAGGTGTTGGTTGATGAATTTGAGGAGATTAAAACCGTTTCTATGAATATCAATACCTCTAAAAAAAGTGATATTTATGGTGACAAAACCAAGCTTTTATGGGGGCAAGACAGTATTACAGAAGGTGTTCTTGATTATCAATTTTCATTATCACCAAGAGCCTTTTACCAGCTTAATCCTGAACAAACAAAAACCCTTTACCAAGAAGCTATTAAGGCATTAGACGTGTCAAAAAAAGATCATCTCATTGACGCCTACTGTGGTGTTGGGACTATTGGTTTTGCCTTTGCTGATAAGGTGGCTTCTGTTAGGGGAATGGATATCATCAAAGAAGCAATCAAGGATGCGAACAATAACGCCAAACAAATGGGTTTTAACAATACCTATTACGAAACAGGTAAAGCAGAAGAGATTATCCCAAAATGGTACAAAGAAGGTTATCGGGCAACTGCCTTAATTGTTGATCCTCCAAGGACGGGATTAGATGATAAACTATTAAAGACGATTATTACTTATAAGCCAGAAAAAATGGTCTACGTTTCCTGTAATGTTTCCACCTTGGCAAGAGATTTAGTCAAACTAGTAAACGTCTATGATGTTAAGTATATCCAATCAGTTGATATGTTTCCTCATACCGCAAGGACAGAAGCCGTTGTGAAATTAGTCAGAAAAAATTAACCCCATGTGTTTTGATACAACTTTAACATATAATGTGCTTATCTGAGTTATAAACTTTTTAAAAATAGTCGTCACTTTGACTAAGGTGACTTTTAATCTATAGGTAATTAAATGATAAATTAAAAGTAGTTTGTTTACTGATTTTTTATTTACGAGATGATGGTTGTTAAACTATATTTTAGCACATCAGTTTTTCGAATGTTCACTAATATTTTGAATTTCTTTGCGATTCTGTGTAAAATGTATGTAGGGTATATTCTAATTGAAGGAGGGTCATGGTGAAACATATTTCTGTTTTAATCAAACCAGCTTCTGGTTTATGCAATATCAAGTGTCAGTATTGCTTTTATTCAGACATTACTTCGATAAGAGAAGTTAAATCTTATGGGAAGATGTCATTAAAAACAATGACTCGAATGATTCATCAAATTTTTACTGATTTATCTGATGGCGATGAATTAACCTTATCCTTTCAAGGGGGAGAGCCGACATTAGTAGGTTTTACGTTTTATGAGGAATTGACTAATTTAGTAGATGCTTTGTGCCGTAAAAAAAAGGTGGCTGTTCATTATGCGATACAAACCAATGGTACGCTTATCAACGACAGATGGTGTCAACTTCTAAAAAAACATAAATTTTTAGTAGGTCTTTCTATCGATGGCACACCTCTTCATCATGATTTACATCGTTTAGATATGAAGGGAAGAGGAACGTTTCAAAGGGTTATTCGGACGAAAAAACTATTTGATCACTATGAGATAGACTACAATATTTTATGTGTTCTAACAGAATCTTTAGCAAAAGAGCCTAAGGCGGTTTTTGATTTCATTCAAAAAGAGAAGATTCAATACATTCAGTTTATTCCTTGTTTAGATGGCTTGCGTTCACATAATAAACATGACTATAGTTTGACTCCAGAAAGCTTCTCTTTATTTTATATTCAGCTATTTGATTTATGGTTTGAACGATTTCATAACGGACAGTATTATAGTATCAAATTATTTGACGATTTATTTAATTTATTTATTCGTCGCGAAATAACAGCTTGTGGAATAACAGGGCGTTGTCAAGTCCAATATGTTATCGAAGCAGATGGTAGTGTTTATCCATGTGATTTTTATGTGCTTGATGAGTATAGAATGGGGTACATACAAGAAAAAACATTAAAAGAGTTATTTGAACAAGAGATATCTTTCGCTTTTCTTAATGAGCCAAAGCAGTATAGTGATTATTGCGCCACTTGTCCTTTTGAACATATTTGTTGTGGTGGCTGTAAACGTATGAAGGATGTTATGTATGTTTCTAAGTCAGGTCATTTTTGTGGCTTTCAAGAGGTTGTTGGGTACTTCTTACAGCATTTGGATGACATCGTGCGTATAAGACAGAGCTATAGTGTTATGTAATCTGATTTTATCTTAAGTCAGTTCTAGAAGATATAAAAGTAATTTTCATAGATGAAAAAGAAAAAACTGTTCCGAGTAGTGTTGACCTACTCGAAACAGTTTTTTTGATGAAGAGATAGTGGTTTAATTTTAGAGTTTAACGTTTATTTATCTTAGTCTCACTATTATAGCTCTAAGATTAATTAATGCTAAACCGGTACTTGAATGACTTTGATGCCTGATTTTTCTAATGCTTGAATGGTCTGTGGATTGGCATAGATGTCTGTGATTAACAAATCGATTTGATCGATACTACCAATTGTAAAATTTGATGGGTTTCCAATTTTTCGATAGTCTGCCACTAAAACGACTTTATTAGATTGCTCAATAATTTTTGAATTGATTTTTGCTTCATGAATGAGTGATGTGGAGATTCCTGTTGCTATATCTAATCCACTACAGCCAATGATGCTTAAATCAGAACGAACGTTTGAAAATGCTTCAATAGCACTATCACCCGTTAAGGCGCCTTTAGGGTAGCGAACCTCACCTCCACTTAACATAATCACTGTATGAGGGTTGTGTTCTTTATTGACGACTCTAGTATTGTTCGTTAATAAGTTGAAGGTGCGATCTTTGGCAAAATCAAGTGAAAGAAGGGCGGTGCTACTTGTGTTCATAAACAAAGTTTGGTGATTTTCTATTTGAAGGGCAGCTTCAGCTGCTAATTTCAGTTTGATGTGATTAATGGGATCATTCGTTTCTTCTTCAAAATTTAAATCTTCTGCGGCTTCAATTTTTCCAAACGTTATTTTCACTTGCCCCATTTCTTCTAGTACTTGACAATCTCGACGAAGAGTCATTGAAGAGACGTTAAAAGATTGGCTGAGTTCATTAATAGAGGTAATTTTTTTTTGACGGATTAATTCAATTAATTGTTTACGACGTTTTTCAATAATGACATTTGAGTTCTTCATATGTGATTTTATCTCCCTTGTTAACATATAATATCAAACTTTAACATATATAACAATAAAATCATAAAATTATTCTTATATATTTTCTTAATAAAAACAAAAATTCACATATAAACAACAAATTCACATAAAAAAGGATTTTATTTGTAAAAAGAAAATGTTAATATAGTTGTGTAAGCGCATTCAAAGTCGATTTTAAATGATTTGCTATAGTTCAAATGACAAGAGAAGGTGATGTACTAATTGGCAATATAATTAATATCTTATCTCGAAAATGTAATAAAAGGTGGTTTTAGAAGGGAAAAAGACTTCTAATTGTTATCATAAGAGAGGAGAAAGGCATGAATGATTTTTTAGAGTTTTCTAAACAACTTTTATTAGAACCAGCCATTGTTATAGGAATACTAGTTGGTATTGGCTATTATTTAAGTAAAAAGGGCCCTATTAAGATTATTACAGGGGCAATTAGTGCTATGGTAGGGCTTGAGTTAATTCTTTTTGGCGGCTCTATGTTTACTAGCACATTTAAACCCATTGTTACTGCAGTAAGTGATCATTATGGGATTACTGGGTATTTGATGGATCCCTATGCGATGAGAGCATCAACTCAAGAAGCTTTGGGAGCCAATTTTAGTTTTGTTGGCTATGTCTTTTTAATCGCGTTTTTCGTAAATTTAATATTAGTTTTCTTTGGAAAGTATACAAAGGCAAAAGGTATATTTTTAACAGGTAATACAGGGATTGCTCATGCGCAAGCCATTTTATGGTTAACTAGCTATTGGTTGGGTCTAAATTGGCTAGTGACTACTATTATTGCTGGAGTATTATTAGGTATCTATTGGGCTATTGCCACAACTGTTCCAATAAATGCTGTGAAAAAAGTGACAAATAATGGTGGATTTACCATTGGGCATAATCAAATGTTTGGGATATGGTTTTTCTCTAAAATTGCTGGCTTTTTTGGCAATCCAGAGACTGATGATGCTGAAAAATTGGAATTGCCAGGTTGGTTAGGGATCTTTAATCATAATGTTACAGCTATTGCCTTGATAATGACAGTGTTCGTTGGTGGATTCTTGTTATCAATAGGTCCTAGTAATATTCAAGAATTAGCGGGTGAACAACACTGGTTGATTTTTATCTTTTATTTGGGGATAAAATTTTCGATGTATATGGTCATCTTGCTACAAGGGGTTAGAATGATGGTTGGAGAAATCAATCAATCATTTAAAGGCATACAAGAGAAAGTTATTCCAAATGCTGTACCTGCTGTGGATGTCGCTGCACTATTACCATTCTCAGCAAACGCTGCAACATTAGGATTTATCTTTACCACTATAGGAACAGTATTTTCTATGATGGTTTTAGTTTTAATTAAGAGCCCTATTATGGTATTGCCAGGATTTGTACCATTGTTCTTTTCTGGAGGTCCGATTGGGGTAGTTGCTAACAAATATGGTGGTTATAAATCTGTTATCGTTTGTTGTTTCTTGTTGGGGATTATTCAATCTTTCGGAACAATATGGGCGATAGGATTATCAGGTCTGCCAGATGGTATTGGATGGACCGGTATGTTTGATTGGTCAACTGTTATTCCATTGTTTACAGAGCTTTTAAAACTTATTGCTAGAATATTGACATTAGGAGTTTATGCTTAATCTTATTATAAGAGAGGAGAATCATTATGGAAAACTCAAAAAAAGAAGTCAAGGTATTATTTGTTTGTGGCTATGGTGTTGGAAGTAGTGCCATGTCAGCGGGGATTGTTCAAAAAGAATTAGACAAGCGTCATGTTAATAGTGTTGTTAAGCATACTGCAGCTGGTGAAGCACAGGGATTTAACGACTGGGTTGATGTTATTGCGGTATCTAAAAAGTTAATAGATATAGTAAATGTCGATCAGTTCCCAGGAAAAGATGTTATAGAAGTGGAAAATATCATGGATGGCGCTACTATAGCAGATCAAATTCTTTCTATTGTTAAGGAGAAGTTTCCAGAAGCTATAGAGAAGGGGTGAGTTTACGTGAAAGCAATTTTAGTATTGTTTGATAGCCTAAACAAGAGGTATCTACCGATGTTTGGCGGAAAAGATGTTTACGCTCCTAATTTTGAGAGATTAGCTAAAAAATCAGTTACTTTTAATAACAGTTATGTTGCAAGTATGCCCTGTATACCTGCTAGAAGAGAACTCCATACAGGTAGAAAAAACTTTTTGCATAGAGAATGGGGCCCTTTGGAACCCTATGATAATTCTATGCCTAATATTTTAAAGAAAAATGGCATATATTCTCACCTTATTAGTGATCACATTCATTATTGGGAAGAAGGTGGAGCAAATTATCATACTAAGTACTCAACCTGGGAAATCGTGAGGGGCCAAGAAGGTGATCACTGGAAAGGGTCGGTAAAGGATCCAGAAATTCCAGAAGTAGCCTCTGTACCTATGAATCAACAGGGAACTGCCGTCTCAAGTATGTGGAGAAATGATTGGGTTAACAGAGAGTACATGCCTACTGAGGAAGATCAACCAGTGACCAAGGTATTTGATTTGGGTTGCGAATTTATTAAGAAAAATTTTTCGCAAGACAACTGGTTTTTGCAAATTGAGACATTTGATCCTCATGAACCTTTTTTTGTAAAAGAGCATTACTTAAGTCGCTATGAAAAAAACTATACAGGAAAACATTTTGACTGGCCAAGAGGGGAAGTCAAGGAAACACCCGAAGAGATAAAACATGTTCAGGATGTTTATAAAGCATTGGTTTCCATGAGCGATGCGAATTTAGGAAAGGTACTAGATTTAATGGATCTTCTTAATATGTGGGAAGATACCATGTTAATAGTCGGAACAGACCATGGTTTCATGATGAGTGAGCATGGCTTTTGGGGAAAAAATCAAGTGCCTTATTTCAATGAAGTTGCTAAAACACCTTTGTTTATATATGATCCCCGCATAAAAAATCAGAATGAATCAAGAGATGCTTTGGTTCAAATGATTGATTGGGCTCCAACAATATTAGACTTTTTTGGATTAGATATCCCAGACGAAATGGAAGGGAAACCACTTTTTGACACCTTGAGGGATGATAGTAAGGTAAGAGATGAAGCATTATTTGGTGTTTTTAGTGGGCATGTTAATGTGACAGATGGTGAGTATGTTTATATGCGTGCTGCTAAGCCAGATAAAATTAATCATATCAATAACTATACTCTAATGCCTGTAAAAATGCACAACTCATTCTCATTAGAAGAACTTAAAAAAGCCGAATTAGTAGAAGGATTTAGCTTTACTAAAGGTTTAAAATTGTTAAAGGTTCCGGCTAAGGATAAGTATGGTGTGAATAAGTTTGGCACGATGTTATTTAATGTCTTAGATGATCCAAAACAACTCCATCCAATTAGCGATCCAATAATCATCAATCGAATGAAGAAAAAACTGATAAAATTGATGAAAGAAAATGAGGCGCCAGTCGAACAGTATGAAAGATTGGGCTTAGATGAAGAGCAATGATAATCTTTCAATCATTGTTAGACTAAATTGTAGAATATCAAAATTTGAACAAATGGTGGTGAAAGAAAATGTTAAAGTATTTTGAAGAAAAGGGACTTTTAAAAATTTTTGATCAACAACCAAGTGACTGGGAAGAAGCCGTCAGAATGAGTGGTCTTAGTATGCTTGAAAATCACATTATCAATGAGCAATATATTGATGAAGTGATTGAGAGTATTCATGAATTAGGACCGTATATTGTCATTGTTCCACATGTTGCTATGCCTCACTCTCAGGCTAAAAGCGAAGGCGTTTTAGGAACAGGCATCAGTTTATCTATTTTTCCAGGACCAGTCTCGTTTGAAGCTAACAATCCTGAGATGGATGCTGAGTTATTCTTTATGTTAGCGGCAAAGAATCCTGAGGAACATTTGGAAAATATAAAATCATTAACAGAGTTATTATTAACAGAACATTTAATTGAAGATTTAATCAACGTCAAAACGATTGAAGATTATCATAATGTGATTCAAAAATACAATTTTTAAGGTGTCTATTGCTAAAGAATACAGAAAACGACAGAGGACGAAAAAACTAATAAGAAGGTTTAATTAACAACTGACGTATAATCATTCTGATTGAGCAAACGCACTAAATAGGCTCTTTGTCAATTGTAATAAATGCTAAAAAGATAAGTCCTAGTGAGGACCAAATGGTATTTGGTCTTCTCTTTTTTGATGTTCAAAACAAGGGGCGTTTCGCCTTTTTTATACCATCATAACATCTAACGACGCTTTAGTGATTTTATCTCCACAGCTATTATAGAGTCATTAAATCAGAAAAAGAATACTTTTCAAAAGAAAAAAATCAGTTTAAAAGCAATCGAAAAAATGCTAAACTAGAATCTGATAGATTGTATTTGACAAAATAGTGAAGAGAGTAAAAAAATTGCATCCTCAAAATTAGTGGTCAGAACAGAAGTAGTTGTGACATTTGTTAGAAAAAACCAGTAAGGAGTTGTGAATTATGGGAAAAAACAAGAAAATTCTTTTGATTGGTGATAGTTTATTTGCTAGACATGAGGGATTTAATAAGCCTGCCATTGAAGCGTTTCTTCTAAAAAAATCTCCTCAACTCATTATTTATAATTCATCAGTCGCTGGAGATGCAACGATAGATGTCCTCAATCGTATGGCGGCTATTTTATCAATTGAACCATGTGATATGGTTTTTATCCTTATTGGAACTAATGATTTGGCCTTAAATAAGCAAGTCCCACTGAGAGAATTCCAGGATAATCTTTTAAAAATCATTTCATTTTTAAAAGAAAAGTACACATCTAAACAAATTGTTTTTCTATCTCCTTCACCAGTTGATGAGCAAAAACAACGCTACCGCCATAATCGTTTGATAGAAACTTATATAGAAGCGATTGTTACTATTTCAAAAAAAGAACAGTGTCGTTTTATTAATCTTTATCAGTTATTTTTAGAAGCCGCTAAACAAACTAGTATTTCTCAGTTATTAGAAGGAAGTCTTGATGATGGTCTTCATTTTGGTTCAGCAGGTTATTCACTTTTAGCGGATGTGATTTTAGAACAACTATAAATAAAATGGCTTTGTTTGGGTTGGTTACCGTTTGAATTAACTGATGTGACATCGCTATAATGTCTTATTTCAATGAATAATATTGCCTTTAAACGCTATGAAAAGTAAAAAAGATTCTCTTTTAATTTTACAGTCAACTGTCAGGTGTTATAATAGAGATGAAAAGTATCACAGAAAAGTCGTCAAAAAGATGACATTGGAGGAGAAAAATGTTAATCACAAATGCAATAACCAGAGGAATAATTCCTTTCATCATCATGACAACAATATCAATAATAATGAAATATCAAGGCATTGATTCTTTTCAAGTTAAAAGTACATTTTTAGTTGGCATTATTATTACTATAGTGGCAGGTGCTTCTGTTATCTACGATATCGAAAACTGGTCACTACTTAAGCAATCCCTTGTCCACTTTGTAGTCATGCTAGTAACTATTTTCCCTTGTCTCCTTATCAGTGGCTGGTTTAAGTTAACGAATATTTTTGACTACCTAAAAGTATTTGGCCTATTTTTAGGTGTGGGTGTAATTTTGTGGAGTATAGCCTATCTTATTCTAGGAAAGCTATTAGCGAAATAAACACTTTTTGCCTAGTATCTGTTTTGAAATCAAGAAGACATAATCTCAAAGCATAAAGAACATTCAATCTAAAGGGTCGTTGGCGAAAAAGTATTTTAGGTTTTAAAGGAATAGTATGATAAAACAGATATCTAAACGGTTTAAACTGATGGGGACAGTGATTGATTTATCAATCACTGCTACAAATCCATCGGATATTATCAGGCTATCAGAAAAAATTTTAAAAGAGTATGAACAGCGTTTCAGTGCTCATAGCTCAACTTCTGAACTAACTGCCATCAATACTAATGCTGGTCATCGGCCACAACAAGTCCATCCCGACTTGTTTGAATTAATAAGCATTGGCAAAACCCATAGTTTAGCTGAAGATAGTGGTTTGAATATTGCTTTAGGCAGTGTCATTCGCCAGTGGCGTATTGGTTTCCAAGATGCTAGAAAACCCTCGTCAGATGCCATTAAAAAGGCTTTAGCCCTGACTAATCCTCATCAGATTAGATTAGATGAGACTAAACAAACCGTTTTTCTAGCCCAAAAAGGAATGGCTCTAGATCTCGGTGCCCTTGCTAAAGGCTATAGTGCTGATAAGCTAAAGGCTTTTTATCAAAAAAACGAGGTCACTTCAGCTGTCATCAATCTTGGTGGTAATGTGCTTTTATATGGCGATAATCCTAATAGTAATGATGGTTCTTGGCGTGTCGGTATCAGAAATCCTTACCATAAAGAAGGTACTGATAGTCTTGTTTTAAAATTAAAAGCTTGCTCGATTGTCACCTCAGGTATCTATGAAAGACAATCAAGGATTGCTGGAAAAAGTTACCATCACCTCATTGATCGACGAACAGGTTATTCTCTAAAAACAGATATGGTGAGTTTAACAATTATTTCAAACGATTCTCTGACTGGTGAAATTTGGACAAGTCGTTTATATGGCAAATCACCAAAAGAAATATTGGCGGTAGTAGATGCTTTAGAAGGAATTGAAGTTATCATTCTAACGACCAATAAGGAACTTTATTTATCAAATGGTTTAAAGAATAAGCTGATTTATCAGGATCCAGAATTGAAACAAATAGAAAACAAAGAAGTCAGTCATTAAACGAGACTTCTTTTTTTATTCTCTTTTTGATATGATAGAACAAATAAATAAGGGGAAAATAAGGGAGATTCGCCAATGATTTTAACAGAATTTGATGCCACAAAAAAAGCAATTATTAATCCAGAAGATATTATCGCTCCAATGAAAGACTTTCCTCGTACCGTTATTACTTGTTTTGCGCGTGAGACTTTTAAAAGACTGTTGCACCAGTTTTCTCATGAAGTCCTAACGACAACAACGATGGCTAACATGGAAATACCAATCTATGTCTTGACAATAGAAGGCACTCGTATAGGTTTTTTTAATTCTTATGTCGGTGCAGCTGGTTGTGTTGCTATATTAGAAGATTTGATTGCTATGGGAATGAAGAATTTGTTGGTGTTTGGCACATGTGGCGTATTAGACGCTACTATAGAAGAAACTTCTATTATCATACCAAGATCTGCCATTAGAGATGAAGGCACTAGTTATCACTATCTAAAAGCCAGCCGTGAAGTAGCTGTCAACCAAGCATTTCTCTCGGAAATGACAACCTTTTTGGATAAGGAAAAAATCTCCTATCAAATAGGAAAGGTTTGGACGACAGATGGTATTTACCGAGAAACAGCTACTAAAATGAAACAGAGAAAGTCGCAAGGAGCCATTTGTGTCGATATGGAATGTTCAGCAATTGCTGCCATGAGTCAATTTAGAGGAATTAACCATGCGCAACTCTTTTATTCAGCTGACAATCTAGATACTAAGGTCTGGGATGAAAGAACTCTTAGTAATCATGCTGACTTGGAAAGAAAGGATCAGATTGGTCAACTAGCGATAAGACTCGCAACAACTCTGTTTGAAAAGGAGAAAAAATGATGTCACAAGAAAAAATTGCCACAGCATTGCGCGACTATTAGCCATACCAGAAACAGACTATAAAGCAAGGGTCAAGCGATTGTTAGCAGTTTTGATACTAATAAATACCAACTACAAGCCAAACAATAGTTTAAACTTGTTTATTAATGCCAGCTAGAAGATGCTCATTTTATCCCAAATCATGAAGTTTCTAAGATGGCTTATTTTGATGTTACTAATTACTAGTTTTATCGATTAAGCGTATCTCTAAAGAACAATTAGAAATACTTTGGGATATTGTGGCAAACAAGAGAGGTTGCTATAGAGACTGAAAACGTTATCTTATAGATGAAACAAGAGTTTCAGAGAATAAAAAAATGGAGAAATCACATTTTTCTCTTGACTCCTCTATATTAATATATTATACTTGATATGTGGTTATAACCAGACAAAGAAAGGAGAGAAACTAATGAGTGAAAAACCGTTGTATATACAATTGGCCGATACATTAGCACAAAAAATAAAAGAACTTTTCTCTCCCAATGATAAATTATTGTCCGAGCGTGAATTAACTAATCAGTATGGTGTTAGTCGGATGACGGTCAGATTAGCCTTACAAGAATTGGAAACAAGAGGTCTCATTTATAAGAAGCATGGGAAGGGGACCTTTGTGGCTGAAACCAGTGACAGTACAGTTGATCTATCTGCTTCTTACAGTTTTACTGACCATATGAGAAATTTGGGAAAAACTCCAAAGACAGAAATTCTCTCTTTTAGTGAGATAAAGGCTTCAGAATATATTGCTAACCAGCTAAATATTTCTCAAAATGATATGGTTTACGAGATTGAACGATTGCGAATTGCTGATGATGTGCCGATGATGGTTGAGCGTTCCTATATTCCTAAGGATATATTTAAAGATTTAAAGTGTGAACGTGTCTCTCAAAAACCTCTTTATGAGATTTTTTCTGATGATTATAGTCAGACCATAAGGACAGCAGAAGAAGAATTTTTTGCTAGTATTGCACTCGATCGTGAATCTAAATTATTAAAGATTAAAACAGGAAGTCCTGTTTTGCACATTATGCGCAAAACGTTTAATACAAAAAATCATATCATTGAGTTTACATTTAGTATCGCGCGTGCTGACCAATTTAGGTACAAAATTACGCATCACAAAGCGTAACTGATAACTATCAGAAATAAAAATAAAAGGAGAAAAAAATGTTTCAATATAGTGATGAGCAACTTGAAAAATTAGGTGCTAAGATTACAACCAAGGAAATCAAACAACAACCTGAACTTTGGCAAGAAGCTTTTGAGTTATTTAAAGAACGTCAAGAAAAAATTGTCAGTTTTTTGGATAAGGTAAAGGCTACCAGTCCAAATAAACGTGTGAAGGTTATTTTTACAGGTGCTGGTACTTCTCAATACGTTGGGGATACAGTGTTGCCGTTCTTAAAACAACATGGTGATCGTAGCCGTTTTATTTTTGAAAGTGTTGGGACGACTGATTTGGTTTCTGTTCCTTATGAGCACCTTTTTGAGGATGAAACACTTCTTCTTGTTTCTTTTGCTCGTAGTGGGAATAGCCCAGAAAGTGTTGCTGCTGTACAATTAGCTAACCAACTTGTGCCATCTGTTTTCCACCTTACTATTACTTGTGCTAAGGAAGGTCAACTTGCAAAAAATGCTGAGGGTGATGATAAGAATCTTCTATTATTAATGCCAGAATTGTCTAACGATGCTGGTTTTGCCATGACTGGTAGTTTCTCAAGCATGCTATTAACAACCCTATTAACTTTTGATACTAAGCATTCTTTAGCGCAGAAAGAAACATTTGTAAACTATTTGGCAGAAATTACTCATGACGTTCTTGACAGAGAAGAGATTATCAAAGCCATTGTTGACTTAGACTTTGACCGTATTGTTTACCTAGGTTCTGGCTCTCTATCAGGATTAACTAGAGAAGCACAACTTAAAATTCTTGAGTTAACAGCTGGTAAAGTGGCTACTATGTTTGACTCTTCAATGGGATTCAGACATGGTCCAAAATCATTTGTTAATGAAAAAACACTTCTAATTGATTTCATTCACAATAATTCATACACAAGACAATATGATATCGACTTAATTGAAGAAGTATTTGGTGATCAAATTGCTCTTAAAACACTTGCTGTTGGACAAAAAGGAGAATTAACTTTCTCAGGAGATACTTTTGAGTTGAAATCTGATGTGATTTTACCAGATGCCTATCTTAGCTTGGCAGATGTATTTGTCGCTCAAATGATTTCGCTGTTGACAGCTGTGAAAGTCGAAAACACACCTGATACACCTTCTAAAACAGGAACAGTAAACCGTGTCGTTAAAGGTGTTATCATTCATGAATACAAATAAAAAAACTGGTTTTACCAGTTTTTTTATTGTTCATTTGCGGTGATTTCAAATTTAAAATATTTCCAATGTTTATAGCTTTCGATATACTCTAAAATTTCTGCGCTATTACTGCGTTTAGTTAATTTAACTTGTTTGATACTTGGTTCATTAGCTTTGAGCTTCAAAGCACTAGCGATATGTTTAGGAGTAGGTAAACTCACCTCGTTTGTTTCAATAAAAGGTTCCTCTGACATATGGATATTGAAATCTTCTCTAAAACGTTTATAAATAGAGTCATAGTGGGACAAGGGTTTGTTAGGATTTAGCACATAGCGTTCAGGAATATAGGATTGTTGATAGATATAAGGTTGTTTATCTGCTTTTCTAAGCCTCACAATCTTATAATAGTAATCATTTTTACCCAATTCTAATTTTTTTATGTAGTCGGGGTCATTGCCTTTTTCAATGGAAAGAACAGTGACGGAATCTTTTTTTAGAGGAAAAAGTTCAATATCTGAAAAGCCGACTAGTTTTCCTTTCCTTGAACGTGATACAAAGGTTCCTTTTCCTTGTTGTCGAACTAAATAACCATCTTTCACTAACTCGTTCATGGCACGAATAACAGTAATAGAACTAACCTTATAAATTTCTTTTAATTCCATTTCTGTATAAAATTTATCGCCATTTTCAAATTTTCCATTAATAATCTGTTGGCGAAGATCATCTTGTATCATTTGGTACTTAGGTATTTTCATATTATGTTACTCCTGACTTGTAAATTATAAAAGCTAATTTAATATTTTTAATAATTCCGTATAGATTTATTATACTAAATAATAGGATAAAAAGTAAACTAGAAAATATTTTTAAAAAGAACTTGATATAACCACTCAGATATGTTAATATAATAATGTAAAAATTAAAAAGAAATAGGAGGTGAAGCGTTTGCCTCAGTTTAAGATTTCTGATCAATTTTATATAGATGACGCACCTATCAAAATTATGTCTGGAAGTATTCACTATTTCCGTGTTCATCCTGATGATTGGTATCAATCACTATATAATCTCAAAGCTCTAGGATTTAATACTGTTGAGACTTATATTCCCTGGAATATGCATGAGCCTCAAAAAGGGCAGTTCACATCTGAGGGCATTCTTGACTTTGAAAGATTCTTAGACTTATCACAAGAACTTGGTCTCTACGCTATTGTTCGCCCTTCACCATTTATTTGTGCAGAGTGGGAATTTGGTGGTTTACCAGCATGGCTTCTTAAGGAAAATATGCGTGTTCGTACTTCAGATCCTACTTACTTGCAACATGTTGATGATTACTATGAGTTTCTCTTACCTAAACTAGCCAAACGTCAACTTAATCGAGGTGGAAACATTTTAATGTTCCAAATCGAAAATGAATATGGCTCATATGGAGAAGAAAAAGAGTACCTTAGAGCAATCAAAAAGATGATGGAAAAAAGAGGCATTGATGCACCGTTTTTCACATCTGATGGTCCATGGCGAGCTACTTTAAGAGCAGGAAGTCTGATAGAAGATGATATTCTTGCTACAGGTAACTTCGGTTCAAAAGCAGCCGAAAACTTTAAAATGATGCAAGATTTCTTCGATGAGCACGGCAAAAAATGGCCACTCATGTGTATGGAATTTTGGGATGGTTGGTTTAACCGTTGGGGTGAGGATGTTATTAAACGAGACCCAGATGAGTTAGCCCAATCTGTTATGGATGCTCTAGAAATTGGTAGTGTCAACTTGTATATGTTTCATGGGGGAACGAATTTTGGCTTTATGAACGGCTGTTCAGCTAGAGGTCAAAAAGATTTACCACAAGTAACATCTTATGATTATGATGCTATCTTAGACGAAGCAGGAAATCCAAGTAAGAAATTTTACGCTCTTCAAAAATTAATGAAGAAAAGATTTCCAGACTTATCCTATAGTGATCCTCTGATTAAAGAGGCTAGAGCTTATGATAAGGCAGAATTGAAGGATAAAGTAAGTCTGTTTTCATTAATTGAAAATGAAAGCGATTACGTCTCTTCTTTCTATCCATTAAATATGGAAGAAATTGGTCAAAACACTGGTTACACTCTTTATTATACTGTTATTGAAAAGGATAAAGAAGAGGAAGAAAAACTTCGTGTGATTGATGCAAGAGATAGAATAAAACTTTATGCTGATGATAAGTTAGTGGCAACACAATATCAAGAAGAGATTGGAGAGGATATTTTATTCACTCCAGAAAGTAGTGAGACTCATCTTAAGATATTGGTAGAAAATATGGGACGTGTCAATTATGGGCACAAATTAACAGCTCCTACTCAGAAAAAAGGACTGGGAAGAGGTGTTATCGTCGACCTGCACTACATAGGTAATTGGAAAATCTATCCTTTACCACTTGACAATCTCTCTAAGGTAGATTTTCGTCAAGAGTGGCAAGCAGGAACGCCAAGTTTCTATAAATACCATATCACCTTGGATGATGTTAAAGATACTTATCTTGACATGTCTGGATTTGGAAAAGGTGTTGTCTTTGTAAACAATGTTAATATCGGTCGTTTCTGGAATAAGGGACCTATACTTTCTCTTTATTTACCACATGGATACTTAAAGCAGGGAGATAATGAGATTGTTGTCTTCGAAACTGAAGGACAATTCATGGAAAGTATAACTTTTTCAGAACAACCTGTAATATTATAAAAAAAAGAAAAGTGAGGAAAATCATGGCAATTATTGGTTCAAGAATTGATGGTCGTCTTATCCATGGTCAAGTAGCTAATCTTTGGTCAACTTCTTTAGGAATTACCAGAATCATGGTAATCGATGATGAAGTAGCTGAGAATGCTATTGAAAAAGCAGGTCTTAAGTTAGCTGTGCCACCAGGAGTAAAACTAAGTGTTTTACCTGTTGAAAAAGCAGCTAATAACATTTTGGCTGGCAAGTATGACGCACAACGTCTACTTATCGTGGCTAGAAGACCTGATCGCTTCTTACGTTTAGTTGAGTACGGAGTACCATTGACTGAATTAAATGTAGGAAATATGTCTCAAACAGAAGAAACACGTTCTGTTACACGTAGCATTAATGTCGTAGACAGTGATATTGAAGCATTCAAAGCGCTTGACGCTAAAGGTGTTCACTTAACTGCTCAAATGGTTCCAAGTGATCCAATTAACGACTTTATGCCTTTACTTAACAAGTTATAATTTTTATCCAAATAAAAGGAGGAAACAACCATGATTCAATGGTGGCAAATTTTACTTTTAACTCTTTACTCAGCATACCAAATCTGTGATGAGTTAACAATTGTTTCATCTGCTGGTTCACCTGTATTTGCAGGTTTTATCACAGGTCTTGTAATGGGAGATGTAACTACTGGTCTTTTCATTGGTGGTAGCTTACAACTCGTTGTTCTTGGTGTTGGTACCTTTGGTGGTGCTTCTCGTATTGATGCAACATCAGGTGCGGTTCTTGCAACAGCTTTCTCAGTTGGTACAAACATTGATCCAGAATTTGCAATTTCAGCAATTGCGGTACCAGTTGCAGCCTTGTTGGTATACACTGACGTTTTAGGTCGTTTCTCAACAACTTACTTCGCACACCGTGTGGATAAACATGTTGAGAACTTCAACTACAAAGGAATTGAAATCAACTATTTATTAGGGGCTATTCCATGGGCACTTTCTCGTGCACTTCCAGTCTTCCTAGCTCTTGCTTTTGGTGGAGATGCAGTTGAAAGCGCTTCTGGTTGGATTGCCACTAATGCTCAATGGATGGCTGATGGTCTTATCCTTGCAGGTAAAATGCTTCCTGGTGTCGGTTTTGCTATCTTGCTTCGTTACCTTCCAGTTAAGAAAAACTTCTTATATCTTGCTTTAGGATTCGCTATTACTGCGATGCTCACAACTCTTTACGGCTACATTGGAACTCTTGCTGGTGGTGTAGGCGTTGTATCAGAAATTGCTGAAGCTCTAGGTGGCGCACAATTTAATGGTCTACCAATGATTGGTATTGCTGTTATCGGTTTTGCGTTAGCAGGTATCAGTTATAAGAATTCTATCAGTGCACCAGTAGCACCAGTGGCTTCAACTGAATCAGAAAGCGGGGAAATTGAAGATGACGAAATCTAATTACAAATTAACAAAAGCTGATTTTAATCAAATTAATCGTCGTAGTTTATTTACTTTCCAATTAGGATGGAACTATGAGCGTATGCAAGCGTCAGGTTACCTTTACATGATCTTGCCACAACTTCGTAAAATGTATGGAGATAATACTCCAGAATTGTTAGAAATGATGCGTACTCATACGCAATTCTTCAACACTTCAAACTTCTTCCACACAATTGTTACTGGTATTGACCTTGCCTTGGAAGAAAATGAAGGAACTGAAGCAAAAGATACTGTTACAGGTATTAAAACTGGTTTAATGGGACCATTCGCTGCTATCGGTGATGCTTTGTTTGGTGCAACTGTACCTGCTATCATGGGTGGTTTGGCAGCTGGTCTTGCTATTGAAAAAAATCCAGTTGGTATCTTCCTTTGGGTAGCAGTAGCAATGGCTATCAACGTTTTCCGTTGGAAACAATTGGAGTTTGCCTACAAAGAAGGGGTAAACCTTGTAACAACCATGCAACATAGATTGTCAGCTCTTACAGATGCCGCTACAGTTCTAGGGACATTCATGGTTGGTGCGCTTATCGCAACAATGATTAACTTTAAATTTGGCTTCACTCAAGACTTTGGTGGCGTTACATTTGATTTACAAGCTACAGTTGACAAAATCTTCCCAAGACTTGTACCAGCAATGTTTGCAGGATTTGTTTACTGGTTACTTGGCCGTAAAGGTATGACTTCAACAAAAGCAATCTTTATCGTTATTGCAATTGCAATTGGTTCAAAATTAATTGCAAAATATGCAGGATTTGAAATCTTTACAGTCTAATTAGGAGGCGTATCGAATGAGTAAACACTTAGTTTTAGTTAGTCACGGATTATTCAGTGAAGAATTGAAAAAAAGTACAGAGATGATTATGGGCCCTCAAGAAAATATTCATGCGGTTAGTCTTTTACCAGAAGAAGGCCCAGATGATTTTCGTCAAAAATTAGAAGCAGTTGTTGAAGGTCTTGAAAACGTTGTTGTTTTTGCAGACCTCCTTGGTGGAACACCAGCAAACGTCGTTTCAAGAATGATGCTTGAAGGTAAGAAATTCGATTTCTATGTAGGTATGAATATGCCAATGGTTATCGGTTTCTTGAATGGTGTTTTACTTGACCAAGATGTTGATATTGTAGAATTTGGGACAACTAATATTCAACATGTTAATGACGTGCTGTTTAGTGATGACGATGACGAAGATGAATAATCAATAAGTCTTTAAGTATCCAAACAGACCTACATTTGTAGGTCTGTTTTTTTATTAAAATTGACATAAAAAAGAACTCCCATTGGGAGTTCTTTTTTAGTTCTAGTTGATTGCTTCAAGAAGAACTTCAGCTTGTTTTTTAAGATTTTCTTTTACGTCTTCAGCCACTTCAAGTTTACCTGTTTGCCAAGCTTCAGGGTTAACTTTAGATGCTGTAAAGTCACCAACAACAGTTGTACGGATAAATGTAAGCATTTTGTTGTATTCAGCAAACAATGGTTCGTGTCCACCGTTTGCAACTGAAGAAACAGTCACAACTTTTTGGTTAATTGCTGATGGACCAGTTGGATCTGAAAGATCTAAAGCACGTGATACCCAGTCTAAAAGGTTTTTAACTACTCCTGGTACAGCAAAGTTATAAATTGGAGAGAAGATCCAAATAGCATCTGCAGCTAGGATTTCTTCACGAACTTTAGCTACTGCAGGAAGAACTGGAGTCTCAAAATCTTGATTAAATACTGGGACTTCAGAGTAATCAAGGTAAGAAACTTCAGCTTTTCCAGAAAGTAGAGCCTCAGCTTCTTTAGCAAGTTGGTGGTTAAATGATTCTTTACGTAATGAACCTACGATGAAAAGAATTTTTTTAGACATAAAATTTCTCCTTAAAAAATTATTTAGAATATGAAATAATTATATCTAGAATTATATGATTTGTAAAGTCTTTTGTTTAAAAAATTTTAAAATATAGCGAAAGATTTCATTTTGTTAATCAGGAAACGAAACTATTTATTACGTATTTTGGATTATTTTTTAACAATCATTAATGTTTGAGAAAGTTTAAAAAATATTTTGTTGAAATAATGTTGAAAAGTTGTCTGTTATCTGTTGAATTTATTTTTAAAAATGATAGAATAAGTTTATAAAGCGCTTCCAAAAAAATAAAAGTTTTGGAAATAAAAAAAAGGAGAGTTTTATGAAAGATAATCGTAAATCGAATTGGAATAAAATTTTTCGACATTCCATTCGCAAGACAACTTTAGGAGTAGGCTCTGTAGTAGTGGGAGTTTTTTTATTTGGAACAAATCCTTTAATAGCTTCTGCTGATGTGACAGAAGACGGACAGTTACATACTGAACTTAAAGAGAATGTCACTACAGAATCTGAATCACAAGATGTCGAGTTGGCTAGTGATGAGCAAGGGCAAGAAGCTGCTGCTGTTTCTGAAACAACTGACCAAACAATAAATGTTTCAAAAGAAGAAAAAGCAACTGATGATCAGTCTAGTGAATTGAGTGTCGTAGAAGAAAAACAAGCAGACGACATGGCAACAAATGAGTCTGTCTCTAGTGACGATAATCAATCATCAACAGTCACTCCTGCCAATTGGCAAAAACTTAATTATTACGATAAAACAGACCAGTCCATTAATTTTGATAATGACTGGAAATTTAGCATGGGGGATAATACTGGAGCATCTGAGAAGAATTTTGATGACTCAAGTTGGAAAACATTAAATTTACCTCATGATTTCAGTATTAATCAAGATTATACGTCATCTGGAGAAGGTGAAAGTGGTTTTAAACTTGGTGGTACAGGTTGGTACAGAAAAAACTTTACTGTCTCTGAAGAAGTGGCAAAAGGTTCTGTAAGCATTCAATTTGATGGTTCCTATATGGAGACAGAAGTGTTTATCAATGGGACATCACTAGGAGTTCATCCTTACGGTTACAATGCTTTTAGTTTTGATTTGACCAAATACATTAAACCTAATGAAGAAAATCTCTTGGCTGTTAAAGTGGTCAACAATACACCAAGTTCACGCTGGTACTCTGGTAGTGGGATTTACCGTTCAGTAAAATTAAATCTTGCTCCAAACGTTCATCTAGCAGAATTTGGGGTGACTATTCAAACGCCTGACATTGAGACAACACATCATCAGACAACCGGTAGCAGAGTTGATGTTGTAGCTGAAATCATTAACAGTGATCAAACAGATGCCAATGTCACACTCCAAACAAGTATTTTTGAACGTGAAAAAGACGGTCAACTGGGTAAAAAAGTAGCCGAATCAACGATGACGAAAGCACATAGCATTGGAAAAGGGAGCAAGGCTAAAGTAGCTAGCCATTTGATGGTAACTTCTCCAAAATTATGGTCAGTTGAAAATCCAAATCTTTATATTGTTAGAACAGAAGTGTTCAAAGATGGTAAAAAAATCCAAACCAATGAACAAGAAATTGGCTTTAGATTTATTAAGTTCGATAAAGATAAAGGGTTTTACCTCAATGGTAAAAACGTGAAACTTCAAGGCGTTTCTATGCATCATGACCAAGGTGCTTTAGGGTCTGCAGCATACTATGACTCTATAGAACGTCAAGTGGATATTTTAAAAGGAATGGGTGTCAATGCTATTCGTGTTACTCATAATCCATCTGCTAAAGCTTTAAGAGATGTTGCTAACCGTAAAGGGATGCTTATTATAGATGAGGCTTTTGATACGTGGTTATACGCAAAAAATAGTAATTACAATGATTACTCTCGTTTCTTTGACAAACAAATTGGTGACTCTGTCACAGGATTATTGAATGCTTCACCTAACCAAAAATGGTCAGAATATCACATCAAACAAATGGTTCGAGCAGCTAAAAATGATCCATCCGTCATTATGTGGTCAACCGGTAATGAAGTCATGGAAGGACATGGTGGTAATAATTCAACTTACCCTCAAATTATAGCGCAATTAATGGACTGGATTTATGAAGAAGATCCAACACGTCCTCCAACACTTGGTGACAATAAATTAAAAGCAAAATGGGCCGAAGCTATTGGAATGGCAAATGCCCTTACTAATGGTAAAGTCAAAGGTATTGTTGGTTATAACTATGCTAATGGTCAACAATATGATGACGGTCATAACAGCCATCCCGACTGGATTATTTATGGATCAGAAACGGCCTCAGCGGTAAATAGCAGAGCTTTTTATAAGATATTAGGTTATCGAGGAGCTAGAGAAGGTCTCCAAAATAGTATAGAAGACAAGCAAAGAACATCTTATGATAAAAGTGCTGTTCACTGGGGTCATGTCGCTAGTGAAGCTTGGTTTGACACTATAAAACGTGATTTTGTCGCTGGTGAATTTGTATGGACCGGATTTGACTATCTAGGAGAACCTACCCCGTGGAATCCAACCACATCTGGAACCTCTCTACCTGCTCCAAAGAGTTCTTACTTTGGAATTGTCGATACGGCAGGTATTCCAAAAGATAGCTATTACTTCTATGCTAGTCAATGGGCAAAAGATAAAACAACACTTCACTTGTTACCTGCATGGGAAGAAAGTGTGGTCGAAAAAGATTCTAACAATAACGTTGAAGTAGTTGCCTACTCTAATGCTGATCGTGTCAAGCTATTTTTCGTTGATGAAACTGGACAAGAAAGACTCATTGGAGAAAAAGTAGCGGTTGAAAAAACAACTGAAGCTGGCCACAAATATAAACTTTATAAAGATGCTAATGTTTCTGGAGAACCTGAAAATAGACATCAAAACCTTTACTTGACTTGGAAAGTTCCTTACGCCAAAGGAACCATTAAGTTGAAAGCTTACGATGCTTCAGGTCAAGAAATTAATGATACTTTTGGTACCAATAGCTTAAGTACATTTGGTAAAGCAACACAATTGAAGCATTCATTAATCACAACTGATACTGAGGTGACAGATCATTCCATTGCTTATGTAGAAGTTAGTGTATTAGATACCAATGGTAATTTAGTTGTTAACCATAAAAAACCAATTCAAATAGCTGTTTCAGGGGAAGCAGAACTAATTGCTCTTGATAATGGTGATGCTACTGATTTACAAAAATACAACGATTCAAATCGTAAAGCATTTGGAGGAAAAGTCGTTGCTATTCTTCGCATGAAGGGTCATTCAGGAAATGTTACCATCACATCAACAGCAGATGGTTTGACACCAGCAACTTCTACTTTCGCTGTTCAAGGTATTAAAACGATTGATGCTGATAAGATTGACAGTTATCTTATTCCTAAAACCATTTATATTAGAAAGAACACAACATTAAATCTTCCTAAAACCACTCAAATTAAGTTTGAAGATGGACGTGTTGAGGGAAGAACTTTAAGCTTTGATGAAAACACTATTAATAGTCACTTAGCAAAAGGAGAAGCATTTACAGCAGTCGGAACAATTTCAGGAACTGACTTAAAAGTTGAAGTCAATGTCTCAGTTATCGATAAGATTGCTAGCATCAAAAATATTAGTCAGGCTATTGAAGTTGGTGGTCCTTTAAATCTTCCAAGTACTGTACAAGCTTATCTAGCTGATGGTACACTAGTTTCTGCGCAATTCCCTGTTGTATGGCAAAACGCAGATGACCAACAATTGAATACGGAAGGTTTATTTGAATTGACAGGAGAAGCAGATGTTCTAGGCGAAAAACATAGTGTAGTGGCTTCCATTCGTGTCGCAAATAAGAATGTCAAAATTGGTGAAAATGTTGCACCGTCAGCAGTGGAAGTTATAGAAGATACTACAGGAGCAAAATCAGATACTCTGAGCGCTATTAATGACGGACAGATTATCCAATCCCCTAATAATGACGGAGGACCAAACGAAACACTGTGGTCAAATTATGAGTCTGCTAAAACAGGAGATAAAGATTCAACTCTAAGTTTCGTTTACGATACTGCAAATAATATTTCTGAAGTTGTCATCCATTTTGCAACAGATAAGCATGCGATGACCCTTCCTAAATCAACAACATTTAGTTATGCCTTAGGTAAAGGTTCTGAATCAATAACTGTCAATGCCGTTGCATCAGAACCAGTTGTAAATGGAAGTGTTCATAAAGTAACTTATAGGCTTGAAAAACCAGTACCAGCTGTAGTGTTCTCTATAACAGTTGTCAATGGAGATGAGAGTCCTGGATCTGGTAAACCAACAACTGGTATCGTTGAAGTGGAACTAAAAAAAGCAACTGAGGAATTTGAAAAATATTCAGACGCTTCATTATCAGAACTACGTGTTGGTAATAAAATCTTTAGTGGCCGTCAAATTTCAGAAAAAATGACTATTGAGGGTGGTCTTAAAAATCTTGTTGCCTCAAATAAAGAAAAAAATGTCGCTGTCACTATTTTGCCAGAAAATAATAATGTGATTAAAATATTTACAGAATCTGAAGATAAAACGCAAACTAAAGTTTATACGATTACAGGTAATGCATATCTTCCAAAAGAAGATACCCAAATTGAAGTGGGATCTGAGCAAATTGGCTTTAGAAATGAAGCAAAATATGCCCTTGATGGAGATCCTAACACCATTTGGCACAGTTCATGGAGACCACTAGCGTCTAAAGATCAACTATGGTTGACTTTAGATGCAGGAGCTCCTAAGAAAATCAGTGGCTTAGCTTATATGGCTAGACGTGATGTGCTCAATGGAACTGTTAAAAATTATAAAATTTTATCATCCAATAATAATACTGATTGGCAAGAAATAGGTACTGGTTCATTTGTTTACAAACAAGGTTGGCAAGAAGCACGCTTTGAAAACCCTGTAGAGGCACAATACTTTAAACTTGTAGCGCTTAGCACACTTGACGACACTGGAAACAATAAATTCATGTCAGCGGCTGAAGTACGTCTTATTGAATATCGTGAAGGCGATACAACTCAACCAAATGTGACACCTCCAGGAGAGGGTGATCAAAACCAAGACACACCAAATCAAATTGATAAATTAGCGCTTAAGAAAATCATCTCTATTGATGCTGGTCGTAAATACTTCAGCCCAGCTCAAATCAAAGAAATTGTTGATCATGCCAGCAAGAAAGGCTTCACAGACCTACACCTCTTGTTAGGAAACGATGGTCTTCGCTTCTTGTTGGATGATATGACAATTCAAGTTGGAGAGACTACTTACACCAGTCAAGACGTTAAAGAAGCAATGATTAGTGGTACCAATGCTTATTACAATGATCCAAATGGTAATCATTTAACACAAACAGAAATGGATGAGTTAATTGCTTACGCCAAGGATAAAGGTATCGCTTTAATACCAACAATTAACAGTCCAGGCCACATGGATGCCATCTTGACCGGAATGGAAACACTTGGTATTCAAAATCCTAAATTTAGATATGGTGGCAGAACATCTGACAGAACAGTTGACTTAGATAATACTGTAGCTGTTGACTTTACCAAAGCTTTGATTAGTAAATACGCTAGCTACTTCAATGGTAAAGTTGAAATCTTCAATATCGGTCTTGATGAGTACGCCAATGATGCCACAGATGCTAAGGGATGGACAGTGTTACAAAGAACCGGCAAATACCGTAAATTTGTAGCTTATGCCAACGATTTAGCGAAAATCGTGACAGATAACAATCTTAAACCAATGGCCTTCAATGATGGTGTCTACTACAATGAAGACACTTCATCTGGTGAATTCGACAAGAACATCATTGTTTCTATGTGGACCGGCGGTTGGGGAGGTTATGATGTTGCCTCAGCTCACTTCTTATCTGAAAAAGGACATCCTATTTTAAACACCAATGACGCATGGTATTATGTTTTAGGCCGTGACTATCAAGGTTCTGGTTGGTATAACCTTGACCAAGGCTTAGATGGTATGGATAAGAGTGATATCACTGCTGTACCGAAATCACAAGGATATGATATTCCAATTATAGGAAGTATGGTAGCTGTTTGGGCAGATAGTCCAAGAGCACAATATAAGAGTCAAAATGTCTTTAGATTAATGGATAAATTTGTGGCGAAAAACCCAACTTACTTCTCAGCGGATTATTCTAATGTCTTGGCAGAATTGAAAAAAATCCCAGAAAATCTCAATGACTATTCTTATGATGGTGTGATTGTTCTTGAAGCATTAGTGAAAGAAATCAATGGCAAACTTGATGTTACTCAACAAGAAACAGTAGATGCTTATGTGGCCCAACTAAGCGAAGCGATTAACAATCTAGTTCTTTTAGATAAGTTACCATTACAAGAGGAATTAGCTAAGCAAGCAGAACTAGTGAAGGATATTCGCTACCAAAAGGCTAGTCAAGACAAGAAAGACAATTACGACCAAGCCTATGCAGCAGCTGCAGCCCTATTAAAAGAAGAGAAGATTAGCCAATCACAATTGGATGTTATAAAAGCAGTTCTCGAACGCGCAGCTAACGCCCTAGATGGTAAGGAAGAAATGCCGACCCCAGATCAACCAGATGAGGAAACCCCGACCCCAGATCAACCAGGTGAAGATACTCCAAGTCCAGAACAACCAGGAGAGGAAACCCCAAGTCCAGAACAACCAGGTGAAGATACGCCAACTCCTGACCAACCAGGTGAAGAAACACCGACTCCAGATCAACCAGGAGAGGAAACCCCAAGTCCAGACCAACCAGGTGAAGAAACCCCAAGTCCAGATCAACCAGGTGAAGAAACACCGACTCCAGATCAACCAGGAGAGGAAACCCCAAGTCCAGATCAACCAGGTGAGGATACGCCAACCCCAGATCAACCAGGAGAGGAAACCCCAAGTCCAGATCAACCAGGAGGGGATACACCGACTCCAGATCAACCAGGTGAGGAAACCCCAAGTCCAGATCAACCAGGTGAAGAAACCCCAAGTCCAGATCAACCAGGAGAGGAAACCCCAACTCCAGATCAACCAGGAGAGGAAACCCCAACTCCAGATCAACCAGGTGAAGAGACAAATGTCAGAAGTGTTGAGTTAGTGGATACTGGTTCAGGAGTACGTGTCATCCTTGAAAAAGGTGAACGTTCAGCTATCAAAGGAATCAAAGTTGGACATATGGATAGTAAAGGTGCAAAAAATCTAAATGCAGCTGATTATGATCTATTTGACATTGAATTATTAGATAAAAATGGTAATCCACTTCAACCGCTTAAAGATGTTTTAGTTATCCTTCCAATGGATGATGGTAAAGAAGTTGGACGTGTTATCTATCTTCCTAATTCAGCAAGTGAACAATCACTTGAATTCACCATGACAACCTTTAAAGATTCGAATAACGTTACTCATAATGCCGTTGTGTTTGTCACAAAACACTTCAGTGTCTATGGTATTGTTTATCAATCTGGAAAAGAAAATAAGGCCAATAGTGTTGAAACTACAGAGTCATCTGTATCATCTTCAACCGTTACTCAAAATGCTTCATCAACTCATCAAAAAGAGTTGCCTAGAACAGGGGATACCTTTAATTATGAAGCACTAGGAATGGTTGGCTTGATTACAGCTGTTGGTATGTTTGGTTACGGCAGAAGAAAAGAGGAATAATATCTACTTTTTTGCCTGTCTCAAACTAAATAAAAAAGCTTAAGTTAAACTTAAGCTTTTTTATGATGGGTTTTTCACTATATTGAAAATTAAAAGTGAAATAAAATAGTAATGATGGCGGTTCAAATCAATGATTTTTTAAATAATTTATGATATATTAATCTAGTGTCTTTTTTGAGATAGAAGAGTTATTTCTATCTTGTTAGATAAAACGATAATGAATAGAATGGTAGGTGTTTCATATTACTCAAGTATCAGAAACGAACAAAATGGGCACAATGTCCATCAAAAAACTAATCTTTAACATCTCGTTACCTATTATGTTTTCAATGTTGGTTCAAGCACTTTATAACATTATTGATAGCATGTTTGTCGCACAAATTAATGAAAATGCTTTAACAGCCATTTCTCTTGCCTTTCCTGTTCAAAACTTTAGAATTGCAGTTGCAGCTGGAACAGGGGTAGGGATAAATGCTCTCTTGTCAAAAAAATTAGGAGAAAAGGACTCTGTCGGTGCTAGTGATGCTGCCAATACAGGAATTTTCTTAAATGCTTGTCATTCACTCATCTTTTTGGCAATTGGTCTTTTTGCAGTAAGGCCTCTCATGTTATTTCAAACTTCAAACGAAGTGATAGCTGGTTATGGTCAATCTTATTTAACTATTATTTGTGTCTTTAGCTTTTGTGCGTTTGCACAGATAACCTTTGAACGTTTATTACAATCTACTGGTAGATCTGTTCTTAGTATGTATTCTCAAATTTTTGGGGCTGTCCTTAATATTATTTTGGATCCTATTTTGATTTTTGGTTATTTTGGTCTTCCAGCCATGGGGGTTACCGGAGCCGCTATTGCAACAATTATGGCGCAAGCAATGGCTTCAATGTTAGCCTTATACCTCAATATTAAATTTAATAAAGACATTCAGTTATCTCTAAAAAGTATTCTTCACCCTATTAAATCAACAATTGTTAAAATATACTCAGTTAGTATCCCTTCAACTTTGATGGTTTCAATTGGTTCTTTGATGTTACTTATCATGAATCAAATCTTATTAGGATTTTCAACAACAGCGGTAGCTGTCTTCGGTGTTTATTTCAAACTACAAAGTTTCTTTTTCATGCCTATTTTTGGTTTAAATGGTGGTTTGGTACCAGTATTGGCCTATAATTATGGGGCACGTCAAAAAGATAGAATTAATCAAGCCATTAAATTTGCTATGCTATTAGCTGTTACTATTATGGTTATCGGCTTAATCATTTTAGAACTATTTCCTAAAGAATTGTTATCGTTATTTAATGCGACGCCCAAAATGGAAACCATTGGCGTTGCTGCTTTACGTACTATAGCCCTATCCTTTCCAATGGCTGCTGTAGGGATAACAATTAGTGGTGTTTTTGCGGCCTTTTCAAAAAGTATCTACTCTTTGATGACGTCATTATATCGCCAATTAGTTATTCTGAGCCCAACAGCCTGGTTATTGTCTTTAACTGGAAATGTTAATTATGTGTGGTGGGCTTTCTTCGTCGCTGAAGTTGTCTCAATGTTTATTTCATTGTTCTTCTTTAGTAAGATTAAAAAAGGTATTATTAACACATTAGAATAAGAAAATAAAAAAATCTCAGCATCCTTCAGATGTTGAGATTTTATTTTCAATAGAAACTAATGATTTTCTTTTTTGTTATTAACAGTTCCTAATACGATGCTAACGATAATCGCTAAGAAAGCAACTAAAGAGAAAGTGTTAGGATCTCCAGTTTTAGGAAGTGTTTCATTTGTTTGGTCTTGCTTAGCAAGATGATTTTCTTCTTCTATTTTTTGAGTTGACACAACTTTTTCATCTAGTATTCCTTTAAATTCTGGTTTATCTTTAACACTTGGTGCATTGTCAGGTACTTTTTCCAATAAAGGTTGATTAAATTCTGGCTTATCCTCAACACTTGGTGCCTTCTCAGGTACTTTTTCTTCAAGTTTACCGTTGAATTCTGGTGCATCTTCAGCGCTCGGCGCATTTTGAGGGACGCTTGATTCAGCTAGAGGCAGCTCAACACTCGGTGTGTTCTCAGGTGTTTTTTCTTCGAGTTTACCGTTAAATTCTGGTTTATCTTCAGCGCTCGGCGCATTTTGAGGAACACTTGATTCAGCTAGAGGAAGCTCAACACTTGGTGCCTTCTCAGGTACTTTTTCTTCAAGTTTACCGTTGAATTCTGGTGCATCTTCAGCGCTCGGCGCATTTTGAGGGACGCTTGATTCAGCTAGGGGCAGCTCAACACTCGGTGTGTTCTCAGGTGTTTTTTCTTCGAGTTTACCGTTGAATTCTGGCGCATCTTCAGCTATAGGTGCCTTCTCAGGTACTTTTTCTTCAAGCTTGCCGTTGAATTCTGGTACCCCTTCAGCTTTAGGCGCTTCTTTTGGAACAAACCATTCAATTTTTGGTAAATCAATAGAAGAGTGAGTGTTTAATTGTTCAATAATAGCAACATCTTTAACCGTTTCTTTAGCTGTTTCTAGTGCGTTATTATAGGTTATTATTGCTTCAATTAATTTATCCAACATTTCACGAGACATTGGTGAATTTGGATCAATCGAATTCTTGAGATTTTCATAATGTTCTTTTGCGGCTAGGACATCATTTAATAACTGTTTATCTAAGCTTTCTTTTGGCACCAGATTAGCATAAGCTTTATAAATACTATCGATTACACTATTTAATTTATCTAAGGTAAGGTTATCTCCAGCAAGTAAAGCACCTAGTTCAGAAATTTTAGCTTGGAAGGGTTCAAAACTTTCAGGCGTGAAATCAATTTCTCTCACATGACCAACATCATCAATCAGTTTTTGAACTTTTCTTTTAACCTCATCATCATTAGGATGCTCTTGCTTTTCTTGTTTGGAACGAAAGGCAATCTTATGTTGTTGAGCAAATTCTTTCGCTTTAGAGTCTTCACTACCAACTAGTGTTAATTGCTTTGTTGGAATACCATAAAAGGCATCTTTGTTAATCGTTGTTACTGAGTCAGGAATATTAACAGTTATTAAATGGTTAGAACCATTAAAAACATAATCAGGAATAGTAGTGATCCCTTCTTCTAAGGTAACTGTTTTTAAGTTGGGTTTGAAAGATAGAGCAATGTTATCTAGCAACACGGAACCTGGAATAGTTGCTTCAGTGGCACCTTCTGCAACAGTCAGTAATTTTGTTTGCTCCTTATTAAGTAACACGCCCTGATAGGATGAAAAATTAGGGTTTCCTTCTTCAACTATAAAACTAGTGAGGTTAGGATTTTGGAACGTTTGTTTTTCATCGTAGCTTTTAGTTTCTTTTGGAATAGTAAAGGAGGTTTCCTTTTTATTTTTTGGATAGTAAACAATGGTTGACAAATCTTTTGAGAATAACACGCCTTCTTTAGCACTATACCATTGATTTTTTGAAGAAACTTCAATAGTTTCAAGTGATTCAAAGTCAAGAGCGGCAGATTCAAAATGTTTAACATTTTCTCCAAGAATTATTTTTTTAAGTGTTTTATTATTGGCTGATAGTTGAGCTGATAAAGCTATAATAGGAGAATTAGCAGAAGTGTCTGGGATTGTGACTTGTTCCTCAGCGCCATTAATACTGACAACAGATAATCCACTATTTTCAAAACCAATTGTCAATTGTTTGTCATTATATGTGACTCTGTGAATATTTGTCGTTTTATGATCTTTTGAGAAATCAGAGATTGATTTTTTAAAATAACCATTTCCCCAAGTGCTATCAGAATAATACCATTCGCCATCAATATACATTGCATTCCACTGATGAGCAGGATCTAGAGGCAAATTATTGACTGTACTTCCAGATGGAATAGTTCCATAGACAACAACAGAAGGAATACCAGCAGCATTTAACATAGCTTTATAAAGGTTAGAGTACCCACCACAGACCGCGATTTTTTCTGTCATAACATCGTAAGGATTAGCTCTAGGGGTTTGATTGCCTGTAGCATATTTGACGTTATTTGTTATCCAGTTGAAAATCTGCTCTGCCTTATTGATGTCACTGTCATTTGGATTTTTAATAATTTCATTTCCAACAAAAGCATTTAATTCTTCTTCCTGGGCTTTTGTCATCGTTAAACCAGGCAGTGTTTCATCCCACTGGGAAAAACCAGTAGGATCGGCATATGCTTTGATAAAGTTTAAAGCATTAGCATTAATCTGTTGATTATCAGTCCTAGTGTCAGCCAATGCGGTTATCATAAAAGGATTGTCAAACACTTTTAGAGTGTCTAGATTGATCAAAATAGTACTAGAAGTGAGTGATAAAATCATTGCTTTTGATAATGATTTTTTGAGGTTCATGTTATCTCCTTTATTTTGTATCTATTGTTTATATTTTACAATAAATTAAACGTTTTCACAATATCATTATTAGAAAAAAATGCTGTCAAATCAAAGAGGTAATCGCTACTTGTTTATTGCATCTCCTATGAAGAGAAAATACAATAAGTTATTTTTCTTAAAATAATTTAAAATTATAAATTAATAGAATTAATATAACTAAAATGGGAAAATAAAATTTTGATAATAAAATTATTTCACAAGCATAATAATTGACTCTTAATTAGAAACATTATAGAATTAATATATAGTTTATTGCTATAAAATCCAAACTATATAATTTTGAAAATTATAATTTGGAAATATATATCAAAAGGAGAATATTATTATGGGATTAATTTGGTCATTAATCGTAGGTGGTATTATCGGTGCTATTGCTGGAGCTATTACTAAAAAAGGTGGTTCAATGGGCTTGGTAGCAAATATTGTTGCTGGCCTCTTAGGCTCTTCCATTGGTCAATGGTTACTTGGGAGTTGGGGACCATCCTTAGCAGGAATGGCAATCATTCCATCTGTCATTGGAGCAGTTATCTTAGTTGTAGTGGTTTCTAAATTGAAATCAAAATAGGAGGAAACTTATAACGAATGTCTAAATTAACTAAAATTATTAGTTTTATAATAGGAATATTGGTTTTGACTTTCCTAGGAGCAGTTGTATTTATCAATGCTCATAGTGTTGTTTTACCCGATTATATGAAGTGGTTACAATACAAAATAGAACTTCCTTCCTATTTAACTATGTTTAATGATGGCTTTCTATCTCAATATTTGTTTTGGGTGTCATTAGTACTATTTGTTGTCATCATTATTGCAATTTTAGTAGTACTATTTTATCCAAGAACTAAAACTGAGATTGATTTAAAAGAAAAACAAGGAACTTTGTTACTGAGTAAATCAGCAATTGAAGGTTATGTTCGCTCTTTAATACACAACAAAGAAATAATGGAAACTCCTAATGTTTCTGTTAAATTATATAAGCGTAAGTTCAAAGTGGTTGTTTCAGGGACCCTTGAGTCAAGAGTTAATGTTGTTCCAGAAGTTAGTCAAATCAAGACAGATATCGAAAAAGGGTTGAGAGAGTTTTTTGGCTTGAACCAATCTGTTAAATTTAACATATCCGTTAAAAAGATTAAGGCACCTCAAAAAGAGCTTGCAGCACCACGTGTTGTTTAAATAGAAATTAGGAGAAAAAATGGAACTTTTTGAAAAATATAAATACCCCATTTTAGGAGGCGTTGTTGGTCTTCTAATGGCAGTTTTTATTATATCTGTTGGTTTTTTTAAAACCTTATTATTATTGATTTGTATCGGTTTGGGAGCTTTTGTTGGTTTTTATTTGAAAACAACAGGACTCTTAGATAAGTTTATTAACAAAAATCGTTAAAGGAGAAAAAGATGGCGAATGAAGTAAAAACAGCAGCGGTTGCTGAAACTCCTGAAAAAGTGAGTAGTGTCAGAGGTGAATTGACATTTGAAGAAAAAGTTATCGAAAAGATTATTGGTTTAGCAATTGCTTCAATTGATGGTCTTTTAGCAGTTGATGGCGGATTCTTTTCAAATATCAAAGACAAATTAGTGAACACTGAATCAGTAACAGATGGTGTTCATGTTGAGGTTGGAACTAAGCAAGTAGCAGTTGATTTAAACATTATTGTGGAATACCAAAAACATGTACCAACCGTTTATCGTGATATCAAAGCAATTATTGAAAAAGAAGTCAAAGAGATGACTGATTTAGATGTTGTTGAAGTTAATGTTAAAGTTGTTGATATTAAAACAAAAGAACAATACGAAGCTGATTCTGTTAGTCTTCAAGACCGTGTTACTGGTGTTGCTAATGCTACAGGTGAAATGACTTCTGAACAGTTTGATAAAATCAAATCAGGTGTCAGTGGTAGTTTAGAAAAAGCTACTGAATCTTCTGAACCTCGTGTTGTATAAAGTAGTGAATGAATAAAAAATAAAATAAAGAAAAGTGAGAGAATATCTTATGGCAAATGAAACAAATAAAAACAAAACAGTAGCACCCGTATTAAAAGGTGAAGTGTCTTACGAAGATCAAGTGATTAAAAAAATTATCGGTCATGCTCTTAAAACAATTAACGGTTTATTATCAGTCGATGGCGGCTTCTTTGCAAATATTAAAGACAAATTAGTTAACTCAGAATCAGTGACTGATGGCGTTAACGTTGAGGTAGGTAAAAAACAAGTAGCTGTTGACCTTAACATTGTTGTAGAATATGACAAAGACATTCCAAAAATTGCTGATGAAATGAAAGCAGTTATTTCTAAGAGTGTTGAAAAAATGACTCATCTTGAAGTCGTTGAAGTGAATATCAATGTTGTTGATATTCAAACGAAAGAAGAATTTGAAAAAAATGCTGTTTCTCTTCAAGACCGTCTTTCTAACGTAGCGCAATCAACTGGTGAGTTAGCTTCTGACACTGCTAACAAAGCTAAAGATGCTGTTGTTGATGGAACCGAAAACGTTAAAGAAAACTTGTCTAAATCACGTGTGCAATAATATTAAATAAAAAATAAGGTGATTATCACCTTATTTTTTGTGCCTTAAAACGAAATTAGAATAATATCATTATGGACTTGCTTTTGAAAAGAGAATATAGTATTATATTGAGGTAGCCGCTATAGTTAAATGGTATAATAGAGCAATGGTAATGCTCCGTTCCGAGTTCGATTCTCGGTGGTGGCAGAAAGAAAACAGTCAGATGTTCTGACTGTTTTTCATTTATGAGATGAAGTATTATCATGATGATTATTTTTGATATAATAAAAAAAGATTAAAAAAGAATGAGGAAGAAGTAAATGACCTACGAACAAGAATTTCTAAAAGCATTTGAGGAATGGTTAAATACTCAAGTCATGGTTAATGAGATGGCAAAAAAAGAAAGTGAAAAAGTGTTTGAAACTTATAAAGACGAAAAAGCTAAAGAAGCTATCATTCGCTACGAAAGTCGATTAGATGCTTACCAATTTTTACAGGGTAAATTGGCCAATTATCATCAAGGAAAAGATTTCCATGCCCTACCAGACCATCTTTCTTCTGAAAGATATTATTAAAACAGATAAAGGTCTTGCTATTTTTTAATGTCTTTGTTAGAATAAAACCATCAGAGGTGCTTTGAATTAATCTGTCACAGAGAGCGGTCTTGCTGAGAAATCCGCACAGAAAACCCCAGAGCTTGTTGCTGAGTCACTAATGAAATAATTAAAAGTAGCGGGCTATGCCCGAATGTGGGTGGTACCGCGGATAAACATTCGTCCCTATCGTTAAGATAGGGTCTTTTTATTTATTTCTTAAAGTAAAAAGAAACAACACATGAGTCATGTGTTGTTTCCGGGAGATTTATAAAAAAGAAAAGTTTTAGGATGACTATAGTATAGTCGTCTTAGCTTAAACAAACCTTAAACGACAAAAAACAAAGGAGATTTGAGAGTGAAAGAATTATCACCAAAATATCAACCAAATGATGTTGAAGCGGGTCGTTATCAGAAATGGCTCGAAGAATCTGTTTTTAAACCATCTAGTAATCAAAAAGCAAAACCCTATTCTATTGTTATTCCGCCACCAAATGTGACTGGAAAACTCCATTTAGGACATGCCTGGGACACCACTTTACAAGATATTATTATCCGTCAAAAACGCATGCAAGGCTATGATGCCCTGTGGTTACCAGGAATGGACCATGCGGGAATTGCAACACAAGCAAAAGTTGAAGCACGTCTAGCAGAAGATGGTGTCTCACGTTATGATTTAGGGCGTGAAAAATTCTTGGACAAGGTCTGGGAATGGAAGGATGAGTATGCCACTACCATCAAAGAACAATGGGGTAAACTCGGTTTATCTTTAGATTATTCTCGAGAACGCTTTACTTTAGATGATGGTCTTTCTGCAGCTGTGAGAAAAGTTTTTGTAAGCTTATATGAAAAAGGCTGGATTTACCGTGGTGAATTTATTATCAACTGGGATCCAAAAGCACGTACGGCCTTATCTGATATTGAGGTTATCCATAAGGATGTTGAGGGTGCTTTTTATCATATGAACTATATGTTGGAAGATGGCTCTCGTGCCCTAGAAGTAGCTACGACTCGTCCAGAAACCATGTTTGGTGATGTGGCTGTTGCCGTTAATCCAGAAGATGAGCGCTACAAGGAGTTGATTGGAAAAAATGTTATTTTGCCAATCGTGAATAAAAAGATTCCAATTGTTGCTGATGAACATGCTGATCCAGAATTTGGAACTGGTGTTGTTAAGATTACCCCTGCCCATGACCCTAATGACTTTCTTGTAGGTCAACGTCACAATCTCCCTCAAGTCAATGTGATGAATGATGATGGAACCATGAATGAACTTGCTGGTGAATTTGTTGGTATGGATCGTTTTGAAGCAAGAAAAGCTGTTGTTGAAAAATTAAAAGTATTAGGCAATCTTGTTACTATCGAACAACGAGTGCATAGCGTTGGTCACTCTGAGCGAACTGGCGTTATGGTTGAACCTCGCTTATCCACTCAGTGGTTTGTCAAGATGGATGAACTAGCTAAACAAGCGATTCAAAATCAGTCAACTGATGACAAGGTTACTTTCTACCCACCTAGATTTAATGATACCTTCCTACAATGGATGGAAAATGTTCATGACTGGGTAATTTCTCGTCAACTTTGGTGGGGTCATCAAATTCCTGCTTGGTATAATGAAGCTGGTGAGATTTATGTGGGTGAAGAAGCACCAACAGAAGAAGGTTGGGTTCAAGATGAGGATGTTCTAGACACTTGGTTTAGTTCAGCTCTTTGGCCGTTTTCAACTATGGGTTGGCCTGATGAAGAAAACGATGATTATAAACGTTATTTCCCTACATCAACACTGGTAACAGGCTATGATATCATTTTCTTCTGGGTATCTCGAATGATTTTCCAAAGTTTGGAATTCACTAAAGAAGCACCATTTAAAAATGTGTTAATTCACGGTTTGATTAGAGACGAACAAGGACGCAAAATGTCTAAGTCTTTAGGCAATGGTATTGACCCAATGGACGTGATTGATAAGTACGGAGCAGATGCTTTACGTTGGTTCTTATCAAACGGTTCAGCACCAGGACAAGATGTTCGTTTTAGCTATGAGAAAATGGACGCCTCATGGAACTTCATCAACAAAATCTGGAACATTTCCCGTTACATTTTAATGAACAATGAAGGACTAAGTTTAGAAGAAGCTAAAAGAACTGTTGAAAAAGTGGCCCAAGAAGAGGCTGGTAATGTGACAGATCGCTGGATACTTCATAATCTTAACGAAACCATAGGAAAAGTTACTGAAAACTTTGACAAATTCGAATTTGGTGTTGCTGGGCACATCCTTTATAACTTTATTTGGGATGAATTTGCAGACTGGTATGTTGAGCTAACCAAGGAAGTGCTTTATAGTGATAACGAAGCAGAAAAAACTGTGACACGTTCAGTCTTACTCTATACGTTAGATCAGATTTTACGACTTCTTCACCCAATTATGCCGTTTGTCACTGAAGCTCTTTTTGAACAAGTCTCGACAACATCTATTGTGACTGCTACTTACCCTGTTGTTCGTCCAGAATTTGAAAATGAAATAGCTCATAAAGGAGTAGAAAGTCTTAAAGACCTTATTCGTTCTGTTCGTAATGCACGTAGTGAGGTGAATGTTGCACCAAGTAAACCAATCACTATTCTTATTAGAACATCTGATGACGATTTGGAAAAATTCTTTAATGCTAATCGTAATTACATCAAACGTTTTACCAATCCAGATCATTTGGAAATCGGAACAGGTATTGACACTCCTGAACTTGCTATGTCTAGTGTCATTACTGGTGCTGAAATCTTTCTGCCTCTAGCTGATTTATTAAATGTCAGTGAAGAATTGGAACGTTTGGATAAAGAACTTGCTAAATGGCAAAAAGAACTTGATATGGTAGCTAAAAAACTCTCTAATGAAAAATTTGTCGCAAATGCTAAGCCTGAAGTTGTTGAAAAAGAACGCCAAAAACAAGCAGATTATCAACAAAAATATGATGCGACAATGGTTCGTATTGAGGAAATGAAAAAACTACAGTAGTCTTCCGTTCAGGGTAAAACAACTAAGATAAAGAAAAAGGATAAAAATAATCATTTTTATCCTTTTTTAATGGGAGAATTTCTCTCTTATTTATAAGATGTTCTAATATTGTTTCATTTGAAAGATTATTGTTAAACTAAGAATTTCTTTCGAGAGGTTACAAATCCATATTAAGAAGATGTGATTATTATAAGCATTATTGTTAAAAAAAGAAGCCCTCAACAATTTGTTGATGGCTTTTGGCTTTTAATTAATCTGATTACTAAAAAAGAATGGCGGTGCAAATTCACTTAGTTTTTCAAAGCAACGTTTTGCGCCTTCAGCATCTTCACAAATAATCAAGCAAGTATCATCACCACAAACAGTGCCAACCATATCAGGAAGTTGCATAGCATCTAAAATAGAACCAAACGATTGTGCCAGACCTGGTAAACTTTTAAGAATGACTTGGTGTTGAACTGGTCTCAACATCACAAGCGCATCTTCCATATAAAAGCGAAGGCGATGTTCCCAACGTCCAGGGGCGATACTGTGAACAGTATAGTAGGAATCTTCATCTGATATTTTGACCAAATGCAAGTCTTTCATATCACGAGATAGGGTTGCCTGTGTGACAGAAATGCCCTTATTTTTGAGCTCTTGCTGCAATTGATGCTGCGTATTTATTTTATTTTCAGAAATGAGGGATAAAATAAGTTGGTGCCGTATTTCCTTTTTATTCATAATAATATCCTTTCTAAATAAATGAAATTGTTTACAAGTTACTACTAATTTAATTATAACAGAAAATTCTTATTTATGACAATAGTATGAGTTTATTAATTTTTTATTATACTGATTTGAAAGGACTAATGTCTTTTGTTATGTTATAATAATAATAGGATTAGAGAAAATTGGTCAGTAAAGTGTGAAAAGGAGTTAGGAGATGGTTGGAAAAGAGCTCTATCAGCATTTGAGGGAATTAGATGATTTTAAATATCTAGAGATTTCTAAATTCGATCAACTAGTGGCGTCAATGACCTATCATAAGGTACCTAAGGATCAGATTTTATTTTTTGATGGTGATCCTTTGGAAAAGATATATATTCTGTTAAAAGGACATGTTAAATTAGAACAAAGTGATTCTTCTGGATCCTTTATTTATATTGATTATGTTAACACAGATACAATCTTCCCTTATGGTGGCCTTTTTTTAGATAAAAGTTATCGTTTTTCAGCTGTAGCCATTACAGCTGTGGAGTATATTTGTTTTCCAAGAGACATTTATGAATCTTTTTCACTTAGCAATAAAAATCAAATGAAAATGTTATGTCAGAAGTTATCTAAGTTAATTCATCTTCAGGAATTTAGAATAAGAAATATAGTGACTTCAAGTGCAAAGGACCGAGTAATCCAAACATTGGCATTTTTACTTGTTGACAAATGTTCAGAAGAAATGGATTTACCATTTTCAATTACAACCATTGATATTGCCAATATGAGTGGTACAACTCGCGAGACAGTTAGTCATGTGCTTAAACCGCTCAAGGAAAATAAGATTATCCATTTTGAGCATAAAAAATTATCTTATCTCGATAAGGACTACTTTTTGAAGTACATAAAATAAGAATTTTAAAAAAATATTACTTTTTTATACAAGAATAAATATTATTTTTTTTGATAAAAACGATAAATATTCTAGTAAAGACTTTCTAATTCTGATAAATTTCCATTTAATCTCAAAATAGTGTTAAAAGCATCACGTTTTATCTGTTAAAAAAGCCACGTTTTTAACTTTGAAAACGATTACAATAATGGTGTTGATAAGTAAGAACAATGTTCTTATATAGCTTAATTTATTGGAAAAGAAAGGAGTCTATCAATGACTGAACGAGGACCAATTCATGTTTATTCTGAAATTGGAAAATTAAAAACAGTTCTTCTTCATAGACCAGGTCAAGAATTAGAAAATCTTGTTCCTGATTATCTTGAAAGATTATTGTTTGATGATATTCCATTTTTAGAGCAAGCGCAAAAAGAACACGACAATTTCGCACAAGTATTACGAGATTGTGGTGTCGAAGTATTGTATTTAGAGCAATTAGCGGCTGAGTCGTTAACAAGTCAAGAAATCAAAGAAGCATTTATTGATGAATACATCTCAGAAGCTAATGTCAGAGGAAGACAAACCAAAAAAGGTATTCGTAAGTTATTGCTTGATATCTCAGATAATCAAGAGTTGATTAATAAAACAATGGCTGGTATTCAAAAAGTTGAACTACCGGAAATTACAAATAAGGGCTTAGCCGATTTAGTAGAATCTGATTACCCATTTGCGATTGACCCAATGCCAAACCTTTATTTCACTAGAGACCCATTTGCTACCATTGGTAACAGTGTTTCATTGAATCATATGTATTCTGAAACAAGAAACCGTGAAACTTTGTATGCTAAATACATTTTCAAATATCACCCTCGCTTTAAAGATGCTGATATTCCGTTTGTATACGATCGTAAAGAAACTACTCGTATCGAAGGTGGTGATGAGTTAGTACTTTCAAAAGATATTTTGGCAGTTGGTATTTCTCAAAGAACAGATGCAGAGTCTATTGAAAAATTGATGGCAAATATTTTCTCATCAAACATAGGCTTCAAGAAAATTCTAGCTTTTGAAATTTCAAACAACCGTAAGTTTATGCATCTGGACACTGTATTTACCATGGTTGACTATGATAAATTCACTATCCATCCAGAAATTGAAGGGGGCTTACGTGTCTTCTCAGTAGTCCCTGAAGGAGACGGTGTTCGTATCGCTGAAGAAAAAGATACTTTAGAACATATTCTAGCTAAGAATCTTGGGTTAGAAAAAGTCACTCTCATTCGTTGTGGTGGTTCAAACTTGGTTGCAGCTGCTCGTGAACAATGGAATGATGGGTCAAACACATTAACCATCGCACCGGGTGAAGTTGTTGTTTATGACCGTAATGTTGTGACAAACAAAAAATTAGAAGAAGCTGGATTAAAATTACATAAAATCCAAGGAAGTGAATTGGTTAGAGGACGTGGTGGACCACGTTGTATGTCAATGCCAATCATTCGTGAAGACATTTAATTAAAAAGGAGTAACTAATGACATCAGTATTTAAAGGAAGAAGTTTTTTAGCTGAAATTGATTTCACTCGTGAAGAATTAGAGTACCTCATTGATTTTTCGGCTCATTTGAAAGATTTGAAGAAACGCAATGTCTGGCATCGTTATTTAGAAGGTAAAAACATTGCTCTCTTGTTTGAAAAAACATCAACAAGAACACGTGCAGCCTTCACAACTGCTGCCATTGATTTAGGTGCTCATCCAGAGTATCTTGGTAAAAATGATATTCAATTAGGTAAAAAAGAATCTGTTGAAGATACTGCTATTGTACTTGGTAGTATGTTCGATGGGATTGAATTCCGTGGTTTTAGTCAAAAAGTAGTTGAAGATTTGGCTAAATTCTCTGGTGTTCCGGTATGGAATGGACTCACTGATAAATGGCATCCCACACAAATGTTGGCCGACTACCTTACTGTTAAAGAAAACTTTGGAAAGTTGGAAGGTTTAACCTTGGTTTATTGTGGTGATGGTCGTAACAATGTTGCCAATAGTTTATTAGTAACGGGTGCAATCCTTGGTGTTAATGTGACTATTGCTGCTCCTGAATCACTTTTCCCTGAAAAAGAATTAGTGGAAATGGCTGAAAAATATGCCAAAGAATCTGGTGCAACAGTTAAAATTACTTCTGATGTTAAAGCTGCTGTAAAAGATGCAGATGTGCTTTATACAGACGTTTGGGTGTCAATGGGTGAAGAAGATAAATTCGCAGAACGTATCGCTTTACTACAACCATATCAAATCAATGAAGAGTTATTAAGTCTAGTTGACAACAAAGACTTCATTATCTTACACTGTTTACCTGCCTTTCATGATACTGAAACTGAATATGGTAAACAAATTAAAGAAGAGCACGGCATTGATAGTATGGAAATCACTGATGCTGCCTTTAGAAGTAAACATGGCCGACAATTTGATCAGGCTGAAAATCGTATGCACACCATTAAAGCTGTCATGGCAGTTACTTTGGGCGATCTCTTTATTCCAAAAGTATAACCCACAAATCAAACTGTTCTGGTTTTGATTTTTAAAATCAGAGCCAGAACGGTTTTTTCTATAGATAGGAGAAATTTATGACTGAAAAAGTAAAAAAAGCATTTAAAATGCCCTCTTCCTATACGGTACTTATCCTGATTATTGCTGTCATGGCGATTTTAACATGGATTATTCCGGCAGGTCAGTATCAAGTTAGTGAAGAAACTGGAAACTTAATAGCAGGTACTTATGAAACAGTAGAGCAAAATCCTCAAGGGTTTTATGAAGTGGTGATGGCTCCAGTTGTTGGTATGATTGGTAATAGCATTACCGGTGGAGCAATTGAAGTATCCTTCTTTATTCTTATGGTTGGTGCCTTTTTGGGAGTTGTCACTGAAACAGGTGCTCTTGATGTAGGGATAGCCTCTTTAGTTAAAAACTTTAAAGGCAGAGAAAAAATGCTCATTCCTGTATTGATGATTCTCTTTGCTCTTGGTGGCTCTACTTATGGTATGGGTGAAGAAACTATGGCATTTTATCCATTACTAATCCCAGTAATGTTGGCCGTAGGATTTGATACGATAACAGCTGTCTCTATTATTTTAATAGGGTCTCAAGTAGGGTGTCTAGCGTCAACCGTTAATCCATTTGCAACTGGTGTGGCTTCTGATGCCGCAGGAATCAGTATTGCTGATGGTGCCATTTGGCGTGTGGTATTCTTCGTTGTTATTCTTGGAGTTTCCATTTTTTATGTTTATAACTATGCAAGCAAGATTGAAAAAGATCCAACCAAATCTTATGTGTATGCTCAAAGAGAAGAAAACTTAAAACATTTTAAACCAGTTGATGTTCAATCAGACTTAACTAAGAGTCAAAAAGCAACACTCTGGATCTTTATCATTACTTTCCTTATCATGATCATTAGTTTGATTCCATGGTCAGGATTTGGTGTTCACATCTTTGAAGCCATTAATGATTTCTTAACAGGTCTTCCAGTATTTGGTCAGTTCTTTGGTCATTCTCTTCCGCTTGGAGATTGGTACTTCCAAGAAATTACCATGCTCTTTATCTTCATGGGTGTTTTAGTTGGTATTGTTTCTAAGATGGGTGAAGATAGATTCTTCAAAGCCTTCCTTAATGGTGCTGCCGATTTATTAGGTGTTGCTTTAATTGTTGCGGTGGCACGTGGTATTCAAGTGGTGATGAATGATGGTCAAATCACAGCAACTATTTTACACTGGGGTGAAGAAGGACTTAAAGGCCTATCTTCTCAAGTCTTTATCGTTTTAACTTATATTTTCTACTTACCAATGTCATTCTTGATCCCATCAACATCAGGTCTTGCTGGTGCAACAATGGGTATCTTAGGTCCATTGGGAGAATTTGCTAAAGTACCAACTCACTTGATCATTACTGCTTTCCAAGCAGCATCAGGTGTCTTGAACCTTATTACTCCAACCTCAGGTATTGTAATGGGAGGTCTTGCTTTAGGACGTGTTGATATTACAACTTGGTGGAAATATGTTGGTAAACTCATTGTCGCTATTGTTGTTCTAAGTATCCTTATCTTAGTCGTTGCAACATTCTTCTAATTTAGAAATGGTCAAATGATATGAAAGATTTTATTACTGAAACTCACAAACAACAATGTGTAGATACTCTTAAAGAATTAATTGCCATTCCATCCGTTTTAAACGAAGGAGAAGCTGGCACTCCTTTTGGTAAAAATATCCAAAAAGCTTTAGAGACCACATTAGAACTTGCCAAGAGACTAGGTTTTGAAACTTATATCGATCCAAAAGGTTATTATGGCTATGCAGAAATCGGCGAAGGAGATACTCTAATTGCTATTCTTTGCCATCTGGATGTCGTTCCTGCTGGTGATCTAACCAAATGGGAAACTAATCCTTTTGAAGGAGTCATTAAAGACAATCAATTGTTTGGTCGTGGGTCACAAGATGATAAAGGACCGACAGTTGCAACAATGTATGCTGTTAAGGCTTTACTTGATGCTGGTGTTTCTTTCAATAAACGAGTTCGTTTCATTTATGGAACTGATGAAGAAACATTATGGCGTTGTATGGCAAGATACAATGAACTTGAAGAAGTCGCTGATATGGGTTTTGCGCCCGATTCAAGTTTCCCTTTAACCTATGCAGAAAAAGGCTTGTTACAAGTCAAAATCACTGGTAAGGGAAGTTCTGATTTAGCTTTAGAACTCGGACAAGCCTTCAATGTAGTCCCTGGTAAAGCCCTTTACGAAGGCCAGCATCAAAATGATCTTAAGGAAAATTTGAAAGCATTAGGTTATGCCTATGAAACAACAAATGAAGGTGTTGTTGTTTTGGGTGAAGCAAAACATTCAAAAGATGCGGCTGAAGGTGTCAATGCAATTATACGTTTGATTGAAGGCTTATCTCCAATTCAATCTCATCCAGCGATTGACTTTTTATTGACTCATGTGGGACATGATGGTACTGGAGGTCAACTATTTGGTGTCATCGAGGATGAGCCGTCTGGTCGATTGTCTTTTAATGTTGCTGGTTTAACGATTGATGAACAGCATTCTGAAATTCGAATTGATATGAGAATCCCTGTTTTAGCAGACAAAGAAAAACTAGTGAAGCAACTATCTGAGACAGTTAAAAAGTATGGCTTAGTTTATGAAGAATTTGACTATGTCGAACCACTCTACGTCCCTTTAGATAGTGAGTTAATCCAAACCTTATTAAAAGTTTATCGTGAAATGACAGGAGATATGTCTCCAGCAATGACATCAGGTGGGGCTACTTTTGCTAGAACTATGAAAAACTGTGTTGCTTTTGGGGCAGCCTTTCCACATACATTATTAACAGAGCATCAGGAAAACGAGCGGATTCCGTTGGATGATCTCTATCAAGCGATGGCTATCTATGCTGAAACTATTTATCAATTATTAATGTTATAATGGAGGAATTTTATATGGGAAAAAAAATAGTTGTTGCTCTTGGAGGAAATGCGATTCTTTCTACAGATGCTTCTGCTAAAGCTCAGCAAGAAGCTCTGATTCAAACCTCTAAATCACTTGTTAAATTCATTGAAAATGGAGATGATTTAATTATTACCCATGGCAATGGACCGCAAGTAGGGAACTTATTATTACAACAGGCTGCTGCTGATTCTGAAAAGAATCCTGCTATGCCACTAGATACCTGTGTCGCAATGACTGAAGGTAGCATTGGTTTTTGGTTAGATAATGCTCTTGTCAATGAATTACAAGAAAAAGGCATTAACAAAGAAGTGGCAACTATTGTCGCACAAGTGATTGTTTCAAAAGATGATCCGGCCTTTAAGAATCCAACCAAACCAATTGGGCCTTTCCTAACAGAAGAAGAGGCTAAAAAACAAGAAGCTGAAACTAAGGCTAGTTTTAAAGAAGATGCTGGACGTGGTTGGCGTAAGGTGGTACCTTCACCAAAACCAGTTGGAATTAAAGAAGCTAATGTTATTAAGTCTTTAGTTAATTCTGGTGTTGTTGTTATTAGTGCAGGTGGTGGTGGCATCCCAGTTGTTGAAGATACTAACACTCATAAACTCACTGGTGTTGAGGCTGTTATTGATAAAGACTTTGCCAGCCAAACACTTTCTGAATTAGTTGAAGCTGATTTGTTTGTCATCTTGACTGGTGTTGATAATGTATATGTTAATTATAATAAGCCAGATCAAAGAAAACTAGAAACTGTAACCGTTTCAGAGATGAAACAATACATTTCTGAAAATCAATTTGCCCCTGGTAGTATGTTGCCTAAAGTAGAAGCAGCAATTGCTTTTGTTGAAAACTATCCTGAAGGTAAAGCGATTATCACTTCTCTTGAAAACATTGAAAATGTTTTGACAGGAGATGGTGGCACACAAGTTGTTAAAGATTGAAAACTTTAATTACCATAAAGTCCTTCTTTTCTAAGAAGGACTTTTTTGATGACAAAAAAAGGTTTTTATTTCAAAAAAAATGAAGTTTTCTAAGAATTTATTTGGATAACAAAAACATTTTTAAGCTGAATTTAATGCAATATGGTAAAATAATAAACAACAAAGACTAATCAATCGTCTTATCAAAGGAAATGGTATCAGGAGGTAATAGTTTGAAGGTAATTGCTGGTCAATTTCGTGGACGACCCCTAGTGACTCTAGAGGGTAAAACCACAAGGCCAACCTCAGATAAAGTCAAGGGTGCTATTTTTAGTATGATTGGGCCATTTTTTGATGGCGGTCGAGTGTTAGATTTGTTTTCTGGTAGTGGGGGCTTGGGGATTGAAGCTGTTTCAAGAGGAATGTCTGAAGCTGTTTTAGTTGAAAGAGACCATCGTGCTCAAAAAGTGATTCAAGCCAATATCAAGATGACTAAGGCAGAAAACCAATTTAAACTCTTTAAGATGGATGCTAAAAGAGCAATGGCTCAATTAGTTGGTCCATTTGATTTGGTGTTGATAGATCCTCCTTATGCCAAAGAAGAGATTGTCAAAACAATCATAGCGTTGGAAGAATTACACCTTTTGTCAAAAAATGTGATGATTGTCTGTGAGACAGATAAAGCTGTCTTACTACCAGAAGAAATTAGTGCATTTGGAATTTGGAAACAAAAAAGTTATGGAATTAGTAAGGTAACCGTTTATGTCAGGTAAAATAGGATTATATACAGGAACGTTTGACCCAGTGACAATAGGTCATATTGATGTGATTAAAAGAGCAGCAAAACTAGTAGACAAACTTTACGTTGGTCTATTTTATAACAAGGAAAAAAAGACTCTGTTTTCTAAAGAGCTGAGAGAAAAAATGCTTATCAATGCCTTAGCTGATATTGATAATGTCACAGTCATTACATCTACAAATCAACTAACAGTAGCAGTCGCTCAAAAAATTGGAGCAACCATTTTGTTTAGGGGGATTCGTAATGCTGAGGATTTGAATTACGAAATGGGGTTAGAATTTTTTAATCATCATCTTTTAGGAAAGATAGAAACCGTCTACCTCCTGTCAAAGCCAGAATTACAGTTTATTAGTTCTAGTCGTGTCCGAGAATTGTTACATTTTAAACAAGATATTTCTCAGTTTGTCCCTAAAAGTGTTATAGAAGAATTGGAGAGAATAAGTGAAAACAATAAAAGAATTTAAATGGTGGTTAATAAGTATTTTTACAGTCCTATTTATCATTGGTGCGTTTGCCATCCCACTTCCTTACTACATGGAAACACCGGGTGGGGCCTATGATATTAGAAGTGTTTTAACGGTCAATGAAACAGACGACAACGAAGAGGGCTCTTATAATTTTGTGGCTGTGACAGTTAGTCGAGCAAGCCTCGCACAAATTGTTTACTCTTGGTTTTCTCCTTTTGCTGATATTACCACAATCGAAGAAACAACTGGGGGCTATAGTCAAGAAGACTACTGGCGAATCAATCAATTCTACATGGAAACCTCACAAAATAGTGCCATCTACCAAGCCTTGAAATTAGCTGGCAAAGAGGCTAAATTGGACTATCAAGGGGTTTATGTTTTAAGTGTTTCTGAGGACTCCACTTTTAAAAACACTCTCAATCTAGCTGATACAGTAACTGGTGTCAATGGCAAAACCTTCCAATCTTCAAAGGATTTAATCGATTATGTGGGTGGTTTGAACATTGGTGATGACGTTACGGTTCAATACACTTCAAATGGTAATGATGAAAGTGCTACTGGTAAAATTATAAAGCTTGAAAATGGGAAAAACGGGATTGGTATTGGTTTAGTGGATCATACAGAGGTTAACACACAAATTCCAGTTAATTTTAATACAGAAGGCGTTGGTGGCCCAAGTGCTGGCTTGATGTTTACTCTTGATATCTATGACCAACTGATTGATGAGGATTTAAGAAAAGGTCGTATTATTGCTGGGACTGGAACAATAGAGCAAGATGGCTCTGTCGGTGATATTGGTGGTATTGATAAGAAGGTGGTTTCTGCTGATGAGATTGGGGCTAGCATTTTCTTTGCTCCAAATAATCCTGTTTCTGAGGAATTCAAAAAGATTAATCCAGAGGCAAAAACCAATTATGAGGAAGCTTTAGAGGCTGCAAAGGCCTTAAAAACAGACATGAAAATAGTGCCTGTTAAAACAGTTGAGGAAGCGATAGCCTATCTAAGAGAACACTAAAAGAAAGCGAGACACAAAAAGCGTTTGTGTTTCGCTTTTAACATAAATGATTTCAAAAAGGCTGGTCTATTTATGTTTGTCGTCGCTTACAAAACAAGAAAAATAGTGTATAATGAATAGGTTAGAATATTGAAAATAAGAATAATAACTTCTATTAAAAATAAAACGAAAGGAAGATTATGAGAAAAGAAATTGAACCTGAATTGTTTAATTACAATAAGTTTCCTGGGCCACAATTTGTGTCATTTGACAATATTGTTAAATCGGATGATATTGAATTTACCATGTTAGAAAACTTTAAAAATGCTTTTGACACAACCAGTTTTAGTCAACGCTTTTCAGAATTAATGTTAAAATATGATTATATTGTTGGCGACTGGGCCAGTGAACAACTGCGTTTAAAAGGGTTTTATAAAGATGATAAAAAGACGGCTAATGCTTTGAAAATTAGTCGACTAGAGGATTATATAAAAGAATACTGTAGCTTTGGTTGTGCTTATTTTGTGTTAGAAAACAAAGCGCCAAAAGAAATGCCTAAGGAAGAATTTAAAGGACGTTCTAGAAAACGTAGACCAAGACGTAAAAAAACATCAAATCAAAATACTAAAGCTTCTCAAACAGATAATAATCAAAAAGAATTGTCCAAAAATCAAAATTTCCAGCTTAAGAAAGCCAAACGTAAAAAACAGATTAAAAATCCTCAAAAAGAGACTTCGCAAAAAAGTGGCGAAAAAGATTTTATTATTAGGAAAAAAGGAAATAACAAATGAAACCTTCTATATATGGGCTCACTCGTGAAGAAGTGATTAAGTGGGCATTAGATAACGGTGAAAAAAAGTTTCGTGCCGAACAAATATGGGATTGGTTGTATCGTAAACGTATTCAACAATTTGACGAAATGACAAATGTTTCCAAATCAACGATTGATAAGTTAAAGGAGCAGTTTTGTCTTAATCCTCTGGCTCAAAAAATTGTTCAAGAATCTGCTGACGGTACTGTCAAGTACTTGTTTGAATTACCTGATGGGATGTTGATTGAGACGGTGTTGATGAGGCAACATTATGGTTTATCTGTTTGTGTAACAACGCAAGTCGGTTGTAATATTGGCTGTACGTTTTGTGCTAGTGGTCTCATTAAAAAACAAAGAGATTTAACAAGTGGTGAAATAACCGCCCAAATTATGTTGGTTCAAAAATACTTTGATGACAGAAACCTAGGTGAGCGCGTGAGTCATGTCGTGGTGATGGGGATTGGTGAACCGTTTGATAACTACAAAAATGTCCTTGCGTTTTTAAGAACAATCAATGATGATAATGGTCTCGCTATTGGTGCACGTCATATCACTGTTTCTACGTCAGGGTTAGCACACAAAATAAAAGAGTTCGCTAATGAAGGGATTCAAGTTAACCTAGCTGTTTCTCTTCATGCCCCTAATAATGACTTAAGAACTAGCATTATGAAGATTAATCGTGCTTTTCCGATTGAAAAATTATTTGATGCTATTCATTACTACATTCAAACGACCAATCGTCGAGTGACATTTGAATACATCATGCTAAATGAAGTCAATGATAGTGTCAAAGAAGCGACTGAATTAAGCCAGTTATTAAAAGACATTAAAAAGTTGTCCTATGTCAATCTAATTCCATATAATCCTGTGTCAGAGCACGATCAATACAGTAGAAGTCCTAAAAATCGAGTATCTGCTTTTTACGATGTGCTAAAAAAACATGGGATTAATTGTGTGGTCAGACAAGAACATGGTACCGATATTGATGCGGCTTGTGGTCAATTAAGATCAAAAACAATGAAAAAAGAGATGACAGTAAAATAACAAGCTAAACGAGTAGATTTTATTGTTGATGTCAAATTGAACAAAAAAAGAGGAAGGATTTAACTCATTTGAAAAGAATCGTTGATCGACAGTTTCATTTAAAACCCAACTATCGTTTTCTGATGTTCTTTTTGGTAGGACTTTATGCTTTCTTAATTGCCCTACTTTGTTTTACGCCTCAGATTGATATTTCAGGGTTTGAGACACCCGGGATAGAACATTATGGTCGTGTTGTAGTTCTTTTAACACCTTTTAACTCAGTGATTAATGCCAGTCAAGCGGCAAACAGTTGGGAATTGCTCTGGATTATTTTTCAAAATCTCACTAATGTTTTGCTACTTTACCCATTTGTTTTAGGTATTTTGTTCTTGTTTCCAAGAATAAGCACAGTTAAAAAAGTTATCTTGATTAGTTTTTTCATAAGCTTGGGGATTGAGTCAACTCAAGTAATTTTAGACCTTCTAATTGATGCAAATCGCGTTTTTGAAATTGATGATTTATGGACCAATACACTCGGTGGTTTACTAGCTTTATTGACTTATAAATGGATGAAACATCAGCATCAACGTCATAAAAAACCTCTGTTTTAAAACAGAGGTTTTTTATGATGACATATTTCCTTTCAATGAGAATCTAAGAAGGATGGCTTATGCACTATCAATTTGATAACAACTATTTGAACTATTTTAAATGGCGTAAAAAGGGTGAGTAGGTGAGATAAATTATTTGTTTTACTTGACAAAATAATTCGGGCTATTTTTTTGAACTTATATTTTAAGAGTGCTATAATTAAATTGATGAAAACGTTTTCTAATTTTTTGCTACTTTAAGATTTAAGAAAGGAGTGAAAAAGTGAAACAATATGACATTTTAATTATAGGTGCGGGGCCAGGTGGTTATGTAGCAGCGGAAGAAGCAGCTAAAAATGGAAAAAAGGTAGCCGTTATTGAGCGCTCTAAAATTGGCGGTACCTGTTTAAATGTAGGCTGTATTCCGTCCAAAGCCTATTTACAACACAGTCACTGGCTTCAAACGTTTAAGGAAGCCAAACAATTTGGCATTGATTCAGAAATAAGGAGGATTGATTTTTCAAAATTAGTTGATCGTAAAAATCAGGTGGTATCAACTTTACAGGCAGGAATTCATTCAACCTTCAAAGGATTAAACATTGATTTTATTGAAGGAGAAGCTGAGTTTGTTAAAGACAAACAATTTAAAGTCAATAATCAGCTGTTTTCAGGGAAAAACGTTATCTTAGCAACGGGTAGCCACCCATTTGTTCCACCAATCGATGGCATTGATAAGGTTCCCTATTTGACGACAGATACCTTTTTTGATGTCAAAGAATTGCCTCAAAAATTAGTAATCATTGGTGGTGGTGTTATTGCTATTGAGTTAGCCTTTGCCATGGCACCATTAGGAGTCGATGTAACGGTTGTTGAAGTAGCTCCTCAGATTTTACTGACAGAGGATGAGGCTGCTCGCAAGATAATAAAAAAAGAATTAACATCCAACTTGGGTGTTAAGATTTTTGAGCATGCCAAAATTCAAGCAATCACGAATGATAAAGTCGTTTTAGACTCTAAAGAAATTGATTACAGTCACTTACTAGTTGCGACTGGACGTAAGCCCAACCTTGATTTGGCTCAAGCAATGGGCTTGGAGTTGACAAGTCGGAAATTTGTAAAAGTGGATGATTATTATGAAACCTCTCAGGCAGGAGTTTACGCCATTGGAGATCTCATTGATTCGTATATGTTAGCGCATGTTGCTAGTAAAGAAGGGATTAAAGCTGTAAAAGCCATTCTAAGAAATGCTGAGGAAGTACTTGATCAAACCTCTGTTCCTAGAGCGTTATATACAAATCCTGAAGTGGCCTCTTTTGGTTTATCAGAAGCCGAGGCCAAAGAAGCTGGTTATGATCTAATCGTTAAGGAACTTCCTTTTTCATATAATGGTCGAGCAATTGCTTCAAATGAAACAAAGGGATTCGTTAAACTGATTTCAGAGAAAAAATACCATCTCATTTTAGGGGCTATTATTGTTGGGCCTCATAGCACGGATCTATTGCAGAGTCTCATTCTTTTGAAAGATGCTGAAGCGACCTACGACCAAGTCGTTGAATCTATCTTTGCCCACCCTACAGTATCAGAACTTATTCAAGAAGTCTCAAAAAATGTCGTTACCCAATAAATCTAGAGCATTAGTGAAGGAGGATTTATGATGTCACATTATCAAGACTTACCACAAGAGTTGATGGCGTCAAAACGTCAACTAAATACCTTTGAAACTTTTGATGTTACCGTTAAAACTATTGAGGATTTACAAGCAGGAGATATCCCAAAAGAAAAAGTGAAATCCATTTACAAGTTAATGTGGGATATCCGCAATTTTGAAGAGAGTGCCCGTCGCTTCTTTGCGGCGGGTGACATTCCAGGATTTGTTCATTTATACGCTGGTGAGGAAGCTATTGCTACTGGTGTTTGTGCTAATCTAACAGATGCAGATTATATCACTTCAACACATAGAGGTCATGGTCATTGTGTTGCAAAAGGTGGAGACCTTAAAGGAATGATGGCGGAGATTTTTGGTAAATCTACCGGTCTCGGTAAAGGTAAAGGTGGCTCCATGCATATTGCTGACTTAGATAAGGGAATTCTGGGAGCTAACGGAATGGTTGGTGGCGGTTTTGGATTAGCTATCGGAGCTGCCATGCGCAATAAATATTTAAAAACTGATAGTGTAGCAGTCTGTTTCTTTGGAGATGGTGCTGCCAATGAAGGAAACTTCCATGAATGTTTGAATATGGCCTCTATTTGGAAACTTCCTGTTATCTTTGTTAATGAAAACAATCTATTTGCCGAATCGACACCTCAATGGTATTCATCCGGTTCGCCAACAATTGCTGAAAGAGCGTTAGCATATAATATGCCTGGTGTCCGCGTCAATGGTAAAGATTTATTTGCAGTTTATGAAGTTGCTAAAGATGCTATTGAACGCGCTCGCAGTGGTCAAGGGCCAACTTTAATTGAAGCAGTAACTTATCGTAATTACGGACACTTTGAGGGAGATGAGCAGAAATACAAAGCTCCAGAAGGGATTGAAAAAGATTGGGCTGATGTCGATGCTTTAGAAGTTTTCAAGGATTATGTTTTGAAAGAAGGCATACTCACAGAAGAAGAGCTATTAGAAATTAAGAAAGACTCTGAAGACGACATAGAAGCAGCAATTGCATTTGCCCAAGAAAGTCCAATTCCTAAACCAGAAGCCTTATTAGAAGACGTCTTTGCAGAATAATATGAAGGAGGATTTACAATGTCTAGACAAGTATTATTTATGAAGGCTATTAATGAAGCACTTGATCAAGCAATGGCAAAAGATGACACTGTGGTTCTACTTGGTGAAGATATAGCTGGTGGAGTCACGGTAAATCACCTTGAAGATGAAAATCAAGAGGCATGGGGAGGTGTTATGGGCGTCACTAAAGGATTGATGCCTAAATATGGTCGTGATCGTGTCATTGATACCCCAATTTCAGAACATGGTTATATGTCCGCCTCTGTAGGGATGGCCTTAACTGGTTTACGACCAGTCCCTGAATTAATGTTTAATGACTTTATCGGTTTTTGTTTTGATGCTTTATTAGGGCAAGGGTCGAAAATGCGCTATATGTTTGGCGGAAAGGCAAAAGTTCCGATGACTGTTAGAACCATGCATGGTGCTGGAGCATCTGCAGCCGCTCAACACTCAGGTTCATACTATGGTCTTTTTGGTGCCATTCCTGGAATCAAAGTAGTTGTTCCAGCAACACCTTATGACGCTAAGGGCTTATTATTATCAGCGATTGAAGATGATAATATTGTTATTTTCTCAGAAGATAAAACCTTATATGGTATGAAAGGTGATGTGCCAGAGGACTATTATACTGTTCCAATTGGAAAAGCTGAAGTAAAAAGAGAAGGGAAGGACTTAACAATTGTCACCATTGGTAAAATGTTATATGTTGCTTTCGAAGTAGCTGACAAGCTTGAGAAAGATGGTATTTCAGTTGAAGTTATTGATCTTCGAACAGTTGCACCATGGGACAAGGAAACTATCATTGAATCTGTTAAGAAAACTGGTCGATTGATTGTGGTTGATGAAGCTAACCCTCATAACAACACTGCAACTGATATTGCTTCTGTTGTTACGGATGAAGCATTTGATTATTTGGATGGACCAATTAAATGTGTCTGTGCTCCTAATGTACCCGTTCCATTTGCCTCAAATCTTGAACAAATGTATATTCCTGATGCTCAAAAAGTATTAAATAGTGCTTCTGAACTCATTGAAGATTTGAAAGCATAGAAGGGAGGTACATTATGGCTAAAGAAGTAGTAATGCCCAAACTTGGACTAACCATGACAGAAGGTGTTATTAACAATTGGTTGGTAAAAGAAGGAGATGCTGTTTCAACTGGACAACCCATCTTAGAAATTAGTTCAGAAAAATTAACCAGTGATGTTGAAAGTCCTGCATCTGGAACGGTCTTAAAAATTCTTTATGAAGCAGGAGATACTGTAAAATGTAAAGAACCAATAGCTTTCATTGGACAAGAAGGAGAAGAACTTCCTTTGCAAGAGGGACAAGACCAGAAAGCTGAGCCTGAAAAGCAGTCAGCTGATAAGGAATCAACTTCAACCACTGAAGTCAAAAAAATAGCAACTAAAGGTTCAGGATCAGATCGGATTTTCATTACCCCTTTGGCAAGAAAAATTGCTAAAGAAAAAGGCTATAACATTGAAGAAATCCCTGGAACCGGAGGAAATGGTCGTATCACAAGAAGGGATGTTGAAAACTTTAAACCAAGCACAGACTCTGTCTTACAAACACAAGTTCAAAATAATCAAGTTTATGGAACTGGTCTTGAAGGTATGCGTAAGACAATTGCAACAAGAATGATGTCTAGTTTGCAAAATGCAGCGCAACTAACCCTACATAGGAAAGCAGACATCACATCATTACTTGATTTTAGAACAGAAATTAAAGGACGTGTCAAAATGCCATTGGAAAATGGTGAACTTGGCATAACAACTTTACTCACTAAGGCAGTTACCAAAGCATTGAGAAATCATCCAAATATCAATGTTTGGTATTCAAATGGTCAATTAATCACCAATGAAGAAATTCATATCGGTATGGCTACCTCACTTGATGATGGACTTGTTGTACCTGTCATTAAAAATGCTGATAAAATGACATTATCAGAATTAGGTCAGTCTATTAAAGAATTATCAACTCAGGCGCGTAAAGGCACACTTCCTTCAAACCTTTATTCTGGTTCAACATTTTCAATTACCAACTTAGGAGCTGCAGGTGTTGAATATTTCACTCCAATACTTAATTCACCTGAAGTTGCAATCCTTGGAGTTGGCCAAACCCAAAAACAACTGGATTTAGATTCAAATGATCAACTGGTGAAAAAATCTTATCTTCCACTCAGTCTAACATTTGACCATCAGATTATAGATGGGGCACCTGCTGCAGAGTTTTTGGGAAGTGTTGTTGATTATTTAGAAGATCCTTACCAATTGTTATTTTAATTAAAAGTAGCGATAGGGCAAATGATTAATACTACAGCGCTAATCGAATGAGACGCAATAAAAACACTTCTGATGACATCAAGTAAGATTGAATCAGGAGTGTTTTACTATGTTTTAAAAAGCTTATTCACTAGATACGAAATGAGTCTGTGTTGACTGGCAACTTTATCTTAACGAGTGTATCTTTATCTCTCCAAAACAGGAGAAAATCCAATAAAAATGGATGACCACTATGATCAAAAAAGACATCACATTTTATAAGAAAACTAGTCTTTAATGTCATTTAAAACCATATCTTTTTTAATTTAGAAAAATGGCTTATAAGGGGATCATTTTTCTTTCAACTAACTGGTAATTGGGTGAAGTGGCAACAGAAGTTTATAAAATACCTTTTGTGTTTTAAAGGATAAGGCAATAAGCCAAGGTCAAAAAGGGAATGAAGGGAACAGGTCTTTTATTGTTTTGCCCTAGTAAAATGATTAGTATTCCCATGAGACTTGCCAGTTGAATGAGCCAAGAGAGTTGCCAAATAGTAATAGTTAGACTGATTGTACTAAGGTAAAACAAATCACCACTTCCTATTTTAATCTCTCGAAATTCTGCTAAAAGAGCCAGTAAAAATAAAGTGATCGCAGTCAGTGTTATAGGATAAAAAAGGATTGTACTCAAAGTAAATATCACCCAAATAATGACAGGATATTCTTGGTAAAAAATATCATAAAGACTGAGTAATAAACTGATGCCTATTATCCAAATGAGTGGTGTAGTATTTGTGATAATCTCCCATTTAACTATTATTAATAAAGCAATCATCATAACTAATAGTAGGGAGGTAACTATCTTTGGTCTTGAAAGATAGACTTTTTGTTTGCTTAAGCCATTCTTAAAGGCTTGACAGAAGAAATATAATCGTTTTATGAAAAAGGTCATAATTCTTTATTCGAAAATAGTTTCTAAAACAATCAAAACAGTTGCTTTTTAATCAGAAAAGCGTTACAATAAAAATGTAAATAATAATAATTCTAAATAAGGAGAGAAATATGAGTACAATTAGTGTTGAAAAAATTTATGCATCAGTCGTTCATAACATTACAAAAAAGGAAGAAACAGAAAGCAATTCTAAAACAAAAGCGGTCTTAAATCAAACTGTTGCTGATCTTTCTAAGGCGGCTTCAATCGTTCACCAAATCCACTGGTATATGAGAGGAAGAGGATTCTTCCATCTTCATCCAAAAATGGATGAGTTAATGGATGGTTTAAATGAACATCTTGATGAAATTAGTGAACGTTTAATTACTATCGGAGGAGCACCTTATTCTACTCTTAAAGAATTTGATGAGCACTCTAAACTAGAAGAAGTACCTGGTTCTTTTGATAAAACTATTGAAGATCACTTAAATCGTTTGGTAGAAGTTTATAGCTATTTAGCTAACCTTTACCAAGTAGGTCTAGATGTGACGGATGAAGAAGGCGATGATCCTTCAAATGATTTATTTGTAGCAGCTCAAACTGATGCAGAAAAAACATTATGGATGCTTCAAGCAGAGCTTGGCAATAAACCAGGAATTAGATAATGATAACCAAAAAGCCTAGGAAAATTTTTCTAGGTTTTTTTATTGCCAACAATTACTCTTTTATAGAAACCGATTGCATTATATCTTGAAAAAAGGGGCTCTTTTTGGTAAAATCAGTGTATGAAAACACTTTATGATGTGCAGCAGTTACTAAAGCATTTTGGCATTTTTGTCTATCTCGGCAAGCGTCTTTATGATATTGAAATGATGAAAATTGAGTTAGAACGACTCTATGATAATGGCTTGATTGAAAAAGATGATTATCTGATTGCTGAATTGATTTTAAGGCGAGAGCACAGGATAGAAGAGGAAAAAGAAAATGGCAAATAAGCTACTAGGAATTGATTTAGGTGGAACCACCATCAAATTTGGTATTCTAACACTAGAAGGTGACCTTCAAGAAAAGTGGGCAATTGAAACCAATATTTTAGAAGATGGCAAACATATTGTTCCTGATATTGTTGCGTCTATTAAACATCGTTTAGATCTTTATGGTCTGACAAAGGATGATTTCGTTGGTATTGGTATGGGTTCTCCTGGAGCAGTTGATCGTCAGTTAAAAACGGTGACAGGTGCCTACAATCTCAATTGGGCCAAAACACAAGAAGTTGGCTCAGTCATTGAAAGAGAAATTGGCATTCCTTTTGCCATTGATAATGATGCTAATGTTGCAGCCTTAGGGGAACGCTGGGTTGGTGCTGGCAATAATCATTCTGATGTTGTCTTTATGACTCTTGGAACTGGTGTGGGTGGTGGAATCATCACTGACGGCAAACTTGTTCATGGTGTTGCTGGTGCCGGTGGTGAAATTGGCCATATGATTGTTGAACCTACCAATGGTTTTCTTTGTACTTGTGGTAGTCATGGCTGTCTTGAAACAGTTGCTTCAGCAACAGGTGTGGTCCGTGTAGCACGTCAATTAGCAGAAGCCTATGAAGGAGATTCAAAGATTAAGTTAGCGCTTGATAATGGTGAAGAAGTAACAAGTAAGGCTATTTTTGTTGCTGCCGAATCTGGTGATAGTTTTGCTAACAGTATTGTGGAAAAAGTAGGTTTTTATCTCGGTCTTGCTACAGCCAATATTAGTAATATTTTAAACCCTGATAGTATTGTGATTGGTGGAGGGGTATCTGCAGCTGGAGAATTTTTACGTGCTCGTATTGAAAAATATTTTAAAACATTTACCTTCCCACAAGTTAGACAATCAACCAAAATTAAAATAGCGGAGTTGGGAAATGATGCAGGCATTATTGGTGCAGCCAGCTTAGCGAGTCAGTTAATGGAAGAATAAAGGAGAGTTATGACAAACAATATTGTGACAATTATACTTTGGATTGGTGTGATTGGTTTTATCGGATGGACGATTTGGAACTACTTTAGAATTAGAAAAGCCTCTAAATTTATCGAAAATGAAGAATTTGCAGCCTTGATGAGAACAGGACAATTAATTGATATCAGAGAACCATCAGTCTTTAAACGTGAGCATATTATGGGAGCTAGAAATTTTCCAATTGGTCAATTTAAAACTTCTTTGTCCGCTTTGAGAAAAGATAAACCTGTTTTACTATATGACAGTAATCGTAGTAAAGGGGTTGGTCGAGCAGTTGTAGAGCTCAAAAAAGCAGGTTTTCAAGAGATTTATGTCTTGAAATTTGGTTATGATTACTGGGATGGCAAAAAGAAAAAAGGGTAATCATGCTTAATCATTACTAAAAGCAAGGGGCTAAGAGCTTCTTGTTTTTCCAATTTTTCAGTCTAAATCAGCATTAAAAAGTAGTTTTATTGTTTCTGAAAACATTTACAACCACCTTATCACTGTTATTTGAGTAAATTTATGATATAATTCATGAGTTGAATTTAAAAGATATAGAGGATTATATGACCAAATTAAGAGAAGACATTCGTAACATTGCTATTATCGCCCATGTTGACCATGGGAAAACCACACTTGTTGACGAATTATTAAAACAATCAAAAACCTTAGATGCTAGAACAACACTAGATGAACGCGCGATGGATTCAAATGATATTGAAAAAGAGCGTGGGATTACTATTTTAGCTAAAAACACAGCCGTTTTATATAACGATACACGTATTAATATCATGGATACCCCAGGGCATGCTGACTTTGGTGGAGAAGTGGAACGTATTATGAAGATGGTTGATGGTGTTGTTTTAGTTGTTGATGCCTATGAAGGAACCATGCCACAAACACGCTTTGTTTTGAAAAAAGCTTTGGAGCAAGATTTAATTCCTATCGTTGTTGTCAATAAAATTGATAAACCATCAGCACGTCCAGCAGAAGTTGTTGATGAGGTATTAGAGCTATTTATCGAACTTGGAGCTGATAATGAACAACTTGATTTCCCTGTTGTTTATGCTTCAGCTATTAATGGAACATCTTCTTTATCAGATGATCCTAGTGCCCAAGAAAAAACAATGGCCCCTGTATTTGATACCATTATCGAACACATTCCAGCTCCTATTGATAATTCAGATGAGCCCCTTCAATTTCAAGTATCATTATTAGATTATAATGATTTTGTTGGTCGTATTGGGATTGGTCGTGTCTTTAGAGGAACAGTAAAAGTCGGTGACCAAGTAACCCTCTCAAAATTAGATGGCACTACAAAAAACTTTAGAGTAACAAAACTATTTGGTTTCTTTGGCCTAGAGCGTCGTGAGATTAAAGAGGCAAAAGCTGGAGATTTGATTGCTGTTTCAGGAATGGAAGATATTTTCGTTGGTGAAACAGTGACACCAACAGATGCTGTTGAGCCACTACCTATTCTTCATATTGACGAGCCAACGCTTCAAATGACGTTCTTAGTTAATAATTCTCCTTTTGCAGGACGTGAAGGGAAATTTGTTACTTCTCGTAAGGTGGAAGAGCGTTTATTAGCAGAATTACAAACCGATGTCTCTCTTCGTGTTGACCCAACTGACTCCCCAGATAAATGGACCGTGTCAGGTCGTGGTGAATTACATTTGTCTATCTTAATTGAAACCATGAGACGTGAAGGCTATGAACTTCAAGTCTCACGTCCAGAAGTAATCATCAAAGAAGTTGATGGTGTTAAGATGGAACCGTTTGAGCGCGTGCAAATTGACACGCCAGAAGAGTACCAAGGATCAGTTATTCAATCCTTATCAGAACGAAAAGGTGAGATGATTGATATGCAATCTACCGGCAATGGTCAAACACGTTTGATTTTCATGGTGCCCGCTAGAGGATTGATTGGTTACACAACAGAATTTCTATCAATGACTCGTGGCTATGGTATCATGAACCATACCTTCGACAGTTACATGCCGTTTGTGCGAGCTGAAATTGGAGGTCGTCATCGCGGTGCCCTTGTGTCTATTGATGCGGGTAAAGCAACAACCTACTCCATCATGTCTATTGAAGAACGTGGTACCATTTTTGTCAATCCAGGAACAGAAGTTTATGAAGGGATGATTATCGGAGAGAACTCTCGTGATAATGACTTGACAGTCAACATTACCAAGGCAAAACAAATGACAAACGTTCGTTCTGCCACTAAAGATCAGACTTCAGTGATCAAAACACCACGTATTTTAACCCTTGAAGAATCACTAGAATTTTTAAATGATGATGAATATATGGAAGTCACACCTGAATCTATTCGTCTTCGTAAGCAAATTCTTGATAAGAATCTTCGTGCCAAAGCATCTAAAAAGAAGAAAAATTCAGAATCAGAAGAATAATATTGTTTGGAAGGAGAAATAGATGTTTTACTTAATAATTGCTATTTTGATTGTTTTGTATTACCTATTTGTCGCTTCCAAGACAATAAAAAACACTATGAATATGATTATGATAGTTGCGATTATTTCTTTTGCTGTCTTTGTCATAGGAATGGGTGCGATTAAACTAATCGAATCACCGCCAGAAGTCTATGTGATTTTAGGCATGCTGGTCGCTGGTTTTTACATTGTAAAAGATGTGGTTAAATTGTCAAATAAAATAGAAACAAAAGATAGCCAATAGCTATCTTTTTAATCTGCTTAATAAAAGCAATAAACAAACCTTTTTACCATCTAATAACGGTTGAAAAAGTGGCTGATTAAAGGTAAAATAGAAACAACGTCAAGAACGAATGGGAAAGAAAAATGAAACAACTATCGCAATTTAATAATCAGAAAGTTTTAGTCTTGGGCTTAGCCCGATCAGGAGCAGCAGCAGCACGATTACTCACTAAATTGGGAGCAATAGTGACTGTTAATGATGCTAAACCACTTGAAGATAATCCTGGTGCTAAATCTCTTTTAGCTGAAGGTATTAGAGTGATTTGTGGTCATCACCCGCTAGAATTATTGGATGAAGAATTTAGCTTTATCGTCAAAAACCCTGGCATTCCTTATAGCAACCCTATGCTCCAATTAGCTATGTCTAAAGAGATTCCTATCTATACTGAGGTTGAGCTTGCTTATTTAATTTCAGAAGCACCAATTGTTGGTATTACTGGTTCTAACGGTAAAACAACCACAACAACAATGATTGAAAATGTTTTAAATGCTAGTGGAGTAGCTGCCCATCTTGCTGGGAATATTGGCTTTCCAGCCAGTGAAGTGGCACAATCTGTTTCAAAAAATGATGTTTTAGTCATGGAATTGTCTAGCTTTCAATTGATGGGAATTGAAGCTTTTAAACCACATATTGCTGTTATCACTAATATTATGCCTACCCATATCGATTATCATGGGTCATTTGATAACTATGTTAAGGCTAAATGGGCAATTCAGCAAAAAATGACCGCTTCTGATTTTCTCGTTATTAATGTTAACCAAGACTTGTTAAAAACATTAGCAAGTACTACTAAAGCAACCTTAGTCCCATTTTCGACTGAAGAAGTAGTGGACGGGGCTTATCTGAAAGAGGGTAATCTTTATTATCGTCAGGAAAAGATTATGTCGGTTGATCAGTTAGGTGTCCCTGGCTTACATAATATCGAAAATGCTTTGGCGACCATTGCTGTTGCAAAATTATTTGAGGTCTCTAATCAAACAATTGTGAACGTTTTATCTCATTTTGGTGGGGTAAAGCACCGTTTACAGTCCATTGGTAGCATCGAAGGCGTTTCTTTCTTCAATGACAGTAAATCGACCAATATTTTGGCGACACAAAAGGCTCTTTCTGGTTTTAATAATGAAAATGTTTTACTTATTGCTGGTGGATTAGATCGCGGGAATGAATTTGATGAATTAGTTGAAGATATCAAAGGCTTAAAAGTCATGATTCTTATTGGACAATCAGCTCCTCGTATGATAAAGGCTGCGCAAAAGGCTAATGTGCCTTATCTTCAAGCTAAAGATGTCAAAGAGGCAACACGGTTAGCTTTTAAGACAGCCTCTAAAGGAGATACGATTTTACTAAGCCCCGCTAATGCTAGTTGGGATATGTATGATAATTTTGAGGTGCGTGGCGATGAATTTATTGCGACCTTCAATGAGTTAAAAGGAGTTTGAGATGGCTAAAGGGAAAATTGTTTTAACCGGTGGTGGCACTGTTGGTCATGTGACTTTGAATTTATTATTAATTCCAAAACTGATTGAAGATGGTTTTGAAGTACACTATATTGGTGATAAACATGGTGTTGAATTTGAACAACTTCAAGCGTTTAAAGAATCAGTGACCTTCCATAGTATTTCAACGGGGAAACTACGCCGGTATTTTTCTTGGCAAAATCTTGCTGATTTTTTCAAAGTTTTCTTTGGGATTCTACAATCTATTTTTATTTTAATGACACTAAAACCGAAAGCCTTGTTTTCTAAAGGAGGCTTTGTTTCAGTCCCTCCTGTCATTGCATCTAAACTTATCGGCATTCCTATCTATGTTCATGAATCTGATTTGTCAATGGGACTTGCCAATAAAATTGCCTATAAACTGGCTACTTTGATGTATACGACTTTCGAACAAGAACATCATTCTCCAAAGTTAAAACATGTTGGGGCGATTACGAAGATTTCTCAAACACCACCTCAAGTGAGTCCACTTTTGACAGAAGTAAAGGAACACTTCAGTTCTGACTTAAAGACGATTTTATTTATCGGAGGTTCTGCAGGAGCTAAAGTGTTTAATAATTTCATCTCTACCCATCAAAAAGAACTGACAAAACGCTACAACATCATTAACATCTCAGGGGATAAGGCATTAAATCAATTGCGTCCGAACCTTTACCGTGTTGACTATGTGACTGACACCTATGAAGGTTTGATGGCAATGGCGGATCTTGTTGTGACAAGAGGTGGGTCCAACACTATTTTTGAGCTATTAGCTATGAAAAAGCCTCACCTCATCGTTCCTCTTGGGAAAGAGGCCAGTCGTGGTGACCAATTAGAAAATGCTGCTTATTTTGAAAATAAAGGCTACGCCCTACAATTAGCAGAAAATCAACTGACAGAACAAAGTTTTTATGAACAAGTTGAATTTATCCTAAGCCATCAAGAAAATTTTGTAAAGACGATGGCAAATAGCAAAGAAACCACCTCGTTAGAGGAATTTTATCAGATTTTAATGAAAGACATATCAGAAAAAAACTAAAGGAAAATTAGATGTCAAATAAAAAAGAAACCCCTAAAAAAGAGGACGTTTTAACAGAGTGGCAGAAAAAAAATCTTGAATTTCAAAAGCGTAAACAAGAAAAAGAACGATTGGAAAAAGAAAAACAAGAAAAAGAACTTCAAAAAAAGAAGGAAGAAATAGAAAAAGCCAAATTAAAACGACAAAAAGAAAAAGAAGTAGAAGAGGAATCTTCTGATAATGGGGAGGAAAAAGAGCTCTCTGAGGAAGCACTTGGAGAAGAATTATCTGAAGTCTCTGATGAAAAAGAAATAGCTGATGAGAAAGAAATCTCTCTTGAAAATGATGAGTCTCCTATAGAAGATGAGGCTATTGAGGAAGAAAAAAAGAGTTTACTTCCTAGTCTAAAAAAAGAAGACAAGCTAGATAAGAGTGGTGAAAAATCTAATAAAGCCCATCCTAGAAAAGCTTTTGTTTTAGATGAGAAAATAAAAAAAGCCCTTCCTATTTTAGTTGGCTTTTCGCTTTTATTACTCTTCTCAATTTTCATGAGCACACCTTACAGCAAGCAAAAGCAGATTTCGGTGGCTGGTATGACTTATAGCAATGAAGAAACGATTTATGCCACTTCTGGGATCAAAGATAGCGATTATATATTTTCTTTAATCACCAACAAAAAACAATATGAAAAAGCTGTCGTTAAAGGTAACCCTTGGGTTAAAAGTGCTAATATTAGTTACCAATTTCCAAATCGATTTACCATTACTGTTTCAGAATATCGTATCGTTGCTTATCAGCAATTAGAGTCAGGCTATCAACCAGTGATAGAGACAGGTGAGATAATGCCAACAATTACAAAAGCTCAAATGCCCGAGCAGTTCTTGTTGGTTAACCTAGTTCAAAAAGAAGACGTTTCCTTACTTGTCAAAGAATTAATGAAATTAGATAAGGAACTTGTGGATAACATCGAGTCCATTCAATTAGCAAACTCAAAAACTACCAAAGATTTACTTGATGTCAAGATGCGAGATGGTAATAAAGTAAGAGTTCCTCTATCTCAATTAGATGTTAAAATGCCGTTATACAATGATATTGCTAAACAAGTTCCAGTTGGTAGTATTATTGATATGGAAGTTGGCGTTTATGCGACAAGTGACAATTTGGAAGCACTCTCTGATCAAGTTAAAGCTGACAATATTGCTAAAAAAGAAGAAGAGAAGGCTGCCGCTGAAGCTGAAGAAAAAGCTAATGAGGAAGAACTTAATAACGAAGTTAGTCAAGAAGAGCCTGTACCTGAAGAACCAGTTCAGACTGTCGAACCAATTGATCCAACTATTAGTGAATAATAAAAAGACCACTAGATGGTATGCACTCCAAGCGCTAGATTTTCTGTCTAACGCTTGGATTTTTTTTTGAAATAAAATAATCATTATAAAATCAAGTCAGTGATGTAGTATTTGAAGGTAGTATAGGTTTGTTTTTTTGAAATTTGCTTAGTGGCAGAATTGACTTGTATTATAGTTCTCCAAAAAGAAAAGTGTTTAAAGATGCTATTGACTTAGTTTTGGGACTTTGCGACTTCAAGTTGACGTTTTAAAAAAAGATAGGTATAATTGAATTGATTGTAATTATTGTTAGCTCATTAAGGAGATTAATAATGATAATTATGGAAGATTTGACCGTATCATACGACGGAAACAATCTTGCTTTAGAACATCTCTCATTAACGATTGATAAAACAGGCATTATTGGGATTATTGGTCCTAATGGTGCTGGCAAATCAACAATGATGAAGGCGATGTTGAATCTTGTAGAACATGGAGGGCATACCAAACTAGACGGACAAGATAGTGGGCAAGTTTTAAAGAAAATAGCTTATGTTGAGCAAAAAAGTCAAATTGATCTCAGTTTCCCAATGACTGTTAAAGAATGTGTCTCACTTGGGTTATATAAGAAAATAGGATTATTCAAATACCTTTCTAAATCAGATTGGCAAGCAGTCGAAGTTGCTCTTAAACAAGTGGGATTAGAAGAATTTTCAGATAGACCAATTAACAGTCTTTCTGGAGGACAATTCCAAAGAATGTTGATTGCAAGATGTCTGATTCAAAAAGCTGATTACATCTTTTTAGACGAACCATTTGTTGGGATCGATTCTGTCAGTGAGAGTATCATCGTTGATATCCTCAAGATGTTAAAAGAGGAAGGTAAGACCATTTTAGTAGTTCATCATGATTTGAGTAAGGTTCATCAATATTTTGATCAACTCATCATACTTGATCGCAAATTGATTGCATATGGCGATGTTGAGGCTGTCTATTCTATGTCAAACCTTAAAGAAGCTTATGGGGAATCAATTATTGTAGAAGGCGAGGTGAAACCATGATTGAAAATTTTATTAATGGTTTGCAATCCTATCACTTTTTACAAAATGCTTTGGTGACAGCGATTGTAGTAGGTATTGTTTCAGGGGCAGTTGGGTGTTTTATTATTTTAAGATCCATGTCGCTCATGGGCGATGCCATCTCACATGCTGTACTACCGGGTGTTGCGATGTCCTATATTTTAGGAGTTAATTTCTTTTTAGGCGCTACAATTTTTGGACTTTTAGCATCAATTATTATCACCTTTGTAAAGGAAAATAGTTCTCTCAAAGGAGATACAGCTATCGGGATAACATTTAGTGCCTTTTTAGCATTAGGCGTTATTCTTGTTAGTGTTGCCAAAAGTTCAACCGACCTTTTTCACATCCTTTTTGGGAATATCTTGGCTGTCCAAGATAGTGATAAGTGGTTAACAATTCTGATTTCTGGTATTGTTTTACTAGTCATCATCGTCTTTTTCAAGGAATTACAACTAACTTCATTTGACCCTGTGTTTGCAAAATCAACAGGTGTGAATGTACAGTTCTACCACTACCTTTTGATGATTTGTTTGACCTTAGTAGCCGTAACAGCTATGCAAAGTGTTGGAACCATCCTCATTGTTGCCATGCTGATTACTCCTGCTGCAACTGCGTATCTGTATACGAATAGGCTAAAATACATGCTGATACTATCTTCGACGATAGGAGCTGTCGCTTCAGTTTTAGGTATCTTTTTAGGATATACCTTTAATATTGCCGTCGGCTCATGTATTGTCTTGACTTCCGCAGTGATTTTCATTATTTCTTTCTTTATTTCTCCAAAACAACAAATTTTTAGAAAGAGAAGAAGTTAACGTGATAAATAAAAAATTTTTAGGCTTCTTAGGAGCCTTAGTTGCAATTGTACTTTTAGTAGGATGTTCAACTAGCAAAAAAGCTGATGAAGCAGCTGATACTAATGAAAAAATTAGTGTAGTTGTAACCAACTCAATCTTAGCTGATATGACTAAGAACATTGCTGGAGATCTTGTAGACCTTCATAGTATTGTTCCAATTGGTCAAGATCCACATGAATATGAGCCTTTATCAGAAGATGTTCGTAAAACAACTGATGCAGATCTTATTTTTTACAATGGTATCAATCTTGAAACAGGTGGAAACGCATGGTTCACAAAATTGATTGAAAATGCTGGTAAAAAAGAAAATGAAGATTATTTTGCAGCCAGTGATGGTGTCGAAATCATTTATCTTGAGGGAGAAAACGAAGAAGGAAAAGAAGATCCTCATGCTTGGTTAAGTCTTGAAAATGGTATCATCTACGCTAAGAATATCGGTAAACACCTCATGGAAAAAGATCCAGCCAATAAGGATGCTTACCAAAAAAATCTAGATGCTTATGTTGAAAAATTAGAAGCATTAGATAAAAAAGCAAAATCTGCTTTTGATGCTATTCCAGAAGATCGTAAGTTGATTGTTACAAGTGAAGGTGCTTTCAAGTACTTCTCAAAAGCTTACAACGTTCCATCAGCTTACATCTGGGAAATCAACACTGAAGAAGAAGGAACACCTGAACAAATTACTACATTAGTAGATAAATTAAGATCAACAGACCTTAAGGCTCTCTTTGTTGAAAGTTCAGTTGACCGTCGTCCAATGGAAACTGTGTCTAAAGACACAAATATCCCAATCTACGCTGAAATCTTCACAGACTCTGTGGCTGAAGAAGGTGAAGATGGGGATTCATACTATGCGATGATGGAATGGAACCTTAACAAAATTGCTGAAGGTTTAGGACAATAAGAAATAAGAAACAAAAAATAAAGAAAATAAAGGTTAATACATAATTACAATACCTTTAAAAAGCGCTAGCCATTGCTAACGCTTTTTTTAGTGTCTGTTAATGCTTAAAAGTATAGTCTTTTGTAATCTCAATGTTTTTAATCACAATTTCTTCTTGAGGTTTATCCTTATCATCAGTTGGCACAGATGCGATATTATCTACCACATCCATCCCTTCAATCACCTGACCAAAAACAGTGTACTGGAAATCTAAACTAGGATTGCCGCCGTTTGAGTAGGCTTGAATAATTTTTTTCGGAAAATATCTTGGGTCCAGTTTTGACGTTTGGTCAAAAGTGTTTTGGTTGATAAAAAATTGACTGCCGTTAGTATCAGGTCCAGCGTTAGCCATAGCAAGAGCACCACGGATATTATAGAGGTAATCAGATGGTTCGTTGACAAAACCGTTACCAGCATCAATGTTCTCATCCTTACCTTGCCAAATGGACTCCCCACCAGTCCCATCTCCTTTAGGGTCACCTGTTTGAATCATGAAATTATCAATCACTCGGTGGAAAATGACACCATCATAGTAGCCTTCTTTGGCATGTGTTAAAAAGTTTTCAACGGCTAAAGGGGCTAGTTCTGGAAAGAGTTTAATTGTGATATCACCCTTAGAAGTGACAATCTTAACAGCTGCTTCATTGTCAGCAATCGTTGTTGATAGCTGCGGGAAATCAGCCTTGTTGAGCATTTCAAGTCTCTCTGTAGCTGGATCTTTTTGCGTTGTTTCTTGAGTTTCTTTTGTCTCACTGCTACAACCGGCTAAAAAAAGTAGTAAAGCAAGAGCTAGAAGAATAATTTTTTTCATGGGAACTCCTTCAAATGATAATGTATTATTTTTTATTTTACCATATTTATCTGATATTACCTAAAACTTAAAAACATGTTATAATAAAAGCATGGCTAAATCGAAAAATTCAGGAAAAACAAGAGCAAAAAAACGTTATGTGACAAAAGCAGAAAAAGAAAAACAAGCGGCCACCAAACGCTTACTATTAGCGCTTGGGATGAAGATTGTTCTCTTTTTTGCGATTTTTAAATTAGGACCGTTTGGGACGACGATTTACAATGTCATCCGTTTTTTATTTGGTAGCCTAGCCTACCTCGTTATTTTTTCATATCTTATTTATCTATATGCTTTCAAATGGATTCGTCAAAAAGACGGTCTTTTAGGAGGCTTTATCATGCTACTCATGGGGCTTCTTTTAGAATGGCATGCTTATTTCTTTTCACTGTCAATCATGAGAGGCAAGGAGATTTTTGCTGGGACAATGAAAGTCATCGTTGATGATTTAATGGCTTTTCAGGTCAAATCATTCACTGGTGGTGGCATGGTTGGTGCCCTTTTATACAAACCCATTTCTTTTTTATTCTCAAACATTGGTAGTTTCTTCATAGGAGCCCTCTTTATCTTATTAGGGTTATTCTTAATGACACCTTGGAATATTAGAGATATTACTGAATTTGTCAAAGAGATGGCTCAAAAAATGAAAGCCAGAAATGAACGAAAAAGACAAGAACGCTTTCTCAAACAAGAAGAAAAGAAACGCATAGAAGAAGAAAAAGCTCTTGCTGCCATTGAAGTGGCAGAAGAAGACTTAGATGATGCAACGTTTTCTAGTGAAGGTGCGGTTTTAGGAGCTCAGGATAAGTTTTTTGAACCAAAAAGCTATCGAGAGCCTGAAATTGTAGGCTATGTTGCAGATGAGGAAGAAGAAATCACCTATGACCTAGATGATGATCTTAAAGAAGAAGTTCCTCTAGAGGATGATGAAACGCCAATAGATGTTGATTTCACTCCGAAAAAAACGCTCCATTATCAGTTACCAACCATCGATTTATTTGATACCGACAAACCAAAAAACCAGACACGTGAGAAAAAACTAGTTCGTGACAACATCAAAGTCTTAGAAGCAACATTTGCTAGCTTTGGCATTAAAGTTGTTGTCGAAAGAGCAGAGATAGGCCCTTCTGTGACTAAATATGAGGTCAAACCGGCCATTGGTGTTCGTGTCAATCGCATTTCTAACTTGGCTGATGACTTGGCACTTGCTTTAGCTGCAAAAGACGTTCGTATTGAGGCACCAATTCCAGGGAAGTCCTTGGTGGGAATTGAGGTGCCAAACTCAGAAGTGGCAACAGTTTCCTTTAGAGAACTTTGGGAGCAGTCAAAAACAGATCCAGAAAAACTGCTTGAAGTACCGCTTGGAAAAGCTGTTAATGGCACTAGTCGCTCCTTTAACCTAGCACGGATGCCGCACCTGCTCGTTGCCGGTTCAACTGGTTCTGGGAAGTCGGTTGCTATTAATGGCATTATCGCAAGTATCTTGATGAAAGCCAGACCAGACCAGGTAAAAATGATGATGATTGATCCAAAGATGGTTGAATTATCCGTCTACAATGATATTCCTCATCTTTTGATTCCTGTGGTGACCAATCCTAGAAAAGCTAGTAAGGCACTTCAAAAAGTCGTTGATGAAATGGAAAACCGCTATGAGCTCTTTAGCCGAATCGGTGTCAGAAATATTGCAGGTTATAATGCAAAAGTAGCAGAATATAACCTCGCTTCAGAAGTGAAACAAATACCACTACCCCTCCTTGTTGTTATCGTTGACGAATTGGCTGACTTGATGATGGTGGCCAGTAAAGAAGTTGAAGATGCGATTATTCGCTTGGGCCAAAAAGCTAGGGCAGCAGGGATTCACATGATTCTTGCCACACAACGCCCAAGTGTTGACGTTATTAGTGGTTTGATTAAAGCCAATGTCCCTAGCCGAATCGCCTTTGCGGTATCAAGTGGAACAGATAGCCGTACGATTTTAGATGAAAATGGGGCAGAAAAACTCCTTGGTCGAGGCGACATGCTCTTTAAACCCATTGATGAAAACCATCCTGTTCGCTTGCAAGGCTCATTTATCTCTGATGATGAGGTGGAAAGAATTGTTGACTTCATCAAAAAACAAGCTGACGCAGATTATGACGAAAGCTTTGATCCAGGCGAGGTCTCAGAAAATGACACCTCAAGTGACGGTTCATCAAGTGAAGGCGACCCTCTTTTTGAAGAAGCCAAAGCGTTGATTATTGAGTCACAAAAAGCCAGTGCTTCCATGTTACAAAGACGCCTATCCGTAGGCTTTAACCGAGCAACACGCTTAATGGAAGAACTAGAAGAAGCAGGCGTCATCGGTCCAGCCGAAGGCACCAAACCACGAAAAGTATTACAAGGGAAATAAAAGGGTGGGATGAAAATTTGTCCCTCTCTTTTTAAAAAGTTTGGTGAAAGAAGAGAGAGAAAATAATGGCAAGCAAACATAAAAATTATGAAGTGTTGAACCTAATTGGTTATGGTTTAGCTAAGTTTAATATGGCATTTGTTCAAGAGTTTGGTTTTAACACAAAGACTGATTTTTATCGCTATTTTGTTGATTTAAAATTAGTAGCGACAAGTGGTGTTGTCAAGAATCGTATGGATTTATTTGACCCATACTTTGACAATGGTAGACGTGGTTGGTGGCAAAAAGCGGATGTTTATCGTCACCGAAAAGAGTTGATTGATAGTTTATTTGGTCAAGCAAATGCTAAAGAATTTGCTGATATTGTTAAATTATATCTTAAGGAGAATTATCACCTCTCTACTATAACTGTCATTGACAAACCTATCATTTCATCACGCTTTAAGAGATTACAAGAAACAGGCCTTGAAGCAGAACTTTATTTCATGAGTCATTATAAAGAGCAAACCCTTTTTAGAAAAGGGATATTAGAAGATGCTAGATTATATGGTGATGGTTATGATTTTCAAATAAGTGTTGGTAATAACCATTATTTGTCCGAAGTGAAAGGAATTAGAGCAAAACATGGTACTTTTAGAATGACAGAAAAAGAATATGAAAAAGCAAAACAATATAGAAAAAATTATGTTATTTCCTTAGTAACCAATCTAGATGAATCACCCAAAATACTCTTAATTGATAATCCAATACATCATTTGGAATTCAAAAAATTAACAAAAGAACCCAAACCAATAGTAGAATACCATCTCGTTGATAACATTTAAGCACAAATCACAATCCCATCATTTTTAAATGATAGGGATTTTTTATAGCAAATTCTTAAAGTCTACGTCAAAACTGATAAGTATTGGAAATTTTGATTCGCACTTGTCATTACTGTCTTGTTAACATTAAAAATCAGGATGGAAGTAAGCGTTTTCTATTTAATCTCTCTTTAAAGATAAAAGTCTGTACTTTTATCATGAAAATCCCAGTGTTTATTGGACTTTAAAAGATTTTTTTCCTATAATGAATTTATAAAAGCATTTTAAATTTAGAAGGAGGACTAATCTATGTCATTAGTCGGAAAACAAATGGTTGAATTTACATCAACCGCTTATAAAGATGGGAAATTTATCACTATAACAGATAAAGATGTGAAAGGGAAATGGGCTATTTTTTGCTTCTACCCTGCAGATTTCTCTTTTGTTTGCCCTACTGAGTTAGGTGATTTGCAAGAACAGTATGCCACCTTACAATCTTTAGGGGTTGAGGTGTATTCTGTGTCAACAGATACTCATTTTGTACACAAGGCTTGGCATGATGATTCTGATGTTGTTGGAAAAATTACTTATGCCATGATTGGCGATCCATCACATGAATTATCAAATGGATTTGATGTATTAGGTGAAGATGGTCTTGCTCAACGTGGGACATTTATCATTGATCCAGATGGCGTTATTCAAATGATGGAAATCAATGCTGGTGGTATTGGCCGTGATGCTAGTACTTTAATTGATAAGGTTCGCGCAGCACAATATGTGAGAAAACATCCAAATGAAGTTTGTCCTGCAAAATGGAAAGAAGGGGATGAAACCCTAGCTCCTAGCATTGACTTAGTTGGTAAAATATAAGGAGACGGGCTTATGGCTTTAGATGCAGGTATTAAAGATCAATTAGCACAGTATCTTGCCCTACTAGAGTCGGATATTGTCTTTCAAGCACATTTATCAGATGATGACAATTCTTCAAAGGTCAAAGAATTTCTTAATGACATTATTGGGATGTCAGATCGTATTAGTTTTGAAGAAAGAAAACTCAATCGTCTCCCAAGTTTTCGCATAGCTAAAAAAGGGGAAGAAAGTGGCGTTGAATTTGCTGGTCTTCCTTTAGGTCATGAGTTCACATCGTTTATACTGGCTTTACTACAAGTTTCTGGTCGTCCACCAAAAATTGAACAGGAAGTGGTTGATCGCATTAAGAAAATCGATAAAGACCTACACTTTGAAACTTATGTTAGTTTATCCTGTCACAATTGTCCAGATGTTGTACAAGCACTAAACATTATGTCGGTTCTCAACCCAAACATTTCACACGTTATGGTAGAAGGTGGCATGTTTAAAGATGAGATTGAAGCAAAAGGAATTATGGCTGTCCCAACTGTTTATTTAAATGGTGAGGAATTAACATCTGGTCGTAATACGATTGAGCAACTGTTAGACTTGGTGACAGCACCTTTATCAATGGAAAACTTTTCTGACAAAGGTCTGTATGATGTTTTAGTTGTTGGTGGTGGCCCAGCAGGAAACAGTGCGGCAATCTATGCAGCAAGAAAAGGGATTAAAACGGGTCTTTTAGCGGAAACTTTTGGTGGTCAAGTATTAGAGACCGTTGGGATTGAAAATATGATTGGGACAACTTATACGGAAGGGTCTCAATTGATGGCCCAAGTAGAAGCGCACACCAAATCCTACGATGTTGATATTATGAAATCTCAACGAGCGGTTTCTTTGAAACGCTCAGATGTTGTTGAAATAGAGTTGGCAAATGGTGCTGTTCTAAAATCAAAAACGGTTATTCTATCACTGGGTGCAAAATGGCGAAATATTAATGTTCCTGGTGAAGAAAAATTCCGCAATAAAGGTGTGACTTACTGTCCACACTGTGACGGCCCTTTATTTACAGATAAAAATGTGGCTGTGATTGGTGGTGGGAACTCAGGATTAGAGGCAGCCATTGATTTAGCTGGTCTCGCTAGTCATGTTTATGTTTTAGAATTTTTACCAGAGTTAAAAGCTGATAAGATTTTGCAAGATCGTGCGTCAAAACTAGATAATGTAACCATCATCAAAAATGTGACGACAAAAGAAATTGTTGGAGATAGCCATGTTACTGGACTCATTTATGTTGACAGAGAAACCAACCAAGAAACAAGGTTAGATTTGGAAGGAGTATTTGTTCAGATTGGATTAGTCCCAAATACAGAATGGTTAAAAGATAGTGGTATTGTTTTAACTGATAGAGGGGAAATAGAAGTGGATAACCACGGTTCAACCAACATAGCTGGTGTATTTGCTGCCGGTGATTGTACTAATTCCGCCTACAAACAAATCATTATCTCAATGGGTTCTGGTGCAACAGCTGCACTTGGTGCCTTTGATTATTTGATCAGACAATAAAGCAATTTAAAAATCGTTTAATAGAATAGATTTCAAATGAAGACAAGCTCTTTTATGAGTTTGTCTTTTTTTAGTCAAGACAAGCATCAAAAGGATGATAAGAAAAGTGTCACACATTAATAAAATGTTTCTGTTTATGTCTTTTCTTTTTGCGTGTTATAATAGTCTTATCAAAAGTAAAGGAGTTTGTTATGACTAAGGTGAAATATGGTGTTGTATCAACTGCTCAGGTGGCACCTCGTTTTATTGAGGGCGTAAGGCTCGCTGGAAATGGTGAGGTGATAGCAGTATCAAGTCGTTCACTTGAATCAGCGCAGGCTTTTGCTAGTAAACATGGGATTCCTAGGGCTTATGGGAGTCTTGACGAAATGTTAAAAGACCCTGATATTGATGTTATTTATGTTGCCAATGTCAATCAAGCACACTATCCCACAGCCAAAGAAGCACTCCTTGCAGGAAAACACGTTTTGGTTGAAAAACCTTTCACACTTACCTATAAGCAAGCTGTTGAACTGTTTGATTTAGCGCATGAGAACAAACTTTTCTTGATGGAAGCTCAAAAATCGGTGTTTATCCCAATGACTCAAGCAATCAAAAAGACTGTTGCTTCAGGTACGATTGGGCAGGTTGTCTCTGTTTCTTCGGTTACTGCCTATGATAATATCGACCATGTCACTTGGTTTAGAGATTTAGCTCTTGGAGGTGGGACAGTGCATTTTATGGTACCCTATGCCCTATCTTACTTGCAGTATATCTTTGATGCGACGATTACTTCATTTAGCGGTGTCGCAAGTTTTCCTGATGGTCAAAGTGATAGCCAATCAAAAATCCTGCTAAAACTGTCCAATGATGTTTTGGTGAATGTCTATCTAACCACACATGTTAAATTACCACATGAAATGGTCATTGTTGGTACTAAAGGTCGTATTGAAATCCCTCATTTTTGGAAGGCAACCCATGCCAGATTGATAAGAGAAGACGATAGTCATGAGATTATTGAAGCGGGCATGCAAAGTGATTTTGAAGCAGAAGCTTATCATGTCAGTCAAATGATTCTAGAAGAGCAAACAACAAGTTCAGTGATGACAAAAGAATTGACCTTATCTGGCATTAAAATCATTGAAGAGCTTTATCGTTCTTGGGGAAAATAAGGATTTAAGAAATTACCTATCAGCAAACAAAAAAGCATCTCATCTCCGTTGCAGAGATGGATGCTTTTGTTATCGTTTTATCTAAAGAAAAATAGCGACAACAGTAGCAAGGTAAAATAAAAAGGTTAGGATAAATCCAGCGCGCCAAAAGAATTTAAAGAAGCGACGATAGTGGAATTCTTTTTTAGAACGTAGTAGCCAAATCGTTAATCCGATAGCAAGAAGTGACATTACAATCAGATAGTAAAAAATAAAACTATGTGTAAAAAAGTTCTTAGACACCAGATAAATTTCTCCAACAAAAAGAGGGAGAGAGAGGTCTGCTAAGTTAATCTTATATTTACTAAGTCCCAACAACTTCACTACAATAAATGAGAAAATGGGTGTTATTATAATAAAAAGTACTGCCATTAATTTGTATATCATCATGTTTCTATTTTAGCGTTAATCGCTTTAATTGTAAATGACAAAATCAAAAATAATGATGCTCAGGGATAGAAGAATAAGTGATAAGCGTCTCATCTCATTTTTTTAGCATTCTTGAGAAAAAATAGGAAAAATATCTTGCTTTTTCTTGATTTTAAGATATAATAGTAAGGTATGCTATATTAGCATAACTGTGGGAGGTAAAAATCTTAATTACCGAAAGAACCACAACAGGAGGATTTTAAAATGGCGAAAAAAGTCGAAAAAATTGTCAAACTTCAAATTCCTGCTGGTAAAGCGACACCAGCACCACCAGTTGGACCAGCACTTGGTCAAGCAGGAATTAACATTATGGGATTCACAAAAGAGTTTAACGCTCGTACAGCTGATCAAGCTGGTATGATTATCCCTGTTGTTATCTCAGTTTATGAAGATAAATCATTTGATTTCATTACCAAAACACCACCAGCTGCTGTTCTTTTGAAAAAAGCTGCAGGTGTTGAAAAAGGTTCTGGAACACCTAACAAAACTAAAGTGGCAACAGTTACTCGTGCACAAGTACAAGAAATTGCTGAAACTAAAATGCCAGATTTGAACGCTGCAAACATTGAGTCTGCAATGCGTATGATTGAAGGTACTGCTCGTTCTATGGGATTCAACGTTACTGATTAATCGTAACCCCATTACCCGCAAGACTTCATCATAATTGGATGAGTGACGTGGGAGATTTTAAATCGATAATACCACATTACAAGGAGAATTTTAAAATGGCTAAAAAAAGCAAACAATTACGTGCTGCTCTTGAAAAAATTGACAGCACAAAAGCTTACAGCGTTGAAGAAGCTGTAGCACTTGCAAAAGAAACTAACTTCGCAAAATTTGACGCTTCAGTTGAAGTGGCATATAACCTTAACATTGACGTTAAAAAAGCTGACCAACAAATTCGTGGCGCTATGGTTTTACCTAATGGAACTGGTAAAACATCTCGCGTTCTTGTTTTTGCGCGTGGTCCTAAAGCTGAAGAAGCAAAAGCTGCTGGTGCAGATTTTGTTGGTGAAGACGACCTTGTGGCAAAAATTCAAGGTGGTTGGTTAGAGTTTGATGTTGTTATTGCAACACCAGACATGATGGCAGTTGTTGGACGTCTAGGACGTGTTCTTGGACCTCGTAACCTTATGCCAAACCCTAAAACAGGTACTGTAACAATGGATGTTGCTAAAGCTGTTGAAGAGTCTAAAGGTGGAAAAATTACTTACCGTGCTGATAAAGCAGGTAACGTTCAAGCACTTATCGGTAAAGTATCATTTGACTCAGAAAAATTAGTGGAAAACTTTAAAGCTTTCCATGACACAATTGTTAAAGCTAAACCAGCAACCTCTAAAGGGACTTATATTGAAAACCTTTCAATTACAACAACTCAAGGTGTTGGTATCAAAGTTGATACAAGCTCACTTTAATCATCAAAACACTTGCTTTTGGCAAGTGTTTTTTTCATGACAATGACAGATAAGAAATAACTGCAACTTCAATTTGCTATTTTCCTGTCTTTCTCTATAGATTTAACTATCTAAAAAATATAAAATATGATAAAATAGTACAGATAAAGTAAGGAGTAGTGATATGGTTAAACCTAAATATAAACGTGTGTTGATAAAATTATCCGGTGAAGCTTTAGCTGGTGAAAGAGGGGTTGGGATTGATTTGCCAACCGTTCAGAAGATGGCTAAGGAAATTCAAGAAGTTCACTCAGAAGGTATTGATATTGCACTTGTTATTGGTGGTGGGAACTTATGGCGTGGTGAACCAGCGGCAAGAGCGGGGATGGACCGTGTATCAGCGGATTATACTGGCATGCTTGGAACAGTCATGAATGCCTTAGTGATGGCTGATAGTTTAAAACAATATGGTGTAGAAACTCGTGTACAAACAGCTATCAATATGCAACAAATTGCTGAACCTTATATTAGGGGACGTGCCCTTAGACATTTAGAAAAAAATCGAATCGTCATTTTTGCGGCAGGAACAGGATCTCCTTATTTCTCAACCGACACAACAGCAGCTCTAAGAGCAGTAGAAATCGAAGCTGATGCCATTTTAATGGCAAAGAATGGCGTTGATGGTGTCTACAATGATGATCCTAGAAAAAATGCCGATGCCTTCAAATTTGACGAATTAACTCATATTGAAGTCTTAAAACAAGGGCTTAAGATTATGGATTCAACCGCAAGCTCACTATCAATGGACAATGATATCGATTTAGTTGTCTTTAATCTAAATCAACCAGGAAATATCAAACGCGTTGTTTACGGAGAACCTATCGGAACAACTGTATCAAACAAACATCAATAATAACTTTTATTTAAGGAGAGAAATAATGACAAACGCTATTATTACTAAAGCAAACGAGAGATTTGAACAATCATTTCAAGCGCTTGGTCGTGAGTATGCTAGTATTCGTGCTGGCCGTGCCAATGCAAGCTTACTTGATCGTATTCAAGTGGAATACTATGGTGCAATGACACCACTCAATCAAATGGCTTCAATTACTGTACCAGAAGCACGTGTGCTACTCATTACACCTTTTGACAAATCCATTTTAAAAGAAATCGAACGTAGCATTAATGCGAGTGATATCGGCATTACTCCTCAATCAGATGGTAGCGTTGTTCGTCTCGTTATTCCAGCGTTAACAGAAGATAAACGTAAAGAATTAGCCAAGGAAGTGAAAAAAGTTGGTGAAAATGCTAAAATAGCGATTAGAAATATCCGTCGTGATGCTATGGATGAGGCTAAAAAACAAGAAAAGAATAAAGAAATCACAGAAGATGAGTTAAAAACGCTAGAAAAAGATATTCAAAAAGCAACAGACGATGCCATTAAACATATCGATCAGATGACAGCAGAAAAAGAAAAAGAGTTGCTTGAAGTCTAAGTCAAAGGGATTTGCAAGCAAATCCCTTTTTCCTATCGTTTAATCATCCCTATTAAAAAGAAATGTGTTTAACACTAAACACGAGGTAAAAAAATGAACGAATTACTTGCTACTAGACTGACAGGTCTTGTGACAGATGCCAATGAGAATTTCTATTTTGTCCAAAAAGAAGGGGTGACTTTTGCTCTTTCTAAATCAGAAGGAGAACACCAGCTTGGTGAAATGGTGACTGGATTTTCATACACTGATAAACATCAAAAAATGCGACTAACGACAAAACCCATTGAAGCCACCCGAAATCATTATGGTTGGGGGATTGTAACTGCCGTTAGAAAAGATTTGGGCGTTTTTGTTGATACCGGTCTTCCAGATAAAGAAGTTGTTGTTTCTCTTGATATCTTGCCAGAACTAAAACAACTATGGCCACAAAAAGGTGATCAATTATTAGTTGCTTTAGACGTTGATTCTAAAGGACGTATTTGGGCGCAACCAGCGCAACCTGAAGTTTTTCAAAAACTAGCGGGTCGTGCCTATGACAATATGCATAACCAACAATTAAGAGCGATTGTTTATCGTTTGAAATTGTCCGGCACCTTTGTCTACTTGCCTGATAATAATATGCTTGGTTTTATTCATCCTAGTGAAAGATATACCGAACCAAGACTTGGGCAAGAATTAAGTGTTCGTGTCATTGGCTACCGTGAGATCGATCAAACATTGAACCTTTCTTTGAAACCACGTTCTTTTGAAATGCTTGAAAATGATGCACAGATGATTCTCACCTATCTGGAAAGTAATGGCGGTTTTATGACCTTAAATGATAAATCATCCCCAGAAGAGATTAAAACAACCTTTGGTATTTCCAAAGGCCAATTTAAAAAAGCCCTAGGTGGTTTGATGAAAGCTAAAAAGATTAAGCAAGACACGACAGGTGTGACCTTAATCACTCCAAAATCCTAAAATTTATGACGTGATAAAAAGTCATTTTATCTAGTCGAATGACAACTATACTTTCCAGAAAGGACTATCATGAGAAAAAGTTTTTACACTTGGCTAATGACTCAAAGAAACCCCAAAAGCAATGCCCCTTTAGCCATTTTAGCTGATTATGTTTTCGAAGAACCAGATTTTCCCAAGCAAACAAGTGATTTTGATCGTATTAGTCGTTTTTTGGAAGAAGACGCTAGCTTTAGCTTCCCTTTAAATGAATTTGATCAGATTTGGGAAGACTACCTCAATCATTAAGAAGATTGAAACATCCATTATTTAACTGGTATGGACTAGCTAAGACATTTGTTAGGTATTTTGTTGTGTTTATTATATAATGAAGAAAAGAGTTTAAATTAAAGGAGACACTTTTTGCAAGATTATTCTATTGATATTACTTTAAACCATCCAGATGATTTGTTTAGCCTGTTTGGTAGTAATGAACGTCATTTAAAACTCATCGAAAAAGAATTAGATGTGACCATCCACGCTCGCATTGAAAACATTCAAATTATTGGTGAAAAAGAAGCGGTAGAATTAGCCCGTCTAGTCATAGAAGCCCTGTTAATTCTTGTCGGTCGAGGGATGTTAATCAACACACCAGATGTGGTAACGGCCCTTTCTATGGCTCGAAATAAGGAAATTAATAAGTTTGTCGCTCTCTATGAAGAAGAGATTGTTAAAGACAATTCTGGCAAGCCCATTCGTGTTAAAACCTTAGGTCAAAAAGAATATGTTGATGCCATCAAGTCGCATGATGTTGTTTTTGGAATAGGTCCAGCAGGGACAGGAAAAACCTTTTTGGCAGTTACACTAGCAGTGACGGCATTAAAGCGTGGTCAAATCAAGCGCATTATTTTAACACGTCCTGCTGTTGAAGCTGGAGAAAGCCTTGGTTTTTTACCAGGGGACTTAAAAGAAAAGGTTGATCCTTATCTTCGTCCAGTTTACGATGCTCTTTATCAGATTTTAGGAAAAGAGCAGACCAATCGTTTGATGGAGCGTGAGATTATTGAAATCGCGCCTTTGGCTTATATGCGTGGACGGACGTTAGATGATGCCTTTGTGATTCTTGATGAGGCTCAAAACACTACAATCATGCAAATGAAGATGTTTTTAACTCGTCTAGGTTTTAACTCCAAGATGATTGTTAACGGCGATATCAGTCAGATTGATTTGCCCAAAAATGTGACCTCAGGTTTGATTGATGCTAGAGAAAAATTAAAAAACATCAAGGCTATTGATTTTGTTCACCTCTCTGCTAAAGACGTGGTGAGACATCCCGTTGTGGCTGAAATTATCAATGCTTACGAACCTAATGACACAAACTAAAAATAATTTTTAAAAATAAGAGCAGCCCTTGCTGCTTTTTTATATGTAAGAAGCAATAATGCTTGGTCTATGGTATAATGAAAGTATCATAAAGTGAAAGAAGAAAAATATGTATATAGAGATGGTTGACGAGACAAATACAGTCTCTGACGTGATTAAGAAGCAAACTCTTGATTTGCTTAATTTAGCAGCTGAGAAAATTAATAAAACAGATAAGGAAATGGCTGTTACTTTTGTGACCAATGAACGTAGCCATGAGTTAAATCGTTATTATCGAGATACCGATAGACCGACCGATGTGATTAGTCTAGAATATAAACCAGAAGATGACATCTCATTTTCAGAGGATGATTTGGCAGAAAATCCAGACCTATCTGAGTTACTTCTAGAAATGAATGCTTATATTGGTGAGCTCTTTATCTCGATAGATAAAGCTAAAGAACAGGCCCAAGACTATGGTCATAGTTATGAGCGAGAAATGGGCTTTTTGGTAGTCCACGGGTTTTTACACATCAACGGATATGATCACTATACCCCTGAAGAAGAAAAAGAAATGTTCACGCTACAAGAGGAGATATTGACTGCTTATGGCCTCACGAGATAAGAAAACAAAGAAAAAATGGAAAAACCAAACCCTAATAGCAAGTCTTGAATTTGCTTTGACAGGTATTTTTACGGCCTTTAAAGAAGAACGAAACATGAAAAAGCATTTTTTATCTGCTCTTTTAGCTTCTCTTGCAGGCCTTTTTTTCCAATTATCAGCTATTGAATGGTTATTGCTATTGTTGAGTATCTTTTTAGTGATTTCTTTTGAGGTATTAAACTCTGCTATTGAAAATGTGGTCGATTTAGCTAGTGACTATCACTTTTCAATGTTAGCTAAAAATGCCAAAGATATGGCAGCAGGAGCTGTTTTACTGGTCTCTTTTTATGCAGTAATCACAGGTCTCGTTATTTTTGTTCCAAAAATTTGGAACCTTATTTTTGATTGAGTATTGGAGAATGAAATGACATTTAAATCAGGCTTTGTAGCCATTTTAGGACGCCCAAATGTTGGGAAGTCAACCTTTTTAAATTATGTGATGGGACAAAAAATCGCCATCATGAGTAATAAAGCGCAAACTACCCGTAATAAAATCATGGGGATTTACACGACTAAAACAGAGCAAATTGTTTTTATCGATACCCCAGGTATTCATAAGCCTAAAACGGCTCTTGGAGATTTTATGGTGGAGTCAGCTTATAGCACCTTAAGAGAAGTGGAAACCGTTATTTTTATGGTGCCTGCTGATGAAAAGCGTGGTAAAGGGGATGACATGATTATGGAACGTTTAAAAGCGGCCAAAATTCCTGTTATCCTAGTGATTAATAAAATTGATAAGGTTCATCCTGATCAGTTGTTAGAACAAATTGATGATTTTAGAAGCCAGATGGATTTTAAAGAAATTGTTCCGATTTCAGCCACTCAAGGTAATAATGTTGAGCGTTTGATGAGTATCTTGGTTGATAATCTTGAAGAAGGTTTTCAATATTTCCCAGAAGATATGATTACCGACCATCCTGAACGCTTTTTAGTGTCTGAGATGATTCGTGAGAAGGTTCTTCATCTAACCATGCAAGAAGTTCCTCATTCAGTAGCAGTTGTTGTTGAGTCAATGAAACGTGATGAGGAAACTGATAAAATTCATATTAGAGCGACAATCATGGTGGAACGAGATAGTCAAAAAGGAATTATCATCGGTAAAAACGGAAGCATGCTTAAAAAGATTGGAAGTCTCGCCCGTAGAGATATCGAGCTAATGCTTGGAGACAAGGTCTTTTTAGAAACCTGGGTTAAGGTTAAGAAAAACTGGCGGGATAAAAAACTTGATTTAGCGGATTTTGGTTACAACAAAAAAGAATACTAAGGAGTTAAGATGCCTGAATTACCAGAAGTTGAAACTGTTCGACGTGGTTTAGAAAAATTACTTGTGGGAAAGAAGATCAAAAAGGTCTTCTTTTCCTATCCTCAAATGATTAAAACAGATAAAAAACAATTCACCCAAGCAATCATTGATCAACCGATTATAGCAGTCAAAAGAAGAGGGAAATATCTTCTCATAGACTTTGGAGATAATGTCATCATCTCCCATCTTCGTATGGAAGGCAAATATTTTAGTTTTACCGATAAAGTACCTAAAAACAAGCATTTTCATGCCTTTTTTGAATTATCTGATGGCTCTACCTTGGTTTATCAGGATGTCCGAAAGTTTGGCACGATGGCACTCTATGCCAAAACAGAACTGTATCACTATTTTGAAGCAAGAAAAATGGGACCAGAACCTATAGAAAGTGAATTCAAATTAGCCCCTTTTAAAAAAGCACTATCAAAATCTAGTCGTCCTATTAAATCTTACCTGCTTGATCAAACCTTGGTCGTGGGTCTTGGCAATATCTATGTGGATGAAGTCTTGTTTGCCACTAAAATTCACCCTAAAACTGTCAGTTCACAACTGACAACACATCAGGTGAAGAAGTTGCGCCAAGCGATTATTGATTTATTGGCTTTTGCAGTGTCTAAAAGAGGGTCTACTATTAGAACCTACCAAAACACCCTGGGAGAGTCAGGAGAGATGCAGGATTTCTTAAAAGTATATGGTAGGCAAGGCTTACCCTGTTTTAACTGTCAAACACCAATTGAAAAAATAAAGTTAGGAGGAAGAGGGACACACTTTTGTCCGTCTTGTCAAAAAAGATGAAAACAACAATTATTGGCCTAACAGGAGGGATTGCTTCTGGAAAATCATTGGTAAGTCAAATGATTAAAGAAGAAGGTTTTGTAGTGATTGATGCTGACGAGGTGGTTCATAACCTCCAAAAAAAAGGTGGCAAACTCTATCGTGCCTTAGTTGCTTTTTTTGGCGATGAGATACTTCAAAGTGATGGGGAACTAGATCGTCCTAAATTATCAGCCCTCTTTTTTTCTAATCGAGACGTCCAAAAAAAAATGTCACAGCTCCAAGATGACATCATAAGAGAAGCATTAGCGATGGAAAGAAAACGTGCTAGTCAAAAAAATGCCCTCTTTTTCATGGACATTCCTCTTTTATTTGAAAGGCATTATGAGGCTTCTGTTGATGAGGTTTGGCTCGTCTATGTCGATGAACAAACCCAGTTAAAACGCTTGATGGCAAGAAACAACTACACTAAAGAAGAAGCCTTAGAAAGAATCAATGCCCAAGAAAGTTTGGAAATAAAAAAGAAAAAGGCTGATGTGATTATTGATAACAATGGCTCAAAAGAAGTTACTAAACAAAAAGTGTTGGCACTTTTAAAACAAGTGTCCTCTTAAGTTTAAAGTAAGAACAACTTCTTGTTGAAGAAAAGAAAAAAGCCACTTAACAGTGGCTTTGTTTTAGTTTGTTGTAATATTTGCTGCTTGAAGTCCACGAGCGCCTTCTTCAATATCAAATGTCACTTTTTGGCCTTCATCTAATGTTTTGAAACCATCAGATTGGATTGCTGAGAAATGTGCGAAAACGTCGCCATGTTCTTCAGTGCTGATAAAACCGAAGCCTTTTTCAGCATTAAACCATTTTACTGTACCTTGTGTCATAGTATACATACTTCCTCTCTTTAATATTGGTAAATCTTTGAGACAAAATATGATAAAACACAAATGTTACTCTTAATCAATCTACTAGAGTCAGTATAACATCATTTCATGCCTTTGTCCACTCATATAGCAAAACTTATTGATAATTCTTTAATGGCGCTGTTTTTAAGACCACAATGAGTGCAGGTTCAAAGTTATTACTCAGTTAAATCTCTCAGTCACAAACAGTTATTTTACTTTTATTCTCTATTGTCTATTCCCTAAAGTGAACATTCTATGATATAATGACTCTAGTCTTTTGGTGCTGTCAAATCCTTCAAAGGATTAAAGAAGATATTAATATTTTTTTAGGTTAGCTCAATTGAAAGAAAGGTGGGTGATAAGGTGCGTATTAAAATCAATTTAACTTGTACAGAATGTGGTAGTAAAAATTACATCACAAGTAAAAACAAAACCAATCACCCTGAAAAAATCAAGGTTTTAAAGTATTGCCCAAAAGAAAGAAAAGTGACCTTACATCTTGAATCTTAGTAAAAATTATGATAGAATGACCAAGATGACAGTAGAGGAGATGACTCATGTATAGCTTATTACTAAACATATTATTGATATTATCTGGTATAATCATTGTTGCAATTTTTATGCAACCACAAAAAAATCCAAGTAGTAATGTTTTTGACAATAGTGCTTCACAAGCTTTGTTTGAACGAACAAAGGCGCGTGGTTTTGAAGCATTCATGCAACGCTTTACCGGAATTTTAGTTTTTGTCTGGCTCTTAGTTGCACTTGCATTAGCTATTTTATCAAGTAAATAAAAGGTGAGCTTGACATTGTCTAGCTCATTTTTTTAATGAAAGGAACAAATGAAAGAATTATTATTGAACTACTTAAAAGAACACGGACCATCTAGTGTTGACACTATCGCCAAGGCCTTAGAGGTTGATACGTCAACTGGTTTTCGTGATCTTATTAAGATAATTGCCCAATTAGATAACAAGGGGATCTTGTGGTTTAACGACCAAGGAGATATCTCTTTAAAAGAGGCAAAGAAAAAGAAAGACCCTATTTTAATAGAAGGAGTTTTTAGAGCTAATCGTGCTGGTTTTGGCTTTATCTCAATTGAAGGTGAAGAAGCAGACCTCTTTGTCAGTCGACAAGATACCGCTAATGCCATTGATGGTGACATTGTTAAAGTCAGCATTAAAAAAGTGGCTAATCGTTTGAGTGATTCCTCGGCAGAAGCAGAAATTGTTGAAATTGTTGAACGAAGTATTAAAACGGTTGTCGGCTCCTTTGTCCCAAGCACAGAAAAAAATGGTTTTATCGGTTATATTAAGAGTAAAAACCAAAAAATTAGTCAAAAAATCTATCTCAAAAAGACACCACTTGTTTTAGATGGGACAGAAGTTTTAAAAGTTGACATCAGTAGTTACCCAACTAAAGAAAATGATTACTTTGTAGCAGAAATTACTGATATTATTGGCCATAAAGGCGAAGTCGGTATTGATGTCTTAGAAGTTTTAGAGTCAATGGACATTGCCTCTAAATTTCCTGATGAAGTCATCAAACAAGCCAATAGCATACCAGATAAACCAAGCCAAAAAGATTATCTTGGTCGCGTTGATTTAAGAAATGAAATCACCTTTACCATTGATGGTGCAGATGCCAAAGACTTAGATGATGCCATTCATATCAAAGCACTTGATAATGGTCATTTTGAGTTGGGAGTTCACATCGCTGATGTTTCCTATTATGTGACAGAAAACTCGCCACTTGATAAGGAAGCACTAGCAAGAGGAACCAGTGTTTATGTGACAGACCGTGTGGTTCCTATGCTACCAGAACGTTTGTCAAATGGTATTTGTTCGCTTAATCCAAATGTTGATCGCCTAACACTTTCAGCCATCATGGAAATTAATCAAAGAGGCAAGGTTGTTCGCTATCAGATTGCGCCGTCAGTGATTAATACCACTTATAGAATGACCTATAGTGATGTCAACCAAATGATTGCTGGTGACGAAGAATTGCTACAGACCTACTCAGCTATTAAAGAAAGTGTCGAGCAGATGGTGGTGCTTCACAACCGTCTTGAAAAAATGCGCGAAAAAAGAGGAAGTCTTAATTTTGACACAACAGAAGCTAAGATTATTGTCAATGACAAAGGTTTTCCGATTGATATCGCTGTGCGTGAGCGTGGTTTGTCTGAAAGGATGATTGAATCCTTTATGTTAGCCGCCAATGAATGTGTTGCTGAACATTTTGCCAAATTAGAACTACCATTTATCTATCGTGTTCACGAAGAACCTAAAGCTGAAAAAGTTCAAAAATTTATTGACTATGCCAGTGTTTTTGGTGTCAAAATTCAAGGAACGGCTAATAAAATCACCCAAACAGCTCTTCAAACCTTTATGAAAAACATAAAAGGGCAACCAGGTAGTGAAGTCCTCTCAATGATGTTGTTACGCTCCATGCAACAAGCTAGATATTCTGAGCATAATCATGGTCATTATGGTTTGGCAGCTGAGTACTATACGCATTTTACAAGTCCTATTAGACGTTACCCAGACTTACTGGTTCATCGCTTGATAAGAGAATATGAAAATGTCTCTCACGAAAAAATAGACCATTTTAACCATCTAATACCAGAAATTGCTAGTCAATCGTCACAATTAGAAAGACGAGCTGTCGATGCTGAAAGAACCGTTGAGTCAATGAAAAAAGCAGAATACATGTCTGCTTATGTAGGTGAAGAATTTGATGGTATTATTGGTAGTATCGTTAAGTTTGGCCTATTTGTTGAACTTCCAAATACCATTGAAGGTTTAATTCATGTCACTAACCTACCAGAGTATTATCATTACAATGAACGTGGCATGTTATTACAAGGAGAAAAATCAGGCAAGGTTTTTAGAGTTGGTCAACCTATTAGAGTCAAACTGGTTAATGCCGATAAAGAAACAGGTGACATTGATTTTGAATATCTACCAAGTGATTTTGACGTTGTAGAAAAACGGATCAAAGTCGAAAAAAACCATCGCCGTCGTTCAAAAGCCAAAGAAAAGAACCCTTTAACCAAACACGGTGAGAAAAAAGCTAATAAACAATCACTTAATAAAAAAATCACGAAGGCCATTCCCAAGAAAAAAGGCGAAAAAATGAAATACAAGGAAGTGATTAAAAAAGGAGGAGGCCATGGTAAAAGAAGAGGGAAAACTCGTCGCACAAAATAAAAAGGCAAGGCATGATTACAATATTATCGACACCTATGAATCTGGCATTGTGCTTACAGGAACAGAAATTAAAAGTGTCAGGGCAGCAAGAATCACTTTAAAAGATGGTTTTGCCCAAATTAAGAATGGTGAAGTCTGGCTTAATAATGTGCATATCACCCCTTATGAACAAGGAAATATCTGGAATCAAGATCCTGATAGAACCAGAAAATTATTACTCAAAAAAAGAGAAATTGAAAAAATTGAAAAAGAATTAAAAGGTACTGGGATGACCCTTGTTCCTTTGAAGGTCTATCTTAAGAATGGATTTGCTAAAGTTTTGATTGGTTTAGCAAAAGGTAAACATGACTATGATAAACGAGAAACCATCAAGCGCCGTGAGCAAGAAAGAGACATCAACCGTCAGATGAAACAATTTAACAAACGATAAGTGACTCATGGATGTCATAGAGTTTATTAAAAGCTTTCTATAACAATCTTTTAAAAAGAGAAAATAAATGGCGAGAATACAAGTAGTAGAGGCTAGTCTTTGTGAAATAAACTTGAAAAAATGATCGATTTTTGATAGACTAAAGAGAATAAAATGATAAGGAGAATAGAATGTCTGAACGTGGGTTATTAATCATCTTTTCTGGACCATCTGGTGTTGGAAAAGGCACAGTTAGACAAGAAATTTTTTCAACACCCAATCATAAATTTGAGTACTCCGTTTCGATGACAACAAGACCTCAACGACCTGGGGAAGTAGATGGTGTTGATTATTTCTTTAGGACGCGTGAAGAGTTTGAGGACCTTATTAAAAAAGGGTTGATGTTGGAGTATGCAGAATACGTTGGCAATTACTACGGAACCCCTCTCACTTATGTCAATGAAACGCTTGATAAAGGCATTGATGTTTTCCTAGAAATTGAAGTTCAAGGTGCCCTTCAAGTTAAAAAGAAAGTTCCTGACGGTGTTTTTATCTTCTTGACACCACCTGACTTAGAAGAGTTAGAAGGCCGTTTAATTGGTCGTGGAACCGATAGCGAGGAAATGATTGCTAAAAGAATTGAACGGGCCAAAGAAGAAATTGCCCTCATGCGCGAGTACGACTATGCTGTTGTTAACGACGAAGTGGCTTTAGCAGCAGAACGTGTTAAGCGAATTATAGAAGTTGAACATTTTAGAGTTGAGCGTGTGATTGGTCATTATAATGCCATGATACCCAAAGAAATACCTGTGAGATAATATAGAAAAGAGATCAAACTTATGATGTTAAAACCTTCCATTGATACTTTATTAGATAAAGTACCATCTAAATATTCACTTTGTGTTCTCCAAGCCAAAAGAGCTCACGAATTGGAGATGGGAGCAACCCCAACACAAGAATTCAAATCAGTGAAATCCACTTTACGTGCTTTAGAAGAAATTGAGTCTGGAAATGTTGTTATCCATCCCGACCCAGTCGCAAAACGTGCTGCAGTACGTGCCAAGATTGAAGCAGAGAAACTTGCTAAAGAAGCTGAAGAACGTAAGATAAAAGAACAAATTGCAAAAGAAAAAGAAGAAGAAGGTGAAAAAATCTAAGATTGTTAACAATCTTAGATTTTTCGTATGGAGGTAGCTAATGAAAAAAACGGCTCAAGTCATCGTTGATATCCCATCGATGCAAACAGATAAACCTTTTTCATACAAGATTCCAGATCACTTACTCGACCTCGTTGCTGTTGGCTCAAGAGTTCATGTTCCTTTTGGGCGTGGTAATCGTTTGTTACAAGGGTTTGTGCTTCATATTGATTCTTCTGAATCAAATGAGTCAAATGATCTAAAAGAGATTGTTAGTGTGTTAGATTTTACACCAGTACTAAATGAAGAACAGCTTTATTTAGCATCTGAGATGAGAAAAACGGTTTTTTCTTATAAAGTCTCTATCTTAAAAGCAATGATTCCTAATCTTTTAAACTCTAATTATGACAAGCGTTTAACACCAAAAAATACTAGAGATAAAGAAGATGTTAAACTTATTTTTAAAGATCAAGAAAGTATTTTATTTTCATCCTTGTCTGATGAGGACCAAAAAAGAAGCCTTAAGCTAATCGCTTCAGGGCAAATTTCAGTAACCTATGAGGCCAAAGATAAAAAAACAATAAAAGTTGAAAAATACTACGATGTTTCAAAGAGCTTATCACAGGCAGAGATTTCTACACGCGCTAAAAAAAGACTAGTTTTGAAAGAATATCTCCTAGAACACCCTGAACAAGGGAAATTATCTGATCTCTACCAACACTTTTCAAGAAGTGTCGTTAACTATTTCATTGACAATCAGCTAATCACAGTTTCTGAAGTGGAAATCAATCGCAATCAGACCTATTTTGATAGTATTTCTAAAACAGACTTTTTACAGCTGAACCATCAGCAAAAACAAATTGTAGATGAAATTGTTGCAAAGGTAGGAAAAGCTAACAAACCCTACTTGTTAGAAGGCATAACGGGTAGTGGGAAGACAGAAGTTTACTTACATGTGATTGATCAGGTTTTGAAAATGGGGAAAACAGCCATTGTTTTGGTACCTGAAATCTCTCTTACACCTCAAATGACGAGTCGCTTTATTTCGCGCTTTGGTAATCAAGTCGCTATCATGCACTCAGGCTTATCTGAAGGCGAAAAATTTGATGAATGGCGAAAGATTAAGAGCAAAAAAGCTAAGGTTGTCGTTGGGGCAAGGTCAGCTATTTTTGCACCACTTGATAATATTGGTGCCATTATTATTGATGAGGAGCATGAGTCATCTTACAAACAAGATTCAAATCCAAGATATCATGCGCGTGATGTTGCTCTTATAAGAGCGAGATACCATCAAGCTGTTTTAATCATGGGAAGTGCAACCCCAAGTATTGAAAGCCGAGCACGTGCTAGTAAAGATGTGTATCATTTTCTTCATTTGACAAAAAGAGCAGTTCCAAATGCAACCATTCCTAAAGTCAGCGTTGTTGACTTTAGAGATTATGTAGGCCAACAAGAATTGAGCAACTATACTCCTTTATTGCTTGAAAAAATTGCCGACCGTCTCAAGAAAAAAGAACAAAGTATTTTGATGTTAAATCGACGAGGTTATTCTAGTTTTATCATGTGTCGTGAGTGTGCTTATGTTGACGAATGTCCAAACTGCGATATTTCTTTGACGCTTCACATGACAACAAAGACGATGAATTGCCATTATTGTGGCTTTTCAAAAGCAATTCCAAGAACCTGTCCAAACTGTGGTAGTAAAAGCATCAGATACTATGGTACAGGGACTCAAAAAGCTTATGATGAGTTACAACAAGCCTTTCCAACTGCCAGAATTTTAAGAATGGATGTTGATACAACGAGAAAAAAAGGAGCACACGAATCTCTTTTAGCACAGTTTGAAAGACAAGAAGCTGATATTCTTCTAGGAACTCAGATGATTGCAAAAGGGCTTGATTTTCCAAATGTTACTCTTGTTGGTGTTTTAAATGCTGATACCTCTCTTAATCTGCCAGATTTTCGTGCTTCTGAAAGGACCTTCCAGCTCTTAACCCAAGTAGCAGGTCGTGCGGGACGTTCTGATAAATCAGGAGAAGTGATTATTCAGACGTATAACCCTAATCATTATGCGATTCAACTAGCTAAAAATCAGGATTATGAGGGTTTCTATAACTATGAAATGAAGTTAAGACATCAACTGGGTTACCCACCTTATTTCTTTACAATTGGCTTAACCTTATCACATCGCAGTGAAGAAGAAGTGATCAAAAAATCCTACGAGGTCCTGGACATTTTAAAGAATCAACTCAGCCATCAAGTGACGATTCTTGGTCCAACACCAAAACCAGTAGCAAGAACTAATAATTACTATCATTATCAACTAATCATCAAGTATCGCTTTGAAGACCATTTAGAAGAAGCGATGAATCATATTTTAGCGTTGACCCAAGCTAAAGAAAACAAACAGTTACGTTTAGCAATTGATTATGAACCTCAAAACTTTATGTAGCTGCTACGTCTTATGCTATAATAGTTTGAATAAGGAAAGGGAAGTATGATGACAAAACTAATTTTTATGGGGACACCCGATTTTTCAGCTACTGTTTTAGCAGGGCTGTTAGAACAAACTGATTATGAAATACTTGCAGTGGTCACACAACCCGATCGAGCAGTTGGTCGCAAAAAAGAGATCAAGATGACACCAGTAAAAACATTAGCTCTTACGCATGGAATTAGTGTTTACCAACCAGAAAAGTTATCAGGAAGTCAGGAACTGGATGACTTAATGGCTTTAGGAGCTGATGGTATTGTTACGGCTGCTTTTGGTCAATTTTTACCAGAAAAATTTTTGAAATCAGTTGATTTTGCGATAAATGTTCACGCCTCGCTTCTTCCTAAATATCGAGGAGGTGCTCCTATTCATTATGCTATCATGAATGATGAAAAGGAAACGGGAGTGACCATTATGGAAATGGTTAAACAAATGGATGCTGGTGCAATGATTTCAAGTGCTAAACTCCCTATTACGGATGATGATAATGTGGGTAGTTTATTTGATAAATTGGCTGTCATTGGTAGAGACTTACTTTTAGAGACTTTACCAGCCTATATTGCTGGAGATTTAATCCCTATTGCTCAAGAAGAAGACAAGGCGACTTTTTCACCTAATATCACGCCACAAGAAGAAAAAATTGACTGGCAAAACTCTGCTAGAAGTATTTTTAATCAGATTAGAGGCATGTATCCATGGCCAGTAGCTCATACATTTTTAAATGGGAAACGTTTTAAGATTTATGAAGCCAAAGAAACAATAGGAGAAGGGAAACCTGGCACAGTCATTGTAAAAACTAAAAAAGAATTAATTATTGCCACATCTGATGGCGCTATTTCCTTAAAAACTGTTCAATTAGCAGGAAAGCCCAAAATGTCAATCACTGACTTTTTAAATGGTGTTGGAAGAACGATTGAAGTAGGTGATGTTTTTGGGAAATAAATGGAAAAAAATGCCTAGAGGAAAAGCGTTAGCTATTCTTTGCGCTATTTTTGAAGACGGTGCCTATTCTAATATTCTTTTGCAACAACACTTAGCAAATAGTCAATTATCTGATAAAGATAAAGCTCTTATCACCGAACTGGTTTATGGCACTGTTTCTCGAAAAATCACTTTAGAATGGTATCTTTCCCATTTTATTGAAGATCGCAATAAATTAGAACCATGGCTTTATTATCTTTTGATGATGAGTCTTTATCAAATCATCTATTTAGACAAAATACCAGATCATGCTATTGTAAACGATGCAGTCGTTATTGCTAAAGATAAAGGTCACAATCGAGGCAAGGAAAAATTAATCAACGCGGTCTTGCGCCAATTTTTAAGAACCCAAAGACCTGATTTTTTAAACATCAAACGAGTTAATAAACGATACTCTATTCAATATTCTTTACCCGTTTGGCTAGTTAAAAAAATGATTGCCCAATATGGAGAAAAGCGAGCAATTGCTATTTTTGAGAGTCTTTTTATTCGCAACAAAACTAGTTTTCGTGTGGTAGAATCTGAGAACAAAGAAAAACTAGCAGAAGTATTAGATGCTAGTCCATCCGTAGTATCCCCTGTTGGTTTAGTAAAAACATCAGGTAATGTGTCCAACACAGACGTTTTTAAAAACGGTGAGATAACTATTCAAGACGAGTCTAGTCAATTGGTGGCTCCTACCCTAAAGATAAAAGGGGATGAAGAAATTCTTGATGCTTGTAGTGCACCAGGAGGAAAGACAGTTCACATGGCTTCGTATCTAACAAGTGGTAGAATAACTGCTCTAGATATTTATGATCATAAATTAGACCTTGTCAAAGAAAATGCTGAACGATTGAAGGTGGCTGATAAAATCAAAACAAAGAAACTAGACGCAACAACAGTTCACAAGCATTTTCCTAAAGACAGTTTTGATAAGATTCTAGTTGACGCTCCTTGTTCTGGAATAGGTCTCATTCGACGTAAACCAGAAATCAAGTATCAAAAAAAAGAAGATGATTTAATGGCATTGCAAAAGATTCAATTGCAAATACTAGCTAGTGTTTGTCAAACACTACGAAAAGGTGGTATAATAACCTATAGTACTTGTACACTATTTGAAGAAGAAAACAATCAGGTGATTTCTCAATTTTTAGAAAATCACCCCAATTTCAAACAAGTGGCATTAAAACATCCTCTTAAGGATATTACTAAAAATGGCTTTATAAGTATCACCCCGGAACAATACCATACAGATGGTTTCTTTATCGGGCAAATAAAACGTATTTCATAGTTTGAAAGGAGACTGACAAAGTCAGAAAAAGTATGAATCATATGAAAATTTCATTGTTAACAGATATTGGGCAAAAGCGTTCCAATAATCAAGATTTTATCAATAAATTTGATAATAAAAGTGGGATTACCCTTATTGTTCTAGCAGATGGTATGGGAGGTCATAGAGCTGGGAATATTGCCAGTGAAATGACTGTTACTGATCTAGGACGTGAGTGGGTCAATACGGATTTTACTGAATTAAATCAAATAAAAGATTGGCTTATTTCAATTATTGAAACAGAAAATAAAAAAATCCACGATTTAGGAAAATCTGAAGATTATAAAGGTATGGGGACAACGATTGAAGCCGTTGCTATTGTAGATAAAAACGCCTTATATGCTCACGTTGGTGATTCAAGGATTGGTCTTGTTAGAAACGGTGAGTATATACAGTTAACAAGTGATCATTCGCTAGTTAATGAACTTGTGAAAGCTGGTCAACTAACTGAAGAGGAAGCTTCCGTTCACCCACAAAAAAATATTATCACTCAGTCAATTGGTCAAGCAGCTCCTGTTGAGCCTGATTTAGGCGTTCAAATTCTTGAAGATGAAGACTATTTAGTGATTAATAGTGATGGTCTAACAAATATGTTGGCTAATGAGACCATTATCTCTGTCTTGGCAGAAGAATTGAGTCTAGATGAAAAAACAAAAAAATTAGTTGAACTGGCTAATGAGGCTGGTGGGTTAGATAACATCACTGTTGCTCTTGTTAAGATTGAAAGAGAGGAATCCTAATGATCCAGATAGGAAAATTATTTGCTGGGCGTTATAGAATCCTCAAATCGATTGGTCGCGGGGGGATGGCTGATGTTTATTTAGCAAATGATTTGATTTTGGATAATGAAGAAGTTGCCATCAAAGTGCTTCGAACCAACTATCAAACAGATCATGTGGCAGTAGCGCGTTTCCAACGTGAAGCAAAAGCTATGGCCGAACTGAACCACCCCAATATTGTTGCGATAAGAGATATTGGAGAAGAAGAAGGTCAACAATTTCTAGTCATGGAATATGTTGATGGCCCAGATTTAAAAAAATTCATCAAAGAACATGCACCACTATCTAACCAAAAAGTCGTGTCAATTATGACACAAGTCTTATCAGCAATGACATTGGCCCATCAAAAAGGCATTATTCACCGAGATTTAAAGCCACAGAACATTTTGCTCACAGCAGATGGGATGGCTAAGGTTACCGACTTTGGAATTGCCGTTGCTTTTGCTGAGACTAGTTTAACACAAACCAACTCTATGTTAGGTAGTGTGCATTATTTGTCACCAGAACAAGCAAGAGGCTCTAAAGCCACAGTTCAAAGTGACATTTATGCCATGGGAATCATGCTTTTTGAGATGTTGACAGGTCATATTCCTTATGATGGAGATAGTGCTGTCACGATAGCCTTGCAACATTTTCAAAATCCTCTACCATCTATCACAGCTGAGAATTTAAATGTTCCCCAGTCTCTTGAAAATGTTGTGATTAAAGCCACAGCAAAAAAACTTGAAAATCGCTACTCTTCAACAGTTGAAATGGGCAGTGATTTAACGGCAGCTTTAGATCCAAAGCATATCAAAGATAGGAAAGTTGTTTTTGAGCAACAGACTGATACCAAAGTGTTGCCTAAGTTTACTTCCAGTACAGCTACTATTTCAACAACTGAACTTTTAAAAGCACAAGAGGAAACCCAGGAGTTAAAAGAAGTAGCTACAGAGAAGAAAAGACGAAAAAATCCTTTTTTATCAATCGCTTTAAAGTTATTCTTTGGTCTTGTTATTCTAGCTATTGTTGGTTTTGCCTACCTTGTTTTGACGCAACCAAGTACAGTTAAAGTGCCTGATGTCGAAAACAAGACTTTAGCAGTGGCGCAAGATATGATTAAGGATGCTGGGCTTTCTGTTGGCGAAATAAAAGAAGTTGAAAGTGAAACAATAGAAGAAGGAAATGTGGTGAGAACCAACCCTTCAGCTGGCGTTAGTAGACGTAAAGGGTCTGATGTTGATATCTATGTTTCAATTGGTAATACAACATTTGCCATGGAAGATTATGTGGGACAACCTTATCAAATCATCGTGGATTCACTTGTCCAAAATTTTGGTGTTCCAAGAGATAAAATCATGATTAAAGAAGTGCCGACAACAGAGTTTGAAAAAGATACTATTGTGGCACAAACACCTGCTCCAGGTAAAACCTATAATCCAAAAGGTTCTTCTAAAATCACATTAGAAGTGGCTGTCAATGATTCTACGACTATGCCAAATATTACCGGTGATACCTATGGTAACGCCCTTAATATCTTAAAAGAGTTGGGTATATCTACATCTCGGATTAAGACTTTTGTAGCAACTAGCACAGGCTATGTTGAAGTGAAATCACCACCAACATCTAGTTTGATTGTTGCACAAGAACCGTACTATGGTGCGGAGATTATTCTTTCTGCAAAAGATGACATTATCATCTATCTTCAACCAACAAATGATGAAGAAACAAGCAGAGCAACAACTGAGAATAAAACAACGCAAGCACCGACAACAGAAAGTCCAAGAACAACAACTACTGAGGAACCGACACCTTCTCAAGAAGAAACCACTCAGTAACACTATCTTTAGGTTGGTGCCCCTTGTTAGGGAGGGGCATCACCTAAAGATATTTTTTTGAAGGTGGAAGATGAAGTTTTCTTGTTTTTTTGTTAAAATGACAAGAATAGACCACCATGATATGAGGAATCCTATGAGAAAGTTTCAAATTTTTTTAATTGTTGAAAGTGTTTTGATGGCTTTAGCTTTTATGACAATACTTTCAAATGATTTAACTGGTTTTGTCTTGATTGTTGTTTTGACTCTACTAGCATTAAGATTTTATAATCGTGATAATCGTGGTAACTTTTTTTTAACATCCAGTGTTTTGTTATTCTTTTTAATCTTGATGTTGAATCCTTATGTAATTACTGCTATTATTTTGGGCATCTTATACATGATTATCAATCATTTTTCACAAGTCAAACGCAAAAATCGTTATGCATTGATTAAATTTCAAGAGCGTCGTTTATCTAGTAAACCAATGGCTAATCAGTGGATAGGTAATAACAATCACCTCAATTCTTCTGTTTATGCTTTTGATGATATCAATATTATCCGATTAAGTGGCACAGATACGATTGATTTGAGTCAAGTCATTGTAACAGGACATGATAATATCATTCTCATTCGAAAAATTTATGGACCAACTATTATCAAAGTTCCCATTGATGTTGGGATTAAACTTGACATTAGTAGTGTATACGGCAGTGTTCAATTTCTTGATTTTCCAGAGTATGATTTGCGAAATGAGACGATAAAATTTCAAGAAAAAGATTACGATGAGTCCGTTAAAACCGTTAAAATTGTTATCAGTGTTATTGCAGGAAACGTTGAGGTGAGACGCACATGAAAAAACATACCGTCCTTCTCTTATTCCTTTATGCCGTCATTGCTATTTTATCAATCATCTATATTATTATTGACAGTTTAGGGCTTGATATAGAACTTCTTGTGAGTAATCAGTCTATTCTCATCAAGTTTATTTTTTCGACATTTTCTGTTATTATCTCCTTAACCTTCTTTTTACTAATAGTTTGGTTTTTAATGGATGAATACAGTAAAAGACAGTTGAATAACAACTTAAGAAGAATTATCAATAACAAACCCATTAGTAAACAAAGTACTAGTGAGTTGGGAAATAATATCAGCCATTTATCGCATAAGATGAAACATCTTGTGGCTAATTTACAACGTACTGAAAATGCCTACATCCAAAATAGTGAAGAAATTGTCAAGAAAGAAAGACATCGTATCGCTCGTGACCTTCATGACACGGTCAGTCAAGAGTTGTTTGCGTCAGCATTGATTTTATCTGGGGTTTCTCAAAATATTGATCAGCTAGACAAGGAGACTCTTAAAAACCAGTTATTAACCGTTGAGAGTATTTTGACGGATGCACAAAATGATTTACGGGTCATGCTATTACATCTTAGACCAACAGAGTTAGAAGATAAGACACTTTCTGAAGGTTTTGCTATGATTTTACAGGAATTAACCGATAAAAGTGGGATTAAAGTTGTTTATAAGGAAAATATTAAACAATTGCCTAAAACGATAGAGGATAATCTTTTTAGAATAGCTCAAGAATTCATCAGTAATACGCTAAAACATGCTAAAGCCAGTCAAATAGAAGTTTATCTCAACCAAAAAGATTCTGAAATTCAATTAAAAATGGTGGATAATGGTCAAGGCTTTGATGTTGACCAGGCCAGAAGTCTTAGCTATGGTCTTAAAAATATCGAAGAACGTGTTGATGATTTAGCAGGAACACTTGATATTAAAAGTGCTAAAGGAAAAGGAGTATCAATGGACATTCGTATGCCACTGATGCAAGAAGGAGAACAAGATGAGCAAGATTAAAGTCATGTTAGTTGACGATCATGAAATGGTAAGACTGGGTTTGAGTAGTTTTTTAAATATGCAACCAGATGTTGAGGTGATTGCTGAGGCAAAAAATGGTCTTGAAGGTGTTCATTTAGCCATAGAAAAAAAGCCAGACGTTATTGTCATGGATTTGGTTATGCCTGAAATGGATGGTGTTAAAGCAACATTAGAAATTTTAAAAGAGTGGAAAGACGCTAAAATCTTAGTACTTACCAGTTATCTTGATAATGAAAAGATTTATCCAGTAATAGAAGCTGGTGCTAGAGGGTATATGCTGAAGACTTCAAGTGCTGTTGAAATATTACGTGCCATCAAAAAAGTTTATCAAGGTGAGTTGGCTATTGAGACAGAGGTTGATAAAAAATTCAAACATCATAAACAACACCCAGAGCTTCACGATGACTTAACGGCTAGAGAAAGAGATATCTTAAATCTCTTGGTGAAAGGGTATGATAATCAAACAATTGCTGATGAGCTGTTTATTTCCTTGAAAACTGTGAAAACCCATGTCTCAAATATTCTCTCAAAACTAAATGTTGATGATCGTACTCAAGCTGTTGTTTACGCCTTTCAACATCACCTGGTCCCAGAGAATAATCAATAATTAGACCATTACAAACAATGAAGGAGCCTTATGGACTTAAAAACAAAATACAAAGCAAAGAAAATTAAAGCCGTCTTTTTTGACATAGATGATACATTACGCATTAAAGATACAGGCTATATGCCAGAGTCAATTAAGTTAGTTTTTAACTCGCTAAAAACACAAGGAATTATAACAGGGATTGCTTCTGGTCGTGCCATTTATGGGGTTGTTCCAGAAATTAAAGCACTAGAACCAGATTACTTTGTTACCATTAATGGGAGTTATGTAGAAACTGGAAAAGGAAAAGAAATTTTTAAAAATCCTATTCCTAAAGAATTGGTGGAGGGCTTTGTCAATTGGTGTCATTCAGTTGGAATCGACTATGGTTTTGTTGGCTCACAAAAAGCAGTGGTATCAAAAAGGACAACTCTAATTGATGATGCAATTGTGCCAGTCTATGGTGAACTGGATGTTGCACCAGATTTTTATCACACTAACGATATTTATCAAATGTGGACGTTTGAAGAGGTGGGAGATAGCCTTACCTTACCAGAAAATCTTTCTAAAGAGTTGAGATTGGTGAGATGGCACAAGCATTCCTCAGACGTGGTTAGAAAAGGGATTTCAAAAGCTTCTGGATTAGCTAAAGTGCTTGAAACATCAGGCTTAAAACCAGAGAATGTTCTCGTATTTGGCGATGAAAAAAATGATATTGAAATCTTTGATTATGCAGGATTGACCATTGCTATGGGCAATGCTATTGATGAAATCAAGGAAAAAGCAGATTATATTACTGGAACAGTAGAAGAAGATGGCATTATTAATGCCTTGGAGGAGCTAGGAATGGTAGAAAAAGAATTACATTTTCCACAATTAGATGTGAAAAAAAGTGAAGGGCCTGTGGCCATTATTAAAACAAACTTGGGTGATTTAAAACTTAAATTGTTCCCCAAACATGCCCCTAAAACAGTGGCTAATTTTATTGCCCTTAGTAAAGATGGTTATTATGATGGTGTGATTTTCCATCGTGTGATAAATGACTTTATGATTCAAGGTGGGGACCCTACAGGTACTGGTATGGGCGGAGAATCCATCTATGGTGAACGTTTTGAAGACGAATTTTCAAAAGAGTTATATAATCTTCGTGGGGCGTTGTCAATGGCAAATGCCGGACCAAACACAAATGGTAGCCAGTTCTTTATTGTACAAAATAAAACCTTACCATATAGTCCAAAAGAAATGGTAAGAGGTGGATGGCCAGAAGAAATAGCAAAACGCTACACTGAAGGTGGCACTCCTCATCTAGATAATCGTCACACTGTGTTTGGTCAATTATTAGAAGAAGAGTCTTATAAAGTGTTAGATGAAATCGCTAGTGTTGAAACAGGTTTTGCTGATAAACCAGTACAAGACGTCACCATTTTAACAATAGAGGTTATTGACTAATGAAAATTGGTGAAAAGCATAAGGGTGTAATCACAGGTATTAAATCATATGGCGCTTTTGTTCATTTAGATAATGGTTTAATAGGCTTGATTCATATTTCAGAAATTAAGGCTGGTTATATTGATGATATTCATAAAATGCTTGAGGTTGGTGACGAAGTATTAGCTCAAGTGATTGATTATGACGAGTATAATCATAAAGTGAGCCTTTCTTTAAGAAGTTTGGAAGAAGAAAAACAATCCAAATCGTATCGCCATCGTTTTTCAAATGGTCGTATTAAAATTGGGTTTCAAACATTAGAAAATCAATTACCTCATTGGATTAATGAGACGCTTCACTTTCTTAAAAATAAATAAAGGTTGTCCATATGGACAACCTTTATTTATTTTATTGGAACAAACTTGTTGAAAGGTAGCGTTCCCCAGTATCTGGTAAAATCGCCAAGACTTTCTTGCCTTTTCCTAATTTTTTAGCCACTTCAATACTTGCAAAAAGGGCAGCTCCTGCTGAAATTCCAACTAAGATACCTTCTTTTTGAGCAACGTCTCTAGAGGTTTGTAAGGCTTCATCTGTTGAGACGGTCACAATACCATCATAGCTCGAAGTATCTAATGTATCTGGAATAAATCCTGCTGAAATCCCTTGAATCCCGTGTTTTCCTTTGGGTTCGCCTGAAAGTATAGCAGATTCTTTTGCTTCAACAGCATAAATACCAATACTTGGTTGCCATTTTTTCAAAGCGTGAGAAACCCCAGAGATTGTTCCACCAGTTCCAACACCAGAAACAAAGGCATCCAGACCAATATTTTCAAAACTAGCAATAATTTCTGGTCCAGTAGTTGTTTCATGGGCAGATGGATTAGCTGGATTAGTAAATTGAGAGAGGGCAACTGCATTTTTTTCAGCTATAATCTCTTTTGCTTTTTTAATAGCACCAGGCATTCCCTCACTACCAGGTGTTAACACTAATTCTGCGCCGTAGCCTTTAATTAATTTTTGTCGCTCAACACTCATACTATCAGGCATAACAATAATCACACGATAGCCTTTTGCAGCACCAACAAAAGCAATACCAATACCAGTATTTCCACTAGTTGCTTCAACAATGGTGTCGCCTTCTTTTAGAAGACCATCTTTTTCAGCTTGATTAATCATCCCTAAAGCAATACGGTCTTTTACAGAGGAACCTGGATTGAAAGATTCTAGTTTAACATAAACATCGGCAGCTCCTTCAGGAACCAACTTATTCAATTTGACAATCGGTGTATTCCCAACGAGTTCAGTAATATTGTTATAGAGTTTAGTCATAAACATTCTCCAATCTTTTTAAGGTTTTATAGGATAATATATTATCACTATCAAAATGGAATTTCAACAATTTGGTTTCCTTCTAGAGAAGTTTTTATTTTTCCATTGTAAAATTCGACTAAACGTGCCATTGTAGCATCAATTTTTTCTTTTTCCAAGTAAATAAAGGTTGTGACATCAGCTAAAAATTCAGTATGGTATTCTTGTAAGTTTTCAGCTTCTAAAAACTGGGAAAGTGTTTGGTATTGGGTGTAGGATAGTTGTATTTTTAGACCTTCCAATTGTTTCACTTCAACCTTTCCTAAAGTATTAATGGCTTCTGAGACACTACCGGCATAAGCCCTAATTAAACCACCAGCACCTAATTTGATGCCTCCAAAATAGCGTGTCACTACAGCAACAACATTGGTTAGTTGCTGTTTTTCAAGAACGGTTAACATTGGCACACCCGCTGTTCCACTCGGTTCGCCATCATCACTACTTTTTTTAATAAGACCATTTTCTCCAATAATCATAGCAGAACAAGAATGGGTAGCTTTATAATGTTTCTTTTTAATGTCAGCAATAAAAGCCTTTCCCTCTTCTTCAGAAGAAATACGTTTCATTTGACAAATAAAGCGTGATTTCTTAATCTCTTGTTCATTTTCTCCATTTTTTGCAATTGTTTTATAATTCATAGCTTTATTTTACCTTTTTTCCATTTTTTTGACAAAAATTAGCGAATATAAAAGTAATGACTAATTTAGATGATTATTATGGTAGACTTTTTACCCAGAATACATTACCGGAAATTGCAAGAGAACACGTTGAAAGTATGCCTGCGATGGAAAAGCGAAGTGGTGTTTTTTATTGCCGACGTTGTCGTTCAAAAGCTGATCATGAAGCTACTTTGCCTAATGGTGATTATTATTGTAGAGAATGCTTGGTTTTTGGCAGACTAACAAGTTCAGAGAAACTCTATTATCTGCCACAAAAACCTTTTCTTGAAAAAGACTATTTAAACTGGCAAGGGAAGTTAACTGATTTACAAGCTGAAGTGTCAAAAAAACTGCTAGAAGCTACCAAAGAAAAAGTCAATAGTTTAGTCCATGCTGTGACAGGTGCTGGAAAAACAGAGATGATTTATCCAATTGTTTCAAGCTACTTAAAAACAGGTCGAAGTGTTGCTCTGGTAAGTCCTAGAATTGATGTTTGTCGTGAGTTGCATCAGCGTTTTTCTCGTGATTTTTCTTGCCCGATTAGTTTACTCCATAGTGCCTCAGAACCCTATCAAAGAACCCCTTTAGTTGTTGCTACCGTCCACCAATTATTTAAGTTCTATCAAGCCTTTGATTTAATCATTATTGATGAAGTGGATGCCTTTCCTTTTGTAGATAATGACAGCTTATACCAAGCAGTGACAAATGCTTTAAAAGAAGATGGCCTAACCATATTTTTAACCGCAACCTCAACAGATAAACTAGATAGAGAAGTGGCAAAAAAAAGATTGCGAAAAGTTGACTTATCTAGACGATTTCATGCTAATCCCTTAGTAGTGCCAAAGCCATTGTGGTTATCGCAACTAAGAGAAAATATTGTCAAAGGGAAATTACCTCAAAAACTGCAACAAAAAATTAAACAACAAGCAAAGACGACCTTTCCTTTACTAGTATTCATTCCTGATATCGTTTTGGGAAAACAATTATTAGAAGTGATGAAAAGCTATTTTCCACAAGAAACCATCGCTTTTGTCTCTAGTTTATCAGAAGATCGTTTAGCGATTGTTGATGATTTTCGACAAGGGAAAGTAAGAATTTTGATTACGACAACCATCTTAGAAAGAGGAGTTACTTTTCCATGTGTGGATGTTTTTGTCCTATTAGCCAATCATAAACTATATTCAAAGAGCTCACTAGTACAAATTTCTGGCAGAGTCGGAAGAAGTAGTGAAAGACCGACTGGAGACCTTTTCTTCTTTCATGATGGACTAACTATTAGTATTAAAAGGGCTATAAAAGACATTAAGTTAATGAATCGAAAGGGTGGATTTTAATGAATTGTCTCTTATGTGGACAACAAATGGTGGAAAGCTTTAAAATATCTGAGATAATGCTACTCCAAAAAGAAACGCCAACAGTTTGCAATGATTGTTTGTCTCAATTTACAAAAATTCCAGACTGCCATTGTCCTTTGTGTTTTAAAGAAGGAAGTTCTGAGATTTGCGATGATTGCCATTATTGGGAAAAAAAGGGGGTTAAGCCATCCCATCAAAGTTTATATCTCTACAATGATGCAATGAAGAACTTTTTTAGTCAATATAAATTTGAGGGTGATTATCTCCTTAGAAAAGTTTTCTCTAGAGATATCAAAAATTTTTTTAAAAACTATAAAAACTATACAATTGTTCCTATACCAACAACAGAAAAAAGATTTTCCCAACGACAGTTTAATCAAGTTATTGGATTATTAGATGCTGCTAAAATAGCTTACCAAGATATATTAATAAAAAATGAAAGTATAGCTCAGTCAAAGAAAACAAAAATAGAACGTTTGAGTACTACAGATCTTTTTAAGCTAAAATCAAAGGTCAAAACAGCAAAGAATATTCTTTTAGTTGATGATATTTATACAACAGGTGCTACGATTGCAAGTGTTCAGAAATTGTTATACCAAAACGGTGTCAGAAAAGTCATTAGTTTTTCCTTAGCGAGGTAATAAAAACTTGCAAATATCCATGAAAACGTTATAATATAAGTAAGGGAACCCCTATTAATAGAAAAGAGGTATAAGTATGATTAAATATAGTATTCGAGGCGAAAATATTGAAGTGACAGATGCTATACGTGACTATGTTGAAGCAAAACTTTCAAAAATCGAAAAATATTTTAACGAAGAACAAGAATTAGATGCAAGAGTTAATTTAAAAATTTATCGTGAAAAAACATCAAAAGTAGAAGTAACTATTCCATTAGGCTCTATCACATTAAGAGCAGAGGATGTATCACAAGATATGTATGGTTCCATCGATTTGGTTGTTGACAAAATTGAACGTCAAATTCGTAAAAATAAAACAAAAATTGAAAGAAAACACAGAGAAAAACTACCATCTCATGAAGTTTTCTCTTCTGTTTTTGAAGCAGAAGAAGTTGAAGAAGCACCAGTTTCAAAAATTGTTAGAACAAAAAATGTGACTCTAAAACCAATGGATGTTGAAGAAGCATTGTTACAAATGGAACTACTTGGTCATGACTTCTTTATCTATACTGATGGTGAAGATAATACTACAAACGTTCTTTATCGTAGAGAAGATGGACAAATTGGTCTTATTGAGGCTAAATAATTCCAAGACTAATGGATAGATAAAAATCCCACCAGTTTTACTGGTGGGGTTTTTAAGACCATTGTTTTTGACTACTCAGCTATTAATGTTTGCCGTGTAGAAATAAAACTATAATTTTTAAGAAAAAGTTATTGACAAATTAAAGCTGAGGTGCTAGAATATAATAGTTGTCTCGAAAGAGGCTTGACCTTTGAAAACTGAACAAGACAAGAAACCAAACGTGCAGGGTTATGAAAGTAACCTGTCAAAAAGTAAAAAAGCAATAAATCTGTCAGACGACAGTAATGAGTAAAGACTCAAACTTTAATGAGAGTTTGATCCTGGCTCAGGACGAACGCTGGCGGCGTGCCTAATACATGCAAGTGGAACGCATTTTGATC
>NZ_JAENBO010000010.1 GCF_016481305.1 Streptococcus pacificus | reverse complement strand
TTCCAGCGACCTTTGAAGATGGTAGCACGACTAAGACTATTGATGGTGAAGGAACCTATACAGTTGCACCAGATGGCACTGTAACCTTCACTCCAGAACCAAGCTTCACAGGCACAGGTACAGGTGTTACCGTTAAACGTGTTGATAAGAATGGTACAGAGGTGACTGCTAAGTATACGCCTACTGTAGAAAAAGTCACTCCAACAGGTGAAGACGCAACGTCTACAGGAAAACAAGGCCAAGTTCAAAGTGGTCAACCAGTCTTTACGGCAGGTGACCCACAAGTCCCAATGGACGATGATGTTCCAGCGACCTTTGAAGATGGTAGCACGACTAAGACTATTGATGGAGAGGGAACCTATACAGTTGCCCCAGACGGCACAGTAACTTTCACTCCAGAACCAAGCTTCACAGGTGAAGGCACCGGTGTCACTGTTAAACGTGTTGATAAGAACGGTACAGCAGTAACGGCTAAGTACACTCCTACAGTAGAGAAAGTAACACCAACAGCCCAAACAGCTGAAACGACAGGTAAACAAGGTCAAGCACAGACAACAGATGCTAAAGCATTGTTCACCGAAGGTGATGTGACAGCTCCGATTGATCAAAACACCATTACCTTGTTGGATGCTAATAATCAACCAGCAACAACAGTTCCAGCCATGAAAGATGGTCAAGAAGTTGGTACTTATAGTATTGACCCAGCTACTGGTATGATTACATTCCAACCAAACTTAGATTTTGTAGGCACACCAGATGCTGTTAAGATTCAAGCAAAAGATAAGAATGGTACGATAGTTGAAACAACTTATGCACCAACCGTAGAAAAAGTCACTCCAACTGGAGAAGACGCAACGTCTACAGGAAAACAAGGCCAAGTCCAAACTGGTCAACCAACCTTCACAGCAGGTGACCCACTAGTCCCAATGGACGATGATGTTCCAGCGACCTTCGAAGATGGTAGTACAGAAATGACCATCGACGGAGAAGGAACCTATACAGTTGCACCAGATGGTACAGTAACCTTTACCCCAGAACCAAGTTTCACAGGCACAGGTACAGGTGTCACTGTTAAACGTGTTGATAAGAATGACACAGCAGTAACGGCTAAGTACACTCCTACAGTAGAGAAAGTAACACCAACAGCCCAAACAGCTGAAACGACAGGTAAACAAGGTCAAGCACAGACAACAGATGCTAAAGCATTGTTCACCGAAGGTGATGTGACAGCTCCGATTGATCAAAACACCATTACCTTGTTGGATGCCAATAATCAACCAGCAACAACAGTTCCAGCCATGAAAGATGGTCAAGAAGTTGGTACTTATAGTATTGACCCAGCTACTGGTATGATTACATTCCAACCAAACTTAGATTTTGTAGGCACACCAGATGCTGTTAAGATTCAAGCAAAAGATAAGAATGGTACGATAGTTGAAACAACTTATACACCAACTGTTGAAGTGGTCACTCCAACTGGAGAAGACGCAACGTCTACAGGAAAACAAGGCCAAGTCCAAAGTGGTCAACCAGTCTTTACGGCAGGTGACCCACTAGTACCGATGGATGATGCTGTTCCAGCGACCTTTGAAGATGGTAGCACGACTAAGACTATTGATGGTGAAGGAACCTATACGGTTGCTTCTGATGGTACAGTAACCTTCACTCCAGAACCAAGCTTCACAGGCACAGGTACAGGTGTCACCGTTAAACGTGTTGATAAGAATGGTACAGAGGTGACTGCTAAGTATACGCCTACTGTAGAAAAAGTCACTCCAACAGGTGAAGACGCAACGTCTACAGGAAAACAAGGCCAAGTTCAAAGTGGTCAACCAGTCTTTACGGCAGGTGACCCACAAGTCCCAATGGACGATGATGTTCCAGCGACCTTTGAAGATGGTAGCACGACTAAGACTATTGATGGAGAGGGAACCTATACAGTTGCACCAGATGGTGCAGTAACCTTTACCCCAGAACCAAGTTTCACAGGTGCAGGCACAGGTGTCACTGTTAAACGTGTTGATAAGAATGGCACAGAGGTGACTGCTAAGTATACGCCTACTGTAGAAAAAGTCACTCCAACAGGTGAAGACGCAACGTCTACAGGAAAACAAGGCCAAGTTCAAAGTGGTCAACCAGTCTTTACTGAAGGTGACCCACTAGTCCCAATGGATGATGATGTTCCAGCGACCTTTGAAGATGGTAGCACGACTAAGACTATTGATGGTGAAGGAACCTATACAGTTGCACCAGATGGCACTGTAACCTTCACTCCAGAACCAAGCTTCACAGGCACAGGTACAGGTGTCACTGTTAAACGTGTTGATAAGAATGGCACAGCAGTAACGGCTAAGTATACGCCTACTGTAGAAAAAGTCACTCCAACAGGTGAAGACGCAACGTCTACAGGAAAACAAGGCCAAGTTCAAAGTGGTCAACCAGTCTTTACGGCAGGTGACCCACAAGTCCCAATGGATGATGATGTTCCAGCGACCTTTGAAGATGGTAGCACGACTAAGACTATTGATGGTGAAGGAACCTATACAGTTGCACCAGATGGCACTGTAACCTTCACTCCAGAACCAAGCTTCACAGGCACAGGTACAGGT
>NZ_JAENBO010000001.1 GCF_016481305.1 Streptococcus pacificus | reverse complement strand
CAGGTGTCACCGTTAAACGTGTTGATAAGAATGGTACAGAGGTGACTGCTAAGTATACGCCTACTGTAGAAAAAGTCACTCCAACAGGTGAAGACGCAACGTCTACAGGAAAACAAGGCCAAGTTCAGACAGCCACACCAGTCTTTACGGCGGGTGACCCACTAGTCCCAATGGACGATGCTGTTCCAGCGACCTTTGAAGATGGTAGTACAGAAATGACCATCGATGGAGAGGGAACCTATACAGTTGCACCAGACGGTACAGTAACTTTCACTCCAGTGCCAAGCTTCACAGGCACAGGTACAGGTGTTATCGTTAAACGTGTTGATAAGAATGGTACAGCGGTAACTGCTAAGTTTGTCCCAATGGTTGAAGATGTCATACCTACTGGTGTTGATGCAACATCAACTGGGAAATATGGTGAACCTCAAGTTGGGAAACCAGTCTTTACGGCAGGTGACCCACTGGTCCCAATGGATGATGATGTCCCAGCGACCTTTGAAGATGGTAGTACAGAAATGACTATTTACGGAGAAGGGACCTATACAGTTGCACCTGACGGTACAGTAACCTTCATACCGGAAAAAGGATTTACTGGTCTAGGAACAGGTGTCACGATCAAACGTGTTGATAAGAATGGCACAGTAGTAACTGCTAAATTCATTCCAACAGTAGAAAATTATACGCTTCATCTTGATACAAATGGTAATCCTTTAATTCCTGATGAAGATGGTAATCTTCCTGGTTATGAAATTCTTGAAAAAATTGTTGATGAGAAGGGAAATATAACTTACATTTATAAAAAAGTAGTGTCTGTAACACCTAAACATTACGAAAACAATGAGAATACTTTACCTAGAACTGGTGAATCTGATAAAGTATTCTTACCACAAGCATTATTGTCTATGATGTTAGGTATTGTATTGTTTATAACTTCTAAAAAAAGCAAAAAAGAAGAGAAATAAAATTTAGATGCTATTTTTAGATGTCAACAATTAAGAATTTCAATGAAATAGAAAAAAGCTAGAATTTGAAATAATTCTAGCTTTTTTTCTATTCTTTAAAATAAAAATTGTAAAAACTTTTTAAAATGAGAAGAGTTTATTTGTAATGGTTTCCATAAAAAGGTATAATGACAATGTAACAAAAAATATTTGGAGGAACTTATGAAAAAGAAAACTTTACTCATTCCTGCACTGTCAACTCTATTGGTTTCAACCGCGGTCTTAACCAATACTGTTTATGCAGATGAACCAGTAGAAAGTTCAGTGCCGGAATCATCTGTTGCACTTCAACCTCAAGCTGAAAATGTAACGGTAGAACCTCAAACTGTCAACTCAGAATCAGACAAACCAGAAGCACCAACTGAGACAGCGGAAGTTCTTCCAGATACTAATGAAACTAATGAACCTATTAGTGAAGAAACAACACCACAAGCAACTGCTGAAGAAATAGCTCCTCAAACAGCTCAAGAAAGTCCAGTTGTTCCTGAATCAGACGGTACAGTGACAATTATTAACACTAACGATATCCATGGCCGTATTGAAGAGGATAGAGGTGTTATTGGGATGTCTAAGTTAGCAACCATCGTTAAAGAAACTAGAGCTCAAGGTGAGACATTAGTTTTGGATGCTGGTGATGCTTTCCAAGGAATGCCTATTTCAAATAGTAGTAAAGGTGAAGACATGGCTAAGCTAATGAACCAAATTGGTTTTGATGCTATGGCTGTCGGAAATCACGAATTTGACTTCTCTCTTGAACAAGCAATCAAATTAGAAAAAATGCTTGAATTCCCATTACTTAGTGTCAATACTTATGTTGATGGTGTTAGATTATTTAAACCATCGGTTATTATTGATAAAGATAAAACAATCGAAGGCGATGAATTTGTAGTTATTGGTGTGACAACACCAGAAACAGCTACTAAAACGCATCCTAAGAATGTTGAGAAAGTTGTCTTTAGAGACCCTATCTCTGAAGTTGAAAATGCCATTGCTGAAATAGAAGCTCGTGCTAAAGCAGAAGGTGTTTCATATAAAAACTATATTGTCTTAGGGCATTTAGGAATTGATGCAAGTACTAAAAAAGAGTGGCAAGGAAGCACAATGGCTGAAGCCTTGTCTAAAAATCCATTATTAAAAGACAAGAGAGTTTTAATGATTGATGGTCACTCACACACACTTGCAGAAGCGACTTATGGTGACAATACTATCTATTCTCAAACGGGTAGTTATTTAAATAATGTTGGTAAAATTGTTCTGACAAAAGATGATATGAAAGTATCATTTATTAATGCTGAACAAGGTAAAGCCTATGAAGCAGATCCAGAAGTGGCAGCATCAGTTGCTGAAATTAAGGAACGCTATGAAAAAGTAAATGCAGTTGTTGTTGTTGATGCAAGTCCTGTGGAACTTCAAGGGGAAAGAGCAAATGTCCGTGTGCGTGAAACGAATCTTGGTAACTTGATTTCTGATTCTCTTTTAGAGTACAGTAAGACTGGTTTTTCACGTCCAAGTAACTTGGCTGTTATGAATGGTGGTGGTATTCGTGCGACTATTCAAAAAGGTCAACCAATCACCAAAGGTGACATCATTGCCATCCTTCCGTTTGGAAATTTTATTTCTCAAATTAAAGTTACTGGAAAACAAGTTGTTGATATGTTTGCTCATTCATTAGGCTCTATGGTTCAAAAGGATTCTCAAACAGGAGAAATTATTAGAGATGAAAATGGTCAACCGCTTTTAGGAGCTAGTGGTGGCTTCTTACATGTAGCAGGTGCTAAAATTTATTATGATACTAATCTTGAAGGAGACGCTCGTATTCTTTATGTTGAGGTACTAAATCCTGAAACTGGTGAAATTGAACCTATTGATTTAGCCAAAGATTATTACCTCACAACGAATGACTTCTTAGCTGCAGGTGGAGACGGCTATGATATGCTTGGTGGTGCTCGTGAAGAAGGACCATCTATGGATGTTGTATTTGGAGACTATCTTGAAACAGTTAATCTTAAAGATTATGAGGTCATCAATCCAAATTCTCGCCTAATCTCTATTGATTCAACTTTAGACACTGATAATGACGGATTCCCAGACTTTGTTGAGCTTGTTCTTATGACAGATCCTGCTAATCCAATGAGTTATCCTGGTATGGAAATGAAAGATGAGAAACAAGATAAAAAAATGATGTCTATGGATCATAAAAAATCTGACTCGTCTAAACAAATGTCTGTTTCATATGCTAAGAAATACGATACTTTACCTAATACAGGAAGCTCAAATGATGCCATGTTAATTCTACTTGGATTGTCAATGACAACCCTTGGTTTGTATGGTATTAAAAAAAGAAATTATGGACATTAATCACTTTTTAGTGTACTAATGTTAAAAAGAGAGAGTTTAAACACTCTCTTTTTTTTGTAGAATAGTCAAAGTATTAGCATTATTAGTCAGAATGAGTTACTATATTAGTATATTTAAAGAAATAAGGTGAATTCATGTTTTTAGCATTAGAAGAGATAAAACAAAACAAATTAAGGTATAGCTTGATATTAGGATTGCTATTTTTAATTTCCTATCTTGTCTTTTTCTTGTCAGCTTTAGCTTATGGCTTAATTCAAGAGAATAAATCTGCTGTTGATAAATGGGACGCAAAATCAATCTTGCTTTCAAGCGATGCTAATCAAAATTTAGCGGCTTCAAGATTTGATGCAAAAACGATTGAAGATGTAGAAGGTCAAAATCTTGCTCTCTTAGCTCAAAAATCAACAGTGGGGTGGAGCAAGGAAAATCCAAGTCAAGACGATAAAGTCAAATTATCATTGTTTGGTGTAAAACCAAATGAATTTTTAGTACCAGCCATCTCAAAAGGACGAGAGTTTAATGCTCCTGATGAAGTGGTGGTTGATATTTCTTTAGCTGAAGATGGTGATTATCAAATTGGAGATGAGATAAAGTTAGCAGATACTGATGAAAAATTAACCATTGTTGGCTATACCAGTGGTTCACGTTTTAGTGTTGCTCCGGTTGTTTATGTTGACTTTGATCAATTTCAACAAATAGTTTATGGTGATACTTTACCAGATGATACAGCTTATACTAATGCTATTGTTAGTAAGGATGGTATTGATTCCTATGATTCAAACACCTTAGAAAAATTAAGCATTCCTGATTTTATTGAAAACTTACCTGGCTATAAGGCACAAAATTTAACCTTTGGTTTTATGATTGGTTTTTTAATCATCATCTCTTCAATAGTGATTGGCATTTTTATGTATGTTTTAACCACTCAAAAAATTCAAATATTTGGATTAATGAAAATTCAAGGATTATCAAACTTTTATATTTCTAAATCAGTTTTAGCCCAAACTTTCTTATTGAGTTTTTTAGGAACCTTTTTAGGGTTTATCGGAACTTTTTTAAGTTCTTTATTATTACCAAGCTCGGTGCCATTTGAGAATAACTGGTTATTCTATGGTGTGATTGCTTTAGCAATGGTTTTATTTGCTGTCGTGGGGGCTATTTTCTCTGTCAGATCTGTGATTAAAATTGATCCTTTAAAAATGTTAGGTTAGGAGATAGATATGTCAGTATTAAAATTTCAAAATGTCAGTAAGGAATTTCAAGATGGTTCTGCCATTATTCAAGCGTTAAAACCTACCAATTTTTCAATAGATGCTGGTGAATTTGTTGCTCTCATCGGGCCATCTGGGTCTGGGAAAAGTACTTTTTTAACTATTGCAGGTGGTTTACAAACGCCAACTAAGGGCGATTTAATTATCAATAATCACTCTTTTAAAGAATTAACAGAAAAAAAACGGGCGCGTCTTCGCTTTTCTGAAATTGGATTTATCTTACAAAGTTCAAACCTTATTCCTTTTTTAACAGTCGAAAAACAGTTGGATTTGGTTGATAAAATTAATAAAAACAGTCAAAAAGAAAAGCAAAAACAATTGTTTGATGATTTAGGAATTTCAGCTCTAATCAAAAAATTTCCCAAGGACTTATCTGGTGGGGAGCGTCAAAGAGTAGCGATTGCAAGAGCTCTTTATAACGATCCTCAATTAATTTTAGCGGATGAACCAACAGCTAGTTTAGACAGTCATCGAGCCTTTGAAGTGGTTGATTTGTTAGCAAAAGAAGCTAAAGAAAGACAAAAAGCTATTATTATGGTTACCCATGATAAAAGAATGATAGAAAAATGCGATAAAGTTTATGAGATGAATGATGGCGTGTTATCACAACAGTCTTAAAATATAAAAAAGCGAGTTCTCTTCATGAGAACCGCTTTTTATGATAAAACAGTCATATTAATTCTGTGATTGATAATAAATGACAAGTATGATAGCACCAATAATCATTAAAACTAGTGATAAGAAGTAACCGATAACTCCTGCTGAAAAAGTAGGATTTAAAAGAAAAATAATACCAAGTAAAAAGGTAAAAATAGAAGATCCTGTTATATTCGTTTTGTTTAGTATTCGTCTGTTAGAGCGGTTTGAAATTTTAAAGTTAATGGCACCTAATATCAAAAGACCCAGTCCAATAAAACTCATGACAATTTGGCTGAGTGAAAAGGCAGAACTTGTTAATAAGATAAGACCAATAATGATTTTAACTAGACTTTGAAACAGTAACCAATTATTTCTGTCATTCTTTTCTAAGGAGAGATAAGTCCGTAGATTCATCAATCCCATTGCAGCAATGATAAGAGCAATCACCCAAGCAATGGAAGCAATACTAACTAAAGGATTAAAAAAAAGATATAATCCAATCAGTAAAAAACCTATACCAAAATACAATGTCGTTTTTTTCATCACACGTCTCCTTACTTTAATTATTGCTATTATAAATGGAATTTATCATAAAGTCAAAGTTAAACGTTAGGATGACTAAATTTTATAATCCATTATTAGGAATAGGCATTTATTTTTGATAGTCGCTTTTTTTAACGAATTATATTAAAATAGTATGATAGAACAAATTAATATGATAACAAGGAAATTATGAAAACAGAAATAGGAATTGGTAAATCTCATAGTAAAATTATTCTTATTGGAGAGCATTCAGTTGTCTATGGTTACCCAGCTATTGCACTGCCGCTAAAAAACATTGAAGTGGTTTGCCAAATAACACCATCAAAAAATCTTTTTCAATTTAAAAAGAATGATACCCTATCTACAGCTATTTTTTCAGCTCTAGATTATTTGAAAATTAGAGAACCTTACATTGATTACCACATTGTTTCCGGTGTTCCTGAAAAAAGAGGAATGGGTTCATCTGCCGCTGTGAGCATTGCTGCGATTCGGGCTGTTTTTGATTATTATCATCAAACAGTTGATGATGCCACTCTAGAACTATTAACCAATCAAGCAGAAATTATTGCTCACGTAAATCCTAGTGGTCTCGATGCCAAAACTTGCTTAAGTGATGAAGCCATTAAATTCATCAGAAATGTTGGTTTTTCAACACTCCCTATTGATTTGGATGCTTTTTTAGTGATTGCTGACACAGGTATTCAAGGACACACTAGAGAAGCTGTCAAAAAAGTGGAATCCTTAGAAAATAAGGCTATTCCACATTTAAAAAAACTTGGCAAACTAACAACTGCTATTGAAAAAGCGATAGCCTCAAAAGATATTTTTAAAATTGGCCAATCAATGACCACTGCTCACAGTTGCCTCAAAGAACTAGGAGTAAGTTCTAATAATTCCGATCATTTGGTTAATGTTGCCTTAAAAAATGATGCTCTAGGAAGTAAGATGACAGGAGGAGGGCTAGGTGGTTGTATTATTGCCATTTGTCAAACAAAAGAAGAAGCTGATAAAATTAGTTATCAGCTAGAAAAAGAAGGAGCCATTAAGACATGGATAGAAGCCCTGTAAGTGCTAAATCGTATGCTAATATTGCTATCATCAAGTATTGGGGGAAAAAAGATCATCAAAAAATGATTCCATCAACTAGTAGTATTTCCTTAACCTTAGAAAATCTCTATACTGAGACAAAATTAAGTTTACTAGACGATGGTTCAAAAGACCTTTTTTATATTAACGGTGTCTTACAAAATCAAGAAGAACATCTAAAAATTAGTAAGGTTTTAAATCTTTTTCGAAAAGACGCGAGCCAATTTGTTCGAGTTGACACGACAAATAGTATGCCAACAGCAGCAGGTTTATCTTCAAGTTCAAGTGGCTTGTCTGCTTTAGTTAAAGCTGCTAACACTTTTTTTAGAACCAATTTGAATCAAAAAGAACTAGCTCAAATTGCCAAGTTCGCCTCTGGGTCATCTTCTCGTAGCTTTTTTGGTCCTGTCGCTGCATGGGATAAAGATACAGGGGAGATTTATCGCGTTGATACTGATTTAAAAATGGCTATGATTATTCTAGTTATTAATGATCAAAAAAAGATGATTTCTAGTCGTGAAGGCATGAAAAGAGCGGTTGAAACTGCTACTAATTTTTCCAAATGGGTTAATCAATCAGAAAAAGATTATGTGGCTATGTTAGATTACCTTAAAGCGAATGACTTTGATAAAGTCGGTCAACTAGCAGAAGCAAATGCCTTACTGATGCATCAAACAACTTCAGCTTCTAACCCACCATTTACTTATTTAACGGAAAAAAGTTATCAAGCGATGGAAGATGTCAAACAGTTGAGATTAGAAGGGGAACGCTGTTATTTTACAATGGATGCTGGCCCTAATGTCAAAGTCTTATGTTTAGAGGAAGACCTTGAACGATTAGCTAAAAAGTTAGAGACTAAATATCGCATTATTATCTCTAACACCAAGAAATTATAAAGTGTGACAAAATGATAAAGACAACAACCTGTGGTAAACTCTATCTTGCTGGTGAATATGCCATTTTAAATCCCAATCAAGTGGCTATCATCAAAGATATTCCCATTTATATGACAGCTCAAGTCACTCCATCAGAGCATTATAGCCTTTCTTCAGATATGTTTAATTATAGTGTTGATTTAACGGATGACGCTAATTATGCTCTTATCCAGGAAAGCATCAAGACAATGGCCAATTATTTAGAACTTAAGGGAAAAGTTCTCACGCCTTTTTCTTTAAAAATCAATGGAAAAATGGAAAAAGAAGGCAAAAAAATTGGGATTGGTTCAAGTGGCAGTGTGACAGTTTTAACACTAAAAGCCTTAGCACTTTTTTACCAGCTACACTTGACCAAAGAAGAATTATTTAAATTAGCTGTATATACCTTGTTAAAAAAAGGCGATAATGGCTCAATGGGTGATATTGCCTGTATTGTTTATGAATCATTGATTTATTACCGTTCTTTTGATAGACAACGCGTGAAAAAATGGCTTTTGGAAGTGACATTAGAAGAATTATTAGAAAAAGACTGGGGATTTACTATAAAACCAGTTAAGACTAATCTTTCCTTTACTTTTTTAGTTGGTTGGACAAGACAGCCTGCTATTTCTTCACAAATGATTAAAAAAGTCCAAGCTTCTATTGACAATCATTTTTTGAGCACTTCAAAAAAAGAAGTAAATCATTTGTATAAAGCCTTAGAAACAGGTGATAAAGCAAAAACAAAAGAGAGCATATCGCTACTAAGTCAGTTACTTGAAACATTACATCCAAGCATTTACAGCCCTAAACTAAAAAAATTGAAAAATGCCACCCATCAACTAGATGCTGTTGCTAAAAGCAGTGGCGCAGGTGGTGGTGATAGTGGCATTGCTCTTGTTTTCGATGAAGAATCTACTTTAGAACTCATCAAACGTTGGCAAAAAGAGAATATTACTGTCTTGTATCAAGAAAAAATGAGAGGATTTCATGACAAATAGAAAAGATGAGCATATCAAGTACGCACTGAACTATCAGTCACCCCATAATAGTTTTGATGATGTCGAACTCATTCATTCGTCATTACCAGATTATGATTTGGCAGATATTGATTTATCAACACGCTTTTGTGGTTTCGATTTTCCCTACCCTTTTTATATTAATGCTATGACTGGTGGTAGCAAAAAAGCAAAAGACATCAATTATAAACTAGCTCAGGTAGCACAGGCCTGTGATCTACTTTTTATCACTGGTTCTTATAGTGCTGCCTTAGCAAATCGGTCTGATGATTCTTTTAATGTCAAAAAAGAGTTTCCAAACTTAAGATTTGCGACAAATATTGGTCTTGACAAAACTTATGCAAAAGGGTTACAAGCCGTAGATGACTTATCACCTTTTTTGTTGCAGCTTCATGTTAATGTGATGCAAGAATTATTAATGCCAGAAGGAGAAAGAACCTTTAAGCATTGGAAAAGCCACTTGCGTGAATATGCTAACGAATTCCCCGTACCAGTCATTTTAAAAGAAGTGGGTTTTGGTATGGATGCAAAAACAATTGCCTTTGCTGCTGAGTTAGGCATTAAAACCTTTGATATTTCAGGTCGTGGTGGAACAAGTTTTGCTTACATCGAAAATCAGCGTGGTGGGAATCGCCCCTATCTAAATCAGTGGGGTCAAACAACAGTTCAGACGTTGTTAAATTGCCAGCATCTTTCTGATGATGTTGAAATTTTAGCTAGTGGAGGTGTAAGACATCCGCTTGATATGATTAAAGCTATGGTTTTGGGAGCAAGAGCAGTTGGCCTTTCGAGAACGGTTTTAGAATTAGTGGAAACTCATTCTATTGAAGAGGTTATTAGTATTATTGAGGGATGGAAAGAAGACATTCGCCTTATCATGTGTGCTTTAAATAAAAGAACAATTGCTGACCTAAAAAAAGTAGACTATCTTCTCCATGGTGACTTAAAACAAAATGTAAAAAAATCTAAGGGTTAATATTAACCCTTAGATTTTTTATAATCATAAAATAGAATGACGATAGCTTTCAAGAATCTTTTTAGCAGTCGCAAGATTCATATGTTTTTCTTGAAGTAACGCATCAACAATGAAAGAAACTTCCTCAGGTAAACTACCAGCAAGAAGAGCAAGTGATCTAGCATGCAGTTTCATATGGCCTTCTTGAATGCCTTCGTTAACTAGTGCCCTTAGTGCAGCAAAATTCTGTGCTAAACCAACTGAGGCTACAATGGTTGCTAATGTTTTGGCATCGGGCTGTTCAAGAATATCAAATGCTACTAGAACACTTGGGTTTAGTCCAATCGAGCCTCCTTTAGTGGCAAGGGGTAAAGGAAGGGTAATTTCACCCAGTAATTTTTCATTTGTTTCATCTAACTGCCAAGTGGTTAATCCTTCATAACTACCATTTCGTGAGGCGTAGGCATGGCCACCTGCTTCAATAGCACGCCAGTCATTACCAGTAGCAATACAAACAGCGTCAATACCGTTAAATATGCCTTTATTATGAGTGCTGGCCCGGTAAGGGTCTTTTTTTGCAAAAGTACTAGCTAAAACAATCTTTTTTGCTAATTCACGTGCTTTTATCTTATCGCGATTTAAAAAGCGGTAATCAATAGCACATCTTGCAGTGACTAAGGACTCTGTTGCATAATTTGACAAAATAGCCATTAAACTCTTACCTTTTGTTAAGACTTCAAGAGAAGGCTTTAAGGCTTCAGTCATGGTATTAACAATATTTGCTCCCATGGCTTCTTTAGTATCAATTAAAACTTGAACGACCAAAAGAGGGGTTTCATCATCAATGAGATGTGTCTTAATATCAGTAGCTCCTCCTCCGCGTTTCACTATTGAAGGATGGGCATTATTTGCAATGGTTAAGAGTTCTTTCTTTTGCTTTTCAATAGTCATTTGAGCGCTATGGGTATCTTTGATGTCATACAAGGCAATTTGGCCAATCATTTGACGATTGTGGATGGTAGAATCAAAACCGCCAGAACGCTTTATGATTTTTGCGGCGAAAGAGCAAGCAGCAACAACTGATGGTTCTTCAGTCACAAAAGGAACACTATAGCTTTTGTGATTAACTTCTATTTCTGGAACAATAGAAAAAGGAAGTGAGAAGGTTCCTAAAGTATTTTCAACCATCTGTGAGGCAACGTCTTGATTTAATAAAATCTGGTTTTCTAAAACATTGAAACTTTCTGTTGAAAGTAGTGGTTTTATTTGAGAAAGCCGTTCTTTTGGAGTTTTTTTGGCAAATCCAGCCCAATTAATTTTTGTCATTTTTATCTACTTTTATATATTGTCTTTGATGATTTTGAATCCCTGAAAGAGCAAACGGACCAGTCTTATAGGATGTAAAGCTAGCATTACCTTCATCATCCATTTGAGCTTCTTCAAAAAACATGTCTTCGTACTCTTTTACGCTTAATTTGGTTCTTGCTTGTAGTTTCTCTAAGCGGTTATCATTTAAATGATTTCTATAACCCTCGACAAGATGACCACTAAAGATTTCAGTGACAGCGCCACTACCATAACTAAAGAAGATAAGCTTATCATTGGCTTTTAGTGTCGGACTATTTTCAAGGAGCGATAATAAACCGAGGTAAAGAGAACCTGTGTAAATATTACCGACAATCTTACTATATGTAATCGAGTGATAAAAGTTATCCGTTAAACGTTCTTTCACCTCATCGTTTGTTTCCTTGGTGAATAGCTTGTTTAGTCCCTTTAAGGCCAACTTAGGAAATGGTAAGTGGAAACAAAATGCTGCATAATCTGATAAGTCAGCGCCAAAGCGTTTTTGGTACTCTTTCCAAGTTATTTTAAGTGTTTCAAGATACTGCTTAGTAGAATACATGCCATCAACATAAGGCGTTGTTCGATAATTAGGACGCCAGAAATCCATGATATCACGCGTATGAGCAACACTCTTATTATGAAGCACTAAGATACTAGGGTCTTTGCTAATCAATAAAGCAATACTACCAGCTCCTTGTGTCGGTTCTCCGGAAGTATTAACACCATATTTAGCAATGTCACTTGCAAGAACAAGAACTTTTGAGTCTGGGTGATTTTCAATGTGAAGTCTTGCATAATCAAGTGCTGCTGTTGCACTATAGCAGGCTTCTTTCATTTCAATGCTTCTGACAAAGGGTTGGATATTTAATAAACTATGGACATAAACACTAGCTGCTTTACTTTGGTCAATGCTTGATTCGGTCGCTAGTATAATCATGTCGATACTATTTTTATCATCTTCAGTTAAAATATCACTAGCAGCAGAGCTCGCTAGTGTCACGATATCTTCTGTGATTGGAGAGATGCTTAGTGCATCTAGTAAAAGTCCATCCTTAAATTTTGCAGGATCTTCGTTTCTAGCAACTGCAAGTTCTTTCATTTCTAGCATATATTGACTGGTAGCAAAACCAATCTTATCAATTCCAATGGCTATCATTTAAAGTTTTCTCCTCATTCTTAGACTTAGGAATAATCATAACACTATTTTATCATACTTTACTTTAAATTGATTGGAAGAAACATTGAAGTATCAAATCTTTTAGGAGTAATTTGGGTGATGTTGTCCATTTGCTATTTTTCTGATAAAATAACTATAAAAGATTAATAAAACTTATTTAAAATGATAGGAGAACTTATGTCAGTTTTAGAAAATGTTCAAGATGCAACTGGTTTTCAATTAGATAAGGAAACAAGCACTTTATATGGTGTTAAAGATGGTTTTCATTTTGCTGTGATACCAACTGGTGATAATAAAACTTATCAATTATTGTTTTCTCTTGGTAAAACTAATCAACCTGTAGCTGATGATGACTTTAGAGAATTAAAAGCAAATTCAAAAGTTATTAAACGCTATACACCAATGAATTATAAAGTTATTTTTGATATTAAAACAGGATTAACTAAAGCCAAAACGGCTGAAAACATCCAGCAAGCTCTTGACGAAGTCGTTTCTTTTTTAAAGAGCAGACAGTATGAAGATGTTGATGAAATGACAGGAATATCAGGTCAAAGTGATATTTATCTTGTTAGTGGGGTTGTTAATTTCTTATCGCCGGAGAGTTATGCCAAAATGACCGCAGAGCTCAATATTGATATCCAAAAAGAAGCACAGAAATCTGAGAATGTCATCGCTGGTATAGTTGGTGCTTTAATAGGCTCTTTAGTTGGTGTTGCTGCCATTGTTATCATCGGTCAATTGGGTTATGTTTCCATTATTTCTGGTGTTATTATGGGGGTTAGTACCATCTCAGGATACGAACTTCTTGGAAAACGTTTGACCAAAAAAGGAATTGCTATTAGTGTCATTATTATGTTACTCATGGTTTATGTTGCTAACCAAGCTGATTTATCCTTAACAATTGCTAGATATTATGGCCTTGGTTTTTTTGAAGTGTTTCCTACCATTTTAGCTGAAGGTGCTATTGATGATCCTACCTACTGGGAGAATTTAGGTATGATTTATCTCTTTTCTGTGCTTGGTTTTGGTTCAACAGTTTATGGAATTGTCAAATCACGTCAAGAAAAATTCACTACACGTCGCTTAGGATAAGATTATGATTAAAGCAGATACTATTTTTAAGGAAAACATCAAAAAAATACTGGATGAAGGCGTATGGAGTGAAAAGGCTCGTCCTAAATATAAGGATGGTAAAACAGCTAACTCTAAATACATTACAGGTAGTTTTGCTGAATATGACCTCTCCAAAGGAGAATTTCCGATTACGACCCTTCGTCCAATTCCAATAAAATCAGCGATCAAGGAAGTTTTTTGGATCTATCAAGATCAAACCAATGATTTGGAAGTATTAAATAAAAAATACGGCGTAAAGTATTGGAATGATTGGGAAGTTGATAGTAGCGGTACCATTGGAGAACGATATGGAGCTATTGTCAAAAAGCATGATATGATCAATAAGATATTAAAACAACTAGCTGATAATCCTTGGAATAGAAGAAATGTTTTGTCTTTGTGGGACTATGACGCTTTTGAACAATCAGGTGGGTTACTACCTTGTGCCTTTCAAACCATGTTTGATGTGAGACGTGTCGGGGAAACCATTTATCTAGATGCCACTCTTACACAACGTAGTAATGACATGCTAGTTGCTCATCATATCAATGCTATGCAGTACGTTGCACTTCAAATGATGATTGCCAAACATTTTGGTTGGCAAGTGGGTAAATTTTTCTACTTCGTCAACAATCTTCATATCTATGATAATCAATTCGAGCAAGCCAAAGAATTACTCAATAGAAAAGGTTCTGAGATAAAACCTCGTTTGGTTTTAAATGTGCCAGATAAAACCAACTTTTTTGACATTAAGCCTGAAGATTTTGAACTGATTGATTATCATCCAACAAAGCCTCAATTAAAATTCGACTTAGCCATTTAGGCAAGTCGTTTTTTTCTATGCAAATTTTAGAAAAATTTGATAGAATGAAAGAACTAAGATGAAAAGGGACCCATCCAATGACAAAAAAACTAATTGCCATCTGGGCAGAGGACGAAAACCATTTAATCGGGAATAACGGCAAATTGCCCTGGTTTTTACCCAAAGAATTAAACCACTTCAAAGAAGTTACTCTTGGGCACACGATTTTAATGGGTCGTGTGACTTTTGAAGGGATGAATAAGCGTGTTCTTCCTGGTAGACAAACCATCATTTTAAGCCGTGATAAGTCATATCAATCAGATGGCGTCTTGGTTTTGACCAGCGTTAATGATGTTATGGAGTGGTTTGAAAATCAAGAGGATGATTTATTTATTGTTGGTGGCCAAACCATTTACAAGGCTTTTGACGGTTTCTATCATCAATTAATCAAGACAACGATTCACGGCAAATTTGAAGGAGATGCTTATTTCCCGACATTAGATTTTGCAGATTTTCAATTAAGATCAACACAATTCTATCCTAAAGATGATAAAAATGACTACAGTTTTACAGTTGATATCTTTGAAAAAATGACTGAAAAGGAGAGTTTAGACTAGATGATGAATAGTGTATTTGGAGTCTTTACAGCTTCTTTGTTAGTTATCTGTCTTATTTGTGCTGTGATTGTTTATAAAAAAAGACGTTATGGTCTATTAATTTTATTTTTGCTAAATGCCTTATCTAATCTAGTAGCAACGATACAGGCTTTTAATGGGAAATTATTTTAATCAAAGAAAAATAAAAGATTGAGGGAAAAATGGCTGAAAAAACAACAAGTGATATTAAAGTATATTGCTCTTTTTGCGGGAAAAACCAAGACCAAGTAAAAAAAATAATAGCTGGCAATGGTGTTTTTATTTGTAATGAATGTGTTGCCTTATCGCAAGAAATTATTAGAGAAGAAATGGCTGAAGAGGTCTTAGCTGATCTTGCAGACATTCCAAAACCAAAGGATTTATTAAATGTCTTAAATCAATATGTCATTGGTCAAGAAAGAGCTAAAAGAGCGCTAGCGGTAGCGGTTTATAATCATTATAAGCGAATTAGTTTTGCTCAAACACAAGATATTGAAGAGGTTGAATTACAGAAATCTAATATCTTAATGATTGGCCCAACAGGATCTGGTAAGACTTTCCTAGCTCAAACGCTAGCCAAGAGTTTAAATGTGCCGTTTGCAATTGCAGATGCAACTGCTCTGACTGAGGCTGGTTATGTGGGAGAAGATGTTGAAAATATCTTATTAAAACTGATTCAAGCAGCAGACTATAATGTTGAACGTGCAGAACGAGGCATTATCTATGTTGATGAAATTGATAAAATTGCCAAGAAAGGTGAAAATGTTTCAATTACGAGAGACGTTTCTGGTGAAGGCGTCCAACAAGCCCTTCTAAAAATTATTGAAGGTACTGTTGCTAGCGTACCACCGCAGGGAGGTCGAAAACACCCACAACAAGAAATGATTCAGATTAATACTAAAAATATTTTATTCATTGTTGGTGGTGCTTTTGATGGTATTGAAGAAATCGTTAAGCAAAGACTTGGTGAAAAAATTATTGGCTTTGGTCAAAACAATAAAAAAATTGATGAGTCGTCATCTTATATGCAAGAAATTGTTTCAGAAGACATTCAAAAATTTGGTTTAATACCAGAATTAATTGGTCGTTTACCGGTGACGGCTGCACTTGAACAACTAACGGTTGAAGACTTGGTTTTAATATTAACTGAACCAAGAAATGCCTTAGTAAAACAATATCAAACCTTATTATCTTATGATGGTGTTGCTCTTGAGTTTGAAAAGGGAGCCCTAGAAGAAATTGCTAAAAAAGCTATTCAAAGAAAGACAGGTGCGCGTGGTCTTCGTTCAATTATTGAAGAAATTATGCTTGATATAATGTTTGAAGTACCAAGTCAGGAAGATATTACAACCATTCGGATTACAAAAGGCGCTGTTGAAGGAATAGAAGAACCTATTTTAGAAACTGCATCTTAAGGAGAAAATGATGTCAGAAATAAATACCCACAACGCCTCCATTTTATTAAGTGCAGCATCTAAGGAACATTATCCAGATGATAATCTACCAGAAGTTGCCTTAGCAGGACGTTCTAATGTTGGCAAGTCAAGTTTTATTAATACCCTTTTAGGTCGTAAGAATTTGGCTAGAACCTCTAGTAAACCTGGTAAAACACAGTTATTGAACTTTTATAATATTGACGATCAATTGCGATTTGTTGATGTCCCTGGTTATGGCTATGCGAAGGTTTCAAAAGCACAACGTGCTAAATGGGGACAAATGATTGAAGAATATCTTGTTACACGTGATAACTTAAAAGTTGTTATTAGCTTAGTTGATTTTAGACATGAACCATCTGTTGATGATATTCAGATGTATGAATTTCTAAAATATTATGACATTCCCGTAATTATTGTTGCCACAAAAGCAGATAAGGTATCAAGAGGGAGATGGAACAAACACGAATCGATGATTAAAAAAGCTTTAAGCTTTGATGCTTCAGATGATTTTATAATTTTTTCCTCAATTGATAAAACGGGTCTAGAACTTTCGTGGGATAAGATAGTGGCTTATCTTTAACATCCGATAACCTTTACTAAGAAAGTAAAGGTTTTTTCTATTGGTAATAAATAAAATAATTAGAATTTAAAGTAAATTGAGGTTGATTATTTGAGAGGAAATTGATATACTAGAAACAATTAATATATTAAATTTATTAAGGGGGAATAGTATCATAAAGTTTAGTTAGCATTTCGTTTGGTAATGTTTATTTTTATTGTAAAAATGTAATCGCTTACTTTGTGTTATTTATATGGGAGGTTTTAATGAAAAAGCACATGTTTGAAAAAAAGTGTAAATATGGAATTCGTAAATTCTCTTTGGGCGCATTTTCTGTCATGATTGGGCTTTCCTTTTTAGGGGTTGCTAATGTTTCTGCTGATACAATCGCTGAATCTGAAGTAGATGCAACTGCCTTAGTTACTGATGCTGAAGTGACAGAAGCACCGTCTATAGAAAGTCAACCTGTTGAGACGCTTGAAGCTAGTGAAGAAACAACTGAAACAGTATCACCAGCAGAAATACAACCAACTGCAACAGAAAACGAGACTTCAGAAGAAGCAGAAGCTTCAGAAACTGATCTTGCTAAACAAGAATGGAAAACAGTTGAGGCTACAGAAAATCAAGGCAGTGTTGAAAATGTTGTCGAACAAGAGATTTTGTTTAATCGTTTATCTTCAACACCATCTAATGATAATGGTGCGAGAGTAGCTTTATTTGAAAAAGAAACTGTTAAAGTTGCTGAAGATGGTTCAGCTGAGGTGAATCTTCTGTTCAAGGAAGAATCTGCACCTAATGAAGGCCGTTTTGGAGTCTTCATGAAATTTAAAGACACAGCAAATAATGTGTTTGTTGGTTATGACAAAGCAGGTTGGTTCTGGGAATACAAAACTCCTGGTGCAGGAAACAGTCAATGGTATAAAGGAACTCGTGTTGCCGCACCAACTCAGAATTCTTTTAATTTTTTAAGTGTTAATTTAACGAGCGAGGGTGTTTTAACTGCTAACTTGACTAATGTTGTTGATAATTCAACACAAAGTTTGTTTGATGCATTAACACTACCAGATCCTGTAAAAGAAAACTTAAAAGATGAAAAACGCATTGTTTTAAAAGCTGGTACATTTGGTAATGAATTAACGAAAGTGTCAGTGGGAGCAAGAAAAGCAACGCCAGAGGAAATTGCTGCCAGCGAAAATTCAAGTGATACTAATCAAGGGGACACTAGTCCTAGTGAAGAAAATGAGGAAGTAACACCAGACTGGACAACTTCTCAAACGCCTGCAAATCAAGGAACTGTGAAAGTGATTGAAGAAGGCGGTGTTCGCTATAACGAACTTGCTTCAACAACAAGTAATAATAATGCTGCAAATGCAGCTCTATTTGAAAAGGCTGGTCTATCAGTTGATTCTACAGGAAATGCTTCTGTTGCCATCAACTTTAAAGAAAAATCTCAAACCAACCAAGGACGCTTTGGAGTATTTCTTAAACATAAAGATGCTAATAATCATATTTTTGTTGGTTATGATGCACAGGGTTGGTTCTGGGAATATAAAGCATCTGGACAAACAGGTGATTATTTAAGAAGTGGTAGAACTGCCGCTCCTGTACTTGATAGTCTTAATGATTTAGTAGTGACCTTAAAATCAGATGGTCAATTAAATGCGACAAACAACGGTGCCCAATTATTTGACACAAAGACCATTCCAACAGCTGTAATGGAAGCACTTAACAGTAATAAAATTTTACTTAAAGCTGGTACCTATAATAATGAGTTGACAAAAGTTTTGGTTAAGTCAGATAATCAAAATGGTGTTGGACAAGACACATCAGATACGCCTGATAAGGGAAATGAAGCAAACGACCAAGATGTTCTTTATGATACTATTCACTCTGGTAAAATGGATGTGCTGATCGATAAAGCATTTCCACGTGTTAAAGAATATACTCTTAATGGTCATAAATTAACCGGTCAAGTGCAATCCATCAATCAAGTGGCTATCAATGGTTATGCCATCACTCCTAAAGTTACTTATAAAAAAATTGATGATAGTACTGCAGAATATCATCTTGAGCTTCGCAATAGTGCAAGACTGATCAATGCTGATATGACTGTTCGCTTGAAAGTTGTTGATAACCAACTTCATTTTGACGTCACTAATATTACCAACCATAATCAAGTAACACCAGGTCAACAAGTTGATGATACTAGAAAACTCTTATCTTCTATTGATTTCCTCGGCAATACTTTGGTTTCTGTTTCTAGCAAAGAAACAGGAGCTAAATTTGATGGGTCATTCATGTCAAACAACACTCATGTTGTTGGTGATGTTCATCTAAATGTTACTAATCCAATGAACAATCTTAATAGACAAGGGTATATGTATGGATTTGTTTCAAGTAACAAATTAGCTGCGGGGGTATGGAGTAACTCTCAATATAGTTTTGGAGGCGGACAAGGCGACTTTACTCGTATAACTGCTGAAAAACAAACTGTTGGTGATGCTAACTATGTCGGTATTAAGAGCTCTCCTTGGGACTGGCAAAAAGCTTATAAAGGTTTGGTTTACCCAGAGTACACTTTAATGTTACCAAGTGCTAAGGTAGTAATTACTGAAGATGTTAACGATGATGGTGTGGTCGATTGGCAAGATGGTGCAATCGAATACCGTAATATCATGAATAACCCGCAAGGTTGGGAAAAGGTAAAAGATATTACTGCCTATCGTATTGCGATGAACTTTGGTTCACAAGCACAAAACCCATTCTTGATGACCTTAGATGGTATTAAGAAAATTGCTCTTCATACAGATGGTTTAGGACAAGGTGTCCTTCTTAAAGGTTATGGTAGTGAAGGTCATGATTCAGGTCACTTAAACTATGCTGATATTGGGAAACGTATTGGTGGAACCGAAGACTTCAAAACTCTTATTGCTAAAGCCCAAGAATATGGTGCTAAACTTGGTATTCACGTTAATGCGTCAGAAACTTATCCAGAATCTAAATATTTTAGTGAAGATATTCTTAGAAAAAATGCTGATGGTAGCTATAGTTATGGTTGGAACTGGATTGACCAAGGGATCAATATTGATGCTGCTTATGACTTGGCACATGGTCGCTTGAAACGTTGGGAAGATTTAAAAGAAGAACTTGGAGAAGGTCTTGACTTTATCTACGTTGACGTTTGGGGAAATGGTCAATCAGGTGATAATGGTGCTTGGGCAACTAGAGTCCTCGCTGAAGAAATTATCAGACAAGGATGGCGTTTTGCGATTGAATGGGGTCATGGTGGTGAATATGACTCAACCTTCCAACACTGGGCAGCTGATTTAACTTACGGTGGCTACACTAACAAAGGGATTAACAGTAATATCGTCCGCTTTATCCGTAACCATCAAAAAGATTCATGGGTTGGTGATTATCCAAGCTATGGAGGAGCCGCTAATTATCCACTTTTAGGTGGTTACAGTATGAAAGACTTTGAAGGATGGCAAGGACGCAGTGACTATAATGGTTATGTCACAAATCTCTTTGAACATGATGTGATGACAAAATACATCCAACACTTTAAAGTGATTAGCTGGAAAAATGGTACACCTGTGACAATGTCTGACAACGGACAAACTTATAGCTGGACACCTGAAATGGAAATTAAATTAAAAGATGATAAAGGTAACCTTCTTGTCTTAGAACGTAAATCTAATGATGTTAGAAGTCCACTTTATCGTCAACGTAAAGTCACATTAAATGGTCGTGTTATCCAAGATGGTTCAGCCTACTTAGCACCATGGAATTGGGATGCTAATGGTAATGATCTTGCAACGGATCAAGAGAAAATGTACTACTTCAATACAGATACAGGTGCAACAACTTGGACTTTACCAGATACCTGGTCAGGTGACAAAGTTTATCTTTACAAGCTAACAGATCTTGGTAAAGTTGAAGAACAAGAAATTGCGGTTGTTAATGGTACTATTACACTTGATTTAAAGTCTGCACAACCTTATGTTCTATACCGTACTCCTCAAACTAATAAAGAAATGTCTTGGAGTGATGGTATGCATATCTATGACCAAGGCTTCAATAGTGGTACTTTAAACCATTGGACTATTTCAGGAGATAAAACAAAAGCAGAAATTGTTAAATCACAAGGTGCTAATGATATGCTCCGTATTGAGAATAATACTGAGAAAATTAGCTTAACTCAAACCTTAACTGATTTAAAACCAAATACTAAATACGCAGTTTATGTTGGTATTGATAACAGAAGTGACGCAAAAGCAAGTATTACGGTAAATACAGGTGAAAAAGAAATCACAAACTTCACCAATAAATCAATTGCTAAAAACTATGTTAAAGCTTATGCTCATAACACTAATAGTCAAAATGCTACAATTGACAACACTAGTTACTTCCAAAACATGTATGTTTTCTTCACTACAGGTGATGATGCATCTAAGGTAACTTTAACACTTAGCCGTGATGCGGGTACTGAAGCAAGTTACTTTGATGAAATCAGAATTTTTGAAAATGAATCATCAATGTATGGTGATGAGCATGACACAGCTATTGGTATTTTCAAACAAGATTTTGAAAATGTTGGACAAGGTATCTTCCCATTTGTTATTGGAGATGTTGAAGGTGTAGAGGATAACCGTACCCACTTGTCTGAAAAACACGAACCATACACACAACGTGGTTGGAATGGTAAGAAAGTGTCAGACGTTATTGAAGGCAATTGGTCACTCAAGACTAATGGTCTCGTAACAAGACAAGCCCTTCTTTACCAAACTGTTCCTCAAAACTTCCGCTTTGAAGCTGGAAAAACTTATCGTATTACCTTTGATTATGAAGCTGGGTCAAACAACACTTATGCTTTTGCTATCGGTAAGGGAGAAGCAGCAAGAATAGCAAATGGACGTTGGACAAGAGATATGAGCAATGTCACTATGCATGAGCTTCCAAACAGTTGGGAAAATTCTGACAGTGCTAAGAGAATTAGCTATCTTGTTACTGGTGATGAATCTGGACAAACATGGATTGGTATCTACTCGACTGCTAATCCTAGTGATACTAAGGGTGATGCCGGTGGAAATGCTAACTTTAGAGGCTACAATGACTTTATCATGGATAGACTTCAAATTGAAGAAGTGATTGTTACCGGTAAGATATTAATTGAGGAACACCTAAAAAATAGTCTTCCGATTGTATCGCAAACAATGTATACGCAAGACTCATTAGATCGTGTTAAAGAAAGTCTCTTCCCATTACTTGCAGCAGATGACGCTATTAGTGTTGAGGATGCACGTCAATTGATTAACATGGTTGAAGAAGCTAAAAAAGGCTTAACCTTAAAACAAATTGCTTTAGTTGCCTCTGACTTCGAATCGTTGGAAGCACCAAGTCAACCAGGTGAAGAACTTGCTAAAGCTTTTGATGGTAACCTTTCAACATTATGGCATACTCCTTGGAGTGGTGGTCACGTTGGTCAACCTGCAACAATGATTCTTAATACACCAAAAGAAATTACTGGATTTAGATATGTGCCACGTCAATCTGGACCAAATGGTATTATTCGCGACTTGACTTTAGTTGTTACTAACGATCAAGGTGTTGAAGAAACCTTTACAGCTAGAAACTGGGCTGCTGATTCTAAGGCAAAAGTGATTGATTTTGGTAAAACAATCAATGCTAAAAAGATTGTTTTAACAGGAACAGCTTCTCATGGTGGAGGGGGCAATCGATTCCTTTCTGCTGCTGAATTACAATTCTTACGTCCTGTTGTGGCAGAAGTTGCTCTAGATATTCAACCATTAACAGAAGCTAAAGAGCGAGTTGCAGATGCTCAGTTTAATCCATTTAGAACTCTCATTGACAAAACAGTAACTGTTGCTGATAGTGCTATTGAAAATAATGTTATGACTAATGGTATCTTAACCACTCTTGTTGAATACCTAAATAGTCTAACTATTGAAGAGGAAAAAACTGAAACCCTTAATTACAAACGCTTAGTAGCAGTTAACCCTGCTGATGTTAGTGATAAAGAAGTTGTGGCAGAAATAGCAGTTACGGATGGTCTATCTCATTCATTAGAAGAAGGTCAAATAAATGAGGCAAATCCTGAAACTAAAGTACCTGGCAATGCACCGACAGCTGAAGACAAACCATCCATTGTATTTACCAATGGAAAAGGGGTAGTCAACGAAGTGCCTGAATTAACCTTCTCAACAGAAAAACGCGACCTAAAAGATGACACATCAGGTGTTATGGTTCAATTAGAAGTTGGTGAAATTGCAGCTATAGAAGGCATCAGTGTTGGGCATAAAGAAACCAAAGACCCAAGCACACCAAATGTGCTTAAAGATAAAGACTATGACCTCTTTGATATCTCGCTAGTTGATGCTAATGGTCAAGCCATTAGTCCATTAAAAGACACACTTGTCATCATGCCAGTGGATGAAGGTAAAACCGTAGGAAAAGTGGTTTACCTCCCAAATACTGACCAAGAAGAAGAACTTGACTTTACGATGACAAGTTATGTGGATGCTAATGGTAAAACACAACAAGGCGTTGTGTTTGTGGCGAAACACTTTAGTGAATATGGTATTGTTTATCAGGCGAGAGAAACAAAAGTGCCATCAGACGCACCAACAGCACAAGATAAACCGGTCTTTGAAGGAACATTAGAAAGTAAAGTGCCATCAGATGCGCCAACAGCGAAAGACAAACCCGCCTTTGAAGGGAAACTTGAAAGTAAGGTACCATCTGATGCGCCAAACTATGAGTTACCGGAATCAGATTTTGTTCCTGAAACATCTGTACCAAAAGTGGCACCAAAAGCACAAGACAAACCGGTCTTTGAAGGAACACTTGAAAGTAAAGTGCCATCAGATGCACCAAGCCATAAGTTACTAGCCTTTGATGGCAAACTAGAGCCAATGAGTAAAGAGGATAAGCAAACAAAAGACAAAGTAGAGCAAAAAGAAGTGAAAAACGCTTCAGCTAATACTTTACCAAACACTGGTGATACAACAAACTCAGCAGTTTTAGGCACCATGTTAGCTCTATCATCACTAGCTTTATATGGTTATGGCAGAAAAAAAGGTGAAAATAACTAATTTTTTGTAATTGGTTAGAGCTGTAATAGTAATAAGAATAAGGCAGAATAAAGAATTGATTTTCTTTATCTGTCTTATTTCTTTGTTTTATTTAATGGCCATTGAAAAGCTTTGTATTTTTAGTTATAATGATAGAGTTATAGCTAGTAATAGTATAAGTAATATCTGAAATAAATTAATAAATGATGTTAAGGATTGTTTATCTAAAGGAGACGTATGAGTATTCAAGAAGAAATTAAAAGACGCCGCACATTTGCGATTATTAGTCACCCGGATGCGGGGAAAACGACAATCACGGAACAGTTACTATATTTCGGTGGTGAAATTCGTGAAGCGGGAACGGTTAAAGGAAAAAAGACAGGGACTTTTGCTAAATCTGACTGGATGGATATTGAAAAACAACGTGGGATTTCAGTGACCTCGTCAGTGATGCAATTTGACTATGCTGGAAAACGTGTCAATATTTTAGATACCCCAGGACATGAGGATTTTTCAGAGGATACCTATAGAACCTTGATGGCGGTTGATGCTGCCGTTATGGTGATTGACTCTGCCAAAGGGATAGAGGCACAGACGAAAAAACTTTTTGAAGTAGTGAAACATCGTCAAATTCCTGTTTTTACTTTTATCAATAAACTTGACCGTGATGGTCGTGAGCCTCTTGATTTACTGCAAGAACTTGAGGAAATTTTGGGAATTGCTAGTTTTCCGATGAATTGGCCAATTGGAATGGGTAAAAGCTTTGAGGGTTTGTATGATCTCTATCACAAGCGTATTGAACTCTACAAGACAGAAGAGCGATTTATCAATTTAGAAGAGGCTAAAACGCACTCACTTTCTCAAAATATCTTCTATGAGCAAGTTTTAGAAGACGTTGAATTGTTAGAAGAAGCCGGCAATGACTTTTCAAGAGAAGCTATCTTGGCAGGTGAATTAACCCCTGTTTTCTTTGGTTCTGCCTTAACTAACTTTGGCGTGCAGACTTTTCTTGATGCCTTCTTAGAATTTGCACCTGAACCACACGGTCATAAAACGACAGAAGGCGAGTTAGTTGATCCACTAAATAAAGATTTCTCTGGTTTTGTCTTTAAAATTCAAGCCAATATGGATCCTCGTCACCGTGATCGAATTGCTTTTGTGCGAATTGTTTCTGGCGAGTTTGATCGTGGAATGAGTGTTAAGTTAAGTAGAACGGGTAAAAATGTTAAGCTATCAAATGTTACTCAGTTTATGGCGGAAAGTCGTGAAAATGTTGAAAACGCAGTGGCAGGAGATATTATAGGGGTCTATGATACTGGTACTTATCAAGTCGGTGATACCTTAACTGTCGGCAAAAATAGTTTTGAATTTGAGCCTCTACCAACCTTTACGCCAGAGATTTTCATGAAAGTGGCTGCTAAAAATGTGATGAAGCAAAAATCTTTCCACAAAGGGATTGAACAGTTGGTACAAGAAGGTGCTATTCAGCTTTACACCAATTACCAAACTGGAGAGTATATGCTTGGTGCAGTTGGTCAGTTGCAGTTTGAAGTTTTCAAACACCGTATGGAAGGTGAGTACAACGCTGAAGTTGTCATGACACCAATGGGTAAAAAGACTGTTCGTTGGATTGATCCAAAAGATCTTGACCAACGAATGAGTTCAAGTCGTAACATATTAGCCAAAGATCGTTTTGACCAGCCAGTCTTTCTCTTTGAAAATGATTTTGCACTTAATTGGTTTGCTGATAAGTACCCAGATGTGGCACTAAGTGAAAAAATGTAACGATAATAAACGTCAATCTATGGATTGGCGTTTTTGAAAACGTATTATTCTGGTTAATAAGGTGAAATCCTTAGTATTCTATCTCTTTTGTGTTATAATGGTTGAGTTGTCAAACAAATAAAGGTTTTATAGGACAGCTTCGCACTGTTCTTTTAGAAAAGAGAAATATATTGAAATTTAATGAATTAAACTTGTCAGAAGACATTTTATTGGCTGTTAAGAAAATTGGTTTTACTGAACCATCGCCTATCCAAGAAAAAACAATTCCCCTTGCCCTTGAAGGTAAGGATGTGATAGGACAAGCACAAACCGGAACAGGGAAAACAGCAGCGTTTGGATTACCAACCCTAAATAAAATTAATACGACAAGTAACTTGGTTCAAGCACTTATTATTGCACCAACTCGAGAACTTGCAGTCCAAAGTCAAGAAGAACTATTTCGTTTTGGTAGAGAAAAAGGAGTCAAAGTTCGTTCTGTTTATGGTGGAACGAGTGTTGAGAAACAAATTAAGGCTTTAAAATCAGGCGCACATGTGGTTGTTGGAACGCCTGGACGTTTACTTGATTTAATTAAACGTAAGGCCCTTCGACTTGATAACGTTGAGACACTAATTTTAGATGAAGCTGATGAAATGCTAAATATGGGATTTTTAGAAGACATTGAAGCAATCATTAGTCGTGTTCCAGAAACACGTCAAACCCTTCTATTTTCAGCAACAATGCCAGCTCCCATCAAGGAAATTGGTGTTAAATTTATGAAAAATCCTGAGCACATTAAAATTGCTGCCAAGGAATTAACAACGGATTTAGTTGAACAACATTATGTCCTTTTAAAAGAAAATGAAAAATTTGAAGCCATGACACGTCTGATGGATGTTGATCAGCCGGAACTTTCTATCGTCTTTGGACGTACCAAACGACGTGTTGACGAATTAACCCGTGGTCTTAAGATTAGAGGTTATCGAGCAGAAGGCATCCACGGTGACTTAGATCAAAGTAAACGAATGCGTGTTCTAAGAGACTTTAAGGGAGATGCAGTAGATATTTTAGTAGCGACTGATGTTGCCGCTCGTGGTCTTGATGTGACAGGCGTCACTCATGTTTATAACTACGATATTCCTCAAGATCCAGAAAGCTATGTTCACCGTATCGGTCGTACAGGACGTGCAGGTCACACAGGTCAGTCTATTACTTTTGTCTCACCAAATGAAGTGGGTTACCTTAAAATCATTGAAAAGCTAACCAAAAAACCAATGCTACCAATGAAACCACCGACAGCAAAAGAAGCCTTTCATTCAATGAAAAAAGTTGCTTTGCAAAAAATCGAACGTGATTTTTCAAATAAAGCTATTCGTGCTAACTTTGATCGTTTTGAAGAAGATGCTACAAAATTAGTCGCAGAATTTTCACCAGAAGAATTGGCGAAATATATCCTAACCTTGACTGTTCAAGATCCTGAGTTACAACCTAAAGTGATTATTCCTAATGAAAAACCATTACCATTCAAATATGTTGGTGGCGGTAAATCAAAATCAGGAAAAGGGAATCGTGGAGGTCGTAAAGGTGGCAATGATCGTCGTGGCGGTTATCGTGGCGATAGGAAACGCGATGATAGAGATCACAAACGTCGTTCAAATAAGAAAAATAAAGATTTCTACAATAAGGATTCCAAAAAGTCTAACCGTTCTTCTAATGATAAAAAAGGTGGATTTGTCATCCGAAAAAAGAAAGATAACTAAGAAAACGTCCAGAAATGGACGTTTTTTGTTATAATGATAAAAAACATTTTTTAGGAGTCATTATGTCAGAAATCATTAAAAATTGGGTTAATATTTGCGTCAAAAAAGATAGCAAAATTCTCCTGATAAATCGTCAACACGATGAGTTTAAAGGATGGATTCAACCAGGTGGCAAAGTAGAATTTCCTGAGAGCTTTTTTGAGGCGGCAGTCAGAGAATTAAAAGAAGAAACGGGGTTAACAGCACTAAATTTAGAATTAAAAGGCATCTCTGGTTTTACAAATCCTCTAAAAAAAGAAAGATATGTCTACTATGATTTTCTCTGTCAATCTTTTGAAGGTGACTTACTAAAAACCTCAAGAGAAGGTGAACCAAGGTGGTTTAGTCTTGAAGAAATTGAGCATCTAGAAATGCAGGATGATATTAGAGAGCGCCTGCCTTTATATTATAGAAAAGGCAGTTTTGAGCGAATTCACTACTGGGATGATCACTTAAAAAAGGTTGTTAAGACCGTTACAAAGTGTTATGAATAATTAAAAAAAAACGCTAGTCTAGCGTTTTTTTGTTATTTTAGATAGATAGTTACAAGCACTATAAGACAAAGGCACCTTGTCTCCATCAATCCTCGTTCAATTTTGTGTGTTGAGCAATATAGTTTAGTTTTTCTTGTCTTGTTTTTTGTTTGAAGTAGCTCTCAGCGCTCATGGCTTCACTTTTTGTCGCGAATTCTTCTTGATAGATGAGCTCAACCGGCAAGCGTTGCTTGGTGTATTTAGCGCCTTTACCGGCATTATGAGTGGCTAAGCGTTTTTTAACGTCTGTGGTATATCCAGTATAAAGTGTTCCGTCAGAACATTTTAGCACATAGATAAAAGCTTTTGTTTTATTGACCATAGTATATCTCAAAAATTTCTTTGGTATAGTCACCATTGTCTTGGTGAACAATTAGAGGTGGTAGGATTTTTAGTCCCTCAATTGAACCATCTTTAATGGCTTCAATTAAGAGCATATTGGCTTCTTTTCCTGCCTTTGGGTGAACAAACTGAACACGCTTTGGCGCCAAGTTATGGGCCTTCAAGGTTTCAAGAATTTCTAAAAAACGCTCAGGACGATGCACCATGGCTAAGCGGCCATTACTTTTTAAGGCGTGACGACTCACCTCACAAATCTCAGTCAGATTGGTTGTGATTTCATGCCTAGCCAGTAGGTAATGTTCACTCAGATTCTTTTTAGACGTGTTGGTCGCCTTAAAATAAGGAGGATTGCATAAGATAAGATCCACCTGAGATCTAGGCACATGGGTTAAAAGATTTTTCAAATCATCATTAATCATTGTCACTTGATTTTCCAAGTCATTTAGTAAAATCGAGCGTTGTGCCATTTCAGCTAAGCGTTCTTGAAGTTCGATTTCAACGATTTTTGCGCGTGTTTTTGTGGAGGCAAATAAGCCCACAGCCCCGTTACCGCTACACAAATCAACAATTAAGCCACGACTGGGAAATTTTGGAAAGCGTGCCAACAAAACGCTATCAATCGAATAGCTAAAAACGTCTTTGTTTTGAATAATTTTGACATCTGTTGAAAATAATTGGTCGATGCGTTCCATGTCTTTTAGATTTACTGATTTCATGTTATAATTATAGCATAAAATTTAAGGAGAGTTTAACGTGTTTTATACCTATCTACGCGGTTTAGTTGTTTTTTTATTATGGATTGTTAATGGCAATGCTCATTACCACAACCAAGACAAGATTATTAATCAAAAAGAAAACTATATTTTTGTCGCCCCTCATAGAACATGGTGGGATCCCGTTTATATGGCTTTTGCCGCTCGTCCCAAACAATTTATTTTTATGGCGAAAAAAGAACTCTTTGAAAATCGTTTGGTTAGCTGGTGGATTAGAATGTGTGGAGCCTTTCCAGTTGACCGAGAAAATCCTGGTCAAAAAGCCATCCGCTACCCGATTAAAATGTTAAAAAACAGTCAACGTTCGCTCATGATGTTTCCAAGTGGTAGCCGTCACTCAACCGAAATTAAAGGGGGTGTGGCAGCCATTGCTAAAATGGCCAAGGTAAGAATCATGCCAGCGGTTTATCAAGGTCCAATGCACTTCAAAGATTTGCTTAAAGGGGATCGCATTGATGTTAACTTTGGAAATCCCATTGATGTGTCAGACATTAAGCGTTTAGATGATGAAGGGCTAAAAGAAGTGGCGAGTCGTATTCAAAATGAGTTTGATCGTTTAGACGAAGAAACTAGACCACTTCACAACAATAAGAGAATTAATCCCCTAACCTATCTTTTTAGAGTGCCTTTTGCTTTACTTGCTCTCATCGTCGTTTTCTTCACCTTTATTTTTAGCCTGATTGGTAGTTTCGTCTGGGACCCAGAAAAACATTTTAAATAAAGCTTTTCCTTAATTGGAAAGCTTTTTTATTTACGAATAATGAAATGAGAGGTGATATATGGAGACGATGATTGAAAAAATAAAGGAAAATAAAATAGTAGTGGTTTTAGTTGCTATTATTTTAGTTTTGGCACTAAGTGTTGTCATGCCCATGCTAATGCCAGATAAAGAAACCACACAAGACGAATTTCTTGAAACACCTGTGACACAAGAGACAACCACAACCGAAGTCAGTGGCTCAGAAACTCTTACACAAGAAGTGACCATCGATTTAAAAGGTGCTGTTGTTAAAGAAGGTGTCTATCAAATGCCTAGTGGTAGTCGCATTAATGACTTAATTGAAAAAGCAGGAGGCTTCTTAGAAACTGCCGATAAAAAATCAATTAATCTTGCTGAAAAATTGATAGACGAACAAGTGGTTTATGTTGCTAGTCAAGGGGAAAATATCAGTGTCATCACTCCAGAAAAAAAGGAAAACACTGAAGAGAAAGTTAACCTCAATACAGCTAGCTTGGAGGAGTTGCAGGGGCTTTCAGGAATTGGTCAAAAAAGAGCCCAAGACATTCTTGACTACCGGGAAACGAATGGTTCTTTTAGTTCTCTTGAGGAGTTAAAAAACGTTAGTGGCATTGGTGAGAAAATGTTTGATAAATTAAAAGAAGAGGTGAGTCTTGATTAAGTGGTTTCCTCTTAAGCCAATATATTTGGCTTTTTTAATAGTTTTACTCTATTTTAATGTTTTTTCCTTTTCCTATCTTCTTTTGGCATGGTTTTTACTAAGTCTTTTCTTTCTAGTTAAGCAGCATTCTAGCAAAACAATTTTTAAAACGGGTTTTCTCTTGAGCCTTTTTTGTTGTTTTTTTCTTTTCATCAAACAAAACAGTGAGTTTCAGGAAAAAGAAGCATTAAGAGAAGTGACAGAGGTTCAGATGATGACAGATAGTCTTGTTATTAATGGTGATCAACTGAGTTTCAAAGGTCGTTTTGATGGTCATACCTATCAAGTCTTCTACCAGTTGAAAAGTCAAAAAGAGAAAACTTTTTTTGCTGAGAATAGTCAACCTCTTCTGTTATCGGTAGATGGAGAGACGCAAAAAGCCACTCCTCAGCGTAATTTTAACGGATTTGACTATCAAGCCTATTTAAAGACACAAGGCATCTATCAAACGCTTCATATCGAAGAGATAAAAGCGATTAAAACGGTTCAAGCAAGAACTCCTTTGGCCTATCTTGCTATGCTGAGGCGACGCGCTATTGTTATGATTCAAACTAATTTTCCCGCTCCGATGAAACACTACATGACGGGGCTTTTGTTTGGTTATCTGGACAAGGCATTTGCCGAAATGACTAATTTATACAGTAGTCTGGGGATTATCCATTTGTTTGCTCTATCTGGTATGCAGGTTGGTTTTTTCCTTCGCTATTTTCGTCAATTTTTTCTAAGACTAGGACTGTGTCAGGAACACTTGCTCGTTCTTCAAGCTGTTTTTTCCTTTATCTACGCTGGCTTAACGGGTTTTTCTGTCTCGGTTATTCGCAGTTTGATTCAGGCGTTGCTATCAAAATGGCAGATAAAAGGCCTTGATAATTTTGCCATCACCCTCATGATCTGTCTAATTTTGATGCCCTTTTTCCTACAAACCACAGGTGGCGTCCTCAGTTTTTCCTTTGCCTTTATTATCGGCACGATTAATTTTGAAAACACCAGTTCACTCCGCAAGAAATTACTTGAAAGCACCAGTATTTCTCTAGGGATTCTCCCACTTTTAATCTGGTTTTTCTCTGGTTTTCAACCCTTCTCAATCATCCTAACAGCTGGTTTTGCTCTTTTGTTTGACGTCTTTTTATTACCCCTCTTATCGCTTGCTTTTTTAGTTCAACCCATGCTGTCGCTCGCTTTCTTCAATCCATTTTTTATCATGTTGGAAAGGATGATTACAGCACTCAGTCAGATTTTAGGACAGCCCTTGGTTTTTGGAAGGCCAAACCTGATACAGTTACTTTTATTAATTCTTGCTTTGGTTCTTTTATATGATTATCGGCGCAAGAAAAAGGTCGCTCTTTCTCTTATTTTAGGAGTCATTCTTATTTTTGCCACTATAAAACACCCTCTAGAAAATGAGGTAACCGTTCTTGATATAGGTCAGGGAGATAGTCTTTTCATTAGGGATATGACGGGGAAAACGCTACTGATTGACGTGGGTGGCAAACTTGATTTTCTGCCAAAAGAAAGATGGCAGAAAAAGCAAAGTGTTTCAAATGCTGATAGGACTCTGATTCCTTATCTGAAAAGCAGAGGAGTTAGTAGAATTGATCAGCTCGTTTTGACACACACCGATACAGACCATATTGGTGATATGGAGGTGATTGCCAAGTATTTTACGATTGGTGAAGTGCTGGTAAGTGAGGGAAGTCTGACGAATCCCCAATTTGTCAATCGTTTGAAAGCGATGGCTGTCAATGTTCGTGTTATAAAAGCAGGCGATACGTTACCAATCATGAACAGTCAGCTACAAGTCTTATACCCTCATCAGCTAGGTGATGGCAAAAACAATGATTCCATCGTTTTATACGGTAAATTATTAGACAAAAGCTTTCTATTCACTGGTGATTTAGAAAAAGAAGGCGAAGAAGACCTCTTAAAACACTATCCTGATTTAAAAGTTGATATCTTAAAAGCTGGACATCATGGTAGTTCAGGCAGTTCTGCCCCAGCTTTTTTAAAAGCCATTTCACCTTCATTAGCTCTTGTATCAGCTGGTGCCAACAACCGCTACCACCATCCCAATCAAGAAACACTGGAACGTTTCAAAGAAGAAAACATTAATGTGCTTAGAACAGATACTAATGGTGCCATTCGTTTTAAAGGGATTAACCAATGGACAGTTGAAACGGTGAGGTGATTGATTTTTTAAGTTTAAAAGTCTGGTGACTCTCTTATTATTTTACAAAAAATTCATTTTTTACTGTTTCAAAAACAAAAAGTTGGGATAATCCCAACTTTTTGTTATGACTCGCTACTCACTTTCCTACGTTTTCTTATTTTTTGACCAATAAAGCTAAATTGCCTGATATCTGTATTTAACGATAAGCCAAAGATAAGGTTTATAATCCAGATAAAGGACATTAAGACGAGCACAGGAATGACACAAGTGGTGACGATGAAAACAGCAACGGCATCAATCATATTGCTAAGGCTATTTTCCATGTTATTGATGACTTTAGTTGTCTGACCCTTAAAAGTATCCACTATACCAGAAAACCAATCACTGTCTTTGCCTTTTTCAAGCTCCTTGTCAATTTTTTCATTTTCTTTCTGTGTTTGTTCAATGGTTTGTTGAATGGACGCTTGAAAGGTTGTTTCGATATGATTTGAAATAGCCACACTGGTTGGAACAATACCAAAAAGCAAGAGTCCAAACAAGGCAAGCTTAAAAGTTAACTGAAGGAAAAACTGTCTTCGAGTAAAGAGATAGGCAATCAAGCCGAAACAGGCAACTGGTAGAAAGAATTTAAAAGAAACCATCCCTGCAATTGCAATCAAATACTTTTGTAACCAGATGGCTCCAATAACCACGAGTAGGTAGTCACTGACGTCAGCCAAGTTTTCAGCTAGCGGCATACCAACGTCACCTGGAATTAATGTGATAGCAGTAGAAGCAGCTGTTGATGTTGCGGCTAAGAGCATGACTTTTTCTTTTTTCTCATCTAAAGCAGCAATGGTGTTTTGATTGAGTTCTTGTATCTGATGCGCTGAGCTAACCTTGGTAAAGAATAAAACGGCTAAGAGTAACAAGAGAGCAGAAATGATAATTGTTTTTTTGTCCTTGATAACTTCCATGAGGCATCTCCTTTATAATGATATGTTTATTATAAAATAAAGTCTGACTTAAGAAAAGCCTTTCTTAGACCTTATTCTATTAAGGGCCTTGTAAAAACTGGGATATCTTAAAAATGCTTATTAGGCAAAAAATGTAAAACACTTGTTTGTATCGTTAAGCAAATAAGTATCATAATAGGAGTTAAAAGTGCTACTTCGTGTATTTTAAAGCTTCAAAATGAATCTTATCAGAATTTTTATAATCTTTAACAAGTTGTGATATGCTATTTTTTTTAATTTTCGGTATAATAAAAGTATCGAAAAGAAAACGTTTACTCAAAGGAGGAAAGATGACTGAAGAAAAATATATTATGGCAATTGACCAAGGGACAACTAGTTCACGCGCCATCATCTTTAATAAAAAAGGTGAAAAAGTAAGTAGCAGTCAAAAAGAGTTCCCGCAAATTTTCCCTCAAGCTGGCTGGGTTGAGCACAATGCCAATCAAATCTGGAACTCAGTCCAATCAGTTATTGCAGGTGCTTTCATTGAATCAAACATTAAGCCAAATCAAATTGAAGCCATTGGGATTACCAATCAACGCGAAACAACCGTTGTCTGGGATAAGGAGACTGGTCTTCCAATTTATAATGCGATTGTATGGCAATCTCGTCAAACCGCAACTCTTGCAGACCAGCTAAAAAATGACGGTCATGCAGAAATGATTCATCAAAAAACAGGTCTTGTGGTTGATGCTTACTTCTCAGCAACTAAAGTTCGTTGGATTTTGGACCATGTCCCAGGAGCTCAAGAACGTGCTGAAAAAGGAGAACTCTTATTTGGAACCATTGACACTTGGTTAGTGTGGAAACTAACTGATGGTGCAGTACATGTCACTGACTATACAAACGCAGCTCGTACCATGCTTTATAATATTAAAGAATTAAAATGGGATGATGATATCTTAAAACTGCTCAACATTCCAAAAGCTATGCTTCCAGAAGTCAAATCCAATTCTGAAGTTTATGGCAAAACAACGCCATTTCATTTCTATGGTGGTGAAGTTCCGATTTCTGGTATGGCTGGAGACCAGCAAGCAGCGTTATTTGGTCAATTAGCATTTGAACCAGGAATGGTAAAAAACACTTATGGTACAGGGTCATTTATCGTTATGAATACTGGCGAGGAGATGCAATTATCCCATAATAATCTCCTCACAACAATTGGTTATGGAATTAATGGAAAAGTTTACTATGCCTTAGAAGGCTCAATCTTTATTGCAGGTAGTGCCATTCAATGGTTGCGTGATGGTTTAAAAATGATTGAAACCTCAAGCGAATCAGAAGGACTTGCAAAAGCATCCACCAATGAAGATGAAATCTATGTTGTACCAGCCTTTACTGGACTCGGGGCGCCTTACTGGGATTCCAATGCTCGCGGGGCTGTTTTTGGTTTAACACGTGGCACAACAAAAGAAGACTTTGTCAAAGCGACGCTTCAATCAATTGCTTATCAAGTGCGTGATGTTATTGATACCATGCAATTAGACTCAGGGATTAATATTAATCAACTGCGAGTTGATGGTGGTGCAGCAATGAATAATCTCTTAATGCAATTTCAAGCCGATATTCTAGGGATTAACATTGCACGTGCTCAAAATCTTGAAACAACTGCCCTTGGGGCTGCATTTTTAGCTGGGCTTTCAGTTGGTTATTGGAAAGATTTAGAGTCACTACAAGAATTAAATGCCACCGGACAATTATTTGAAGCTAGTATGCAAGAAGACCTCAAAGAAAAATTGTACAAAGGTTGGAAAAAAGCTGTGCATGCCACACAAGTTTTCGCCCAAGAAGAATAAGGAGATATTATGTTAAAAAAAAATAAGGTCGTTTTAGGGATATTACTAACTGTTTTTTCTTTCATTTTAATCAGTTGTTCCAATCAAAAGAATGTTATTGATGATTATATTAACAATTCAAAAGAAGCTCACGTCGTTTCTGGAGGAGAACTTCAATTTATGACAGATAAAAAGTGGCGCATCGATGAAGAACAAGGGCCATTTGATTTGCAATTGTGGCATGATTCAACCTACATGGGTGTCATGGTTTACCATTTAATCGACTTTAATGATGATTTAAATAGTGGTGAGAAACTCTTAAATTTCCATATTGATGATTTAAAAGGAAAACGAAATGATTTTATAGAAGTTGAACCATTATCAGTTTTAGAAAATCAAGGAAATAGCCACATTTCTCAAGTAGTTTATAGTGGTGTTAAAAAAGGTGAATCAGAAAAATTTATCTATTTCTTTAATATGATAACATTTGATGATAATCCTGATCTTGTCGCCTTTGTTTTAATGACAACTCACCCTTCAGATTTTGAAAAGGAAAGACCAGAATTAGATGATATTTTATCAAGTGGTGAATTGTTGAAACCCTAAACCAAAAAGCATGGTTAAAGGATTCCTATTCTAATAGAAAAACAGGTGAATTAAACGCTTATGATAGCCTTTTTTATCAATTATCAGACACTGAAAAAGTTTCTTTAATTTTCCCTGATGAAAAATATGCTGATGATTTATTTACCATTATCGATGAAGAGCGTGATCGACTAAAGACTTTTTTACCTTGGGCTAGTCAGATGGTTAATGTTTCTGATGAAGTAAAATTTTTGAGATATGCTAAAGTGAAAATGCAAAAACAAGAACTATTTTTATTAATCATTCTTGTTAATCAACAAGCTGTTGGAATGATTGATTTTCATAATTTTAATCAAATAACAAAGCAGGCAGAGGTAGGTTATTGGCTTTCAGAAAAATATGAAAAAAGAGGGATAATGACTAAGTCTCTAAGATGGTTAATGGCATATGGTTTTAATAGTCTTAAATTAAAAAAGATTGAAATACAAGTAGATAAGAAAAACAATAATAGTCTTAAAATACCAAGACGTTTAGGTTTTTCAGAAGATAAAATCATTAAGAATTTTGCATACTATAATGGTCAACACCATGATTTTGTCATTTTTAGTCAAACCAAATGATAAAAAAATAAGTATCTATCAATTAAGAGAGATACTTTTTAATGCCCATTAGCTAAATTTTCTTATTTTTTTGCTATAATAAAAATATGATAGCTATAGAAAAAATCGCACAATTAACAAAAACTAATCTAGCGCAAATAACTGTACTAACCGGTGAAGATCAAGGACAATATGCTCAAATGAAAAATCTTCTATTTGAACAATTGGATTATCATGCTAATGATTTAGGGATTTCTTATTTTGATATGTCTACAGTTGTTTATCAAGATGCGCAAATGGAACTTGAGAGTTTGCCTTTTTTTTCAGAAGATAAAATTGTCATTTTTGATTATTTTGTTGATATAACTACGACTAAGAAGACTTATCTTGATTCTAAAGAGATCAAGCAGTTCGAAAATTATCTTGAGCATCCTATTGAGGCTACCAAATTAATTATTTTAGCCCCTGGTAAGTTAGATAGTAAAAAGCGTGTGGTGAAATTATTAAAAAGAGATGCAGTAATTTTTGAAGCGAACCCCTTAAAAGAGAGAGAGTTTAAAACGTACTTTCAAAAATATGCTCACCAACTTGGATTAGTCTTTGATTCTGGTGTTTTTGAAGAATTAGTCATCAGGTCAAATGTTCAATTTGATGACATGATGAAAAATCTTTTATTTCTAGAATCCTATCAAACTAATGGTCGTATTAGTCACCAAGACATTGTTGATGCTCTACCTAAGACGTTAAAGGATAATATTTTCGATTTAACTCAGTTTATCATGAGAAAACAAATTGATGAGGCAAGACTTCTCGTTCATGATCTCATCTTGCAAGGAGAAGATGAGGTCAAATTACTGGCTATCATGATTAGTCAACTAAGAACTATGCTTCAAGTCAAATTACTATCTCTTGAAGGTTATGATGAAAAACAAATCATTGACGAACTGTCTCACTATTTAGGACGACGTGTTAATCCTTATCAAGTCAAATACGCTCTTAGAGATACTAGAACGCTCTCTGTAACTTTTTTAAAACAGTCTCTTTACTATCTTATCGACACGGATTATCAAATAAAATCTGGTCAATACGAAAAAGATTATCTTTTTGATTTAGCACTTTTAAAGCTTACGACTCTTGATAAGCAGATTAGTTGATATCAATCATTATTTTAGGTATGATTAAGGTAGTTTTTAGAAAGAAAGAAGGAGATCAAAATGACAATTCTATTACCAGAACTTCCTTATGCTTATGATGCTCTTGAGCCTCATATTGATGCTGAAACAATGACGCTTCATCATGACAAACATCATGCTGCTTATGTCGCTAATGCTAATGCAGCTTTGGAAAAACATCCAGAGATTGGTGAAGATTTAGAAAGCTTACTCAGTGATGTCACTTCAATTCCAGAAGATATCCGCCAAGCTTTGATAAACAATGGTGGTGGCCATATCAACCATGCTCTTTTCTGGGAATTAATGACGCCTGAAAAAACAGAAGTGTCACAAGCACTTAAAGCAGATATTGAAAAGACATTTGGTTCATTTGAAGCTTTCAAAGAAGAATTTTCAAAAGCAGCAGCAACTCGTTTTGGTTCAGGCTGGGCTTGGTTAGTTGTTAACAAAGAAGGTCAACTAGAAATTACCTCAACCGCAAACCAAGACAATCCAATCTCAGATGGTCTCAAACCTATTTTAGGCTTAGATGTATGGGAACATGCTTACTACCTAAACTACCGTAATGTTCGTCCAAATTACATCAAAGCTTTCTTTGAAGTCATTAACTGGGATAAAGTTAACGAGCTTTACGAAGCTGCTAAAGCATAAGAATAATAAAAAAAGATATCCTGGGATATCAAAAAGTATACACCCCAATGGTTAGGCTTTAAGCTAACAATTGAGGTGCTTTTTTAGTGTTATTTGATAAACATAGCATCACCAAAACTAAAGAAACGATAGTTTTGCTCGATGGCGTGTTGATAGGCATCAAGAACAAATTCTCTACCAGCAAAAGCTGAAACGAGCATGACTAGCGTTGATTTTGGTAAGTGAAAATTGGTTGAGAAAGCATCAACAATCTTAAATTCATAACCAGGTTTAATAAAAATATTAGTCCAGCCAGAGTCAGCCTTTAGCTGACCATTAAACTTATTGCCAATTGTTTCAAGTGTGCGAATAGAAGTTGTCCCGACCGCAATAACACGATGTCCAGATGCTTTAACTTCATTAAGCGTATTTGCTGCTTCCTCAGAAAAAGAATAAAATTCTGAATGCATATCATGTTCTTCTATATTATCCACAGCAACAGGTCTAAAAGTACCAAGACCAACATGGAGTGTTAGATAGACTAATTTAACCCCTTTTTTCTCAATTTTTTCTAAGAGTTCTTTTGTAAAATGTAAGCCTGCAGTAGGAGCTGCTGCGGAACCATTTTCTTTAGCATAGACTGTTTGATAACGTTCTTTATCTTCTAGTTTTTCATGGATATATGGTGGTAGTGGCATCTCTCCCAAGCTTTCTAAAACTTCTAGAAAAATACCCTGATAGGAGAATTGAACAATTCTACCGCCATGCTCTAGTTCTTCTGTGATTGTTGCCTTTAGGCGCCCATCACCAAAAGTGATAAGAGTGCCAATTTTCAAACGTTTGGCTGGTTTAGCAAGGACTTCCCAAAAATCACCTTCTATATTCTTTAGAAGAAGGAGTTCAACGTGTCCCTTTGTTTTGTCTTTTTGTCCGTATAATCTAGCAGGCAATACACGAGTATTATTCATGACAAGTGCATCACCAGGATTTAGTTCGTCAATAATGTGATCAAAATGACTATCAACGAACGTTTTTTTGGTTTTATCAACAATGAGAAGTTGAGACGCATCTCTTTTTTCAAGCGGTGTTTGGGCAATCAAGTGTTCAGGTAGTTCAAAATCAAAATCCTTTGTGTTCAAGATAACTCTCCTTTGGTAAAATATCTCTTTCATTATAACACTTTTTAAAGAAATTATTGACAAAAATTGGTATATACCATATAATAAGATTAAGAATTAGTCTATACCAAAAGGAGGATATCATGAAAATTATTAAAGTGACAGATCAAATAGAAGGTGCTCAAGTTGCTTTTGATATTTTAAAAGAAAAAATAGAAAATGGTGCTAAAACGCTTGGTTTAGCAACAGGTAGTACACCAATTGAACTGTACAATAAAATGGTTGCTAGCGACTTAGATTTTACTGACATGAGAAGTGTTAACTTAGATGAGTATGTGGGCTTGTCAAAAGAAGATTCTCAATCCTATTATCAATTTATGAAAGAACATTTATTTGACAAGAAACCGTTTAAAGAGAGTTTCTTGCCTGATGGTATGGCAACTGATATTGAATCACATACCAAAGAATATGATGCTATTCTTGAAAAGTATCCTGTTGACTTGCAAATTTTAGGAATCGGTAATAATGGTCATATTGGTTTTAATGAACCTGGGACATCATTTAACACACAAACTCATTTGGTAGACTTACAAGAAAATACTATAAAAGCTAATGCACGCTTTTTTGAAAACGAATCAGATGTTCCTAGACAAGCAATTTCGATGGGGATTGCTTCAATCTTAAAGGCAAAAACAATTATTTTAATGGCTTATGGGCAAGCAAAAGCGGATGCTATTGCCAAAACAGTTAATGGTCCGGTGACTAAAGAAGTACCAGCTAGTGTGCTTCAAAATCATCCAGAAGTTTACATTATTGTTGACGAGGATGCTGCTTCAGAACTATAAGAAATGAAAGATGAGTCAAGAAGACTCATCTTTTTTTCGAATAGTAAGATAAACAAACCAAAAAGGGGATTTATGCTGACAGCAAATGATAAAAATGGAAAACGAATCAATCTAATCACTATATCTTATCTTGATAAAAAAGCACTGATCAAAGAGAAATTTACTTGCTGTGCTTGTAGGCAAGCTGTCAGATTAAGGTTTGGTGAAATTTATAAAGCACATTTTGCTCATGTACAATTAAAAGATTGTCTTTTTTCTTATGAAAACGAAAGCGATGAACATATAGGCTTAAAATCAGAATTGTATCATTCCTTAGTGAAACAAGATCAAGTGATTATTGAAGCCGTTTTACCAAAACTCAATCAAATTGCTGATCTACTAGTTAACCAATCATTAGCTTTAGAAATTCAGTGCAGTCCCCTATCACAAAAACGATTACGACAAAGAACAGTAAGCTATCAAAAAAACAACTTTACCGTTCTTTGGCTTTTAGGCCAGAAACTCTGGCTTAAAGACCGTATTAATTCTTTACAAAAACAATTTCTTTATTTTTCTAATAATATAGGTTTTCATCTGTGGGAGCTTGATTTGAAGCAAAAGTGTTTGAGATTAAAGTATCTTATTTATGAGGATTTAAAAGGAACTCTTCATTACCTTGAAAAAACTTGTTCTTTTACTGGTGATTTGTTGACGTTCTTGAGATTTCCTTTTCAACAACAAAAAATGAGTAGTTATCAGGTTAAAATGGCTGAAGACCTTATTTTTTATATTCAAAAACAGCTTTATTATAAATCACCAAAATGGTTAAAAAAACAAGAAGTGGCCTATCAAAACGGTGATAATCTTTTGTTGAAGGATTTAGATGAATTTTTTCCTCAAGTTAGACCCCTTACTTGTGATAAAGGCTTTGTTCAGGTTGTTTACGATTTAAGCGCTTATTATTCTGCTTTTGAAAGTTATTATCAAAAAATTGCAAATAAAAGTCACCAAACATTATACCCACCAAAATTTTATGATACAATACAATAAGTAAAAAGAGATACAAAGGAGAGGATTATGAGTCATAATAGACAAGATATCAATGAAGAATACAAATGGGATTTAACCACCATTTTTGCGACAGATGATTTATGGGAAAAAGAGTTAGCATTAATATCTAAAGAGTTAGACGCTGCTAAACAATATGAGGGTCACTTACTTGATTCAAGTCGTCAATTATTAACGGTCACTGAAGCTCAATTAGACATCATGCGTCGTATTGAAAAAGTTTATGTCTATGCTTCTATGAAAAATGATCAAGACACAACTGTAGCTAAATACCAAGAATTTCAAGCAAAAGCAACGGCTATTTTTGCTAAATTCAATGAAACTTTTGCCTTTTATGAACCGGAATTCATGACCTTAGAAAAGGCTGATTATGAGCGTTTTCTTGAGGAAGAAGAAAAATTAAACGACTATGCTCACTATTTTGATAAGTTATTAAAACAAAAAGAGCACGTATTGACACAAGCTGAAGAAGCGTTGTTGGCAGCTACCAGCGAAATTTTTGAATCACCAGCTGAAACCTTTGCCATCTTAGATAATGCCGACATTGTTTTTCCAATGGTTAAAGATGAAGACGGCAACGATGTTCAACTCTCACACGGAAATTATATTAGCTTAGTGGAATCAAAAAACAGAGAGGTCAGAAAATCTGTTTATGAAGCCTTATACAGTGTCTATGAACAGTACCAACACACTTATGCCAAGACACTTCAAACCAATGTTAAGGTTCATAACTTAAATGCTAAGGTGAGAAACTATAAAACAGCAAGGGCAGCTGCTTTGGCACAAAATCATATTCCTGAAACTGTTTTTGACACCTTAGTAAAGGCTGTTCACAAACATCTGCCATTACTACATCGTTACATCAAACTCCGTAAGGAAATCTTAGGTCTAGATGATTTAAAAATGTATGATTTATATACACCTTTAGCAGAAACTGACATGAGTATTTCTTATGAGGAGGCTTTGAAAAAATCAGAAGAAGTCTTGGCGATTTTAGGAAAAGACTACTCAGAACGTGTTAAGAGAGCATTTAGTGAACGTTGGATTGATGTTTATGAAAATAAAGGCAAACGCTCTGGTGCCTATTCAGGCGGTTCATACGATACCAATGCCTTTATGCTACTTAACTGGCAAGATAATCTCGATAATTTCTATACCTTAGTCCATGAAACTGGCCACAGTCTTCATTCTGTATTTACGCGTGAAAACCAGCCTTATGTTTATGGGGATTACAGTATATTCCTTGCTGAAATTGCTTCAACTACCAATGAAAATATTTTGACAGAAAAATTATTAGAAGAAGTGACGGATGATCACACACGTTTTGCCATTTTAAACCACTATTTGGATGGCTTTAGAGGAACCGTCTTTAGACAAACACAATTTGCTGAATTTGAAGAAGCTATTCATAAGGCCGATCAAGATGGTGAAGTATTAACCAGTGAATTTTTAAATGAGTTATATGCTGATTTAAACGAAAAATATTATGGACTTGCCAAAGAAGATAACCCACAAATTCAATACGAATGGGCTAGAATACCTCATTTCTACTACAATTTCTATGTTTATCAATACGCAACAGGCTTTGCAGCAGCAAGTTATCTTGCTAACAAGATTGTTCATGGTACAAAAGAAGATAAAGAAAACTACCTGAACTATCTTAAAGCAGGCAATTCAGACTATGCTTTAAATGTTATCAAAAAAGCTGGTGTGGATATGACAGCTACTGACTATTTAGATGAAGCCTTCAACGTTTTTGAAGAACGCTTAGATGCCTTTGAAGAACTTGTTAAAAAAGTAATCCGTTAACAATTCCTCACAATCTTTGAAAAGGAGCTAAGGTATGGATGACATTAGAACCCTTCGATTATCAGATGAAAAAGCTTTTAACACCTTTAATCACTTGTTGACCGAAGAAAAAGAAGCAGGGAATCCTTTTATAGAAACAAGACTAATTGATGATTACTCTAGTTTTTACCAAAAAACCAAACAATTGGAAACATTATCAGACCAACCTGATTGGTCAACGGTGACTTCCTATTATTACTTTCGTAATCAGGAGATTTTAGCTAAAATTTCGTGTCGTTGGGAACTAGAAAAAGGAAACTTGTCTGAAATAGGTGGTCATATTGGCTATGCCACCCTTTCTTCTTATCGTAGGCAAGGGATTGTTACTAAACTATTATTTTTTGCTTTTGAAAGATATAAAGAAAGACATATTTATGATATTTTTATCACTGCCTTAGAAGATAATATTGCTAGTCGTAGAGCTATTGAGAAAGTCGGTGGGAAATTACAAGATATTATCACTACGGCTGATGGTAAAAAATTAGCGCGTTACTGGATCAATTTAGAAAGGATTACCGCATGACGACTTTTATTTGGGATTTAGATGGCACCTTAATCGATTCATATGATGCCATGCTTGCTTCAATAGAAGTGACTTACAAACACTTTAACTGGTCATTTGAAAGAGAACCTATCAAAACGTTTATCTTAGAAGAGTCTATCGGTAAATTATTATTTGAAAAATCTATTGAAACTGGGATTTCTTTTGAACTCATTAAAAAAGTGATGTCAGAAGATGTTCTAAAAAGAGATGATGAGTTTCGATTAATGCCGGGTGCTCTTTCTATTTTAGAATGGACACGCTCACAAGGCATTAAGAATTTCATGTATACCCATAAGGGGGATAATACATTTTCCGTTTTAAAAAAACTAGGGATTTCTGATTATTTTGAGGAAGTATTGACGGGGGATTCAGGTTTTAAGCGTAAACCTGATCCAGAAGCGGTTGATTACCTTGTTGATAAATACCATTTTGACAAGGCCTCTGCCTATTATATTGGCGATCGTAAATTAGATAAAGAATTGGCAGTAAATAGTGGCATCAAAAGTATTAATCTTGGTATAGAAACCTCAAAAGATAATCAGCACATTAAAACATTAGAAGAAATCAAACAGCTATTTTAAAGTCAAGTTAATCCAATAGGAGAAGTAATAATAAAAAATCATGGTGAAATCATACAGTAAAAATGCCAATCATAATATGAGGCGCCCAGTCATAAAAGACGATATTCTGACATTCATGAGAACGGCTCAAAAAGACAATACTGGTCATTTAAAAGTGCTAGAAGACTTTGCAAGAAAAGAAAACATTCCCATTATCCAGCCTGAAATTGTTTCCTACTTTAGATTTTTAATGCAAACACTATCCCCTAAAAAGATTCTAGAAGTAGGAACGGCTATTGGTTTTTCGGCATTATTAATGGCAGAAAATGCTCCAAACGCTAAAATCACAACGATTGACAGAAATGAAGAAATGATTGGGTTTGCAAAAACTAATTTCGCTAAGTATGATACCAGAAAACAAATCACACTCTTAGAAGGTGATGCGAGTGACCTTTTAGCAACTCTTGAAGACACCTTTGATTTTGTGTTTATGGATTCAGCCAAATCAAAATATATCGTCTTTTTGCCTGATATCTTACAACATTTAGAAGTCGGTGGTGTCATTGTTTTTGATGATGTTTTTCAAGGTGGTGATATTGTTAAACCTATCGAAGATGTTCGTCGTGGTCAAAGAACAATCTACCGTGGCTTACAAAAATTATTTGAAACAACCTTACAGCATCAAGAGTTGACAGCAACCATTCTACCTTTAGGAGATGGGCTATTGTTATTACGAAAAAATTCTGATGCGATTACTATAGAAGATTAAGTTTTTTTTAAGACATTATGGTATAATAATGAAGTTAATGATAAATAAGGAGTAATATTAATAATGAAAAAACGTCTATTTGCAACAGGTTTAGTAACCTTGTTATCAGTTGTTACATTGGCAGCTTGTTCAACAAGTAAGGGTGCTGATGATAAGTTAGCAACTATGAAAGGTGATACCATCACACTTTCTGATTTTTATAATGAAGTCAAGTCTTCAACCGCTGCTCAACAATCTATGGTAACCTTGATTTTGGAACGTGTATTTGAAGATCAATACGGAGATAAAGTGTCAGATAAAGAAGTTACTGATGCTTATAATGAAAATGCCAAACAATATGGTGATCAGTTTGAACAAGCTTTAGCTCAAGCAGGAACAACTGCTGAACAATATAAGAAAACCATTCGTCTTGAAAAATTACTTGAATATGCTATTAACAAGGCGGCTGAAAAAGAGTTAAATGACGAAGCCTACCAAATGGCTTATGAGAATTATACTCCTGAAACAACAGCTCAAGTAATTGTTCTTGATTCAGAAGAAGCTGCAAATGCTACTTTAGAAGAAGTAAGAGCTGAAGGTGCAGATTTTGCTAAAATCGCTCAAGAAAAATCATTAGATAAAGATAATATTGAAGTTACCTTTGACTCTGCTGACAACAAGGTCTTGCCAGATGTGATGAAAACAGCATTTGCTCTTGATGTTAACGGTATTTCTGGAGTAGTTCCAATCGTTGATACTTCAACTTATAGAACTAACTACTATATTGTTAAAACAACTAAAAAAGCTGACAAAGATGCTGATTGGAAAACCTATAAAAAACGTTTGAAAGAAATGTTTGTTACTCAAAAAACCAATGACCCTGCTTTTAGAAATGTTGTGATTTCTGAAGCGCTTGATAAAGCCAACGTTAAAATCAAAGATGATTCATTTGCAAATGTCTTGTCTCAATTTGCGCCAACAGATGCTAATCAAGCGACAGATGAAAAAGGATCTGATGATAAGAAATCAGATGATAAAGAATCTAAAGACAAAAAAGAATCTGATGACAAGAAATCAGATGATAAAAACTAATTTCTTTATTGACGAAAGTCTTTAAAGAACGTATAATAGTCTTGTTAAGAATTGTTTTTAATCGGTTTGAACCAGAAAAGTGGCGGTTGATGCAAGCCATTCAAACTCTAAAAACATGCTACTTAATAAAAAATTTAATAATAAATCATGAAGAATGACAAGTTCATTGAATGAAGGTGGTACCGCGGTTTTCGCCCTTCTTTAGTGGACTTGTTTTTTTGAAGGAGTTAGTTATGACTAAACTATTTCATATCAAACAAAAAATGTGGTCACTTGGTGGAAAATTTTATATCAAAGACAGTGAGAATAATTCTCATTATGAGGTGGCGGGTAGTTTTTTAGAAATTCCTAAGCGCTATACCATCACTGATATGAACGGTAATATGGTAAGCCAAATTACAAAAAGACTGTGGACCTTTCTTCCAAAGTTCGATGTTGAATTAGCTGATGGCAGACAGTTTGTTATCATCAAAGACTGGTCTTTCTTTAAACCAAAGTATCGCATTGAAAACTTGGGCATGGTTGTTAAAGGCGACATTTGGTCAATGAATTTTAGTCTGTTTTTACACGACCAATTAGTTGCCACTATCTCTGAAGAATGGTTTAAATTGACTTCAACATATAATGTAGAGGTTTTTGATGACAATTATAGTGATTTGGTTATCTCGCTTGTCATTGCTATAGATCGAGTAAAAGAAGAAACTGCAGCAGCAAGTTCTTCAGCGTCACATTAAACTACTGATAAAAAGAAAAGGAAAATAAAGAATGAAAAAAATGACGAGTGCAGAAATTAGACAGATGTTTTTAGACTATTTCAAATCAAAAGGACATTCTGTTGAGCCTTCTGCCAATCTTGTTCCTGTTAATGACCCAACGCTGTTATGGATTAATTCAGGTGTCGCGACCTTAAAAAAATATTTTGATGGTTCTGTCATCCCTGAAAATCCAAGAATTACCAATGCTCAAAAATCAATTAGAACCAATGATATTGAAAATGTTGGTAAAACAGCTAGACACCACACCATGTTTGAAATGCTTGGAAACTTTTCAATTGGTGATTATTTTAGAGAAGAAGCTATTGCTTTTGCCTTTGAATTATTAACCAGTGAAGAATGGTTTGCTTTTCCAAAAGAAAAACTCTACATGACCTATTACCCAGCCGACAAAGACTCATATAATCGTTGGATTGAGTTGGGTGTGGAACCAAGTCACTTAATTCCGTTAGAAGAAAACTTCTGGGAAATTGGTGCCGGTCCTTCAGGGCCTGACACTGAGATTTTCTTTGACCGTGGCGAAGCATTTGACCCTGAAAATATCGGTATTCGTTTGCTTGAAGAAGATATTGAAAATGACCGTTATATTGAAATTTGGAACATTGTGTTATCACAATTTAATGCGGATCCAAGCATTCCAAGAAGTGAGTACAAAGAACTACCAAACAAAAACATTGATACCGGCATGGGACTTGAACGAATGGTTGCTATTATTCAAGGGGCTAAAACCAACTTTGAAACAGACCTCTTTATGCCGATTATTCGTGAAGTCGAAAAACTTTCTGGTAAAACCTATGATCCAGATGGTAACAATATGAGTTTTAAAGTCATTGCCGATCATATTCGTTCGCTTGCTTTTGCGATAGGTGATGGGGCTTTACCTGGAAATGAAGGCCGTGGCTACGTTTTACGTCGTCTTCTTCGTCGTGCAGTTATGCATGGCCGTCGTTTGGGCATTAAAGAATCCTTCTTATACCGTTTGGTAGTTATTGTTGGTCAAATCATGGAAAGCTATTATCCAGAAGTGCTTGAAAAACATGACTTTATTGAAAAAATCATTAAGCGTGAGGAAGAGACCTTTGCTAAGACGATTGATTCTGGTTCTGTTCATCTTGAACAGTTATTAGCATCGCTAAAAGAAGAAGGCCAAACCACATTACAAGGCAAAGATATTTTCAAACTCTATGATACCTATGGGTTCCCTGTTGAATTAACAGAAGAATTAGCCGAAGATGAAGGCTTCACCATTGATCACGAAGGCTTCAAAATGGCAATGACTGAACAACAAGAGCGTGCGCGTGCTAACGTCGTTAAAGGTGGTTCAATGGGAATGCAAAATGAAACCTTGGCTAACATTACAGAACCATCAACCTTCCTTTATGAAACACAGGCAATAGAAAGTAGCTTATCAGCCATTGTGGCAAATGATGAGCGTGTCTCAGCTGTTAGTGAGAACGAGGCTTATTTAATTTTTGAAGAAACACCATTTTACGCTGAAAAAGGTGGACAAGTTGCTGACCATGGTGTCATTAAAACCCTATCAGGTGATGTTGTTGCTAAAGTTGTTGATGTGCAATCAGCACCAAATGGTCAGCCACTTCACAAGGTAGAAGTGTTAGGACTACTTGAAGAAGGCCAAACCTACTATCTAGAAATTGACACTGAGCGTCGCTACCGTGTCATGAAAAACCATACAGCCACTCACTTGCTTCATGCAGCACTTCATCATATTGTTGGTAATCATGCCGTTCAAGCAGGGTCATTAAATGAAGTAGCCTTCTTACGTTTTGATTTTACCCACTTTGAAGCTTTGACTAATCAAGAACTTCGTCAAATTGAAGAAGAGATTAACCAAAAAATTTGGGAAGCTATTCCAATCAATACGATAGAAACCGATATTGATACAGCTAAAAAAATGGGTGCTATGGCACTCTTTGGTGAGAAATATGGTAAGGTTGTACGTGTTGTCTCCATTAGTGACTATTCCGTTGAGTTGTGTGGTGGAACACACTTGGAAAATACTTCTGAAATTGGAATGTTTAAAATCATTAAAGAAGAAGGTATTGGATCAGGAACTCGTCGTATTATTGCTGTGACAAGTAAGGAAGCTTATCTTGCTTATCGTGACCAAGAAGATGCTCTTAAAGCAATTGCGAAAACAATTAAAGCTCCTCAATTAAAAGAAGTGTCAAATAAGGTGGCTAGTCTTCAAGAACAATTACGTGAATTGCAAAAAGAAAATGCCATTTTAAAAGAAAAAGCAGCTTCAGTAGCAGCAGGTGAGATTTTTAGTAATCCTCAAGAGATTAAAGGTATTCGTTTACTTGCCAAAAAGGTTGATGTTTCAGATGCAGGAGCACTTAGAACATTTGCTGATCAATGGAAACAAAAGGATTATTCAGATGTTCTTGTTTTAGTGGCTGCTATTGGTGAAAAAGTTAACCTACTTGTAGCAAGTAAATCAAAAGATGTTCATTCAGGTAATCTTGTTAAAGAATTGGCTCCAATCATATCTGGACGTGGTGGTGGAAAACTTGACATGGCTATGGCTGGTGGTTCAGATGCTTCAGCTATTTCAAAACTCCTTGAAACTGTTAAAGATTATATCTAACAAAAGAAACTGGTTATTAATGTAACCGGTTTTTTTATGAGAAACAATCATTTTTCTATTTTTATTCATCTAATGATGATATACTAAGACTATCAATTAATTAATTCATTTGTTAAATAGAAGGTGAGAACTTGAATGAAAGAAAACTCAAAAAAATGGCTACTCGCAGGAGTCGTTGCTATCTTAGTTATTGTAATAGGCGGATTTGCTATTGGTAATGGTTCTTCCGAAAATAATTCTCCTGATAAGAATTCTCCTACAGAAGGAACGGCGAAGAAAACTTTTGATAAAATCAAAGAAGATTCTAAAGATAGCATTGAAAGACAAAATGAAGAGGATCCCAAAACAGCTGAAAGTAATCAGTCGTCACTCATAGATCCTATCACTATTGACTTTGATACAGCTATGGAAACTGCTCTAAAACATGCTAAGACAGGTTTCATTAGCAAAGTTAAAATAAAAATCGAAGAAAATTTACCTTATTTTGAGGTTGAGATTGTTGAAAATGATACTATTAGCTTTTATGTTATTGATGCCAATAAAGGAGACATCCTATCCATTCTGAATGCGAGTGAAATTGGCTATACAATTAACAAACCTCAAATAAGTGTTGATGATATTATGACATTGATTGAAACGCAATATAAAGGAGCATTATTAAATAGTATTTCTTTAAATTATGACTCTCCAGATCAAATGTTTTATGAAGTAGCACTCTTTTTAGACGGTGCTGGAAAAGAATTAATCGTGAGTGCAGATGATGCTTCTGTTATCTCCGAAAAAGTAGGATTGAACACCAACCAACTCAGTTAACCTTGGAAAATTAGCAATTTTTAAATATAAGAAAAATATTTAAAAATCATTTTTAATGAGAGGGGAACCTCTCTTTTTTATTTTGTAATGTTTTCTATTGATATTATCTTGAAGAAGAAAAACTTTTAATGTTATGGCCCATTAATTAGCCTCTTTTTATTTGAATAGCTTTTTTAAAAATGCTAAACTAAACACGAAAAAAGAAAAAAGTGCTCACGCTTTGCGTAGAATTTATACTGATTTAACCAAATAATCAACCTGGCATAGCAAAACAATCGGTTAAAGACAGTTTAAAATTGGTATAATTGATTATGATAAAAAGAAAACCAATACTTTATTTAATTATGATCATAAATATGAATTTTTAAAACATTTTAGTTTTGATTTTTTTCTAATTTAATATTTAGTCCCAAAATTTAAAAACAATAAAATATATTTTAAGGAGGAAAACGAATGATTTCAGTAAAATGGATAATTCTTTTTTTAATTATAATTGTAAACGCTTACTATGTTGTTTTACTAGTAAGAGATTTATTAAAAAATAGGAAAAAAATTATGACTGAAGAGGCGCCTACGGGAATTTTACCTATTTCAAGTGCCTTAATCTTTTTTGGCTCAACATTTGGTGTTTCAGATTTTGCAACATCAACGGCACTATATTCTAAACTTAATTGGACATCAATAAAAAAATTACCAGGAACATTGAATACACAATGTACAATTCCCTTGGCAATAATGGCATTGGCCTATATTCAATCAATTGAAGTGGGCTTAATTACTCTTGCTACTTGTATTATTTCACAAGTCGTTGGTTCCTATTTTGGTGCAAAATATGCTACAAAATTACCCGCAGCAAAAATAAAATATTATATTGGCATTGGTATGATTATTGCTGCCATGATTATTTTGGGAGGACGTTTTGGTATTTTACCATCTGGAGGAACAGCTACCTCTTTATTAGGAATTCGGCTTTTCATAGCCGCCATTGCTTTGTTTATTTTTGGGGCACTTAATAACATTGGAATTGGATCATATGCGTTAACAATGATAACTGTTTATCTTCTTGGGCTAAATCCAGCAGTATCATTTCCAATTATGATGGGAGCAGCAACTTTTTCCGTACCAATAGGTTCAATTCAATTTGTAAAATCAGGTCAATACAGTCGTAAAATTACTTTATTTACTTCTACTTTTGGTGTTTTTGGCGTCTTGGTGGCGGTATTTATAGTGAAAAGTTTGAATCTTGATTTAATTCAATGGCTAGTAGCTGCGATTCTCATTTATACTTCATATGGTATGCTAAAAAAATCAACTTAATAGGAGGTTCTGATATGTTATACTTATCAAAAAAAGATATTGAAAAATCATTTTCAATGTCTAAAGCTATCGAAGCTGCAAAAAATTCATTAGCAATCTATTCTAAAGGAGAAGCAATAATTCCACTAAGAGTAAATCTAGGTGTTGAAAAATTTAATGGTCAATCACTTTTTATGCCTGGAGCAACAAAAGGGGAAGTTGATGCTGTTGGTGTTAAAATTGTATCAGTTTATCCAGATAATATTAATAAAGGATTACCATCAGTACCGGCAACGATGGTAGTCATCGATGCTAAAACTGGAATTGTTTCTGCCATATTAGATGGAACATTCTTAACACAATTAAGAACAGGTGCTGTACAGGGAGCTGCAACAGATTTATTGGCAAGACAGGATGCTAAAATTGGTTTAATTATCGGTACTGGTGGGCAAGCTTTGCAACAATCCATTGCCATGCTAACTGTTAGAAAATTGAGAACTTTTTATGTCTCAGATATTGATTTAAATCGTGCCAAAACATTTGCTAAACAACTTTACGAAGCTACAAGAGATCATTTTACTACAAATATTATTGTAGCAGATGATTTATCTAAAGCAGTACAAGAAGCAGACGTGATAACAACAGTGACAACTTCTAAAGTGGCTACTTTCAATTTTAATGATGTTAAGCCCGGTACCCATATCAATGGTATAGGTGCCTATACACCCGAAATGCATGAATTACCAATTTCATTGATTGAGCATGCGGATTGTATTTTTTTGGATACAAAAGATGGTGTTTTATCAGAAGCAGGAGATATTATTACTCCTCTTCAACAAGGAAAAATTAATGAAAAAAATATTACTGGTGAATTAGGTGAACTTGTTTTAGAAAAAGTTGATGGCCGTCAAAATGAAACTGATATAACAGTCTTTAAGACAGTTGGTACGGCAGTTTTAGACATTGTTACTGCCCAACTAATTGTTGAAAATGCAAATGAAAAAGGATTAGGTCTTAAATTAGAATAAAGTACATTATAAAAAGAGTTTTTCTACTTTTTAAGATTTTGGCATTTTCAATTACTTGGAACTGTTTAAGATTCTTTCTAATAAAAAGAATAGAGAAGATTCTAATTATATTATTGGACAAACGATTGTTGTTGATGGTGGTATGGTCTTCCATTAAGATTTTATCAGAATAAAACGCTGTGTTTTGACACAGCGTTTTTATTCTAATTATGGTTAAGGTTAAAAATATAATTCGTTTCAATTTGAATCATTTGAGTCATTAATGGCATATTTTTATTTCAAATAAAGAAAAATCTTAAAAAAATTTGAAAATTCATTTTACATTCATTTAAGGATTCTATCATTAAAGTGTAAATAAGAAAACTAACTTTTTAAAATAGAAAGAGGTAACAAAAATGAAACAACTAACAAAAAAATCGTTAATGATTGGAATTATTGCTATTATCGTTATTGCAGCTGGAGGTTATGCTATTGCCAATGAATTGTTCGATAGAGATTCTCCAATGGAAGAAAAAGTAGAAACTATTTTTGATGATGAAGCAGACGATGTTGATGATGATCATTTAGAAAGTAAAAATGATACACAAAAGGCAGATCCATCACCACAAACACAAACTGTTAAAGTTGATTTTAATTCAGCTATGAAAACGGCATTAGCAGAAGCTAAAACAGGATTTGTAACTGATATTGAATTGGGTTTTGATAACAATCAACCTCACTATGAGATTGAGATTGCTGATAACAATATGCAAAAATCTTATATTGTTGATGCTAATTCAGGTCAAATCATCTCAAGCAAGGTTGAAAATGAAGACGATTATCCAATCTCTGAACCTAAACAAAAAATAACAGATGTTATCACACTCATCAACAAAAACTATCCAGAGGCTCAATTAAAGGATATTTCACTAGACACTGATTACCCAAATCAAATGGTCTATGAAGTAACTATTATCACTGACAATCTTGAAAAAGAACTTACTTTAAGTGCTGATGATGCAACAATCCTTTCAGAAAAATTTGATGATTAAGTTATGGTCACTTAAAAACTAATCGATAAAAAGGAGAGGGGATTTCCCCTCTCCTTTTTATGTTATAAACTCTTGTGCTATAATGGATAAGAAAGGGATTACAAGATGAAAATTTTAATTGTTGAAGATGAGTTTGATTTGAACAAGACTATCGCTAAATTATTAAAAACACAACACTACACGACCGATAGTGCTTTTAATGGTCAAGAAGCCCTTGATTATGTTGCTGTTAGTGAGTATGACGTGATTATTTTAGATGTCATGATGCCAAAAATGGATGGGTTTGAATTTCTTAAAGAGCTAAGAAGCAGAGGTAATCAAGTTCCTGTTTTGATGCTTACTGCGAAGGATGCTCTAGAAGACCGTGTTTTTGGTCTTGATTCCGGAGCAGATGACTACCTCACAAAACCTTTTGCTTTTGATGAATTAATGGCACGTCTTAGAGCAATGATGAGACGAACTAATCGTCGCATTCTTTCAAATGTGATTACTATTAATGGCATCGAGATTGACTTGACTACAAAACAAGTTAGAAAAAATAAAAAAGTTATCAATTTGACTGGTAAAGAATATGAAGTCTTAGAGTATCTGGCAAGTCATCGGAATCAAGTGCTCTCTAGAGAACAAATTCGTGAACATGTCTGGAATCTAGACTATGTCGGCGAATCAAATATTATTGATGTCTTGATAAAAAATCTCAGACGGAAACTAGACTCAAATCAAAAACAATCCATCATTCAAACGAAGCGAGGGCTTGGCTATGTCATTCCCGAATAAAAAGACCTTTTCAAGAAAAAGGAGTATTATTACGACAATAACGCTTTGGTATAGTTTTTTTATCTTCATCATATTAATCGCAGTTGTTATCGCCTCTTTTTTTGTTTCAAGAACTATTTCTGAAACGGCTGGTCAGAGAGAATTGCAATCACAGGCTATTGAAATGGTAGAAGAATTAGATGAAGACGACGATGAATTAGAAGAGTTTGAATCTTTTGATGATGGTATTTACTATGCTATCTATGATAGTAGTAACCAGGTTCTACAAGGTAGTTTTCCTCATTTTTTTGATGCTGGTTTACCTTTTAAGCCTGATAAAATATCGGACGTCACAAATAATGGGAGAACTTTTCAATATTATGATTTAGCTATTGCAAATAGCAACCAATGGCTACGTGCGATTCGTGTTAAAAACCAGATGGGCGAGGGTTTAAGAACGCTACTCACTTCAGTTATCATTGTTTTACCTTTGGTGATGTTTTTTGTTATTGTAGGTGGTTACTTGATTCTTAAAAAATCATTTCAACCGATAAAAAAAATAACAGCAACAGCCCAAGAAATAACCAATAAAAAAGACTACAGTAAGCGAATTGCAGTTTCTGACAAAGGAGATGAATTAACCAATTTGGCTCAGGTGATCAATACCATGTTAGCCTCCATTGATCAGTCTTTTAAAAGAGAAAAACAATTCAATAATGACGTCTCACATGAACTCAGAACGCCAGTAACGGTTATTCTTTCTGAGAGCGAATATGGTAAAGATTACGCTGATACCATGGAAGATGCCAAAGAATCATTCAATGTCATTCATCGGCAATCACAATTAATGAAAAAAATGGTTGAACAAATTTTGGAATTAACTAGAGCAGAAAACAAGACCCAACTGACAATGGAAACCATTGATTTTTCTCAATTTGTCAACCAGTTTTTAGAAGATAGTAAAAGGTTGTTTAATGAACAATCGATTTTCTTGGACACACAGATTGAAGAAGGCATAAATCTAGTTGGTGATCCTATTTTATTAAAACGCTTGATTGATAATCTTATTTCAAATGCTGTTAAATTTACTAAAGATAAGATTCGAGTGAGTCTAAGTCAATCTGAAAATAATATTATTCTGAGCATCAAAGACAATGGTCAAGGGATAGCAAAACAAGAGTTGGAAAAAATCTGGCATCGTTTTTATCGTATTGATAGTTCAAGACACACAAAAGGTGTAGGTCTTGGCTTGTCACTAGTTAAAGAAATAGCGACTCTACATCAAGCCCAAGTCAGAGTTGAGTCTGAATTAGGACATGGGAGTGACTTTAAAGTGATTTTTAAAACCAATCGATAAGCTAAAAAGTAGTTTTTATTAAAACTACTTTTTAAGAATATGCCCAATCAAAAAATAATAAAAAGGAGTGAGACACTATGACTCACCTAAAAAAACGACCTTTTATCACTTATAGTATTTTATGGCTTTTAGGATTTGCCTTATTAATGGTTTCTTGTATACTTATTGTTTTAACGTTACCGATGCCATCAACGCAGGCAAGTGGTGTCTTGTTATGGGCTAAACAACATCAGCTCACCTTACAATTTGCGGATGAATTACTAGTCTTTAGCGCACCAACACTATTAGCAGCAGTTTTGTTCTTCTACGAAAAAATAAAAAAATGTAAGCCTGTTTTGTCATCGCTCATGTTGGCTCTGTTTCTTGTTTTAACTATCGGTATTCTTTATACTGTTTTTTCATTGGGGAGGCTTGTCTATCCAGTCAATGGGTTATCACTAACTCCAGAATTGGCATTAATGGCTGCTAGTCAAGTTTTTGCTGGCTTACACTTGATGGCATTGGCCTTGGTACCGTGTGTGATAATTGTTGCTATTATTAATAATTCCCGTATAGTAATGTTCTTAAGTGTTTTAACATCTCTAGCTCAGATTGTTGGTACTTACTATGCAGCCGAAGTATCCGTGCCACTTGTGATTATTGCGATGTTTGTACTCTCTATTTGGGCAGTAGTCGTTCTAACTCGCTTAAAACCATATTTTGACTAAGAAAAATTAGTTACTTCCTAATCAATTAATCAAGTAGTTAGCACCGAGAAAGTGCGACTACTTTTTTGTTTCTATGATATAATAAACTCAAAGTTTTTATCCAGAAAGGAATTCTTACCTTGACTTACCACTTTTTACTTTTTGATTTGGATCACACCTTATTTGATTTTGAATTAGCAGAAGAAAAGGCTTTGACGCTATTATTAGAAGAAGCTAATGTTTCTGATATTTCTACTTATATGGCTTATTATAAGCCGATGAATAAAGCCATGTGGGAAGCCTTATCAAAAAAAGAAATCACAAAAGACGTTCTCGTTAAAACACGTTTTGCCAACTTATTTGCTCATTTTAATCGTACTGAAGATGGTTTGTTTTGGGCTAAACGCTATGAGTATTATCTCGGTCTACAAGGAGATGTCTATCCTTTTGCTGTCAATTTATTAGAACAATTAAGTAAGGAAGGTTTTCAACTTTACGCCATAACCAATGGTATCACGGCTATTCAAGAAAACCGTCTCAAGCATTCTCCAATCAGTCACTATTTTAAACAGGTTTTCATTTCTGATCAAATTGGTTATCATAAACCTGACCCAGCTTTTTTTAATCACGTCGCAGAAGCTATTGATGGGTTTAGGGCTCGTTATGCACTTGTGATTGGAGATAATCTTTTAGCCGATATTAAAGGTGGTAGGGATGTTGGCATTGATACCGTTTGGTACAATCCTGATAATCAAGTTAATTCATCAGAGATAAAACCAACATTTGAAATTAAAAAGCTTGAAGATTTACTAGGCCTAGTAAACAAAACTATATAGAGGAGAAAAGCTATGGTCGTCTCCTCTTTTTTTATTTTTTTGAAAATAGTGATGACAATCACAATTGTTTTTGTTATACTGAAAAAGCAGGTGTGATTAATATCACATCAATAAAAAAAGTGAGGTTATTTGATGTCAAACACACAAAAAGAAACCATTAGCTCTTTTGTTAACAAGGTATTAGGAGGAACAGCGATTGCTATTGTTGTAGCTTTAATCCCTAATGCGATTTTAGCGACTTTCTTAAAGCCGCTACTCCCTAATGCTTTTGCAGCAGATTTTTTACATATTGTTCAAGTGTTTCAGTTTTTCACCCCGATAATGGCTGGTGTTTTGATTGCACAACAGTTTAAATTTTCTACGATGCAACAATTAGCAGTTGGAGGGGCTGCTTATATTGGATCAGGAGCTTGGGCTTATACTGAAATAGTTACCGAAGGGGTTACTAGTGGTATTTTTCAATTAAGAGGTATTGGTGATTTAATCAATATGATGATAACTGCTAGTTTGGCTGTTTTGGCAGTTCAGTTTTTCGGAGACAAGTTTGGGTCATTAAATATCATCTTGTTACCAATTATCATCGGTACTGTTGTGGGTTATATTGGCTGGTTGATACTGCCGTATGTGTCTTACGTGACGACCTTAATCGGTCAAATCATTAATACGTTCACAACACTTCAACCATTGTTGATGTCTATTCTTATTGCTATGGCATTCTCAATGATTATTGTTAGTCCAATTTCCACGGTTGCTATTTCTTTAGCGATTGGTTTAAATGGCTTATCTGCCGGTGCAGCTTCGATGGGAATTGCTGCAACAACAGCAGTTTTAGTTTGGGGAACATTAAAAGTTAATAAATCTGGCGTTCCTATTGCGATTGCTTTAGGGGCAATGAAAATGATGATGCCAAACTTCTTGAAGCATCCAGTGATGGCTATTCCTATGCTTGTAACAGCAGCCATTAGTTCTATTACTGTTCCTATGTTTAACCTTATTGGAACACCAACTTCAGCTGGTTTTGGTCTAGTTGGAGCCGTTGGTCCAATTGCTTCGTTAGAAGGAGGTAGTGGTCTGTTACTAATTTTATTAGTTTGGCTAGTAGTTCCATTTGGTGTCGGTTTTGTCACACACAAAATTTGTAAAGATGTTTTAAAACTATATAAAGATGATATCTTTGTATTTGAAAGCTAAAATCAGAGTTAAAATTTAAAGGAGGCTATAATGTTAGTATATATTGCAGGTGCAGGTGCCATGGGTTGTCGTTTCGGTTACCAAATCTCAAAAACAAATAATGATGTGATTTTATTAGATGGTTGGGAAGACCATATTAATACCATTAAAGAAAATGGTTTAAAAATTACGGGTGATATTGAAGATAATGTCAAACTCCCAATCATGAAACCAACTGAAGCTAAAGATGAAGCAGACTTGATTATTTTGTTTACTAAAGCAATGCAATTGCCACAAATGTTAAATGATATCAAGGGTATTATTGGAGAAAACACAAAAGTTCTTTGTCTTCTAAACGGATTAGGGCATGAAGATGTTATCAAACAATATATCTCTGAGAAAAATCTTCTTATGGGTGTTACAGTTTGGACAGCTGGTCTTAAAGGACCTGGACATGCCCATTTACAAGGGGTTGGAAGCTTGAATTTACAGAGCCTAGACCCTTCAAATCTCGATGAAGTCCATCAAATTGTTGACATGTTAAATGCTGCTGATTTAAATGCTATCTATGACGAAGATGTTATTCCAAATATTTGGCGAAAAGCTTGTGTTAACGGAACTATGAACTCAACTTGTGCCCTTTTAGATTGTACCATTGGAGAATTATTTGCTAGCCAAGATGGTGTTGATATGGTTCATGAAATCATTCACGAATTTGTTACTGTTGGAAGTGCAGAGGGTGTGACTTTAAACGAGGAAGAAATCACTAAGTATGTGATGGATACGTCAGTGAAAGCAGCACATCACTATCCTTCAATGCACCAAGACTTGGTTCAAAACCATAGACCAACTGAAATTGATTTTATCAATGGTGCAGTGGTTAAAAAAGGGAAAAAACTTGGTATTGACACCCCTTATTGTCAATTGATTACACAAATGATTCATGCAAAAGAATCAGTTCTTAAAATCAAATAAGGATTAAAAAGAAATAAGATAGTCTATTAAGGAGCTTTTGCTCCTTTTTTGATATAATAAACTCATGAATGAACGTATTAAACACAAACTAGAATTATTACCAGACAGTCCAGGCTGTTATCTTCATAAGGACAAAAATGGGCAAATCATTTATGTTGGTAAAGCTAAGAATCTTCGTAATCGTGTGAGGTCTTATTTTAGAGGAAGTCATGACACAAAGACTGAAATGCTTGTTTCTGAGATAGATGATTTTGAATTTATCGTGACTAATTCAAACACAGAAGCTCTCCTTCTTGAAATTAATCTCATTCAAGAAAATAAGCCTAAATATAATATTCGCTTGAAAGATGATAAATCTTATCCTTTTATCAAGATTACTAATGAGGATTATCCTAGAATTATCATCACAAGACAAGTTAAAAAAGATGGTGGACATTATTTTGGTCCCTACCCTGATTCAGGGGCAGCCAATGATATTAAAAGAATGCTGGATCGGATTTTTCCTTTCAAAAAATGCACCAACCCACCAGAAAAAGTTTGTTTTTACTATCATTTAGGCCAGTGTATGGCGCACACGGTTTGTCATGTTGACAAGGCTTTCTTTATGGCAATGGCAGTTGATGTGAAGCATTTTCTAAATGGTCAAGATGATAAGATTGTTAATCAGATTAAAGAAAAAATGCAAGTAGCTGCTGACAAGCTAGAATTTGAAAGAGCAGCAGAATACCGTAATCTCTTACAAGCAATTGCTACACTAAGAACCAAACAACGAGTTATGCATCAGGATATGATTGATCGTGATATTTTTGCTTATGCGATTGATAAGGGCTGGATGTGTGTGCAGGTTTTCTTTGTTAGACAAGGGAAACTAATTGAACGAGATGTCAATCTTTTTCCTTACTACAATGACCCTGAAGAAGATTTCCTAACCTATATTGGTCAGTTTTATCAAGAAAACAAACATTTGTTGCCTAAGGAGATTTTTATCCCTCAAGATATTGATGAAACAATGGTTTCAGCTTTGGTTTCAAGTAAGGTTGTTAAACCCTTACGTGGTGAAAAAAAGCAGTTGGTTAATCTTGCAACCAAAAATGCTAAGATGAGCCTCCAACAAAAATTTGACTTATTGGAAAAAGACCTAAAGAAAACCAAAGGTGCTATTGAAAACCTCGGTAAAAAACTTAATATCAGTACTCCGCATCATATTGAAGCTTTTGATAATTCCAATATTATGGGAACAAGTCCTGTTTCAGCCATGGTTGTCTTTATTGACGGTAAACCAAGTAAAAAAGATTACCGCAAATATAAGATTAAAACAGTTGTTGGTCCCGATGATTATGCCTCAATGCGAGAAGTCATTCATAGACGATATAGTCGTCTAAAAAAAGAAGGACTGCCTTATCCTGATTTAATTATTGTCGATGGTGGTCAAGGGCAGATGACTGTTGCTAAGGAGGTGTTAAAAGAACTTGATGTAGAGATTCCAGTTGCAGGTCTACAAAAAAATGATAAGCACCAAACACAAGAGTTACTATTTGGAGATCCCATACAAGTGATTGACCTAAAAAGAAACTCTGAAGAATTTTTCTTGCTTCACCGACTTCAAGACGAAGTTCACCGCTTTGCCATTACTTTTCATAGACAAGTCCGTAGTAAAAATTCCTTTTCTTCAAAACTTGATGGTATTGTTGGACTTGGTCCAAAGAGGAAGCAAAAATTGCTTAGAACATTCAAGAGTTTGACAAAGATAAGAGAAGCAAGTATCGAAGATATTGCTGATCTTGGTATACCCCAAAAGGTTGCAAAGACAGTTTTAGAAGTATTATATGAAGATGCCAGTAAAAATAAATAAAATGAGCTAATCATTGCTTAAGATTTTATTTTTATCAATTGCTGAAATCCTTTTCAAAAAATGATAAAATAATATTATTAGAGCTTTTAGAAAGGATGCAAACTATGAAATTTCTAGACCTTAACAAAAAACGTCATGCCACTCGCTCTTTTAACGACAAACCTGTTGATTTAAATGATGTGAGAACGGCTATTGAAATTGCCACTTTGGCACCAAGTGCTCTTAACATTCAACCATGGAAGTTTGTCATTGTGAAAGAAAAGAAAAATGAGCTTGCAGAGATCATGCTTGGCCGTAATGTCAAACAAATTGAGGAAGCACAGTGTGCGATTGTTATCTTTAGTGATACTGATCTTCCTAAGCGTGCTAGAAAAATTGCTCGATTTGCTGTCAATAAAATCTCTGATGAACAGTTGGGCAATTACGCAACGGTTTACCCTAAAATGCTTGAGAAGTATGATGAGAAAACCAAAGGAGAGTTTCTTTCTTTCAATATTGGGTTAGTCACCATGAATCTTGCTTTGGCTTTGACGGATCAAGGCATTGGAACAAATATTTTAATGGGATTTGATAAATCAAAAGCCAATGACGTTTTGGGAATTGATCCAAGATTTAGACCAGAAATTGTCTTGAGTGTCGGCTATAGCGATGAGAAATTAGAAGCAAATTTCAGAATACCAGTAGATGAATTAATTGAGAAAAGATAAGGAGAAATAATGACTGTAGATTTTAAACAAGAAGTAGCAAAACGTCGCGATGAGATGATGTCAGATTTATTTGATTTATTAAGAATCAAATCTGAACGTGAGGATGATAAAGCGGATACCACTCATCCTTTTGGACCTGGTCCTGTTAATGCACTTAATCATTTTTTAAAAATGGCTGAGCGTGACGGTTATACCACTAAAAATATTGACAATTATGCCGGCCAATTTGAATATGGTGACGGTGATGAGGTCTTAGGTATCTTTGCCCATCTTGATGTTGTGCCAGCCGGTAGTGATTGGGAGACTAATCCTTATGAACCGGTTATTAAAGACGGAAAACTTTATGCGCGTGGCTCATCAGATGACAAAGGTCCAACAATGGCATGTTACTATGGATTGAAAATCATCAAAGACTTGGGACTTCCTGTTTCAAAAAAAGTTCGCTTTATTGTTGGTACTGATGAAGAGTCTGGTTGGGGTGATATGGACTATTATTTCAAACATAATGACCAAGAATTGCCTGACTTTGGTTTTTCTCCAGATGCTGAATTTCCAATCATTAATGGGGAAAAAGGAAATATCACTGAGTACCTTCATTTTTCTGGTGAAAATTCTGGAGACCTTGTCCTTCACAGCTTTAAAGGTGGGCTTCGCGAAAATATGGTTCCCGAGTCTGCTAAAGCCATTATTTCTGGTAACCTAACACTTGATGAAACAAAATCTGCTTTTGATAAATACGTGCTAGAAAATCCTGAAATTTCTGGTACAGTAACAGAAGAAGAGGGTAAAATTGTCATTACTGTTATTGGTAAATCAGCTCACGGGATGTCACCGCAAGTTGGTATAAACGGTGCAACATATCTCGCTAGCTTTATTGCTAATTGTGATTTTGCTGGTCCAGCCAAAGCCTTTTTAACCTTGATTAGCGATGTGCTTCATCAGGATTACTATGGTAAAAATACAGGGATTGCCTACACCGATGATAAAATGGGTGAATTGACAATGAATGCTGGTGTTTTCAATTTTGATGAACACTCAAATGATAATACAATCGCTTTAAATATGCGTTACCCACAAGGAACAACACCTGAAAAGATTAAAGCAGTGCTTGAAAAACTAGCAGGTGTTGAAAAAGTAACAGTGTCAGAACATGGTCATGTTCCCCACTATGTACCAATGGATGATCCATTAGTTGCTACTTTACTGAATGTTTATGAAAAACACACTGGCTTAAAAGGGGAAGAAAAAATTATTGGTGGTGGTACCTTTGGACGCCTTCTAAAACGTGGTGTTGCTTATGGTGCTATGTTCCCTGGCTATGAAAATACCATGCATCAAGCTAATGAATTTACCGATGTAGAGGATTTATACAGAGCAGCAGCTATTTATGCTGAAGCCATTTATGAGCTTATAAAATAATTTTAATGAGAAACGTAGTCATGATAGATTAGTTTCTTTGGGCCCTCTTTTTATAATAAAAGAGGGCTTTTTCTATCAAAAAAGAGATACCTTTTACAAGTATCTCTAGTTAGTGATATGATTACTTACCTAAACAGAAATTACTAAAGAGTTGAGTGATCAGTTCATCAGGGGCAGCATCACCAGTAATTTCACCAAGGATTTCCCAGGTTTTTGTTAGGTCAATTTGGAGCAAGTCAACAGGCATTTGGAGTTCAAGACCTTCGTTAACAGCTTTCAAGCTCTCAATAGCCTTTTCAATAAGTGAAATGTGGCGAGAGTTGGACAGATAGGTCGCATCTTTTTCAACAATCCCTGCATTATCAAAGAAGATAGCGTTAATTCTCTCTTCAATCTTATCAATGTTAGTATGCTCTAAAACAGATATTTTAATACAGTCTTCTGGAAGTTTTTCTATCTCAATTGCTTGAGGCAAATCAGTCTTGTTAAGTAGGATAATCCGATTACTGTTCTGACTAATTGCTAATAATTCTTCGTCTTGTTTGGTGAGTTTTTCAGAACTGTTTAATACTAGGAGCACCAAATCAGCTTCCTCTAAAGCTTTTTTAGAACGTTCAACACCGATTTTTTCAACCACATCATCTGTTTCACGGATTCCAGCTGTGTCAATCAATTTAAGTGGTACACCATTAATATTGATGTATTCTTCGATCACATCACGTGTGGTTCCTTCAATATCTGTGACAATGGCCTTGTCTTCCTTAAGGAGCGTGTTTAAAAGACTTGATTTTCCAACATTTGGGCGTCCGATAATCGCTGTTGACAATCCTTCTCTGAGAATTTTGCCACGTTTTGCTGTTTTCAGTAGGTTACTTAGTAGGCGTTCAAAAGACTCTGTTTTTTCCTTAATAAGTGCTGTAGTCATTTCTTCAACATCATCATACTCTGGGTAGTCAATATTGACTTCTACCTGAGCTAAGGTGTTAAGAATTTCTTGTCTGGTGTTATTGATGAGAGTGGAGAGTGAACCATCAAGTTGATTAACTGCAATTGACATGGCTTTATCAGTTTTGGCACGAATAAGATCCATCACAGCTTCAGCTTGAGTTAAGTCTACTCGACCATTTAAAAACGCACGTTTTGTAAATTCACCAGGTTCAGCCATACGAGCACCCTCGCGTAACACTAATTGTAAAATTTCATTGGTGACGGCAATACCACCATGCGTATTAATTTCAATCACGTCTTCTCGAGTAAATGTTTTTGGTGCTTTCATGACACCAACCATCACTTCATCAAGAATCTCATTATTTTCAGGATCAATGATATGGCCATAATTCAAAGTGTGAGAGTCAACCTTACTCAAATCTTTTCCCTTAAAAACACGATGGGCAATCGAGATGGCATCAGTTCCAGAAAGACGTACGATACCGATAGCTCCTTCACCAAGAGGGGTTGAAATAGCAGCAATGGTATCAAATTCTTTTGTTATCATAAAATACCTCTAAAATTTTTAATTCATTTATCAATCTATTGAATAGATAACTATTATTATAACACGTTAAAGAAAAAACTTAAAAAAAGAGATCGTTTCAGAAAAAAAAGAAGCAGTTTTAACAGTGAGAACTATCTCCTTATAGCCTCTAAATCCCTTTATACGAAAATAGCATGAAATATGATATAATTATAATTGATAAAACTATCTAGGAGTTATAATGGAAAATTTAAAACAATTAGTTGGTATAAAAGCTGCAGAATTTGTCAAAGATGGAATGATTGTTGGTCTTGGGACTGGTTCAACGGCAGCTTTTTTTGTGGAAGCACTTGGCCGTCGAGTGAAAGAAGAAGGTCTTGACATCGCTGGTGTAACAACATCTCACAATACTGCAAATCAAGCCAAAGCTCTTGGGATTCCTTTAAAATCGATTGATGATGTGCCTTATGTGGATGTTACTGTCGATGGTGCAGATGAAGTTGATGATGCTTTAAACGGTATTAAGGGTGGCGGAGCAGCGCTTCTAATGGAAAAAATTGTTGCTAGCTATACCAAACACTATATTTGGATTGTTGATGAATCAAAATTATCAGAAAAACTAGGTTCCTTTAAAGTACCGGTTGAAGTGATTCCTTATGGTATTAAGCAATTATTCAATCAGTTTGAGAAAGCTGGCTATAAGCCAAGCTATCGTTATGATGACAAAGGGGAACTATTGGTGACTGATATGAAACACCACATCATTGATTTACACATTGATGTCATATCTGAGCCTGAAAAATTAGGAAAATTATTGGATGAAACCGTAGGAGTTGTTGAGCATGGCCTCTTTAACGATATGGTGGATACAGTTATTGTTGGAACATCAAAAGGTGTTTCAATTATCGAAAAAAAGAAATAAGGAGAAACAAATGGCAAAATTTGATCGCGTACATTTAATCGTATTAGACTCAGTAGGTATTGGTTCTGCACCAGATGCGGATCAATTTTTCAACGTTGGCACACCAGATACCACATCTGATACCATTGGTCATATTTCTGAGCAAGTAGGGTTAGATGTTCCCAATATGCAAAAAATAGGACTAGGTAATATTCCAAGAGAAACACCACTTAAAACGGTTCCTAAAGAAGATCATCCAAGTGGGTATGTCACTAAATTAGAAGAAGAGTCGCTTGGGAAAGATACTTTAACAGGCCATTGGGAAATCATGGGTCTTAAAATCACAGAACCTTTTGATGTTTTCCCAGATGGTTTTCCTGAAGAAATACTTGAAAAAATTGAAGAATTTTCAGGTCGTAAGATTATCAGAGAAGCAAATAAACCTTATTCTGGTACACAAGTCATTGCTGACTTTGGTGAACGTCAAATGAAAACTGGTGAGCTAATAGTATATACCTCAGCAGACCCAGTTCTTCAAATAGCAGCTCACGAAGACATTATTCCAATTGATGAATTGTATAGGATTTGTGAGTTCGCTCGTTCAATCACCTTAGAACGTCCATCACTTTTAGGTCGTATTATTGCAAGACCTTACGTTGGTGAGCCTGGTAACTTTACTAGAACAGCCAATCGTCATGATTATGCCACATCACCATTTTCAGAAACTGTTTTGAACCATCTGCATGATGCTAACGTTCCTACTTATGCTATTGGTAAAATCAATGATATCTATAATGGCTCTGGTATCTCTAATGATATGGGACACAACCAATCAGATTCACATGGTGTTGACACACTTATTAAAACACTTAATCTCAAAGAGTTCAAAACAGGTTTATCATTTACCAATCTCGTTGACTTTGATGCACAATACGGTCACCGTCGCAACCCAGAAGGTTATCGTGATTGTTTAGAGCTATTTGATGGTCGTTTGCCGGAAATCATGGACAACATGAAAGAAAATGATTTGTTGATGATTACTGCAGACCACGGTAATGATCCAACATTTGTTGGGACAGACCATACACGTGAGTACATTCCACTCTTGATGTTTAGTAAGAGCTTTAAAGGTGGAGGAGTCATTCCTGTAGGTCATTTTGCTGATATTTCTGCAACTATTGCTGAAAACTTTGGAGTCTCAAAAGCAATGATTGGTGAAAGTTTCTTAAGTGATTTAAAATAACCGCAAATGAGAAATGTCTCGTTAAAACAATAACAAAGGAGAAAAAATGTTACTAGATAAAATTAAAGAAACAGCAGCCTTTTTAGAAGGAAAAGGTGTGACTAAACCAGAATTTGGCTTAATTCTTGGTTCAGGTCTAGGGGATTTGGCTGATGATATCGAAGACGCTATTGTCATTGATTATTCTGATATTCCCAACTGGGGAGAATCAACTGTGGTTGGTCATGCTGGAAAACTTGTTTATGGAAGGCTCTCTGGACGTTATGTTTTAGCGCTTCAAGGACGTTTTCATTTTTATGAAGGTAATCCACTTGAAACAGTGACTTTTCCAGTTCGAATCATGAAGGCTCTAGGGTGTCAAGGTGTTATTGTCACTAATGCTGCAGGAGGTATCGGTTATGGTCCAGGAACCTTAATGGCCATCACAGATCATATTAACATGACTGGTGAAAATCCTTTAATTGGTCCAAATCTAGATGAGTTTGGCCCACGTTTCCCTGATATGTCAGATGCCTATACCAAGGCTTACCGAGAGGTTGCACATAAAGTTGCAAAAGACCTTGGAATGACCCTTGAAAACGGGGTCTATCTTGGAGTTGCTGGACCAACCTATGAAACACCTGCCGAAATTAGAGCCTATCAACTGATGGGAGCTCATGCTGTAGGGATGTCTACCGTTCCAGAGGTTATTGTCGCAGCTCATTCAGGTCTAAAAGTTTTAGGTATTTCTGCTATTACTAATTACGCAGCAGGTTTCCAATCAGAGCTAAATCATGATGAAGTGGTGGAAGTTACTACAAGAATTAAAGATCAGTTTAAAAATCTGATCAAATCAATACTAGTCGAACTATAAGGAGAAAACATGTCAATTCATATTTCAGCAAAACCAGGCGAAATTGCCGATAAAATTCTTTTACCAGGTGATCCTTTGCGTGCCAAATTCATCGCTGAGAATTTTTTAGAAAATCCCGTTCTTTTTAACGAAGTTAGAGGAATGTTGGGCTATACAGGGACTTACAAAGGCCATCGTGTTAGCGTGATGGGTACAGGAATGGGGATGCCGTCCATCTCAATTTATGCCCACGAATTAATCACACAGTACGGTGTGAAGCGTCTTATTCGTGTTGGTACAGCAGGATCAACATCTAAAGATGTCCATGTGCGCGAATTAGTTTTAGCACAGGCTGCTGCAACAACATCTGCCATTATTAGAAATGATTGGCCAGAATTTGACTTCCCTCAAATTGCTAGTTTCAAATTATTAGACAAGGCTTATCATATCGCCAAAGAACTTGGAATGACTACTCATGTTGGTAGTGTTTTATCGGCTGATCTTTTCTATTCTGACTTTTTTGATAAAATTATCAAACTTGGTAGCATGGGTATCAAGGCTGTTGAAATGGAAGCAGCTGCTCTTTATTACCTTGCTGCCAAACATCAAGTGGAAGCTCTTGGTATTATGACCATCTCAGATAATCTGACAAATCCTGAAGAAGACACAACCGCTGAAGAAAGACAAACGACTTTTACAGACATGATGAAGGTTGGTCTTGAAACCTTGATTAGTGAGTAATATGAATAAATCTGAAAGAGGGCTCCATTTCTTATTAGATGTTTATGATTATCAAAATGCTTTTAAAATGGCAAGTCTCATTGATGATCTTGAAACAGACTGCCTTTATATTTTAGAGATGCTAAAAGAACGTAGAGAATTGAATATTGATTTTCTCTACAAGCATCATGAAAAGAATCAGTCAATTAAAGAAAACTATGGTCTTGATTTAGTGAGCCATTCAAAAAATGAAGAAACCATTATTAACTACATTTTAGACTTAGAGGCTAAGATAAAAAATGGTCGTATTATTGATTTTGTAAGAAGTGTTAGTCCCATTCTTTATCGTTTATTTACGAGGGTCTTGCTAAAAGAAATCCCTGATTTGTTTGACTATGTTGAAAATTCTAGGTCTGATCGTTATGATAAATGGGAGTTTGAAAAAATGGAAACCTCAAGTAATCAAACCATTCAAGCATTCATTTCAAGAAGACGAGACTCTCGCGTGACGTCAAGAAGTTTAGTTGATTTGATTCTACTTTCTGAGGCACCAAAAAAGATTAAGGAAACAGTACACTTACTCAGACAATTTGAAAAATCAGTTAGAAATCCTCTATCGCATTTGATTAGAGCTTTTGATGAGAAAGAATTACATCAAACAACTGGATTTTCATCTAAACTTTTTCTTGAAAAAATTATCGATTTAGCAGAATATACTGATTTAACTTATAACCGTAAAGACTTTTATTTTGATCAGATGAACCGATTTATCAAAAAGAAGTGGCTAACATAAAAAGCAATCTGTACTAATTGTTTTGATCTAATCGAATTAATTATAAGAAAACTAAAAGGGATGACAAATCTTGTCATCCCTTTTACTAGTTTAAATGATGTCTATTCTACACAAATCAAAAAATTCTATAACAGATGTTAGGTACTATAACCTTACTGATAATTTATTTAAAGACTTTTTAACTTTTAAAGGTGGTTGAACGACAAATAAAATGTTTTCTATGCCATAGTGACTTTCAATATGCTCAGGTAAAGTATTACTTAAATTTTTAGTACTTTTTTGTACTTTGCTAATAGCTATTTTTTTGATATACTAGTAAGGTATTAACTATTAATAATTAGGGGTCGTTACGGATTCGACAGGCATTATGAGGCCTATTTTGCAACCCATCGGCAGATGTAAAATGCCAGTTAAATATAACTGCAAAAAATAACACAACTTACGCTGTAGCTGCCTAAAAACCAGCTCTCGTGGCTTTTATGAGATTGCTTACGTCTCATTAAAAGTCTTAAAATAGTAAGCTACGTGTGATTATTGTCTAGCTAATCATAAAGAGACTAATAGACTCGCTGATTTTTGGCTTGAGCTATGTGTCATTAATTAGTCAAAATAAGACATAGCCTATGGTTGTAGACAAATATGTTAGCAGATGTTTGGACGTGGGTTCGACTCCCACCGGCTCCATTACTAAATACTAAAAGATGAGAAGAATGTGAGAAAAACATGAAAAAAATCCTTTTATCATTAGGTGTCATTTTGTCTGCCTTTTTTTTAATATCTTGTTCAAGTGGTAATAAAACAAAAGAAGAAGCAAAAACGACAGAAGAGGAATCAGCCTTAACTCAAAAAGCTGCTGAAATTGCTGAACATCAAGATATTCGATTTAAGTTTAACGATGTTCATATTGCTTTAGCACAAGATGAATTTAAGGGTGGTACAACGTTTGAAGAATTAAAAACTTTATTTGGAGAGCCAACAAGTATTGAACAAGAACCAGCAGGAGAAGTTAGTCTTGATGTCTACAAATGGCAGTTCGATAATGTTGAAGTAACGATAAAATTATTTGAAAATAGTACCGTTGTGAGATCAATCTCAAATTTTAGTTTTATCCGTAAAGCAACTATCTCTAAAGAAGCTTACAATGACATTACTAATGGCACTTCTTATCTTGAAGTGAAACAAGTTTTTGGAGAGCCTGATGTCTTGTCAGAGGTTTCTTCTTCAGAAGGTCGTGATATTCAAGCCATTTGGATTAGTGGACTGAAATCAGATGGGGTAGCTACCGTTGAAATGTTCTTTAATCAAGATGGATTAACCTCTAAAGAACAGTCTGGTTTAAAAGAAGAAAAGAAAGATAACTAAAAAAGAGCCACAAAAGGCTCTTTTATCGTATCCAACTTGAGGGAATCGAACCCCCATTTCAAGAACCGGAATCTTGCGTGATATCCATTACACTAAAGTTGGTAGCCTTATTATATCATAAAAACCAAAAGAGCCTCAATAGTAGAGGCTTTTTCTTATTGAATATTTAATTTATTTTTGATGATATAGTGAGTGCCAAAGTAATAGACAGCAGATATGAATAAATTAATGAAGATTTCTCTGATAAAGAAGAGTTTAATACTTAAGAAATTAGAATCAATGTAGTAACTGTCATCAGAAAGATTAGTGTCACCAAATATAAGTTGTTTTATGATGGCTATTAAAATACCTATTGCAAAGAAAGCTACAAATCCCATTAATGCACGTTTATCTTGAAAGAGTTGTCCAATTGAAATCGCTAGGTACAGCATAAGAATAGAAGTAATACTACTTACAATAATGTAGCTTAAGACGATTAAGAATATATCAACGTGAATATTAGCCGTGATGCTTGGTAGGTATAAGAATAGTTCATCTAAAGGAATACTTGGTAATATCAGTAAAAAAATGCTAAGAAGAAGAACTATTGAACTTAAAAGTGACCACATCAATGAGGCAAATAATTTTGAAAGAATAATCTGATGAGTTGATACTGGAAGGGTTAAGGTTAGATAACCTTCGCGACCAAAGATATTCTTGTTGAAACGATTGACAATAATAAAGAAAGTAGATATGCCGATTCCAATGATTAATGAAACAAAGATAAGTATAATAGCTAACATAATGATTGCTTCAGAGGTTGATGGCTCTCGTCCCTCTAAAAAGAATTCACCATTAATTCGACTATCATTGTTGAATCTACTAATGTATAGTCCTAAAATAGTGGCACAAAACAAGATAGCACCGTAAAGAGCAAAATACCATTTTCCAACAGATTTTATCTCATATTTTAATAATTTTCCAAACATTGTGTTATTCTCCTTTAAGCTTTAAACGTTTCTCTGAAAATAGCATCAACTGATTTTCCATGTTCTTCTCTTAAGTCATCAGCGTTGCCTTGAAGGACAATGTTACCATTTTGAATAAAGACAACTTCATCTAAAATGGGTTCAATATCAGCAATCAAATGTGTTGAAATAATAACAGAAGCGTCTTCGGAATAATTGTTGATAATAGTTTTTAAAATATAATCCCTAGCAGCTGGGTCAACACCACCAATAGGTTCGTCAAGAACATATAGTTTTGCTTTACGACTCATAACAAGGATTAATTGAACTTTCTCCTTATTTCCTTTAGACAAGTTTTTAAGTTTTTGATTGAGAGAAATATTCAAATCGTTTAAAAGAGTGGTTGCACGATTACTATCAAAATCATCATAAAAATCTTTGAATAGAATCAAAAGATCTTCAACCTTCATATTGTCTTGTAGATAAGTAGTATCTGGTAAATAGGAAATAATTTTCTTGCTTTCTACAGATGGCCTAAAACCATCAATAACAATATCACCGTTAGTTGGTTGCAAAAGACCATTAATTAACTTGATGAGCGTTGTTTTTCCACTACCATTTGGTCCAAGTAAGCCAATAATTTTTCCAGCAGGTAAATTTAAGGTAATATCCTCTAAGGCAGTGAATTTACCATAGTTTTTAGTGACATGATGTAATTGTAGTAAGTCTGTCATTTACTTTCTCCTAAATATTTCATTAATTCTTCAATAATCTTTTTATTATCAAAGCCAATTTTTTTCATGTGATTAATAAATAGCTTTATTTCTTCTTCTGCCAATTCGTGACGTTTTTGTTCGATTAGTTTTTCATCATCGGTAACAAATCTACCAGATGTTCTTTGCGAATACACCATTCCATCACGTTCAAGTTCTATAAAAGCACGTTGCATTGTATTGGGATTAACCCCAGCTTCCTCTGCAAATTCTCTTACAGTAGGCAATTGCTCACCACTTTTGATATCTTGGCTAATTATCCTCATTTTGACACGTTGGGCTATCTGAACATAAATGGGGGATTTCTCATCAAATTTCCAGGCCATCAGAGTCTCCTTTCACTAAAATGTTTTTGTACTACTTTAATAATACAGAAAAAACATTTTCTTGTCAAGAAAAACAACTATAAAAGAATAAAAAAGAATTAACATTATTTTACAGTTTCATAGTATAATATAAATTGAAGTCATGATAATCTAGGAAAGGAGAAGCGATGTTTGTTCAATTAGATACTAAAACAGTCTATTCATTCATGGACAGTCTCATTGATTTAGACGAATATATTAAAACCGCTAAGGAACTTGGTTATTCTCATCTAGGAATTATGGATAAGGATAATCTTTATGCTGCATATCATTTTATTAATAAAAGTCAGAAAAATAATATTCATCCTATTGTCGGTTTGGAAACGACTGTTCTTATTGATAATCAAGAAGTAGCAATCAATGTCATTGCAAAAAATAATCTAGGTTATCGTCAATTATTGAAACTATCAACCGCTTTAATGAAAGGTGAAAAGAATCTTTTAGATAACGATGATTATTTTAGTGAACTAGTTATTATCATTCCTTATTTTGATGGGATTAACCAACTTTCTTTTCCGTATGATTACTATATTGGTGTGACTTTAGATACACCAGTTAAGCAGTTTAAAAAACCAATTCTTCCCTTACATACTGTGAGATATTTTGAGACAAAGGATAAAGAAGTGCTTCAAGTGCTTCATGCTATAAAAGAAAATATTTCTCTAAAAGAAACCAAACCCCTTGAAGGTAATCAACAGTTTCAAGATGCTCCAACAATGACACGATTATTTAAGGAGCGATTTCCTCAAGCACTGGAGAATCTTCAGGCACTTGTTTCAAGTATTTCTTACCACTTTAATTCTTCCTTAAAATTACCTCGTTTTAACCGTGATAAAGATGCGAGTATTGAATTACGTGAAAAAACATACCAGTCTTTAAAAATAAAAAAACTAGATGGAGAAACCTATACTAAACGTCTAGAAACAGAACTTTCCATTATTCACGATATGGGCTTTGATGACTATTTTCTTATTGTTTGGGATTTAATCCGCTTTGGCCTTAGTAAAGGCTATTATATGGGAATGGGAAGAGGTTCTGCAGCAGGTAGTCTTGTAGCTTATTTGCTAGAAATCACAGGGATAGACCCTGTTAAAAATAACCTCTTGTTTGAACGATTTTTAAATAAAGAACGCTATAGCATGCCTGATATTGATATCGATTTACCAGACATCTACCGTTCAGAATTCCTCCATTATGTGAGAGATCGCTATGGGAGTGAACACGCTGCTCAAATTGTTACTTTTTCAACATTTGGTGCCAAACAAGCTATTCGAGATGTTTTTAAACGTTTTGGAGCTACAGAATATGAATTGGGAGCTTTAACAAAGCGTATTTCTTTCAATAATACTTTGACCAATACATACGAAAAAAATGCTCATTTTCGTCAAATCATCACCAACAAATTAGAGTTTCAAAAAGCTTTTGAAATAGCAAAAAAAATTGAAGGAAACCCTAGACAAACTTCAATTCACGCAGCTGGGGTTGTTTTAAGTGACGATAATCTAACCAATCATATCCCATTAAAACCAGGCGAAGATATGATGATAACGCAGTATGATGCTCAAGCTGTTGAAGCAAATGGTCTATTAAAAATGGACTTTCTTGGTTTGAGAAATCTAACATTTGTTCAAAAAATGAAGGAAAAACTCTTTAAAGAACAAGGGGTTACTATTGATATTAAAACAATTAATCTAGAAGATGAAAAAACATTAGCTCTATTTGCACAAGGGAAAACTGCTGGTATCTTTCAGTTTGAGGCAGCAGGAGCGATTAACCTCTTAAAACAGATAAAACCATCTCGTTTTGAAGAAATAGTGGCTACAACCAGTTTGAATCGACCTGGTGCAAGTGATTATATTGACAATTTTATTAAGAGAAAATTTAAAAAAGAGGCTATTGATCTGATCGATCCAGCAATTGCTCCAATCTTAGAGCCTACGTATGGTATTATGCTCTATCAAGAACAAGTCATGACGATTGCCCAAGTCTACGCTGGTTTTTCTTTGGGGAAGGCTGATTTATTACGTAGAGCCATGTCAAAGAAGAATAAAGAGCAAATGGATGTCATGCGCTCAGATTTCCTAAAAGGTGCTAAAGAATTAGGCAGACCAGAAAAAATTGCTTCGCATTTATTTGATATGATGGCAAAATTTGCAGGTTATGGCTTTAATAGAAGTCATGCTTATGCATATTCAGCTCTGGCTTTTCAGTTAGCTTTCTTCAAAGCTCATTATCCAGATGTTTTTTATAATGTTTTACTCAATTACTCTGGTAATCACTACATTAGTGACGCTCTTGATAATGGCTTTAGCCTTGAAAAATTAACAGTAAACAATGCTTCATATTATGATAGAGTCTATCAACATTCTATCTCTATTGGCATTAAGCACATCAAAGAGTTGCCCAAAGAATTGGCTTTTTGGATTGTTGATAACAAACCTTATCAGGGGATAGAAGATTTTTTAACTAGACTTCCTGAAAAATATCGGGTGAAAAAAATCATTGAACCACTTGTTTTGGTTGGCTTGTTTGATAATTTTGACCCTAATAGGAAAAAAATTCAAAAGAATTTGGATTCTTTATTAATTTTTGTTAGTGAACTCGGTAGTCTTTTCTCTGATAGTGCTTATCAATGGTTGGAAGAAGAAGATTACACAAATGCTGAAAAATATCTACTTGAGAAAAATAGTCTTGGTATAGGGATTAGTCCTCATCCACTGAAAGAAGAAATGGAAAAAAGAAAGGGTCAATTTACGCCATTTTCAAAATTAGTTGAAGGTCAACAAATGACGGTTCTTGGTGAAATTGAAAAAATCAAGGTTATCAGAACTAAGACGAGTGGCGAGGAAATGGCTTTTCTAACAATTAGTGACACTAATAAAAAACTAGATGTTACTCTATTTCCAGAAATCTATAAAAAATATAGAGACACCCTAGTTGAAGGTCAATTCTTCCTGTTTCATGGTAAAATTCAGTTGAGAAATCAGCAGTTGCAGATGCTACTTGATTCTCTTATTATTCCTACAAATGAAAAATGTTGGTTGCTGGTTGCTAATCATGAGAATGACTATAAGATTACTAGAATTCTAAAACAATTTCCTGGTTCTTTGCCTGTTGTGATTCATTACAAAGAATCAAAGGAAACGCTTCAAAGTCAGAAATACTTTGTTGCAAAAGAAGAAAAGTTAATTGAACTACTAAGTCCCTATGTTCTGAAAACGGTTTTTCGTTGAAATGAGTCAGAAAGTAAAGATTTTTACAAGAGATTGTGCTATAATAGGAACGTTAAATATAAAAAAGGAGCGCTGATAATAATGAAACGTATTGCTGTTTTAACCAGTGGAGGAGACTCACCTGGAATGAATGCTGCTGTTAGGGCAGTTGTTCGTAAAGCAATTTCAGAAGGTATGGAAGTTTATGGTATTAATTATGGCTATGCTGGTATGGTTGCTGGGGATATTTTCCCGTTAGATTCAAGAGCTGTTGGAGATAAGATTTCTCGTGGTGGAACATTCTTATTCTCAGCTAGATATCCAGAGTTCAGTAAGCTTGAAGGTCAACTTGCAGGTATTGAACAATTAAAAAAACATGGCATTGAAGGTGTCGTTGTTATAGGTGGAGACGGTTCATATCACGGTGCAATGCGCCTAACTGAGCATGGTTTTCCTGCTGTAGGTATTCCTGGGACAATTGATAATGATATTGTTGGAACAGATTACACAATTGGCTTTGATACAGCTGTTAGTACAGCAACATCGGCACTTGATAAATTACGTGATACCTCATCAAGCCACAAAAGAACTTTTATCGTAGAAGTGATGGGTAGAAATGCAGGTGATATTGCACTTTGGGCTGGAATTGCCTCTGGTGCTGACCAAATTATTGTTCCTGAAGAGGATTATGATATCCATCAAGTTGTCCAAAAGATTAATCAAGGATTTGCCAATGGTAAAAATCATCATATCATCGTTCTTGCTGAAGGGGTTATGAGTGGTGATGAATTTGCTGCTAAATTAAAAGACGCTGGTAATACAAACGACTTAAGGGTAACCAATCTAGGTCATATCCTTCGTGGTGGCTCACCAAGCCCTCGTGATAGAGTTTTAGCAAGCTGGATGGGAGCAAGAGCTGTCGAGTTATTAAAAGAAGGTAAAGGCGGCTATGCTATTGGTATTCAAAATGAAAATCTAGTAGAAAGCCCAATTTTAGGAACTGCTGAAGAAGGTGCCTTATTTAGTCTTGACGATCAAGGTAAAATTATTGTCAATAATCCTCACAAAGCACGCTTAGATTTTGCTGATTTAAATCGTGTATTAGCAAAATAAAACCAACTATTTAAATAAATGAATATTAGTAAGAAATAAAGGAGTTTTTCAAGAATGAACAAACGTGTTAAAATCGTTGCCACACTAGGTCCGGCTGTTGAGATTCGAGGCGGCAAAAAATATGGTGAAGATGGCTATTGGAGTGGGGAACTTGACGTTGAACAGTCTGCTCATAATATTGCTGAATTAATTAAAGCTGGAGCAAATGTCTTTCGTTTTAATTTCTCTCATGGTGATCATAAAGAACAAGGTGACCGTATGGCAACCGTTCGTTATGCTGAGGAATTAGCTGGACAAAAAGTAGGATTCTTATTAGATACCAAAGGTCCTGAAATGAGAACTGAATTGTTTTCAGATGATGCCAAAGAATACACTTATCAAACAGGTGATAAAATTAGAGTAGCAACAAAACAAGGCTTACAATCAACAAGAGATAAGATTGCCCTAAGTGTTGCTGGTAAATTAGACATTTTTGATCACGTTGAAAAAGGCCAACAAATCCTTATTGATGATGGTAAAGTTGGATTAAGAATTATCTCAAAAGACCATGCAAATCATGAATTAGAAGTTCTTGTTGAAAATGATGGTATTATTGCTAAACAAAAAGGTGTTAACATTCCAAATACTAAAATTCCTTTCCCAGCTCTCGCAGAAAGAGATAATGCCGATATTCGCTTTGGTTTAGAACAAGGTCTTAACTTTATTGCCATTTCATTTGTTCGTACTGCTAAAGATGTTGAAGAAGTTCGTGCCATTACTCGTGAAACAGGCAATGAACATGTTAAACTTTTTGCAAAAATTGAAAATCAACAAGGTATTGATAACATTGATGAAATTATTGATGCCGCTGATGGTATCATGATTGCTCGTGGTGACATGGGTATTGAAGTACCATTTGAAATGGTACCAGTTTATCAAAAAATGATTATTACTAAAACAAATGCTGCAGGTAAAGCAGTTATCACAGCAACAAATATGCTTGAAACAATGACTGAAAAACCTCGTGCAACTCGCTCAGAAGTTTCTGATGTTTTCAATGCTGTCATTGATGGTACTGATGCTACAATGCTTTCTGGAGAATCTGCTAATGGTAAATACCCTGTAGAGTCAGTAAGAACAATGGCAACGATTGACAAAAATGCTCAAACACTTCTTAGTGAATATGGTCGTCTTAATTCTGATAATTTTGAGCGTTCTAACAAAACAGAAGTTGTTGCATCAGCTGTTAAGGATGCGACACGCTCAATGGATATTAAATTAGTAGTAACCATTACTGAAACAGGAAATACAGCACGTCTTATTTCTAAGTACCGTCCTGAGTCAGATATTCTTGCGATTACCTTTGATGAAAAAATTCAAAAATCATTAATGGTTAACTGGGGTGTTATTCCAGTATTAGCAGATCGACCAGACTCAACAGATGATATGTTTGAAGTGGCTGAAAAAGTGGCTTTATCTTCTGGGCTTGTAGAGTCAGGTGATAACATTGTCATTGTAGCTGGTGTACCAGTTGGTACTGGTGGTACAAACACAATGAGAATTCGTACTGTTAAATAATAAAAAATCAAGATAGCTATAACAGCTATCTTTTTTTCTATCAAAAAACATGGTATAATTAAGAAAAGAATTGTTGAGGAGAGACCATGGTTAAACGAGATTTTTTTAGAAATATTTTTTTAATTATTATTGGTATCAATCTAGTTTTATTATTACGTCTCTTCTTTTTTTCAACGCATGAAATTTCAAAAAATGAGGCTAATAACTTTTTAAAATCAGGTGACTTTGTTACTGTTCAAACAAGAACCAAGCCTGCCGTTAAGGATTTTGTTGTTTACAAGGTTGATAAAAAGGAATACGTGGGTCGTGTTATAGCTACCTCAGGTGACTCTGTAACCTTTATGGATGATATTTTTTATCTTAATGCTATGATTGAAGAAGAGCCCTATATTGATAATCTAAAAACAGATTATCATAATCGATATGGTTTTGAAGCTTATTTTACTTCGGATTTTACATTGGAAACATTGACACAGTCTAATATCACAAAAATCCCCAAAGGTTATTTTCTAGTTTTAAATGATAATAGACAAAACACAAAAGATAGTAGAGAATTTGGGCTGATTAGTCAAAAACAAATCAAGGGTGTTGTGAACTTTCGCATTCTGCCATTAGATCAGTTTGGATTTATTGAAAATGAATAGGCAACTATTCATTTTTTGTTTTTATCAGACTATACCAATTATTTCTTTGACATTTAACAAACCTTGTAATATACTAATTACAGTTGTTTATTATAAAACAAATTAGACTATACCAATTACAAGGAGAGTGTGATCGTTTGTTATCACCAATGAATATATGTGCGGAATTGTAGGAGTTGTTGGCAATAGAAATGCCAAAGATATTTTAATGCAAGGTTTAGAAAAACTTGAATACAGAGGTTATGATTCATCGGGTATTTTTTTAGTGGATGGCAATAAATCAGCTAAGTTGATCAAGGCTTTTGGTAAAATTGCTGATTTAAGAGAAAAAATTGGGATTGACCTAGCTGGAGACATCGGGATTGGTCACACCAGATGGGCGACACACGGAAAACCCAGTGTTGAAAATGCCCATCCTCATCAATCCTCCACCAAAGAACTGACTTTGGTACACAATGGTGTTATTGAAAACTATCTTGACCTTAAAGAGACTTATCTGACTAATCATGCGTTTCTAGGCAGCACTGATACTGAAATTGTCGTTCATTTGATTGAACAGTTGGCCAAGGAAAACTCACTAACAACATATGATGCCTTTAAAAAAGCTTTGACTATCATTGAAGGTTCTTATGCCTTTGCCTTAGTTGATAGCAAGCTACCTGATACTATTTATGTGGCCAAAAATAAATCGCCTCTTCTTATCGGCTTGGGGGATGGCTATAATATGGTCTGCTCGGACGCAATGGCGATGATTCGAGAAACCAGTGAATTTATGGAAATCCACGATAAGGAAATAGTAACGGTTAAAAAAGATAGCATCCGTATTGAAGATTTTGATAGCAATCCTATTGAAAGAGAGAGCTACACAGCAAGCCTTGATTTATCAGATATCGGTAAAGGCACTTATCCTTACTATATGCTAAAAGAAATTGATGAGCAGCCTAGCGTCATGCGTCGTCTTATCAAAACTTATAGTAATGACAACCAAGAAATCGTTGTGGATGATGCTATTATTGATGCCGTTAAAGCCTCTGATCGTCTTTATATTATTGCTGCCGGAACATCCTATCATGCGGGTTATGCGGCTAAACAGTTTTTAGAACAGTTAACCCAGACTCCTGTTGAATTGGGAATTGCGTCTGAGTGGGGTTATGATTTGCCGTTAATGAGTGAAAAACCAATGGTGATTCTTTTAAGTCAGTCGGGGGAAACCGCTGATAGTCGCCAGGTTCTTGTTAAGGCTAATGAACTTGGTATTCCAAGCTTAACCATCACAAATGTTGCTGGTTCAACCTTGTCACGCGAAGCCAACTATACCATGTTAATCCATGCAGGGCCTGAGATTGCAGTAGCTTCCACAAAAGCTTATACGGCACAGATTGCAACGCTAGCCTTTCTTGCTAAGGCAGTGGGTGATAAGATAGGAAATCCAAAATCTCTAGATTTTGATTTGATTAAAGAATTATCGATTGTGGCGCAATCCATTGAATCAACTCTTTCACAAAAAGAAGTGATTGAAAAGAAAACACAAGAGCTATTAGAAACGACTCGAAATGCTTTCTATATCGGACGTTCCAATGATTATTATGTTGCTATGGAAGCCAGTTTGAAGCTAAAAGAAATTTCTTATATCCAGTGTGAAGGCTTTGCTGCAGGTGAGTTGAAACACGGCACCATCTCTCTCATTGAAGACGGGACACCTGTGATTGCTCTATTATCCAACAATCCATCAGTTTTATCACACACACGAGGAAATGTTTCAGAAGTTATTGCAAGAGGTGCATCTGTTTTAACCATTGTCGAAGAAGGAGCAGACAAAGATTCAGATGATATTGTTGTTATGGCAGTTCATCCTTACCTCTCAAGTATAGGGATGGTTGTTCCAACCCAACTAATCGCCTACTATGCCTCACTCCAGAGAGGATTAGATGTCGATAAACCACGAAACCTTGCAAAATCTGTGACGGTTGAATAGCTTTTTTCTGCTTTACTAAAAGTGAATTTTACTTGCTAAAATAAAAGGAAAACGTTATAATGAAAGTGTAGATGAGTAGTCGGCTCATGGTCAATCTGATAGTAAACTTGGACATAAGGGTCAAGTGGTGGCGGACACCAAAACGAAATCCGATAGCAATCTTGGACATAAGGGCCAAGTGGTGGCAGACACCAGAATAAACCGACTAAATAGACGACTCAGTTAATGGGTCGTCTATTTATTTATGGGGGATTAATGGTCAAGTATCCAAAAAGTTATAAAAAGCCAAACAATAATGACATATTAGTTTTGAAACGCCATTTAGGTCTTTTAAATGATGCAGCTAAATTTTTTAAAACATACTTTGTTAATCAAGTAGTAACTTATTGTACTGATGATAAGAAAATTGATGTTTACTTTTCTTATTCCAATTTCATGCACTTGTGTGGGATAGATTATGAAAAAGGAAGCCATAGTTTTTTTAATGATTGTTTTTCCAATCAAGTTGTCCTACATGCTATAAAGATTAAAAAGGATGGGACAACGCTACAAAAGTTACAAGCACTAACTTCCATTAGAGACTTAATAGGTAAACACGTGAGATTGGTAACTAGAGGAACATATCTCTACCTTTCGTTTGATTATGCTCTTAGAACGAATAAACAACTTCTAGCATTGACATTATTAGATGATCGCCACAAAATAGTTCCTCAATCTTTGCTTAACTTAAAACGTCAAAAATCCTTTCCAAAGGGAGATATTGTTAGATCTATTTATGCTAAAGACTTATTAACTCATAAGAAAACGATACATGTTAAAATGTAACATACAAGCCATAGAATAAATGAATTAATGGTTTGATTCAAGGTCAGTTTACAAATGGTGAACTATCTGGTGTTAAATTAAGCACCTTAGATGTAGTGACTAGCAGTCTTGGTATAGAAGATGGTAACTTAAAAGCCAATCTCTCACTAAGTTTATTTGGGAATACGGTAGAGGTTAATGCGGGTATTGGAAAAGATGGACTAGATATCTCAGCTGGAGCCGATAATGGTAAAAATGGTTATGATGTTGGTCTTAATCTTAATGCAGATTTTGAGCATGGTCTTTTGGGTGCCTATACTAATAGTAGAACTATTATCACAGATCCAAATGGTGTAATAACGACTAACACAACTGAGTCTGGGTTTAGGGTATTGAATGATAAAATAATAGCTGTAGGACTTTTGGCTGGTTCTGTGTTTGTTCTTTTTGCAAGTATTGGGACAGGTGCTGTACCAGCTAGCATAACCGCATCAGCTGCATTAGCAATTATTTTGGGCACTGAAGATGAATAGAAGGAGTTTAAATGTTTAAACAACGCATTTTAAAAATGTCAAGTAAGGAATTTGAAAAACTAAGCAAATTTGTACACGTTTATGCAATTTATATTAATCTATTGATAATTTTGAGAACAATTATATTCCAACAAACTATTTATTATCATATTTTTCTTTTGTTAGGTGTTATTTATTTAATCTTAGCATTTGACATAATCCAGTCTGTTAAAAAAGCCTTGAGATACATTTTACATGGAGAAAAAGATTAAAAAAAATATCGTGTCTTTCTTGAAGCGAAACAAAGTTCTTTAAAAAACTGGAAAATCCATAAAGTTTTACGAGCACAATCTTATTTAAACTTCGCTATTTTAACTTTTTATGAAGGAAATTTCAGGGAGTCTATTACTTTTTTGGATAAAATAACCATTGATACTTTTCCCAGATTGTCTAGGAAAGCAATGGCTATTGAAAAATCATTCCTCTTGGCTTTTAACCATTTATTGTTAGGAGAGTCTGCACAGTTTGAAATTTATTACCAAAACTTATTGAACATAGAAGGCAATAAAAAAATAACAGTATTAAAAAATCGCTATTTAACATTTCTAGAAACATTTAGAGACTTATTGTTGTTAGAAAAAGAGAATCATTTTTTCGATGATAGGCCAGAAGAAGGAAATCTTTCTGATTATTTTAAGCTCTATTGTAGTGGTTTAAATGCCAAGCTTATGGAGGATAGCGAGAGTGCCAAAAAATATTTTGGCGAACTTGCCAAAGGAAGTTCTGACTTTTATTTTGTGAGAGAAGCTAAACGCCAATTAGCTGAACTGACTGTCTTACAATGATTTTAACAGTAAAAATGAATAATGGCCTCATTTGAGGGTGTTTTTCTGTTATAATGGTCTGTAAGAGTTGAAAAACCAATTATCTAGAAAGAGACAATAATGAATAATCCCAATTTGATAGCAGAACGTATAGAGGAACGCTATCTTAAGTTAGATAAAGAGACACGAAGAAAAATTGATGATTTTTATGATAATAAATCAAGTAAGCATCAACTTCAAGTCATTGAGAAATCAAAGATTTCTCCTCAAACTGGAGATGTCTTTCTCTTCTCTCCTCGAAAAGGCCTGTATTTTTACGGTAAAGTACTCCTAGCTAATATTCATCGAGTTGATTTTGATCCTTTTGCGGAAGGCAGTCATCTTGTTGTTTTATTTAAAAATAGAGTAACCGACTTGACCATGAGCAATTATCAACCAGATTATGATAATTTACTTATTACCCCATCTATTGTGCCAGTAGATTATTGGAAACGGGGTTACTTTTACACGCTTACCAACATTCCTCTCACCGAAGAAGAAAAAGAATTAGACATAGGTTTTTATAAACTTTATTTTCGAGGAAACTATTTTTGTAAAGTCACTGGAGAGAAGATGGAAAGAGAGCCTAAAATACTAGGAATGAATGGTACTATGACCTTAACAGGAATTGCCTCAGAGGTGGAACGAGAGTTAATTATTGATCCTACTTTAGTGGAGGGTTATCCTCTAAGTGATGATGAGTTAGAGCCAAGTACTGATGATAACTTTCTAATCCATGATACTGATGAAAGTTTTGTGTCTCTTGACGTTTCTGATCCAACTGTTTGGGCAATTGCAACAGAAGTAGATGATGCTTATGATGTCTATCTTAATGGTTATGGTTGGGAAGTCTTTTTGAGCCATTACTGGCAAGAACAAGCACCAGAACTATTAGACGGCTTAGAGATGGACCCAGAAGCTTCAAGTATTGTCTTTAGCTATTCACAAGCGAATGAAACACTATTAAAATCCTTATATGAAAACTTGAAACAGCTTATAGAAAACCCTCATCTTATCTCTGAGTACATTAAAAACAATCATGACAAGATAGATTGGGACTAGGATTTTATAATAAATTGATATTAAAAACCAAGATGAATTAATCCAGTCTTGGTTTTTAATTTTAATAATAAAAATACCCAATTGGAATTGAAAGATACTAGTTGTTTCTTAACCGGTAAATATTTTCTAAGCCAATTCATCTTGCCATCTTACTCAAGATAAAGTAGAATGGTAGTAATTGACGTAAAGGAGAAAAAGATGTCACTACCAAATTGTCCCAAATGCCAGTCAGAATATGTCTATGAAGATGGTGTCTTGCTGGTTTGTCCAGAGTGTGCTTATGAATGGTCTTTAGAAGATGAGGCTGTTGAAGAAGGTTTAGTCGTCTTAGACAGTAATGGCAACCGTTTAGCAGATGGCGATACCATCACTGTTATCAAAGATTTAAAAGTTAAAGGTGCTCCAAAAGATATCAAACAAGGTACACGTGTTAAAAATATCCGTCTTGTTGAGGGAGACCACAATATTGACTGTAAAATTGATGGCTTTGGTGCCATGAAATTGAAATCAGAATTCGTTAAAAAAATATGATCTCATAAAAGAAAAACGGCTCTTAACAGAGCTCGTTTTTTTTTGTGATTTGATGAAAAATCAATTGCCATTCTTCATGACGACGCCAAAGGCTAGTATGTGAACTGTTTTCAAGTTGATAAGTGACCAATTTGATTTTCGGGTTAACACTGATCAGTTGAAATGCTTTAAAATTGTTGGGAAAATGTTCGTCTGTTGCTTGTAAATCAGCAAGAGACAAGTATTGTCCGTTCGTTGCAATCATGTAAAAGTCATCGGCTAATAACTTTTCATAATCAGGTATTTTTGATAAAAATAATTTTTCATTTTTATAGAGTGTCTTGTAGAGAAGTTCATTGTCCCTGTCTTCTTGGATTTTTGCTGGCTCCACATGAATATCAATATCGTAAATGCCAAATTTTTGCTTCAGTAAGGCTTCAACTTGTTCTGTAATGGCATGACTTTCAAAAACAGACAAGTCAGGATGCATTTCTAAAACCAAGTCAAGGTATACATTACTCCCATAAGTTCTTCCCCTTTGGGATTTAACGGATAAAATTTTAGGAATCTTTAAAATAGCCACTTTATATTCGGCAAGGCGCTTATCATCAAAGCCATCAGAAAGACTGAAGGCACTTGATTTAAAAATCTCAAAAGCTGTTTTGATGATAAAAAGACTAATAATAATCGCTACGATTTTATCAACAACCGGGTACTGCATACGGCTAGCAACAATAGCGACAGTTGTTCCAAGTGAAGTGGCGATATCGGTTAAATTATCTTTAGCAGCAGCGACAAGAGCTCCAGATTTGAGCTTTTTAGCCAGTTTTTGATTGTAACGATAGACACCGTAAATACAAAGAGCAGAAAATAGTCCAACCAAAGCACCTAAAGGATCAATAGGTGTGTGTGTGTTAGCAATCATCTCCTCAATGGTCTGAACGAGAACTTGAAGACCAACAATAAACATGATAAATGACGTTAACAAGCTAGCCAAATCTTCAATCTTCCAATGGCCAAACTTGTGATCGCTGTCAGCAGGCTTTCGTGCCATTTTTAAACCAATTAGTAAAGTAGCATTACCAATGATATCAGAAATATTATTGAAACCATCGGCAATCAAAGAAGAAGAATGGATGAGAAAACCGATTAACAATTTGGCCGAGGATAATAAGAGATAAACAATGATACTAAGAATAGGGCCTTTTTGTGCTTGCTTCAAATTTTCTGAAGGGTTGTTCATTGTTGTCTCCTTTCTCTATTAATCACATTATTATATCATGTTTAAGGCAAATAAAAAACTCATTTATCAACTAACAGTTGCCTTTGCGATGAGTGGGTGTCATGTTTTAAAACAAAATAAGCTAATCAAGATTCTCTTTTTTTGTGAATGAAAAAATGGTATAATTTTTAAATAGACTTGTAAGGGAGAAACCATGAATTCACTATTAAAAGGTATGAACGAAAAGCAAAGCGAGGCTGTTCAAACAACCCAAGGACCATTACTCATTATGGCAGGTGCAGGGTCTGGAAAAACACGTGTATTGACCCATCGTATTGCTTATCTGATTGATGAAAAAGGTGTCAATCCTTGGAATATTTTAGCCATCACTTTCACCAATAAAGCAGCAAGAGAAATGAAAGAAAGAGCTATGGCGCTAAACCCTGCCACACAAGATTCTTTAATTGCTACTTTTCATAGTATGTGCGTTCGCATTCTTAGAAGAGAAGCTGAATTTATTGGTTATAATCGTCAATTTACAATCATTGATCCTGGTGAGCAAAGAACACTCATGAAACGGGTGATGAAAGAGCTCAACATTGATCCAAAACAGTGGAATGAGCGTAGTATTTTAGGAACCATCTCTAATGCTAAAAATGATTTGATTGATGCTAAGACCTATGAAAAAACAGCAAGTGATGTTTATCAGCGGATTGTTGCAAAATGCTACACCCTTTATCAATCAGAATTAAAACAAAGTCAAGTCATGGATTTTGATGATCTTATCATGTTAACACTTCGCCTATTTGACGAAAATCCTCAAATCCTTTCATACTATCAACAACGTTATCAATACATTCATGTGGACGAATACCAAGACACAAACCATGCCCAATATCAGTTGGTGAAATTATTAGCCAGCCGGTTTAAAAATATTTGCGTGGTTGGCGATGCTGACCAATCGATTTATGGCTGGCGTGGGGCTGATATGCAAAATATTCTTGATTTTGAAAAAGATTACCCAGATGCCAAGGTTGTTTTGTTGGAAGAAAACTACCGTTCAACAAAGAAAATACTTCAAGCAGCCAATAAGGTCATTGAAAATAATAAAAATCGACGTCCAAAACGCTTATGGACACAAAATAATGATGGGGAAGCTATTGTGTATTATCGTGCGAGTGATGAGCATGATGAGTCTATTTTCGTTGTCAGTGAAATAGCTAAATTAATCAAGGAAACCAAAAGAAGTTATCAAGATTTTGCAGTGCTTTATCGCACAAATGCCCAGTCAAGAACGATTGAAGAAGCCCTTTTGAAGGCCAATATGCCATATACCATGGTTGGTGGGACAAAGTTCTACTCTCGTAAAGAAATTCGTGATATTATTGCATTTTTAAATGTGATAGCAAATCCAAGTGACAATATCAGTTTTGAACGGATTATCAATGAACCCAAAAGAGGAGTGGGACCGGGTACTATTGATAAATTGCGTCAATATGCCTCATCCATTAATACTTCTCTTCTAGAAGCTGCTAATCAAATCGTTTTATCTCAGATAAAAGGCAAAGCATCTCAAGCTATTTATGACTTGTCGAACAAGCTTCTACGGCTAAGAAATCAACTAGATGACTATCCTATTACTGATCTAACCAAAAAAGTGTTAGAAGTTACGAATTACTTAAGAGCGCTTCAAATTCAAAACACACTTGAAAGTCAAGCTAGAATTGAAAACATCGAAGAATTTCTATCAGTGACTAAACATTTTGATGACTTGGTTAATCAGTCACAAAAAGAGTCAGGACTTGAACGCTTAACACGCTTTCTCAATGATTTAGCTCTAATTAGTGATACGGATGATGGCCCAACAGAAAATGCTCAAATAACATTAATGACACTTCATGCGGCTAAAGGATTAGAGTTTCCGATTGTGTTTCTTGTTGGTTTAGAGGAAAATGTATTTCCTTTGTCAAGAGCACAAGAAAACCAAGAAGAATTAGAAGAAGAACGACGCTTGGCATACGTTGGAATCACTCGTGCTGAAGAAGTCCTTTATCTGACCAATGCTAATTCACGTATGCTTTATGGAAAAACCAGTTATAATTTTCCAAGCCGCTTTATCAAAGAAATTGATGATGATTTACTGGATTATCAAGGATTTGCTAGACCTGCCAATACTTCAACGGCTCCTGTCCCATTCTCCTCAAATAAAGCCTTGCCTAACTCTCGCAAAGCAAGTCCATTTAAAAATGAAAGGTCATCAATCAGACCTTTAGGACAAGCTAAGGCATCAGTAAGTCAAAATGTCACTAACTGGGAAATTGGCGATGTTGCCCTTCATAAAAAATGGGGTGAAGGAATTGTTTTAGAAATTTCAGGCAGTCAAGACTCACCAGAACTTAAGATTAAATTCCCTGAGATTGGTCTGAAAAAAGTATTGGCTAATATTGCACCCATTACAAAAAAATAAGGACTGTCAAAACAAAAAGAGTGGTTATCACTCTTTTTGTACTACTCAATTAAAGAAAGAAATGGAGTTTCCATGCCTATCTTACAACGGACGATTAAGCTGGTTTTAGCAACTAGTATCGGAATTTTTTTAGCAAGTCTTTGGGGACTTTCTAATCCCACTTCAGCTGGCATTATCGCTATCCTTAGCATTCTAGATACGAGACGGTCGTCTTTTAAAATTGCGAAACAACGACTACTGTCAACACTTTTGGCCCTCTTAATCGGAGCAATAGTATTCTTTTTGCTTGATTTTTCCATAATCAGCTTAGGCGTCTATTTGTTAATTTACGTGCCTTTAGCATATACTTTTAAGCTTGAAAGTGGGATCGCACCAAGTACAGTTTTGGTAACGCATCTTTTGATAGCTGAAAAAATAACCTTGTCCCTCTTATTAAATGAATTTTCGCTTTTTCTAATTGGTGCAGGTGTTGCTCTCATTTTTAATCTATACATGCCCTCAAGACAAAAACAAATTAATGACTATCACATCAAGGTAGAAGACTTATTAAAAAAGATTTTCTTGAAATTTGATTCTTTCTTAAAAACTGGTGATGGTCGAAATGATGCTGAACTTATTAACCAATTAGACAGTCTCTTAAAAGAAGCCTTAGCAGTTGTTTATCTTGATAGGAGAAATCAGTTATTCAATCAAACTAACTATCAAGTTCACTATTTTGAAATGCGAAAAGCCCAGTTGAAAATTTTAAGAGAGATGGCTAAACGCATCAATCATTTTCAATATAAAAGTGCTGAAAGCTATCTATTATCACAATTATTTGTTGAGGTTTCGGCCCAACTCAGTGAAAAAAATTCTGCCAAAGGACTTTTAAGTGATATTGAGGCTTTCTTAGAGTCCTTTAGAAAACGAGACCTTCCTAAAACACGGTATGAGTTTGAGACAAGGGCGATATTGTTTCAACTGTTATACGATGTTGAGCGGATTATCCAGCTAAAAGTCGATTTTTACCACGATTATCACACGGATTAGTCTTGAAATTCCTTAGTCAGTCACCAAAATATAAATTAGAAAACAATGAGGTTAGGTTAGTTATGAATACAATAAAATGCCCACATTGTGGCACCACATTTACTGTCAATGAAACAGAATACAGTGAACTTTTATCTCAAGTTCGTGGGGCAGAGTTTGAAAAAGAAATCCAAGAACGGTTGACAAAAGAAGTTGCTTTGTTAGAAGAAAAGGCTAAAAACCAATTGCAAACCTCCTTGAGTGAAAAAGAGCAAGCGATTATCGCCTTAGAAAACCAACTTAAAACACAAGAAGAGGCAAAAAAACTAGAAATCGACGGATTACTTGCTAAAAAAGAGCAAGAGATTATCACAGTTAAAAATCAACTCAATCAAGTGACACTTGAAAAGGATTATGAATTAAAAGACAAGCTCTCTCAGATTGAAAAGGAAAGAGATGAGGCAAAGAATGCTCTTGTGCTACAAGAACAAAAGCAAGAACTGGCCTTAAAGAATATTCAAATTGATTACGCTGCTCAACTAAAAGCAGCCAATGAACAAGTTGAATTTTATAAAAATTTTAAAGCACAGCAATCAACCAAAGCCATTGGTGAGAGTTTAGAAGTTTATGCAGAAACAGAATTTAACAAGGTGAGAAACCTTGCCTTTCCTAATGCTTATTTTGAAAAAGATAACCAAGTGTCTCAAAGAGGTTCAAAGGGTGATTTTATCTACCGCGAGACAGACGATAATGGAGTTGAAATCCTCTCTATCATGTTTGAGATGAAAAATGAATCTGATGAAACGAAGACCAAACACAAAAACGAAGATTTCTTTAAGGAATTAGACAAGGATAGAAAGGAAAAAAACTGTGAGTATGCTGTCTTAGTCTCCATGCTTGAAGCTGATAACGATTACTATAATACAGGAATTGTAGATGTCAGCCATAAGTATGAGAAAATGTATGTTGTCAGGCCCCAATTTTTCATTCAATTGATTGGTATTTTGCGTAACGCATCAATGAATTCGCTAAAATTCAAACAAGAACTGGCTATGGTCAAAGAACAAAATATTGACATCACGCATTTTGAAGAGGATTTGGAAGTCTTTAAAAAGGCTTTTGCTAAAAATTATCAGTCGGCAAGTACTAACTTTAAAAAAGCCATTGATGAAATTGATAAGGCCATTAAACGGATGGAAGCCATTAAGGCAGCCCTAACCACTAGTGAAAATCAATTAAGACTGGCAAACAATAAACTAGATGACGTGTCAGTCAAAAAATTGACTAAAAAAAATCCAACCATGAGAGAAAAGTTTGACAATCTTAAACACTAATCAAAAAAATAATCGGCGCTAAGGAATGGGTGTGCTATAATAGGACTATGATTTCAGGAATAATAAATTTAAAAAAAGCAGCAGGCATGACTTCTCATGATGCGGTTTTTAAACTAAGAAAAATTTTAAATGAAAAAAAGATAGGGCATGGTGGAACGCTTGACCCTGATGTTACAGGAGTTCTTCCCATAGCGGTTGGAAAAGCAACTCGCGTTATTGAATTTATGACAGATGCGGGTAAAGTTTATGAAGGCGAAGTGACACTAGGTTTTTCCACCACTACAGAAGATAGTAGTGGTGAAGTGGTTGATAGATCGCCCATTCTTGCGCAAGACTTAACAGAAGAAATGGTTGATTCAGCCATGACAAGTTTTATCGGTGAAATTGAACAGATACCACCCATGTATTCTGCTGTTAAAGTTAATGGTAAAAAATTATATGAGTATGCCAGAAATGGTGAAGCAGTTGATCGTCCAAGAAGACAAGTGTCTATTTTTGAATTTGTACGAACCAGTCCTCTCACTTTTCAAGAAGAAACCTGTTCTTTTTCATTCAGAGTCAAATGTAGTAAAGGCACCTACGTTAGAACACTTGCAGTTGATTTAGGCAAACAACTTGGGTATGCTAGCCACATGTCCCTTCTCACGCGAACTAATGCTGCTGGTTTAGACTTGTCTGATAGCTTAACACTTGATGAGATTGCAGAAAAAATTGAAAAAGAAGATTACTCTTTTCTTTTGCCGATGGCTTATGGTGTTTCTGATTTACCAAGGATTGAATTGACTGATAAGATGGTAAAAGAGATTAGTCACGGTCGTTTTATACAACTAGATGCTCAAATGACACAAACTATTGTTGCTGGTTTTTATCAGAGTACACTTGTTACTGTTCTGGAAAAACGTGGTGAACTTTATAAACCAAGAAAGGTCCTTATCTAAATTATTTTTCCTTGATTATAGAAAAGTATGATAAAATAACAATATGAAAATTTTCGAAATAACAGATTTTAATGATATTCATCAAACAGAAGAGACAGTTTTAGTGCTAGGATATTTTGACGCTCTCCATAAGGGGCATCAAAAACTATTTGAAACTGCCAAGAAATATGCTGAAAAAAAACAAAGTAAAGTGGCATTAATCACTTTTAAGGAATCCCCTAAAGTTGTTTTTGCCCCCTATGATGAAATACTTTTAAAACATGTCCATTACCCAGAAAAACGCTATGCAAAGATGGCTGAATTTGGTGTTGATTACCTTTATTTAATGGATTTTACTAGTCGCTTTGCTAAAACTAGTGCACTTGATTTTATTAAAACCTACATTGATAAGTTAAGAGCAAACACGGTTGTTGTTGGCTTTGACTATCGTTTTGGTAGTGATTTACAAGAAGCATCTTATCTACAAAGGCATTTTCCTGGTCAAGTTGTCATTGTTGAGCCGGTTTCAATTGATGGTGTTAAAATTAGTTCTAGTTGGATTAAAGAATTAATAGCAACAGGTAATGTTCTTAAGGCTAATCAGTTGCTTGGTTTTTCGTTATCTACCAGAGGGATAGTTTCTCATGGTGAAGCCAGGGGAAGAACCATCGGTTATCCAACAGCCAATCTTGCAATGATTGATAGAACATTTGTTCCGACAGATGGCGTTTATGTCACAGATGTTATTGTTCGCGGTAAAAAATATCGTTCAATGACAAGTGTTGGTAAAAATGTCACATTCGATGGTCAGTCCTCAACAGTCGAAATTCATATCTTTGACTTTAAAGATGAGATATATGGTGAACCAATTGAACTTATTTGGCTTGAAAAAATACGTGAAATGATACGTTTTTCAGGGATTGATGCATTGGTTGAGCAATTACAAGTAGATGAACAGATAGCAAGAAATTGGTAAGTATTACGCCAATAGTAACGCTTATTAAAATTATTGATAATTTTAATAATATTCTTGAAAAACATAGCAAAAGTAGTTTATTTTTGTTATAATGAAGTAAATAAGTGTAAAGAGGTTAGTAATATGATTACCTTATTTTTATCTCCAAGTTGTACAAGTTGCCGTAAAGCAAGAGCTTGGTTAAAAAAACATGAAGTTGAATTTAAAGAGCATAACATAATAACAAGTCCTTTGAACCATGATGAATTGATGAGTATCTTGTCATTTACTGAAAATGGTACAGATGATATTATTTCAACGCGCTCAAAAGTCTTTCAGAAACTAGATATAGACGTTGATGATCTCTCTATTTCAGAATTAATTATGTTAATTGGAGAAAACCCTAGTTTATTGAGAAGACCAATCATTTTAAATGATAAAATGATGCAAATTGGATACAATGAAGATGAGATTAGAGCTTTTCTTTCTCGTAATTATCGTAAACAAGAGTTAAGAGATGCCACTATCAGAGCAGAAATCGAGGGAACAGATGGGAACTAATTATTCTTATCCGATTGACTTGTCTTGGAGTACTGAAGAAACAATATCAGTGCTCCATTTTTTAAATCAGGTTGAAAAAGCTTATGAGTCAAAAGTTGATGTGATCAGTTTATTAAGTGCATATGATAATTTTAAAAAAGTGGTTTCTAGTAAGAGTCAGGAAAAACAAATTGATAGAGCCTTTGAAAAACTAAGTGGTTATTCTATCTATCGAGTAATGACACTTGCTAGAGAAAAAAAGAAAGGCGTGATTTCTTTTGAAAAGAAAATTTGAATTTGCCAAGGGGTTAATTAGGGAAGCTGGAGCGTTTATTATAAATAAAATGATGGACAAAATGCAAATCCAGATGAAAGAACGTTTTGATGACCTTGTCACTAACATCGATAAAGAAGTGCAAGACCTAATCATTTCTCGAATTAAAGACTTATACCCAAAAGATAATATTCTAGCTGAAGAAAATAATGTTCGTCACGAATGGAATAAAGGAAATGTCTGGGTGATTGATCCAATTGATGGTACCGTCAATTTTATCGCCCAAAAATCAGATTTTGTTGTCATGGTAGCTTATTTTGAAGAGGGTGTTGGTCGCTTTGGTTTAATCTATGATGTGATGAACGATGTTTTATATAGTGGTGGAGGAGACTTTTTAGTCTATCGTAATCAAGAAAAACTCTCTCCTTATAAGAAGAAAGAGCTTCATCAAATGTTAGTCATTAGTAATGCTAAGATGTTTGCTGAAAATGATCACGGGATTGCTGACTTGGTGTCTCACAGTTTGGGATGCAGAAACTATGGCAGTGCAGGGTTTAGTATGGGGCGTGTTTTAAATGGACAAGCATGGGCTTATTTCTCTTATGTCTATCCTTGGGATTATGCGGCAGCAAGTATTATGGGAGAGACGTTAGGCTATCAATTGTTAACCTTATCTGGTGAGAAACCTGATTTTAAAACACGTCAAAAAATAATGTTTTTCCCAACAATTGATGAAGAAGTCATTCACCAATTTATCCAAGAAAATAAAAAATAAAAATGGTCTTCAGCTTCTACCAGTTGACCAAAATAGATCAAAGAAAGGGTTGCGTTTTGTAAGGTATGAAGCGTAACCCTTTTAGTTTCGTTTTTTACTAGGTGCGTTAGTCACTAAACTATAGTATAATAGTATTATGAATTTACCTAAAGATTTTGTTGAAAAATACAATAACCTATTAAAAACCGATGGAGCAGATTTTATTGCTAGCTTTGAAAAGCCTGCTATTTCAGGATTTCGAGTGAATCCTCTAAAAAAACAGTTACCAACTTTTCCTGATCCTATTCCTCAGACGCCTTGGGGTTACTATGGCAAAATATCAGGTCATTCCATTGCTCATGTTTCTGGTGTTGTTTATTCACAAGAGCCAGCTGCTCAGATGGTGGGACAAATTGCTGCACCCAAAAAAGGGGAACGTGTTTTAGACTTGGCTGCTGCTCCTGGTGGCAAAAGTACACATTTGTTATCCTATCTTCAACATACTGGGATACTTGTCAGTAATGAGATTTCTACCAAGAGAAGTAAAGTATTGGTTGAAAACATTGAACGTTTTGGTGGTAGAAATGTCGTAGTGACCAATGAAAGTTTAAATCGTCTTGCTGCTGTTTTTAAAGATTATTTTGATCTTATTGTTCTTGATGCCCCATGTTCAGGTGAGGGCATGTTTCGAAAAAATCCCGAAGCCATCAAGTATTGGGATACCGAGTATCCACAGGAGTGTAGTCTGCTACAAAAAGAAATTTTACGTGAATCGATTAAGATGTTAGCACCCGGTGGAAGACTAGTCTACTCTACCTGTACTTGGGCACCAGAAGAAAATGAAGAAGTTGTCTCATGGTTATTAGAGGCGTATGATTTCTTAGAATTAGAACCTGTTGACAAAATAAATGGTATGAAAGAAGGGATTAATCTTCCTCAAACGGCAAGAATGTACCCACACCTGTTTAAAGGTGAAGGTCAATTTGTTGCTAAATTAATCGATAAGCGAAAAACTAAAAGAGTATTCCCTAAATCTGGTCGCTCTAATCTTACTAAACAGCAACTAGAGCTTTGGGTTGAGTTTCAAAAAACTCATTTGAGAATTCAGCTTGAGGGAGTGTTACAATCTTTTGGACAAGAGTTATACCTTTTGCCCAATGATTTACCAGATTTATCAAAACTAAAAATAGCTAGAAATGGTTTACACCTTGGCACGTTTAAAAAGAATCGGTTTGAACCAAGCTTTGCTCTTGGAGTTGCACTGACTAGTGATGAAACAATTTCTTCAATTGCTATTAATGAAGATGATTTTAAACAATACCTTTCAGGGAATATTATCACTCTAGAAAAAGAATATCCTAAAGGGTGGTACCAATTACTTGTTGCAGGTAATGGTCTAGGCTTTGTTAAAATTGTTGGAAAAACGATCAAAAACTTTTACCCAAAAGGATTGCGCACACCATAATTTAGTCAAGCCAATGGATCATTAAGAAGACATGATTAAGGTGTCTTATATCTTAAGAAGTCTTCAATTGTTTTAATAATCAGAAAGAAAAGGTTAATATGAACAAAATACCAAATTTATTACGAGTTACTTTATTAATCCTAGGAATCTTTGTTCTTACATCGTGTTCGAGTTGGATTGATAAAGGAGAATCAACCACAGCAGTCGGTTCAACAGCACTTCAGCCGCTTGTAGAAACAGCTGCAGATGAATTTTCAAAAGAAAATATAGGGAAATTTATCAATGTTCAAGGCGGAGGTTCAGGAACTGGCTTATCACAAGTACAGTCTGGTGCAGTTGATATTGGAAATAGCGATTTATTTGCAGAAGAAAAACAAGGTGTTGATGCTTCTATTTTAGTTGATCATCAAGTCGCAGTAGTTGGGGTTACGCCGGTAGTCAATACCGATGTAATGGTCGACGATTTATCTATCGATCAGCTTAGAAAAATTTTTTCAGGTGAAATTACAAACTGGAAAGAGGTCGGCGGCAACGACTTAGAGATTGTCTTGATTAATCGTGCTTCTGGCTCTGGGACAAGAACATCTTTTGATAATATAATCATGAAGGGAACACCTTCTAAAAAATCTCAGGAACAAGATTCTAACGGAACTGTTAGAAGTATTGTCTCTCAGACACCAGGTGCTATTTCTTATCTTTCATTTTCTTATGTTAATGATACAGTAAAAGCACTTAGTTTAGACGGTTATGAACCGACAGAAGAAAATGTTCATGTGAATAACTGGCCTATCTGGTCTTATGAACATATGTATACTAAGGGTGAGCCAACGGGTCTCACCAAAGAGTTTTTAGACTACATGCTCAGTGATACCGTTCAAGAAGGTATCGTTAAAGAAATCGGCTACATTTCTATCAATGATATGAAGGTAATTAAAAAAGCCGACGGTACAGTTATGGAGAAAACAAATGAATGATATTTCAAAGCGTCTGTTATCCAAATCAAAGAATTCTCGGTTAGAAATATTCGGAAAAACAATTACCTTTCTTTGTCTATTTTTAATTGTTGTAGTGGTTGCTTTGATTTTACTATTTGTTGCTCAAAAAGGACTATCAACTTTTTTCATTGATAAAGTGAATATTTTTGATTTCTTATTTGGAACAGAATGGAGCCCTTCTTTAAAAGATGAAAATGGTAACCGTCTGTTAGGGGCACTGCCAATGATTCTTGGCTCTTTTGTAGTAACCATTTTATCTGCTATTCTTGCAACACCGTTTGCCATTGGTGTTGCCCTATTCATGACAGAAGTGTCTCCTAAAAGAGGTGCTAAAATCATGCAGCCAGCCATCGAATTACTGGTTGGAATCCCTTCAGTTGTTTATGGTTTCATTGGTTTAACTGTTATTGTTCCTATTGTACGTTTCTTTTTTGGCGGCTCAGGATTTGGTATTTTATCCGGTGTCTTTGTTTTGTTTGTTATGATTCTACCAACCGTAACGTCAATGACAGTTGATACCTTAAAGTCGCTTCCAAGGCATTACAAAGAAGCTAGTTTGGCTTTGGGTGCAACGCGCTGGCAAACCATAAGAAGAGTGCTTTTAAAAGCAGCAACACCTGGAATTCTAACGGCAATTGTCTTTGGAATGGCAAGAGCCTTTGGTGAAGCTTTAGCCATTCAGATGGTTGTTGGTAATGCGGCTGTTATGCCTAATAGTTTGACAACACCAGCAAGTACTCTAACGTCAATTTTGACAATGGGGATTGGAAATACTGTCACGGGGACTGTTCAAAACAATGCTCTTTGGAGTCTTGCCATGATTCTACTTTTAATGAGTCTTGTCTTTAATTTACTGATAAAACTTATTACACGTCCGAGAGGAAAGAAAAATTATGCGCGCTAAAAAAATTGATCGTTTGGCAACCCTTGTTTTATATGCCTTATCAGGGATTGTCCTATTAATCTTGATTGGCTTAATAGGCTATATTTTGGTTCAAGGCCTTCCTCACGTAAGTTGGCAATTTCTAACTGGTCAGTCCAGTTCTTATAAAGAAGGTGGGGGAATAGGTGTTCAACTCTACAATAGTGTTGTGCTTTTGTTGATTACCCTTCTTATTTCGTTTCCCATCTCATTAGGAGCGGGAATTTATCTTTCGGAGTATGCCAAACCAAATCAGTTAACGGTTATTATTAGAAACACGATTGAAATTCTTAGTTCACTTCCTTCTGTGGTTGTAGGTCTCTTTGGTTTTTTAATTTTTGTTGTTCAATTTGGTTATGGATTTTCCATTATTTCTGGTGCCATGGCTTTAACAATTTTTAACCTACCAATGATGACTAGAAATGTTGAAGAAAGTTTGAAATCTGTCCACCACACTCAACGTGAGGCTGGCCTTGCACTTGGACTTTCTCGTTGGGAAACGATTATTCATGTTGTTGTTCCTGAAGCCTTACCTGGAATTATTACGGGGATTGTTTTAGCTAGTGGAAGAATTTTTGGTGAAGCGGCTGCGCTTATTTATACTGCTGGTCAATCAGCACCTGCTCTTGATTGGTCAAACTGGAACCCTTTAAGCGTATCAAGCCCAATATCAATTTTTAGACAGGCAGAAACCTTGTCTGTTCACATTTGGAAAGTCAATAGCGAAGGTACTTTACCCGATGCACTTGAAGTATCAGCCGGTAGTGCAGCTGTTTTAGTGGTATTTATTCTTATCTTTAATTTATCAGCACGCTATATCGGTCGTAAAATACACCAAAAAATCACATCAAAATAAGGAGAGAGCTAGTGGAATATAATTGGAATGAAAAACACATTGTTTCTTTTGATAAAGATGAAATCTCTCTTGAAACAAAGGACCTTCGTGTTTTTTATGGGAAAAAAGAAGCCATTAAGGGAATTGATATGCAGTTTAAAAAGAATAAAATAACCGCTTTAATTGGCCCGTCTGGCTCTGGTAAATCAACTTACTTAAGAAGTTTGAATCGAATGAATGACACCATTGCTTCAGCAAAAGTAACTGGAGAAATCTGGTATGAGGGGATTGATGTCAATCGCCCTGAAATTAATGTCTATGAAATGAGAAAAGAAATTGGCATGGTTTTTCAAAGGCCCAATCCTTTTGCCAAATCAATTTATCGCAACATTACTTTTGCGCTTGAAAGAAATGGTCTTAAAGATAAAAAAGTTCTTGATGAAATCGTTGAAACGTCACTAAAACAAGCAGCTCTTTGGGATCAAGTGAAAGATGATCTTCACAAATCAGCGCTTTCTCTTTCTGGTGGTCAAAAACAACGTTTATGTATTGCAAGGGCAATTGCTGTTAAACCAAATATTCTATTAATGGATGAACCTGCAAGTGCACTAGATCCCATATCAACCGTTCAAGTTGAAGAGACAATGATGGCCTTAAAAGAGCATTATACTATTATAATCGTAACACATAATATGCAACAAGCAGCAAGAGCGAGTGATTACACCGCATTCTTTTATGATGGTGATTTAATTGAATATGACAAGACAAAAACCATTTTTCAAAATGCTACTCTACCATCAACTTCAGATTATATTTCTGGACGTTTTGGTTAAAAGAGAAGGGAGAAAAAATGGCAAAAGAAATATTACATGTGAGTGATTTATCACTTTATTATGGCAAAAAAAAGTCTCTTAATAATGTCACAATGGATTTATACGCCAATGAGATTACGGCATTTATTGGTCCATCGGGTTCTGGAAAATCGACTTTATTAAGATGTTTTAATCGAATGAATGATTTAATTCCTGATGTGACCATTACTGGATCGATCATGTATAATGGACACAATATTTATAGTCCTAGAATGGATACTGTAGATCTTCGCAAAAATATTGGTATGGTCTTTCAGCAACCCAATCCTTTCCCAATGTCTATTTATGAAAATGTTATTTATGGTTTAAGATTGAATGGGATTAAAGATAAACAGTTACTTGATGAGGTAGTTGAAACCTCTCTTAAAGAAGCTTCTATCTGGGATGAGGTGAAAGATCGTCTAAATGATTCTGCCTTATCTCTATCAGGTGGACAACAACAAAGGGTTTGTATTGCTAGGGTCTTAGCAACCAATCCTAATGTTATTTTGTTGGATGAGCCAACTAGTGCCCTTGATCCTATTTCTTCAAGAAAAGTGGAAGAAACCTTATATGAATTGAAAAAAGAGTACACTTTGATTGTGGTGACCCACAGCATGCAACAAGCAAGTAGAATGTCTGATAGAACGGCTTTCTTTTTGGATGGCACCCTTATTGAATATGATAAAACTAAGAAAATCTTTTTGGATCCTGCTAAAAAAGAAACAGAAGACTATATTACCGGTAAGTTTGGATAGGAGAAACTATGTTTAGAACACAATTTGAAGAAGAATTAGAAAAATTACATAACCAGTTTTACGCTATGGGTACTGAAGTCCTATCTCAAATTGGTAAGACTGTCCGTGCTTTTGTTAGTCATGATACTGAGCTTGCTCAAGAAACAATTGATGAGGATAAAGTGGTTAATGATTATGAAATTAAACTTGAAAAGAAATCACTTGAAATTATTGCTCTGCAACAACCTGTCTCTCAAGATTTAAGAATGGTTATTACTGTCCTAAAAGCCAGTAGTGATGTGGAAAGAATGGGGGATCATGCGGTTTCGATGGCAAGAGCAACTATTAGGACTAATGGCCAACAAAGACTAGATAATGTTGAAAATGAGATTAATGAGCTTGGTCGTCAAGTTAAAGTGATGGTTGAAGCTGCTCTTAATGCCTATATTAAAAGAGATGAAAAAAGAGCCAAAGAAGTTGCGAGAATGGATGACCAAATAGATGAAGACACAAAGAAAATTCGCAAATTAACTTTGGAAGAAATACGGAATCATCCTGATGCCCTTTTGTCAGGAAAAGAATATTTTCAAGTCTTGGTCGACCTTGAAAGAATTGCTGATTATGCCACAAATCTTTGTGAGTGGGTTGTTTATTTAAAAACGGGCAAAATTATAGAATTATGATATAATATGAAAAGATAAATTTTTTATATAGTTAAAGGAGACTTATGAAAACTGTTGAACATTACGTAGAAAAATTTGTACCAGAAAATTATAATATTTTTCTTGATATCAATAGAGAAAAGAAACAATTCCAAGGGAATGTAGCCATTAATGGAGAAGCGCTACAACACCACATTTCATTTCATCAAAAAGACTTAACGATTAAGTCTGTTCTTTTAGATAATAAATCTCTTAGCTTTACTATGGATGATGAAAATGAAGCGGTTCATGTTGAGTTGCCTGAAACTGGTGTGATGACTCTTGTTATCGAATTTTCAGGAAAAATCACTGATAATATGACAGGTATTTATCCGTCATACTATAGCGTTGATGGTGTTAAAAAAGAAGTGATTTCAACGCAATTTGAAAGTCATTTTGCGCGTGAAGCTTTCCCAAGTATTGATGAACCTGAAGCAAAAGCAACGTTCGACTTATCAATCAAGTTTGACCAAGCTGATGATGAAATTGTTTTATCAAACATGCCAGAAATTAATGTTGATCTTAGAAAAGAAACAGGTATTTGGATTTTTGATACAACTCCAAGAATGTCATCTTACTTATTAGCATTTGCCCTTGGTGATTTACAAGGCAAAAAAACGCAAACTAAGAATGGTACCAAAGTTGGTGTTTTCGCAACCAAAGCGCATCCAGATAAATCATTAGATTTTGCACTTGATATTGCTGTTCGAACAATTGAATTCTATGAAGATTATTTTGGTGTAAAATATCCAATTCCTCATTCTTACCACGTTGCACTACCAGATTTTTCATCTGGTGCTATGGAAAACTGGGGTCTTATTACCTACCGTGAAGTTCTTTTGTTAGTTGATGAAAATTCAACTGTATCTAGCCGTCAACAAGTGGCTCTAGTAATTGCCCATGAAGTAGCACACCAATGGTTTGGTAACCTCGTTACTATGAAATGGTGGGATGATTTATGGCTTAATGAAAGTTTCGCCAATATGATGGAGTATGTTGCGATTGATACGATTGAACCATCATGGAACATTATGGAAGACTTCCAAACAGGAGGTGCACCTTACGCTCTTAAACGTGATGCAACAGACGGGGTTCAATCAGTGCATGTTGCTGTTAATCATCCTGATGAAATCAATACCCTTTTTGATCCTGCAATCGTTTATGCAAAAGGTAGCCGTTTGATGCACATGCTTCGTAGATGGTTGGGTGATAAAGCTTTCGCTACTGGTTTAGCTGCCTACTTTGAAAAACACCAATACGGCAATACCATTGGACGTGACTTATGGAGTGCTTTGTCTAAGACATCTGGTAAAGATGTTGCCAACTTTATGGACGCTTGGCTAGAGCAACCTGGTTACCCAGTTGTTACGGCAGAAGTTGTTGACGATACTTTGATTTTATCTCAAAAACAATTCTTTATTGGAAGCCATGAAGATAAAGATCGTCTATGGCAAGTTCCTTTGAATAGTAACTGGGAAGGTATTCCAGAAACACTAACAGAACGTGTAATGGAAATTCCAAATTATAGCCAGTTACGTGACAAGAATAATGAGCCACTACGTTTCAATACTGAAAATACTGCTCACTACATTATTAATTATAAGGGTGAATTATTAGAAAACCTTGTTTCTAATATCAATACGCTAGATAATATTTCTAAATTACAATTATTGCAAGACCGTAAATTACTTGCTGAAAGTGGCGAAATTTCATACGCTGATTTAGTTGGTTTAATTGCTGGTTTGACGGATGAAACGTCTTACCTTGTAACAGCAGCTATCTCATCAATCATTTCAAGCCTTGAGCGCTTTATTGACACTGATAGTCCAGAAGAAGCTCAATTTAAACAATTAGTGAAGAAAATTTATCACTCTAATTACGAACGTCTTGGCTTTGAAAAAGTTTCTGGTGAGTCAGATGAAGATGAGATGGTTCGTGAATTGACCTTATCTTCTATGGTTTACTCTGGCGATGAAGCAGTTGTTCAAAAAGCCAATAGCATTTTTGATGACTATAAAGACAACTTAGAAGCTATACCAGCTGCTATTCGCTCTACTGTTTTGACTAATCAAGTGAAATCGGCTGAAACTCCTGAATTAGTTTCTCTTTTCTTGAAACTTTATCCAGAAACAAACGACTCTAACTTTAGAAGACAATTATCTCGTGCCTTATCAAATACTAAGAATAAAGAAACGATTATAACTGTTCTAGGTGTGCTTAAAGACAGAGATATTGTTAAACCACAAGACTTGGCAATGAGTTGGTACGCACCTTTCCTTTCTCAAAGTGAGACACAAGGGGAATTCTGGACTTGGTCACGTGAAAACTGGGATTGGATTAAGAAGACTCTTGGTGGCGATATGAGTTTTGATAAATTCGTTATCTACCCAGCAGCTTACTTCAAGACGCCTGAAAGACTTGAAGAATACAAAGAATTCTTTGAACCTCAATTGTCTGATATGGCGATTAGCCGTAATATCTCAATGGGAATTAAAGAAATTGAAGCACGTGTTTCATTAATTGAAAAAGAGAAAGCAGCTGTTCTTGAAGCTATCTCAAAAGTAATGGGATAATATCTTATGTACTAATCACAAAAAACTTGTTCGACAATGAACAAGTTTTTTAGTTATCCTTAAGAAAACACTGATAGACTGATTGATGACCAATCATATCAACATAATAATGTGTGATAGGGTTTTTAGTGATATCATGTTATAATAATAAACGAGGTAAACAAATGATTAAAATATTATTAGTTGAAGATGATTTGAGCTTGTCAAACTCTGTTTTTGATTTTTTAGACGATTTTGCTGATGTTATGCAAGTATTTGATGGTGATGAAGGTCTATATGAAGCCGAAAGTGGCATTTATGATCTTATTTTACTAGATCTGATGTTGCCTGAAAAAAATGGTTTTCAAGTACTTAAAGAATTACGTGAAAAAGGCATCAATACACCAGTTTTAATTATGACCGCAAAAGAAAGTTTAGATGATAAAGGACATGGTTTTGAGTTAGGAGCCGACGATTATTTGACCAAACCTTTTTATTTGGAAGAATTAAAAATGAGAATTCAAGCCCTCTTAAAACGTTCTGGGAAAATAAGTGATAAAGAGCTTTCTTATGCTGATTTAAGAGTTGATACTAAAACAAACACGGTTTACTATAGAGAAAAAGAAGTAGAACTACTAGGAAAAGAATTTGATATTTTAGTGTATTTCTTACAAAATCAGAATGTTATATTACCAAAGAGCCAAATTTTTGACCGTATTTGGGGGTTTGATAGTGATACCACGATTTCTGTTGTTGAAGTTTACGTTTCAAAAGTGAGAAAAAAATTGAAAGATAGCCAATTTTCTAAAAACCTTCAAACATTAAGAAATGTGGGGTACATTCTAAAAAATGCTGACTAAATTAAAAAATCATTCTAAAACGGATAATTTTAGTTATTTCATCCATTTTTTTGCAGTGTTTACAGGCATTTTTATTGTTATGACAGTTATCATCTTACAAGTAATGAGATTTGGTATCTATTCTTCGATTGATGCTAGTTTGCAATCTGCTAAAGAAAACATTGATCGTTATGTTTATCTAAGCATGACTAAAACAATAAGTGGTATTCCTCAAGATTATTTCATTAATGACGATAATCCTATAGAACGACAAATGGTTGCCAATACAGACATCATAATCTATGATAATAAGGGACGAATTTTAAATGATATTGATATCTTTTCAAATCTTCAAAATATTCATTTAAAAACAGATGAGATTGGAAGCATAGTCCCCATCAAAACAACTAATATAATAGGTGCAGAAGAACTTTACCGAACAGTTACACTTAATATTAGTAGTTATGATTATCCTAGTGTTGCTTATGCTACAGTAGTTATTAATACAACTCAGTTAGAAAATATTAGTCAACGTTATGTGAAAATAATTATCACTGTAATGATTATCTTTTGGCTGATTTCGGTTGTCACCAGTCTTTATTTGGCCAAGTGGAGTAGTCAACCGTTAAGAGAAAGTTATGAAAAGCAAAAATCATTTGTTGAAAATGCTAGTCACGAATTAAGAACGCCTCTATCAGTTCTACAAAATCGTTTGGAAAATCTTTTAAGAAGACCTAATACAACAATTTTAGAGAGTACTGAAAGTCTCGCTTCAAGTCTTGATGAAGTGAGAAATATGCGTATTTTAACAACGAATCTACTACATCTAGCAAGACGTGATGAGGGAATAAAAGCAGATATTAAAGAGATTTCTCCAGACTTTTTTGGCACATTATTTCATAACTACCAAATCGTTGCAGAAGAAAATCACCGTGTTTTTAAAGGCATTAATCATCTAAAAGTGTCTTTTAAATCAGATGAGACAATTTTGAAGCAACTAATCACTATTTTGTTTGATAATGCTATTAAATATACGGAAGAATCTGGTGAAATACTTGTAGAAGTGATACCAAAAGATAAACAAATACTTATTCGAGTTATTGATAATGGTATTGGGATTAAAGATCAGGATAAACTAAAAATTTTTGATCGTTTTTATCGTGTTGATAAAGCAAGAACAAGACAAAAAGGTGGGTTTGGACTAGGTTTGTCGTTGGCAAAACAATTAGCTACTGTTTTAAAAGCTACAATTACTGTTAGTGATAATACCCCCAAAGGCACTATCTTTGAATTAAAAATAAATAAATAAAAAAAACCTGATTTTCAGGTTTTTTTATTTTGCTAATTTAGTGTAAAGACGAGCTTTATCACGACTTGCTTTGTTTTTATGAATCAATCCTTTAGATTTTGCTTTATCAATGCTAGAGCTAGCTGCTTTGAAAAGTTCTTCTGTTGGATTTGCTTCAAATGCTTTAATCGTTGTACGCATAGCTGATTTTTGAGCAGCATTTCTTTCATTTTGTTTTGAAGTAAGTGCAGCACGTTTGCCAGCTGATTTGATATTTGCCAATGTTTTCACCTCCATTTATACTAACTATCATATTATATAGAAAAATCTGGCTTTTGACAAGCCTTTCTTATTTTTTAAGGTAAATTTCATCAATAAGATGATTTTTTGATTTGTGTAGGATTATTTCAGCACGATTTCTTGTGGGTTCAATATAATTTTCAAGGTTATAGAGATTGGTATTCTTCCAGACGTCTTTGGCGAAGGTTGTCAATTCATCAGAACTCATTTTGACAAAACGATGGTAGTAATTAGTAACATCTTTTTTAGCCATCTCTGTCAAACTAAAGAAACGTTCTAAGTACCATTTTTCAATATGATGACTATCAGCATCGATATATATGGAAAAATCAAAATAATCACTCATATAAAGTCGGTTGTTTTGCTGATTTTGAAAAACATTTATCCCTTCAACGATTAAAAAATCAGGTTTTTTAATCGTTTGTAATTGATCAGGGACAATATCATAAGTTTCATGGGAATACACAGGAATAGCCACATCATGACCACTTTTAATACGATCTAAAAAGTTTAATAGTAATTCCATGTTGTAGCTTTCTGGAAAACCTTTTTTATTAAGAATCTCTTTTTCTTTTAAAATGCTATTTGGGTACAAAAAACCATCTGTTGTCACCATATCAACATGACTATTTTTAAAAGTTCTTGTTAACAAGAGCTTTAACAAGCGACTTGTTGTTGATTTACCGACGGCAACACTACCAGAAATTCCTATAATAAAAGGACGTTCTTTAATTGTTTTTTGTAGGAAGATACTTTTAGAAAAAGTAAGATTTTCTTGAGCGTTTTTATAGATTTTGATTAAATTAATCAATGGTAAGTACACATCTAAAACGTCTTGCATACTAATTTGGTCATTTAAACTTTTAATGGAATTTAATTCTGACTCTGTTAAGAGAGGACTATCTTTTTGATGTAACTGTTGCCAATTTTCACGAGAAACTTTTTCAAAATTGATAAATTCATTGTTCATAATATACTCCTTTTAGCATTATATCATGTTATAGCCATTATTGAAAACCATTTCAGATTGTGATAGACTAGTACTATGACTAAAAGAGATGATAAATCAAGGACAACCATGTATTTTTCTGAAAATCCAGAAAGTACACATCATATCAAAAATCTGGAAACTTACCTGTTAGGAGAAGTTTTTTATTTTCAAACTGATTCAGGTGTTTTTAGCAAAAATCGCATTGATTTTGGTAGTCAAACTCTGATAAATAATGCTGATTTTGAAGCTAACAAGACACTTTTAGATGTGGGTTGCGGTTATGGCCCAATTGGAATTAGTCTTTCTAAAGTTAAAAAACTAAAAGCAACTATGATTGATATTAATAATCGGGCTTTAGAATTGGCGAAAGAAAATGCTAAAAGAAATCATGTTGAAGCAAGTATTTTTCACTCGTCCCTTTATGAGCAAGTAGAAGGTCAATTTGATTATATTGTTAGTAATCCACCAATTAGAGCTGGTAAAGAAGTTGTTCATGAGATTATCGCTAAAAGTATTGATTATTTGAATGATAATGGTAGTTTAACAATCGTGATTCAAAAAAAACAAGGTGCCCCAAGTGCCAAAACAAAAATGCAAGATGTTTTTGGTAACGTTGATGTTTTAAAAAAGGAAAAGGGCTACTATATTTTAAGGAGTGTTAAAAATGAGAACAGTTGATTTGATTCAAAAGAAACGTGACGGTAAGGAACTTTCAACCGAGGAGATAAAGTGGCTTATTTCTGGGTTTGCTAGTGGTGATGTTCCTGATTATCAAATGTCTGCCTTTGCCATGGCTACCTATTTTAAAGGAATGTCTAGAAGAGAAACCAAAGACCTAACTATGAGCATGCTAGAGACAGGCGAACAAATCGATTTGTCAGCCATTTCAGGTACAAAAGTTGATAAGCATTCAACGGGTGGAGTTGGTGATAAGGTTACATTGATTTTAGCACCTCTTGTAGCTAGTTTTGGAGTTCCAGTTGCCAAAATGAGTGGTAAAGGACTTGGTCATACCGGTGGAACACTTGACAAATTAGAAGCCATTAAAGGCTTAAAAATCGAGAGAACCCAGGAAGAGTTTATTAAACAAGTACAAGACATTAATCTGTCTGTGATTGGACAATCCGATAAGCTTGTCAGAGCTGATAAATTGCTATACGCTCTTAGAGATGTGACAGCAACTGTTGATATAATCCCTTTAATTGCTAGTTCGGTAATGAGTAAAAAAATCGCATCTGGTGCCGACAGTATCTTATTAGACGTTACAGTTGGTGATGGTGCTTTTATGAAAACGATTGATGATGCTGTTGAATTATCACAAACAATGGTTGATTTGGGGAAAGCCGTTGGAAGAAAAACAATAGCTGTTATTACCAATATGAGCCAACCCCTTGGACGTGCTATTGGAAATCGTTTAGAAGTATTAGAGGCGATTGAAATTATGCAAGGAAAAGGACGTGAGGATATTACTCACTTTATTTGTGAGTTAGCACAAATCATGCTAGAACTTGCTGGAAAAAAAGTAGAGCTTACTGAGATTAGAAATCATCTTACAAACGGCTTAGCTCTTAAGAAATTTGAAGAATTTATCGCCTACCAAGGTGGTGATTTGAAGGATCTTTATCGCCCATCTTCAGCTCAATTTATTACTGAAGTAATTGCAGATGAAACTGGTATTATTCAAGAATTACCAGCTTTAGAATTTGGTCTTTTTGCTATGAGATTAGGAGCAGGAAGAGCAGTCAAATCAGATACTCTTGATTATGAAACAGGTATTGTTTTTGAGAAAAAGGTCGGTGATAAGATTGAAAAAGGGACTTCAATTGCAAAAATTTATTCAAATAAAAAAATAGAGCCAAAAATGATTACAGAATTCAAAAAAAATGTTAAAATAGGTGATGAAAGCGTTGACTCAAAAGAAATATTGAAAATTATTGTCTAATGAGTCTGAAAGGACATAGAAAAGAAATGGAAATTAATAAATATATTGATCACACACTTTTAAAAGCTGAAAGTACAGTTGACCAGATTGATCAATTAATTGAAGAAGCCAAAAAGTATCAATTTGCAAGTGTTTGTGTCAATCCAAGTCATGTCAAACATGCTGCTGAACAGTTAAAAGACAACTCGGTTAAAGTTTGTACAGTTGTTGGGTTTCCTTTAGGAGCAACAACAAGTGTTACAAAAGCCTTTGAAACAAAAGATGCTGTTGCAAATGGCGCTGATGAGATAGATATGGTGATCAATATCGGCCAATTAAAATCAGGAAATCTTGACTTTGTTGAAAAAGATATTAGAAGTGTAGTAGAAGCTAGTGGTGATAAACTGGTTAAAGTTATTATTGAAACGGCTCTATTGACAGATGATGAAAAGATCGCTGCTTGTCAAGCTGCTGTTAAAGCTGGTGCTGATTTCGTTAAAACGTCTACTGGTTTTTCAACTGGTGGTGCAACAGTTCCAGATATTGCCTTGATGCGCGAAACAGTTGGACCAGATATTGGTGTTAAAGCTGCTGGTGGTGCTCGTTCTTACGAAGATGCTCTAGCATTTATTAATGCCGGGGCAACTCGAATCGGGACTTCTGCAGGAGTTGCAATTGTGGAAGGAAAAACAGTTAATGGCGGATACTAATTTAATGATGTTAGCAAAAACTGCTAGCAAAAACGCCTATGTTCCTTACTCAAAATTTCCAGTTGGTGCAGCACTTAAAACCAAAAAAGGTGATGTCTTTTTAGGATGTAACATTGAAAATGCTAGTTTTGGTTTAAGTAATTGTGCTGAACGTACTGCTATCTTTAAAGCTATTTCAGAAGGACATAAAGATTTATCTGAAATTGCAATATACGGTGAAACCAAAGAACCAATTTCACCTTGCGGTGCTTGTCGTCAAGTAATGGCGGAATTTTTTGAACAAGGCTGCAAAGTGACATTGATTGCTAAAAATGGTCAGACGGTCGAGATGACGGTCGGGGAGTTACTTCCATATTCTTTTACAGATTTATCATAGTCTGTAAGATTTCTACTTGAACCATAAGGTTTAAGAAACTAGCAACAGTAAGTTGCAATAAAAAATTTTAGGAGGGTTCATTTTTATGAACAAGAAAATTGTTGGCGTTGGTTTGGCTACTGTTGCCGTTTTAGGACTTGCAGCGTGTTCAAATCGTAACTCATCAGATTCATCTAAAGACTCTAGCAAGGATGAATCACAACTTAATGTTGCGATGGTGACAGACACAGGTGGTGTTGACGATAAATCATTTAACCAATCAGCTTGGGAAGGTTTACAAGCTTGGGGAGATGAAAATGGTCTTTCTAAAGGAAAAGGTTTTGACTATTTCCAATCTACTAGTGAATCAGAATATGCAACAAACTTAGACTCTGCTGTTAGTGGAAATTATAAATTAGTTTTCGGTATTGGTTTTGCTTTACGTGATGCTGTTGCCAAAGCAGCGGAAGATTACACTGATACTAACTTTGTTATCATTGATGACGTTATCGATGATCTTGATAACGTAGCAAGTGTTACTTTTGCTGACCATGAAGCAGCTTATCTTGCTGGTATTGCAGCTGCAAAAACAACTAAAACTAAGAGTGTTGGATTTGTAGGTGGTATGGAAGGTACAGTTATCACTCGCTTTGAAAAAGGATTTGAAGCAGGTGTTAAATCTGTAGACCCAACAATCAAAATCACTGTTAACTATGCAGGTTCATTTGCTGACGCTGCTAAAGGTAAAACAATTGCGGCTGCTCAATATGCAGGTGGCGCAGATGTCATCTACCAAGCAGCAGGTGGTACTGGAGCTGGTGTCTTCAATGAAGCTAAAGCAATCAACGAAACACGTGATGAAAGTGAAAAAGTTTGGGTTATTGGTGTAGACCGTGACCAAGAAGAAGAAGGTAACTACACTTCTAAAGATGGTAAAGAATCAAACTTTGTTTTAGCATCAACTCTTAAACAAGTTGGTAATGCTCTTCAATTAATTTCTACCGATACTCAAAAAGGTAACTTCCCAGGTGGTAAATTAACTGTTTATGGTCTTAAAGATGGTGGTGTAGATCTTGCTACAACAAACCTTTCTGAAGAAGCTGTAAAAGACATTAAAGACGCTAAAGAAAAAATTATCTCTGGCGATATCGTTGTCCCAGAAAAATAATAAACGTCTGAAAGAGCGATCTTAATCGGTCGCTTTTTCTAACTCTGAGATAGTTTATATCTCAGTAAAGCTTGTCAGTTTTGACAAGCTTTTCTGAAATATAAAGCCAATGAAGAAAGGATAATAGTCGCCATGACAGAAAATGTCATTGAAATGAGAGAAATTACCAAAGTTTTTGGTGATTTTGTGGCAAATGACCATATCAATCTCAATGTAAAAAAGGCTGAGATTCATGCTCTTCTTGGGGAAAATGGTGCAGGTAAGTCGACTTTGATGAATATGTTAGCTGGATTGTTGATCCCAACAAGCGGTGAGATTTTACTAAATGGTCAAGTCGTTAACATTGATTCTCCAACAGCATCATCACGCCTAGGAATTGGAATGGTCCATCAACATTTTATGTTGGTTGATGCTTTTACTGTTGCTGAAAATATTATTTTGGGTAACGAAATAGTTAAGAATGGCTCACTTGATATGAAAAAAGCCATCGCAGAAATCCAAGCCTTATCACAAAAATATGGTCTTTCCATTGACCCTACTGCAAAAATATCTGATATTTCAGTTGGTGCCCAACAACGTGTGGAAATTTTAAAAACTTTGTATCGTGGTGCTGATATCCTAATTTTTGATGAACCAACTGCTGTATTAACACCATCAGAAATTCAAGAACTGATGGAAATTATGAGAAACCTCACAAAAGAAGGTAAATCTATTATTTTGATTACTCATAAGTTGGATGAAATTAGAGCGGTTGCTGATCGTGTTACAGTTATTAGACGTGGTAAGAGCATTCAAACAGTTGATGTTGCTGGGGCTTCTTCAAAAGATTTAGCTGAGATGATGGTTGGAAGATCTGTCTCTTTCAAAACTGAAAAAGTACCTGCACAGCCTACTGATGTTATTTTATCCATTAAAGATCTTGTAGTAAATGAAAACAGAGGCGTTCCTGCTGTTAAAGGGTTATCACTTGACGTTAGACGTGGTGAGATTGTAGGGATTGCTGGTATAGATGGTAATGGTCAAAGTGAATTAGTCCAAGCCATTACTGGTCTTAGAAAAGCTAAATCAGGAACAATTACCATTAAAGATACTGATGTTACTAGATTTCATTCTCGTAAAATCACTGAATTAAGTGTTGGTCATGTTCCAGAGGATAGACATCGTGATGGGCTAATTCTTGAAATGACTTTAGCAGAAAACACTGCTTTACAAACTTATTATAAGGAACCTTTAAGCAAAAATGGTGTCTTAAACTATAACGAAATTAATAGCTATGCCCGTCATCTGATGGAAGAATTTGATGTTCGTGGTGCAAGTGAGCTTGTTCCTGCAAAAGGATTTTCTGGAGGTAATCAGCAAAAAGCTATTATTGCAAGAGAAGTTGATAGAAACCCTGATCTATTAATTGTTAGCCAACCGACTCGAGGACTTGATGTTGGTGCGATAGAATATATTCATAGTCGTCTTATTCAAGAACGTGACAAGGGAAAAGCCGTTTTAGTGGTTAGTTTTGAACTTGATGAAATTTTAAACCTTTCAGATAGAATCGCGGTTATCCATGATGGTAAAATCCAAGGTGTTGTTCTTCCCGATGAGACCAATAAACAAGAACTTGGTATTTTAATGGCTGGTGGAACAATTGAAAAGGAGGGAACTCATGTCTAAAAGGACACAGCAAATAGCCGTCCCTTTACTATCCGTTTTATTCGGATTACTTTTAGGTGCGATTGCTATGCTTATATTTGGTTATGATCCTGTTTGGGGTTATGAGGGTCTTTTCCAAACGGCTTTTGGTAGCGTGCGTAATATTGGGGAAATCTTACGTTCGATGGCACCACTCATTTTAATAGCCCTAGGTTTTACAGTTGCTAGCCGTGCTGGATTCTTCAATATTGGATTATCTGGACAAGCAATGGCAGGCTGGTTTGCATCAGGATGGTTCGCTTTAATGAATCCTAATATGCCTAGACCTTTAATGATTTTAATGACGGTTGTGATTGGTCTAGTAGTTGGAGGTCTCGTTGGGGCTGTTCCTGGTATTTTAAGAGCTTATCTAGGGACGAGTGAAGTTATTGTTACTATTATGATGAATTATATTATTCTATATATTGGTAATTCACTTGTTCAAAATGTTTTTGACGATAGTATTAAAAGAAGTATTGACTCTAGTTTACAAGTTGGAAGTAATGCCTCTTACCGTTCAGAATTTCTTTCTTCTTTAACGAGTAATTCACGTATCAATATTGGTATTTTCTTTGCCATTATTGCTATTGTTGTCATTTGGTTCTTACTTAATAAAACAACTCTTGGTTTTGAAATTAGATCAGTAGGACTTAATCCATTTGCTAGTGAATACGCAGGTATGGCTTCTAAAAGAACTATTGTTTTATCAATGATCATCTCAGGTGCATTAGCTGGTCTTGGAGGTGTTGTTGAAGGTCTTGGAACCTTTGAAAACGTCTTTGTTCAGGGAAGCTCATTATCAGTTGGTTTTGATGGGATGGCGGTCAGCCTTCTTGCAGCTAACTCACCGATTGGTATTTTCTTTGCTTCATTCTTATTTGGTGTCTTAAATGTAGGAGCACCTGGTATGAATGCGGCAGGTATTCCACCTGAAGTAATTAAAGTTGTGACAGCCTCAATTATTTTCTTTGTTGGCGCTCACTATATCATTGATCGTTTTATTAAAACAAAAAAAGTTAGTAAAAAATTAGCGAAAGGGGGAAAGTAGTATGAATTTGGTCACAACACTAGGTTTATTAATTTCTTCCATGTTGATTTATGCCACACCTTTAATTTTAACCAGTATTGGTGGTACTTTTTCTGAGCGTTCGGGTGTTGTTAATGTCGGCTTAGAAGGTATTATGGTCATGGGGGCTTTTTCAGGTGTTATTTTCAACCTAGAATTTGCAGAAACATTTGGCGATGCTACCCCTTGGTTGGGTGTTCTTGTTGGTGGTATTGTTGGTATGATTTTTTCACTTCTACATGCTTTAGCAACCATCAATTTTAGAGCTGACCATATTGTTAGTGGTACTGTCTTAAATCTTTTAGCACCATCACTAGCTATTTTTCTAGTAAAAGTTTTCTATGGTAAAGGACAAACTGATAACATTAGTGAATCATTTGGTAAATTTAACTTCCCAGTTTTGTCTGAAATACCAGTAATCGGACAAATTTTCTTTAGAAATACCTCGCTAGTGGCTTATTTAGCTATTATCTTTTCATTTGTTGCTTGGTATGTTCTTTATAAAACAAGATTTGGTTTACGCCTGCGTTCTGTAGGTGAACATCCTCAAGCAGCTGACACATTAGGTGTTAATGTTTATAAAATGAAATACTTCGGTGTGATGATTTCAGGTTTTCTTGGAGGAATGGGTGGTGCCATTTATGCGCAATCTATTTCAGTTAACTTCTCATCAACAACCATTTTAGGACCAGGCTTTATTGCTCTTGCGGCAATGATATTTGGGAAATGGAATCCAATTGGTGCCATGCTTTCAAGTCTTTTCTTTGGCCTTTCACAAAGTCTAGCAGTTATTGGAAGCCAATTAGAATTTCTTTCAAAAATTCCTACAGTCTATCTTCAAATTGCACCTTACGTTTTAACTGTAGTAGTCCTTGCTATTTTCTTTGGTAAAGCAGTTGGACCTAAAGCAAATGGTGTTAACTACATTAAGTCTAAATAAAAAATATTGTCAATAATTTCAAGTGGTATTAGTTGTTCTAATACCACTTTTTTACAATTTCGTTGTGAAATCATTTGAAAGCGCATTAAACTTATGTTATACTGGAAAGACAAGTCATAACATATTATGATTAATAATTATAAAGAGGTAACTATATGAGTAAAATAGTTGTAGTTGGAGCTAACCATGCAGGTACGTCTGCTATTAAAGCGATGTTAAGTAATTATGGTGATGAAAATGAAATTGTGGTTTTTGACCAAAATTCAAACATCTCATTTTTAGGGTGTGGTATGGCATTATGGATTGGTAAACAAATTGCTGGACCAGAAGGACTTTTCTATTCAAATAAAGAGCAATTAGAAGAAGCTGGTGCTAAGGTTTACATGAACTCTCCAGTTGAGTTTATCGACTACGATAAAAAAGAAGTCCATGTTCTTCTTGATGGCCAAACAAAACATGTTGAATCTTATGAAAAATTAATTTTAGCAACAGGATCAGAACCAATCATTCCTCCAATCAAAGGAGTAGAATTACAAGAAGGATCGTTAGAGTTTAAAGCAACTCTTGAAAATGTTCAATTTGTTAAGTTATATCAAAACTCTCAAGAAGTCATTGAAAAACTTAAAGGCGAAGATATAAAACGTGTTGCCGTTGTAGGTGCTGGTTATATCGGTGTTGAATTAGTTGAAGCTTTTGAACGTCTTGGTAAGGAAGTTGTTCTTATTGATGTTGCTGATACTTGTTTAGGTGGTTACTATGATCGTGACTTAACTGAAATGATGAGTAAAAACTTGGCAGATCATGGCATCGAGTTGGCCTTTGGTCAAACTGTAACTGCTGTTGAAGGTAATGGTAAGGTAGAACGTGTTATCACTGATAAAGCAAGCTTTGATGTTGATATGGTCATCATGGCTGTTGGTTTCCGTCCAAACACAGGTCTTGGAAATGGTAAGCTAGAATTATTCAGAAACGGTGCTTTCCTTGTTGACAAAAAACAAGAAACTAGCATTCCAGGAGTTTACGCAATCGGTGACTGTGCAACAGTTTATGATAACTCATTAAATGATGTTAACTACATTGCCCTAGCTTCAAATGCTGTTCGTTCAGGTCTTGTGGCAGCACACAATGCTTGTGGTCATGAAATTGAATCAGTTGGTGTTCAAGGCTCAAACGGAATTTCTATCTACGGATTAAAAATGGTTTCTACTGGTCTAACATTAGAAAAAGCGAAACGTGCTGGCTATAATGCAACAATGACTGAATTCAGTGATCTTCAAAAGCCTGCATTTATTGAGCATGATAACTATAAAGTTACCTTGAAAATTGTTTATGATAAAGACACTCGTGTTGTTTTAGGAGCACAAATGGCTTCTGAAGAAGATATGTCTATGGCTATTCATATGTTCTCTCTAGCTATCCAAGAAAAAGTAACGATTGAACGCTTAGCGCTTCTAGATATTTTCTTCTTGCCTCACTTTAACCAACCATACAATTATATTACAATGGCTGCTTTAACAGCGAAATAATAAAAAAACTTAGGTTGTGATGACCTAAGTTTTTTTAATTAAAAACCTCCAAAAATGGAGGTTTTTGTTAATTTTTAGCAGCACTAGCAAATTCTTCTTTTTCGAAGGCTTCTTCAATAATATCTTTTAATTGTTTAGCTGAGGCTTGCATTTGTTGTAATTCTCTATCATTTAAAGGAATATTGACAGGTCTTACAACGCCATCAGCACCAATAATTGCAGGTTGTCCGATAAAGACATCTTCAACACCTTCATATTGACCTTGTTGGAAAACTGAAAGAGGTAGCACAGCATTTTCATCGTCTAAAATAGCTCTTGTAATACGCGCTAAAGCAACTGCTATACCATAGAATGTTGCTCCTTTTTTGTTGATAATAGAATAAGCGGCATCTCTAACAGATATAAAGAGATCAACTAAACCTTGTTCGTCAACATCACGATTATCTTGTAACCATTGTTCAAGTTTCACCCCAGCAACATTGGCATGTGACCAAACTGCAAATTCTGAATCACCATGTTCACCCATGATATAGGCATGAACAGATCTTGCATCTACACCTATTTTGTCAGAAAGTGCTTGACGGAATCTAGCAGAATCAAGCGAAGTTCCTGAACCGATAACACGTTCTTTAGGGAAGCCAGAGAACTTCCAAGTTGAATAAGTTAAAATATCAACAGGATTGGCAGCGACTAGGAAAATACCTTTAAAGCCAGAGTCAACAATTTTTGTAACCACTTCTTTATTAATACGAAGATTTTTTTCAACTAAGTCAAGACGTGTTTCACCTGGCTTTTGAGGAGCACCAGCAGTAAGAACAACTAAATCTGCATCGTGCGCATCTTCATATGTAGCAGAGTAAATCTTTTTAGGTGACGTAAAGGCGAGAGCATGACTTAAATCTTCGGCATCTCCTTGTGTTTTTTCTTGGAAAATATCAATAATACCAAGTTCTTGTGCAATACCTTGGTTGACAAGAGCGAAGGCATAAGATGATCCGACGGCACCATCACCAATCAGAATTACTTTTTTACGTTGCTTTGTTGAAATCATTATAAAATCTCCTTAATATTTTTAACTATGTCAATACATGCTATATTTTAGCACTTTGTAAGTCTTTTGTCATGAATTTTGGGTAAATTTATGTAAATTATTTTCAGAAAGCGGTTCCAAAGATGATAAAATAGCCTTTTTATGGTATAATAATAAAGACTTTTAACAAAGGAAAGAGGCATTTTTAATGCAAGACAGAAATCTAATCAATGTTAATTTAACCAGTGAAATGAAAAACAGCTTCATTGACTATGCAATGAGTGTTATCGTAGCCAGGGCTTTACCAGATGTTCGTGACGGTTTGAAACCAGTTCACCGTCGTATTTTGTATGGGATGAATGAGTTAGGTGTTACACCAGATAAACCTCATAAGAAATCTGCTCGTATCACTGGTGATGTTATGGGTAAATACCATCCTCACGGAGATTCTTCTATTTATGAAGCAATGGTTAGAATGGCACAGTGGTGGAGTTATCGTCATCTTTTAGTAGATGGTCATGGGAACTTTGGTTCCATGGATGGTGATGGTGCTGCGGCACAACGTTATACTGAAGCTCGGATGAGCAAAATAGCACTAGAAATGCTTCGTGATATCAATAAGAATACAGTTGATTTTATTGATAACTATGATGGAAGTGAAAGAGAACCAGTTGTTTTACCTGCTCGCTTTCCTAATCTTCTTGTGAATGGTGCGACTGGGATTGCAGTTGGTATGGCAACAAATATTCCACCACACAATTTAGGTGAGACAATTGAAGCTGTAAAATTAGTGATGGATAATCCAGATGTCACCACTAAAGAGCTAATGGAAGTGCTTCCTGGACCAGACTTTCCAACTGGAGCACTCGTTATGGGACGTAGTGGTATCCATCGTGCCTATGAAACCGGACGTGGTTCCATTGTTCTACGTGCTAAAACTGAAATTGAAACCCTTAAATCAGGCCGTGAAAGAATTATTATCACTGAATTTCCTTATATGGTCAACAAGACTAAAATTCATGAGCATATTGTTAAGCTAGCTCAAGAGAAACGTATCGAGGGCATCACTGCTGTTCGAGACGAATCAAACCGAGAAGGTGTGCGCTTTGTTATTGAAGTAAGGCGTGACACAAGTGCTAACGTGATTTTGAACAATCTTTTCAAATTAACGAGTCTTCAAACTAACTTTAGTTTCAATATGCTAGCCATTGAAAAAGGTGTTCCTAAAATATTGTCATTACGCCGAATTCTTGATAATTATATTGAGCACCAAAAAGAAGTAGTGGTTAGAAGAACACAGTTTGATAAGGATAAGGCTGAATCAAAGGCTCATATTTTGGAAGGTCTACTAATTGCACTTGATCACATTGATGAGGTCATTAAAGTGATTAGAAATAGTGAGACTGATGCAATTGCTAAGGCTGAGTTGATCAGTCGTTTCAATCTATCTGATCGTCAAAGTGTTTCTATTTTAGACATGCGTCTACGTCGCTTAACAGGCTTGGAACGTGATAAAATTCAAAAAGAATTTGATGATCTTATTGCCTTAATTGCTGATTTGACAGACATTCTTAATAACCAACATCGTGTTCAAACAATTATTAAAGAAGAGCTAGATGAGGTTAAACGCAAGTATGATGACAAACGTCGTACGGAATTGATGGTTGGTGAGATTCTAAGTTTAGAAGACGAAGACTTGATTGAAGAAGCTGATGTTTTAATCACTCTTTCAAATAAAGGTTATATCAAACGTTTGTCTCAAGATGAATTCCGATCACAACGCCGTGGCGGAAGAGGTGTTCAAGGAACCGGTGTTAATGATGACGACTTTGTCAAAGAATTAATTTCAACAAGTACTCATGATACCATGCTCTTTTTCACTAATCTGGGTAGAGTTTATCGCTTAAAAGGTTATGAAGTTCCTGAGTATGGACGAACAGCCAAAGGACTTCCGGTTGTTAATCTGTTAAAACTAGATGAAAACGAAAGAATTCAAACAATCATCAATGTTAAGACAGACGACTTTGAGAACAAATATTTGTTCTTCGCTACTCGATATGGTATGATTAAGCGTGTCAGTGTATCAGCCTTTAAAAATATTAGAAAAAATGGTCTTATCGCTTTAAATCTTAAAGAAAATGACCAACTAATCAATGTGTTACTAACCGATGGTGACAATGATATCATCATGGGAACACAAAAAGGTTATTCCGTTCGCTTCAAGGAAACCGACTCTAGAAGTATGGGAAGAAGTGCAACAGGAGTTAAAGGGATCAATCTAAGAGATGATGACCTTGTCGTTGGTGCCTCTTCAATACATGATGAACAAGAGGTTCTCATCATTACTGAAAAAGGTTACGGAAAACGAACCAGCGCTACTGAATATCCTACGAAGCGTCGTGGTGGTAAAGGAATGAAGACCGCTAATATCACTGAGAAAAATGGTATCTTGGCTGGTCTAACAACAGTTAACGGTAATGAGGATATCGTCATCATTACTGATACTGGTGTTATCATCCGAACAAGTATCGATAGTATCTCCCAAACCGGTCGTGCCACTCAAGGTGTTAAAGTGATGCGTTTAGATGATAACGCTAAAATCATGACATTTGCTCTAGTTGATTCTGAAGAAACTGATGAAACTTTAGAAGAAGGGAATGAGACAGTAACGAATGAATAGAAGGAAAAAACGTTCTAAGCTAAAAAGCATTCTACTCAATACTCTTGTTTTTCTCCTTTTTCTAGTTGGTTTAGCACTTATTTTTAATAAGCCGATTAGAAACACACTTATCGCTTGGAATACCAATAAATATCAGGTGACTAAAGTTGATAAAAAAGATATTGATAAAAACAAGAAAGCCAAATCAACCTTCAAGTTTGAAGATGTTGAGTCATTAAATGTTGAGGCAGTCCTTGCTGCACAAATGAGTGCTCAAGACTTACCAGTTATTGGCGGTATTGCGATTCCAGACTTGGAACTTAACCTTCCAATCTTTAAAGGATTAGACAATGTTGCATTGAGTTATGGAGCTGGAACCATGAAAGAAGATCAAGTGATGGGTCAAGGCAACTATGCTCTTGCTAGTCACCATGTGTTTGGCCTTACAGGTTCTTCGCAAATGCTCTTTTCTCCTTTGGATAATGCCAAAGAAGGAATGAAGATTTATCTAACTGATAAAGAAAAAATCTATGTCTACACTATCAATATGGTTGAACAAGTCACTCCTGATAGGGTTGATGTGGTCTATGATGTGGAAGGCAAAAATCAGATTACTCTTGTCACCTGTACGGATGCAGAAGCAACTTACCGCACCATTGTTTATGGTGAATTAACAGGTGAATTAGCTTTTGACGATGCTGACCAATCCATTTTAAAAGCATTTGAAAAACAATACAATCAAATTTCGTTATAAACTATTAAAGGAGGTGTTAATCACCTCTTTTTTATATTTATTTGCTAATTATTTTCAACAGTAGTATAATAATTTTAGAAGAAATTTGGGAGGTATTATTATGCAGTATAAGAGGTTGAAATCCTATTTATACATTTCCCTAGTAGCTTCTACTATCTTATTTTCATCAACGATTATGGCTGATGATAGCATGAATGTAAACACTATTGATGCTAATATGCCGGTGGAATTAATCGATAATACAGTCAGTGATTCCCAGAATGTTTTTTCAAATAATGTAGATGAAGAAACAGATATTGATGATGAAAAAGAAGTAATTCTAGATAGCTACAAGGAAGAAACAAGGGAATCCTTGAGTACTATGGAAGAAAGTGGTTTTACCAATAGCTCATCTCAGGATACTTTAGAGTCTGATCATAAAGATATGGACAAAACAGTCGATGAGTCAAGTCCTCAAGTTAGTCAGGAAAAAATAGAAGAAACAGTTGAAAATAGCGTCTCATTTAGAACAAGCAAACAACCCATTGACGCTAATCAAATTACTGATGTTACTATTGGTGAAACAGGACTAAGAATTCAATATCATCCTCAAATTCCTAATGGGACTTTGATAAAATTTGCTGTATGGTCAGATAATAAGGGACAAGATGATTTGGTGTGGTATACCGCTGAATCTGGAGGAGTTGCCTATGTTAATTTCTCAAATCACCGTTCTTATGGACTTTATCATATCCACACATATTCCAATACAAACGGAATCATAAAAGGTTTAAATGCCAGAACGATCACTCTTGATGTGCCAAAGGTTGATGCCGTTATAGAGTCACTTAATAATCATCAATATAAAGTGAGTGTAGACAATGTTCCTCAAACTTTATCTGAGATTGTTATCCCAGTTTGGTCTAATATTAAGGGTCAGGATGATTTAAAATGGTATAAAGCTAACAAAGAATCAGCAACAAAGTATTCTCTTGTTGTCAATCTTTCTAATCATCACTATGATATTGGTCACTATAGTGTTCATATCTATGGTAATAGTCGAGTAACAAAATCCTTAGTTGGATTAACTGCCACACCGGGATTTCAAGTTAAAGAAAATCAGGTTTATAATGTCAAATCAAGGGTTGAAAATTATGATAAATATAATCCTACTTTTGATGTTATTGTAGACGGTAGTCAGTCTCTTCAAAAAGTTAAACATGTTAGTATTGCTGTGTGGTCTGATAATAAAGGCCAAGATGATTTAAAATGGTATCAACCAAAGATAATAGAGGGGAAAACTAAGACTAAAATTTCTATTCTTAATCATAGTAATACCAGTGATAACTATAACGTCCATGTGTATACAACATATACTGACAATAAAACATTTGGTGTTAACTTAGGTAAATTTCAAATTGATACCTCAAAGATTAAAAACAATGTGTCAGTAGAAATGACCACTAAAGGTTTAGCATTATCGCTTGATTCTAATCTTATTTCTGAAATGGATAAAGTCATGTTTGCAGTATGGTCGGATGTTAATGGTCAAGATGATTTAAAATGGTATCAAGCTAATAAAGCTGGAGAAGCAGTAGCGTCTTATACTAATCATAAAGGGTATGGTACTTATCATATTCATACTTATTATAACAATGGTCGATATAAAGGTTTAACAGGAAGACAATTTACCATTGAAAAACCTTCTGTAACAACAGAAATTATTAAAAATGATGATGTTAACTATACCGTTTTTGTAAGTAATGTTCCTTATTATATCAGTCAAATTATTGTTCCAGTTTGGTCAACAAATAAAGGTCAGGACGATTTGAAATGGTATGAAACAACAAAATTTTCAGACACCCAATACAGAATGACCTTTCAAATAAAAGACCATCATTTTGATTCTGGTCACTATAATGTTCATATCTACGGTAAAAGTCAACTTGAACAAAATCGTTTAATTGGTATTTCTGATAGTAAAGGATTTGATACTGGAGTCATTACCCTTACAAATCCAACTGTAGTCGTCAAAAATCATAAGCCTAATCAGGCATCACTTGACGTTGTGATTACTATACCAGACAATTCTTATGATGTGACTACATTTAAAGTAGCTGCTTGGTCTGAAAAGAAACAAGAAAACATTCACTGGTATGTTTTGAGACCAACTGGATCAAAACAAGTTACTATTCCTGTGAGTGGTAAATATCATCAGAATGTTGTTGGTGATTATACTGTTCATACTTATTTACAATTAAGTAATGGTAAACAAATCGGCTATGATTTAGGAAAATATCATTTTGATAAAGGCACTAATCCAAGCACAGTAAAAGTAGATTATCTTGGTACTGGTGTTCATCAAGTAAAAATTGATAATCTCTATTCAGATGGTGATGTTGTCTATGCTGTTTGGTCGGAAAAAAATGGTCAAAATGATTTGAAGTGGTACAATGCCTCTAAAAAATATCTTCAAGCAAATGGTATGTTTAATGTTGTTAATCACTCTGATACTGGTACTTATCACATCCACGTTTACCAAAAACAAAATGGCAAGATGTATTTTGTCACAGCTACCACACAAACGGTTAAAAGAACAGACTATAACAATATGCCTTATTATCTTCAATGGGATTCTAGATGGAGTGGTAAAAACTATGGTGGCCAAAGCCTTGGTGTAACAGGCTGTGTCCCAACAGCTTTAAGCATGGTTTATTCTGCTTTAAGTGGTAAGGATATTAAACCGTATAATGTCGCGGACTATTTATACAACCAAACACAAGAATTTAACCGCAAATTTGCTGGAACGTCTGCTCTTGGTATTTTGCAAGCTAATAAGGCTTACGGCTTTAAATCAGAAGTTCTAGGCTCACAAAAACAATTAGAGGACAATCTTAAAACAGGTCACTATGTTCTTGCTGCCGTTCAAAATAATAAATTTGTCAGTAACGGTTCACATGAACTTGTTTTAAAAGGCTATCAAAATGGTATGACTTACGTCACAGATCCTTGGAGTCGTCAAAATACAGGTTGGTATCCAACAGCAAGGTTGTTTGCTGAACGTAGTCATGCACCAGAAGATGTTCAAGGTGTGGGAGTTCCTTTCATCAAAATTACAGACTAAAAAGGAGTCGGCTTTTAGCTGACTCTTTTTATTGTAAAAAGTTAAATTTAATATCTTATTAAAGAAGTGTCAAATATAAAAAAGATGATATTTTACAGTGTGTAATGCTTAAAAATATGGTAAAATATCAAAAAAGGTTGTTTTTAACAACAAGAGAAAGGGAACCCATGAGCACAGTTGCTAGTATGTTAAATGATGTTGAAAAAATTATTGTCCTAGATTACGGTAGTCAGTATAATCAGTTGATTACACGTCGTATCCGTGAGTTAGGCATTTTTTCTGAGTTGATGAGCCATAAGATTTCTGCAGAAGAAGTTCGCGCTATTAACCCGATTGGTATTATCCTATCTGGAGGACCTAATTCAGTTTATGAAGAAGATAGTTTTAAAATTGACCCAGAAATTTTAGAGTTGGGAATTCCAGTTCTTGGGATTTGTTATGGGATGCAGTTAATCACTCATACTTTGGGTGGTAAAGTGGTACCAGCTGGAACGGCAGGAAATCGTGAATATGGTCAATCACAATTAAACTTGACACAAACTTCTCAATTATTTGAGAATACGCCAGAAGAACAAATTGTTCTTATGAGTCATGGTGATGCGGTCACAGAAATCCCTCAAGGCTTTGTTAAGACTGGGGAATCACTAGACTGTCCTTTTGCAGCTATTGAAAATACTGATAAACACCTTTACGGTATTCAATTCCATCCAGAAGTGCGTCATTCTGTATACGGCAATGACATTCTTAAAAACTTTGCTGTCACCATCTGCGGTGCCTCACGTAGCTGGTCTATGGATAATTTCATCGACCTTGAAATCCAAAAAATCCGTGAAAAAGTTGGTGATAAAAAAGTCCTTCTTGGTCTTTCTGGTGGAGTGGACTCGTCAGTTGTCGGTGTTCTTCTTCAAAAAGCAATTGGTGACCAATTGACATCTATCTTTGTTGACCATGGTTTGCTTCGTAAAGGTGAAGCTGAGCAAGTCATGGAGATGCTTGGCGGTAAGTTTGGCCTTAACATCATTAAAGTGGATGCGCAAAAACGTTTCCTTGATAAATTAGCTGGCGTTGATGATCCTGAGAAGAAACGTAAAATCATTGGCAACGAGTTTGTCTATGTTTTTGATGATGAGGCAAGTAAACTTAAAGACGTGAGCTTCCTTGCGCAAGGAACTCTTTATACTGATATCATTGAGTCAGGCACAGAGACAGCGCAAACCATCAAGTCACACCACAATGTTGGTGGACTGCCTGAAGACATGCAATTTGAACTCATTGAACCGTTAAACACACTCTTTAAAGATGAAGTACGTGCACTTGGAACAGCACTTGGTATGCCTGATGAGATTGTTTGGCGCCAACCATTCCCAGGACCAGGATTAGCCATTCGTGTCATTGGTGAAATCACAGAAGAGCGCTTGAAAACCGTTCGTGAATCAGATGCTATCTTGCGTGAAGAAATAGCAGCAGCAGGACTTGACCGTGACATCTGGCAATACTTCACCGTTAATACCGGTGTACGCTCAGTTGGAGTTATGGGAGATGGTCGTACCTACGACTATACCATTGCAATTAGAGCCATCACATCAGTTGATGGGATGACAGCAGACTTTGCTAAGATTCCTTGGGATGTCCTTCAAAAAATCTCAGTACGTATCGTTAATGAAGTAGACCACGTTAACCGTATTGTCTATGATATTACAAGTAAACCACCAGCAACAGTAGAGTGGGAGTAGGAGAACTTTGTTGTATAAACTTAATTTTTAAAACCATAACTTTTAAGTTATGGTTTTAAAAATATTAACATATTGATTTTTATAACAAATAATATTATAATTAAAAATGAAATTTTTATAGAATAATATTATTTGTCTATTAAGGATAGATTCTATTAAATAATATATTCTAAAAATTAAATTTTTATTTTAGATTTGGAGATTCAATGAAAAAAATAGGTGAAGATAGTAGATTATTAGCTTCTTTAGCACTATTTAGAGAACTTTATGATTCCGAAAAAGATGTCTATGGAGTTATATCAGCTTTTTTGAGTGAAATTATTAAAAGCAAACGTATTTATGAATTTAGTTTAACAGAGATTACAGAAAAGCTTAATTCTATTTATGAATTTGAAATACCTACTGCTGTAGTAAAAACATCACTATCAAAAATGAGTTTTGTTAGAAGAAATAATGGTATTTATTCAATTTCTGATATTTCAGTGATTAAAGAATCTTCAGTTAATGAGTCACAAAAAACTAATCAAATCAGAAACGAAGAAATATTTAAAAATCTTATTTTATATATTGAGAAAAAAACTTTAAGAAAACTAACTGATAAAGATATAGAAGAAGCTTCAAGAACCTTTTATAGTTTTTTACTAGATAGAAGTAATGGAGAAAAATATATTGAATATATATCTGCTTTTATATTAGAAAATGAAAATAATTATGAATTTAGAAGCCATCTTAATTTAATAAGAGAAGGTGTAATAATTTACACTGGAATAAAATTTAATAATAATGTAAACGAAATTGGTTCTTGGAAAAATGAATTAACTATATATGTTGACACAGAAATATTATTTCATTTAGCTGGTTATAATGGTGAGCTATTTAAAAATTTAGCTATGGATTTTTATTCTTTAGTAAAGGAAATAAACACGAAAGCTAAAAAGAGAATAATTAAGTTAAAGTATTTTACGGAAGTTAAAGAAGAAATTGAAAAATTTTTCTATAAAGCAGAAAAATTTATAAGTGAAAATACTAGACCTGATCAAAACAATACTGCAATGGTTTCAATTATAAATGGTTGTCATTCAGCTAGTGATGTAATTTCAAAAAGATCAGATTTTTTTATGTTTCTAGAAAAATTTGGGATAACAGAAGATTCTTATCAAAACTATTTTGATAAAAACAATTACGAGTACAATGTTATTAATGATGAATTAATTGAAAAAGTTGAAAAAGAAATTGGAAAAGATCCTTATCCTTACTTACAGTTCTTAAACTATATTTCAATTCTTAGAGGAAATTTAAGGGAAGAAAATTTTGAAAATATAAAATATATTTTACTAACTGGAAATTCAATTACAATTAAAGTAGCTTGGGATGATTTGCTTAAAGAGAATGGCAATGTTCCTCTTGCTACTGATTTAAGCTTCTTGACTAATAAATTTTGGTTTAAACTCAATAAAGGATTTGGGAAAGAGATCTTGCCAAAATCTTTTAATGTAATTAGCAAAGCACAAATAGTTTTATCAAATGTTTTAAATAAAAGTGTTGGAGAAAAATATGAAGAGTTAAGATATCATTTTGAAAAAGGTGATATAACCAAAGAGCAAGCGGCAGCCAGAATTTCAAATCTTAGAGAAAAAGTATTAAATGCCGAGGAAATAAAGGCAAGTAATTCTCAAGATATACTTAATACAATAAAAGAAGATAGTCTTGATTCATTTATAGAAGAGTTTAATTATCAAAAAATAAAAACCGAAAAAGAAGTTGAGAAAAATAAACAATTACAGAATGAAATAAATGTTAAAATTCAAGTTGAAAACAAATTAAAAGAAGAGAATTCGAAAATAAAAGAAAAACTTTTACAATCAAAGCGTCAATTACTACAAGAAAAAGAAGCACGAAAAAAACAATTAGTAAATCAAAAGATAATCCTTAATGAAAAGATGGAAAAAAAATGTAAATTTTTTAAAAGCTTAATCAAATTATCTTTAATAATTTATTTTATAATCTTTAGTATTATTGTTTGTTTTACTTGGGATAAAATTGAAAAATATTTATATATTATTGGTTCGATACCTTTTATTCTTTCTCTAATTTATTCAATAGAAAAGGAAAAGAAAAAAGAAGTTAACTTAATTAAAATAATAAGAAAAATAAAAGAAAGCTTTTGTCACAAAATTTATAATGAAATTAATTCTATCAATTCTGAACTAACTAATATAGATAATGAAATAACTGAAATTAGAGAGGATATTAATAGAATCTAAGATTGTACATTGATTACAATTTATTTATAAATTTTTAATCTTATCATTGTTTATAGAAAGGATAAACTATTATGAATAATTTTAATTTGTTGTTTAAAAATGTAGACCCTAACGACAAAAAAGGACTTTCAGAAAAAGGTTTTGTCGTTGCTAAACTATTAAGAATATTTGCTATCATAGCCATTATCATTACTCTAATTATTGCCATTCCTGTTATTCTTGGTGGTAGTTTACTTGCCGGTTTAGGTTTGGAGAATGCTGGAGAAGTTAATCCTGAAATTGCTGTTACAGGAGGAATTTTTCTTGCTGTTTTTGGATTTATAGTCCTTTTATTTACTATTATTGGTCAGATTATTACGTTATGGTACACTGGAAAATTAAAAAAACAGTTTGCTCAAAATGAGATACCAAGCTCTGTTCTTCCAATCGTCTTTTTAGTTTTTTCTTTATTATCAGTTTATGGTAATCTAAGACCTGAATTCAACACTTTTGGTGTTTTACTTAATGGCTTTATTGCTTATTTATGGTTTGTTATCATTAATATTATTAAAAATCTTAAGAATATGGAATAAAAAATGGCTAAAAAAGTGAAAGACTATTATGATATTGATTACTTAAAAATGATGTCAAATAAGATAGCAGCAATAAGTAACGATTTTAATAGTGAAAAATTTCTTGAACTCACAAGTAATACCATTGAACAACTGGAATTTAATCAAAGACAGGACTTAATAGCGAAAGCCCTCTATGAGTCTATCAATTTAGGCTATGAAGAGACACTTTTGATTTTTTATGAAATGCTGGGAGATGAATTAAAAGGAAATGCTGGTGCCTTTTCTGAAGGCTGGTGGCTTTGGCCTATTGGAAAATATGTCGAACGATATGGTGATGATTACTTAGAGGCTAGTCTAACCTTCAGTAAAGAACTGACAAAAAGATTTACGTCAGAGTATTGCATGAGACCACTAATAAAAAAATATACGAAAGAAACGATGACAGTGTTGGAAGAGTGGAGTGTTGATGAAAACGAAAGGGTTAGGAGACTTTCCAGTGAATGTCTTCGCATCAGACTGCCATGGGCAAAGAAGCTATATACTGCTTTAGATAACTTTGACCAGTATTTTAAAATCCTAACGAATTTAAAAGATGATAAAGACAAATACATTCAAAAAAGTGTTGCTAACAATCTCAATGACTTATATAAGGAAGATGAAGAAAAGTTTTATTATATCGTTAACGATTGGGAGAAGGGCGATATCAGTAAAGAATGTCAATGGGTTATTAAACATGGTTCACGTAATGTCAAGTGATGCTAGATTTTGATTGCTACTTTAAACTCATGTATTACATTAAGTTCATTAGCTAAATGAAGTACAATTGTAGTGAAAATAAAAAAGACTAAAACTTATAATCAAAAGTGGAGGTGAGTTAGGATGTTAGTACGTATAAAATATTTTATCGTATTTTTAAGTATTATTTTTCTTGGCTTAACTCAATCTACCACCTATGCTAATTCAGATAGTATTGACTATGAAAAGATAGATTTACAAATCCGTCAAGATGTTAAAAATTATCATATTCCCGCTATGGCAATTGTTGTAGTGGATAAAGAGCAGGTTTTATTTTCAAAGACATATGGAAATAATGTAACAATAGAGACTCCCTTTATTATAGGATCTATGAGTAAATCTTTCACAGCTCTTGCGATTATGCAACTTGTTGAAGCTGGGAAAATCAACTTAGATAGTCCAATTTCTGAATACATTGATTGCTCAGAATGGTTTATTGAAGACAAAAATTCTAAAAATATTACTGTCAGAGATTTACTGAATCATACGAGTGGCATTACTCAATTTCAGAGATTTGGTGAACTGAAATCAACAAATTTCTATGGTCAACATGTCTATGCAAATACTAATTATGGTTTATTAGGTCTAATCATTGAAAATGTTAGTGGAATGACTTATGAAGACTATATTAATGAGAATATCTTTTTACCACTTGGCATGAAAAATTCAGCTGCTAGTTTAGAAAAAAGCTATGAAAATGGCTTGATAAAAGGCTATAGAAATTATTTTGGTATTCCTATTGAAAGTCATGCAGAATACCCTAAAGAGATTTCAAAAGGAACTTGGACCAATGTGCCCGCTGGTTACTTATCAGCAAGTGCTTCTGATTTGGGTAAGTATCTACAGATGTATTTGCAAGGTGGTAATGATATCATTAGCCAATCGAGTATTGAAAGCATGTTTTATGATGGTGTTTCAGTCAATCAAGGTGATTATTTTTACGCAATGGGTTGGCAGTATTCAGAAAAAATGTTTCAGGAGAAAATGATTTGGCATGCTGGTTTAGTCGAAAACTATACTTCTAGTATGTTTATTTTGCCAGAAGAAGATAAAGCAGTTGTAGTATTAGTTAACACGAATGATTATTTAGTAACAAATAACTTGATTCAGAATATTATAAATCCCTTGTTGGGAGAAACTCGAGATGATTTTAAAGAAAATACTTACTTAGTTTTTCACGGATTAATTGATTTGTTTTGTTTATTATTAAGCATGATTTCTTTCTATTCTTTGATTACAATTTCAAAATGGAAAACAAAGCAAAAAACATGGTTTTTATCTTTTATCGATACCGTTAGACATATTGTTATCCCATTAGTTTTATTTGGAATTCCTATTTTTTTAGAAACACCTTCATGGGTAATATGGTCATTTGCAAGAGACTTGTGGCTTGTTTTGTACGTTAATGCAATAATTCTAGCAATTACAGGATTATACAAGTTGAAATTAACCTTCCTATCGAAACCAAAAGGACTCTAGTATAATCTAGAGTCTTTTTGGTTACCAATTCTACATAACGAAACTTTTAGGTATGGTATAATAAAGCTGAGAATAATCATAAGAGAAATAAAATTTTTTAGTGTTTTTCATCACTTATGTGAATGATTATCACTCTTGTAAAACAGTGATTAGACGGTTAAGAAGGAGTTAAAATGATAAAAAATAATGACATCCCACTCAAAACAAGGTTAAAAGAATTATTTATTGACTGGCTAGTGATTGTTGGCTACCTCGCTTTGTTATTTCTAATAGCGACCTTATTTTATCAACTGTTCTTTGGTGGCATACCTCTTTTTTCAGAGGTTACGTCACAACTAATAGCTACAATGACGTCTGTTGTTCCAATTGTTTTGCTATTTTCTTACCTTGATTGGCGTGGTGGTAGTATTGGTAAGAAGAAAACAGGGTTAAGAATTCATTTCAAGAAGAAGCAGTTTCGCTTCGCTCTCATCAGAAATGTGATTAAATTTTTACCTTGGCAGTTGGGGCATATAGCTACCATTCACGGCATTTACCATGATTTTGATACCATTAGCCTTGTCTTACAAATTCTAAGCATCGGTCTTATGTTGGATATGTTTGCCATGGGGATTCTTCGAGAAGATAAACGACATTTTGCTGATTTTTTAGCCGGTTCTCAGGTGCAAGCACCGCATCCTTCACAGTTAAATCATGCTGTCATTGATTCTATGGATGATAAGTAATAGTGGGGAGAGTTGTTGGTGATTGAAAATAGACCTGATTTTAAAAGCATTAAATCTTTTGACGAATTTGAAAAATATTATTGGTATCGTAAGGAACTGGCAGAAATTTGTAAGTCTCTGGACTTGGAATATCGTGGGACCAAGAAAGAATTAAATCAGATTATCAAAGCTTATTTTGATGGGTATTTGATTAGAAAATGAAATTGATTTGGTAACAAAACCATCGAGTATGAAAAGACAAAAAATGGTGTAGGTATCATATAAATGAGTGCAATTGATTAGTTATTATTTGAATGAAAGGAGGCTATCTTACAATTAAAAAATTTAAGAATAGTATATTAATCAAATAAAATTAGAAATCGGGAGGTGTAAGGGACAATGACATTATTATTAGATAAAATTTTAGCTAGTATAGTTCAGATTACATTATTTTCTCTAATACCTTTTATTTGGTGGTATTTTTCTGGAAAAAAGCAAGAAAAATTTACTCATTGGATAGGATTAAAGAAAATAACTGGAAACAAGAAAAGAATCATTCTTGCCATAATAACTTTATCTATTTTATTTATGATATTAGGAGCGATAATTTTATTAAGTCTAAAGAATATTAAAATGGCAACTTCTGTATTCAAAGGTTTAGGATTATCGGCACTTCCAGCAATTTTAGTTTATGCGGTTTTTAATACTGCGTTTCCAGAAGAACTGATCTTTAGAGGTTTTATATTAAAGAGAATATCAAATAAGTTTGGATTCACATACGGAAATTGTGTCCAAGCAATTTTGTTTGCATTACTTCATGGTGTTATGTTTATTCCTCTCGTTGGAATAATTAAGTCTTTACTTATTGTCATTTTTACAGGATTAATTGCATATTCTATGGGTTATGTCAATGAGAAAATTGCTCACGGTTCAATTATCCCAAGCTGGATAATTCATTCTTTGTCAAATATTTTTTCAGGGATTTGCGCAGCCTATATGCTTATATAAATTTAGAATTTATCATTAAAAAAATAATAGAAAGCATTTTTGACAAAGAAATTTAGATAAGACTAGAGTAGTACTAAATTAATAGAGTAGATTGATTTGATATCATCTACTCTGCTTTTATTTTACGTTAGATGATTTAAACAATTGATTTTAGATGACCTAGCTTCTAAAAAATTTAGATTCAAAAAGTATGCAAATGGAAATATAGCGAATTCCTTTCAAAAAAATGTAATAGAAAACAAAAGGAATGAACCATAAAAATTATTGACAAGTAAATTAGAATTGATGAAGAAATATAAATCTTAGCAATGTTTGTATTCTAAGATTTGTATGTTTCCTTTTTTATTAATTATGTAAAATTAATTTTTAAATATCGAGATTAACTAAAATGCTATTTTGATTTGGTTACATTGATAATGAAATCATTATGTTTCCTTGTAGTTGACTTTCAACGAAAAAAGTCAACAATAAGTCGCTTGATTATTGACTATGTTAACTGTTATTATACTTATAAAGATAATATTAGGAGGGATAATCATGAATTCTTTAAAAGACTATTTACCAGCTTTGCTACCTATCATCTTCTTGGAAGTTATTTTAATGATTTTTGCTTTAAAAAGTGTACTAAAACAAGAAAAGTTTAAATTTGGAAATAAAGCTTTTTGGATAGTGATCGTTATTATCATTCAAATTCTTGGCCCTATTCTTTATTTTGTGACAGGAAGAGAAGAAAAATGAAAAACGCTTTAGAAATAAAATCATTGTCAAAAACATTTGGAAAAAACCAAGTACTTAATGGCTTAACTTTTAATGTTCCAAAAAATTCGATCTTAGGACTTTTAGGAAGAAATGGTGCTGGTAAAACCACAACGATGAATATGATTTTGGGTTTCTTAAAAATTGATAGTGGTAGCATAAAGATTTTTAATGAAGAGGTGCACTATGGCGAAACCTCTACTAATAAGTACATTGGTTACCTACCAGATGTTCCTGAATTTTATGGCTACATGACGCCAAAGGAATATTTACAACTATGTGGTGAAATTACAGGATTATCTAAAAGTGAAATTAGAGAGAGAAGTCATTATCTTCTCCAATTGGTAGGATTAGAGAAGTATAATAAAAAAATCAGGGGATTTTCTAGAGGAATGAAGCAACGTCTAGGAATTGCCCAAGCTTTATTAAACCAGCCTAAAATTTTGATTTGTGATGAACCGACATCAGCATTAGATCCTTCTGGTAGAAAAGAAATTCTAGAGATTATCAAAAAAATTAGAGGTCAAACTACCGTCATTTTTTCGACACATATTTTGTCTGATGTTGAAGCGATTTGTGATCATGTGATAATCTTAAACAAAGGAAAAAATGTTTTAAGTGGAGAAATTTCCAAATTAAAAGAAATAAAGAGACAATCTAATATTGAAATCAAATTTTTTAATTTAGGAGATAAACAGAAATTTTTACATTCTGATAAAATAATAAAAGAAAGTATCGTTGAAGAAAATAATACTATTGTTATTGAAGGAACAGATGAGAATCAACGTAAAGCCATTATGAGAGAATTCTATAACTTAAGCATCTTCCCTGAAGAAATGAGAGTGATGGAAGCAAGCCTTGAAGATATTTTTTTGGAGGTAACCAGAGAATGAAAATGTGCTTAATCTTTATTAAAAAAGAATTATTAGAATACAGTAGGAATAAAAAGTTGTTTTTAATGCTTATTATTTTTGCCTTATTTGGTTTATTAAGTTCTTTAATAGCAAAATTGACGCCAATAATTTTAGAGTCAGTTTCAACTAATGGCGTCATTATTCAAATGCCTGAGCCAACAGAACTTGATTCATGGGCGCAGTTTTTTAAAAACATTGGTCAAATGGGAATGTTGACACTTATTTTAGTATTTAGTAATCAAATGAGTATCGAACTAGAAAAAGGCACTTTGGTAAATTTATTTTCAAAAGGATTATCAAAAAATGCTGTGGTTATGGCCAAGTTTTTTGTGAGTCTTATCATTTGGATGACTTCCTGTCTAATCGCTTTTACTATAACATGGCTTTATACCGGGTATTTTTTTGAAAACACCATTAGCATTGAATTACTTTTATTTGCCTTAAGTCTTCCTTTTTTGTTTGGCGTGTTACTACTTTCTATAGAACTTTTAGGTGGCATTACGACAGGGTCAACTGTTGGTACACTATCATTTGTTGGGGTGGTGACGCTTGTTCAGCTAATACTTTCTATCAAAACTGATTGGAACAAGTATTTCCCGATTTATTTGGTCACTAATTCTTTAGATGTGTTAAAAAATACAAACACAACTGTTTTTCACTTTCCAATTGTAATTACGATTATTTTAACTTTTGTCGTGATTATTTCTTCTTTAATAGCAATTAAAAAAAGACAAATAGTTTAGGAGGATTTTACTATGACAAAAATTGCTATAGCAGATATCATTTTGAAAAAAAGAAAAGAAAAAAATATAACACAAGATGATTTAGCTTCATTTTTAATGGTAACAAAGGCTGCTGTTTCTAAATGGGAGACAGGACAAAGTCACCCTGATATTTTATTATTACCTAAAATTGCTTCCTACTTTAATATAACAATTGATGAACTAATAGGATATGAGGCGAATTTATCTGAGAGTCAAATTAGAAAAATTATCTATGATTTAATGGATAAAGTAGCTTCTGAATCTTTTGAAGCTGTTTTGGAAACTAGTAAAGAGCTTGTTAAAAAATACTATTCTTGTTTTCCGTTAATCTATTCAATTGGTTTATTCTTAGTCAACCATATTGAGTTTTTAGAAGATAAGAATACTTTAAAAGAACATATGGACTATATTATAAACTTATTTGAAAGAGTGAGAGTAGAAACTAAAGACCTTACTCTAAAAAACTTGGCAACAAGTATGGCGTCTGTTTGTTTATTGCAAGTAGGAAAGTTTGATGAAGTATTAGAACTGCTACCTGAGACAGAACGGTTAATTGAAACCGAAACATTGGTTGTAAGTGCTTATATTCAAAAACAAGATTTAGAATTGGCACAAGAGAAGTCACAAATCTTTTTATATAAAGAACTTTTTAATCTCTATAATCTATTAATGCAGCAAATGACAATGAATCTATCAAATTGGAAGGAAACATCACAGAGAATGGAACAATTAATAGATACATTTAACATTAAGGAATTAAATAAAGGACTTGTTATTAATTTTTATCTCTTAGCTGCAAAAAAATATTTAGAAACTCATGACATTAAAAATGGCTCAAAATATGCAGAAGACGCTTTAAATGAATTAATCTTGATGAAAGAAAAAGACTTTGCATTAAAAGGAGATGCTTATTTTAATCGTATTGAAGAGTGGATTGATCAAAATATTACCGTAGGTAAGAAATCAAATAGAAGTGATAAAATGATTGTACAATCCGTTTTTAATTTGTTTTATAATGACGAAACTTTTGTAGCTATTAGAAATAATAAAAATATTAATGTTCTCCTTGAAAAACTAAAAAAGAAATTTGAATGAACTATTGGGAAATCAAAAAACAATCAGTCTTTCAAAAACTATCAGCCTTTGTTGAGAAATATAAAGGTGTTGGTGGTCAACTATAATCGTCAAACCTCACAGATAGTGAGGTTTTTTTGTCCTCTAATCCCTTATAAAATATAGTAGACCGATGGTCTAAAATTCTTGACAAATGTGTTTAAGAGGATTATACTGTAATTGTAGACCGATGGTCGACAACTTTATGTGAAAAGAAGGTTATCTTATGGACTCTAGTAAGGATTATTTTGTTAAACGGCATGACATTCTTCGGGAAGCTCAGGTCTTGTTTGCTCAAAATGGGTATGAAAAAACCAGTGTTAATGCCATTTTAAATCGTGTTGGTATCGCCAAAGGAACATTTTATTATTATTTCAACTCTAAAGAAGAGGTGCTTGATGCGATTATCGAGGAGATTACGGATATGGCTGTTGCTCGAGCAAGACAAGTGGCTAGCGATGCGTCCTTGTCAGCTATTGATAAATTCCTCAAAGTCTTTTTAGTGATGAATGTTGAAGAAGAAGTGGATAGTCGCTTGAAAGAGACAGTTCACCACTCGCAACACGGTATTTTCTATCAAAAATCTCTGGTGCAGGCTATTGAAAAACTAACACCAATTCTTGAAACGATTGTCAGTGAAGGGATTGAACAAGGAATTTTTCAAGCTGATTTTCCCAAACAATACATCCAAATTTTTCTCACGTCAGCATTGTCACTTTTTGATGGTGATGTGATTATGATGACCCCTACTGAAAAGCAAGAAATGACTCAGGCACTCTTATGTTTGGGTGAAAAAATGTTTGACCTACCTGCTGGGAGTTTTTCTTTGGCTGATAAAATCTCTCGTTAATTGTCAAGGAGCTTGCCATGAAACATTTTATGAAAATCTGGATAGGGCAACTCATATCAAACATTGGTAGTGGTATGACAGCCTTTGCCTTATCTGTCTACGTTTATCAATTAACTGGTAGTGTGGCTTCTGTGTCTCTTGTCACGCTTTTAGCATATTTTCCCACCATTCTTCTTAATCCACTGGGTGGTGTTTTGGCAGACCGTTACGATAGAAGGTTACTTATGATTTGTGGCGATTTGTTTTCTGCCTTTGGTTTGCTCTTTATTCTGATAAACATGCAAGTGGGAAATACAGGCTTATGGCCCATCATTATCGGAGTCACCATCAATGCTGTCTTTGTTTCCTTACTTGATCCTGCTTATGGAGCAACGGTTACAGATTTACTCACAAAAGAGGAGTACAGTAGGGCCAGTGGTCTTGTGCAAATTGCAAGAAATGTTAAATACCTTATTTCGCCAGCTCTAGCAGGATTGTTACTGACTAGCTTTGACATCAAGTTGATTTTAATCCTTGATATCCTAACCATTGTTGTGACTGTTAGTATCGTTAGCATGGTGAGAAAACAGATTGCAAACGCAAAACCAAGACAAGAGCAACTGTCTTTCAAGCAGGAATTAAAAGAAGGACTAGCCTATCTTTTAAAAGATAAGGGCGTTAGACAACTCGTCTTACTCATGGCTTTAATGTGTTTTTTCATCGGTTTCATTCAAATCGCACTAACCCCCATGTTACTTGCTATTGATAGTATTAAAACCGCTGGTTTAATCCAAACACTGAGTGCTTTTGGTATGTTGCTATCAAGTATTGTTATTAGTGTCATCGGCGTTAAAAAACATTATTTTAGACTCTTAATACTTTCTTTGGTGTTTTGTGGTCTTTTTATGAGTTTGATTGGTTTATCAACGTCAATCATTTTCATCTTGTCTGTCACACTCCTTTTCTTTGCAACACTACCTATTGTCAACACCTGTGCCGACTTTCTCATCAGAATACAGATGCCAAATGAAGTGCAAGGGAGGATTTGTGGGTTGATTAGCTTTTTAACCCAGATTGGCTATGTCATTGCTTATTTGATTTCAGGCATTTTAGCAGACAAATTATTTGAACCACTCATGGCAAAAAATGGTCTTTTAGCCTCTTCACTCGGGCAAGTGATTGGTACTGGTAAAGGACGTGGTCTTGGACTTATGATTATCGTTATGGGTGTCTTAATGCTACTAGTTGCTCTTTTTTTAAGTCGCGGTAAAGCCATTACAAGTTTAGAAAAAATGCCTCAACAGTCAATGCCTACAAGCCTATAAATGATTGAAATCAGAGAAAGTTTTTCTTTGAAGCAAGAAGTGGAGAAAAGTTATGAAGACAAAGATGATTAAAAATGATATCAAAAGAAATCCCCTTGGTTATTTATCTTTGGTGTTATTTATCACTTTTTCCAGTGTTCTTTTAATGCTGTCAACGATGATTGTGACGCACTTGATGACGTCTATGACAGCAATGTATGATGTGGCAAAGCCACCACACTTTCTGCAAATGCACAAGGGTGACTTAGACCAAGAAGTCATCAATCGCTTTAATGCTCAATTTGAAGGATTTTCCAAAGGACAAACAGTTGCCATGATTAATCTTGATGGCTCAGATCTTACTATCAAAGGAAATAATTCTTTTTCTCTTGCTGAGTCAAGAATTGATATCGGTTTAGTGAAGCAAAATAGCGATTTTGATTTTCTTTTGGATGACAAGCGTCAGATTATCCAGTTGAAGCCTGGTGAGATAGGCATTCCAATCATTCTTTTAGACCACTATGCGATAAAAATGGGTGATACGGTGACAGTGACCTGTGATGGGATTAAAAAGTCGTTTAAAGTTGCCACTTATGTCCACGATGCTCAAATGAATTCCTCGCTTGTTTCGTCAACCAGGATTCTTCTTAATGATAAAGATTTTGATGACTTGTTTGTAAAAACAAAAAATATCGAGTACATTATTGAAGCTTATATGGAGAATCAAGCACTAGCAAATGCTTATCAAACCGCTTATGAAAATGCAGGCCTTCCAAGTAATGGCCCAGCCATCACCTACAGTCAAATTTTCCTGATTAGTGCTCTGGAAGATATTATTCTTGTTGCGATGACTGTGCTGGTTAGTTTTTCTCTGATTTTTCTAGCCTTGTTAGCGATTAGATACACGCTCATGGCTAGTTTAGAAGAAAGTATTAATGATATTGGCATCATGAAAGCGATTGGTTTTCCCTTCAAGGATATCAGGTATTTTTATTACCATAAGTACCGAGTCATTATCCTTATCGGCTTGAGTCTTGGTTATGTACTTAGTCTTTTAATCGTACCAACATTTTTACAGTCGATTAATCAACGCTTTACCAGTTCTGGTACGAATACCTTGATTTATCTTACTCCTGTCTTTATTTTTCTCATTATCTATCTGATTAGTACGACATACTGTAAAATGCTTTTGAAAGCTATTAAGAAACTAACCATAGTTGAGGCACTCGTTGAGGAAAAAGGCTTTAAGAAGAGTAAAAAAAGTCGAGATAACTTGTCTAAACTACCAAACCTTTCTCTTGATTTTCTCTTAGCATTTAAAACTGTTTTTGATGCCCTGTCTCATTTTAAATTGATTGCGATAACAAGTTTTCTTTTAATCCTGATGATGTTGCTACCTAGTCAACTGGTCACCACAATGACTGACAAGAATTTCATGTCTTATCTTGGAGCTCCTGTTTCAGATATTATGATGACAATGACAGTTAATGAAGCTTCTGAGAATGATGCGCAACAAATTAAAGATTTTTTGGCTAATGATATCGACCTTTATCGTTTTGAAATATTGAAAGAAGTACGCCTTGAAGCCAAAACGAGCCAAAACGACTGGAAGACCTTGAAAATCGATAGTGGGCCAAGTGCAGGCAAAGGTCTCAAGTACCTTGTAGGACAAGCACCACAAACTGATAAGGAAATAGCTCTTTCTCAGTTAAATGCAAATGAACTGGGTAAAGGAGTGGGAGATGCTATTTTACTGCGTGTCAACAATGAAGACGTTAGTTATCTTATTTCTGGTATCTATCAAGATATTACTAATGGTGGGTTAACGGCTAAAACCATTTCGGATTTTTCCCATTTAACCTCTTCACGTTATCAATGGCTTATTTGGCTAAAAGATGAAAAAAGAACTGAAGTTAAAGTCAATGAGTGGCGTCAAGCCTTACCAAGTGACCTTGATGTTGAAGATGTTTCGGTCTTTCTTAATCAAACTCTTGGAGCAGTGACCCAACAAATAAAAGTGGCAACAGTTCTGCTTACTCTTATTGGTTTATTGATTATGAGTTTTTTACTCATCTTGTTTGTGTCCTTACGTTTAGCGCATGATAAGTCTCAAATAGCCATCTTAAAGGCTCTTGGATTTACAAGCTTTGCCATTCGAAAACAATACCTATATCAGATGATTATCGTCACATTTCTTGGGAGTTTTTTTGGTGTTTTATTGGCTATGATTTTTGGTGAGAAAATAGTCAGTGCTTTCTTTTCACTTTTAAATGTTGGGATAACCAAGATAACATTTATCGGTCATTTTGGGATTTACTATGTAATCTTTCCGATTTTACTACTTTTTGTTGTTGGCATTGTCGTTTGGATAAGAACTAGGACAATAAAAAAAGAACACATTTTGTCATTCATCAATGAATAGGAGAAGCTTATGGCTAGTTTATTAGAGGTTAAAAATCTCAGAAAACAGTTTTCTGACACACTTGTTTTAAAGGATATCACGATGACTGTTGAAGAAGGTGAATTTCTTGTTATCATGGGTCAATCAGGCTCTGGGAAGTCGACTCTTTTGTATCAAATTAGTGGAATGGATGTGCCAACAAGTGGTGAACTATTATTTGAAAATAAGAAATTAACCAAATTGGATGATAAGGCATTGAGTCAACTACGATTGGAAAAAATGGGCTTTATTTTTCAAAAGTCTCACCTTCTAAAAAACTTATCGATTCGTGACAATATCATCTTACCAGGTTTTAAGGCCAATCTCTTGCCGAGAAAAGAAGTAGTGGCTCATGCTGAAGAGTTGATGGCAAAGACAGGCATTTTAAAGGTGGCTGAGCATGATATCACCATGGTATCTGGTGGGCAATTACAACGTGCAGCCATCTGTCGTGCTTTGATCAATCACCCCAAAATTATTTTTGGGGATGAACCTACTGGAGCTCTTAATTCTGCAACATCAAATGAAGTGATGACTATACTTAAGGATATTAATCAAGAAGGAACAACCTTAGTCCTTGTCACACATGATCCCAAAGTAGCTGCACAAGCCAGTCGTGTCATCTTTTTGGCAGATGGTCAAATAACTAATCAAATTCGTCTTGATGAGCTTCCAACGGATGATAGTGATCAACGTGAAAAAATGATGATCGATTGGCTTAGCCAACAATCGTTTTAAAAAGTCATATACTAATAAAAGTCTTTTTTCAAAATTCTATACTCTTTTTTAAAAAATTGACTTTGATAATCTGCTAAAATTTGCAACACTTTCACAAAATGTGGGGGTGTTTCATTATTTTTTGTCTATATATTGTGTTTTTAGCAAAAAAATTTTTATTAAAAATAATAATTAAATGATCAAACCTTTCAAATTGTTATTTCTCTTGATTTTTAAAGCTTTTTAATAATATTAGATTTTTTTCTGGAAAAAATCGATAAAGATAATTATAAGAATACAGTCTTTAAATACGTTTAATTATACATCAATCTTTTACAAAGGTTATAAAAATTGCAAAAATAGCTTGTCAGTTCTATTTTTTTTTGGTAGTATACATTTAAAGAAAGTGAGGCATGAGAGCGTTTTTATGCCCACCTTGTATTACTCGTGAAAAGAAGTGTTAAAGCTTCACAAAACAGTTGGATTTAGTCCGAGTTTGCTAGAACCAAAAATAGTTGCAAAATTTTTTCAAATGAGCACTCATTTGAAGGGCTTTTTGTGTACCCAAAAACTCAAAATAGTTAAAACAGGAGAAATCGTATGGGTAAAAACTACTTTACCGAATCACAGTCACCAATCGACTGGGCAATAAATCGTCAAGAGATGCCAATGCGCTCTATCAATTGGAACAAGTTGCAAGATGATAAAGATCTTGAAGTTTGGAACAGAGTCACACAAAATTTTTGGTTACCAGAAAAGATTCCCGTTTCAAACGACTTAAACTCATGGAATGGTCTTTCAGAAGACTGGCAACAACTAATCACTAGAACCTTTACGGGTTTGACGCTTTTAGACACCATTCAAGCGACAGTAGGGGATATTGCTCAAATTCAACATTCTCAAACAGATCATGAACAGGCGATTTATACCAATTTTGCTTTTATGGTAGCTATTCATGCAAGATCTTACGGCACTATTTTCTCAACCTTATGTACGAGTGAGCAAATAGAAGAAGCACATGAATGGGTTGTTGCTACTGAGAGTCTACAGGCTCGAGCAAGAATTCTTATTCCATTTTATACTGGGTCTGACCCACTAAAATCCAAAGTAGCTGCTGCTATGATGCCAGGATTTTTACTCTATGGTGGTTTTTATCTACCGTTTTATCTATCAGCTAGAGGAAAATTGCCTAACACGTCTGATATTATCCGTCTGATTTTACGTGATAAGGTCATTCATAACTATTATAGTGGTTATAAGTACCAACAAAAAGTGGCTAAATTACCTAAAGAAAAGCAAGAAGAAATGAAACAATTTGTTTTTGACTTGCTTTATCAGTTAATCGACCTTGAAAAAGCCTACTTGTATGAACTCTATGAAGGATTTGATATCGCTGAAGAAGCCATTCGTTTTAGTGTTTACAATGCTGGTAAGTTTTTACAAAATCTTGGTTATGATTCGCCTTTTACTGATGAAGAAACTAGCATTTCACCAGAAGTGTTTGCTCAACTATCGGCAAGAGCTGATGAAAATCATGATTTCTTCTCAGGGAATGGCTCATCTTATGTGATGGGTGTTAGCGAAGAAACACTTGATGAGGATTGGGAATTTTAAAGGAGTTTAACATGTTAGTTGTTTATTTTTCTTCGAAATCCAATAATACGCATCGTTTCGTTGAAAAGCTTAACTGCAAGAATTTACGCATCCCAGTTAAAAAGACTGATTTGTCTGTTTCTGAGGATTATATCTTGATTGTACCAACCTATGCTGGTGGTGGTAATGAAGTAAGGGGAGCTGTGCCAAAACAGGTCATTCATTTTTTAAATTCACCACAAAATAGAAAACATTGTCAAGCAGTTATTTCTTCAGGAAATACTAATTTTGGCGATACGTTTGCGATAGCAGGCCCAATTATTTCACAAAAACTACAAGTCCCACTCTTACATCAATTTGAGTTACTAGGGACACAAAGCGATGTTTTAAAAGTGCAAAACATCTTAGATTCATATGAGTGAGAGGAAAACAATGAAAAACTCGGAAAAATATCTTTCTTTAAATGCTATGACACGATTTAAAGATAAGAATGGCAATTATCTTTTTTCAGCAGACAAGGAAGCTGTTTCTAGTTATTTAGAAGAATACATCAAGCCAAACACTATGGCATTTAACTCATTATCAGAAAAAATTGATTACTTAATAGCTAATGATTATTATGATGAAGCTGTTTTAAATCTATATCGTCGTGAATTTGTTCTACAATTATTTGAAAAAGCCTACGAAAAAGAATTTACTTTTTTAAATTTTATGGGTGCTTTAAAGTTTTACAATGCTTACGCCTTAAAAACAGATGATGCTAAATACTTTTTAGAAAACTTTGAAGATCGTGTTGCTATGAATGCTCTTTTCTTAGCTAATGGTGATGAAACATTTGCTCTTTCATTACTTGATGATATTATTAGCAATAAATTTCAACCTGCGACACCAACATTTTTGAATGCTGGTAAAAAAAGACGTGGTGAATTTATTTCTTGCTACTTACTAAGAGTAGAAGACAACATGGAGTCTATTTCAAGAGGTATTAGTACCAGTCTACAACTATCAAAGCGTGGCGGTGGAGTTGCTCTTTGTTTAACTAATCTTCGTGAATTTGGAGCTCCAATAAAAGGTATTAAAAATCAATCTACGGGTATTGTGCCTGTGATGAAATTATTAGAAGATTCTTTTTCTTATGCCAACCAACTAGGGCAAAGACAAGGAGCAGGGGCTGTGTATCTTAGTGCACACCATCCAGAAGTTTTAAAATTTTTAGACACCAAACGTGAAAATGCTGATGAAAAAATTCGTATCAAATCACTATCGTTAGGTCTTGTTATTCCAGACATCACCTTCCAGCTAGCTAAAGACAATAAAGAAATGGCGCTCTTTTCACCTTATGATGTTGAGCGTGTCTATGGTAAGCCGATGTCAGACATTTCAATCACTGAGGAATACGATGCTTTGGTGGCTAATGATGACATTACAAAAACCTATATCAGTGCCCGTAAGCTTTTCCAAATGATTGCTGAACTTCATTTTGAGTCTGGCTATCCTTATATCTTGTTTGAAGATACTGTCAATGAGAGAAATCCACACAAGAAAAAAGGGAGAATTGTCATGTCTAACCTCTGCTCAGAAATCGCGCAAGTTAGTACAATGAGTGAATTTAGTGAGGATTTGAGTTTCACTAAAATTGGTGAGGATATCTGTTGTAATCTAGGTTCTATCAATATTGCTAAAGCAATGGATGATGCAGAGCACTTTGAATCTTTAATCGAACACAGTATTCGCTCACTTGATAGCGTGTCTCGTTCTTCAGATTTAGACAGTGCGCCATCTATTAAAAAAGGCAATCAAAATAATCATGCCGTTGGTTTAGGTGCCATGAACCTTCATGGTTTCCTAGCAACTAACCACATCTACTATGATTCAAAAGAAGCAGTAGAATTTACTGATTTGTTCTTCTATGCTATGGCTTTCTATGCGTTTAAAGCATCTCAAAAACTTGCCCAAACACACGGTGCTTTTGATGGCTTTAAAGACTCTTCTTTTGCTGATGGGTCATACTTTGAAAAATACATTAGTGAAGAAATCGTGCCTCAAAGTGAGAAAATAAAAGCCCTTTTTGATAGTTATCATTTCCATTTGCCGACCCAAAAAGAATGGCAACAATTGGTTGCTGACATTAAAGAAACTGGTATTGCTAATGCTCACTTGATGGCAGTGGCACCAACAGGTTCTATTAGTTATCTTTCATCTTGTACACCAAGTTTACAGCCTGTCGTTTCACCAGTAGAAGTGAGAAAAGAAGGTAAAATTGGTCGTGTTTATGTGTCGTCTTATAAGATTGATAATGACAACTATGTTTATTATCAACAAGGGGCTTATGAAGTTGGACCAGAACCAATCATCAATATTGTAGCTGCAGCACAAAAACATGTTGATCAAGCCATTTCCTTAACCCTCTTTATGACTGATAAAGCGACAACACGTGACTTGAATAGAGCCTATATTCACGCCTTTAAGGAAAAATGTGCTTCCATTTATTATGTTCGTGTGAGACAAGATACCTTAGAAGGAAGTGAGCTCTACGATCAAGATGAGTTAATTGACAATCTTGGTGAGTCATATGCTGAATTATGTGAAGCTTGCATGATTTAAATCTTTTGATAGATTTAATTGAATTGGAAACCATAAAAAAGACAGTGAGGATTCGCTGTCTCTTTATTTTTTTCATTGCAATTGACACATTAAAATTTTGAAAAAAATTTCACTTATAAGTATGAAATTGGTCTTTTCTTTATGATATAATAAAAGCTAGTAAGAGGAGGACAAGAATGAAAAAAGAAAGAAATGTGATTAAAACCATCTTTAAAATCCTAGGATTCATCATTACTCTAGCAATTTCTGCTTTTGTCGGTTTAATTTTATTTTTAACAGTGACCGAATTTAAGCCCGACGAAGTTACTAGAATCCCCCTTGAAAAGACGGTAGAAAAAACAGTTCCTAAAAATAAAGAATTAAGTATTGTTTCTTTCAATATGGGTTTTGCTGGTATGGGTAAAGAATCAGATTTCTTCATGGATGGTGGAAAACAAGTCTTTCCTAAAGATAAAGGTTTGGTGGAAAAAAATCTAGAAGGAATTTCAGAAATTCTTCAAACAATTGATGCAGATTTTACACTTTTACAAGAGGTTGATATCGACTCTAGACGTAGTTATGGTATTAATGAACAAGATTACCTTAATCAAAACGTTTTTGATGGAAAAAGTCTTTTTGCAGAGAATTACAAAGTAGCTTTTGTTCCAGTACCATTTCCACCTCTTGGGAAAATGGATTCTGGTCTTTTAACCAATAGTCGTTATGACGTAGGAGAAGCCAATCGTGTTTCCTTGACTGTTCCCTTTAAATGGCCAGTTCGTCTAGCAAATTTAAAGAGATGTCTATTGACCACTCGCTTACCTATTGAAGGATCAGACAAAGAATTAGTCCTTGTCAATCTTCATCTTGAAGCTTATGATGACACTGGTGGGCGTGAAACACAAACACGTGAACTGATTAACCTAATGAAAGAAGAGTACGAAAAAGGTAACTATGTGATTGCTGGTGGTGATTTCAATCAATCCCTGTTTCCATTAGAAGAGCTTCCATTTGAACTATCTGATGACATTTGGAAACCTGGTGTCTTAGATGACAGTATTCTACCAGAAGGCTACCAACTTCTTAGAGATGAGAGTCTAACACCATCTTGTCGCTCACTTCATAAGATTTATGATGCATCAAGTAAAGATATGGCCTACTACATTATTGATGGGTTTATTGCCACCCCAAACGTGTCAGTTAATCAGGTTGAAACCTATCAACAAGATTTTGAGTATTCTGACCATAATCCCATTGTGCTTGATTTTATGTTGAACGATTAATTGTTTAATGCTTCTTATTGATAAAAGTATTATAGTAGATGTTTGATTGCTACTTGTTGGGAAGTGTAGTAGAGATTATTAATGATTTCAATGACTGACACATTTTACTATTTAAAAGAGGAGTTGTTATGATACCTGCATATATTAAAATTCATGATCATATCAAAAAAGACATTGAAGAAGGCATCTGGAAAATCGGAGATCGTTTGCCTAGTGAACGCGATTTGGCAGATGATTTTGGTGTCAGTCGTATGACGCTTCGACAGGCTATCTCTCTTTTAGTTGAAGAAGGTGTTCTTGAAAGAAGAGTTGGTAGTGGGACCTATGTTGCCAGCAAAAGAGTGCAAGAAAAAATGCGAGGAACAACCAGTTTTACTGAAATTGTCACCTCTCAAGGTAAAACACCATCCAGCCAGTTGATTTCCTTTCAAAAAAAATTAGCTAGTGACACTGAAAGACGCTATCTTAAGTTAAAAGCAGATGAAACTGTGATCAGAATGGAGCGTGTGCGTTATGCAGACAAGCTTCCCTTGGTTTTTGAAGTGGCTAGCATTCCTGAGCGTTTAATTTCATCATTCAACCGTACGGAAATTACAGAGCATTTTTTTAAGACACTAACTGAAAATGGCTACCAGATTGGAAAGAGCGAACAAACGATTTATGCTAAAGTGGCTAATGAAAAAGTGTCAAAATTTCTTGACGTTAATAAGGGACATGCTATTTTAGGACTCACTCAGGTTTCTTATTTTACAGATGGCACACCTTTTGAATATGTTAGAAGTCAATACGTGGGAGATCGTTTTGAGTTTTATCTGGAAAATAATTAAAATTGAAACCATATAAGGAAAAATAGATGACAGAAAATGAATTGATTAACTCTCGCTACCAAAAAGTAGCTATTGGAATTGCTCAAAGAATAGCAGACGGTAAATTTAGTGTTGGTGAAAAAATAAAATCACGTTCAACGATTGCAAGTACTTTTAATGTCTCTCCTGAGACAGCTAGAAAAGCCATCAATGTTTTAGTTGATTTAGACATCTTAGAAGTTAGACAAGGTAGCGGTGCTTTTGTTATTTCAAAAGAAAATGCGATTGCCTATATGAAGCAGTTCAATATTAGCAACTCTTTAAAATCACTTGGACATGATATCCAAAATAACCTTAAGAAGCAAAAAAAGGAAATGGACAGACTTTCTAATCTCGTTCAAAATCTTCTCGAACAATCAAGTCTTCTAAAAAAAGAGTTTCCTTTTGAGCCTTATGAGCTAACAGTAGGTGATTTTTCTAATCACGGAAAATCTTTACAAGAACTAAATATTTGGCAACATACAGGAGCAACAGTCATTGCTATAAAAAAACAAGGTCAATTGATTTTATCGCCTGATCCTTATACCTTGTTAAATAAGGATGATTCTGTCTTTTTTGTCGGTGATGAGATGTCGTTTTTACGGATGCAACATTTTATTAATACTTGACACTTTTAGATGTCATTCTTATTTGCACCTATTTTTCATAGGTGCTTTCTATTTGACAAAAGTGACCACATTGATATAAAATAGAATGGTCAGTTAGAAAAGAAAGAATGAAAGAGGCAATAAATGATCAAATTAGAAGTTAAAAACTTAACAAAAATATTTGGTAAAAAACAAAAATTAGCTTTAAGCATGATTAAAGATAATAAGACAAAAAATGAGATCTTTAAAAAAACCGGAGCAACGGTTGGTGTTTATGATGCCAACTTTTCAGTTGAAGAAGGTGAAATTTTTGTCATCATGGGATTATCTGGAAGTGGTAAATCTACCCTAATCCGTCTTTTAAACAGACTTATAGAACCTTCAAGTGGTGATATCTATATCAATGGTTCTGATATCTCAAAAATGAACAAGGAAGAACTAAGAGAAGTACGCCGTAATACTCTAAACATGGTCTTCCAAAGTTTTGCACTTTTACCTCACAAAACAATATTAGAAAATACTGAGTTTGGTCTAGAGTTAAGAGGTGTTCCAAAAGATGAAAGAATCGTTAGAGCTGAGAAAGCTCTTGACAATTCAGGTTTACTGCCATATAAAGATCAATACCCTGATCAATTATCTGGTGGGATGCAACAACGTGTCGGTTTAGCACGTGCTCTTGCAAACGATCCTGAGATTTTACTCATGGATGAGGCCTTCTCTGCCTTAGACCCGTTGATTAGAAAAGATATGCAAGATGAACTACTAGAACTCCAAGCAAAAGTTCAAAAAACGATTATCTTTATCACACATGATCTTAATGAGGCATTACGTATCGGTGATAGAATTGCTCTTATGAAAGATGGCCAAATTATGCAAATTGGTACTGGTGAAGAAATTCTAACTAATCCAGCTAATGATTTTGTGCGCGACTTCGTTGAAGATGTTGACCGTTCAAAAGTCTTGACAGCTCAAAATATTATGATCAAACCTGTTATTGCTAATATTGATAGTGATGGTCCAAAAATGGCCTTAAACAGAATGAAAACAGAACAAGTTAGTATGTTGATGGCAATCAATAGAAAACGTCAATTACAAGGTGTTATTACAGCAGATGCAGCTCTTGAAGCTAATCGCAAGCACCTTACTTTAAAAGAGGTTTTGGATACTGATGTTAGAAAAGTAACTGAGGATACTCTGGTAACAGATATCTTACCGTTGATTTATGATTCTTCTAGTCCCATAGCTGTTGTTGGTGATAACGATCACTTGCTTGGTGTTGTCATCAAGGGTTCTGTCATTGAATCATTAGCAAAAGATACCGAAGAATAAGGAGAAAATTGTGTTTTTTTTACAAACTAAATTACCCGTCGCAGAGATGGTAGAAAATTTAACCACATGGACAACAAAAACATTCTCAGGTTTGTTTGATGTTATCCAATCGGGTGGTAGTAGTGCTATGGATTACATTACTTCCTACCTTACATTTATTAATCCATTTGTTTTAATCGCTCTAATAACGGCTCTAGCCTACTTTCTTTCTAGAAAAAAATCTAAGAAAAGTTTTGGTCTAGCCTTATTTACCTTACTTGGTTTACTTTTTATTTATAATCAAGGCTTATGGGGAGATTTAATCAATACCTTTACTTTAGTATTGGTTGCCAGTGTGATCTCAGTTATACTAGGGATTCCCCTCGGTATTTGGATGGCAAAGAGTGATCGTTTCCGTCAAATCATTAGTCCGATACTTGACTTTATGCAAACAATGCCAGCCTTTGTTTATCTCATTCCTGCTGTTGCCTTCTTTGGTATTGGTATGGTTCCTGGTGTATTTGCCTCAGTTATTTTTGCATTACCACCAACTGTACGTTTTACCAATCTAGGTATTCGTGAAGTCTCAGCTGAATTATCAGAAGCAGCAGACTCATTTGGTAGTACACCACGTCAAAAATTATTCAAGGTTGAATTGCCAATTGCGAAAGATACAATTGTTGCAGGGATTAGCCAAACAATTATGCTTGCCTTATCAATGGTTGTTACTGGATCAATGATCGGGTCTCCAGGACTTGGTCGTGGTGTCTTATCTGCCCTTCAAAAAGCTGATATTGGTTCAGGATTTGTTAATGGTTTAGCCCTAGTTATTTTAGCGATATTAATTGATAGAATTAGTCAGTTAGCAAACTACAAATCATCCTATAAACCTGCTTCACCTATGATTAAAAAAGTCATTGCCGTTATTGCTATTGTAGCAGTTATTGGTGTTGGTATAGCTAAGAATGTGATGTCAACTAATAAAACGACTAAAGAAACGATTCGTTTATCTTATGTTCAATGGGATTCAGAAATTGCATCCACCAATGTTTTAGCCGAAGTCCTAAGAGAATATGGCTATAATGTTGAATTAACACCACTAGATAACTCAGTTGTTTGGAAATCGGTAGCAGAAGGAACAACAGATGCTTCTGTTAGTGCTTGGTTGCCAGTTACCCATGCTGAACTTTATGATACCTATAAGGATAGTCTTGAAGATTTAGGACCTAACTTAGAGGGCGTTAAACTAGGCTTAGTTGTTCCAAGTTATGTTTCAGCTAATAGTATTTCTGAACTCTCAGACGAAGCTAAAAAAACCATTACAGGTATTGAACCAGGGGCCGGAATTATGGCAGGTGCTGATTCTGCTTTAGAAACTTATTCTAATCTGTCAGGTTGGCAAGTCTCATCTTCTTCAACAGGTGCCATGGTAACAGCTCTTGATAAAGCTATTTCAGCAAAAGAAGAAATTATTGTTACTGGTTGGTCTCCTCACTGGATGTTTGCCAAGTATGATTTGAAATATCTTGAAGACCCAGAAGGTGTCTTTGGTGGCTCAGAAAGTATTAAAACAATGGCTCGTCTTGGCCTAAAAGAAGATCATCCTGAAGCTTATCAAATTATTGATAACTTTGAGTGGACTTCTGAGGACATGGAAGCCGTTATGCTTGATATTCAAAATGGTGCTAGTGAAAAAGAAGCTGCTCAAAAATGGGTTAGTGAAAACAAAGCTACTATTGAAAAATGGGCTAAATAAACTAACTAAAACAAGAGTTTTTAAACTCTTGTTTTTCTTGTCTTTTAGATATTCCATAAAAGCTCTTTTCGTGACTATTAAAAAAGATAGAATTTTGCTATAATATCCTTATGGAAATTGAAAAAACAAATCGTATGAATGCTTTATTTGAATTTTACGCAGCACTTTTAACGGATAAGCAGATGAATTATATTGAGCTTTACTATGCTGATGATTATAGTTTAGCTGAGATTGCTGATGAATACCAAGTTAGTCGCCAAGCTGTTTATGACAATATTAAGAGAACAGAAAAAATCCTTGAAGACTATGAACGAAAACTTCACATGTATTCTGATTATATTGTTCGTAGTGAAATTCTAGATGATTTAATGACAAGATACTCAGATGATTCTTATCTGATTGAAAAATTAACTTTTTTAACTAGTATTGATAATAACGATTAAGTAAGAAAATAGGAGATAAAATAATGGCATTTGAGAGTTTAACAGAACGCTTACAGGGTGTTTTTAAGAATCTAAGGGGTAAGAAGAAATTATCTGAAAAGGATGTTCAAGAGGTCACTAAAGAAATTAGATTAGCCCTTCTTGAAGCCGACGTTGCCTTACCTGTTGTTAAGGAGTTTATTAAACGTGTTCGGACACGTGCTATTGGGCATGAGGTTATTGATACCTTAAACCCTTCGCAACAAATGGTTAAAATTGTTAATGATGAATTGACAACTGTTTTGGGATCAGAAACATCTCACATTGAAAAAGCGCCTAAAATTCCTACCATTATCATGATGGTTGGTCTTCAAGGGGCTGGTAAAACAACCTTTGCTGGTAAGTTAGCCAATAAATTAATCAAAGAAGAAAAAGCAAGACCTTTGATGATTGCAGCCGATATTTATCGTCCTGCAGCAATTGATCAGTTAAAAACTCTTGGTGAACAAATCGGTGTCCCTGTTTTTGATATGGGCGTTGAGCATTCTGCGGTTGAGATTGTCACTCAAGGGCTTAACAAGGCTCGTGAAAATCATAATGACTATGTCTTGATTGATACAGCTGGCCGACTTCAAATTGATGAGATTCTGATGAAAGAGCTTCGTGATATCAAGGCGCTTGCTAATCCAAACGAGATTTTGCTTGTCGTTGATAGCATGATTGGTCAAGAAGCAGCAAATGTTGCTCGTGAATTTAATGAACAACTTGATATTACTGGTGTTGTTTTAACCAAGATTGATGGTGATACAAGAGGTGGTGCGGCACTTTCTGTTCGTCATATTACTGGTCAACCGATTAAATTTACCGGGACCGGTGAAAAGATTACAGATATTGAGACATTCCATCCAGATCGTATGGCTAGCCGTATTCTTGGTATGGGTGACCTATTAACCCTGATTGAAAAAGCTAGTCAGGAGTATGATGAACAAAAATCAATGCAACTCGCTGAAAAAATGCGTGAAAACACCTTTGATTTTAATGATTTCATCGAACAATTAGACCAAGTCCAAAATATGGGTCCAATGGAAGACATCCTTAAAATGATTCCTGGAATGGCTGGAAATCCAGCGCTAGCTAACCTCAAAATAGATGAAAGAGAGATTGCTAGAAAACGTGCCATTGTTTCTTCTATGACGCCTGAAGAACGTGAAAATCCTGATTTGTTATCTCCAAGTCGCAGACGTCGTATAGCAGGGGGTTCTGGTAATTCCTTTATCGAAGTCAATAAGTTTATTAAAGATTTCAACCAAGCTAAAGCCATGATGCAAGGTGCCATGTCTGGTGATATGAATAAGATGATGAAACAAATGGGAATTGACCCTAGCAAAATGCCTAAAAACATGGATATGAGTGCCTTAAGTCAAGGTGGGATGCCAGGAATGCCTGATATGTCTGCTTTAGGTGGTGGTGATATGGATATGAGCCAACTACTTGGAGGTGGCTTTAAAGGTAAAATTGGTGAAATGGCTATGAAACACTCCATGAAAAAAATGGCCAAGAAACTTAAAAAAGCAAAAAGAAAAAGAAAATAAATCATTAAGTTTACATAATTAAATTTATGTAAACTTTTTTGTCTTAAAACGGAAATTTCTGAAAATGTCTGTTATAATGGACATTTTTAATGATTTCCGTCACAATGGACATTTTTTAAAATGTCTGTTATAATGGACATTATAAAGGAGATAAGAATGATTTATATTGCAATTATAGGAGATATTATCTCTTCAAAATCAATCAAAGAACGTTCTCAAGCTCAAAAAAGGCTTATGACATTAATAGCGGATATCAATAAAAAATATGAGAAAGTTTTAAAATCACCATTTACTATAACAACAGGTGATGAATTTCAAGCTTTATTATTACCGAATCAGGATGTCTTTGAGATAATTGAAGTCATTTCTGCACAATTTCAACCTTATCATCTTCGTTTTGGCATTGGGGTAGGAGAAATATTGACAGATATTAATGAAAAGCAAAGTATCGGATCTGATGGTCCGGCTTATTGGCATGCAAGAAAAGCAATTGATTACATTCATGATAATAATGACTATGGTACAAATACTATTGCTGTTGATTTAGAAAATGATGCATTAAAAAGAAGTGTCAACAGTTTAGTTTCTGCTGCAGAATTCATTAAATCTAAATGGACAAAAACACAAGAAAAAATTATGTTTTCTCTTTTAGAACAAGGCATTTATGATGAAAAATTTGAGCATAAAAAAATCGCCCACTTATTATCTTTAACACCAAGTGCTTTTAATAAAAGGCTTAAAGCCAGTGGACTCAAGATATATTTACGACTCAAACGTCAAGCTATGACTTCTATTCTAAGCGCTATTAAAGAAGAAGGAGAAGGAGACTAGGATGACCATAATTTCTGATTATTTATCTCAGCAACCGGTACTGACATTGATGTTATTAGCACATGTACTAGCTGATTTTCATTTCCAAAGTCAAGAAATGGCTGATAAAAAAGTGTTTAAAGGTCGTTATCTCTATAAACACTATTTAGGCGTATTCTTACCAATGATTATTTTAATTATTTTAGCACCAAACTTCTTTGGCTATTATGCGATGATTTGGGTTAGCCATGTGGTGATTGATTATGTTAAATGTTCACTGGATAAACTAATTAAAAGAAAAAATGCTACTGTTGTTGCCTTTTTAGTTGATCAATTCTGTCATTTAGCCTGCATTGTTTTACTTTACTTTTTCTTTAGGACAAATCACGCGCCTCAGTATCTTTATCACTACTATCAATGGCTACAACTAGCTTTATTCTTAGCTTTAATAACAAAGCCAATCAATATTGTCTTTAAAATAGTTTTCCAAAAATACCAGGTCAAAGAAACAGAAGATAAGAGTATTAAAGGAGCAGGAGCTGTTATTGGTAATCTTGAGCGTTTAGCAACAGCTTTATTTCTCCTTATGGGACAAATTCCAGCTATTGGCTTAATCTTTACCGCAAAATCGATTGCCCGCTACGATAAAATCTCTAAAAGCCAAGCATTTGCAGAATATTATTTGATAGGATCATTATTTAGTATTATTGCAGTTATCATTTCTTATTTAATCATTTATGGCTGGTGAAAAATTGAGTGTTTTAGCTCTTGTTTTAAGACTAGTTATGAAAATAATGATATAATAATTAAAATCATTACAAAAAGATGATTCTATAAAAAATAATTTGACATTAAATGTAAAAAAGAAAGTGAGAATCAAATGGATTTTACCAATTTAAAAAATAGTAGAGCTGTAGCTGAAATTGAAAAAAGATATGATGAAGCTAAAAAGATATTAAGTGACGATGATAAAATCGAAAAATTCTTAAGCGACATTGAAAAAAAACTACATAAAGTACCAGTTGCAGGGGATACTTTAGCAACAATACCAGTGATGGCATCACTAGTGAATAGTTACGCTAAAAAGAAATATACCGATGTTCCAACTGGAGTGATTGTACTCATTGTCAGTGCCCTCATTTACTTTTTAACACCCTTTGATATTGTACCAGATACTATTCCGTTTCTTGGCTTCTTAGATGATGCTTTCATTCTTTCAAAAGGATGGAAAATGGCACAGTCTGATTTAAAAAAATACCAAAAATGGCGCGAACAAAATAATGATAATGTGATAGATGCCTAAAAAGAGACAGTATAAGTGATTTGAAAGGAAATTTTGATGGAACTAATCGCACTTCTTAGAGGTGTCATGCCAACAGGAAAAAATAAGATACCTAAAATGTCCTACTTGGTAACAATTCTTGAAGAGATCGGTTTTCAAAAGGTTCGCTCCCACATCCAAAGTGGCAATCTGATTTTTCAAACAAGTCGATCACAGAAAGAAACTGCCGCTTTAATTCAGCAAACCATCAAAGCAAAAATTGGTGCCGATTTATCTGTCATTATTAAAACGGTAGAAGACTGCCAAAATGCCATTTCAAATAATCCTTTTAATGATAGCTACGATAGTACCCGTGTTCACTTAGTTTTTACTAATGATAGTTGGGAAGAAGAAGCACAAGCAAAAATAGAAGGCACTGACTTTGGTCAAGAAGAATTAGTTGTTGGATCTGACTGTTTTTATCTCTATCTTCCTAAAGGAGCTCCTAAAAAGAAGCTAAACACTAACTTCTTGGAGAAAAATTTAGGTATCACTGCAACAATGAGAAAAATAGCTGTGATAGACAAATTATTAAAAAAATAAAATCACTTTTAAATGAAGTGATTTTTTATTTTAGCTAATAAGTCAAAATACTTTACCAATTTATTTAGAAGTGGTAAAATAACAACATAAAATATTTCGAAATCTAAATAAGTGAGGTAATAACATGATTGAATTAGGTATTTCTTCTTTTGGAGAAACAACACCGCTTGAAAAAACTGGGAAAGCTATTTCACATGATGAACGTATTCGTAACATGGTTGAAGAAATGGTTCTTGCAGACGAGGTCGGCTTAGACATCTATGCGATTGGTGAGCATCACCGTGAAGATTTTTCAGTATCAGCGCCAGAAATTTTACTTGCTGCAGCAGCATCAAAAACTAAAAATATTCGCTTGTCAAGCGCGGTAACAATTCTTTCTTCTATTGATCCTGTCAGAGTATATCAACAATATGCTACTATTGATGCTCTCTCAAATGGAAGAGCAGAAATTATGGCTGGTCGTGGGTCATTTATTGAATCCTTCCCATTATTTGGTTATGACTTAAATGACTATGAAGAATTATTCAACGAAAAACTAGATATGCTTCTTCAAATTAGAGAAAATACTAATTTGAATTGGAAGGGTAAACACACACAAACAGTTAATAATAGACCTGTTTATCCTAGATCTGTTCAAGATAAATTACCAATTCAAGTAGCAACAGGTGGTAATTTCCACTCAACACAACGTATTGCTGAAATGGGTCTTCCAATTGTTTATGCGATTATTGGTGGTAATCCACGTGGATTTGGTCAATTGATTAGACTTTATCGTGAAATTGGTCGTGCACATGGTCATGATTTAAGTAAAATGACTGTAGCAGCTCACTCATGGGGTTGGTTATCAGATGATAAAGAAAAAGCAGAAAAAGAATACTTCTACCCAACCAAACAATTAGTTGATAACATTAGTAAAGATAGACCTCATTGGACTGAATTGACTTATGACGCTTACCTTCAACAAATTGGACCTAATGGTGCTATGTTTGTCGGTGATGCTGAAACAGTTGCAAATAAATTAATCCGTATGATTGAAGACTTAAAACTTGATCGCTTCATGCTTCACTTACCAGTTGGTTCTATGCCACACGAAGATGTCTTAAAAGCCATTAGAATTTTCGGAGAAGAAGTAGCACCAAAAGTAAGAGAATACTTTGCTAACAAAGAAAAAGAAGCAAACTAAATGAGCCCTTTTGATATATAAGAACTGAGAAATCAGTTCTTTTTTAATTTTTTAAAAAAAGTGTTGACACTGACCTTAGGTAATAGTTTATACTAAATGTGTTAGGAGGATTTCCAAATGACCTATTTAGTTAAAAAAGTCAGTGAAATAAGTGGTGTATCAGTGCGCACCTTACATCACTATGATAAAATTGGTCTGTTATCACCACAAAAAAATGATATTGGTTATCAGTACTATACTAGAGAAGATTTGGCCACTCTTCAAACGATTTTGTTTTACAAGTACCTTGGTTTTTCTTTAAAACAAATCAAGGATTTGCTAACAAAGGATGATTCCCAACGACTTAATAAACTAAAGAATCAATTAGAGTTAATGAATCAAGAAAAATTCAAACTGCTAACACTTATTGAAACATTAGAAAAAACAATTTTAGCTGAGGAGGGAAAATTACAAATGACAGCCAAAGAACAATTCAAAGGATTTACTTATCAAGACCATCAAGAATATGAAAAGCAGGGCAAAGAAAAATATGGTGAAAAAGTTGTTGAAGTCAGTAAACAAAGACAAAAGGGTAACGAAAAGATAATGACGGACGCTTTTAATTACGTGTTCACGCAATTTTCAAGCCAAATGAAAAAAGGTGAAGAAATTTCTTCACTTGAAAATAAAAAACTGGCCGAAGAACTTTATCATCTTATTAATCAGTATGGGTTTGATTGTTCATTAGAGATTTTTGGAAAAATTGGTCTAAACTATGTTCAAGATGATGAATTTAGAAATAATATCGATCAATTTGGCGAAGGCACTGCAAAATACATTAGCGAAGTGATTCAAGCATATGTTAACGAAAATATTGATTAATTAAAAATACCGGAGATAATCAATCTCTGGTATTTTGTGTTTTAAAGCTAACCTATAATAGCATTAAAAAGTGTTTGTATAGTTTGACTTTCAAAAATAATAAAAACGCCTAAACTTATATAGACAACACCCATTATCCAAACACCATATTTTTCGATTAATTCTCCGACACCAGGTATGTCAGACAGTTTGTGTGCAATAAATGCGAGAAAAAACATTAAACAGACAAAAACTAAAAGAGTAATAATCAGTGCTTGAAAATTTAATGAGACAAAATAAGGAACAAATAAACCAATATTATCAGCACCACAGCTACCTAAAACAACTAAAGCAACGACACTTAATAGTTTACTAAGACCTTTTTCCTTTAATTGCTGTTTGGCATTATCTTCACCAGCACAGTCGTTTGAAACAAGTGTTTTAACACCGAAGTAAATGGGAATAACTCCTAGAAACCCGAGTAACCATTTTTGAGGAACAAATCCTAAAATATAAGCAAAAATGAGACTGACAATGATTAAAATAAATGATCCTAGGTATTGTCCTAAATAAATATCACGGTATTGTTTTTTTGTTTTTGCACGTCCAAAGAAAATTAAAAGAATAATGATTAAATCAGTTGCTGTTGCACAATAAAGAATCGCACTGGCAATTATCGTTTGAAGCATAAGAAAACCTTCAGTTCTAAATTGAATTGTTGTTTTATTATAGCTTAATTCATTATATAATCATAATAATCTGTTTATAGAGATAGTTGCTCCTATATCATCTTTCCGAAAAACTATAATTTTCTTGAAACATATATGGTATTGTGTTATACTATGACTAAAGAAAACTTAGAAAGAAACCGACTTTATGAGACGTGAACTACTACTTGAAAAAATTGATTCCCTAAAAAAAATCATGCCCTGGTATGTTTTAGATTATTACCAATCAAAATTATCTGTGCCATATAGTTTTACAACACTTTATGAATACCTTAAGGAATATCGTAGATTTTTTGAATGGTTACTTGACACTGATATCTCAAAGGCTTCTAAAATAGCTGATATTCCTCTAAAAACACTTGAAACACTAACAAAGAAAGATATGGAGGCTTTTATCCGCTATCTCAGAGAAAGACCTCTTCTTAATGCTAATACAACGCAAAATGGTGTCTCTCAGACTACCATCAATCGAACGCTCTCTGCTTTGTCTAGTTTATACAAGTATTTGACAGAGGAAGTCGAAAATGAGCAAGGAGAGCCTTATTTTTACCGTAATGTGATGAAAAAAGTCTCAACTAAAAAGAAAAAAGAGACACTGGCAGCTAGAGCTGAAAACATTAAAGGAAAACTATTTCTAGGTGATGAAACTATGGGTTTTCTTGATTATGTTGAAAAAGAGTACCCCAATCAGCTTTCTAATCGTGCACTTTCTTCTTTCAATAAAAATAAAGAAAGAGATTTGGCAATTTTGGCACTACTTCTTGCCTCAGGTGTTCGTCTATCAGAAGCTGTTAATCTTGATCTAAAAGATGTTAATCTTAAGATGATGATTATTGAAGTCACAAGAAAAGGAGGCAAACGTGACTCTGTTAATGTTGCGAATTTTGCTAAACCATACCTAGAAACTTATCTCAGCATTCGAAAACAACGTTACCAAGCAGAAAAAAATGATACAGCCTTCTTCTTGAGTCTCTATCGAGGGGTACCCAATCGCATTGATGCATCAAGTATTGAAAAAATGGTTGCCAAGTACTCTGAAGATTTTAAAATAAGAGTCACTCCCCATAAACTGAGACATACCTTGGCAACAAGACTCTACGACGCTACAAAATCGCAAGTTCTTGTGAGTCACCAATTAGGCCATGCCAATACTCAAGTCACTGACCTCTACACTCATATTGTTAATGATGAGCAAAAAAATGCATTAGACAAGTTATAAAAAGCGCATCAAATCAAAAGTTAATAGTAAAAGCCTATTTATTAGTTTTGCAATTAATAAATAGGCTTTTTTCTTTAATAACTAAGCGAATCAGATTAAAAAATTAAATTATTGACCAACAATTGTCTTAAAACCATTTTTCAAGTCAAGGTTTTCTGTTTCCGTAAAGTATAGCCAATTATTCTCGTTGCCTTGATTTTGACTTGTATGTAAGACCATTGCTTGACCATCTTTAATGACAAAATAGTATAAATGCTTTACATCAAGGGTATTGGCTTCATAATCACTGTAAACAGCAACTAGATTATAAACATCAGGATTATCACCAGTATCAGACCATTCTACTTTTATAGGAGAGTCATTTAAAGCAGGTGTCATGGTATCACTCTCATCAGGACTTGTTGTTGGCGTTAAATAGCCATAATAATTTAAAGGATGATCAGGCGTATAGCTGGTATAAAACTGGTTCATTTCTACCTGCCACTCACTGATAAAGGTTTGTAATGCTTGTGCTTTTTCGACTGTCCATAGGTGCTTCTCGTTGTTTTCTTTTTGTTCTTTAGTTTCAGTTGTTGTCGTCTTTTCTTCTTTTTTATTGGTAGATTCGCTATCTTTTTTGGTTACTTCTACTTTATTATCTGATGAAGTCGTTGGCTTATCTTTTGAAAGTGATTGTCCCCAAACAAACCAAACGAACAATGCAAACAGCACGACGACGCCAAATAAAATAAGTCCTCTTTTATTTTTCTTCATATTGCCTCCTAACTATTTACATAAATAAATTTATGTAAAACATCAGTCTCTAACTTAATTTTTGATAACAACAGTCGTTCCTTGATCAAGGTCGCTAGTTATTGAAATAGTAAGCCCCAAATCATCAAGGATTCTTTTAGTCATATAAAGCCCCAACCCAGTTGCTTTTTGATATTCTCTGCCATTGTAACCGGTAAAGCCTTCTTCAAAGAGTCTTGGGATATCCTCTTTTAAAATACCAATACCGGTATCTTCAACAACAAGGGAATTTGCCATCCTAATAGTGATTTTACCTCCTTTTTTAGTGTATTTAAGCGCATTGTCAATTAACTGAGTAATAGCAAAACTTAACCATTTGTGATCACTTTTAAGCACCCAATCACCACTAATCTCAATGTCAATACCTTTATGCAAGAATAAAAGACGGTATTTTTTAACAATCTCAACCACTACTTCTTTTAAATGAATTCTCTCAAACCTAAAATCGGTTTTATGATGGTGAAACTTTAAATAGGTAATAAGGGTATCAACATAATTATCAAGGCTCAACAGTTGTCTATCAATATCTTGGGGATTGAGTTGGTTAGTCTGAGTCATTAGAGAGATAGCCGATAGAGGAACCTTCATTTGATGTGACCACATTTTAACAAGATTTTGAAGATTCTTTTCACGCTCTAGGTAGTACGATAATTCCTGCAATTGTTCTTTTTCTAGATTATGATAATGTGCCAAAAAAGCCTTTTCTAAAGGACTATTAAGCAGACTATCTTTTCCCAAGAGGAGGTTTGCTGCTAGTTCTTGCCGCTTTTGATAGTAGAGGTAAAATTGCCAAATACTCACAAGAATAGTAATTGTGCCGGTAAATAGTAGCGATGTTATAAAGTAGCTAAACGGCAAATGATAAAGGAAAAAAGTGATTAAAAAAGTGATAACTAGTAGAAAATAAAGAGCGTACCACGCAAAATATTCTTTAAGAAAATCTTTTATCATTGGATTAAATACCCTACTCCTCTTACTGTGTGGATATGGTCAAAACCGATTTGTGCTGCTTTTTTACGCATTCTCGTCATGTTAACACTTAGTGTATTGTGATCGATAAACTCCTCATTTTCCCAAAGTTTTTCTAAAAGAACTTCTTTTGTCACGACTTCTTTAGGAGTCTTAAGTAGTGTCATCATGATTTTTGTTTCTGTTCTTGAGAGTTGCACATGTTGACTATCTTTGTAAAAGTCACCATCTGTTGTGAGATGAAAATCATTATAACTGAAATCTTGTTGACTAAATTGAAAAGCACGTCTTAAAAGTGCGGTTAGTTTAGCCTCTAGAATACTTAAAGAAAATGGCTTTGAAATAAAGTCATCTGCTCCCATGTTCATGGCCATGACAGCACTCATATCATCATCGGCACTGGAAATAAAGATAATTGGTGTTGTTAGGGTCTTTCTTATCTCAGTTGTCCAGTAAAAGCCATTAAAATAAGGCAACGAAATATCCATCAAAATCAAATCAGGCTGATATTCTTTTACTTCTTGCAAAATAGCTCTAAAATTTTGACAGGAAAAAACTTGATAAGTCTTGCTTAAATGATGAGAAAGCAATTCAACTATAGTTTCATCATCTTCAACAATATAGAGTTTATGTTTCTTATTCATATCTCTATTTTACCAAAAAAGTAGCGATTAGACGCTACTTTTTTGTTTCTATACAATTTCTATCAATACTTCCCAACCGACTCCATATTTGTCGATCAAAGAACCATAATAACCAAAAGGCGTTTGATTGATAGGATTGATTACTTTTCCATTATCAGAAAGAGCATCAAAAATTCTTTTAGCTTCTTCTTTGGAATCAGGAGTAATATGAATGAGAGTATCTTGATTAACACTTCTTTTAAAATCTTGTTCCATAGCATCATATCCTATTATTTTACTTTCTCCAATTGAAAGCATGATGTTTGCAACATAATTTCCAATGTTTTGAGGAATATTATCCATTCCCATTGCTGCCATGTCTTTATAGCGATAAATTGGTGATAAATCTGTTTTAAAAATATCTTTGTAAAAAAGGAATGCTTCTTCTGCATTACCAGAAAATTTTAATTGTACATTTAGTTTCATAATAACCTCCTATTATTGAATGACTAGTTTATGACACTTACTAGTTTACAAAATAATGGAGGCTAAAACTTCTTCTATTTTGCTATTTTAAGTCATCAAATAGCAATTTAGGAAGATTAATGTTGATGGGAGGATCTTCTGGAAGAGCTTTTCTAAAAGTAAGATTAAAAATAGCCATATGTTGTTTGGGAAATGTAATCCCATTATCAATTTTACAACGTAATGCCTTGTTTAAAACAAAATAGTCAGACAGTCGTCCGTTTTTTTCGATAGAACAAGCCAGTAGATAATAGTTTCCAGGAGGAATATTATCTAAAATACAGATTTTACTTCCTACAACTGCTTTCCCGACAATTGGTCGATGATTTGGAATAGGGTGTTTAAAAAGGCCAATAAAACTTACCCCCTTTTCGTAAGAACTAGGGTAGTCGAGTGTCACAACACACTTACTGTTTATCTCTTGTTTTACTGGGTTTTCGTAGTGACTATGACTTATTTTTTCTATTTGCTCGTAATCTTTCATAAAAGAATATAAACGTTTTAAACTTTTTTGATACTGTTTGGGTGTCACGCCTGTTTGCTTTTCAAAATTTTTTGAAAAAGTTGTGGCACTGAGAAAACCTGCCTTCAAATGTGAAGCTAAGACACTATTATTTTTTATAACAAGGTTATTAATGCTTGCTTCCATTTTTAAGGAAGAAATAAATTGTTTTATCGAGAAACCAGTTTCTTTTTTGAAGACACGTGAAAAGTAAAAACAACTGTAACCGAAGTGATTTGATAATTCATCAATAGAGTTGATGGTATTGTAATGTTCTTTTATATAAGTAATGATTTCATTGATTTGTATGTTTAGGGAATGGATGATAACCACTTCCTTTCTAGAACTACTTATCTTATTTTACCAAAAAAGTAGCGCATACACGCTACTTTTTCTATCTTTTAATAATTTTATAATAGGTACGACTTGTTAACTTATAAATAAGGAAGTAGATGATAACAATGATTGATATGGTAATAAAAGAGACCCCGTTGATCAAATGATCGCTAGTCACACCAAACAGGTTTAGCATTTGTTTTAACATCACTAGGGCGACAACAAAGTGAACGATTGCCATAATAAGTGGCATAAAGAAGACAAAGATGGTTTGAGAGTTAATTGTTTTTTTAACAGCTTTTTGACTCATTCCCACTTCTTGTAAAATTTGATAGGATTTTTTATCTTCATTTCCTTCTGTGTATTGCTTGTAATAAATGATAAGTGCTGCACCTAGTAAGAAACTAAAGCCGAGTAAAAAGCCAGTAAAGAGAAATCCACCTGTTGTAATATAAGCTTCCTCGAGAGAATCTTTCTTAGTACTTAAAACCATAGTAAGATTATTTTTGAGATCATATACATAATCGCCATCATTAATATCCTTTACAATCTTTACCTCTTGTTCAGATAAATCTGTATATACCGTGTAATTAGAAGGATTATTAATACCTTTATTTGATACTTCTTGATATCTTGATGAAATATCATTAAAAATATCATCGTTACTTACCACTAGAATGCCTGAATTATAAGTATTTACAGTTGGAGGAAAGTTAACAGTCTTAAAGTTTTTAATATTTTTAAAGTGATAGTCAAAAAAAGTAATTGTTTCAAATTGACTGTTCCCTTTTTGGACGAAAAAGGCTGTTTCATCATCTTTTAGTTGGGGTAAATCATTGCCTAAACTACGAAAATCATCTTGTGTTACAAGATAAATAAAAGCTAAGCTTGAAGCGTCAGGATTTTTAATAGCTTCCTCATTGATTGTTAAGTTTTTGCCAGTAGAGACGTTGAATCCCATTAAACTAGAGAAAAACTTAGGCCCTTCTATTTCTCTGTCTAGTTTTTTGACAACTAATTCTTCGAATAATGAACGTGCTTCATCTTTTGTTTCTCCAAAAAACGTCAAGCTTGTATTTTTAGGAAAACTTTCATCAGTTAATTTTTGTGTTGCACTGTATAAAGAAAAAGTTGTTGCAATAGTGACAAAAGCCATAATAGCTAGTAATGTAATGTTAGCTAATCCGATAGCATTTTGTTTCATTCTGAAAATCATTTGTGACACAGTGATGAAATGTTCAGGCTTGTAAAAATAACTTTTCTGATTTCTTTTTTTCTTAAGATACCAAGTCGTGAAACTGATATAGAAAAGATAAGTGCCAATAATAACCAAAATTACAGCAATGAAGAAACGCTGAAGTACAGCTATTGCGGCAATTTTTGATGAACTTAGGGATAAATAATAGCCAATGCCTAAAAGAACAATACTTAACATTGCCAAAACAATATTTCCTTTTGGCTCTTTTTCTCCTTTTTCTCTACTTGTAAATAAAGCAAGCGGTGAGGTTTTCTTAATAAACCATAAATTGAACACTTCAAGGATTAAAAAGATGCCTAAGAAGATAAGATTAGTAAAAATAAATGGTAAAACAGTTATTTTAAAAGTGGTTAATTCAACGTGGATTAAATTAATGAAGACTAAGTGGAGAAAATTAGCAAAAACGATGCTTAACAGACTACCCAAAAGAATCAAGCTGATATAAATAATGATTAATTCTATGCTAGCAATTAAGCTGATTTGTGATTTTTTCATTCCTAGTATATGATATAAACCAAATTCTCGACTACGTTGCTTCATCAAAAAGTTAAAACTATAAACGGACATAATGACCGAAAAGATGGTTAAAACAATAGCCGCTAGCGACAAAGTCATTGTGCCATATCTCATTGTATCAGACATTGGACTCAACATGATTAGAAAATTCGAACAAACTAAAATGTACAAGACTAAACTTGCAAGAATAAAAGGCAGAAAATTGTTTAATGATTTTCTAATATTTTGAACCGCTAATTTGAGATAAAACATTCTACTCACCTCCTAATAAGGCAGCCATAGAGAGTGAAATTTCCTTAGCAAATTCTGAAGTCGGTTTGTTAGCACGATACATTTGATGAAAAATACGACCATCTTTGATAAACAAGACACGTTTGGCATGGCTAGCTGCATTGGCTGAATGAGTAACCATTAAAATCGTTTGACCATCATTATTGATGGCTTCAAAAAGATTTAGTAGATCTTCAGAATTCTTATAATCTAGAGCTGCAGTTGGTTCATCAGCTAAGATTAGTCTGGGTTGTGTGATTAAACTTCTCGCAATAGCAACTCTTTGTTTTTGCCCCCCAGAAATTTCAAAAGGACGTTTATTTAAAAGACCGTTAATTTTTAACTTTGGAGCAATAACAGAAAGGCGTTTTTCCATTTCACTATGATGAACACGACTCAAGACCAAGGGTAAAAAGATATTGTCTTTAACGGTGAGTGTGTCTAAAAGATGAAACTCTTGGAAAACAAACCCTAAGTGCTGTAAGCGAAAATCTGCCAATTGATTAGGTTTTATTGTAGTAATATCTTTATTATCCATAATAACACTACCTTTTGTTGGTTTATCAAGTGTTGCAAGAATGTTCAAAAGTGTTGTTTTCCCAGAACCACTTTCACCCATAATGGCGATAAATTCACCTTCTTCTACTTTAAAATCAACATCTTGTAATGCCTTGGTTTCTTCCTTAGAAAAGCGTGTACGATAAACCTTTTCTAAATGATTAATTTCTAAAAACATAAGCGACTCCTTTATTGATTTGATAGGATATATTACAACTGATGGTTAATAATAATATATCATAAGTTTTTTATTTGTACTATTATTATAATACACAAATAAAACAATGAACTTACATTTTTAACAATTAACCTTACAATTTTGTAAGAAAAGGAGCTTACTCAAAAATCCAATTCTCAAGAAACCAAAAAACTAGGCATTATGTGCCTAGTTTTTCTAGTTATTTATTTAATGTTTTTAATTCTCTGATAAAGAATCATTGATTGGGTTTTGACGAATAAGTTTTGCTTTTTTAATATCTTCCACAGTTTGTGTGCCTGCAAGTTGCATGACAATTTTTAATTCATGATTTAAGTGTTCAACAACACTTTGAGCCCCTTGAGCACCACCAAGTGCCAATCCATATAAGATCGGACGTCCGATGGCAACAATATCAGCACCATTTGCCAAGGCTTTAAAGACATGAGAACCACGACGCACACCACTATCAAAAACGATTGGAACACGTTTATTAACTTTGTCTGAGATAGCTTTTAAGACGTCAAATGAAGCTGGTCCACCATTTAATTGGCGTCCACCATGGTTAGACACCCAAATACCTGCTGCTCCAGCTTCAATCGCAATTTCTGCATCTTCTGGGCTTTGAATTCCTTTCACGAAGACTGGTAAACCTGTGTATTCTGCAACTTTTTTCACATCTGAAGGTAAAATAACTTGTGCTGCTGCAGCATAAATTTCTGCGATTCCTTTACCTTTACTATCTCCAGCTGAAAGTTTTTCAAGATTGCCCATAGGAATCGGGAATTGGAAATTGTTAATAATATCAGCCTCACGGTAGCCACCAAGCATTGAATCTACAGTCATTACAATAGCTTTAACACCTGAATTAACTGCTTCGTCTAACCATGTTTTGTTGATTTCCCAATCTTTACTCATATAAAGTTGGAAGAATTGAGGAGCGCCATTACCTTCTTTAGCAATTTCTTCAATTGTAGCATTTCCATAAGTACTTTGGCTCATGATTGTACCTGCTTTAGCCATGCCTTGCGCAGTTGCTAATTCCCCTCTTGCATGAGCTAATCCTTGTGCTGCAACTGGTGCTGCAATAATTGGCATTGACAGATTAATATCAAGTAATTGAGTCTCTGTTGAAGGATTTTCAACAGAAGTAAGTACACGAGGAATAATTTGAACATGATCAAATGCCTTTGTATTTTCTTTTAAAGTCCACTCATATTCGGAACCCTCAGTAATATAACCAAAGCCACCAGTTGGAATAATTTCTTTTGCTTTTTCTTCCAAACTTGGTAAATTTAAAATAGCAAGTTTTTCTTCTCGGTCTGATTGTTCATAACCATTTGTCATTGTCATAACTATGCCTCTTTCTATAAAAAAATTTTCTTAATGATTTTATATAATAATACTCTGTTTTTTACTTGTCAAATAATGTGTTTGCACAAAAAAACAAGGTCAATTGACCTTGTTTTATACTGTAAGAAAAGCTTCTAAATCTGTGAGAGCTCTCTCAGCTATTTTTTCATAACGTTCTTTTTTATCTCTAATTCTAGGACCATCTAGTTCTTTAATAATCCCAAAATTAACATTCATTGGTTGGAAGTGTTTACTCTCGGCATGTGTAACATAGTATGGTAAACTGCCAATAGCCGTCGTTTGAGGGAAAATAACCGCTTCTTCATTCTTGAATAATTTAGCGGCATTAATACCAGCAACCAAACCACTTGCTGCTGATTCAACATACCCTTCAACACCTGTCATTTGACCAGCAAAGAAAACATTTGGTTTTAAAAGTGATCTAAAGGTTTCTTCTAAAAGATTTGGAGAATCCATATAAGAATTACGGTGCATAACCCCATATCTCACAAACTCAGCATTTTCTAGTCCTGGAATCATTGAAAAAACACGTTTTTGTTCCCCCCATTTTAAATGGGTTTGAAAACCAACAATGTTAAAAAGACTACCAGCTGCATTGTCTTGTCTTAATTGAACAACAGCATAGGGGGTCTTATACTCGCCATCACGCTTTCCTGTATAGTCTTCTGGGTACTCTAGACCTACTGGCTTCATTGGGCCGTATAGCATGGTTTTAACGCCACGTTTTGCCATAACTTCAATTGGCATACACCCTTCAAAATATTTTTCTTTTTCAAAGGAATTCAGTGGTGCTTCTTCTGCTGTTGTTAAAGCATCATGAAAAGCCATAAATTCTTCTTTAGTCATTGGACAATTGAGGTAGGCAGCTTCACCTTTATCATAACGTGATTTAAGGTAAACTTTGTTCATATCAATGGTACTTTTATCAATAATAGGTGCTGCAGCATCATAGAAATAAAAGCCATCTCCACCATTTAGGCGATGAATCTCGCTAGCTAAAGCATCCGAGGTCAAAGGTCCTGTTGCAATTACAGTAATCGCATCATCTGGAATGCTAGTGATTTCTTCTCGAATGACTTCAATAAGAGGGTGATTGGTAATCAGATCCGTAACACTTTTTGAAAAACCTTCTCTGTCTACTGCTAATGCACCACCAGCTGGAACTCTTGAGTCTTCTGCTGCTTTTAAAATCACTGAATCTAAACGGCGCATTTCTTCCTTTAAAAGTCCAACTGCATTGGTTAAACTATCTCCACGTAAAGAGTTAGAACAAACTAGTTCAGCAAAGAAATCAGTTTTATGTTGAGGGGTTGCTTTAACACCTCTCATTTCATAAAGCTTTACAGGAATACCTCTTTTAGCGATTTGGTAAGCAGCTTCACTGCCAGCTAAACCAGCACCGATAACATTAATATAAGATTGAGACATGACACTAATACCTCTTACTAGGAATCCCTAGTTCAAATCTTTCTATTTTAATAGTGTTATTATAACAAAATAATCACGTTTTAACGATAGAAAAAAATAAAGTTTACATAAATATTATTATGTAAACTTCACTGTGTTATTTAATCTTTTCTTCTTCGTAGTCACAATTTTCGTTACTACATGCAACTTGTTTGCCTCCACCTCTGATTTTCTTTTCAACGAGATAATCACCAGATTTAGGACAATTTCTACCAATTGGGAGATTCCATGACGTAAATTCGCACTCTGGGTAACGACTACAACCATAGAAAATACGATTACGTTTTGTTTTTCTTTCTATCACTTGTCCTTTATGACAAAGCGGACAAGTCACACCAATTTCCTTTGTGAAAGGTTTTGTATTACGACAATCTGGGAAGTTACTACAAGCATAGAATTTGCCATATTTTCCAAGTTTAATCACCATTTCATGACCACAAACATCACAGAGGAAACCAGCAGGTTCATCTTTAATCTGAATTTTTTCAATTTCTTGTTCAGCTTTTGCCAATTCTTTTTCAAATGGTTTATAGAAACTATCAATGACTTTTTGCCATTGTTCCTTACCCACCTCAATTTGATCAAGTTTTTCTTCCATTTCTGCTGTAAAGGTTACATCGACTATATCAGGGAAGAATTCAACAATAAGACCATTAACAATTTCACCGAGTTCCGTCGGCTCAAATCGTTTTGCTGACAGTTTTACATAGTATCTTTTTTGAATGGTCTCTAAAGTTGGTGCATAAGTAGATGGTCTTCCAACGCCATTTTCCTCGAGCGTTTTAATCAGCGTCGCTTCGGAAAATCTCGCAGGTGGTTGAGTGAAATGCTGTTCTGGGCTAACTGAAACCTTTTTAACAACATCTTTTTCAGCCATTTCTGGAAGCATCTTACTTTTATCGGAATCATTATAAACCGCTAAGTATCCATCGAATTTAACTTGGCTACCATTAGCAGTAAACATCACACCATTTTGAGAAAGATTAACTTTCACTGTATCAAAAACGGCAGGCTTCATTTGACTGGCAACAAAACGATTCCAAATAAGAGTGTAAAGTTTTAATTGGTCCTTGTCTAAGTATTTGGCGATGCTCTCAGGCGTGTGAATCACATTTGAAGGACGAATGGCTTCATGGGCATCTTGTGCGCCACTAGCGTTTTTTATCTTTTGACTGTGTTTGGAATAATGACTACCATAGCGTTGCGTAATTAACTTAGCAGCTTCTGCTTGTGCCACCGGACTGATACGTGTAGAGTCAGTACGCATATAAGTAATCAATCCTTGATGACCTGCGGGGCCTAAGCTAAGTCCTTCATAAAGTTGCTGAGCAACCATCATTGTTTTTCGCGTTCTAAAATTGATCTTATTAGCAGCATCTTGTTGAAGTGATGAGGTTGTGTAAGGTAGAGGAGCATTTCTCCTTCTTTCTTTTTTCTCAACCTTATCTACTACAAAGTCATTTCCTTTAAGGCGTTTTAAAACCTCTTTGACAGTATCATTATCTTTAAGTTTTAATTTATCGCCATCAAGCCCATAAAAATTAGCTTGGAATTTTTTAGCGCCTTTTTTAAAGACACCTTCAATAGTCCAGTATTCTTCAGGAACAAATGCTTTTATCTCATTTTCTCGGTCAATAATCAGTTTCAAAGCAATAGACTGAACACGACCAGCCGATAATCCTTTTTTTACTTTCTTCCAAAGGATTGGAGAAATAGAATAACCAACAATACGGTCAAGCACTCTTCTGGCTTGTTGGGCATCAACTAAGTCCATATCGATTTCTCTAGGCTCCACGAAAGCATTTTTAACGGCTTCTTTGGTGACTTCGTTGAAGACCACACGGTTTTTATCGCCTTCTTCTAAGTTGAGAATATGGGCTAAATGCCATGAAATGGCTTCTCCTTCACGGTCCGGGTCACTTGCTAGATAAACTTTCTTGGCATTTTTTGCTTCTTTTTTTAGAGAATTAATTAAAGGACCTTTACCACGAATGTTAATGTATTGTGGCTCGTAGTTGTTTTCAAAGTCTATTGACATGCTTGATTTTTTTAAATCACGAATGTGTCCGACACTTGCTACTACCTTATACTGACGACCAAGGTACTTTTCAATCGTTTTTGCCTTGGCAGGTGATTCTACAATGACCAGATTCTTTTTAGCTGTTGTTTTCTTCTTAGTTGTTTTCTTTTTTGTTTTTAAAGTTGTAGGCATACTAGTCTTCCTTATTTTTAATAGCAACTAGCATAATACCCCTTTTTTTAGCTACTGTCAATAAAAAATGTTTTTCTATAGGAAAACAGCTTTTAATGTTGATATTCTAAAATGACATCTAAGCCTGATGTGATGCACTTTGCACCCTCTTTTATCAGTCGATGACATCCTTCAGATTTGCCATCCATTATATTACCAGGGACAGCAAATACATCTCTTCCTTCTTCCATCGCACGTTCACAAGTGATTAAACTCCCTGACCTTAATTTTGCTTCAACCACAATCACACCTTGTGATAAGCTAGCAATTATACGATTACGCTCTGGAAAATGGTAGCGTAGGGGTTTTGCTTTAGGTTCATACTCTGAAAGAATGAGGTGATTTTTTGCAAGATACTCTTGTAATAGCTCATTTTCTTTAGGATAAAAGGTATCCAAACCAGTACCAATGACTGCTATTGTTTTTCCACCATTTTTAAGAACTGCTAAATGAGCTGCCGTATCAACGCCTTTTGCTAGTCCACTAACAATGACAAACTGATTACCAAGTTCTGAAATCAATTTCCTAACAACTCTAACCCCCTTTTGACTAGCCATTCTTGCCCCTACTACTGCTAGCATGGGGAAAGATAGTAACTCAATATTACCTTGATAAAATAATAATACTGGAGGATTATGGCTATTTTTAAGCGCATGAGGGTAACAGTCATCTAAAATAGATAAGGTTGGGAACTGATAAAAAGTCTTTTTAAGCTCTTTGAGATCAAGTGTCTTGTATGCTTGAATGAATTGGTTAGGTGATTTCACACCAGAAACCACAGCAATATTTTTTAAGGATAATTTCTCATGATGAGATTTGCGATAATCTAGTAGATGCAATAAGTTTTGATTGCTTAAGCCTGCTTTTTTTAATTTAAATAGTTCAAAGTTATTCATAATCACCTCTTCTATCTGACTATTCGAAAAAACCAGTCAAAAAGACTGGTTGGCTTATTATTTAGTTAACATAGATTTAATTGGTTCAAAACTTTTTCGGTGAATAGCCGTTATACCGTTTCTTTTTAAAGCTTCTAGATGTGTTTTGGTGCCATAACCAGCATTTTTATTAAAGTCATATGCTGGATATTTTTGATGGTAATCATCCATCAATTGATCTCTTGTCACTTTAGCAACGATAGAGGCAGCCGCAATTGATAAACTTTTGGCATCTCCTTTAATAATCGCTTCTTGTGGGATATCACTGTCAAGTGTCATGGCATCAATTAAAAGAAACTGGGGTATTGTAGTTAATTTTGATATCGCTTCAAGCATGGCTAATTTACTCGCTTGATAAATATTGATGTCATCAATAACGTCGTTATCAACAATCCCAATACCAACCGCTAAAGCACTTTCCATTACTTTCTGATAAATAGTATGGTGTTTCTTTTTAGGAATTTTTTTACTATCATTTAATCCTGCTATCAAAGTGTTTTCAGGTAAAATAACCGCTGCTGCGACTACTGGGCCAGCTAAGGGGCCACGTCCTACTTCATCTACCCCACAAATTAGTTTTATGCCTTTTTGATAGAGTGCTTTTTCATAAGTCAGCATTTGTTCAAGACGCTTTAACTCATTCTTTTGATTATCAATCTCTTTTTTCTTTTTGTTGAGAAGATTTTGGACACCAATACGTTTATCTTCCAAAAACTGATGAAAAATGGGATCATCAATGCTCTTAACGTTTACCAAAAGTGATTTAATTTCCTTAATCGTTAGCATTAAGATCCTCAATTCTATCTAAGGTATATGTTCCTAAGCGCCCATCTCTAACCTCTTTAACAAATAACTGATAAAATCTATCATAGTCGTCACGATAGCCAAGCTGCTTTGTCATTGTCATAATGATTTCTGGTGCTTCATCTTCTATGACAATACCCTTAAAACGTTCTTTTAAACGCTCAGGATAGTATGTTTTAAAATAATTAAGTCCAAAAATGGTGACCTCATCCATGGGTAGCAAGGTATCTTTGATAGCTCCTGTCAATGCTAATTTTAGACCGATTAAATCATCTTCAAATTTAGGCCATAAAATACCTGGTGTGTCTAGAATTTCCAAGTCTTTATTTGATTTTAACCATTGTTGTCCTTTTGTGACACCAGGTTTATTGCCCACTACTGCTATTTTTTTTCCAGCTAAACGATTCATTAGAGTTGATTTTCCAGCATTGGGAATTCCAACAATCATAGTTCTTAAGGTTTCTTTTTGAATGCCTCGTTCTTTTAAACGGTTGATTTTATCTGCCATTAATTTTTTAGCAGCCTCAGTCACTTTTTTAACAGTTTTCTGTTCTTTAGAATTAATAGCTAAGGTTGTGATTCCTTGTTTTTCAAAATAATGTCGCCATTCTTTAGTTATGACAGGATCAGCTAAATCAGTTTTATTTAAAATTAATAATTTTGGCTTATCGCCAATAATTTTTGATAACATGGGATTTTGGCTAGATAAAGGTAGTCTTGCATCAACCAAAATTGTCACAAAATCGACAAACTTGATATTTTCTTGAACCTGTCTCCTAGCTTTTGACATATGACCTGGGAACCATTGAATCGTTGCCATAAGTTTTTTTCCTTTCACTTTCATACGTATCTGTTTATCTTCTATTTTAACATAATTTTTAAGAAGATAATGTTTACTTTTTTAGGACACAAAAAAATCATTAGAACACTCTAATGATTTTTAATGACTTATTTTGTTGTGCTAAAACTATCTAAAATAGGTGCCCAATAGTTATTGACGAATTCTTCGGTTCCTTCAATTGCAAAATAGTAAATTTTCCCTTCATGCTCAAAAAGATTAACTGACAGGACTTCTCCAGTTTTATAAGTTGCAAGATCTTGATAGACTTTATCTTGAAAATCATCAAAATAAAGTAATTCAAGATTTTTCATATTTTCGTTTTGTTGTAGATGACTAGCTATATTATCAGCTGCAACTTCAGCTGTCAGCGCCTCTTGATCTTCTTTTGAAAGACTTGATTTGTCAATGATGTTTAAGGTAAGAATTGATTGACCAGTGACATCAGAATATTGGACATCATCTGAATCTGGGAAATCTATATCTGTGAAACTAATAAAATCTTCTGGAATATTATAGTATCCAACTCTATCGTCACCAACTTGTTGTGTGAGTTTGAGTTCTTTATTTGAGATTTTTTCAGACATTTCGTCTTCTTTTTTTGACAAAATCTCATTAATAGCATCCGATTTACCAGATTCATTATTATTGGAGCAACCGAACAATCCAAATAAACCAATTGCAACAAGACTAACCGTTAGAAATTTTTTCATAAGTATTCCTTTCTTTGTTTGAGAAATAATTGTAGCTACAATTACCAAAAAGTTATTTATTTTGTGGGACTAAAACTTTTTAAAATAGGAGACCAGTGTTTATTAACAAATTCCTCGCTTCCTTCAACAGTAAATATATAAATCATGCCATTATCTTCAAAAACTTGTCCAGAATATCTAAGACCAGTTGAATAAAATGCAACAATCTGATAAAGCTCGTTACCAAAATTACCAAAATGATTAATTTTAAAATCTTCAAAATTCTCAGTATCTTGAAGCAGACTTGCCATATAAATGGCAACTATTTTTAGATTATCTCTTTCTTCATCGCCTTCAGGCAAATCTGATGGATTAACAACATTAAAAGAAATGATATTTTCCCCTGTACTATCAGAATACTGAACATCAGTGCTATCAGGACGACCAATATCGGTAAAGCTAATAAAATCCTCAGGGATATCGTAGTAGCCAACTCTGTCATCGCCAACTCTTTTTGTTGAATCAAGATTCTGTTTTTGGAGATTTTCTGAATTCTCGTTGACTTCTTCAGTTGTTTCCTTTTTCTCTAATTGTTCTTTCTTTGTTGTGGTTGTTTTTTCAGGAACATTTGATTGAGATGAATTAGTATTATTTGAACAACCAACAAACGCAAAAAGTGAAACAGCTACAATGCTAGTTAAAAAAAGTTTTTTCATCTTAACCTTTCTATCACTTAAAGTATTTGAATAAATTACCAAAAGAACATTTTTATGAATATTCTTGTTTTATTCCTATTTCCATTGTAACGTAAAAAACCTTGTCTGGCAAGGTTTTTCATTCTTATAAAATTTGTTCAAATCTTAAGTGAACATTAATATGATTTTCATAACCGTTTCTTTCGAGGTCTCGTTGCAAACGATAGGCTATATAACGTTCAGCAATCTTAATAAATCCTGCTTCAATTAAGCGATTTTCAACTAAGGATTGTATCATATTGATGGTTGGGCGTTCCACTTGAGCTTCTTCTAAATCTATGGCAACCTTTTTCGTCACTTGAGCAAGTTTTTGCCGCAGTTCTTCATCTAGAGCATAAACTGTTTGAGCCGCTTTTAGGATGGCTTGATAAATCTTATCAGGGTTAAATTCTGTTAGTTGGCCATTACGTTTGATAATTTGCATAGAAACCTCTTTTCTATTGATGAAGTATGTTTGTTACTAATATTATCTAGGTCTTAGACTGATTTGTCAAGTTATATTGCTTGGTATCTAATAAATAAGTCTACTTTTAAGATTAATTAGAAATGATTATCATAATTTTAAAAATAATGCCATTTTTTATTAGATCAAAAAAGATGGCACAGCCATCTTTCACTAAATTAATTCAAACAAAAGTTCTTTTGTTGCATGAACAAGGCCTTGTTGGTGTAAACTTTCTGCAATCTGAACAGAATTCCAAGCGGCCCCTTTTAAAAGATTGTCAGAAACAACCCACATGTGAATACCATTATCAACATCTAAATCTTTTCGGATACGACCTACAAATGTTTCTGTTTTACCAACAGCATTAATTGCTTGAGGGTAAATTTGTTCTGAAGGGTCATCTTCAAGAATAGTTCCTGGGAAGTCAGAAATGGCCTGTTTAACGGCATTAATGTCTGCTATTTCTTTTGTTTCAATATAAACTGATTCAGAATGAGCTGTGAGAACTGGAATACGAACACAAGTCGCTGACACTTTAATAGTTTCATCTTCCATAATTTTCTTGGTTTCTTTCGTCATTTTCATCTCTTCATAGGTATAATCATTATCAGTGAAAAGATCAATCTGTGGCAAGGCGTTAAAAGCGATAGGGTAATGCTTTTTATCCCCTCCAGAAGGTAAAATAGTCGCTCCTACTTCTTTAACAGGTGTTTCCTCATTAAGAACTTGTTTTAATTGTTTTTGAGTCTCTTCAATGGCTTTTGCTCCGGCACCAGAGACGGCTTGATAGGTTGAAACAATGATGCGTTCAAGCCCCCATTCTTGCCTAATAGGTTCTAAAGCCATCATCATTTGGATGGTTGAACAGTTAGGACAAGCAATGATTCCTTTGTGATTTTTAAGCGCGTGCGCATTGACTTCAGGAACAATCAAAGGAACATTAGGATTTTGACGGTAGTGTGACGTATTGTCAATCACAACAGCTCCAGCTTTTACGGCATAAGGCGCAAACTTTTCTGATGTTTTTCCACCGGCAGAAAAAAGAGCAATATCAACGCCATCAAAAGAGTTCTCAGTCGTTTCTTCAACAGCAATAGTTTGGTCTTTAAATAAAAATGTTTTACCAACCGAACGTTTTGAAGCTAATAATTTCAAAGTTTTGACTGGCAAACTTGATTTTTCCAGCATTTTAATCATTTGTTGACCTACTGCACCTGTAGCCCCAACAATAGCGACATTATATGACATATTATTCCTCATTTTTTTCATTTTTTAATGTTATTGTTCTATCATACTATTTTTTTAAAGATTTGAATAGTTTTTTTAATAAAAAATCCCTCTCCAAAAGGAAAGGGATTTAGGGCACTCTATGAATGTGAAGAGACGGTTCACACATCTCTTCAAAGTCCGCTCCTGCGTTAATGACTTCCCTGCGCAAATATGGTTTCGAAAAACCATAATCGACTCATCGCATGAATTAATTCTACCTTAAATGATAACAATTGTAAAGAGAACTGTTTAATCAATCGTTTTAATCTATAACAGAGGTGCTATTAATTTTATGATGTAGCCTGCTCCTCTTATCAAAATATTTTCTTTTTTTAAGGACTCTAAGGTAATTTCTTTACTTTTAGCAAGTGTTTTTTGAAAATCATTTTCTATATCAGCAATGCTACTTGTTTGATACATGTAGGTAGCACATTCAAAATGATGATACAAACTTCTATAATCAAGATTAATTGTGCCAACAACTGCTTTATTATGATCACTAACAAAGTTTTTGGCATGTACAAATCCAGGTGTGAATTGATAAATTTTAACCCCTGAATCGATTAAAGAAGGAAAGTAACGTTTAGCCAAAGTATATGGAATTTTCTTATCAGGAATCCCTGGCATGATTATTTTAACATCAACACCACGTTCTGCAGCAAATTTCAAAGCATGCTCTAATTCGCTATCAAGAATAAGATAAGGAGTCATGATATGTACATATTCATTAGCGTTATTTAAAATGTCAATATAGACGTTCTCGCCAACTTTTTCATTATCTAAAGGTGAATCAGCATAAGGAATAACGTAACCTTGATTGCAGTTACTATTTGATTTGTTGGGAAGTAAGTAGCGTTTGATATCATCGGTTTGATCATAAGTTGCCCACATTTGTAAGAACATCAAAGTGTAAGAACTAACTGCTTCGCCTTTTATCATCAAAGCTGAGTCTTTCCAATAACCATATTTATCAATAAGGTTAATGTATTCATCTGCCAAATTAACCCCACCATTGAAAGCCACTTGATTATCGATGACTAAAATTTTTCTATGGTCTCGGTAATTGTAGTAGGTTGATAAAAAAGGGGACATTGGTGCAAAAGCACGCGCCTTAATACCAATTTTTTCTAATCTTTTCTTATAATCAGGTGACAAGGTTGAATACTCAATCATCCCGTCATACATTACTCTGACTTCAACACCTTCTTTGACTTTTTCTTCAAGGATAGCCAAGATTTCACCCCACATGGTACCTTCATCAATAATAAAGTATTCCAAAAAGATAAACTCTTTTGCCTTTTGCAATTCTTCTTTTAGAGCAATAAATTTTTTCATTCCACTTGGGAAATAGGTGATTTCTGGATTTTTGTAGATGGGGTAACCACCACGTCTGTTAAGGTATTTAGCAAGGTTGTAGGTAATAAGGTGGTCTTGTTTTAACTCAGCTAATATATCTGATTTTTGGTGAAAATAAGGTGAAACTTCCGATATCGACTTTTTAATTCTTTTTTTAAGTTCCCTATAGCCTAAATCATTCTTGGTATAAAAGAGAAACATGGCACCTGGTATTGGAAAAGGAAAGATTACCAAGAGCCAAGTGATAATGGACGTTGTATCCATTTTGCTATTGACAAGAAATATCACAGAACCCGCAATAACAATGGCTTCAATAATTTTTAGAGGAATTCGAAAATCTTCTAACTTAAGGAAAAATAAATTGATGAGAATAATTTGTAGAAGAATGAGAACAAGAAAGAGTGTTAAACGGCTAAAAATCCCTCTTAAAATACCTCTTTTACTCTTATCAAGTAATTTTACGACAGTATTTTTTTGCCCGTTCATTGTTTCCTCCTCCCATTATTCAAAGTAGTTATCAGTTGTTTAGAATAAACCTAGAGCAACGCCCTCATCAGTAACGTCCATATTTAAAGCGGCTGGTTGTTTTGGTAATCCAGGCATAGTGAGAACATCACCAGTTAGTGCGACGATAAAACCTGCACCTATTTTAGGAACAAATTCTCTAATCGTAATTTCAAAGTCTGATGGTGCCCCAAGAAGGCTAGGATTGTCTGAAAAACTATATTGCGTTTTTGCCATACAGATTGGTAGTTTATCCCAATCATTTTGTTTTAATTCTCTCATTTGGTTTTTAGCTTTACCAGAAAAGGCAACACTTTTACCACCATAAATATGAGTGACAATTTTTGTGACCTTCTCTTCGATAGTATCTGTAAGATCATATAATCTTTGGTATTGGCCAGGATTTTTCTCTATAGAGGCAACAACCGTGTTGGCTAGGGCCACTCCTCCTTCTCCACCATCAGACCATACTGTTGCTAGCTCTACTGGTACGTCAATGGTTTGACAAAGTTTTTTAAGGGTTGCAATTTCTTCTTTAGTATCTGAAACAAAACGGTTAATAGCAACGGTAACTGGGACGCCGTATTGACGCATATTGTTAACATGGCGCTCGAGATTTGAAAAACCATGTGTTAAAGCTTCAACATTCTCATTTTCAAGCTCGTTTTTAGGGACACCACCATGCATTTTTAACGCACGCAAAGTAGCAACAACAACGATAGCATCAGGAGCTTTAGGTAATTGAGGAACCTTAATATCTAGGAATTTTTCAGCGCCTAGATCAGCACCAAAACCTGCTTCTGTCACGGTATAATCCGCTAAACGTAAAGCTGTTGAGGTCGCAAGAACCGAGTTACAGCCATGAGCGATATTAGCAAAAGGTCCTCCGTGGACAAAGGCTGGTGTTCCATAGATTGTTTGAACAAGGTTTGGTTTTAAAGCATCTTTTAAGATGAGCGTTAGAGCCCCTTCAACTTTTAAATCACTAACCAAAACAGGAGTTTTATCTGTTTTATAACCGATGACAATTTTTCCTAATCTTGATTTCAAATCTGCTAAATCAGTAGCCAAACATAAAATAGCCATAATTTCACTAGCGACAGTAATATCAAAACCATCTTCTCTAGGAACACCATTAAATGGGCTTCCTAGTCCCACAATAACTTTTCTAAGCGCACGATCATTTAAGTCGACCACTCGTTTCCAGATGATACGACGTTGGTCAATTTCTAATTCATTACCCTGTTGTAAATGATTGTCGATTAAAGAGGATAGGGCGTTGTTTGCTGTTGTAATCGCATGCATGTCACCGGTAAAGTGAAGATTAATGTCTTCCATGGGAAGAACTTGTGCATATCCTCCCCCAGTTGCACCACCTTTAACACCCATCACTGGCCCCATTGATGGCTCACGAAGAGCAATCATTGTCTTTTTACCAATTTTACTAAGAGCATCAGCAAGTCCAATCGTAATAGTTGACTTTCCTTCTCCTGCTGGTGTTGGATTAATGGCAGTGACTAAAATGAGTTTTCCTAAAGGATTTGATTCTAGGGCTTTAATTTTTTCAAATGACAATTTTGCCTTATACTTGCCGTAAAGTTCAATATCATCTGATGTTAGATTAATTTTTTTAATAATGTCAGTAATTGGTTGTAATTGTGTGCTTTGGGCGATTTTGATATCAGTTTGCATAGAAAACTCCTCTTTAATGTTTTATATTATTAGTATACCAAAAGCCTTACAAAAATACAGAGTTTTATGTAAAATAAGTTTAGGACTTAGTCATTTTACTTATAAAATAAAAAGACAGTAACAAATTATTTACCTTATGCGTTTTTTTTTGTAAAATACTCATATGAGAATTTTAATTACATCTGGTGGAACCAGCGAAAAAATCGATAATGTGCGTAGCATTACAAATCATGCCACAGGAACATTAGGAAAAGTTATTGCTGAGGATTTCTTAAACAAAGGGGAAACAGTTACTCTAGTCACCACAAAATCTAGTGTGAAACCAACCCCTCATCCTCATTTACACATTGTTGAAGTCAGCGACGTCAATAATCTTATTGAAACACTTGAACCTCTTGTTAAAACGCATGATGTTTTGATTCACAGTATGGCTGTCTCTGATTATACTCCTACTTTTATGACAGATTTTGATACTGTTAAAAAAGCAGATCAGCTAGAACTGTTTTTAGAACAAAAAAACACTGAAACAAAGATTTCTTCTTCTAGTGATTACCAAGTTCTGTTTTTAAAGAAGACACCCAAGGTGATTCATTTCATCAAAGAGTGGAACCCTTCTATTATTTTGGTAGGATTTAAGCTACTAGTGGCTGTTTCAAAAGATGACTTACTTGAGACCGCTAGAAAAAGTCTAACAACCAATCAAGCAGACTATATTATTGCAAATGATTTGACTGAGATTTCGACTGATGCTCATCATGCTTATCTTGTTTCTGAATCAGGACTAGAAGAAGCTTACACCAAACAAGATATCTCTAGATTAATCTATGAAAGGGTGATTAAAGATGCCTAAAGGTCTATATCCAACGATTACTTTAGCTATTACTGGTAGTATCTCTGCCTATAAGGCGACTGATTTAGTTAGTCAATTGAAAAAAAGAGGGTACAATGTTCAGGTCTTAATGACTGAAAAAGCGACTCATTTTATTACCCCATTAACATTACAAGTCTTATCTAGCAATCCTGTGCATTTGGATATTATGGCTGAAGATGATCCTAGATTTGTTAACCATATTCAATTGGGAAAACAAAGTGACTTATTTATAGTAGCACCTGCAAGTGCCAATACAATTGCTAAATTAGCCAATGGATTAGCAGATAATATTGTCACTGGAACTGCACTTGCATTACCAACAAATGTTCCTAAGTTGTTAGCGCCTGCTATGAACACTAAAATGTATGAACATCCTATTACTCAAAAAAATTTGGAAATTTTAAAAGAAATTGATTATCGTGAAATTCCACCTAAATCATCACTACTTGCTTGTGGTGATGTAGGAAAAGGGGCTTTAGCCAATCTTGATGACATTATAACTACAGTTGAGGAGTATTTTAAATGAGAAATAAGAAACAATCACAATCTATTGCTACTATTGCTATCTTTTTTGCCGTTATGCTTGTCATTCACCTATTAAGTTCCTTTATTTTTAACTGGCTTCCACTTCCTATCAAGCCAACACTTGTTCATATCCCGGTTATTATTGCCTCAATCATCTATGGTCCTAAAGTAGGTAGTGTTTTAGGAGCTTTAATGGGACTTATGAGTGTTATCACTAATACGATTATTATATTGCCGACTAGTTACTTATTTTCACCGTTTGTTCCTGGAGGAAACTTTGCATCACTAGTCATTGCGCTTCTACCTCGTGTACTGATTGGTATTTTCCCATATTTTGTATATAAAATGATGAAAAACAAAGCAGGACTTCTTGTTGCAGGTGGTATTGGTTCTTTGACAAATACAATTTTTGTGTTAACCGGTATTTTTCTTCTCTTTTCAACGGTTTATGATGGTAATATTCAAAAATTATTGGCAACCGTGATTTCAAGTAATTCAATTGCGGAACTCATAATTGCATCATTTATGACAAGTATTATTGTGCCAAGAATAGAAAAAATCTAAAATTTATCACGGGTAACCGTGATTTTTAATTTTAAACATGGTATAATTAAAGCGCTTAAGTATTTAGAAAGAGGTAAAAAAGATGACCTATACTGATAATTTTAAGAAATGGTTAAATGAACCAAATCTTCCCAAATATTTACATGATGAGCTCCTTGAAATGGATGAAAAAACAAAGGAAGATGCCTTTTATACCAACCTTGAGTTTGGTACAGCTGGTATGAGAGCACTCATTGGAGCCGGCACTAACCGTATTAATATTTTTGTTGTTCGTCAGGCAACTGAAGGTTTGGCTCAACTTATTGAAGAAAAAGGTGAAGAAGCTAAAAAAAGAGGTGTTGCTATTGCTTATGATTCAAGACACTTCTCTCCAGAGTTTGCAAAGGACGCTGCTAGTGTCTTAGCACAACACGGTATTAAGTCTTATGTTTTTGAAAGTCTTCGACCAACTCCTGAATTATCTTTTGCAGTTCGTCATTTAAATGCCATTGCTGGTATTATGATAACAGCCAGTCATAACCCTGCTCCTTTTAATGGTTATAAGGTTTATGGCGAAGATGGTGGTCAAATGCCTCCAGCTGATGCGGATGCTTTAACCAATTATATTCGTGCGATTGACAATCCTTTTGAAATTGCTATCGCTGATTTTGACGCTCAAAAAGACAGTGGTGTGATTCAAATCATTGCAGAAGATGTTGATAGTGAATACTTAAAAGAAGTTAAAACAGTTACTATTAACCAAAAACTTATTGAAGAATACGGCAAAGACATGAAAATTGTCTATACCCCGCTTCATGGAACTGGTGAAATGCTTGCACGACGTGCTTTAGCACAAGCTGGGTTTGATTCTGTTGCTATTGTTGAAAGCCAAGCAACTGCTGACCCTGATTTTTCAACAGTCAAATCACCAAATCCAGAAAGTCAAGCAGCATTTGCTCTTGCTGAACAGCTTGGTCGTGAGATTGATGCTGATGTTTTGATTGCAACAGATCCTGATGCTGACCGTCTTGGCGTTGAAATTCGTTTAGCCGATGGTAGTTACCAAAACTTATCTGGTAATCAAATTGGTGCCATTATGGCAAAATATATTTTAGAAGCACATAAACAAGCTGGTACTTTACCTGCTAATGCAGCTTTGGCTAAATCAATTGTTTCAACAGAATTGGTGACAAAGATTGCTGAAAGTTATAATGCTACTATGTTTAATGTGTTAACCGGCTTTAAGTTTATTGCTGAAAAAATTCAAGAATTTGAAGATACTGGCAAATACACTTATATGTTTGGCTTTGAAGAAAGCTTTGGTTACCTTGTAAAACCATTTGTTCGTGACAAAGACGCTATTCAGGCTGTTTTATTGATTGCTGAAATTGCTGCCTATTATCGTTCAAGAGGGTTAACCTTAGCAGATGGCATAGCTGAAATCTATCAAGAATATGGTTACTTCTCTGAAAAAACAATCTCACTTGAGCTTTCTGGAGTGGATGGTGCTAGTCAAATTAAAACTATTATGAGCAAATTCCGTGATAATGCGCCAAGCAGCTTTAATCAAACTGCCATTGTAAAAGTTGAAGACTTTAAAAAACAAACAGCCACTGACGAAAAAGGGAATGTTACTTCTCTTTCTACTCCTCCTAGTGATGTTTTAAAATATACTCTTGCTGATGATTCTTGGTTTGCTGTTAGACCTTCAGGTACTGAACCAAAAATTAAATTCTATATTGCAACAGTTGGAAAAAAACTTGAAGACTCACAAGCAAAAATCGATAGCATCGAAAAAGAAATTAATCAGTTTATTAAATAACAAAAAAGGATTTGAAGCTAGCTTCAAATCCTTTTTTAATTAATGGCTCTGATACATTTCATAATAAAGACCTTTTCTAGTCATTAATTCTTGATGATTTCCTGATTCTACAAGTCTTCCGTCCTTTAAGACAATAATATTGTCAGCTTTCATAATCGTTGAAAGGCGATGGGCAATAATAATACTTGTTTTGCCAGCCATTAATTTTTGTAGCGCATTTTGTACTAATACTTCTGTATTGGCATCTATTGATGAAGTTGCCTCATCAAGTATTAGTAACTCAGGGGCTTTTAAAAACACTCTTGCAATACTAATCAACTGTCTTTGCCCTTCAGACAAACTTGTTTGGGATTCATCTAATAAGGTATCATAACCATCTGGTAATTGCTGAATAAAGTGATCTGCGTTTGCTAATTTAGCTGCTTTTTCAACAGAAAGTTTGTCACTATTTGGATAAGCATAGGAAATATTATCAAAAACACTGGCTTTTTTTAACCAAGTTGTTTGAGCGACCATTCCAATTTTTTGATAAAACTCTTTTTTATCTAATGCTTGAATAGCCGTATCACCAAATAGAATGCTACCACTATCAGGCGAATAAAAACGCATTAATAAGTTAATTAGCGTTGTTTTACCTGAACCAGTTGGTCCAACAATAGCTACTGTTTCTCCTGGATTAATACTAAACGAAATATCCTTTAAAACCCTATGCCCTTTTTGGTAGGAAAAATTGATATTCTCAAAAGTAATTTTTTCTTTGAGATTGAGTGTTTTATTGCTTTGATTTTCTGAAGTCTCTATATCATTTTTAGCATCAATGAGTTCATAAAGTCTTTCGGCACAAGCTAAAGCGCCTTGTAATTCTGATAGAACGCTAGAGATGTCATTAAATGGTTTACTATACTGCTTAGCATAATTTAAAAAAGTAACTAATTGCCCAAGAGATAGAAAGCCATGCAAAATTCTCAATGCGCCAACTCCAATTAAGAGAGCATATATAAGACTGTTTAAGAATCTTGTCACTGGATTAACTGTTGAGGAATAAAAAGTTGCTTTTTGAGATGCCAAAGTATAGTCTTCTATCCGCTTATCAAAAAGATTTAAAAATTTCTCTTTGGCATTGAATAATTGAATCAATGATTTTTGTCTAACCACTTCTTCAATTAATTGGCTTTCTTTTTTTCGAGCCATTAATTGTTTTTCGTAAAAATGATAACTTCTTTTACCAATAAAATTGGCGACAAGTAAGGTTAATGGTGTAAGAAATAAAACCATTGCGAGCATTACACCATCTAAGTTGGCCATTGAAAAAATGAGAAAAATAAGTGTCAATAAGCCCGTCAAAAATTGCTCAAATACCAATAACAAGCCATTTGTCAATTGTTCAATGTCTGTTGTAGCACGACTGATTAAATCACCTGTTGTATAGTTGTCAAAAACCGGAATTGGTAATTGATGGAGACGTGCCATTAGTTCATTTTTTAGATTTTTCCCATACTGAAAGACCATTTTTTGAGCAATTAAGCCTGAAAACCATAAAAACAAAGAATGGGCTATAATTACAAAAAGCATGGAGAAAAGAAGGGAGATAAGCGTTTGTGTGTTATTTTTTTGACCAATAAAATCAACTGCTTCTCCTATTAAGACAGGAAGATACACAGCTAATGAAACATGTACAATAGAAACAATTATCAAGCTTATCAAGCGAAAAGGTGTCTGTAAAAAAGAATAAAGTAAACGACTCATTGTAGTCTTTTTCATTTTATTCACCTCCCTTTTTTTGCGTTTGATAGATGGCTTGATAGTAAGGATTAGTCTCTAGTAGCTCTTTATGACTGCCCAAACCAACCTGGTTGCCGTTATCTAAGACTAAGATCTTATCACAGCGACTAATAACATGATAATGTTGTGAGACAATAATCATATTTTGAAAGAAAGATAGGTGATGAAGAGCATCTAGTACCTTTTTTTCAGTCAAGTAATCCAAGGAGGAGGTTGGATTATCAAGTAATAAGAAAGGTTTTTTATCAACCAAACTTCTTGCAAGGGTCAACCGCTGTTTTTGGCCGCCAGAATAATTTTGACCATACTGTTCCACAGGACTATCTAATTTGAGAGATTCTTTTTCAACAAATTCGCTCGCTTGTGCAATATCAAGAGCTTGCCACAGCTCTTCTTCACTTAATGACCGACTTTGTCCGAGTTCAAGATTATCTCTTAGACTCCCTTCAAATAATTGAGGTTTTTGAGGGGATAAACTAACCCATTGAGAAAATTCCTTCAGTGTTTTTGGGGTTTTATTGTGGTAATAAAGTTCTATTTGCCCCTGACTAGGAAGTAAAAGACCTGCTAAAAGGTGAAGCAAGGTACTTTTGCCAGAACTAGTGCCCCCTATGATGCCTAGTGTTTCATGAGGTTTCAGTGAAAAATCTATCTCTTTAATAGCCATTTTTTGAGAATTCGGGTAGGAAAAACTAACCTTATTAACCACCAGAGAAACGTCATCGTCTTTAGGCAACTCTATGTTATGTAATGAGGTATTTACCCTTTCTTTAAGCTCTAGCAAATCAAGGAGTCTACGTGAACTAACAAAGGATTGGTTAACAGCAGAAACAAGCGTTGTTAATTTAACAGTTTCAATTAAAATCTGTAGAAGATAGTTAATCAGTGCCACAACAACTCCAACACTCAACTCTTTTGTTAAGACAGCAAGATGTCCCTGCCAAATAATAACAATCAAGGTAACGTTAATGATAGTAAACGTCAAAGGATTAAGTAGACTAGTGAGATAACTTGCTTTAATTTGTTGTCGAAAGTTTTCCCTGGTTTCATTTTCAAAAACGCTTAGTTCTTGATCCGTTTTGTGGTAAGAACGAATAACGCGCATCCCCATCACCTGTTCACTAATCAATGAAGTCATTCGGTCAAGAGTTCTTTTCATTTTTTGATAAACAGGGACTAAAAAGCGAGAGATTAAATATATAATGAACAGTAAGCCTAACAGCATGATCAAAAATTCAAAGGCAATCTTCTTATTTATTGAAAAGGCTAGTATTAATGAGCCGAAAATAATAACAGGAGCTCTTAAGAATAATCGTAAAAAAAGATTGATGCCAATTTGAATGTAAAGCGTATCATTTAACAATCGTGAAATAAGTTCACCTGAGCTGATTGATGATTCTGTATAGGAAAGTCCAAGTATTTTTTCAAATAAAGCTTTACTGAGATTCTTTGTATAGTGTGTTGCTACTTTTGAAGAATAGTATTGCGCAATGACAGCCACTATAATATTAAAAAAAGCAAGCAAAAAGAGAATAATAATCATCACTAATAGAAGATTATTATTCTTGCTTGGGATTATAGTATCAATGATAAAAGCAAGGATTAAAGGCACAGCCAACTCAAACAAAGCTTCCAATAATTTGAGTAATGGGGCTAAAATAGCCTCTTTTATAGTGCCCTTAAAATACTTAAATAAGATTTTCATACTAGTATCACCTGCTGATTAAAATAAACTGACGAGTTTAATCAAGTAGAGGTTCATCTGCACTTGTTTGGCGTAGTAACTATTGCCTCCATTACGGTAGAGCTTACCATCACCGTAAAACAATGAAACAAGTGTGTAGTAGTTGTAAGTTTCTTTTTTATCGTTGCCTAAACTTGGAGCAACAACATCTCTAGAGTATATCTTTGCAAGTTCAATCGTATTTACTCCGCCATTTTTTGAAATGTAGGAAATATAGGATTGCCCAAAATTATAGGCTTGAACAGCAGTCCATACATCAACATCAGATTTTTCAGCTTCTATTAGATTTTCTGATAAAACAGCAACACCTTGTCTGATGCTTTCTTTATTGTCAGTGATTGTCCCAACTTCTCCTGTAGAGCTTTCACTGGATTGCATCACATCCCCTTCACGACCTTTGGTTTCAGTGTAAATCATTGCCAAAATGAGGTCTTCATTTGCAGGCGTATCATTTTCAGCCAAAACGTCTCTAACCATTGTTCGATAGGTGAGAACGGTTTTAACATTCTGGTAAACGGTTATGGAATGGTAACCAATAAAAAGCAAGAAAAGAATGATGACAATAGTTCTTAGTTTTTTAATCATCTGCATTTATCTTTCTTTATTACTTACAAAACTATGCAACATTTCATTCCATTTGAACATAAGATACTATTAAATGACCATTTTAGATGGATGTGACTATTTCCAAATTAGTATAATGGAAAAGCATCTGTTAAGGCTTTAATTTCAGCTTTAACATCATTTAATACAGACTGATCATCATGATTTTCTAATACTTTAATCATGAGCTCAGCGATTCTAACACTCTCTTTTTCGCCCATGCCACGGCTAGTAATGGCAGGTGTTCCAATTCTGATACCTGACGTTTTAAAGGGTGATAGTGTTTCAAAAGGAATTGAGTTCTTGTTTAGAGTAATATTCACTTCTTCTAGAACATTTTGCGCCAATTTCCCATTTTCGATAACTTTGGTGACATCTACTAAAAAGAGATGATTGTCTGTACCACCAGAGATCACACGGAAATTGTCATTTTTTGCAAATACTTCTGCCATAGCTTTAGCATTTGCGACGACATTTTTAATATAAGTTTTAAATTCAGGATCAAGTGCTTCTTTAAAAGCAACTGCTTTTGCTGCAATGACGTGTTCTAATGGTCCTCCTTGAAGACCAGGGAAAATAGCTGAATTAATTTTTTTAGCAATTGCTTCGTCATTTGTTAGAATCAAACCACCACGTGGACCTCTAAGTGTTTTGTGGGTTGTTGATGTAACAACATGTGCATAAGGCATTGGGTTAGGATGATAACCAGCAGCTACTAAGCCTGCAATATGGGCCATGTCAACCACTAGATAAGCATTGACACTATCGGCAATCGCACGGAATTTTTCAAAATCTAAAGTTCTTGAATAGGCAGAAGCACCTGCAACAATGAGTTTTGGCTGATGCTCATTAGCCAATTGTTGTAATTCGTCATAATCAATCATCTCAGTTTCAGGATTAAGTGTATAAGAAACAAAATGATAGGTTTTACCTGAAAAACTAACAGAAGCGCCATGAGTCAAATGGCCACCAGCCGCCAAATCCATTCCAAGAACAGTATCTCCTGGTTCAATTAATGCCATGTAAGCACCGGCATTAGCTTGACTCCCTGAATGAGGTTGCACATTAGCATAGGAAGCACCAAATAATGCCTTAGCACGCTCAATCGCTAAGTTTTCAATGACATCAACAACATCTGTCCCACCATAATAACGCTTTGAAGGGTAACCTTCAGCATATTTGTTGGTTAGAATTGTTCCTTGTGCTGCCATAACTGCTTTTGAAACAACATTTTCAGAAGCTATTAGTTCAATATTGTTTTGCTGGCGTTCCTCTTCTTTAACGACGGCTTCCCAGACCTCTGGGTCAAACGCTTTGTAGTCTTCTTTATCAAAAATCATAACTTCTCCTTTTATTCAAATGTCATTTCAGGTAGATATGACAAAATATCGTTTTTTGTTATAGCACCTTGGCGTAAAATTCTTACCTTTGTATCAGTTAAATCAAGAATGGTTGAATCTTGTCCTGTCAAAAAAGCATCGTCTTTTATACCAGAGACCCTACCCTTAAATGATACCATAATATTATCAAAATAGACACCACTTTCTTTCCCAGAAATATTAGCAGATGGACCAATTAAAGGACCGTGTTCTTTGATTAACTGGAGAGTTTTGGGATGTTTTGGTACTCGAAAACCAACAGTTTTTTTCCCAGAGTTAAGCCATTTAGGTACCTTATCATTAGCTTCTAAGATGATTGTTAAAGGGCCTGGTAAAAAGTGGTCGTATAAGGTTTTAAGATAAGCAGGTTGATTCTTTGAGTAGTCTAACATTTCTTGATAAGAAGAAATGTTTAGATTTAAAGCTTTCTCTAAAGGTCTTTTTTTTAATTTGTAAACATTTTCAACGGCTTTCTTATCAAAGGCTTTTGCAAATAATCCATAAACGGTTTCAGTCGGCAGAACAACTGCACCACCTTCATTTAAAATTTTAGATACTTTTGTCATCATAGAATCACCACCATTCTATCAAGGCCAAAAGAATCCTTTATAATACGAATGGTTTTACTTGGGAAAGATGTTTCGAATAGCTCTTTTACTAGCTGACCTTGCTCGTATCCAATCTCTAGGTAAATTTTGCCATTTTGTTTAAGATGATTTTTACTTTCTTTGGCAATTTTTTCATAGATGGCTAAACCATTATTATCAGCAAATAGAGCACTATGTGGTTCATGCAGTAACACATTACTATCGACTTCATTAATAGCTTCTTTGGCAATATATGGTGGATTTGAAATGATAAGATCAAATGATTCGCTAATAGTGCTAAACACATCTGACTGACTAAAGGTAATCTCAACCTGATTGTTATCGGCATTTTCTTTGGCTAAGGCAAGTGCCTCAGAAGAAAGATCAGAGGCTGTAACAAACCAGGAAGGTTTTTCTTTAGCAAGTGCAATCGCAATCGCTCCACTACCAGTCCCAATGTCAAGAACGCTTAAGTCATCTTCAAGATTTTCTTTTAAAATCAAGTCTACCAACTCTTCAGTTTCAGGCCTTGGAATCAAAACACGTTTATCAACTTGAAGTCTTGCGCCATGAAACTCCACCTCACCCACAAGATATTGAGCAGGATAATGTTCTTTGAGTTGCTTGGTAATTTCTACCAATAACTGATAGTCTTTCTGTGGAACAGAATCATTTTGTTTTAGGATATAATCCGTTTTTGTCCATTTCTTTTTTGCTAGAAAGACATATTCTAAGGCTTCTTTTTCTGCACCAGCAAGGCTAATTTCTTTTTCTAGTTGAGAAAAAACTTGAGCATAATTCATTAGTTATTTAACTCTTCTAATTTCTTAGTTTGATCGTATAAAATTAAGGCATCCACTACTTCATCGAGTTTTCCAGCTAAAATAGTGTCTAGTTTTTGCAAGGTTAAGCCGATGCGATGGTCTGTCACACGGTTTTGAGGGAAATTATAGGTTCTAATACGTTCAGAACGATCACCCGTACCAATAGTTGATTTGCGTTCAGCGTCTTGTTCGTCTTGAGCGATTTGAGCAAAGTGGTCTGCGACTCTTGCTCTAATAATTTTCATCGCCTTTTCTCTGTTTTTTTGCTGTGTCCGTTCTTCTTGCATTTCAATTTTGATATTGGTTGGTAAATGGACAATACGAACAGCTGTTGCAACTTTATTGACGTTTTGTCCCCCAGCACCAGATGCGTGATAGATATCGATACGTAAATCGTTTGGATCGATTTCATATTCCACATCTTCTACTTCAGGCATCACGAGTACTGTTGCTGTCGAGGTGTGGACGCGTCCTTGACTTTCTGTGACAGGAACACGTTGAACGCGGTGGGCACCACTTTCATATTTTAACTTAGAGTAGACTGACTGACCAGATACCATGGCAATCACTTCTTTTAAACCACCGACACCGTTGGTGCTAGCTTCCATCACTTCAAATTGCCAGCCTTGTGCTTCCGCATATTTTTGATACATGGTTAAGAGATCACCGGCGAATAAAGCAGCCTCATCACCACCAGCAGCACCTCTGATTTCTAAAATAATATTTTTATCATCATTAGGATCTTTTGGTAGAAGAAGAATTTTAAGCTTTTCTTCTAGCTCTTCTTTTTGAGCTTTTGATTCTTTTAATTCTTCTTTCGCCATTTCTTCAATATCAGCATCTCCTCCTGAGTCTTTAATCATTTCCTCAGCATCTGAGATGGCTTGTAGAATATCTTTATATTCTTTATATGTAGCAACGGTTTCACGTAAATTAGCTTCTTCTTTTGACAGTTCCATAAAGCGTTTAGTGTTACTAACGACATCAGGGTCACTCAAAAGTTCGCCTAGTTCTTCATAACGATTTTCAACCGACTCTAATTGATCATAAATGTTCATAAGTTTTATTCCTTTTTATTGTTCTGGGTTAAAATAGTGTTTACGACAGACGGGGATATAAGTTTCATTCCCTCCGATTTGAATTTGTTCTCCTTGATAAACTGGTTTTCCTTGAACTGTCCTTAAAACCATAGTTGCCTTTTTACTGCAGTATTGACAAATGGTTTTAATTTCTTCAATTTTATCGGCCATTAGTAGCAAGTATTGAGACCCTTCAAATAATTCATTTCGAAAATCATTTTTAAGACCAAATGCCATAACAGGAACATCTAGTTCATCAACAACTTTTGCCAAGTCGTAAACATTTCTTTTAGTGAGAAATTGGGCCTCATCAATTAGAATACAGTAAGGTTTGATTTCTAAATTAGCAATATAAGAAAAAACATCCATATCATCAGAAATGGGAATAGCCTTTCTTTTCATGCCAATTCGGCTAGAAACCACCCCAAAACCATCTCTTGTATCAAGTGCACTAGTCATGATGACAACAGGCTTCCCTTGTTCTTCATAGTTGTGTGCCACTTTTAAGATCTCAATGGTCTTGCCAGAATTCATTGTACCGTATTTGTAATATAGCTGTGCCAAAATATCCTTCTCCTACTTTTAATGTCCTTATTATTTTATCATAATTCTAGTAAGTATTCATGTAAATATTGACTAGGATAAAAATATTCTTTTGAAAAAATAAATAAAAAAATCGGTAAAGTGACCGATTTTGTAATTATATTTTGGCTTTTTTTACTGTTAATTCGTTTTCCCACTCCTTATACTCTGTTAAATACTCAACTTCTTCTTCATCTTTAAAACCTTCAAAAACCACTTTTTCAATGTTTTCTTGATTAAAAAAGATAGAATCATCAGGATTAATCCCTTCTGGATAAACAACACCAACATAATCACTGTAAACTTCTTGGTCATCTAGATTGAACTCAGGACCTCTACCGATAATCATGACTTTTGTTAATGAGTCTTGTAAGTAAACAATTGTTCCTAGTGGTAATAATTCTGTCATTTTATTCTCCTTTTAAAACCATTTTCATTTGAACAAAAACTTTTTCTATTATAATACTTTCATTCTAACACATTTTTGATAAGAGTCATATCATTAATTATATGTTTTTATTAATTTTCTTTAAATAATTCGTTTAAAATGGTTTCTTTATTTTCAATAAATAGTTTTGTTATTTCATAAGCTGATGTTTCTTCATAAGAAATGGTATTAATACCACTTTCATCGAAATTAAAAATTGTAACATTTGGAAATCCAAGTAATATAGGCGAATGTGTAGCAATAATAAATTGAGTGCCATTTAAAATACTTTTTTTAATTTCAAACATCAACGTTAACATTCTTTGTGGAGAAATCCCCACTTTAGGTTCATCAATAATATATAATCCTTTCTTATTAAAAGAACCTTGAATTAATGTTAAAAATGCTTCCCCGTGTGATTTTGAGTGATATTTTTTTGAACTTGATAAGAAGTATTCTTCTTCCATAGAAGCTACATTATAAAAACTTTCTGCCCGTAAAAAATAGCTCCATTTTTATTGATTGGAGTTTTTGCAAGTCTAATAGAATTATTTAGATTAGAGTGCGAATCATAGGTTGAAAATTGATAATTAAGACTTCCTCCTTCTGGATTAAATCCATAACCAATGATAATTGCTTCAAGAAGGGTTGATTTACCTCAACCATTTTCTCCTGAAAAAAATGAAATAGGATTATCAAATACTAATTTTTCAAAATTTTTGAAAGAAGAAATACTCTTGATGTAATTCTTTTTATCTATCTTACTCCAGTCTATTGTTAACTCATTAATTAATAATTCATTCATACAATGTTTCTATCATAATCTACTAATCTATGACTATAAGTTTATATTATTTTTTTATTTAATGTTAATTATCAAACTAATGGTGTAGACACTTTTTATTTAAATGAAGTTCACTTTTCATTTTAAATGATTTATGCTATTCTAAGAAAAATGAAAGGAGACTGCTATGCCGTTTGTAAAAATTGATTTATTTGAAGGACGTAGTCAAGAACAAAAAATAAATTTGGCGCGTGAAGTTGCTGAGGTTGTGTCAAAACACACTAATGCGCCTAAAGAAAATATTCATATTATCATCAATGATATGGTTGAAGGAAGTTACTTTCCTCATGGTGAAATCAAACGAAAAGGTTAAGCATTACTGCTTAACCTTTTTTAATTCTCATCTAATAAGTCGTTTTCTAATTTTTTTATAACATCTTTTAACAATTCTTTATTAAGATTGTATTTAACATTATCATCAGTTTTATTGATTGTTAAGAGTTTAGAATTGACTAATTTTTGCGTGTGAAAGGTTACCGCAGAACTTGTTATTCCAAGATTTTCTGCAATGGTTTTAATTTTAATATCTGGCTTAGTTAAAGCAGCAAAAATCTCGTATCTGGTAACATCACTCATAATTTTTAAAACTGAAGTCAAGTCCTCATTATCAAGCTTATCATTGGCGTCATAAATCTCATTAATTCTACTTGAAGCAATGATTAAATAGGGAACATTAACTAATGAAGATATCTTAGTAATTGACAATCGTATTAAATAAGGACTTAAAAAGAAAATTTTATAGGGTGAATCAAGCAAATTTGTAATAAATTCTTTAGAAATATTAGGAATCTTTAAATATGTTTTTTTAACATCAAATCTTTTGGCAAACTCTTCTCTTTCTTTTTGATATTTTTGATAAAAGGGTTGATAGATTGGTTGGAAGGCAAGGATTAAGTCACAAAGACCAGTCATAAACTCTTGAGGATGCTTAAAAGCTTGTAGCCAATACCATTTTTCATCGGCTTTTAAATCGGATGTTTCAATTGCAGTGATATAGTTAAATTCTTTTTCACTTGTTTCTGAAAAATCATTACTAATTAATAAAGACAAAACATATTTGACTTCTTCTTCACTTAGTTTTTTAAATAAAGTCACTACTTCTTTTATTGTCTTTGGATCTTTCTTTTGATTAAGAAGATAAAAATACAAGGCCGAAGTAATTGAACTATTATAAGGAATAGCTAGATAAAATTGCTTTATTTGTTCTTGATGCTTTGAAAAAAGTTCTATTAGTTGATCGGTGTCTGATAGCGTGTCTAACAATATTTCTTTTTGTTTACTAGTCATATCAACAAGATAATCTTCAAAAGGTGAATTGAAAAAAACAGGTGCTATTAAAAATTCTAAAATCATACTTTGGTGGTCGTTACTTTGTTTTATTGTCATTTTAAACTCCTTGCTTTATAAATGGTATAGATAAGTAATAGAATAGAACCTACTAAAAAGGTTAGTAAAATAAGATTAAGAGGTAAAACGATGACTAAGGCAGAAATCAAGAGTCTTGCTGCAATTGTTCCTAATTGAAAATAGGAACCAATCCCTGACATCAGACTAGCAATCTTATCTTCAGGAAGACTATTCATTAATTTTGCGGACATCTTAGGGTTAATGACGGCTGATAGTATCGCCATGATTAATATAAACGTCATAAAGATATAACTATTGTGCCAAAGCAAACATAAAAAGATAATTGGTGGGAAAAAAGCAATGATGAAAATCATTTTTATTAGTGAGATATTTTTAAACACATTAGGTGCTAAAAAACTGCCTATGATTGTCCCTAAAGTAAAAGAAAGAGGCAATGCCATAATGGTTGTTGGAACATTAATAATAACAAAATTAGGGTCTTGATTGATTAACAAGATAACAACAACCCCTAATATGCTGAATAAACCATTAAAAATTGGCGCAATGACCATAGAAAATTTAACTTCAGGAATTTTTTTCAGTTCTTGAAAGATTAAGAAGATATTTTCTTTCATGCTTTTAAAGATTGATTGATTTACTTCATGAGTCGTGATTTCAATGGGTTTTTCCACTAACAATCCTTGTAATTTTGAACGAATGCTATAAATAATCAGCCCAGCTAAGGCAAAGGTCCCTGCGTTAGCAAAGGCTAACTGTTGGAAACTCAACCAAGTGATTAATACCGCACCTGTTGGTTGTAAAATAATTGACAAAGCAGAACCTGCTGCCTGTCTAAAACTAATGGCTGCTTCTCTATCATCATCTGAGACAATTCTTAGACTAAGCGGTGTAAACAAACCATTTTCATATTGCCCTGAAACATCTGAAAAAAGATTAATAAGAATAGCGATAATGACTATCCAAAGGGCCGGTTGAAAGCCCATTAAGATACCAACTACTGCATATAAGCAAAATCTAAAAATCAGTGTGTACAAAATCGTATCCACTTTATTTTTGGTCTTATCAGCATATATCCCCATAAAAAATCCTGTCACAATCGGCAAGGCTTCAGAAATACTGACAAGTGCTACTGCAATGTTTGTTTTAGGAATTAAGAGAACATAGTTCATAAGGGCATAGTAATAAAGAATATCACCAAAATTTGAAATCATGTCCGAAAGAAAGCTTAACATGAATAATGAATTACGAAAAACTTTTTTCATAAGTACTCCTTTAACATTATATCAGAATATTAAACATTTGTTTAATTAGATGATATCATTTTAATAAAATTAAGACAATACTTATATAAAGTTAAATGATTATTTAATAAAAACTCTTAGGAATTTTCCTAAGAGTACTTTTTAACTAAATAATTGTTGTTCTTTACCATCTGGAAGAGGTATTATTTTAACTAAAATAAAAGCTAGAATTAGCGTTGCCACTAAAAACCATGCCATCACTTCATAACTAGAGTAATCTAAAATAAAACCGATAATATTTTGAAAAACGATAGATGATAAACTCAAGACCGTTTGTGCGACTGCTAATGCCGTGATAACTATTTTTTTATCAACTAATGAGGAAATAATTTTAAGATTAACCATGATGAACAGCATGGAGCCTGTATGTTTAGCTAATAAAGTGACAATGATTTTAGAAAAAATGCCAATGTTAAGCGCATAAACACTATACTGCAATCCAAATAATAGGATTGGTAAAAAAAGAAGCGTTTTACTAGTGTACTTATCCATGAAATAATAAGAGAAAAAGATGAGAGGTGCTTCACAGATAACCGCAATGGCAACAACCGTTGAGGCATGCCCAACAGACAAACCACTATCTTGTAATAGTGCTGGAACAAAGGTGTGACCTGACATCATGACACCAGACACAAGAGCCGACACTAATAAATAACGTAGAAAGGGCTTGTTATAAAAAAGTACAGTTGGTCTTAGTTTTTGGGAATTGTCATGGTTTTTATGTTCATTAGCAATTGGTATGCCTAAAACACCAATAAAAGAAAGACCAATACCAATAAGAAAAGCGATAAAAATCGACTTTGGCGCAATTTGATCATACAAGAATCCTGCTAATTGAGCCCCTGTTGCAAAACCAATCGTTCCCCAAATTCTAATCCTGCCATAAGGGAATTGGCCGGTAGCTGCAATATGTTCAAGCGCTGGACTGTTTCCATTTAAGGTGAGTAAAACCCAGCTATAACAAAGTGTAATCACCCAGATATTGTCTGCTAACAGCATGCCAACGCCTCCAAAAATTGAAAGAGAAAACAAGGTTAGAATGACTTTTTTATTGTTGTAACGGTCATTAAGATAGCCAATAAAGGGTTGTCCTATCATTGAAGCCAAAAACGACATTGAAACAACCATTGATACTTGGCTAGGTCTAAACCCACTATTTAAAAGATAAACTGAAATTAAGGTCGAAAATAGAGACCAGGCTAAAAAATAAAAGTTATACATAAGAAAATAACTAAAATATTGCTGTCGTCGTTTTTTAAGCATGCTTACCTACCATTTTTATATATTATAGACTTGTTATGCTTTTACTAGTTTATCATTTTTAGACTAATTGTAAAGACAAATAAAAAGCCAAGAAAAAAATTCTTAGCTTCATACTTTTAAAGTATTTCCAGTCATCAAAATAAGTTAGTTAATGACTGTTTTCATTTATTATTTTTATTCTGAAATCAATTGATGGCTAACGAGATAGTCGTGTGCAACTTCTTTGGCAGATTTGCCTTGAGCTTTCACTTGATAATTCATCTCACTCATTTCTTCTTCAGTAATTTTGCCAGAGAGTTCCTCAAAAATAGCTCTGAGTTCAGGATATTTTTCTAGAACATCATTTCTAAGAAGCGGTGCTCCTTGATAAGGAGGGAAAAGCTGTTTGTCATCTTTTAATAAGACGAGATCAAACTCTTTAATTTCACTGTCGGTTGAGTAAGCATCCATTATCTGGATATCTCCTGAAGAAATTGCTTGATAACGAAGAGCTGGCTCCATTGTCTTAACATTTAAGTTCAAGCCATATAAGGATTGGAGTCCCTTATAGCCATCCTCACGATCGTTAAACTCCAGTGTAAATCCAGCTACAACTTCTGGGCCAACTTTATTCAAATCAGAAATCGTTTTTAAGTCATACTTTTCAGCTAAATCTCTTGTAACCGCTAAAGCGTACGTGTTTTGAAAGAGCATTGGTTTTAAATAAGCGAGTTGATCTTGCTTATTGATTTCTGTTTTAGCCAGTTCGTAGACTTCATCTGGATCATTTGAAACTTCGACAGGATTTTTTAAAAGGCTTGATGTCACAGTTCCTGTGTACTCAACATAGGCATCGATATCACCCGATTTTAAAGCTTCATATAAAAACGTTGTTTTCCCAAAATTAGGTTTTAGAGTAACTGTGATATCTGATTTATCTTCAATTAATTCTTTGTACATATTACTGAGGATTTCGGGTTCTGGTCCCAATTTCCCAGCAATAATAATCTCTTTTTGATTTTGATTTGGCATCATGTGTAAGTCTGGTAAAAAACTAATAACCAAACCTACAATCATGGCAAGAAAGACAGCCATAATACGTCTTAATCTCGCTTTTTCTAAATATCCTAAAACGAGATTAAAGATAATGGCTAGAAAGGCTGATGATAAGGCACCAATTAAGATGAGACTGGTATTATTTCTATCAATGCCAAGTAGGATAAACGATCCTAGACCACCTGCACCGATAAGAGCAGCTAAAGTCGCCGTTCCAATAATCATAACCGCAGATGTTCTAATACCAGACATAATGACAGGCATGCTGATTGGGATTTCAAACTTCTTTAGTTTCTCCCAACGTGTCATCCCAAACGCTGTTGCTGCTTCTTTCAAGCTAGGATCAATTCCTCTTAAAGCCGTAATCGTATTTTGGAGGATTGGAAACAAGGAATAAATAATCAAGGTTGAGACAGCTGGTACCGTTCCAATCCCCATAAAAGGAATAAACAAGCCTAAAAGGGCTAAAGAAGGTACGGTCTGAAAAATACCAGCGATATGTAAGACGAGCTCAGATACTTTTTTATTCTTTGCCAGTAAAACAGCTAAAGGAACCGCAATGAACACAGAAATTAACAAAGCCAATAAAGAAATTTGTAGATGTTCTACCAGTGCATTTGTCCAATCAGAAAATCTTTCGTTAAAAGTGTCAATTAAAGGCATTATAATCTTCCTCCTTTAAAAAGACTTTTGACAAAGTCATTCTTAGGGGAGTCAAGCAATTCTTCAGGTGCGCCTACTTGAACGATTTCTCCCTTATTTAAAACAGCAATACGATCACCCAAACGAAGCGCTTCATCAATATCATGTGTTACAAAAACAACGGTCATCCCAAATTCTTTTTGTAAGGATAGCGTTAAATCTTGTAGTTGTTTTCTTGAAATGGGATCTAGGGCACTAAAAGGCTCGTCCATTAGCAAGACTTTAGGATTGGTGATAATGGCTCTTAAAATACCAATACGTTGTTGTTCACCACCAGAAAGTTCACTCGGGTAACGTTTTAAATACTTACTGGCTAAAAGACCAACTTTATCAAGTAGAAGTGTTGTTTTTTCAAGACGTTCTTTCTTAGACCAGCCCTTCATTTCAGGGATTAGGCCAATATTTTCTGCAACAGTCATATTTGGAAAAAGAGCAATTTGTTGCAACACATAGCCCATCTGTAGTCTTAATTCTCTCGGAACAAGTTCATGTATCAATTGCTCTTGAAAGTAAATACTGCCTGAAGTAGGTTCAATCAAGCGATTGATCATTTTTAATAAGGTTGTTTTACCACTGCCACTTGGGCCAACCAAAACAAAGATTTCACCTTGTTCTATGGTTAATGATAAATGATTAATAATCGTATTGTCATCATACTTTTTAATGATGTCTTTAAATTTTATCATTTCTAATCCTTTCGTTAGGAAAATAGGAAAAATTCCTATCTCAATTATGTTACCATAGACAGATAAAATCAACAATTATTTTAATTAAAAAATGATGACAAAATGCCATCATTTTTACAGATTATTTTAAAATTTATAAACTAAAATCTAAAACTTTACGTCCTTGAATTAATCCTTTTTCCATTTCATCAAAAATTGCAGGAGCATCAACAACTGGACATTTTTCAACAACTGGTACAACAAGACCTTCAGCACCAAATTGGAAAGCTTCTTCTAAGTCTTTTCTTGTTCCAACCAGTGACCCAACAATTTTAATACTGTCTAAAACCGTTTTAACAATGGAAACATCCATCATTTCAGAAGGTAAACCAACAGCAACTACTGTCCCACCTGCTCGAACACTATCAACCGCTTGATTGAAGGCAACTTTTGAAACTGCAGTAACAACTGCTGAATGACATCCTCCTGTTTTTTCTTGGATAAATCCTGCAACATCTTCAATTTCTTTTCCGTTAACGACTAAATCAGCTCCAACTTGTTTAGCTAGGTCCAATTTATCATTGTTAATATCAATAGCTACCACATGTGCATTGAAAACTTTTTTAGCGTATTGAATAGCTAAATTACCAAGACCTCCTGCCCCATAAATAGCAATCCATTGACCTGGAGCCGCCCCTCCTTCTTTAATAGCCTTATAAGTTGTGACACCTGCACAAGTTATAGAACTTGCTTGAGCTGGGTCTAGACCATCTGGCACTTTAACTGCATAATCAGCCGTTACTACAGCATACTCACTCATACCACCATCAACACTATAACCAGCATTTTTAACTGAACGACAAAGTGTTTCACGGCCAGTTGTACAATATTCACAGTGCCCACATCCTTCAAAGAACCAGGCAATTGACACACGATCACCAACTTTTAAAGAAGTGACATCATCAGCCACCTCTGTGACAATACCAATACCTTCATGTCCCAAAATACGACCTGGAACTTTTCCAAAATCACCGTTTGCAACATGCAAATCCGTATGGCAAACACCACAATATTCAACTTTAACTAAGGCCTCACCATGACCAATTTTTGGTAACTCGTGGCTGACAACCTCAACACCATTTGATGCTTGATTAACAACGACAGCTTTCATTTTGCTCTCCTTTATCTATTTTATTTTGAGAAATTTCATTTTGTGAAATCGTTTTCAATATTATTATACTTCTCTTATTTTAAAAGTCAAAGAGAATTGTGATGTTTTTAACAACTTTTTGTTAACTAGTTAACAAACTAAATAAACTTTCCTGTTGATTTTTTACTCATAAGTGATTATGATAAAAGTATGATTAAAAAACTTTATCTATTAGCTGTTTGGGACAGTGAGAGCAATTCTTTACATCATCAAAAATTTTTTGAAAGACTTGCAGACTCCTTTTCAGCTATCTGTCGTATTGAACTACTAGATGTAAGACACGAAGTTCTTGAAAATGTCTTAGCCAAAAAGAATTATGATGGCTTATTAGCTTTTTCAAGTATGGATGCTGATTTACCTTCTTTTATATTTAGTGAAAAACCGATTCATGGCAATAATGTTGTTTATATTTCGAACCTTTCTGAAGCGTTTATAAATCCAGAGAGTATTCTTTTAATCAGTAATCGCCTTTTCTTATTTTTAAGTCAACTGCAAAAAACTCTTTTGGAGCACTTGCCCTATAATCTTTCTATTTATGACGAGAACAACAGGCTTGACTACAGTAATCATAAAGCCGATAATGAATTTTCTATTGAGAGTCAGCCAAAGGAAGCGATTGACGATTGGATTGTTGATGAGGTTAAAAAATCAGCAAGCCATTCCTTTACTTTAACGATTCCAACAATGACCTCTGAAAAAATGTTAATACAGCATTTTCAAGGACTTTACGATGAAAATAAGCGTTATCAAGGAATAGTTGAAAATGTTCTTGATTTAAAACCAATTCTTAAAAATTATCTAAATGAAACAGGTCAAGCCATTGTGCCTTGGTCAGATGTGACCTCAGGTGCCTCTATTAAAAATGATGACTTTGATCTATAACAAAGGGACTAACAAGTCCCTTTTTTCTTTTAAATTAATGATTAATCCCGTTTTCACTTGACTTTTGTACTATACCTACAGTACAATAATTCTGAATAATTTGAAAGGATTGTCATAAATGATTACTTTTGATCACATCACAAAACGTTACGGTGATTTTGACGCACTAAGCGACCTCAATTTAACCATTAATGATGGTGAAATTTTTGGATTAATCGGTCACAATGGTGCTGGTAAAACCACAACCATAAGCCTTTTAACCTCTATTATCGAGCCAAGTTACGGAAAAATTTTAGTCGATAATTTATCTCTTGACGAAAACCGAGACGAGATAAAGAAAAAAATTGCCTATGTCGCAGACTCTCCAGATATTTTTCTGAGTTTATCAGCTAATGAATATTGGCATTTTATTGCTAAAATTTATGGTGTTCCTGATGATGTCACCGAAAACAGAATTAGCGAGTTAACTAACATTTTTGATATTTCTGACAAGCAACATGAAACCATCGACAGCTTCTCTCACGGGATGCGACAAAAAGCGATGATTATTGGTGCACTGATTCCGAATCCTGATATTTGGATTCTAGATGAGCCTTTAACTGGTCTTGACCCTCAAGCATCCTTTGATTTAAAAGAAATGATGAAAAAACATGCCAAAGAAGGTAATACCGTTCTTTTTTCAACGCATGTTTTGTCCGTCGCTGAACAACTTTGTGATCGCATTGGTATTCTAAGAAAAGGAAAGTTAATTTTTGTTGGCACCTTATCTGAATTAAAAGAAAATCATCCCGACAAGGATCTTGAAGCTATTTATCTTGAACTTGCCGGAAAAAATGGCAAACAAGAGGCAGGTGTGTCTAAATGAACTGGTCAAACATTTGGGAACTCATAAAAATTAATATTCTTTACACTAATCCTCAAGCTGCCACTGCTTTAAGAAATAAACAAAAAAAATATCCCGATAAAAAAATTTCTGTTTATAAGAAAATGATGCAACAACAACTACTAGGAATGGTCATTTTTTCTTTTATTCTCCTCTATCTTTTTATTGGTATTGATTATAGGGTTCATACAGGTTTATTTTCTATTCAAGTCGCTGTTTTTTCACTGATTTCTATTATTCAAGGCTTTTCAACACTTTTTTCTGTTTTTTATGATAGTAAAGATAGTGACCTCTATTTACCTTTACCAATCAAGTCCCAAGAAGTTTATCTCGCTAAACTATTATCGTCTCAAGGCAATTCACTCATGTTTTTAATGCCACTTTTTGCTTTGTTTTGTATTGCTTTTGGACAAAGATTTGGCTTCATCATAGGTATACTTCTTGCCATCTTATTATTTTTTGTATTAATTCTACTCATAAATTCTATCGCCATTATTCTCATTAATTTGACTGGTAACATTCTCGTTGAAAGTCCCTACAAAAAATTTATTTCAACGACTATTATGATTGTTTCTACCATTATTTCTTTAACAATGGTCATTATGATTCAAAATGTGAGTGCTCAAATTACGATAGAAAATAGCACAAATTTATTCCCTAATATCCCTTACTTTAGAGGATTTTACGATGTGGTTGTTAATCCATTTAGCTTTTCTAGTCTAATAAATTTTTGGTTAGGCTTTGTGTTACTGTTAGGTTTGATGCTATATATCAAAAAGAATATCATTCCTAATTATATCGAACAATTAAAAAGCATTGACTTACAAAAAAGCTCTAAGACTAAAAAAAGAAAACCAAAAAATGTTTCAGATGCAAACATTTTATTACTAAAACACCATTTTTCAACTATTATCAACGGTACTTTAATTGTTCAAAGTTTTTTGATCCCAATTCTTTTACCATTTTCTTTCTTAAGACCATTATTTAACTATGAAAGTGCCGGTTATAATTTATCTTTTAGTCTAAGCTATTTTGGTATAGCCTTTCTATTTGGTGTTATTTTAGGTAACTTTACCTCATCGCCTTCTAGTTTTATTGGGGTAGCAATGTCTTTAGAACGCGAAAACTTTCACTTTATTAAAACCTTACCATTAAGTTTTTCATTCTTTCTTAAACAAAAATTCTACTCACTTCTACTCCTCCAGCTTTCCATTCCATTAATTGTTTATACTATTGTTGCTTTCGTTTTTTTACATATCCCAATTATGCTATATCTCTTCTTTCTTATGGGACTTTTATTATCATCCTATTTAAGTAGCGAATGGCTTTATCAAAGGGACTATAAACTATTATCACTTAATTGGCAAAATATTACACAATTATTTTCTAGAGGAAGAGGAAAATGGTTAACTGTCGGAATCATTTTTGGCAATTTTATTCTTGGTGCTGTACTAATCATGGCTGAAGTTCATTTTAGTAGGATTTATGACCCACTAGCAATAAGCATTATTAATATGATTGTTATTATGCCTTTGCTTTTATTCTTACACTTACGCATCAAGAAAAGATTTTGGAATCAATTACCATAAAAAATAAGACTACTGATTTTTCAGTAGTCTTATTTTTATTAAGCTAAAGCTCCCATTGGATCCCAAGGTGCCAACACTTTTGGTGCTGCTTCATAAGCAGCTAATTCTTCTTTGGTTAAGAGTTCTTTTCTAACAACGATTTGGTAAGTGTATTCGTCCATCCAAGCATCGCTTGCAACAAAATAGCCTTTCTCACCAACTTTTTCACCCCAAGAATTTTCAATCTTCCATTTTAATGGTTCACCATTTTCATCCAAATCAACCCCAGTTAAGACCATTGCATGAGTCATTAGACTTTCGCTATAATCAAGGCGTCCAGCCTTATCTTGAGTCAGAGAGATGTCCATACTTGATGAAAAGTCATAAGTATTTAAAGCCATGACACCATTTTTACGATCACTTGATTGTCCAACATCACAACCAAACCAGACAGTCTCACCAAGTTGCATTTGCTTGATGGCTAATTCTTTAAAACGTTCCATCTCAAGGTTTAGATATTTAACATCACGACTACCAACCACATTACCTAAGAGTTCAACTGTATATGATTTTCCGAAAGGTTTATCAGCAGTTGGTGCATTGATAATTGAAACATAATCAGATAATTTTAGGCCAACATATTTGTTATAAAAAGCTTGTGGTGTGATATTTTTTTCAGTAACATATTTATCATTCTTATCGCGATATGAAAAATTGAACTGGCGTGGTGGCAATCCAAGATTCATTGCTAAGAAATTGAAAATTTCTTGAAGGAAAGTTTCTTTTTTGGCTTGAATATCTTCATCAGAAGCTTTTGAAGCTACAAGATCTCTTAATTCTTGTGCGTATTGGCGCAATAATTTATTAAGATAAGTGTTTAATTCACGACTGGCACTTGAAGAGATTGATTCTGGATAAATCGCTTTTGGTACAACACCGTATTTTTCAAATAAAGAAACAACCATATCCCATTGTCCACCGTCTTGTTGTGGTGTGTCTAAAAGGAATTTTACTTTTCTACTTCCCAATTCTTGGTCAGCTGTTGCAATAATTTGTTCTAAGAACCAATTTGACTTTTCATACTTATCCCAGAAAAAAGTATGTGCTTGAGATAATTCAAAATTTTCTAATTGATAGTCATGAATTAATTTATGACGAAAAGTATTAAGTGCAGCAAACATCCAGCAACGACCTGAAGCTTTTTGGTTGGCAACAGGATCTTTTGTCAAATCAATAGAAAAAGCATAATGATTTTCAATAGCACTTTGACGTGTTTCAAGTGATTTTAACAATCCATTGTGGGTGACAGCATTTTCAACAGCATGAAACTTAGCATTTTCTTCATAATGTTTAAATAATTTTTCCGTAAAATCGTTCGTAATATTTTTCATCGATTACTCCTTTTCTTCTAAATAATAATATAGTATTTATTATATTATATTGGTAAAGATAATCAAGTAAAAACAAAGAAACAATATAAAAAACCCAAAATAAATTTTGGGTTTTAATGTTCTTAATCTTATTGATTATCAAGCGCTTGTGCTGCAGTAATAATGGCTAATTTGTATATATCTTCATCATTTGAGCCTCTTGAAAGATCATTAACAGGTTTGTTTAACCCTTGTAAAATTGGACCAATGGCTTCAAACATTCCTAAACGTTCAGCAATTTTGTACCCGATATTTCCTGATTGAAGATCTGGGAAGACAAAGACATTAGCATAACCCGCCACACGACTACCAGGAGCTTTAATTTTAGCAGCTGCTGGAACATATGCCGCATCAAATTGTAATTCACCATCAATGTTAAGATTTGGTGCAAGTTCCTTAGCCATTTGAGTGGCTTGTGCTACCTTGTCAACTGCTGGTGATTTACCACTTCCTTTTGATGAAAAACTTAACATAGCGACACGAGGTTCAATATCAAAGATTTTAGCAGTTTCAGCAGTATTGACAGCAATTTCTGCTAATTCATTAGCTGCTGGATCAATATTAATCGCACAGTCGGCAAACATTAATTTTTCATTGGTAGTCTCACGATTCATGATGAAAACACCTGATGTTCTTGAGATACCTGGTTTAGTTTTAATGATTTGAAGTGCAGGACGAACAGTATCAGCTGTTGAATGCGCCGCACCACTCACCATACCATCAGCAAGACCCATTTGAACAAGCATAACACCAAAATAGTTAACATCTTTTAAAATTTCATCTGCTTGATCTTCATTCACTTTACCCTTACGCAATTCCAAAAATTCTTGCTTCATATATTCAAAGTGAACATAATCATTAGGGTCAATGATAGTGATATTTTTCATCGGAAAGCCTTGTTCAATTAAAAGAGCTTTTACCAAAACTTCATCACCAAGAATGATTGGCTCTAAGATACCTTCAGTTTTTAAGCGACCAGCTGCTCTAATCACGCGCTCATCATCGCCTTCAGGAAAAACAATTTTAAGATTTTTACCAGCAATCTTTTCAGTTAATGTGTCAAATAATGTTTTCATCATACCATCCTTATTGATTTTTTAAATATAGAATAACTCTTTCAAAGTCATCTGTCAAGCCACTTGAAAATGACATCAATTGATTTGTGAAAGGGTCTACAAACGATAAATAATGACAATGAAGCGCCTGGCGTTTAATTCCCTTGTCCAAAGAACCACCGTAGAGATCATCACCTAGTAAAGGGTGCCCTATATGTGAGAAATGCACTCTAATTTGATGAGTTCTTCCCGTATGAAGTTCTATATCGACAAGCTTCACTGTCCCATACTGCTCGACGACTTTAAAACTTGTTCTCGCCGGTTTTCCAGATTCATGAACACGTCTTGTGATAATACTATCAACATCACGGGCAATTGGTGCTGTTATCTCACCAATTTGTGGCAAATCTGTTTCTCCATCAACCAAAGCATAATACCGTTTTTGGATAGCTTTAGTTTGCAGTTGTTTATCAAGTCTTGCATGCGCATAGCCATGTTTTGCAAACAACATTAAGCCACTTGTATCTCTATCTAATCTTGTGACAATATGAATTTGTTGATTCTGATAGCCTTGTTTAGTAATATAATATTTCACAAAATTAGCAATAGTATTGTCATGAATAGCACTAGGAATACTCGCATAGCCAACTGGTTTATTAATTACCAGATAATGCTCATCTTCATAGACAATATCAAGCGAGAAGGCAACCGCTTTTAATTTGTCATAAGGTGGTTCGTCGGGAATAGCGACAGTAACAATATCTCCTTCTTTCAAATCGTAAACAGCATTTTGCTCAACACCATTTACCCAAATATTACCACCTTTATATTTTATCTTAGCAAGCAAGCCTCTTGAAATATCATGTTCCTTTAAAAGAGTCTTTACTTTGCAGGAGCGATGGGCGCTAAATTCAAATATCATGCCTCATCTTCTCCGATAAATGCATCTTTAACGCGTTGCCAAAAACTTGTATGGCTTACCGTTTCAACAAAATTCACTTTCTGATCAGCAATTTCAAACTCAATTTTGGCAACATTCTTGTAAGAAAAAGTACGATTATCTAATGAAATAATGTAATTACCTCTTCTTTTTGGAATAATTTCAATCTTGTCCTTTTTAGGAACAACTACAGAACTTCCCAAGGTACGATAGACACGATTGTTTAAACTAGCGATTTCTGTCAATTGGAGAGCTTCAATTGTTGGATGAAGAATAGCTCCACCTAGAGATTTATTATAGGCTGTGCTACCAGTTGGGGTTGACACAGAAAGCCCGTCTCCTCTAAAACGTTCTAGCTTCACATGATTAATAATGACATCTGCAACCATGGTCTTCTCAACGCGTTTAATGGTCCCTTCATTAAGGGCAAGAGCGGTAATAACTCTTTCATCTAAAAGTGTAATTGTTACTTTTAAAACAGGGTAAGTCACTTTACTACCGCTATCAAGGCGTAAACGTTTTAATAAAGTATCTACTTCAAAATCCTGGTAATCTGCGTAGAAGCCTAAATGACCAGTGTGAATACCAACAAATCTAACCTTATCTAGCTCAGTTTCATACATATGAAAAGCAGATAAGAGCATGCCATCACCACCAATAGTAATGACAACATCAGGATTCTTTTTGCTTAAGTAAAATTTTGGGTCATTGCGAAAAGCCGTAAATAACTTTGAGGCAACACGCTTACTTTCGTACTTGCCGTTAGCAATAATGGCTACTCTTATCTTATCTGTATAATTCATCTGTGTCATCACTATTTCCTACACCATCGTTTAATTTTCTAGTTTCTGAATCAAATAAAAGCTGAGCTTCTCTGATATCATCTCTAATTTTACGCATCTCTTCATCGAGTTGAAATGCAATTCTTGCGGTAATTTCTAGGCGTTCTTTAATCTCATCTGGGAACTCGCCCTTATATTTGTAATTAAGGGAATGTTCAATTGTTGCCCAAAAGTTCATTGCTAAGGTTCTAATTTGAATTTCTGCTAAAACTTTTTTTTGACCTGTAATTGTCTCAACTGGGTATTCAACAATAACATGATAAGAACGATAGCCACTTTCTTTTTTGTTATTGATGTAATCGCGCTCAATAACAATGGACATATCTTTTCTGTTTCTTAGTAATTCAAGTACCTCATAGATATCATCAACAAACTGAACCATTATTCTAAGACCGGCAATATCTTGCATGTCACTTGCCAGGTTCTCTTCACTTATGGAACGAACAACCATCTTTTCTTTAATACTTTCAACAGATTTAACCCGTCCTGTGACAAATTCTATCGGAGAATGTAGCTTCTGCTTTCGAAACTGTTTTCTCACACCCCGTAATTTAATCTTTAGTTCTCCAACTGTTTGAATATAAGGATCTAAAAACTCCTCCCAATTTTCGACCATTAGAGCACACCTTTCTTGTAAAAGTATTAACTTTTTTATAAAATTAATGTAACAATTTATTATACCATAAAAATAAGAGTTAAAGGAAATCGACATGAACCATTTGGAGATAGAATATAAAACATTACTTAGTAAAGATGAGTTTGAAAAACTCGATCAGACATTTAAACATATACCAATAGTCACTCAAACTAATTACTACATTGATAACCCCAATCAGGATATTAAAAGGCAGAAAATGTCACTACGCATTAGAACCTATGACTCTTCTGCAGAACTAACCTTAAAAGTGCCTCAAAAAGTTGGTAACTATGAATACAATCTTCCCCTCTCCTTAGAGGAAGCTGATCATTTAATCGCTGATATTAAGTTACCGAAGTCTAAAATTAAAAATATCTTAGAAAATACTAAGATTGACTTATCGACCATTAAAGTATGGGGATCATTGACCACAAAGCGTCGAGAAACTAGATTAGAAATTGGCTTATTAGCCTTAGATCAAAACTCATATGAAGACAAGACTGACTATGAATTAGAATTAGAGGTTACTGACGCAAAGCAAGGGAAACTAGACTTTGAGGCCTTTTTAAAGCAACATCAGATTCAATTTAAATATGCCAAAAGTAAGGTTGCTAGGGTTTATCAATTTTTACATACCGATTAAGTTGAATGATTTTAAAAAAATCACTGAAATCTTCAAGGTTTTTTGTTAAAATAGAGTTATCATAAAAAGGAGCAAAACAATAATGACACAACGATATGCTGATAAGCAACTCAAACTTTTTTCTCTCACATCTAATACTGAAATAGCTGAAAAAATTGCAGAAGCTGCTGGAATCCCACTTGGTAAGCTGTCTTCAAAACAATTTTCAGATGGGGAAATAATGATAAATATTGAAGAGAGTGTTCGTGGTGATGATATTTTCATCATCCAATCAACTAGCTACCCTGTGAATGATCACCTCTGGGAATTATTAATCATGGTTGATGCATGTAAACGCGCAAGTGCTCATTCTGTTAATGTTGTTATCCCTTATTTTGGTTATTCAAGACAAGACAGAATTGCTGCAGCAAGAGAGCCTATCACTGCTAAATTAGTTGCCAATATGCTTGTAAAAGCTGGAGTCGACCGTGTTTTAACATTAGATCTTCATGCTTCACAGGTTCAGGGTTTCTTTGATATTCCAGTTGATAATCTTCTTACCATTCCATTATTTGCTAAAAGTTATGTTGATAAAGGATTGATTGGTGAAAATGTCGTTGTTGTCAGTCCAAAAAATTCAGGAATAAAACGTGCCCGTAGTCTTGCTGAAATTTTATATTCTCCTTTAGCAATTATTGATTATTCTATGGATGATAGCGAACGAGAAGAAGGTTACATCATTGGTGAAGTAGCTGGTAAAAAAGCTATTTTAGTGGATGATATTTTGAACACCGGCAAGACATTTGCTGAAGCCGCTAAAATTCTTGAACGTGGTGGTGTTACTGAGATTTATGCAGTAGCTAGTCACGGCTTATTTGCAGGCGGTGCTGCTGATATCTTAGAAGCTGCACCAATTAAAGAAATCATTATTACAGACTCTGTTTGCTCAAATGTTCGTATTCCTAAAAATGCTCACTATATTTCAGCAAGTGAATTAATTGCGGATGCTATTATTCGTATCCATGAAAAACAACCACTCAGCCCATTGTTTGCTTACCATGCTGAGAATAAAGAAGGTTAATAATGCCCTATTTTGATAATGCATCAACTACTTTTTTAACACCATCAGTCATTGAAGAGATGACCAAGGTGATGAATTCTTCACCTGCTAATCCCTCTAGTATTCACCAATATGGTAGAAAAAGCAATCAACTCTTAAGAGAAGGTAAGGAAAAAATTGCTAAGCTTTTAAAAGTTGATACTAGAGATCTTATTTTGACTTCTGGTGCAACCGAAAGTAATAACACAGCCATCAAAGGCTATGCGCTAGCAAACGAGAATAAAGGTAAGCATCTCATTACTACTAGCGTTGAACATCACTCTGTTTTTGATGTTATGGGTTACTTAGAAAAAAATTATGGCTTTGAAGTAACATACTTATCACCGATTGATGGAACAATCAGTGCTAGCCAAGTAAAAGAAGCTTTAAGAGATGACACCATACTAGTTAGCATTATGCATACCAATAACGAAACGGGTCATCAATTTCCAATAAAGGCTATTGGTGAACTCTTAAAAAATCACCAAGCGGTTTTTCATGTTGATGCCGTACAGGCAATGGGAAAGGTGCCAGTTTACCCTAATGAACTTGGTATTGATTTAATGTCGTTATCAGCTCATAAATTTCATGGTCCTACAGGTATTGGTATTCTTTATTCAAAACCTTTACATCTGACAAAACTACTTCATGGTGGCGATCAAGAAGATAAAAAAAGAGCCGGTACTGAAAATCTCGTTGGTTTAATGGGAATGGCGCAAGCGTTAGATGATAGTTTATCGCATCAAAAAGAAAACTATGACCACGTCACATCCTTGAGAAACCTTTTCTTAGAACAATTAAGTAATGTTGATTACTATCTCAACAGTCCCATAGATGGACTTGCTTATATTGTTAATATTGGTTTTCCTAACGTCAATAACTCTATTTTATTAACTCAACTTGACTTAGCAGGTTTTGCTGTCTCAACTGGTTCTGCTTGTACAGCTGGGAATATAGAACCAAGTCATGTACTTGCAGCCTTTTATGGTAAAGACTCTGAAAAATTAAAAGAATCCATTAGAATCAGTTTTTCTGAATTCAATACTACTGATGAAGTGATTCAACTAACAACAAAAATAAAAGAAATAATAGGTAAATAAAATGGCATTTGAAAAAGAAGTTTATTTAAAAGATAGTCAATATGGCTATAGAATTAGTCCAAATATCAAAAAATACACACTACGCGATACTACTTTTATTCAAAATAAGGTTGGTAATTACGAACTCAATCGTTTACTTGAAAAAGTTCCTAACTCTAAAGAGGGATTCCCACTTAAAATAACAATTAATTCTGACTTAACTGGGTTTAAGTTAACGATTACGGATAAATCTGGCTTACGCCATGTTAATATCTTTAAATCTGATGATCATAAAATCTTACAGGATAAATTCTATTTCTTAATGAATAGTTTAGTAGAACGTGACATTTTTGAAAAAATTGAAAAGTAAAAAGAAGCCTTTCAGGGCTTCTTTTTATAAAATATTTAGAAAATTAAGGTTTATTTGTTGCATTTTTCACAACCTTTTTTTACAATAGACTTATGAAGATTGAAAGAGAGTGTTATAATGGCTTCTGATAAAATGATTCCTAACGCAACAGCAAAACGGTTATCTCTATACTATCGTATTTTTAAACGTTTTAACGCTGATAATATAAAAAAAGCAAACTCAAAACAAATCGCTGAAGCAATTGGTATTGACTCTGCTACTGTTAGAAGAGACTTCTCTTACTTTGGCGAACTAGGACGTCGTGGCTTTGGTTATGATGTTCAAAAACTAATGAATTTTTTTGCTGATATTTTAAATGACAATGCCATTACCAATGTACTTTTAGTTGGCGTTGGAAAACTTGGTGGTGCCCTTTTAAATTATCGCTTTCATGAACGTAATAAAATGAAAATTGCAATGGCATTTGATGTCAAGGAAAATGAGTTGGTAGGAACGACTACTTCTGATGGCATTCCCATTTATGATATTTCTGATATCAAAAAATATCTCAAAAAAACCAATATTGAAACTGCGATTTTAACTGTTCCCAGCAATAAAGCTCAAGAGGTAGCTGAAATCTTAGTTGATGCTGGAATCAGAGGAATTTTAAGTTTTTCACCTGTCAACCTAACCTTGCCAAAAAACGTTGTCTCACAATATGTTGATTTAACAAGTGAGCTTCAAACACTATTATACTTTATGAATCATAACGAAGACTAATTCTAAACAGTAGAGCCTCTCTACTGTTTTTAGTTTAAAACAAATCATCTTCCTCTCTAAAACTATAATAGTTTGTTTGCCCAACAATAATATGATCTAGAAAGACAATCCCTAAATCCTCACATGTTCTCTTTATCTTATCAGTAAATAATTTATCATTTTCACTAGGATAGCATGAATTTGATGGATGGTTATGGACAACAATTAAAGAGGTCGCCATAGCCTTACAGGCATAATGAAGAATTTCTCTAGGCTCAGCGAGTGAACGTCTGACAGTGCCAATAAAAATTGTTTTTTGTTCAATAATACGATTTTGGGTATCAAGGTAAATAGCCCTTAATTCTTCTTGTCTTTTATCACCCAACTCAAGCATCATTTGTCTGGCTAACTTTTCACTGCTAAGCAACTGATCTGTTTTTTTTATCTCAGCTTCTTTAATTCTAGTTGCAAATTCAATCATGGCTTTAATTTCAATAGAACGAATATTGCCTATCCCAAATATTGTTTGAAGTTCCTGCAAGGAGAGATGCTTAAAGGCACCAATGGTTTCTACTTTTGTTAGAATAGAGTTTGCCATATTTAGAACTGACTCTTTTTTGTTTCCAGTCCTTAGAATAATGGCAAGTAGTTCCTGGTTGCTTAAACTTTCAGCTCCTTCTACAACTAAACGCTCTCTTGGCAAAATGGCTTCTTTTTCAAATCTTATCTTATACATAAATCACCTCTACTATATTATTCGTTATAGACATTAAAAACCTTATCCAATGGATAAGGTTTTTTTAGTTAACCATTTATGAGGTTTGTTCCTTAGCTTCAACTACTTTAGCCAAAGCTTTTTTTGCTTGTTTTTTGGCAACATTATCTTTTATAATTTGATAAAGACTGGCTGACAATGGAACAGATAATAACATCCCTAAAACGCCATACAAGGATGCTCCTATGGCAATTGATAACAATACCCACATGGAAGGAAGGCCAATAGAGCCGCCAACGACCCTTGGATAAATCACATTGCCCTCAAATTGTTGTAAAATAACAACAAAAATCAGAAAGACTAGCGCTTGGGATAAGGATTGTGTCATAATCAAAATAGCACCAATAGTCACCCCGATATAAGGACCAACGACAGGAATAATGGCTGTAAAGGCAATTAAAATCCCAATTGTCGCTGAATATGGTAAACCAAGAATCATCATTCCTATAGTTGATAAACTACCAAGAATCATCGCTTCTAACGTTTGACTAACAAAGAAACTGTGAAACCGTTTGTTCAAAATATCTGTGAGGTAATGAATTTTCTCTTCATATTTCTCCAAATAAGTCGAAACGAGTAGGTTAAATTGATACTTAAGTTTTTCTTTATTCCCTAAAACGTAAATGGAGAATACTAGACTAACAAAAACGGACAATAAAGTCGATGCAATTGATGTGACCGAAGATAAAACACCTGTTAAAACAGATAAGAATTGCTCTAAAACTTGTTTGCTGTACTGGCTAATCAACTGACTAAGTTCAGTTTCGGTTCCAAATAATGTCAAGACTCGAGAAACCATTTCGTTATTTTGCAAATCATCAATAATTCTTTGAATATCTGACGGATTAATTGATAGTAAGGATTTTAAACTTGAAATCAGATCTGGTAAAACGATAGTAAAAATAAGAGTTGCTACAATAATAAAAGTAGCATAAGCTAAAAGCATAGCCAATGATTTTTTAACTTTCTCATGCTTTTTAGGTGGAAAAATCATCGAAAACAATCTTTCATAGGCAGTCATTACAATATTGACAACAAAAGCCACTGCTGCTCCCATCAAAAAAGGTGTCGCTGCTTGATAAAGAGTTCTTAAAATGCCTTCACCTGTTGACCAATAGGTCATAATGGCATAGCAAAGCGCAAACGTTAAAATAACATAGTAAAAATAAATTTTATTTAATTTCATTTGTTCTCCTTAAACAATGAGTGGTAAAAACAAAACTTTCTATCGTTCTAGTATTTGTGTTTCAATGACTCTAAACACACCATTGTCGTCATTACTAGGAGCAATAAAATGGCCGCTGTCTTTCACATCTTGTGGGGCATTTGCCATGGCATATGAATATTTTGCAAGTTTTAACATCTCAATATCATTAGGAGCGTCGCCAAAAGCCATCACTTCTTCTGGCTTGATATGCCATTTTTTCATAAATTGCTCGATTCCCCAAGCTTTGTGAATTCCTTTAGGTGTGACATCTACAGCACCATAACCACTGGTTACTGCAGTTAAGGGGCCTTTAAAGTTACGGTTGAAAGATGAAATGATTTCATTTTCATGTTTAACCGGAATTGCCATATTAATTTTCAAAAAAGGTTCGTTTGGTAACTCTGAAAATGATTTAAGCAATTTTATCCGACTTAAAAACTTATCAAGTTGTTCTTTTTCGATGGCTGCTCTTGAAAAATCAAATGTTGCACCTTCAAGAACATATGACGATTCGGCAGTAGAAATCATCACGCGGTAATCAACTAATTTATCATGGTAAAAGTCTAAAAAATCACAAACAAGATCATCTGAAATACCTTTACGAGAAAATGTTTTTCCATTTTCTAACAAGTGCGACCCATTTTCAGCAACAAAACTTAAATCATCAAAAAGGCCATCAAACATCAGAGAAAGACGTCCTATATTATTACCAGTTGCCACCAAAAATTTGATGTCTTTTTCTTTGAGTGAATTTAACATCTTTTCAAATCGAGAACGATCATAACTACCTTTGTTATCTAACAAGGTCCCATCCATATCACAAGCAATTAGCTTTACAGCCATTTAAAAACTACATCCTTTCAAAACAATCATCGTAAGATGATTTTCTTTCACTGTATTATACCATAATTACACAAAAATAGTGATGCAAGAAAAAGCACCACTCATTCATTAATCACTATTACTACTCAATAAAACTTATAAATCAAGATAACTTTTACTTTCAGATGAAACAGTCTCGCAAACTTTTCGAGACCATTCCCCTTTAATGGAGGCATCAAACTGACTATTAATGAATTCCAATTGTTCTTTCGAATCAATACCAACCGCTTTAATTTTTTTATCAACGTCTATTTCATTTAGTTTTAATAGTTCAAATTATCATTCCTAGAAAATGATAAATTTATTATCTGTTACAATATCATACAAAACAACATGAAAACTTAATCTAGTTTAATATAAAGTATCTTCAATGATCACTTTATATATTTCAATTTTACTGGTAATTCAGTTAAAGTACCAATAGTTGTTTTATCTATAAAATCTATTGGTGAATAGTGTGATGTTCGAAGATTATTATTAGATTTGGTTAGTGAAAAATCCATATTATATTTATTATTTACACAAAGAGTAATCCACCAAGTACCCGTCATTGAATTTTTTTCAAAATCAACTACTTCAATTTCTTCAATGTCACTACCATCTGCTAAATCAAAATTATTAATAAGATATAAAGCAACTCGTTCTTCTTGTTCTTTCTTCCAATTATCTTCTTCTATTTTACTGTTATTTAGACTAAAAGTCATAAATATTCCACCGACTAAGATCATTGGTATAAGGACAAAAAGCAATTTCTTTTTCAAAATAGTCTCCAATTCTTATAGCAAGTCAGTTTGATTGATCAACTCTGCAAGGACTTGATAGCCTTTATCTGACAGATGAAGGCCATCCTTTGTATAATCAACAGTTAATTGTCCTTCATTATCTAAAAAAGCGTTATGAGTTCGTAAAAGTGTCACCTGATCAAATTGATGAGTCAAGTCTTCATAAGCACTATTTAAACTAGCAATTGTCTGATTATCTCTCATGCCGAATCTACTTAAATCAAATTGTGCTGTATTAACAGGTAGAATTTCTAGCAAAACAATCGCCACATGAGGATACTCTTTTTTAATTTTATCGATGATTTTTTGAAGGTTTTGAATCGTTTTTTCTTTTGGTATTGAAAGTCCAATGTCATTGGTACCAATCAAGATAAAGACTGTTTTTAGTTGGTCACCAAAAACATGAGTGTCTAAGTACTCGAGTAAAATTTCTGAAGTATAGGCAGAAATCCCTCTATTAGCTAAGACTTTTGCTGTTTTGAAATAGTCTTCCAACTTGAAAAATTCTACAATAGAGTCTCCTATAAAGATAATCTCAGGAAACCTTAAAGTGCATCTATTTTCGATTTGATAGGCTTGTCTTTTATCGTTTTGAATTTTAAAGTAATAACGCATCATTTTTTCGTTTGACATTATTAATTCCCCTCCCAGATAAATACTTCCTTATAAAAATCAGTTTGGAATACTTACCCTATTATACCATAAGATATTTTTAATAAGATTAGCTTTTAAAACTTGCTGAAAGATTAGAAAAGAACTACAATAATATTAGAAAAGAGTTGAACTAAAAGGAGGTTAATATGACATTATATCAAGAATTAATAACTAAACTAGACAGCTTAAAATTACCCTATGATATTGTTTCTCATGAACCTGCTTTAACCACAGAACAAGCAGACTCTTTCATTGAAGGAATTGAAGGTGTTCGAACAAAAACACTCTTTTTGACCAATAAGAAAAAAACTGCTTTTTATCTAGTGGTCATGGATGATCAAAAACGCTTAAATTTAGATCATTTTAAAGAAATCATTCAAGAAAAAAGAATTAAATTAGCTTCTGAGCAACTCATTGATGAAAAAACGTCATTAGAACCAGGCGTTGTTTCTCCTTTTGGCTTACTATTTAATAAGGAGCATGATATTCGTGTTTATTTTGATCGTGAGATTATGTCTGAAAAAATAATGAGCTTTCACCCAACTATTAATACCAAAACACTTTTCATTGCTACTAAGGATTTACTCACTTTTATAGAACATTTAGGAAATCCTGTCGAGATTATTGATTTGTAACTTGAAAATATATCAAAAGGCCACCACAAAAAGTGGCGGCCTTTTTAATTGACTCTTATTTATAAGAATGAGGAGATTTTTTATCTTTGTACCACAAGAAAGAAATCATGCTAATTGATAAGGCTGAAACTGCTATTCCAGTTTTTAAACCTTTAGGTGAATAATGCATCTCAATGGTATGTTTTCCTGAGGTGATAGGAAATGATAAAAGACTGTTCCAAGCTTTTGTTGTTTCAACTTTTTTACCATCAACAGTAACGTTCCAATCTGAACTATAAGGAATACTTGTCATCATGACATCACTATTATCAGTAATATCAACAAATCCTTTAATGGTTGTATTTGTCCATTCAGTAACAGTCATACTTTGTTTTAATCTGTCGGCAAGTATTTTTTCAATTTCAACATTATTAGCCCTTACTAGGCCAGCATTTTCAATATAAACCTCATCGTCAGAAAAACGCATTTCAAGAACAGTCTCTTGTCCTTCAGTATTATGAGTTAATTGCCATAATTGCTTTTGAGAATATGACTTTTGATTAGTTAGCCACTTATTATTTAATAAAATTGAAAGATTGTCACGTTTTGTTTCCAAGCCTGAAGGAGTTAGGAAATAATAAGTAAATGAGCTCTTTGGAATAATTTTAAATCTAATAATTCCTAGTTGATTTTTGTCAATACGATTGTAAACGGGTTGCCCGTTTGGACCATCTACTTTTTCCATATTTTCAATTTCAATATCTGAAAAGCTAAATTGTTCAAAATAGTTTGTATCGGTACCTGCCATTGATTTTAAAATAATATTTTGGTTGGCAATAGGATTGTTTAATCCAAATAAAATACTTTGAGTGACACTATTTGTGCCAAAGGCAACTGAAAAAACATTAGGGTTTTCGTAGACAAGGTAGCGGTCATTTTCATCAATTTTGTGATAGTAACTGGTTAAATCAAAACGACTAGAATTCTTATTGAAAAACATTTTTTCAGGATGCTCGTCTATTTCTTCTTGCGTATGATCTTTTACATCAACATAGTATCTGACTGCAAATAAAGCATCGGTTAATAGTGTCCCGTTAGTATATTGTGTCGAGGCGTTAACCCCTATGTCACCTAAGTAAGAAAAGAGATCCATGGTTGAGCGCTCCAAGCTGGAACTAAAGCTGCTTAAGCCAGGATAGGAGACCAGACTTGGTGTTGTTCTTGAATAGGAAAATGTTGTTCCAATTCGATAAAAACCAACCTTACTTTCTTTTTGAATTTTGTCTGTTACTTCTTTTACCGATATAGTGGCATCGGTAAATTTATCTGCATCAGCATAGTAAAGCGTATATTGTGATAAATAGGCATTAAGACCTAGTTCAAAGATTGTCACACCATAGATAAGTGTCCAAAGCAAACGACTTGGGCCAAAATAATATAGAAGTAACACAAGAATCCAGGTAAATAGTGTCAAGACTACTTGTGTCAGTAGAAAGCCCTTAAGTAGTAAAAAATACTCCGCTGGAATCGTTAATGCTACTATTATTATCAAAATGATGCGCTGTAAAGCAGAATATTCTTTTTTAAGCCAAATAAAATAGCTACTTATTAAAGGGATAAGAGTTAGTAAAAATATTACTAGCCTAGGATTTTCGGCAACAAAACTAGTGATAGCCTTAACCTGCTTAAGTGCAATATAAGTATAAGATTGACTCACTACATAGATAACGCTAGCTAAAGCGATAACAAGTGCTAAAATCAATTCTTTTGTGCTAATTTTTACACCGGTTTTTAATACTTTATAAGTAATTAGAATAATAAAGAATGAAAAAATCCAAGAAAAGCGATAGAAAAAGCCAGCTGGATTTTGGCCCATGTGCCAAATTTTACTCGTGAATTCATTTACAAATGAGATAAGGAAAATGCTAACAACAAGTCCTGTAGCAATTTTCTGATAAAGATGGTCTTTGACGTGTCTAAAGTAAAAGAAAAAACTAATCAAGGATAGGGCCCCAACGTAAATGTTTGGAAGGCTCGGACCTTTTGACCATGAATTATCATCAAAACCACCAACAAACAGCTTTGATAAGATGTCGAGAGGATTAATTTGAAAATCCCAACTAAATAATAAGGCGCCTCCTATCGCTCCTTTACTTTCTAATAGATTTAAGAAAATAGGATATAAAAGCACAAAAACACTTCCAATTGCTAAAATGGAATAAAAAGCTGTCTTAAATAATGGCAGAAAGAAAGCGATTAACCTGTTTCGTAAAGTCTCTTTAGTAGCTAGTTTAGGAGATAAATAGTAACAAGCATATAAAACCACAAATAAACAGATCATATAGCCCATATAGAACTGTAAAAACATGGTTAAGGCTAAGGTTAGTATATAGCCAAATGGCCTTTTACCATCTAAAGTTTCTTCCAGTGTCAAAATAACTAAAGGAAGCATGAACATGGCATCATAAAATAGCACATTCATCTGATATGACACTAACATGCCTGAAAGGGCATATGATAGTGATAAAAGTGGGACCAGCCAAGCTTTCTTTTGCAAGCCCTTATACCTTTTAATTAAAAGATGACTAAAACTCAAGGAAATAGCGCCATATCTTAAAAGGATCGTTAAAAAAACAGCCCATTTAAATTGAGACAAGGGTAATAAAATATAAAAAATATTAAATGGACTAATGAGATAGTATCCTAGAATACCAATCATCGGTCCTCCGATAGATTTGGTGAACGAGTAGAAAAATGCAGACCAATCTCCCGTTAGGATTGTTTCTTTTAAGAAACCGTAAAAACTAATGTATTGTTGACCGAAATCAACTGCCATCAAGGTTTTCTTACCAAACGGAAAAGCCCCCATAAAGAACCAGACAATAAGCATCACCAAAATTGGTAGTATAGCACTTGAAAGGTAGGTGATTGTTTTTTTATGCTTTTGAATCAAGGGTTGATACTCTTGATATACTTTTTTGAGAAAACTCTTTTGATGAGTCGTTTGATTCATTGCTTATTCCTTCTTTATTTCTTCAATATTAGTTTCACTAATAATATAATGTGGTCTTTTTTTCACTTCATAATATATTTTTCCAATGTATTCGCCTAAAATACCAATAGAAATTAGTTGAACACCGCTAAAGAGAATAATGGCTGCAATCGTTGTGAAATAACCACTTACAGCTGTGTCTGGATGTTGGATGTATCTAAATAATTCAAATAAAAGATATAAAATGGCTAAAAAAATGCTAAATAAGCCAAATTGAATTGAAATTCTTAAGGGTTTATCATTAAATGAAATAATACCCTGGATGGCATAATTAAGAGATTTTCGAAAGCCAAACTTACTTTTTCCTTCTTCTCTGACCTGATTTTGATAGGGAATGATTTTTTCTTTAAAGCCAATCCATTCATAAAGTCCTTTATTAAAGCGATTATACTCTGGTAAAGAAATAAATTTTTGATAAGCTCTTCTACTCAACAATCTTAATTCTGACTTACCATCTGTTAGATGCACATCCATGAGACGGTTTGAAACCATATAAAATAGTTTGGCAAAAATACTGCCAAAAAGAGCTTCTCCTTGACGGTCTCTTTGCCCACTCACAATATCGTAGCCTTCTTTATAAGCAGCAACAAATAATGGTATTAGACTTGGTGGATGCTGTAAATCACCATCCATGACCATAGCGGCATCTCCTGTTGCATATTGAAACCCAGATAGAATACCACCCTCACGACCAAAATTACGGCTAAAACGGATAAATTTTACCTTATCATCAGTATCTGCAATAGTTTTCATTAGCGAAAAGGTAGTGTCTGTGCTACCGTCATCAATATAAATTAATTCATAATCATCAATAGCCGTATTGACCATTTCTTTTAATTGGTCTGACATGGCTTGATGAGTTTTTTTTATCATTTTTTCTTCATTATAGAAAGTAATAATGACTGATAATTTCATGTTTTTCTCCAGTAAGTTGTCGCTCTTATTTAGTCTTTTAACAGTTAACTATTCATTATTTTATCATATTTTGGCTGTCATTTCTATGATTGCAAGAGGTTAAGCAGCGAAAAGCTCACAAAAAAATAGTCTATTGCAGACTATTTTTATTTGCGATACATTTTAAATTGTAAATATAAATCGTTGTATATGCCAAGCCATTTTTGGCCCAAATTATCATAAACCTCTAAGTGGTCAATTGTTTCAGAACTTGGATAAAAGGACTCATTGTTTCTAACCTCTTCATCTAAAAGAGCTTTAGCGTTTAGGTTTGGCGTAGCATAACCAATGTAATCGGCATTTTGAGCAGCGTTTTCAGGTTCTAACATAAAATTAATAAAAGCATAAGCTGCCTCTTCATGTTCCACTGAAGCAGGAATGACAATGTTATCAAACCAAATATTTGACCCTTCACTGGGTACAATATAGCGAAGGTTTTCATTGGCATCCAACATTTCGCTCGCTTCTCCTGAAAAAGTGATACCAATAGCTGCGTCTTCTTGAATGAGGTAACCTTTCATCTCATCGCCAACAATAGCTTTGATATTGGGAGTCAATTCATTTAATTTTTCAACAACTTGATTGAGTTCGCCCATATCTTTGGTATTTAAACTATAAGAGAAGGTATTTAGACCAAAGCCAATCACTTCACGGGCGCCATCAACAAGCATAATATCATTTTGATATTCCTTGCGCCATAAGTCTTCCCAGTGTTTTGGTTCTTCTTCTACCATTTTGACATTATAAACAATACCAACTGTTCCCCAGAAATAGGGAATAGAATATTTATTTTTGGGGTCAAAACTTTTATCTAAAAACTCATCACCGACATTTTCAAATCCTGTTATTTTTGACTTATCAAGCTCTACAATAAGGTCTTCTTTAATCATCTTATCAATCATGTAATCACTTGGAATAGCAATATCATAAGAAGTGCCACCTTGTTTAATCTTAGTGTACATGGCTTCATTAGAATCAAAAGTCTCATACTCAACTTTAATACCAGTCTCATCTGTAAATTTTTCTAGTAGGTCTGGATCAACGTAGTCACCCCAATTATAAATCACTAGCTTATTGTCATTTTGGCTTCCACCGGATTCATGCTTCATAATAAGAGAAAGGCCTAAGAGAATCCCAATAATAACCACGATGCCAGTTAAAAAAACATAAAGTCTACGCATGGTCTTCCCCCTTTTCTTGTGAAATCATATAATATCCGATGACTAGTAAAATGCTAAACAAAAAGACAATGGTTGATAGAGCATTGATTTCTAGGGAAATTCCTCTTCTTGCTCGTGAATAAATTTCTACAGATAAAGTAGAAAAATTATTACCAGTGACAAAGAAAGTAACAGCAAAATCATCTAACGAATAAGTAAATGCCATAAAATAGCCTGCTATAATGGCTGGTGTTAGATAGGGAAACATCACTTCTTTCATCATTTGAAATTTTGTTGCCCCCAAATCATAAGCGGCATTAACCATATCTTGATTCATCTCTTTAAGTCTCGGTAACGTCATTAGAACAACGATTGGAATAGAAAAAGCAACGTGACTAAGTAATACCGACGTCATGCTAAGGTTGAAACCAAGATAGGTGAATAGAATTAAGAAACTAGCCCCTATCATCACATCTGGAGCAACCATTAAGACATTGTTAAGTGATAAAAAGCGATTCTGATGTTTTAAGCGCAGTTGATAGATCATAATTGAGCCGAACGTTCCAATAACTGTTGCAATCAAGGCGCTTAGAAATGCTAGTAAGAAAGTATCAACCAAAATAATCATTAAACGCTGATCTGAGAACATAGTGGCATAGTGTTCAAGTGTAAACCCTTCAAACCCATTCATATCTCCACCATTATTGAATGAGTAGAATATAAGATAAACAATAGGAAGATATAACACTAAAAAGACAAAGAATAAATAAAGATTTGCAAATTTTTTCATTTTTGTCTCTCCTTTGTCACCCACATCGTTGCTAACATGGCTATGATAAGAACAACACCGATGGTTGACCCCATTCCCCAGTTGTCAGTAGTCAGAAAATGTTGTTCTATAGCTGTACCAAGTGTTATGACTCTGTTACCACCAATAAGACGTGTCAGCATAAACAGGCTTAAACTTGGAATAAAAACAGCCTGAATACCACTTCTAACACCACTCATCGAAAGCGGGAAAACGACTTGTCTAAATGATTGAACGCTACTTGCTCCTAAGTCTTTACTTGCATTAACAAGATTAGGGTCAATGTCATCCAAAGCATTAAAAATTGGTAGAATCATAAAAGGTAGTTCAATATAACTAGCCACAAAAATAAATGAAAAATCAGTAAATAAAATCTGTTGGGGACCAACACCAATAAAGGTTAGAAAACTATTAATCCCACCATGTTGACCAAAAATTCCCATAAATGCATAAGCTTTTAATAGAAGGTTAATCCAGGTCGGCAATACAATCAACATTAACCAAAGTTGTTTGTGTTTTAGTTTTGTTAACAAATAAGCTGTTGGATAGCTAATTAAGAAAGTAATCAGAGTAATAACACCTGCATAAAATAAAGAATTAAGACTCATTTTAAGATAAGTGCCATTTGAAAAAAATGTTTGGTAATTTGCTAGGGTTAATTGTCCTTCACTGTTAAAAAAAGAGCGATAAACAATGAGAATAACTGGTGCAATGACAAATAACACAATCCAAAGAAGATAAGGAACAGAGAAAAAACTAGAGGTTTTCTTCATTTTTACCTCCTTCAATTGCCTTAATGAGTCCTTCTTCAACATCTTCAGCTTCTACATATTCTTCAATACGAGCATCAAACTCTTCTTCAGTTTCATTGAGACGCATGATGTGAATATCTTCCGGAGTGAAGTTTAAACCAATGATTTCCCCTTCGATAGCCTTTCTGGTCGAGTGAATCATCCATTCGTTATCAAGTTCATCATAGGCAATAATCTCATAATGAACACCACGAAATAGTTGAGTATCAACTTTAACTTGCAATTTACCTTCTTCAGGTAGAGTGATTTGCAAGTCTTCAGGGCGAATAACGACTTCAACAGGTTCATTAGGTCTCATACCACCATCAACAGCTTCAAACCGCTTACCATTAAACTCAACCAAATAGTCCTCAACCATAATACCAGGAATAATGTTTGATTCACCAATAAAAGTTGCGACAAAGTGATTAATTGGCTCATCATAAATATCAACCGGTGTTCCTGATTGAATAATCTCACCATCATTCATTACAAAAATCCAATCACTCATCGCAAGAGCTTCCTCTTGATCATGAGTGACAAAGACAAAAGTGATGCCCAAACGTTGTTGTAGTTCACGTAGTTCATACTGCATTTCAGTACGAAGCTTCAAATCAAGCGCTGATAAAGGTTCATCTAAAAGAACTACTTTTGGCTCATTAATAATAGCTCTTGCAATTGCAACACGTTGTCTTTGACCACCAGATAGTTTTTTTATTGAACGATTTTCAAATCCTTCTAACCGAACCATCTTTAGAACTTCTAAAACACGTTTTTTAATCTCATCTTTTTCGACTTTTTTGACCTTTAAAGGAAAGGCCACATTATCAAAAACTGACATGTGAGGGAACAAAGCGTAATTTTGAAACACGGTATGAACATTCCTTTTATTAGTTGGAACATCATTAATACGCTCACCATCTAAATAAACATCTCCACTAGTGGCATCAAGTAAACCTGCAATAATATTCAAAATGGTTGATTTACCACTTCCTGATGCGCCTAATAAGGTGTAGAATTTGCCTTCCTCAAGTTCAAAATTGATATTTTTTAAAACTTGAGTTTGGCTGTCTTCGAATGTTTTACTAACATTTTTGAATTCTATAATTGAATGAGTCAACGGTCATAAATCCTCCATAATTTTTTCTTTTTCCCCGATAATTCGTACCTCGGGTTCTAATGTAACACCAGAGTTATCTTTTACATGATCGATAACATAGTGAATTAAATCTTCATAGTCTTTTGCGGTCCCCTCTGAAACGTTAACCATAAAACCAGCATGTTTCTTACTAACTTCAACACCGCCTATACGATGACCTTTCAAACCAGCTTCCATGATTAATTGACCGGCATAATAACCTGGTGGTCTTTTAAAAACAGAGCCACAAGATGGGTATTCCAAAGGTTGTTTTAACTGACGAAGGTGGGTTAAACGTTTCATTTCATTGTCAATTTGATTGAAATCGCCAGGAGCTAGGGCAAACTTAGCAGAAACAACAATATAGCCATTTTGTTGAATCACTGAAGAACGATAGCCAAAATTTAAATCAGATGCCTGAATCGTTTTTTTGTCGCCCTCTTTTGTTAAGACCTTAACTGATAGTAAAATATGAGCGATTTCACCACCATAGGCGCCGGCATTCATAAAGACAGCACCACCAACGCTTCCTGGAATACCACAAGCAAATTCAAATCCTGTCAAACTATGAAATTTGGCAATTTTAGTCGTTTCAATAAGGTTCGCTCCCGCTTCTGCTTCAATCACGTAACCACTAACAGTCACAAGATTTAAACGGTCAAACATAATCACAAACCCACGAATACCACCATCTCGAACAATGATATTGCTAGCATTACCCAAGACTTGGTAAGGAATGGAATGAGTATTTGCGAAGCGAACAATTTTTTCTAGCTCTATTTGGTTTCTTGGAAATGCTAAATAATCAGCTTCTCCACCAACTTTAGTATAGGTATATTTTTTTAGAGGTTCGTCAAACCGAATATCGATACCCTTTAAAGCTTCTTGTATTTTTTGTTTCATAATGATCTCTTTTTCGTTTTGTTAATTGTAAATGTTACTAACTATCATTATATCAGACTTTAATCTCTTTGACGATAGGTGACATTTTGAGTTTTAAGGGTTAAATCTCTAAATCATCATTTCCAGTCATTAAAAAATGTCTAACTTGCGAGATAAAATAGAGTGAACCGGTAATAACAAACAAATCATCTTCTTTTGCCGATTTTACTCTCTCTAACCAAGTTTGATAATCTTTGACTCTTTGATAGTTAGAAGGGTAGTCATCAAGAGCTATGGCATTGTAAAATTTAAAACTTGTGACAGTAATATCTTCAAAAACAGACAGTTGTTTAAGCATACTGTCAACTGGTTTTGTATCAATCGCAGCAAACAAGACGTGAATTTTTCTATCCTGATAGCTTTCCTTAAGGACAGAAATGAGTGCAGAAACACTTTCATTGTTATGAGCACCATCAATTAGAATAGACTTACCTACTACTTCTGTTCTTCCAGCCCAACGGCTATTTTTTAAACTCTCTTTAATGCCTGATTCATTAATTTTTAAATAATGATCTTTTAATAATAAAGAAGACATAATGGCCAAACTAGCATTATAAACCTGATGTTGACCACTCATAGCTAGTGAAATCGATGTGATTTCTTGATTTTTCCACGAAAAGTCAAAGGAAGTACTGGTACCAAAAGCCTTAAAGTCTTTGTTTAACTCGTAAACAGGGCTATTTGTTTCTTTTGCTTTTTGATAAAAAACAGTTTTAACTTCAGGTAATTCTGAGGCGAAAATAAAAGGTACCTTATCTTTTAAAACTCCCACCTTGTGTTGCGCAATTTCTTGGTAACTTTGACCTAAAATGTTTTGATGATCTAAGCCTATTGAAGTGGCAATAACTGCTAAAGGGTTAAATACATTAGTTGAATCATGTAATCCTCCAAGTCCTGCTTCAATGATTGCAATATCAACAGGATTAATTTTGCCAAAATAAAGAAACATTAAAACAGTGATAACTTCAAATTCAGTTGCATTTTCAAGATCAGTTTCTTTAGGAAGTCGCTCAACGATTGGCTTAACAATAGTCACAAGTTTTAGAAAATCAGCTTCTGGAATCATTTGACCATTAATACTAATTCTCTCTCTAAAGTTTTCTAGGGCAGGTGAGACGAAGGTCCCCACCTTATAGCCAGCATCACTAAAAATATCTTTTAAATAGTTAACGGTTGACCCTTTGCCATTTGTTCCAACAACATGAATACCTTTCACAAAATTTTGAGGATTCCCAAGTTCATTTAAGACCCATTTCATCCTCTTAATACCTGGTTTAATACCAAATCTAAGTCTACCATGTATCCATGAAACAGCTTCATTATAATTCATTTTACTATCCTTGAATCTTTTATTTCTATTCATATAAGTATGATTAAGTAATCAGTCTTTTGATAAAAAAAGACTACTAAGGATTTTGTAACTTAGTAATCTTGTTTACTGATGTAAGCAAAGCTTAATCATTTATTAGAATTTCTTACGTTTACGAGCTGCTTCTGATTTACGTTTACGCTTAACAGAAGGTTTTTCATAGAATTCACGTTTACGTGATTCTTGAAGAGTACCAGCTTTAGTAACAGAACGTTTGAAACGACGAAGAGCATCGTCAAGTGATTCATTCTTACGCACTACTGTTTTTGACATTATTTTCACTCCCCTCAATTTCAAAGTAACATTTTCACGTTCTTAGTCATTATACTTGAAATCCTTAGACTGGTCAAGCTTTTTATGGTAGATTTTTAGTTTTTTGGTTAAAAAAATCAATAATTTAAAACTGAGTCTTAAGATTAATATTTTATTGATTTTTAAAACCCATCAATTAGTCATTGACAGGTTTTATTATTATTTAATCACTTTTTGTGTTTTAGCGTATTTTGCTTCAACTGCTTCTTTTTCAGCTTTCCACCAATCTTCGTTATCAGTGTACCATTTTATCGTTTCTTCGAGACCTTGGCTAAAGTTAGTAAATTCTGGTGTCCAGCCAAGTTCTTCACGTAATTTTGTTGAATCAATGGCATAACGTAAGTCGTGCCCTGCTCGGTCAGTGACATGGTCATAGGCATCTTTAGGTTGTCCCATCTTTTCAAGAATTAATTCCAAGACTTCCTTATTATTTTTTTCACCATCAGCACCAATCAAGTAAGTCTCACCGATACGACCTTTGGTTAAAATAGCCCAAACACCAGTTGAGTGATCATTGGTATGAATCCAATCACGAACATTTTTTCCTTCACCGTATAATTTAGGCTTGATACCACTTAAGATATTAGTAATTTGACGTGGAATAAATTTTTCGATGTGTTGGTAAGGACCATAGTTATTTGAACAGTTTGAAATGGTGGCCTTAACACCAAAAGAGCGAACCCATGCCTTAACAATCAAATCAGATGCCGCTTTGGTTGATGAATACGGTGAACTTGGATTGTAGTTGGTTTCAGCTGTGAATTTTTCACCTGGCCCTTCTCCATGACCTGGTAAGTCTTCGCGAAGTGGCAAATCACCATAAACTTCATCTGTTGAAACATGATGGAAACGAATATCATATTTACGAGCTGCTTCAAGAAGAGTGTAAGTACCAATAAAGTTTGTATAAACAAATGGACTTGGGTCATTAAGTGAATTGTCATTGTGGCTTTCAGCTGCATAGTGAACAATAGCATCCGCCTTACTAGCTAGTTTATCGACCAATTCCTTATCTGAAATATCACCCACAACCAACTCGACACGATCGCCAAGGATTGACTTAATATTGTTCTCGTTACCTGCATAGGTTAATTTATCTAAAACGGTAACGTGAACATCTGGATGATTGTTATAAACATAGTGAACAAAGTTTGAGCCGATAAATCCTGCGCCCCCCGTCACAATGATATTTTTGAATTCTGACATGTTTTTAAATTCTCCTTAGTAATTTCAATACTATTGTAAATCTTCTTTTTTCAAAGGCTTAACATCCTTTAGCATCGGATGATTTTTATCAGCCTCAGATACTTCAGCTTCTTCTAAATTCTCCCATGAAATAGCAAGACTAGGATCAGCATAGTTAACAAAAGCATATTTTGGTTTTAGTTCTAGTGCCCAGTAGTCATTGACTAAATAACTGTATGAAACTGTCTCAGATAAAACTTGAAAACCATTGGCAACACCACGTGGAACAAAGATCCCTTTTGAAGCATCAATGACTGTTTGATAAACATGACCAAACGTGTCACCTTCACGAAGATCAACCCATGTGCCTAAAACTTTACCATCGTCAGCCACAGAAATATACTTATCCCAAGGTTCAGCATGTAAGCCACGAAGAACATGTTTTCTTGAAAAAGAGACATTGTTTTGTAATTTTCCGTATTTGAAAAAGCTTTCTGGGAAACCAAGTGGTAGCATTTTTTCCTTTTGAAAATTCTCTTTAAACCAGCCTCGATTATCACCATGGACAGGGATATCAAACTCAATGAGGCCCGGAATACTGTCTATTTTTTTTGCTGATAAGGTTTTACCAAAAAAATCTTCTGACATTAAGCTTCTCCAATCAAACGTAGTAAGTATTTACCATACTCATTTTTCTTAAGCGGTTGCGCAAGTGCACGGACTTGTTCTTTTGAAATGTAACCCATACGGTAAGCAATTTCTTCTAGGTTAGCCACTTGAACATTTTGTAGACGTTGTACCGTTTCAATATATTGAGCAGCCTCTAGGAGACTCTCATGGGTCCCAGTATCCAACCAAGCAAAGCCACGGCCCATAAGTTCTACAGATAAATCACCACGTTCAAGATAAGCCTTATTAACATCAGTAATTTCTAGCTCGCCTCTTTCAGATGGTTTAATCCCTTTAGCAATCTCAACAACATCATTATCGTAGAAATAAAGGCCTGTCACAGCATAATTAGATCTAGGTTTTTCAGGTTTTTCTTCAATAGAAATTGCATTCATCTCATTATCAAATTCAACAACACCAAATCTTTCTGGGTCCTTGACCTGATAACCAAAAACAGTTGCACCATTTTCTTTTGCCGCTGCTCTTTGAAGCATTTTTGTTAAACCAGCGCCGTGATAGATATTGTCACCTAAGATTAGAGCAACATTATCATCGCCAATAAAGTCTTCACCAATAATAAAGGCCTGTGCTAGTCCATCTGGACTTGGTTGAACAGCATATGATAGTGAAATACCAAATTCTGAGCCATCACCTAGTAATTCTTCAAATCGAGGAAGATCAACAGGTGTTGAAATAATGAGAATTTCTTTTATACCAGCTAGCATTAGGGTAGATAGCGGATAATAAATCATAGGTTTGTCGTAGATTGGCATGAGTTGCTTTGAAGCAGCTCTTGTTAGTGGATACAAACGTGTCCCAGATCCGCCTGCTAAGATAATACCTTTCATAATAGACTCCTTTGTCGTTTATTCATCCTATATTCTATCATTTTTTATGCATTGTGTCATCAGCTTTCTGTTTTTGAATGTAATTTGCAATAGGATAGTCAGTCGCTTTCAAGGCCAAGGGGTTATCAAGAACTAACTGAACCAATTGATAGGCAATTAAAGGACCTGTTGTCAAACCTGATGATCCAAGCCCACTTGCAGCATAAACATTTGGCAACATTGGGACTTGGCCAAAAAAGGGAGAATAATCACTAGTATAGGCTCTTGTCCCAACTCTTGTGTGAATGGCATCAGCTTGTTCTAACGCAGTAAAGTACGGGAGAGCTTCTTTTTCAATAGCGTCAAGAATACTTTTATCTTCTGATAAATCATAGCCCATTTCGTTTTCATGGCTGGCCCCAACGCTAACTTTATCGTCGGAAAATGGAATAATATCAGCTTCACCTTCTGGCATTAAGACAGGATAATGATTGAAAACATTTTTTGAAAAATAATAATCTTTTAGTTGTCCTTTTTGAGGTCTAACATCAACCTGATACCCAAGCGGTTCAAGAATAGAAGGTAACCAAGCCCCACTAGCTAAAATAACCTTGTCAAATACCATACCATCAATGAGGTATTGATGATTGTCTGTTTTCTTCAAACCGACTTTTTTTCGAATAAGAGTCAGCTGACTAATTGATTGAAGTCTTTTGACCAGTTTATCGCCATCAACTCTTGCAGCTCCTGAAGCAAATAACGTTCTTTCAAATCCAGATAAATTAGGGTAGTTGTCTTTTAGAGACTCATAGGATTTTAAGGCTATTTCCCCAATTAAGGGCGCTTCTTGTTTTCGAGTCTTAGCCAATTCAAAAAGTTCCTCAAGTTTTTCTTCTTTTTTCTTAAATAAAAAGACTCCTGATTGTTGATAGAAGTCGTTTTCAAAACCATCATTTTCAAGGTCTTTTAGTAATTTTTGGTAAAAGTCTGCCCCCAGACGTGCCATTTTGTACCAAGCTTTATTGCGTCTTTTAGAAAACCAAGGACTAATAATACCAGCTGCAGCCTTTGTTGCTTGACCATTGCCATCGTCAAATAAAACAACGGTCATATCTTTTTCTTTAGCGAGATAGTAGGCAGCTGTTGAGCCGACTATCCCTCCACCAATAATAGCAATTTTCATAGTTAACTCCTAGAGATGATAAAACGGATTAGTATTGGCTTGACTTTCAATAAAATCTACTGCCCAATCGTTTTCTTTCTTCCAAGCTTCAAATTTTTCATGTAATTTTTTAACAAACAAGACTTCTATATGATGTCCAGGATCAATGGCTAAAAGACCTTCCGTTAACATTTCTTGAGCTGTGTGATAGTAGATATCACCTGTAATATAAACTTGTGCCCCTTTAGCGATGGCTTCTTGATAGAAATTTTGGGCACTTCCACCGCAAATGGCCACACGTGAAATCATCTGATTATCATGATCATAACTGACTAAACGCACACTATCCAAGTCAAAAACATGAGATACTTTTCTAGCTAAGTCTTCAAAAGAGATTGGCGTAATTTCACCGACGCGTCCAATCCCATAGCCCTCTTTAGTCTCACTTAGATAGCTAGTATCATGAATATCTAACAACTCACAAAACCAATCATTTAAGCCATCTTCAACAACATCAATATTAGTGTGACTGACATACACAGCAATATCATGTTTAATCAAATCAAGATAGATGTTATTTTTAGGGCTGGCAATTAAATTGGTTAAGGGTTTAAAAATTGGCGCATGTTTAACAATCAATAGGTCGACCTTTTTTTCGATGGCTTCAGCAACAGTTGTTTCTCTAACGTCAAGAGCTATCATTACTTTAGAAACTTCTTTGTCTAAACGACCAATCTGTAGACCAGAAATATCACCTTCAAGGGACAATTCTTGTGGGCAAAATACTTCATAGCGATTAATAATGGCTTTAGCTTTCATCCAATATCTCCTTAATCATTTCAATTTTTTTAGAGAGTTGCTCTCTTTCACTTTGATAGCTTTGAGGAATTTGATCAAGAGCAAGTAACAACTTTCTTTGCTCTTTTTGCCATTTTTTCTTAAAAATAGGCGATTTTTCGAGAGAAAGAAAAGGGCCAAATTGTTTTTCTTGTTCGTTTAAATGTGAATGACCTGGTCTAGCTACCATAATTTCATAAATTTTACCATTTTCTTCAATAATCTTCTCAGCAATAATTGTGAATTGATGATTAACCAACCAATTTCTCAATTCCTCTTCACGATTGTTTGGTTGTAAGATTAATTGTGTGATAGAAGCCAGTTTTTCTTTACCATTTTCTAGAATGCTAGAAATTAAACGACCTCCCATGCCACAAATAGTAATAACTGACACTTGTTCAGTAATCTCAAGAGCATCTAAACCATTAGCCAATTTAACGCTTATAAAACCTTCTAAATGATTGGCTTTAACATTTGACAAAGCTGATTCAAAGGGACCTTGAACCACTTCACCAGCAATAGCACTTCTTATTTTTTGCTGCTGGATAAGGTAAATAGGTAAGTAAGCATGATCACTTCCAACATCAAGAAGCTTGCTACCTACAGGTACCAAGCTTGCGACTTCTTTTAAGCGTTTTGAGAGATTAATTTCTTCCATAAGTTTCCTTATAATACTTGCAATATTGTTGAACAGGACAGATGTCACATTTAGGGTTTTTAGCAAGACAATGATAGCGACCAAAAAAGATTAAGCGATGGTGAGTAACAATCCAATCTTTTTTTGGAACTTTTTTCATCAAGTCTTGCTCAATTTCTACAACATCTGCTGTAGGAGACGAAATATTCAATCTTTTAGCGATTCTTGCGACATGGGTGTCAACAGCAATGGCAGGTATTTTGTATATTTCAGCCAGAGTAACATTAGCTGTTTTTCGACCAACACCAGGTAAGCTTTCTAATTCTTTGTGTGTTTTAGGAAGCTTTCCATCAAACTTTTCTAAAACCAGCTGAGCAGTTTTAACAATATTTTTTGCTTTTGTTTTGTATAAACCTATATGTTTGATATAACTTTCAACTTCAGTAATATCTGCCTGTGCTAAATCAGTAATCTCAGGGTAACGTTCCCATAAATTTGGAGTTACCTTATTAACAGCTTTATCAGTTGTTTGTGCAGACAAGATGACTGCTACTAATAATTGAAAAGGGGTATTATAGGTTAGTTCACCATGAGCATTGGGAAAAAGCTCACCAATAATGGCTAAAACTTTCTTTAAGCGTTCTCTACCAATTCTCATTAATCACTCCATAAATTTAAAGCAGTTTTAAAATCATCTGAAATGGCAACATTTTTAGGGTCTGCTTCTTCTCTTGCTCTTCTTTTTTCTTCTACTTGACGAAGAGTGGTTATTCCTTCTCTACGCCAATTTCTAAGAATAGCTTGAATGTATTTCCAATTGGTTTTGCCGTTAAACACTGCCTCTTTTAAAGCAGCAAGAATAATCTCAGGATCAGTCTTGTCTTCATTGACCAATTTGGTTAAATCTTCTAATTCAAAAGGACTAAGCATACGACCAAGTTCTTTTTCAAAACTCTCAACTAGTGGTTTGATAATGTTAGTCGGTTCTTGGCTATCTGATTCAAGCAAAGAAACATCTTGTGTTTGAAAGAGCTCGTCTAGTTTCTTTAAAGCCGGACTAGCATCAAAAATAATTTCACTATCTCCAGCAAGTTCAATCGTTCTAATCTCTAATAGTTCAGCATTTTTTAAACTGGAAATAGAACGATTGACATCAAGAACGGTTTTACCAATAGCTTTAGCGATATGACTTGGAGCAATTTCTTCAATTTTTGATGTATTTTGCAGATAGAAAAATTGCCAGACTAAATAATCATCAACATTTTCAAAAATCTCATGAAAATGAAATAATAACTCACTTGGTAGCACCAATGTACCAGAATCAAAGGCTTTTGAAAAACTCATGACAACACAATCCTTTACTTTTAAGCAAACAACTTCTTTTTCAGTGATTAAAAATGCATCAATACTTTATAATCGTAATCACCAATGGCTTGACGTCCTTTTAATTCGTCTAATTCAATCAAAAAGGCGCACCCTGCAACAACACCACCCATTTTTTCAACGAGTTCGATGGTAGCTTTAACAGTACCACCAGTGGCTAATAAGTCATCCACAATTAAAACTCTTTGTCCTGGTTTAATAGCGTCAGCATGCATGGTTAAAGTATCAATACCATATTCTTTTTCGTAGTCAGCTGAAATGACTTCACGAGGTAATTTGCCAGGTTTACGAACTGGTGCAAAACCAATACCAAGTTCAAAAGCAACTGGACAACCAACAATGAAACCACGCGCTTCTGGCCCAACAATCATGTCAATTTTTTTGTCAGTAGCGTACTGAACAATGTCGCGAATAGCATAGCTATAAGCATTGCCATCAGCCATTAAGGGACTAATATCTCTAAATTCAATACCTTCTTTTGGGTAATCTTTAATTGTTGCAATATAATCTTTTAAATTCATTTTAAATCTTTCTAGGGCAGTTGCCAAAAAATAGTTTACGCTATATTATACCACGAAATGCGTAAATGGTAAATTTAGCAAGTTATAAAAAAATATCTTTGCTTTCAAGGTTTTTTAAACACTCGTCAAGATAAGTCGCATCATGCTCAGGATAAATGGGATGACTTAGTGCCACTTCATCTAAGCTATCATAAGATGGGACGTTTTTTCCTCTATATAATGGATCACACCAAAGAAGATCAGGCTTATAGCCTCTTTTTTGCATCTCTGTCATAATCAACTGATGGTATTGAAACAATTTATAAGGACTGTGAGTAAAGACATAGTTTACTGTTGCGTGTTTCTTTCCCCAACCAGCACCTCTTAGTGCTGCGCATTCCCTATGTTGACCTAAGAGTTGTTGCCTTGGTAGTTTAGCAATTAATGCTTCGTGCCATAGTCTCATGTTACTTTCCTCTCAAATAGTAATAAATTTCTTCAGGACTTCCTAAAGCCATTAGTTCCTGAAACTTGACTGTTTTTTTCAACTCTTGATAGATCTTACTTTCAGCAATGCCACGTTTTCGAGCTGTTTTGTTAACAGTCATCACGCCATCTGAAATAGTGACAAAGTCAAGTTCCTCAAATATTTGTATCATTTTAATCAGTAATATCTTAGGAATTGTTAAGTATTCTGACAATTGATTAAGTTTATGACGAATGTCAAAGCTTTCAAACTGGAAAATTGTTTTGTAGAGGTGAGCAAACTGTTCTCGTGTGCCATACCCTGTCAGGTAATAAGGATTTTTAATCGTATTTTTAAAATAAATTGCCTCATAATCATGCTTGATAAACAAATCTTTTAGAGTCTCTTCCTGCTCAGGAATGTCAGCAACAAGCACTATCTTACTATCAGGTGTTTCATTAATACTTGGAACATCAGAAGGCAAATAAGCTTTTTTAGCCCTTATATCAATTAGTTGAACCCCTTCAACTCTTGCATCAACAAGCATCAACTGAATGGTGGTGTTGCCATTCCATTTGTTAACGGATAATGTCACAACCATCTCAATATTTTGTAGTTGCTGAAATTCTTGTGCTAAATGACCTAATTGAAAGGCAACCACATCACAGTCAACATTGGCCTGAGTAATTCTTAGTTTAAGGTGACTATTCCCAGCTCCCATTGTTCTAACAGATTTGACTACAAAATCTTTAATCAAAAAAGTTGGTTTTTTGTTATCCATGCCAAAAGGGGCTAATTGGTCAAAACTTTTCAACAAGGGAAAATCAATACTGGCAAGATCTAACTCGCCATCAATATCAAGTGTATTTTTTTGAGAGGATTGAAGGTTATTGTCATAGATATCATCTATTATTGCTTTTGTTAAAGACTCTAGTTGACTGACTGCAATCGTCATGCCGGCCGCACCACTATGGCCACCAAAGGCAATAAATAAATCACCTTGCTTGTTTAATACTTCAAAGAGATTAAAACTATCAGGACTTCTACCACTTCCTTTTGCTGTGTCTCCATCAATGGTGAGAACAATAACTGGTTGGCTAATTTTTTCTAAAATCCGTCCGGCAACAATCCCAAGCACTCCAGGATGCCAGCCTTCTTTTGCTAAAATTTGAATAGGCTTTGAAGGATCAACCATTTGCATCGCTTCATCAAAAATAGATTGTACTAGGATTTTTCGCTCTTCATTTTTTTCTTGAATCATTAGAGCAATTTGCTGGGTTTCTTCTTCATCAAAACCAGTAAGTAACTCAATAGCAGGATTTGGATCATCCAGTCTTCCTAAAGCGTTTAATTGAGGTGCTAAAACAAAGCCAATCGTTTCTTCGGTGATACTGTCTCTTTCAACATTAGCTAAGTTAAGCAATTCTAACAACCCTAAACGCTCAGTATCTTTTAGAACACTTAAACCCATTTTAACGAGGGTTCGGTTTTCACCAGTTAGGCTGACCATATCAGCAATGGTTCCAATCGCTACTAAGTCTAACAATTCGGCTGGAATAGTTTCCAAAAGGGCACAAGCCAGTTTAAAAGCCACCCCACAGCCTGCTAAGTATTTAAAAGGATAGTCTGCACCTTTATGTTCTGGATGGATAATAGCATAGGCGTCAGGAAGTTCAGGTGGCATGCTATGATGATCCGTCACAATAACATCAACTCCCACCTCGTTAGCATAAGAGATAGCTTCATGACCAGATACGCCATTATCAACTGTCACAATAAGTGTGACTTGTTCTTGTTCGATATAATACTGATAAATGCTTTTATTTGGGCCATAACCATCAACAAAACGATTAGGCAAATAAATCAAACTTTCAGCACCCATGGCTTCGAAGGTTTCTTTTAAAATTGAGGCAGCAGTCATCCCATCTGCGTCATAATCACCATAAACCAAAATCTTTTCATTGGTTTCAACAGCTTGACGAATCCGATCAACTGCCTTTTTCATATCGTTTAATAAGTAGGGATCATGCAGCTGTGAGATATCTGTTGATAGAAAGTCTCTTAATGCTTCTTGAGTGTTAACTCCTCTACGATAGAGAATTTGACCAGCTAATAAACTAAGACCTTCTTTTTTAAAAAGCTTACTAGTATCATTCAAAGACTCTTCTTGTGGTAATAGCCAATTATATTTAGGTGTGATCATTTAAAATTAAAAACCTTCCTTGCTAACATATCAGATAGTTTAGGGAACAAGACATAACATTTATGAGCAATGTTTAAAAGGAATGGTAGATTTAGCTCACGTTTATTGGTTCCCATGATTTTAATGATTTTTGAAGCCACTTTATCAGGTTTTAGAGTAAATTTTTCCACCGTTTTTAAATAACTACCATCTGGATCTGCTCTATCAAAAAAATTGGTCTCAATTGGCCCTGGATTAACAGTAGTCACATAGACTTTATCGTTAGCAAGTTCAAGTCGAAGCGCATTTGAAAAACCAATCACAGCAAACTTTGTTGCGGAGTAAACGCTTGATTTGTTTGACGCAATAAGCCCCGCCATACTGGCAATATTGATAATATGGCCGTGCTTTTTTTGAGCCATTTTTTCACCGACTAATCTCGAAAATTGAATGGTCGCAATAGTATTAACATCAAACATTTCTCTTGTTTCATTAGTTTCAAAAGCGTTAAAGTTTTTAAATTCACCAAAGCCTGCATTGTTTATCATAACATCAACTTGACCAAACTCTTGATAAATCTCTTCTACAATCGCCTTAATAGCATGGTCATCACGAATATTAGGGGACTTGAAAAAAAGGTGATTCGATTCACCATAAATTTGATGGAGTTTTTCTTTCTGACGGCTTAGTAAAATCAATTTGTCACTAGTCGGTAATTGATGAACAATAGCTTGTGCTAATCCACCGCTGGCACCTGTGATGACAATAACTCTTGATTGTGTTTTATTCATTTGATTCTAATCTCTTCTAAATCCTTAACCACATGGGTGTTTTCGAAAATCGTTTTGGCATCTTTTTCTAATTGACGAATGTCCTTTGATAAAAAACGAGCACTCACGTGATTCAATAATAATTGTTTGACACCAGCTGCTTTAGCCACTTGGGCAGCTTGCATATTGGTTGAGTGGGCATGATTTCTAGCAATTTGTTCATCACCCTTACCGTAGGTTGACTCATGGACTAAAACATCAGCGCCTAAGGCTAATCGAATGCTGGCATCGGTTTTTCTTGTATCGCCTAAAATAGTAATCACTTTTCCCTTTTTAGGAGCTGATAGATAGTCCTTAGCATAAATGATTTCACCATTAGCAAGTGTGACATTGTTCCCGTTTTTAATTTGTCCAAATAATGGTCCAAAAGGAACACCTGCTTTTTTTAGACCTTCCGCATCTAGTGTGCCTTCTAAATCTTTTTGCATAACGCGGTACCCTATGCTAAGAATACTATGATCAAGTTTTTCGGCAAAAACGATAAATTTTTCAGATTCAAATATCTTACCTAATTGTTTTTCCTCTAATTCATGGAAGTGAATCCGGTAAGGGAGACGAGAACCTGTCACACGTAAGCTAGATAGAACATAACTTCTAATACCCACTGGACCAAAAATATCGATATCTGTTTGCTCATCGTTTGCTTGAAAAGCACGACTCGATAAAAAACCTGGAAGACCAAGAACATGATCGCCATGCAAGTGACTGATAAAAATTTTCCTTACTTTTCTCGGTTTAATCGTTGTTTCTAAAATTTGTCTTTGAGTGCCTTCACCACAATCAAACATCCAAATCTCATTTATTTCATCGAGTAACTTTAAAACAAGACTAGAAACGTTTCTTGCTTTTGAGGGCTGACCAGCACTTGTACCTAAAAATTGAATTTCCATACATCTCTATACTTTCTAATTTTTACTAATAATTGGTGTCAATATAAACAATTGCCTGTCTTTGGTTAAATTGGTAATATCTTTTTCCTGAATAAGCTTGAGCAGCTTCTAACAACTCATCTTCATTAAAACTTGCAATTTCAATAACATTATCTTTCAATTGCTTAATATCAGTAACTAAGAATTCTGTTTGAGAAACGAGCTTTGCATCTGTTTCATCAAATTCTTTTGCCATCATTTTAATCATATTATTTTCCACAAACACTTTATAGTGAGGGAAGATTTGGGCAATCTTTAATAGTAATTTCTCAGTAATCTCTGTCGGTTGTTCACTAAAAACTTGGGCAATTTCCTTCTCGTTTTCATAAGAAAAACCATAAGCTTCTCCTGATAGATTTAAGCGCACAAAAGGGGTTTTCTCTTCAAAGCTTGGATGTTCATTAAACAAATGAAGTGCTTTGCTTAGTTGAAAATAATAATCAGTAGCCGCCTTAGGCGATTGTTTTTGATAAATTTCAGAAAAATAAGCATTGATCACACTTGGTGGTGGCGTAATAAAGGAAATAATGTCTTTTTCATCTAAGTGGTTAAAGACTTGCTTTAAGTAATTATGATCAAGACTGGTAAAACCACCATAAGTCATTGCCAATTTAAGATAATCCATGATAGAGTGCCTCAATTTTCCATTTATTTTTTTCCGAGATATACCCTTTAATTTGTTGCTTATCTTCTGCTAAACTTATTTCGTCAATTAGTGCTAATTGACTTAGCTCAAAGATCTGATGGTTTTGTTCTAATGAAATTGTCAGTTCAAAGGGTTGAAAATGTTTTTTGATTTCACTAATAATGACAGATCGAATTGTTTGAGCAGCTTTAGCTGATTTAGCACAAACCATAACGCTTGGATGAAGATTTGGCACGAAATTATCGACTAAATCCATTTTATTATAAATGGCTAGTCTCGGAATATTAGCCATATCAAGCTCTTTTAATAACTCTAAGACAATTGTTTCTTGTTCAAGATAATTGGGGTCACTGGCATCAATGACATGAAGTAATAAGTCTACTTGACGACTTTCTTCTAGAGTTGATTTAAATGCAGCAACTAGCTCTGTTGGCAAATCTTGGATAAACCCAACCGTATCAGTCAATGTGGCTTGGAATCTGTCTTTAAGGTAAATTTGTTTTGTTGTTGCATCTAGGGTCGCAAACAACTCATCTGCCTCGTAGTGATTATTTTCAGTTAAAAGATTCATGATAGTAGATTTACCAGCATTGGTATAGCCAATCAAGCCGATATCAAATGACGTTGACCGAACCCGTTTTTCCCTAATTGTTTGGCGGTTCTTGGAAACTGTTTTTAACTTTCGTTCAATGTCAGTAATCTGATTTCTAATGGACCGGCGGTTTAATTCCAATTGACTCTCCCCTGGTCCACGACTTCCTATTCCACCAGCTTGACGACTCAACATAATTCCTTGGCCAACTAATCTCGGTAATAAATATTTTAGTTGGGCAAGCTGCACTTGTAACTTTCCCTCATGGCTTCTTGCTCTCATAGCAAAGATGTCTAAAATCAATTGCATACGATCAATCACTTTAACTCCAAGTTTTGTTTCAAGATTAATATTTTGTCTTGGTGTTAGGCGATTATTAACAATCACAGTGTCGATTTCTTGAGCATCAATTATTTGCTTAATCTCTTCAAGTTTGCCTTTTCCAATAAAGGTGCTAGTATCGTATCTTTCTCTTTTTTGAAAGTGACGTTCAATAACAAGTCCACCGGCTGTCTGTGCTAATTGTTCTAGCTCAAGCATCGACATCTCAAAATTTTTCTCATCAGGCAAGGACACTCCTAATAATATCACTCGTTCTTGCTCTTTCTTGGTTTCAATCATTAGTTGCCTCCTGTCTTTTAATCATCTTTTTATTATACCATAAAAAGCGGATGATTTCCTAACTAAAAAGAGGCATTAAGGGGCCTCTTTCTGATTTATAAAGTCTTCTACTTCTTGCTCTATACGTTCAAAGACATTGTTGTCATTCACTTGAAAAAAAGAAACATTCATACGATTCTTAAACCAGGTTAATTGACGTTTTGCAAATCTTCTTGTATTTTGTTTTAAATGATTAACAGCATCATCTAACGATTCTTTTCCTTCAAAGTAAGGAAAGAATTCCTTATAACCAATTCCTTTGGTTGCTTGAACATTTGGATAGGTATCATAAAGCCACTTAGCTTCTTCTAACAACCCTTGAGACATCATCTGATCGACTCGCTGATTTATCCGCTCATAGAGTTTTTCACGTTCATCATTAAGCCCAATAAGTAAGGCATCATATTGAGGAGGTTGATTTTCTAGGTCTTGTCCAAACTTAGCAATTTCTAATGCTCTGATGGCTCTCCTACGATTCAATTCTCGAATGGATAGATTTTCCTTTTCAACCATTGAAAATAGCTGATCATCACTAAACTCTGATAAATAGCGACGATACTCACTCAATTCTTGTTGATTGATCTCACCACCTAGATGATACCCTTCAAGTAAACTTTGAAGATAGAGACCTGTCCCACCGACAATGATTGGTATTTTGCCTTTTTCTGAAATTGACTGAATAGCTTTTTTGGCAGCTGTCACAAAGTCAAAAACAGAATAATTATCAGACGCATCAACCTCATCAATTAAGTAGTGTTTCACTTCTTCTTGTTCTTTTTTAGTCACTTTTGCTGTACCAATATTCAGCTGTCGATAGACCTGTTGGCTATCACCGCTAATAATCTCACCCTTATATTTTTTGGCAAGTTTAATTCCTAGAGCTGTTTTTCCGATAGCGGTTGGACCAAGAATAACAATAATTTTTGTTTTCATACCTTTTCCTTGAATTTTTAAGCTTTTTTCGTTAGTATATATTATAACATAAGAAAAAGGAGAATCCCTATGTCAAAAAAATATAGTTTCTTGAAGGGCGTGGCAACTGGTGTTACTGGTACTGCTTTAGCAGTTGCTGGTGCAGTATTTGCTGTTAAAAAAACCGTTATTGAACCAGAAGAAAAAAAGGCTGCATTTATTGAAGAAAATCGTAAAAAAGCTGCACGTAGACGTGTCTCACGCTAATGAAATAACTTGAAAAAGCAGGATTCATCTGAATCCTGCTTTTTTTGTTTCTTTAAAACGATTAAGCACTAACTTCTAATGACTCACCAATCTTATTAAGAGCTTCTTCCCACTCTTGTCTAGTTAAGCCATTTTCAGTAATATAGCGATTTTTTTCATGACGACGGCATTCCTTAGAGCACCCACGTAAGTACTTGTCTTCATTTTCTTTAGAAGTCAATAGTTGGCGATTACAAAATGGGTTGCCACAATTCACATAACGTTCACAAGGTGTCCCATCAAACCAATCAACACCAACAATTTTAGGATCTACTTGATTGATAGGAACAGCAATACGTTCGTCAAAAACATACATTTGACCATCCCATAGTTCACCCTTAACTTCAGGATCCTTACCATAAGTAGTAATACCACCATGCAATTGGCCTACTTCTTCAAAGCCTTCACGTAATAACCAGCCCGAGAATTTTTCACAGCGAACACCACCTGTACAGTAAGTAACGATTTTTTTATCCATGAATTTTTCTTTGTTGTCTCTAATCCATTTGGGTAATTCTCTAAAATTTCTGATTTCTGGTCTAACGGCACCACGAAAATGACCAAGATCATACTCATAATCATTACGAGCATCAATAACCACAGTATCCTCATCAAGAATAGCTTCCTTGAACTCCTTTGGAGATAAATATTTCCCTGTTAATTGAAGGGGATCAACATCATCTTCAAGACCTAGATGCACAATTTCACGTTTGTAGCGGACAAATATCTTTTTAAAAGCATCAGTTCTTTCTTCATCATACTTAAACCACAAATCAGCAAAACGTTCATCACTGTGAACATAGTCCATATATTTTTGAGTAGTTTCGTAATCCCCTGAAACTGTTCCATTAATTCCTTCATCAGAGATAATAATACGTCCTTTTAAGCCAATGCTTTTACAAAAAGCAAGATGCTCTTTTGCGTATTCTTGCGCGTTCTCAATTGGTGTGTATTTATAGTATAGTAGTACTCTTATTTTATCTGACAAAATTTTCTCCTCATTCATTAAAATAGTCACTTAGCAGTATACCTTTTTTTAAGAGATATAGCAACTTTTCAAACTGCAAACTATTGCTTTTAACATGGCTTCACTTTTCAATATTCTCTTCAATAAATCTGCTTAGTTCAGTTAAGCGAACTTATTTTTAGTTGACGGATAATAGAGAAAGTGTAAAATATTGACATAGAGAAAAATAAGAAAGGATGATCATATGATTATTGGTGTTCCTAAAGAAATTAAAACACATGAAAACCGCGTCGGACTAACACCAGCTGGGGTCCTCTCATTAAAACAACATGGCCACGAAGTAGTCATCGAAACAACTGCTGGTATTGGCTCTGGCTTTAGCGATGAAGAATACCTTGAACAGGGAGCAAAAATTGTTCAATCTGCCAAGGAAGCTTGGGATGTTGACCTTGTGATTAAAGTGAAAGAACCTCTTAAAGAAGAATTTGAATTTTTCAAGGAAGGTCTCATTCTCTTTACCTATCTTCACTTGGCCCCTGCTCCTGAATTGACAAAAGCACTTTTAGAGAGCAATATTATTGCTATTGCTTATGAAACAGTTGAAAAAGATGGACTCTTACCTCTTCTCAATCCAATGAGTGAGGTTGCTGGCCGTATGGCTGTACAAATTGGAACGCATTATCTTACTAAAATCAATGATGGTTTAGGGATCTTAATTGGTGGTGTTCCAGGTGTAAAAAAAGGAAAAGTTGTCATCATAGGTGGTGGCGTTGTTGGAACAAATGCCGCGCAAATGGCTGTTGGTTTAGGAGCAGATGTCACCATCTTAGATGTTAATCCTAAACGCTTAGCTGAACTCAACACACAATTTGGTAACAGTATCCAAACCTTAATGTCTAACCCACTTAATATTGCTAAAGAAGTTAAAGACGCCGATCTTCTTATCGGTGCAGTCTTAATTCCAGGTGCACGCGCTCCAAAATTAGTCACAAGTGAGATGATTGCTTCAATGAAAAAAGGATCTGTTGTGATTGACGTTGCCGTTGACCAAGGAGGAATCATCGAGACTGCAGATCATTCCACAACACACGATGAACCTGTTTATGTGGTTAATGGAGTCACACACTATGCTGTTGCTAATATGCCTGGTGCAGTACCAAGAACCTCCACTATCGCTTTAACTAACGTTACGCTTCCTTATGCGATTGAAATTGCTAATAAAGGCGTCCAACAAGCAATAAAAGATAATCAAGCACTTTTTAAAGGTGTTAATATCTATCAGGGCTTACTAACCAATGAATCAGTCGCTAAATCACTTGATTTGTTTTATTCCGAATTAAAACTTTAAAAAAAGAAGTTGCATTAGCAACTTCTTTTTAGTATTTCACGACTTCCAGCTCTTTTCCACCCAATAAAACTAAATATTTTTCAACTGTTTCAACTTGATAAGACTTTTCTAAAGCCTTAGCGTATAGACTCATTTGTTGTTGATACCGTTGTTTTATCACTGCTGCGTCTTTATAATGATCAGTTTTATAGTCAAAGAGAATAATTTTATCATCCAATTTGATAAACCCATCAATGATTCCTCTGATGACAAATGGTTCTTGACTTAAGGGATCTATTTCTAACATGGCAAAGGGAGCTTCGCGATACAACTTGTCAGTATTTTCAAGAATGAGTTGTCCAAGCTCTGTGTTAAAAAAGCTAAGAATTTTTGAAAGATCAATTTTTTCTTTCACCGCATTTGAAGCATCAACATAAGAAAGCGTCTCTTTAATCATTTCAGTTGTCACCTGATTAGTGATTGGCAAACGCTGCATCAATTCATGAACTGCTGAACCAATTTGTGTTGGTGAGACTTTTTGTTGGTTGGTAAAATCAGGAAAGCTAAAATCAAATGGCGCTTGGTATGTTTCCATAACGGCCATCTCATTTTTTTCCATAACAGGTTCATAAAATGCTTTTAGTTGACTAGGCGTTTTAACCATTGGTAGCTCTATCGCGGCTTGGTATTGCTTGTTTAGCTTATCAACGTTTTCCATGATTTCAAGAGCCCGTTTGATATCATCACTTTGTCTGTTGTCTGTCAAATCCTCAGTTGGAATAGGATTTGTTTGATCTAGTTTACCAATTTTATCTGGGCTAAGTTCTGATTGATCAACGTATCTCACAGAAAAAGTTGTTAAGGTATTTGGGAAGGCTTCTTTGACTGCTAATACCCAGTCTTGAAAACTAGCAAGACGTTCTCGACTAGCAGTTGTCAACTTACCAAATTTCTCTTGGCCATCGTAGCGATTTGATAATTTTTCTTGACTGCCTTTTCCAACCAGATACAGTTTTTTCTCGGCACGAGTCATTGCGACATAGAGTAACCGCATCTGCTCGGATAAACTAGCTAGAGTGAGCTCTTGCTGATTTTGTTGGTATGCTAGGGTCTTCATTGACACTAAGACATGAGGAAGCTTACTCTTATCAGCAAATGCTTCTTTCATATCAACTAATAATTTAATACCGATACCATGGTCCCGACTTAAAATCATTGGGGCTGTTTCGTCTCTCTTATCAAAACGTTTGTCCATATTTAGTAGAAAAACATAAGGAAATTGGAGCCCTTTACTTTTATGGATGGTCATAAGGCTAACCGCTTCTTTTGGAGCAACCACTTCTACATCAGCCAAATCATTTTCAGTCTCAATAATTTTATTAATCATTCTGATGAAACGAGACAATCCTTTAAAGCCTGTTGTTTCAAACTGATCAGCCCTAGTTGCAAGCGCATAGAGATTAGCTTGTCTTTGCTCACCATTTGGTAAAAGACCAACATAATCATAATAATGACGTTCCTGATAAATTTTCCAAATTAAATCATATAGGCTATGCGTTTTTGCATATGTACGCCATTTTTCGAGCTGCTTGTAAAAACGACTAACTTTCTCATAATCCTTAGTCCTAATCAGTTCAGGATGACTCCCTTTTTTATCAAGGGTCAATAATAGTTTTTCATACAAATAGGCCTTTTCTTTTTTATTGTTAACTTGAAGAGATAACCTCGTCATTTCATCCTCATCAAAGGAAAACATTGGTGATCGTAAAAGAGCAACCAAAGCATAATCATTTAAAGGATTATCAATCACTCTTAGTGTCTCCAACATCACCATAACCTCAACAGATTGAAGATAGTGTTGTTCCCCGCCATCTGATACTAAGGGAATGCCATGTTGTTCAAAGGTTCTAATAATGGCATTGTTACGTGTTCTTGAGGAGACAAGAAGTGTGATATCGTTAAAAGAAACTTTTTTCTCTTTGTGAAGCTTAATTATCTCTTTTGCCACGAGCTCAACTTCAAAAGTGGTCAGCTCATCTTCAGTGTCAGTCTCATCTTGGACACTATCAGTATTATAAATAAGGAACTCTGTCTTATTGTCACTATCAGTTGTGAGTTGCCTATCACTACCAGCGACAAGACTATGAGTATCATTATAATCAATATCGCCTACTTCTTCATCCATTAAACGTTTGAAGATAGCATTTGTTGCATCTAATACTTCAATCTGACTACGGAAATTTTCTTTAAGTAAAATAAGACACCCATTTTCGGGATTATCTTGATAATCTTTAAATTTCTGATTAAAAATTTGTGGATCCGCTTGACGAAAACGATAAATCGATTGTTTAATATCACCCACCATGAAACGATTGTGACCTGATGATAAAAGCTCAAGCATTTTTTCCTGACTATGATTGGTGTCTTGGTACTCATCAACCATTACTTCATGATATTTCGTTTGAAATGCTTGCCTAACGGCGTTGTTTTCTTCTAAAATTTGAATAGCAAAATGCCCAATGTCAGCAAATTCAAAAGCATTTTCTTGTTTTTTTCGTGCCAGATATTCTTGATGAAAATCTGCCATGAAGTCTTTTAAGAGGTCAATTAATGGCAGTGCTTGTTTTTGGTAGTAAACAATGGTTTCAATATGCTTGAATTGATTGATTAACTGATGTAGTTGCCCATACAGGCTATATTTTTGCCCAGCAACAGTGACATCGTTTCCTGCTGGTAATAATTCTTCAAGATTTAAAGCAAGCTGGGAGATGTTAACAGTCTCAAAAGCACCTTCAAGTTCCTGAGCAGTTTCTCTTAGAAACGTGTAAATCTTTTGGTGTTTTTTATAAGTCGCTGTGGGACTTCCTTGTTTAGTGGTTTGTTTGTAATCGGGAAGTTGTGTTAACTCTTCAAGCTGATTGGCCACATTTTGCATTTCTTGAAGGAATTTTTCAATCATCGTAGAAGGCAAATCATGACTTGTCACATATTTTTTTGCTCCCTGATCAAAAGTTGTTTCTAACCAATTTAGTGGATCACTAGTTGATTGGATAAATTGATGAATGGTATCAACCACCTGGTAAAAAGCCTTGGCATCTTTTCTTTGACCTGAAAAATTAATGACCACCTTTGAAAATAGTTCTGCTTTTTCACTGCTCATATAGCGATCAAATAAATGATCAAAAACATCATGTTTAATGATATCTTGTTCGCTTTTGTCTTGAAGAATACGAAATTGAGGGGAAATACCAAGTAAATAACCATATTGACTCACTACTTTTTGAGTGAAAGCATCCATAGTACCAATATCAGCGTGTTGTAAGGCAGCAATTTGTAGTGACAAGTGGCGTCTGATAGCATTATCAGTTGTTTCTTTAATCTCTTGGGTCAATTTCTGTTCTAAACGTTCTTTTAGCTCACTAGCTGCCTTAACCGTAAAGGTTGAAATGAAGAGTTCATCAATCCCCACTCCTCTTTTTAATTTATCAATAATGCGCTCAACCATAACAAATGTTTTTCCAGAACCAGCAGAGGCTGAGACTAAAATATTTTGGCCATGACTGTAAATGGCTTCAATTTGTTCTTTTGTTCTTTTTTGTGTTTTGTCTGAAAGCATTTCTTCTTTTTGAAGAGCCGTTATTTCAGCTTTTGTTAAAAAAGGATGGTGTGTCATTGCTCAATCTCTCCTTTCATTTGTTCTAGAATAATTTTTTGTTGCTCAGCACGTGGGAAGCTTTTTAATTGGCGAGCGTTTGATAGATGCTGATTGGCCTCAAAACGAGTGATAGCCTTAAACTGTTCACCTGTGACTGATTTATTATCTTTGGTGTATGGATTAATGGCAAAATGACCTGATAAAATTTTCTTAGCCGCTTCTTTGTATAGTTTTTCATTGTAAGCTAGCATTAGCTCTAACGCCTCATTAGAAAAAGTTGAACGCTTACTAGCATAAAGATGATTTAATCCTTGAGTATTGTCTTCTAAAAATAATCCTTTGTACTTTAATTCTTGTAAGGATTGGGACAAGACATCATCAACTGATTTTGTTTTGTCAAGAGCAATAATCGGGTTCTTCATATGCAGGTACATGGCTCCAAAAATATTGTTCATTTTTGAAAACTCTTTTGTATTTCTTAAAGCCGCTATATAAGTGATGAGTTGAGGGCTTAGACGATTATAAAAATCAGCTAACTGAAATTTTTTATCACTTGATTTATAATCAACGACACCATAACTGTCAGTTGCTGATAGGTAATCAAGCCGATCAATTTTTCCTTTGATATTAAGGTTTCTACCATCTCCTAAGTCAAGAGTATTTTGGTTGTCATTACCAAAAACGAGTTCTTCTGCGACAACTTCTATAGCAGGATTATTTTTTAAAATTGTTGCTGTTGCTTGAGCAATCGTCCTTAGCATCGTTTTTGAAAACTGACTTTGGGCATCTTGTTGGTAAAGGGAGAGAAAAATTGGTTCAAGGCTTGCTTTTTCAATCGCCAAAGAAAGTTTCCTATCAAAATTATCTGAACTCTTATCATCCATAAACAATTCAAAAATTCGATGAAGAAAGTTCCCATGTTGACTGGCGTCAGGATGAATAGAGGCAGGTTCTTTCAAACCAAGCACATACTTCAAGAAGTACTTGTATTCATTCTCATAAAAATCTGTTAGTGCAGAAGCTGATAATTGCAGAGGCTTATCTTTTGGAAATTGAACAGCTAAAGTTTCCTCTGCCAAAGGAGTAACCGCTAAATCTTCCTGAGGAGTAGGTAAGAAAAGGCCATCAGTTGCCAGTTTTTGTTTTAAAACACGCACAGCAACAGACCAAAAGGTTGCTTCTTCTTTGCTAAAACTTTCTTTTTGAATGTCATCTTGGTAAAAATCAACAAGGCGACTTAAAAGACCGCTATAGCTACCTAGATCATCCGGATTGATAGCTGTTGTTTCTTTATTTTTTTCAATGACTGGAAGACCAATCTTTTTAAGAAGTTGCAAGTAAGGTGACATCAATTCTTGATTATCATTAATCACACTTGGGCTAGATAAGACCAATTCTTTTGTTGCAGCATTCATCAAAGAAAGTGCTACCAAGTGATTTTTCTTATGCATTTCTTGACTAGCAATATCAAAACGGGCGATTTTTGTGGTTGTTTGATTAATAATAAGTCGTTCTTCGTCTGTTAACAAACTTGTATTTTTAGACACTTTAGGGAAATGGGATTGACTAAGACCAATGGCAAAAATGAATTGGTTGGTGTGTGGTTCAATTAAATCGTAGGACTTCACATTAACAACATCTAAAGTAGCTGGTACGATACGATAATTAGCTGACAACATCCCTGTTCTAAGAAAGCCTAAAAACTCTGACTGACTTAATTTTTCATCTTTAAAGATGGTTTGGAATTGCTCTAAAATATGAAGGAAGGTCTTCCAGACTTCTTCATGTTTTTCAGCTTCTTCTTGGCTTGATGACAGTGCAATCTTTTCTAGATGGCTGTTTAGCTCAAGATCAGTTAATAGTTTAATCAGATTATTCAATAATCCTTTTGCGGTCCTACTTTGGCTATTAAAGAAGGTTAAAAGAGGTGCCATGACTCTTTCTCTAATATCATTTAACTGAGAAAGGTCAAACTGACCACCATTATCATAAGTAAAGGAACGTGAAAAAGCAGCTTTCCCCTTGATATCGGCATAATTGATATACTGCTCAAAAAGATCTATTTCCATTTGTGAAAATTGACCATACAAGCCTGATTTAAGAAGATTAAGTAAATCCTCAGCTTGAAAACGATAACGTTTTAATCGCTCAAGAGCATCGACAAAATGAACAAGAGGATGATGACTCATCGACTCAGGTTTTGAAAGATAGAAAGGAATCTGATACTTGTCAAAAATAGTTTTAATGGAGAGATAGTAACTATCCACATCACCTAAAAGAACCAGTATATCCTTATAGCGGTAGCCCGCATGAAGTTTCGCACGAATGGCTTTGGCTACTTGTTCAATTTCTTCTTTTTGGTGGGAGACTTCCCAAATAGTAAGAGGGGACTCCTCAGGAACTTCAAGAGTTAGAGGTGTATTAGAAAAATCATGGTAACTTTCAACAGTTTTTGAAAGGTTTGCAAAAAAAGTGTTTGATTCATTCGCTATGTAAGCAGGTTTGACTAAAAAAACAGAAGCTAAATGTCTTAAAAAATCAACCCCAGCTTGATAAATGTTTCCTTCTGAATAGTTCAAACGATAAGCCTTTTTACTAGCGTAAGTGCCAATAACAATCTCACTTGTCTTTTCCTCTAATAACTGAACAAGAAATTCTTCTTCTGCCGAAAATCTTGTAAAGCCATCAATAATGAGAACAACATCTTTTAAAGCATCATCAAGAAAACCCGATAGGACTTGATTAGAGAAGTGAGTGATTGGTGATAACATTTCAAATTGATTTTCTTGAAGCTCTTTTTCCAATTCAGTAAAAATAGCAATCAAGTCTTTGAATTTAAGATTATCGATCTCAGTTAACTCATAAAAACTCATATTGGCTGATTTGAATTCTTGATAAAGAGTAACTAATTGTTCTATAAAATTGGGATCTTTTTTTAGTAGGCCATAAATCGGTAAGTCTTCTTGATTAAAATGAGACAAGACCTTTTGAAAAAGCATAAAAAGACCGATATCATCAAGGCTTGTTGATCTAACAGTGGTGTTAAGCGTAAAATAACGTGCCATTTGGGCAAAGCGCGTAATCGTAATAGCAAAAGAAGCCTGTTCAGGTAGTAAACTCAGTACACGACGTTCCTTCTCAAAGGAAAGAGAGTTTGGTGCAATATAAAAAACTCTTTTCCCTTTCAACGCATAATCATGCGCTTGTTTGGCTAAAACGTCAGACATATCATTATAAATATCGGTGTATAATAATTTCATTTGGTCACCTATCTCTAACTTTCTTAGTTATTATTATAGCAAAAAAGCCCACTAAGTGGGCTGAAATAATCAGAATTGAGCGATTAACCATAAGCTTGTTATTGGTCGAACTGACTAAGATACTCATAGCGTTCATATTTTTCTAATAATAACTCATTTTTTTCATCTAACTCTTTTTGAAGACTAGCGAGTTGACTATAATCACTAGATGCTTCAAGCATTTGTTTTTCTATCTCAGTGATACTTGTTTCTAGTTCTTCAATGATTTCTTCAATACTTTCCCATTCTTGTTTTTCAAAGTACGATAGACGCTTTTTCTCTTTATTTGTAGCTGTATCAGATACAGTTTTTACTTTAGTCTCTTTTGAGTTGTCTTCTCTTAAACGATTCTGAAAAGCTTTCTCATCTAGATAATCAGTATAGTTACCAAAAAACGTTTTGATGGTATTTTCTTCGAAAGCCAAAATCTTAGTTGCCACTTTATCAAGAAAGTAACGGTCATGACTGACAGTAATAACTGGGCCACTAAAACCTTGTAAAAAGCGTTCAAGAACAGTTAAGGTTGCAATATCTAAATCATTGGTCGGCTCGTCTAGTAAGAGAACATTTGGTTTTTCAATTAATAGTTTTAGGAGGTACAAACGCTTCTTTTCACCTCCAGATAATTTTGAAATCAAGGTGCCATGACTAGATCTTGGGAATAAAAACTGCTCTAACAGTTCACTAACACTTGTCACACCAACCTTTGTTTTCACTTCATCAGCAACTTCTTGAAGATAATTAATAAGGCGTTTATTCTCATTCATCCCTTTAATCTGCTGAGAAAAGTAACCAATTCTCACCGTTTCACCAATAGAAAGATTACCCGAATTTGGTACAAGGTCACCTGAAATCAAGTTAAGAAGGGTTGATTTCCCAACACCATTGTCACCAACAATACCAATCCTATCTTTATTTTGGATTAATAAATTAAAGTCGTTAATAATCGGTTTATCGGGATAGGAAAAAGAGACATTCTCAAAGGAAATAACTTTTTTCCCAATACGACTCGTATCAAAATTAATTTCTAGGCTATCTGATGTTAAATCGTTTTTAACTTCTTTTTCAAGTTTTTCAAAACGATTAATTCGTGCTTGTTGTTTTGTCGCTCTCGCTTGTGGTTGCGTACGCATCCAAGCCAGTTCTTGCTTGTAGAGTTGCTTTTTCTTGTGAAGAGTACTTACTTCTCTTTCGTCTTGTTCTGCTTTTAAGCGAACATAATCTTGATAATTCCCTTGATACTCCGTTAACTTGGCATTGGCTAATTCAAAAATACGAGTAGCTATCGCATCTAGAAAATAACGATCATGGGTAATAAAAAGAACTGTTTTTCGACTATTTTTTAGATAATCTGTCAACCAAGAAATGGTATCAATATCAAGATGGTTTGTCGGCTCATCTAGTAATAACAGGTCACTGTTTGATAACAGTACTTGAGCCAGCTGAACCCTTCTTCTCAGTCCCCCTGAGAGATTATTAATGGTTTGCGTGAGATTGTTAATGCCAAGTTTTGACAAAACCGTTTTAACATCGCTTTCAATTGACCAGGCATCACTAGCGGTCATTTCAACCATTACTTTTTCCAAACGTTCTTGATTAGCCTCAGAATAGTCCATCATAAGGGATTCATATTCTTTAATCAATCTCATTTCTTTTAAATCAGCTGATAACACCGTATCAAGAATGGTTTTCGACTCTTCAAATACAGGATTTTGTTTGAGATAAGCGATTTGATAACCATTAGCATGTGAAAAAGGTGAGGTGTCGCCATCAAAACCCAAGTTCCTTGAGAGAACTTCTAAAAGTGTCGTTTTTCCTGTGCCATTGACTCCAATAATCCCTATCCGATCAAGAGGGTGAATCATAAAAGAGATTTCTTTAAAAACCGTTTTATCGCCAATTGTTTTTGTAAGGTTATCAACTAAAAAATCACTCACCTGCTAATCTCCTTTCAACAAAGCTTAAAATAGCGTCTTCAGTATTATCCAAATGGCCAGCAACCATTTGACTTTCAATCTCACTTAAGAGTTTTCCTAGTTTTGGACCTGGTTCTAGTTGATACAATGCCATTAGTTGACTACCATTTACAAGAATTTCTCTTTTGTTATGAATGGTTAGTTGACGATCTATTTCAACAATTTTGTCGTAGTTAAATGATAAGCCTTTTGCTTCACGCAAGGATTCTACTTGTTTAATGATTTCTTTACCGAAACGATAGACATCTTGTCTTGAAATCTCACGTTCAAGACGAATTTGATAAACAGTTACCAGATTCTCTACAGTTTTTTGGAAGTCATTTGACGTTTTCCATTGTTTAAGAAAGGGTTTAATCGTTTTTGTGTTAAGACTAATCAATAAATAAGCCCAGGCCTGCTCAGAACTCTCAAAGTGAAAATGAAAAGGCAGATCATTAAGCATAACCTCTAACTGTTTTTTACTATTTTTTAATTCTGGTAAAAACTGATAGACATTACTTGAAACTAGTTGTGCTAAGCCTTTTTGCCAAAAAGGGGCCATTAGTAATTTATCGAGTTCAATGAAAATCCGTTCTACAGAAATTCTTTCCAGTAAGAAAGTATTGTCTATCATTGCTGCTAGTGTTTTCTCTTCAATGGAGAAGCCCAAACTAGCCATAAAACGAAGTCCTCTCATGATTCGTAAGGCATCTTCATTAAATCGCTCTTTGGCATCACCAACAGCTCTTAACGTTTTTTCCTCTAAATCTTTTAGTCCACCAAATAAATCAATGACTTCTGATGTATGATTTAATGCAAAAGCATTGACAGTAAAATCTCTTCTTTTCAAATCTTCTTTAAGAGAGCGCACAAAATGAACCTGACTTGGCCTACGATAGTCAACATAAGCTTCCTCAGTTCTAAATGTTGTTATTTCATATTCTTCATCTTCTTCAAGCACTAAAATTGTACCGTGCTCAATACCAACATCAACTGTCCTAGAAAAAATTTTTTTAATTTCTTCAGGATAAGCACTTGTTGCGATGTCAACATCATGAATCGGTCGCTCTAAGATAGCGTCTCTAACACTGCCTCCGACAAAATAGGCTTCATATCCAGACTCTTTAATCTTAGATAAAATAGGTAAAGCCTTCTGAAATTCAGAAGGCAACGTTTTTAATCTCATCATTTTTCCCAACTATCTTTTAATGATTAAATAAATGCGTTACAATAAAAAGATTATTACTAATAATTTTTATTTATACTTAGAAACTGGAGAAAATGCAATAGCAACAGCGCCTTTTCCTAAATGAGCAGCAATGACACTACTAAAAGTAGTTACTGACACCTCGCCAGAAAAATTAGAATTTAAAAGTAATTCTTTTAATTTTTCTGCCTTTTCTATAGCATCTGAGTGAACGATTGAAACGTCAAAATGACCATGTAAAGTGGCTTCATTTAAAATTTCAATCAAACGATTATGCGCTTTTTTCTCGGTTCTAACTCTTTCATAAAGTTCTAAAGTGCCATTATTAAAGTAGATGATTGGTTTAATGCTTAAAAGATTACCAATTAAAGCAGAACCATTTGACAAACGTCCACCTTTTACGAGATGATTTAAGTCATCCACGACAACATATGCTCCCGTCTCAGGAATTTGTTGCATTAAATCCTCTTCAATAACTGAAAATGAATGACCAGCCTCATAAGAAGCAATGGTATTTTCAACAAGCATTCTAAGCGGAAAACTAGATGTTTTAGTGTCAGGAAAACGAATCGTTAAATGACTATACTCATCAACTAAATAATGAATATTTTGATAGAAGCCAGAAATACCACTCGATAAAAATAGACCAATCACATGAGTATAGTTTTCCTTTGAAAGATAAGCCAATACATCATCCAAATCAGCTAGACTTGGTTGACTAGTCGTTGGAAAGTCTTTAGCCTTTTCAATTTTTTCATAGAATTCATCAATAGTTAAATTTTTGCCTTCTATAAAGGTTTCGTTATCAATAATAACCGGTATATCTAAGACAAATACATTATCTTTCTTCTTAAAATGCTCATCTAAATTAGCAGACGAGTCTGTAATAACAGCTAATTTCATTAATTAAAACTCCAAATTTAAACCAGCTCTATCAAGAGCAATCTCTGATACCTCATAGGTTAATCTTTTAAGAACATCCAGTAAAGGAGATGCCAAATCTTTAGCCTCTTCTTGCGAAAATTCATTTGGTTGATTAACGATACGATCTTTAATCATATTTAGCTGAGAAATCATGCCGCTAACAACAAACTCTTCTTGAACAATAATGAATTGAAGGGTTGAAACAATAGTAGTTTGTTTATTTTTCATATCTTTTTCAATTAACTTAAATTTTACTTCGACTGTTGTTTCAGGCGTACCATTTTCTTTTTCCCACTCTAAATTGCGAGCATCGTAATGATATTGGTTTACAAATTCTTTTTGACGAACAATTTCCATCTTTTTCTCCTTACTAACAATTACTGTTTATTATAGCATAATAAAAGCAGTTCTTAAAGTTATTACCTAATATTGTAAATCATATAATCGCATCAATTAATCATTAATCAGACTAGTTGAGTGAACCACACGATTGTCTCTATCAGGGTAAATAAGTTTAATAGCTTGGCTAACAGCTAAAGGTGCTTCACCAAAACCAGTTGCAATCAAATCTAGTTTGCCATCATAGACTGCTGCATCACCAACAGCAAAAACGCCTTTTTGGCTTGATTCAAAACTTGAAGAGACTTTGATACTAGTTCTTTGACTCTCAATCGACCAATTTTTAAGATTTTTATTTGATGTTGTAAAGCCAAAGCTAACAATTAAGTCATCGAGGGGAAGACTAACGAATTCATCTGTTTTTACTTTTTGAATAGTGAGTTGGCTAATACTGCCATTTTTATCTTCAAAGCCCACTGGAATGAAAGGAGTCATTATTTTAACTGATGATTTTTTTAGAAGTTCTACACTATGTTCATGTGCCCTAAATTGGTCACGACGATGAACAAGTGTCACTTGACTAGCAATTTTTTCTAGCTCCAATGCCCAGTCAACAGCTGAATCTCCACCGCCACAAATGACAATGTTTCTGTCTTTAAATTGTTCAATGGATTTAACATGATAAAAAAGATTTTTTTGTTCATAGTGCTCTTCACCTTCTAATCCTAATTTTCTTGCTGAGAAGGCCCCATTACCACAAGCAAAAATGATTGTTTTTGAATAGTGACTGGCTTTTGACGTTTTTATCACAAAAATATCGTCTTCTTTTTCAAAAGTTTGAACTTCTTCTTTTAGACAGACGGTAACTTTATCTGCTACTAAATCTAACTGTTTAATAAGATTAGCGACTAAGTCCTTGCCTTGAATCGCTGGATAGGCCGGCACATCAAAGATCTTTTTTTCTGGGTATAAAATGGCTGGCTGACCACCTAGCTCTGATAAACTTTCAATGAGTTTAACCCGAACCCCACGTAATCCAGCATAGAATGCAGTGAAAAGCCCAACTGGACCCCCACCAACAATGGTAATATCATATATGTTTTCTTTTGTTGTCATTTTTTCTCCACCAAATGTATTTAACTTCACATTTCTTTACTAGACTAGTCTGATGACAGTTTGTCTTCTTTAATTTCTTTTAACATCTGTTTTTCTTCTTCAGTTAATGAATAATGCTCCAATAAATCAGGACGTCTTTGATAAGTCTTTTTTAAACTTTCTTTTAAGCGCCACTTTCTGATATTTTCATGATGACCGCTCATGAGTATATCTGGAACTGTCATGCCTCTGTACTCGTAAGGACGAGTATACTGCGGATACTCCAATAAACCTGAAGAAAAACTATCTTCTTGATGACTAGCTTCTTTACCAATCACATCAGGAATCAAACGAACCGTCGCATCAATAATGGTCATTGCGGCTAATTCACCACCTGTTAAAACAAAATCTCCTAGTGAAATTTCATCAGTAACCAGTGTTTTAATCCTTTCGTCGTATCCTTCATAGTGGCCACAAATGAAAATCAACTTCCCTTCTTTAGCTAATTCCTCAGCATAGGACTGAGACATTCTTTGTCCTGCAGGATCTAATAAAATAACACGCGCATTATCTGTATCGATAGTGTCCATCGTATCAAAAATAGGCTGAGCCCTTAGAAGCATTCCTTGACCACCACCATAGGGTTCATCATCAACATGCCTCGCTTTTTCGGCATTGTTTCTAAAATTATGATAATCAATAGTAACTAAACCTTTTTCTTGAGCTTTACCAACTATTGAATGTTCCAAAGGGGCAAACATCTCAGGAAATAAGGTTAAAATATCAATCTTCATCATCTAACCCTTCTAAAATGTCAACATCTACTCTTTTATCTGGTAAGTTAACCGATAAAATAACAGAAGGAATATATGGTAGCAGTAAGTCTTTTTTACCTTTTCTTTGAACCACCCAAACATCATTAGCACCAGGCTGTAAAATTTCTTTAATCACACCAATTAATTGATTGTTTTCATAAACAGATAGGCCAATAATTTCATGATAGTAAAATTCATCAGACTCAAGAGGTGTTAATAAATCCTCAGCAATTTTTAAAGAAAAATCTCTAAATTTTTCAACCTCATTGATGTGATAAAGGCCTTTAAATTTAAGGATATCAAAATTTTTGTGTTGCCTATGGCTAGCCACCTCAAGCGTTTGAACAAACTGATCTTTCTTATCAAAAAGTGCTAATTGACTACCTACTTTGTATCTTTCAGAGACAAAATCAGTCACACTTAATACACGTACTTCGCCTTTTAATCCTTGTGTGTTTACAATTTTACCTACATTAAAATAGTTCATACTTACTCCAATTATCTTGTTTTATTCATTCTATCATTTTAGAATGTAATAAACAAGATTAACTACTAATAGGATAATCTTATAATGATTACGCATTTAATCACAATAAAAAGCAGTAGACAAGCTACTACTTTTCATCGATAACAATTCTAACTTTTTTACCTTGTGTTGGGACAGAATAGACAATTGATCTTATTGCAGTAATTGTACGCCCTTTTCTGCCTATAATGCGACCAACATCATTTGGATCTAAATCAAGATGATACTCTAAAAACTCAGGAGTATCTTCAATCTTGATAGAGAAATTATCAGGATGTGAAATAAGAGGTTTCACAATTGTAATAATAAGATTTTCTATTGTATCCATAGGCCTTACTTCGTAAATTTAGAATCGTGGAATTTTTTCATAATTCCAGCTTTTGAGAAAATGCTACGAACAGTATCAGAAGGTTGAGCACCTTTAGATAACCAATCAAGCACACGGTCTTCTTTAAGTGTTACTTGGTTTTCTGCTACAAGTGGATTGTATGTTCCAACTGTTTCAATAAAACGACCATCACGTGGTGCACGTGAGTCAGCAACGTTAATACGGTAAAAAGGTTTTTTTCTAGAACCCATACGAGTTAAGCGAATTTTAACTGCCATTTTTTCTCTCTTTTCTTTTTTGTTTTTAATATTTTAATCAATATCTTTATTTATTATAGCATAAAAAAATAAGGTGTCAAGAAAAAATCTTGACACCTTTTTGAATTTAGAAAAAATTTTTAAATAGACTACCACCGTATATCCAGAAATAACTATAAGCAACTATTGAAACAGGTTTTGTGATTAGAATAATCGTTATAAATTTACGATAACTCATCTTAGTCAAACCTGTCACCATAACAAGAATATCAGCTGGTGAAACAGGTGAGAGCATATTCAAGATAAAAAAATATTCGTAGGTCGGCGATGATAATTTCTCTTCATAGTACTTTAATTGTTTTTCCTTAGCAAATAATAAGATAAATTTACGTCCATAAGTTCTTGTAATCGCAAATAAAATGATACTACCAATAATAATACCTACATAGTTGAGAATAAAACCAACAATTGGACCAAATGCAATAAAGCCTACAACTGTTGTCACTCCCCCAGGAATAATCGGAATAACAACTTGAACAATCTGGATGATAAAAAATACAATTGAGCCCCAAAAAAGATGGTCTTTAATCATTTGTGCCAAGGCATCTGGATTATTTAGAATATCAAGTCCTTTAACAAGATAGATAACAAGAGCAATTGAAAAAATGATTGAAATAATTCCTAAGACATGGAAAAACTTTTTTAATTTATCATATTTTTTTTGTTTTCTTGTTAGGTTATTCATATCTTAAAGCCTCAATTGGATCTAGTTTACTTGCCTTATTAGCTGGAAGAATTCCAAAAATAATACCAATAAGTGCTGAGAAAAGAATGCTTCCAATAGCCACCGCTAAAGAAACACTTGGGTGCATATCAGGTAATGACTGATCAATAATAGCTGTCACTGCGTAAGCAATAATTAGACCAATCAAGCCACCAAGCATGGTTAATACCATAGACTCAATCAGGAATTGGGTTAATATATTGCCTCTGGTTGCTCCTAAAGCTTTTCTAAGACCAATTTCTCTAGTTCTTTCTGTCACAGAAACTAGCATAATATTCATAACACCGATACCACCGACTAATAGAGAGATACCAGCAATTGAACCAATAACTGTTGTCATGACACCAAAAGCGTCATTAATATCATTTAAGACTTCTTCTAAATTATAGGTTTTGTAAGTACCATTTTGAGCACCCGATAATTTGGTCAACATTTGCCCGGCTTGTTCACCTAGCACCGTTCCATTTTGGACATTATCCACATGGATGTAAATCATAGAAACGTCTTCTACATTAAACTCAGCAGATAATTGGGTATTGGCCATAATAGCTGCTCCGTCAGTTGGAATCCCCATAACAATTCCTGATTCATCAACCTGCTCTTTATAGACACCAACAACCAGATAAGCTTTTTCACCAACAGAAACAACCTGATTTAAAGCACTTTCTGGATCACCAAACAGTTTTTCGGCCAGTTTAGTATCAATCATTATAATACGAGAAAATTTTTGGAAGTCAATCATTTGAAAAGAACGACCAGCTACAATTTCTAATTCTTTCACATCAAAATAAGTCTGATTGACACCAGTCACATTAATGCTTTCTGCTTTTTTTGATTTAAAATTAATGTCAGAAGTAGTCGAATTTGTGACATAGTAATTATCAATACCTTCAGTTTCATCAACTATTTGTTGTAACCATTCTTCTTTAACTTGAGGAGGTTTATAGTCTTGAAAATTTTCTTGTAATTCATCAAACGAATCTGGTTCATAGTAGAGTTGGAGATCTTGTTGTTTAGAAGTGAAAATGCTTGTTACTTGTTGTTTCATCCCTTCCCCAAGTGCCATAATGATAACAACAGATGTCACACCAATAATAATACCAAGCATAGTCAAAAGAGATCTCATTTTATGACTTAAAATGGAAGTCAGAGCAAATTTCCAATGTTCCATAATTTACTCCTCCTTCACTTTTTCTTGTTTCGACCACTCTTCAACAATTTCACCATCTCGAAGAACAATGGTATGTTTCGCATATGCTGCAATTTCTGGCTCGTGAGTAACCATGATGATGGTTTTTCCTTCATTGTTTAATTCTGTCAATAATTCCATAATCTGCTCACCCGTTTTGGTGTCTAGTGCACCCGTTGGTTCATCAGCTAAAATCAAAGAAGGATTATTCACGAGCGCACGAGCAATAGCAACTCTTTGCTTTTGTCCACCTGATAATTCCGAAGGCAAATGGCGTTTTCGATCAGAAAGTTCTACCTTCTCAAGTAATGATTCAGCCATTTTTTTACGTTTTGTTGATGAAACACCCGCATAGATAAGTGGTAGTTCAACATTTTGAACAGCATCTAATTTTGAGAGTAAAAAGAATTGTTGAAAGACAAAACCCAACTCTTTATTTCTTACCTCTGCTAGTTTTTTTTCTGATAAATCATCAACGTATTGACCATTTAATTCGTATTCGCCTGAGGTCGGTCTATCTAATAAACCAATCATATTCATCAAAGTCGATTTCCCAGAACCAGATGGCCCCATAATGGCTAAAAAATCACCTTTTTCAACTGTTAAATCAATGCCCTTTAAAACTTGTAATTCTTGATCACCATTGTGGTAACTCTTTATAATCTTATGTAATTTAATAAGGATATTTTCTTTACTCACTTGGCTGCTCCTCTACTTCATCATCGTATGGTACAGCGATGTCGCCATCAATGGTTTGACCTTCTTTAAAGTCATCCCAAGGATAGTCAACAACGACCTGTCCAACTTCAAGGCCACCAGTCACTTCTTGGGAAATGGCATCAGCTTTTCCAAGAGTTACTGCAACTTTTGAAATTTTACTGGTTTTTTTGTCGTAAACCCAAACATAGTTTTTATCTTTTTCAGCGACAATAGCAGTCACAGGAACAAGTTTATTCTTGTCATTATTGATAACTTCAATACTCACCTTGAAGCCTTGTTTTAAACTATCAGCATTACTTGTGAAATTAACTTTAAAAGGATAAGTTGAAGACGTTGATGGTTGATCACCAACACCAGCAGAGCTTTCTGTTGGGTAGTTTGAAACATAGTTTATTTTCCCGGTAAAGGATTGATCTGGGAACACTTTTGATGTGATTTTAACCTCTTGATCTACTTTAATATTGGCTAAATCGTATTCAGTTAAACTACCTTCTACTTGTAATTGCCCTTCACTAACGATATGAATCAAAACTTGTCCACCTTGTTTGGAAGGGTTAACTGATGTATTGACCTCAACGACTGTTCCACTAACATCACTAACAATAATGGTTTGATTTAGTGCTTCTTGGGCTTTGTTAACGACTGCTTGCGCATCTGCATAAGCATCATATAAATCATTAAGTTGACTTTCAACAGATCTTTCAGCTAAGCCACTTTCTTGCCCTTCAACACCTTCGATGGTTTGTGCATTAGCTGCTCCTGTCCTAACCTCTTCAATTTGACGACCTACTTTATTTAAGGCTCTAACGGCTTGATCATATTCAGCTTGGGCTGCTGTAATATCATATTGTAGCAATTTTTGTCCAGGTTCTACCGTATTTCCAACCGCGACATCAAAAGAAGCAACCTCGCCCTTAGAAGGATCATAATAAACGTATTGTTCATTTAAAGCTTTTACCGTACCAGATAATAAAGTACTTGAAGCAATTGAACCTTCAGTCACTTCAGCAAGTGTATAAGGAGGCTTTTCATCATTATTAACGACAGGATTTTGAGAGTTACTCCAAAAATAGGCTGCTAAAATGACTACTAAAACTAAAATTGGTAATAAGATAAAAAGGACTTTCTTCTTTTTAGAACCGCCTTTACTTTTTCTTGACATATCTGTCTCCTTTGTATTGTTTATTTAATACAAGTATACTTTTTTTAAAAATAAAAGTCAATCATAAACTGATAAAAAATGGTTATGTTTTTGTGAAAAAATTGGACCTAGACAGATTGACAAAAAACTAAGATATTGCTAAACTGTATCTTAATCTATTAAGGAGAAAACTGATGCCTATTATAACAAAAAAACAAAAATTGCTAGTTGCTATTTGGCTTTTTTTAATTGTCTACGGAATTGATTTTGAACTATTTCCACTCATTAACTACGATGGATCAGCCGTTAACCAAGTGATTATTTTATTTAGCACACTACTTCTTGGCATTTACATTTTTCCAATGTCTCTTGCCATTCGATTTTTAAAAAATCACTTGAAAACGCCTAATAAATTTCTTATCATTGCCCTCATTTCTGGTGGTTTAATCACTGGTTGGTTATCAAGTATTGGCAATGGGCTTGTCTATTCGTTACTACAATCAATCGGTTTTGACAGTTACTTCCTACAAGATTGGGAGGCTGCTTTAACGGCACCATTTGTGGAAGAATCCATCAAAGCTTTAATGACATTTGCCATTATCTATTTCTTCAAAGCCTTTAAAAAAGAAACTGTTTTTATGACAGGATTGACTGTTGGTTTTGGCTTTCAAATTGTTGAGGATTTTGCCTATATCCTAACAGATGCGACAGAACATATTGACTTTAGTATAGGAACAGCACTTTCAAGAATGTCTGGTGCTCTTTCATCACACTATCTCTACACCTCTGTATTCACTCTTGGTATTTTTCTTTTAGTTACCAAATCAAATGACATTCCTAAGAAAAAAATCATCACATGGACTATCTTACCAGTCTTTCTTCACTTCTTATGGAACTCACCACTAAACGTTAGCTCAGTTGTTTCAGCCGTTTTAGTGACCATTGCAATTTTTCTATTTGTTGATGTCTTAAGCTTTATTTATCAAAAGCCAAGCATGAATCATTAAAATACCCTTGAGTCAATGGCAAGTTTGCACTTTGGCTCAAGGGTTTTTATTTATTTTTCAAAAAGATTAGCTGTTGTTTTCTGGCAATATTTGATAAAGAAGAATACCCAAAATAGTTGACACTGCTACCCCAGGAATATGAAGCCATGGGGTTTGAATGATTAAACCACCAATACCAGAGATTAAAATAACACTAGTAATAAACAGATTCTTTTTGTTATCTAAGTCTACTTTTGATTCGATTAAAATTTTAAGACCACTAGCACCGATAACACCAAAAAGAGCTAGGGAAATTCCTCCAACAACCGGTGTTGGGATAGAATGAATTAGAGCAGAAATTTTACCGATAAAACTGAGAAGGATGGCAAACACAGCAGCACCTGCAATAACATAGACCGAGTAAATCTTATTCAGTGCCATAACACCAATGTTTTCACCATAGGAAGTTACTGGTGGTGCACCAAACAATCCTGCAAGAACTTGAGCAAGTCCATCTCCTGCTAAGGTTTTGTCAAGACCTGGTTCTTTGAAATAATCTCTACCAGTTAGACTATTTAAGACCATCACATGACCAAAATGCTCAGTCATTGTGACAAAGGCAATTGGGGCCATAGTAAATATAGCACTTGGGTAGAATTTTAGACTATAGTTTAAAAAAGGAATATTGAAAGCAGGTAAACCAAACCAATTTGCTGACTGAACTTCTGCAAAACTAACAATTTCTTGCCCCGTCACCAAACCGAATAATAGTGAGAATAAATAGCCTGAAATAAGTCCTAAAAGGATTGGGATAACACCAATAATACCCTTACCAAAGATATTAAAGAGAATGACAGCAAATAAGGTAAATAAGCCAATAACAACATAACTAACATTGTAAGTGCCATCTTTTAACATAACGTCATTAACTGCAACTGAGGCAAGACTAAGACCAATAACCATAACGATTGGTCCCACCACTACAGGTGGCAAAATCTTATCAATCCAATCATTGCCTAATTTTTGAACAATGAGTGCTACTGCAAAATAAACTAGTCCACCAGTAATCGCACCTTGTGCCACTGCACCAATACCATCCGTTTTTAAAAGTGTCTGCATGGCACCAATATAAGCAAAACTTGAACCCATGTAAGCAGGAATCTTATATTTTGTCACAGATAAGTGTGCTAAAGTTCCAAGTCCACTTGAAAAAAGAGCAACAGCTGGGTCTATACCAACAAGAATTGGAACGAGTACAGTTGCTCCAAACATCGCAAAAAGATGTTGAAAGGATAAGCCTACAAGTAAGCTTGGTTTTGGCATGTCGTGAACGTCATATCTAATTTCTTCCATTATTGTCTCCTTTTTAACTTGGGTCATTTAAAATAATTGCATCTTCATCATCAATTTCAATCATTTTAACAATGATTTCTTCTTTTGAACTTGTTGGAATATTCTTTCCGACATAATCTGCTCGTATCGGTAATTCTCTATGCCCACGATCGACAAGTACTGCTAAAGCAATTCTTGAAGGACGTCCTAAACTAACTAGATTATCAATTGCTGCTCGTATCGTGCGACCGGTATAGAGGACATCATCGACTAAAATAATCTCTTTGTCAGTCACATCAACTGGCATTTTTGTGGTATCTTCTTCAACTTTGATATCATCTCTAAATGCTTTGGTGTCAATTGCCCCAACTGGAAGGCTAATCCCTTCAAGTTGCTTCAATTTTTCTTGGATGCGTTGAGCGATATAAACACCACGTGTTTTAATCCCAGCGAGAACAATATTGTCTAAGACTTTATTGCGTTCAATGATTTCATAAGTGATTCGAGTAATGGCTCGTTGCATTGTCAGATCATCAACAATTTTTTTGCTTTTCACCTTATTTCTCCTTTTTTCTATTAAAAAAGTCTCCTTTTACAAGGAGACCACAGAAAAAAATCTAAGGAAAAGAATACCAATGCTTTTTTTATGCTCACCTTGATTGCCTCACGGGACAATTTTAAAGGATCTTATTTTTATAAAAGGATACCACATTATTGTACTTTTAACAAGTCTTTTTTTATGATTTATTAGAATTAATAAGTAAGTTAAAAACCTAATCGTTTGATTCTCTCAATTGTTGCAAAGTTTTTAGGAAAATTTCTGGTGGTTCAACAGAAAAAGTCATGGTTTCATTAGTTTTGGGATGGGTAAAACCAATCGTTTTAGCATGAAGAAACTGTCCATGCCCTTTTAAGGTTTTTCTTGGCCCATATAAGGGATCGCCTGCAATAGGATGTCCTATGTAAGCCATATGAACTCTAATTTGATGAGTACGACCTGTTTCTAATGTCAAGGAAACTAAGCTATAATCGCCAAAGCGTTCCAGAACTTCAAATCTGGTTAAAGCTGGCTTGCCACCCGTTTTAACTGCTTGTTTTTTTCGATCTTTATCACTTCTGCCAATCGGTGCCTCAATAATCCCTCGATCATTTGGTAAATTGCCATGAACAATGGCAAGATAGTGACGATAAGATTTCTTATCTTTAAGCTCTTTAGCCAAAAGCTGATGGGCAGTATCATTTTTTGCAATCATTAACAAGCCTGAAGTATCTTTATCAATTCGATGAACGATACCTGGTCTAATCACCCCATTAATGCTTGATAAGTTCTTAATATGAAACAACAAAGCGTTAACAAGTGTTTTTGATGGATGACCGTGAGAAGGATGGACAACCATTCCTTGAGGTTTATTCACCACCGCCACATCATCATCTTCATAAATGATTTCAATGGGGATATCTTCAGCTACATAATCTAAAATAGTCTCCTCAGGTATTTCATAATTCACTATATCACCAACTTTAACGGCATACTTTGGTTTTACTTTTTCACCATTAACAAGAACAGCTCCTTTTTTTATTTCTTCATTGGCTTTGGCGCGCGACAGTTCTGTGAAGTCAGCTAATACTTTGTCTAGCCGGCTACCAGCTTCTTTAATAACTAATTTCATTTTAATTTTCTTTCCATAATGCTAAAACAAGGACAAGAACACCTATTGTCAGATAGGAGTCGGCAACATTAAATATGGCAAAATCCATAAAGTCAAGATGAATCATATCAACCACATAACCTAAGCGTAAACGATCAATAAAATTACCAATCCCACCAGCTATAATTAATAAGAGTCCTATTCGAGTAATGACTTGGTCTTCTCTAGTTTTCAAAAAGAAACGACTAGCAGCTCCTAGAAAAACTAAGGTTATCACAAAGAAAAACCATTGTTGATTCTGAAGAATTGAAAAAGCAGCACCATGATTACGCAAATACGTTAAGCTAAATAGCCCCGGTAAAAATGGCTTCACTTCTCCAAGAGAAATATTAGAAACAATCCATAACTTACTCAATTGGTCTAAAACAATAAGGGCAATACCCATAATAACGATATATGTTTTCTTCATTTATCTATTCTAAAAACCTTTCCTAGAAACTATCATTTTTTATATCTTACCACATTATACCATAAGATAAGTGATGAAAAAAATTATGATTTTTCGAGCATTAAAAAACTTCTTCTAATAATAGAAGAAGTTTTATTAATCACTAATTATTTTGCAATTGGATAGACAGAAACTTGTTTTTTGTCACGTCCTTTGCGTTCGAAGCGAACAACACCTTCAACTTTTGCAAAAAGGGTGTCATCTCCACCACGACCAACGTTCACACCTGGATAGATGTGAGTTCCGCGTTGACGATAAAGAATTGAGCCACCAGTAACAGTCTGACCGTCAGCTGCTTTAGCTCCTAAACGTTTAGATTGAGAATCACGTCCGTTTGATGTAGATCCTCCACCTTTTTTGTGGGCGAAAAGTTGTAAGTTAGCAAGATTCATTTTTAACATAATGCTATTTCCTCTCTTTTGTTAGTTTGTCATAACCCTTGTTTTGACATATTCTGGTGAATCCTCAGAAATAGTTGTCATCCCAAGTAGAAACGATTCGAATAAAATCTGAACAGTTTCTTTATTAGTTGTGGTATCGAGATTTGAAAAATCAATAATCATCTCACCACCCGTAACATCATTGATACGATAGTCTGGAACATAGGCTGCCAGTTGCTCTAACGAATTGATAAAATTAATCGATAGGGTCGAAACGGCTGCACACATGACGTCATGCCCATATTCTCCACTACCAGCATGACCTGTTATTTTAATGTGGACAGGTTGCCCATTAGATAATTTTGATATGGTTGCTTTAATCATGTGTTATTCCTTTTAAGCGTTAATGGCTTTAATAACAACCTTTGTATATGGTTGGCGGTGACCTTGTTTACGGTGACTACCTTTTTTAGGTTTATACTTGAAAGTAACAACTTTCTTTTGTTTCCCTTGTTTCTCAACAGTTCCAACAACTGTTGCGCCAGATACTAATGGTGTTCCAACAACTGTTTTTTCGCCACCAACAAGAACAACTTCGTCAAAAGTAACTTCTGCTCCTGCTTCAACGTCAAGTTTTTCAATATAAATTGCTTGATCAACTTCAACTTTAACTTGTTTGCCACCAGTTTTAATGATTGCATATGTGCTCATGATGCACCTCCTATAATTTTTTGTGAAGACTCGCCTTGTATTGTGAGATAAGATCTACTTAAAACAATAGTCGCGCGGTTGCACTGGATGTGCATTTAGTCAACATTACAATTCTATCACTATTTTCACTCTTTGACAAGTGTTTTAAACAATTATTCTTCATTTTTTAATCAATATCAATCGGAATAATACCGTATGATATTTTTCTCAGCATTTTTTTAAATTCACCCATATCCACTGTTTTTTCAGTAGCTAGTAATTGATACTTTTCACCCATTTCGTAATAAAAATGAGGAATCATATGATAGTCATTTTTCTCATAAAAAGCAAGACGATTTAAACGTTGTTGGTAGTTGGAAGCAGTCTCATCCATTTCTTCAATGGCTAAAACTACTGGGCGTCCTTTGGAAGAGGCCTTTATCGTATTTAATAAACGACTACCATAGGATTGATTACGATGCAAGGGGTTAACCGCCAAAAATAAGAGAAAAACAAAGTGTTTTGAAAAAACAATATAGGATAAGCCAACAAATTTCTCATCATCGTAATAAGAAGTAAATTCGATATCACGACGATATGCATTTAAAAGTAAAGGAATATACGGAAAACGTTCAACTTTCGGGAAAGCAGATAAGTATAATTCTTTAACGTCTTTAGAGGCTTTTGAAAATAGGGTGACTTTCTTTTTAGTTAATTGCTCGGCCATTTTAAATCCACCAATTCATTCATTTCTTTATAGGCGATATCGACTTTTTCTTTCATCGTATCATCTATTGTATCCCTGTTTTTACCACCTGCGATAAAATCTTCTAAAATTAAAACGCGATAATCACGATACTCATAACCTTCTATGCCGTACTCTCCCTTACCCCAAGACCATACTTGCGTAGGATGAGCTTTTGCAGTTTTAATCACAGTTTTATCTCCTTTTTTTTCAAAGGTGACATCCATTAAAACACCACGTTCAGTCCAAATATCATCAACCGTTTCTAGTCGTTGGTTAGAAATAAAATTGCCCATAGAATAGATGATTAATTTATTCTCTCCCTCTTTTTCAAGTACTTCAGATGGCTCAGTCACATGAGGGTGACCACCAAAAACAACATCTGCTCCCCAATCAATCATTTTGTGATAAAGATCAATTTGTTCTTGTGTCGGTTCTCTTTGATACTCAACACCCATTTGAGGCATGACAATAGTGACGTCAGCTTTCTTTTCTGCTTCTTCAATTTCAGCTTGAATCTTTTCTTCATCCAAATCAGACAAGTGTTTTTCGTATTCCTCTTGAGTCAAGTTGGCTTCCATGCCATTATAGCCATAAGCATAAGCTAAGATAGCAATTTTAATACCATTGACTTCTTTGATTAGAAAGGGTTCTTTTTCACGATTTGTTTTGTAGACACCAACTGTGTCTATCCCTTGGTCTTGAAAAACATCAACTGTGTTAAGCGCACCAGCTAGTTGTGAGTCAAGAATATGATTATGAGCTAAGTCAACCACATCATAGCCGACACTTTTTAAATTTTCAGCAATTTCACTTGGAGCATTAAATAAAGGGTAGCCTGCTAGTGGAAAATCAGGACTTATAGTTCCCTCATAATCGCCAATAGCTAAATCGGCATCATCAATCCAATCTTTAGCATACTCAAAGTAAGGTGTAAAGTCATAACTACCATCTGCTTTTTTAGCACTAGTGTATAAAATATCGTGTAGCAAAATATCTCCGTTAGCAACAACACGAGCTGTTTTCACTGAGTTATCGGTTTTCTTCGCTGCCTCTGGAACAGGTTTTGGCGATGTTAACTGTGACCGATTAAGCAGGACACCTAAAAAGGTAATGACTAATAACAATATAACTGATAATAGTAGTAATAATGTTTCTCTTTTTAATTTAAACATACCATTTTCTCCTTACAACTATTATACTCTATTTTACAATACTTGATAAGTAAAAATAAAAACTAGAAAAAGAATAGACTTTTCCTAGTTTCCTTTTTAGAGAAAATCATCAATCAATTGTGACAGATCATCTTTTTCCACTTGAGGAGTGATTTCAATGACTTTCATATTAGCTACAGCACGCGCCACTAATCCTTCTACATCTAGACGATTTTCATAAAATTCAGCCTTTTTAACTTTTGGAGTTGTCTTAGGACGATCAGGTGCAAAAATCGTACAGCAATCTTCAAAAGGTTGAATAGACACTTCAAAAGTATCAATTCTTTCAGCCAATTCAATGATTTCTAACTTATCCATAGTCACAACAGGTCGAATAATTGGTGTTGAGGTCACAGCATTAATAGCCTGCATACTCTCTAACGTTTGGCTGGCTACTTGGCCTAGACTTTCCCCGTTGATGATAACAAGCCCTCGACGTTTTTCTCTTATGGCATCAGTAATTCGCATCATAAAACGACGGGTTAAGGTCATGAGGTAAGCCTCTGGTGTCTTGTTTTTTATCTCTTCTTGAATCTCAGTTAATGGCACCTCGATAAATTGAATATTCCCACCAAATTTCGTTAACTTTCTCGTCAATTCATGCGCTTTTCTTAGGGCACCTGGACTTGTATAAGGTGGGCTAGCAAAATGAATAACTTCAATTGACACCCCTCTTTTAAGTGCCAAGTAACCTGCAACGGGTGAATCAATCCCACCAGATAGCATCAACATGCCTTTACCAGAAATCCCAACAGGCAAGCCACCTGCACCTTTGATATTTTCATGAGATAAGTAAGCTGCTTCATCTCTGATTTCAACCTTCAAATCAATGTCTGGTTTTTTCATTTGAACCTTGATATCAGGGATAACGTCAAAAACAGCATCTCCTAAAACTTGGTTTAACTCACGACTGTCTAGTTCAAACTCATGATCACTACGTTTACTAGTGATTTTAAAGGTCATCCCTTCTTGATAGATGTGTGTCATAACATCTTGAACAGCTTGTTTGATTGCTGGCATTTCTTTTTTAACCTTATAAGAAGGTGAGAAAGCCTGAATACCAAAGATTTCTTTGAGCGACTCTGCTACTGGTTGGTAGTCTGTCCCATTTAAAAACACATGAGCCCGATCACGATCAGCAGTGACCTTGACCTTGGGATAAATTGATAACACATCTTGAATGTTTTGCTTTAATTTATTGATGAAACGCATACGGTTTTTACCTTTAGTTGATAATTCCCCATAGCGAATCATAATTTCTGAATATTCCATTCTAACCTCTCACTTTTTCCATTTTTTCATAAATATGATTGAAAATTGTTAAAAACTGTTCCACTTCTGCCATATTATTACTATCATTTAGACTGATTCTTACTGCTGTCTGAGCTAAACTGGTTTCAACTCCCATACTGATTAAGGTCCCTGCAATTTTACCTGCACGTGATGAACATGCGCTTGTCGTTGAGAGATAGATATCATGTTCTTCAAAGGCATGTACCAAAACTTCTCCTCTAATTCCTTTAATACCAAAAGTAAGGATATGGGGTGAAAAGTCATCCGTATTTTCTGAAAAGAGAACAACATCTTTATTTTTTATCAATGCTTGGTAAATAGTCTCTTTCATTTGTGTTAAACGTTGATTGACAGTATCTCTTTGTGTCATGACTAAACGAAGAGCTTTTGCCATAGCAACAATCGCAGGCACATTTTCAGTTGTGCTTCGTAATTGTTTTTCTTGTCCCCCTCCTGATAAGAGCGGTGAGATCATCTTACCATCTTTTTTATAAATAAAACCAACACCACGCATGGCATGGAATTTATGACCAGAAAAGCTAGCATAGTCAACACGTTCAGGTAGAAAGACACTTGTATCTATTTTACCGATAGCTTGAACAGCATCCACATGAAAAGAAATTTTTGGCCAAGCTGTTAAAACTTCAGCAATTTCTTGAATGGGCTGAATGGCGCCAATTTCATTATTAACAGCCATAATAGAAACTAAAATCGTATCTGTTCGTATCATTTTTTCTAAACGCTCAACAATAACAAACCCTTGTTTATTAACAGGCGCATAATCAATCTCAAAACCAAGTTTTTCAAGTGCTTTGGCTGATTCAGTCACTGCTGGATGTTCAATGCTTGAGATGATAATATGTTTTCCAAAACTCATCTTCTCAAAAGCAACTCCCTTAATCACCCAGTTATCACTTTCTGTTCCACCTGATGTGAAAAATATCTCTTCGGGTTTCTTACCAATTAAATCGGCGATTTGTTTTCTTGCAGCCTCTAAAATTCTTGAAGCTTGAGAACCTAGTTGATGTAAACTAGATGGGTTACCAATAATTTTTTGGGCAACGTCTTGATAGGTTTTTAAAACCTCTGGATAAGGCATTGTCGTTGCCGCATTATCAAAATAAATCATGTCCTGTCCTTTCATGGAAGTAGATGGCTAGTAAAGCCAGATTCTTATAATCAATTCTTTGACCTTTTGGAAAGCTTATTAAAAAGAGAACGTCTTGCCATCAAATAAAAAAGACACATGATAGCTTCATAGAGAATAAAAAAGACGATAAAACAAGCTAGGAAAAACTCTTCTGGCAGTATTAAAATCACGGGATCTGTTTGTGGATTAAATAACCAGGATGAATCCCCTGGAAACAAAAGCGTGTGAAAGAGTGTAAAAAAATTGTCAAAGCCGATAAAAAAAGCAAAACCAGCTACTAACACTGGTAAAATAAGAGCAAATAAATAGTATCTTTGATAATACCATAACCTTTGTTTTTTAAAAGCTTCTTTAAAAAACGATAAGCTTGGAAGTGCTAAAACGATAGCGACTGCTTGTGCGAGATGAAATAACCATTTAACATCAAAAAAGTGTTTAAGACCACTTTCAGAGGTTGGAAAATCAGGCATCAGTAATTCTAATTTTAGAGGATTGGTCAAAAAAAACATTAAATCATTAAAATTATTTGCAATTCTTTTAACTGGTAGAGCGACGATATCTCCCAGACTAAAATAGTCAATCGCTAATGGGTAGCTAAGCCAAACCAAATAAATAGTGACTAAAATCGCTAGTGATAGTAGCCAGATGATTGAAAATAGGCTTAATATTTTATTTTTCATCAAACGACCACTCCGCTAAACTGTTTAATACAAAATCAGGTTTGATAGGTAAGCTCCTAACCTCCTCAGGCTTGGTAAAACCAGTTGTCACTAAAAGACTTGCAATGCCGTTATCAATAGCAGCACGAATGTCTGTCTTATAATTATCGCCTACAACAATAGCGTCTTTTTTGTCAACATCTAAAATTGCTAAAGCTTTTTCAATGATGATGGCTTCAGGTTTACCAATAATCGTTGGATTAACACGTGTTGCTGCCTCTAAAAAGGCTAAAAGAGCTCCTGCACCTGGTTGTAAACCTTTTTCGGTTGGAATATTCAAATCAGGATTTGTACCGATAAAGGTTGCACCGTTTAAAATGGCTAACGTTGCAATTGAGAGCTTTTCATAATCGAGTGTTCTATCTAAGCCAACCACTACATAGGCAGGACTTTTTGTATCTTCAACATAACCAGCATCATAAATGGCTGATTTTAAGCCTTCTTCACCTAAAACATAAGCTGTTTTTTCTTTTCCTAAATCATTCATATAATCAAGTGTGGCTAAAGAGGCCGTATAAATTGTTTCTAAGCCTGTGTTGATATTGAACTGTTGAGAAAGCATGTCTTTGATCATTTGAGGGGTTCTTGTTGTATTATTGGTCAAGAAAAGATAGGGGATTTGTCGTTCTTGTAAGTGGTGAACAAATTTTTCCCCTTCAGGAATTCGATTTTTACCTTTATAGATTGTGCCATCAAGATCGATGATATAAGCTTTATAAGTCATTTTTTCTCCATTCGATAATAGCTTGGGCATGAACAGCGTCATGATATTGTATTTCGTGATAGGACGTATTGTCATTAAACTGAACTTTTGAAGAAATCGCCCCTTCACCAGTAATTTCTTTTAAAAAGCGTAGATTAATCTGTTTTGGCGTATGCTCTTTCAAAAATTCAAATGAAAGACTATCATAGACCCAATTGAGGTATTGGCTATTAGTCACATGACCATTCAAATCATAGTCAAAAAACGTGATAGGCAGTTGCGTCTCTATGCTCTCATCAAGTTTTGGATATTTAGGACCCTTAAGTCGTTTTTTTGTTCTCTCAGATTCATAAGGAGCTACAATTTCGTCTACTACAGAACTCAATTTTCTTGTTCTATAGTCAATCAAGACAAAACTGCCCATAATTGTTAAAAGAAGGTTGCTATCTTGGTCAAGAATTTTGAATTGGCGGTAACAAAAATAGTGATTATAACTGAGCGCTTGCGTTTCAATGGTAATTTCTTCATCGTAATGAGGAAGACGATTAATAGTTATATCATAGTCAGTAATCACCCAAACCAAGTGATAATCAGCAAATATTTTTTGATCAGAAACACCAAGTTCTTTTGATTGGAGACCAGAAACATAGAGACATCTTGCAAGGAGATGTGATAATTTCATATTCTGGTTAAGATCAACGTCATAAAACGGTACACGAAGAGAGACACTATATTTTTTCCCCATAAAATTACTCCAAAATAAATTTTTCTGCAACACTATCTCCAAGAAATAGTCCTTTTTTCGTCATTCTAACTCGATCGCCTGTTCGTTGTAACAAGCCATCTTGGTAAAGTTTTGAAACAACGTCACCATACTGTTCTTCAAAAGAAAGATTAAATTTTTCTTCAAAGCGTTTTATTGAAACCCCTGATTTTTTTCGAAGCCCTAAGAAGAGTTCTTCCTCTATTTTTTCTTTTAGACTGAGAACTTCTTCTGTGACTCTTGTTGACCCTTCTTCAACAGCGTTTAAATAATGCCTAATTGGCCCATGATTTTTATAGCGAATCCCATCAAGGTAACCTGATGCACCAGCCCCACAGCCGTAGTACTCATCATTATTCCAGTACATCAAATTATGTTGACTTTGAAAGCCGGGTTTGGAAAAATTGGAGATTTCATAATGTTCAAATCCATGATTTTCCATCTCAGCAATAATATAGTCAAACATTTCTGCTTCTAAATCCTCAGTAGGCAATGGTAACTTACCACGACGCATTTTATTCATAAAAACGGTGTGGTTTTCGAGAATCAAACTATAAAGACTAAGATGCGGAATGTCAAGCTTGAGAGCTTTTGCAACATTTTCCTTAACATCATCCATGGTTTGATTAGGAAGTGCATAGATTAAGTCAATCGAGATATTATCAAAACCTGCTGCTTTTAAACTATCAATACTTTCATAGATTTGACTTTCATTGTGTCCTCTACCAATTTGTTTCAAGTGTTTATTATTAAAGGTTTGAACACCTAAGGACACACGATTAACGCAAGAATTTTTCAAAACAGCAATCTTATCTTTTGTAAGGTCTCCAGGATTTGCTTCAATGGTGAACTCTGATAGCTGAGAAAGATCCAAATGCTTTTGTAAGTGTTGTAATAGATAATCCAGCTGATAAGCATCGATGGCAGTTGGCGTTCCCCCACCAATATAGAGCGTTTTTAACTTTTTAATACCATAAGAATCAAATTCACGAGTAAGAGCCTTTAGATAGTCATCTACAGGCTGATTCTTTATAAAGACTTTAGAAAAATCACAATAGTAACAAATTTGTGTACAAAAAGGGATATGTACGTAAGCTGACGTTGGTTTATTTTGCATAGGACTATTTTAACATTTTTAAATGATAAAAAACAAATATCTTTTCTTATATAGCTAATCAGTGGCTTTTAAGGAAACTAATGAGTGAAAAATGCATCGCTTAAACGATGCATTCTTCTAAATTCCTATTTCAGCTTTAACAACTTCTGCAATAGTATCAACATAATAATCCACTTCTTCATGAGTTGGCGCTTCAGCCATCACACGTAATAGTGGTTCTGTGCCACTAGGACGCACAAGAATACGACCATTACCAGCCATTTCTTCTTCCATCTTTTTGATAATTTCTGAAATAGCAGGCACTTCCATAGCCTTATTCTTCATTTGATTTTCTACACGAATATTAACTAATTTTTGAGGGTAAATAGTTACCTCGCTAGCTAATTGTGACAGTGACTTGCCAGTTTCCATCATCACTTTGGTTAACTGAATGGCGGTTAGTTGACCATCACCTGTTGTATTGTAATCCATGATAATAACATGACCAGATTGCTCACCACCAAGATTATAACCTGACTTTCTCATCTCTTCCACAACATAGCGGTCACCGACAGCTGTCACGACTTTATGGATGTCTTCACGATCAAGCGCTTTATGAAAACCAAGATTTGACATGACCGTTGTCACAATGGTGTTTTTGGCTAATTCACCTTTTTCAAAAAGATATTTACCAATGATGTACATGATTTTATCACCGTCAACAATTTCACCTTTTTCATCAACAGCAATTAATCGATCACTATCACCATCAAAAGCTAAACCAATAGCTGATTGACTTTCAATAACCAGTTTTTGAAGAGCTTCTGGATGAGTTGAGCCTACACCGTCATTGATATTTAATCCATCTGGCTGTTCTCCAATAATAGTAATATCAGCATTTAAGTCTAAGAAGATTTGTCTTGCAGACGTACTTGCTGAACCATTGGCTGCATCTAGTGCTACTTTCATCTCTTTTAAATCTACGCCAGTAGAGACTAGAAACTTCTCATATTTTCTTAAGCCTTCAGGAAAATCAACCAATTTCCCTAATCCTTCAGCACTTGGACGTGGAAGAGTATCGTCTTCTTTATCCAACAAGGCTTCGATTTCTAATTCTCTCTCATCGTCTAATTTAAAGCCGTCATTACCAAAGAACTTAATCCCATTATCTAAAGCAGGATTATGGCTGGCAGAAATCATAACACCAGCACTAGCACCTTCAGTTCTTACAAGGTAAGAAACAGCAGGCGTTGCTAAAACGCCAAGTTTGTAAACCTCAATACCAACTGATAAAAGACCAGCAACCAAGGCCGCTTCAAGCATTTCACCAGAAATACGTGTGTCTCTTGCTACCAAGACTTTTGGTGTCCCTTGTTCGTGTTGGCTTAGTACATAACCACCAAATCGTCCCAATTTAAAAGCTAATTCAGGTGTTAATTCAACATTCGCTTCACCACGAACACCGTCTGTTCCAAAATATTTTCCCATAATAATCTAGTGATTGCTCACTCTCCTCCTTCTTTGTTTTCCTTCTAGCAAAACTATTTTTTCTCAACCGTCAAGGTTAGTTTCATCGTTTCCGGTACAACTGAAACATTATCATCTAGTAATTCAATTGTCCTAATTGTATTTTTCTTAACATTTGAAATATCAACAGGAACTCTGATTTCAGTTGTGTTGTCTAAGTCTTCTTGAGAACCAAAAATTAAGGCTTCACTACTTTCTAGTTCGTAACGAATATTTTTAAGACTACTATCAAGCTCACCAGTCAATTCAATAACAACAGGCACTGTCTTACTTAATCGTTTTAACTCAACCGATAGTTTAGCACTTACTGGATCAATAATGCTTGGTAGAATTGTGCCATTTTCAGACACAGCTTGAAGAATAACATCTTCTTCTAGGTCATCAGATAACTCAAAATCATCTGGGAAGGAAGCTACCACATGATCAATTTGATCAATAGTTGCCTCATCACTAGTAACCTCTACCTCTTTGATATTAGCTTTAATATTTTTAAGTTCATAGCCTTCTGCTAATTGTTCATCTTTAATGGTTGGTATAACTTCAAACTTTTTAGTTTGTTTCTTGCCTATTGTTACTTCCATCGTTGCTGGAGAAATTTGTCCAGTCACTTCAGATGGCATGTCTTTAATTTGCAAAGGAACTTTTGTTTGACCAACACTTAGATTGGATAAATCAGCCACCACTTGAAAACTTCTAGTTGATGGATTAATTTCTGAATCAAGCTTAACACGATTCGTTGACGTTAAATAGACTTCAACCTCATAAGAATAGCCACTAATAAAATACTCATCACTATCATATTTGATATCTATTGGAATATTTTCTAACGTATGTGTGTAAGTTTCTGTAAATCTGTTAATCTGAGATGTTGTATTGTTATAATTACTTGATTTGGCTGTTAAAAACAAGAATAGTGCAAAGAAAATTGAAACTAAAATTAAACTTAATTTCTTCACAAAAATTCGTTTACTCATGATTTCTCACCTCCTAAAAATTTTCTCCAGTTGAAACGAGTCTTTTTAACTTTTGGAGAAAAGATAGAATGTAATTCTTTATCAAATTCATCTAAAGAAAGGTCGTGTTCTAATCTTTCTTTATAGGCGATAGAGATAGCACCAGTTTCCTCAGAAATAATAACAGTAAGAGCATCTGATCGTTCAGAAAGGCCAATGGCTGCTCTATGGCGTGTCCCAAACTCTTTTGAAATGTTCTTTGAATCCGTCAAGGGTAAATAACAAGAAGCCGCCGCTATTTTATTACCACTAATGATAACTGCACCATCATGTAATGGTGTGTTTGGAATAAATATATTAATTAATAATTGGCTTGAAATATCAGCATCAAGAGGAATGCCTGTTGAAATATATTCTCTTAGTATTTGAGTGTTTTCAATGGCTATAAGCGCACCAATTTTACGAGGGCTCATATATTTGACTGCCCTCATTAAAGCAGAAATTAACTTTTCTTCATCCGTTAGAGTCTGGGTTTGGATAAACGATTGTGGCGTACGTCCAAAACGCTCAAGACCTGAACGGATTTCAGGAGCAAAAATAACAACACCAGCAATAACACCATAGGTAATGACTTGATTCATTAAATAAGTAAGAGTGCTAAAGCCAATCAATCCCGAAATAAAGCGAATAATGACAAACAAGACAGCACCTTGCACTAACGACATTACTTTGGTCCCTGCTAAAGCCTTGATGAAACGATAAATTAGCCAAGAGACTATCAATATATCAACTATATTGACGATAATAGCTAGAGGACTATCGAAAAGACTTCTAAAAAAATTAGCATCTATATTAAATAAACTACTCATCAACGATTCTCTCAATCTTATCTAAATTCAAATTCTTTTTCATTATACCATTTTTTCAAGTATTTTTCTTTATTGGAAAATTAAATTTTATGTTAAAATATAGGAATGAAACTAAAAACTTTGGCAGCGTTGACTGCAGGAAAAACAAGTAAATATATTTTAAATAGATTGGGAAGAGGGTCTACTTTACCTGGTAAAATAGCTCTTCATTTTGACAAAGACATCTTAAAAACACTAGCTAGTGATTATGAGGTCATTGTTGTGACTGGAACCAATGGTAAAACAGTGACCACGGCTTTAACTGTAGGAATATTAAAAGAAGCCTTTGGTGAGGTTGTTACAAATACTAGTGGTGCTAATATGATTACCGGCATAACATCAACCTTTTTGAGTGCAAAAAAAGGGAAATCTGGTAAGAAGATTGCTGTTTTAGAAATTGACGAGGCTAGCCTTCCTAGAATCACTGAGTATTTGACACCAAGTCTTTTTGTTTTTACCAATATTTTCCGTGATCAAATGGACCGTTATGGTGAAATTTACACTACCTATCAAATGATTCTTGATGGTACTAATAAGGCACCAAACGCAACTATTATTGCTAATGGCGATAGCCCGCTGTTTCACTCTAAAACAATTGTTAATCCAATCAAATACTATGGTTTTGACACGCAAAAACATGAGCCAAGATTAGCACATTACAATACAGAAGGGATTTTATGTCCTAGATGCCAACACATCTTAAAATTCACCCTAAATACCTATGCTAATCTGGGGGATTATATTTGTCAAAACTGTGGCTTTAAGAGACCCAAACTGGATTACTCTTTAACAGAATTAACAAACATAACAAATACATCTTCTCAATTTGTCATTGACAATCAAGACTATAAAATTAATGTTGGTGGTCTTTACAATATTTATAATGCTTTAGCTGCAGTGGCTGTGGCTGAATATTTAGATGTTCCTGCTGAGAAGATTAAAAAAGGGTTTGAAAAAAGTAAGGCAGTCTTTGGTCGTCAAGAAACTTTCAAGATCGGCAACACTTCTTGTACGCTTGTCTTGATTAAAAATCCAGTTGGTGCGAGTCAAGCTTTAGAGATGATTAAATTAGCGCCTTATCCATTCACACTTTCTGTTCTTCTCAATGCCAACTACGCTGATGGCATTGATACCAGTTGGATCTGGGATGCTGATTTTGAAAGTATAACAGAAATGACCATCCCTCAAATTTTCACTGGAGGAATTAGAGAGTCTGAAATTGCAAGACGCTTGCGCGTGACTGGTTTCCCAGAAGAAAACATTTCTTCTGTGTCTTCTCTTGAAGAGTTGATTTCAAAACTAGAAAATCAAGAAACCGAACATGCCTATATTCTTGCAACCTATACTGCTATGCTTGAGTTTAGAGAAATTCTAGCCAATAAAAAAGCTGTGCAAAAGGAGATGAAATAATGGTTTATAGAACAATTGAATCCCCTAGTGATAAAGCGTTTCGTTATGAGTTAAAAGTTGCTCATCTTTATGGTGATTTGCTTAATACTTATGGTGATAATGGAAACATCCTCATGTTAAAATATGTTGGTGAGAAACTAGATGCGAAAATGTCATTTGATGTGGTTTCTCTAGGAGACTCTTTTAATGCTGATGATTATGATATTGTCTTCTTTGGTGGTGGGCAAGATTATGAACAAGCCATTGTTGCTAAAGACTTACCGCCTAAGGCAAAAGAAATTGATCGCTTCATCCAAGAAGATAAAGTCTTGTTAGCCATCTGTGGTGGCTTTCAACTGCTAGGTCAATATTATATACAAGCTAATGGTGAAAAGATTGATGGTATTGGTGTTATGAACCACTACACCTTGAATCAAAAAAATAATCGCTTTATTGGTGATATTAAAATCCACAATGACGAATTTAACGAAACCTATTATGGGTTTGAAAATCATCAAGGGCGCACCTTTTTATCGGATGATGAAAAACCACTTGGTAAAGTTGTTTATGGTCATGGTAACAATAAAGAAGATGGGACAGAAGGTGTCCACTATAAAAATGTCTATGGCAGTTATTTCCATGGCCCAATCTTGTCACGTAATGCTAGATTAGCCTATCGTCTTCTAACAACTGCTCTTAAAAACAAGTACGGTCAGGATGTGGCATTAAAAGCTTATGACGACATCCTTTCTCTCGAAAAAGCTGAAGAATATTTAGATGTTAAGAATAAAGCTGACTTTGAGGCTTAAGAAAAACTCACAGAATTATCTGTGAGTTTTTTGATTACTACTCTTCAAAGTCTTCAATCATTTCAGCGATTTCTTCCCATTTGGTCATCGCATTTGTTTGTTGTGTTGTCTTGTCTTCAAGTTGCTCTTGAAGTGAGATGAGTGTTTCAGCATCATTGGTTTGTGTCATTTCAGCTTCAATTGTAGCTATTTTAGCATCCAAATTTTCCAGTAATTCTTCAAGGTCAGAGAGTTGACGGGTTAGTTTTCGCAATTCTTTTTGGCTTGCTTTTTGGGTATGATAATCATTTTTCTCATCGTGTTTTTGAGAATTTTCAGTCACATTGTCAGCTTGTAATGTCGCTTCTAATTCTGCTTTTTTGGTAAGGTAATAATCATAATCACCGAGATAAAGTGTACTGCCTGTTTCAGAAATTTCAATCACTTTTGTTGCCACTCGATTGATGAAATAACGGTCATGACTGACAAAGAGTAAAGTGCCATCATAATCGATGAGGGCATTCTCAAGCACTTCTTTACTATCAATGTCTAAATGGTTAGTCGGCTCATCCAGTAAGAGAAAGTTGTTATTTTCCATGGATAACTTAGCGAGTAACAGTCTGGCTTTCTCGCCTCCTGATAACACGGCAACTGTTTTTTTAACATCCTCACCAGAAAACAAAAAGGCCCCTAAACGATTTCTAATAGCCACTTCCGGCGTTGTTGGAAAAGCAGACCATAATTCTTCCAGAACGGTATTGTTTGGTGTTAAACGCGACTGAGTTTGGTCATAATACCCGCTTTCCACATTAGCTCCAAACTTAATCGCACCTGCGATTAAAGGAATATCACCAATAATAGTTTTAATCAGTGTTGATTTCCCAATGCCATTTGGGCCAACTACTGCTATGGCATCATATTTTCTAATGTCTAGTTGAATCGGATCGGCTAAGATGTCGCCGTCATAACCAATAGCAGCCTCTGAAACGGTTAAGACGACATTGCCTGAGGGTTTCTCAGAGTGAAAGGTCATATTGGCCTTTTTGGTTTGCGTTGAAGGCTTATCTAGTCGTTCTATTTTTTCCAGTTGTTTGCGTCTTGATTGGGCACGCTTAGTCGTTGAGGCTCTAGCAATATTTCGCTTCACAAAATCTTCAAGATTGACAATTTCTTTTGCCTGTTTTTCAAATAATTTTTCTTGAGTGGCTATTTTTTGTGCTTTTAGTTCAACAAAACGGGAGTAATTACCAACATACCTATCAAGTGAGTTGGGTGTTAAATCAAGAGTAATCGTCGTCACCTTATCTAGAAAATAACGGTCATGACTAACAATCACTAAAGCGCCTGGGTAATTAACAAGATAGTTTTCCAACCAGGCAATGGTTTCGATGTCTAAATGATTTGTAGGCTCATCAAGCACTAAAAGCTCAGGTTTTTCCAATAACATTTTTGCTAGAGCAAGACGTGTTTTTTGTCCACCAGATAACTCTTTTATTGGCATTTCCCACATGGTCTCATCAAACTTGAAGCCGTTTAAAATACTTCGAATATCTGATTCATAGGTAAAGCCCCCTTGATGTTTGAAGTTCTCTGACAACTTATCATAGTCTGACATCAGTTTTTCCAAGGCTTCGTGAGACACTGTTGCCATTTTTTCTTCCATCTGTCGCAGGGTTTTTTCTGTTTGTCGTAGCTCGTTAAAAACACCAAGCATTTCTTCGTAAATCTTATTTTCAGAATCAAACTGACTGTCTTGGGCTAGATATGATAAGGAAAGGTCTTTTTTCGTCGTGACTTGACCGGAATTTGGGCTCTCCTCACCAACTAATAATTTGAGGAGGGTTGATTTCCCAGCACCATTTCGACCAACTAGTGCAATGCGGTCACGTTCATCAACTTGAATAGTAATATTATGAAATAAAATATCTCCAGCAAAGGAGCGCTCTAACTTGTTTCCTTGTAAAATAATCATATTAATATTGTAACAAAAAAGCCCACAAAGTGGGCAAAAAATATAAGCTATTTAGAACTTTGAAACGACAAGATTAACGAAATCTTGATTCTTAAATAAAAGATAAAGACCGATGAGAATAATTGCCGTAAATAGTAAAAACTTGATGAGACCTTTGACAAAACGAATGACAATGAGAACACCCATAGAAATAACAAGCCAGATCCACGGAGAGCTTTCAACCAAAGTTTTAAGATTTTCAAGACTACCGCCTGTTAGAGTACGGATAGAATCAGGCACTTTTGCCATGAGATTTGCTGAATCAACACCAAGATTATTTAGTATCGTTTGACTCCCCATTTTTAGCCAAGTGAACACACCGGCATTAAACAGAAATAAAAAGACTTGCTCTGGAAATTTTTTAATTAGACGTAACATATTAAACGTATCACTCCTTTTTAAGTTGACACCAACAAGAGTCTTGCCAACATGTCCTCTTATTCTATAAAAAATGAGATTTAAAAGCAATCAATTACTTTCATTATCGATAAAAAAAGTGGCTAGGCCACTTCTTTTTATTCTTCAAATTTTTTAAACTTGCCGTCCTTAACCTCTTCAAAACCTTGTTGTTTAATCAATTGAACAGATTGATCAAGGCTAATATAGTCAGAGTTTTCTAAATTAACGGCATCAATACCAGGAATTTCTGAAAGTTCAGCAAAATTTACCTTAGTATAGTCAATCGTAACAGTTTCGGTTAAAGATGACTCCTCAAATTTAACGTCCTCAGTAATACCTTCAATTCCTTCATACATGCTAGTAAATGATTCTAGTTTCTTTTTAGCTTCCTCAGCATTCTTAACAGCTAGAAAATCATAAGACATTTGAGTAACAGCCTCTTGTTTTGTAACTTCATCGGTTCCTTTTTCATAGTAATAAGTTACACGATTGTCAACACCCTTTTGATTACTTTGGTAAGAAACACTTTCAGTTTTGCTTGTTTTTGAACCACAAGCTACTAAAATAGCAAGCATGGCTGTCATTATTAAGCCTAGAATAATCTGTTTTTTTCTCATGAATTTCTCCTTTTTCTTTATATTATATAGATTTCCAAATAATATAGCAAACTTTTACAAATAAAGTTTTGCTTTTCCTGTTAAGGTTGAAACTCTTTAAAATTGCCATCTTTAATTTCTACAAAGCCACTAGTTTTATTTCTAAAAGGTTTTACAGATCTTGTTAAACTAAAATAATCAGCATCTTCGCCTTCTATTTCAAATCTTGGATCGTCTTTTAATTGTTTTAAATCGACTTTTGAATAATCAACCATAATCTTCTCTGTCAGGTAATCTGTTTCATATTCAACGGTCTGCGTAACCCCTTTAATGGCTTCATAGTCTTTGGATAGTGGGTCTAAAAGTGCCTTAGCTTCTTCTTGTGAGTCGACCCCAAAAGCACTGTATGAAAAGATGGTAATAGATTCTTGCTTCACAATTTTATCGCTACCTTTTTCATAGTAAAAAATATACCTAATATCTCGACCTGGAATGGCATTTTGAAAGGCAATAGATTCAATTGTTTTTTCTTTTGAACCACATGCGTTTAAAATAATCATTACAATCACAAGTAAAAAGCTTATTAGTGTTTTATTTCTCTTCATCTCATACTCCTCAATTAAGTCATACCTCTATTTTATCTTGTTAAGGCAAAGAAGGCAATAGATTTTTTCTGGATAAAGAGTCAATTAAAAAGCCATTGATAGACAATTATCTATCAATAGCTTTTATTAAAAATCTCAGTTTTAATTTAAGGGTTGAAAATCTTTAAATTTGCCGTCTTCAACTTCTTTGAAGCCACCTTTTTCAAGAAATTCTAATGTTTGTTTGTAACTAATGTAGTCAGCATTTTCAAGATTATTTGAAAATACGCCTGGAATGTCAGCAATCTCTTTAAAATCCACTTTTTCGTAATCTATCACTAAATCTTCGTTAAGAGAGTTTTCGCCATAATCGATTTTATCTGAAACACCATCTATTCCTTGATATTGAGCAGCAATACTATCTAGAATATCTTTTGCTTCATCAGCTGTTTGAACGCCTAAACCAGCATAATCCATCTGTGTATGTGTTTCTTGCTTAACAATCGCATCTTTATCTTCATCGTAATGGAAAGTCATACGAATATCCACTCCAGGTTGGTTACTTTGATAGTAAGAAGTTTTTAATTCCTTTTTGCCAGATCCACAGGCAACTAAAACAACAAGTGCTAACAAGGATAAAACACTAAGAATAATTTTTTTTGCTTTCATAAAAGTCTCCTTAATTATTTAATACTTCCATTATATCTTTTTATCTTTGATAAGACAACGTTAATCATTAAAGTAAGAGTTATATTTAATCCTTTTTAAATAAACTATAACAATTAGAAATGTCCATGACATTAATTCTAAACCATAGCCTATTTTTTGTACGGTTGTTTTTTTATAAAAGATTGACACATGCCCACTTTTTTGAAAAGATAACTTTATTTTTCCATCATTTAACACTTTCTGACTGGACACGTACGGCATAGAAAGTTTTTTCATTTGATTAATCTCATCATCGGTTCTATTTCTTTTATCAAGGTAAGGCTGACTTCCTTTACCATTATTAGAATAATCAGCACGATAACCCTTATACCAAATTTTAGGAAGTATTACAGATGCTTCTTGATCCTCATTAATAATCTTATAATCGAATTCTAATCGATTATATTTTTTTGACACATTAGTAATTAACACATTATTCACTTGAGAAAAATTCCCAAAGTTTGGATTTCTAACATTATCATGATTAATATCTAAAGTGTAGTATTCATCACCACTAGGACTAGCAAATTGACTATTAGAATGGTGGTACATTTGTGTTATTCTATCACTGTTATCTTTCATTCGGAGCATACTACTTGAATAATGCCAAACAGACATTTTAAAAATTGGTATCAATAGATAAAAAGCAACAACAGAAATCAGTAACGGTTTTAAAAATTTTGAATGTAACTCTATTCCAATTACCATAAGAAGAAGAATTGGTAAAAAGAAATAAAGGCGTTCTGTGTACTGTAATGTTCCTAAAAACGTATACCTCAGAGAACCATACCATGGTAAAATTTTAGTCATTGAAAGATAAACAATTAAGATTGTAAGTAACACTGTTTTGGAAATATTTTTTAATGATTTGAATTTTATTATGAAATAAATAAAAAACACCTTCAACAATAAATCATAATTGCTTTTCAAAGAAGAAAATCCAGAATTAAAACCATTATCTAGATTAAATAATAACTCACGAGCAACAGGAAAATCTCGAGTTGTCCAAGAAAAATAGAAATGTTGGGATTTAACCTGCTCTATGTATTGAAAAATATAACCACTCGATAGAAAGATTGCTAAAATGAGCGACAAAGAAAATGATAGGAAATACCTTAGAGTGAGTCTTTTGACATTAAACAATACAAATACCAAAGAAATAAACCCTAAAATTAAGGTGGATAATGTGTGTGTTTGAACTAAAATGGCAATCACTACGCCTAGGAAAACAGGGTTATTCTTATCTAAATAGATCACTTTATAAATAGCGTAAAACAATAAAGGGACTAAAAAAACCACATAAGTCATTCCAAATCCAAATATTGGAAAAAAACAGGGAGTGATTAATGCGATAAGAAAACTTTTGTACCTGTCTTTTATCATTTTCTCAAAAGAAAAATAGGTTGAAAAAGAAGTTAAAAGTATTGAAAAAGCGGCAAAAGAGGTGTAAGAAGTGATAGGATTGTTAAAAATTATCATCACTAAAGCCGGCAAATACAGTTGCCAACTGCCATAAAACATATTTGAGGCATACCCTGTGCCATAGGCAAAAATATGATTTAAGTTTGGCAGAAAATCACCATTTTTTAAAGAATCTGCAAGTCCAATAATACGTATCATGTGAAACTGATAATCATAGGGTGGGTTAGAAACATTAATGGCGACAACAGAAATAATTGTAAAAAGAAGCGACCATAGAAAAAGAGATAAATAGACTTTCTTATTACTTTGAACGAGTGCGTTAATTTTCTTATCTATCATTATTTAAAGCCTTCTCTTTTATAAAATATAGTGGGCGTTTTTTTGTCTCTAAGAAAATTTTAGAAATGTATTTTCCTAAAATACCAATACAGAGTAATTGTATGCCACCAATTAATAATATTATGGTCACTAAACTAGCCCAACCATTAACACTACCACCAATCGTTAGTTTTCTTACTACGATAAAAATAATACCTATTATTGAAAGGATAAATGATAATGTACCACTCCACACAGCTATATTAAGAAGTGCCTCAGAAAAATTAATAAATCCTTCAAATGAATATCTTAATAGTGACCAAAAATTCCATGATGACTTACCATAAACTCTATCTCTGTTTTCATAACTAAGATATGTTGAACGATAACCAACCCAAGAAAAAATACCTTTAGAAAATCGGTTCACTTCTTCTAATGATAAGATACTGTCAACAACTTGTCTTGTCATGAGACTAAAATCTCTTAGTCCGTCAATCATTTTTATTTCAGATATCAGATTCATGATTTTATAAAACATTTTTGAAAATAATGATCTGATTAACGGCTCACCTTTGCGATTAATTCTTCTAGTACCGACAATATCATAGCCTTCTTTGATTTTATCAAACATATCAAGTAACAATTCTGGGGGGTCTTGCAAGTCAGCATCCATAATAGTAATATAGTCCCCTTTACTTGCTTTCATGCCAGCTAACATGGCACTTTCTTTGCCAAAATTTCTTGAAAATGACAAGTAGAAAATATTATTATTATTTTGTCGAATTTCTTGAATTCTTTCAAGTGTTTTATCAGTTGAACCATCGTCAACAAAAATATATTCAAATAAAAGATGTTCTTTGAGTTGTTTTTCTATTTTTTTTATTTGTTCAATGAAAGGGAAAATATTTTCTTCTTCGTTGTAACATGGAATAATAACACTTAATCTCATCATAATTTTATTTCCTTTATTTCTGTTATACCGGTTAGTTAGTAATACTTAATTAACTTTTAATCAATTGTTTGAAATTCTTAAAAGTATTAGATAAATCTGACTTCTTAATAAAAATATATAGTAAATAGAATGAAACAAAGATTATAAATGAATGCATTGTTGAGAATAAGAAATTAGAAAGAATAAAAACAAAACTCAACAGTAACTCTAATAATATATCCTTATTGACTGCTACATCTAAGTGCTTCGCCAAAATTATTTCAGAAAGTATGCTTCTAAATGCCAGAAGAATGATAATTGTTAAAACAACTATTATTAAATTCTTAAAATAAAATGCTGTAAATAGAGTGATTACTAAACTTAATAACATAGTAAACACATTAACTTTAAAAATTACTTTCTCCATTCTTAGCGCTTTTAAGTAGGTATTAATTAATAGAGACGTTTTACTTTCAAATACAGTCATTGGAAAAATAATACCCATAAAAACCAAACTTTCAGAGTAATTGGGTAACCAATACGTTAAAATAATTTTTAAGGGGAAATAAAGAATTAAAACAAAAAGCATTGATAACATTAAAATGTTTCGTAAACTTTTATAAATGATAGGTAGATTGGATGATTTTGATCTCTTTAGAATGGGGAAAATCACTATTCCAATAGCATTGATGAAGGTCATCATTAAATTTGAAATACTTAAAGTTAAAGAAACCTTCCCGAAAGTTTCAATACTCCAATTCCTTTGAATAGTGAAACGAATAATTCCAATAATCAAACTACTAGCTATATTTGAAAACATTAAGTTAATGCCAATTAGAATATTGTCAATACTTTCTCTAATGTTAATATAAAGTTTTTTAATTGGGAAAAAAACAATGTCTTTACATATATAGCTTGAGTAAAGTAAAGAAATAAATCTGGCAATATTGTCTAGTAGAATCATAAGATAGAAACTTGTTTTCCCACTAAACAACAAGATAACTATCATAACAACATAAATCGCCCTATCACTAATCATAATGAGAGAACTTTGTTTTATTTGATTAGTTGTTTGTAAAAGAAAAATGAAAAATTGTCTAATATTAGTTATTAGAAAGTTAACAGATATAGCAATCATAATGTACTTTTCTTCAAAATTTTGAATGACAAAAATAGAATATAAAAGTACTAAAATAGATAAAATTAATTGAAATGATGAGAATTGAAAAAATTGTGAGAAAAAATATTGCTTATTTAAGTCATTATAATTCTTTCCCCCAAATTTTAAATAGATACCATCACACCATCCAAAATGAAAGAATCCTATATAGGTTAAGTAAAAAGTATAAAGTTGCCAATAGCCATAACTTGCAACACCTATGACCTTGGGTAAGACTAAAATAACAAGTGTCGAAACAAATAAATTTAAAAAATTTGACGTTATAATGTAACTAAAATTTTTAATTAAATTAACAATTTTAGAATTTTTCAACCGCTTTTCTCCTTAAGTTTGCTACAAATTTCTTTCTAAAATTTCAACAATTTTTTTGGAAGACTCACCATCGCCATAAGGATTGCTTGCCTTGCTCATTTTCTCATATTCATTATCGTCACTTAATAACTTAATAAAATTTTGATAGATTATCTCCTCATTAGTACCAACAAGCTTAAGTGTCCCAGCTGCTACTCCTTCAGGACGTTCAGTTGTGTCTCTCATGACTAAAACAGGTTTTCCTAAAGAAGGGGCCTCTTCTTGAATACCACCAGAATCCGTTAAAATTAAATAACTTTTGTTTAAAAAATTGTGAAAATCAATAACTTCCAATGGTTCAATCAGTTTAATCCTATCATCATTTTGAAAAACTTCATTAGCAATTTTTCTAATCTGAGGGTTTTTATGTATCGGATAGATAACTTTAATATCAGATTGTTCTTTTAATACTCTCTTTATAGCCCTAAACATATTTTCCATAGAAGAACCTTGGTTTTCTCTTCTATGGGCTGTTAACATAATTAAACGATCATCACCAATCCAATCAAATAATTCATGATAGTATGATGTAGAAATTGTTGTTTTTAACGCATCAATCGCTGTATTTCCAGTTACAAATATAGACTGTGAAGCTTTCCCTTCATTGATTAGATTCAATTTCGCATTTTCGGTAGGAGCAAAATTAAAATCTGACATAATTGAAACAGCTTGTCTATTGAATTCTTCTGGGAAAGGACTTCTGATATTATATGTTCTCAAACCTGCTTCAACATGACCAACTTTAATCCCAAGGTAAAAAGCTGCAAGTGAGGTGGCAAAAGTTGTTGAAGTATCTCCATGAACCAATACTATATCAGGGGCAACTTCTTCTAAAATTGGCTTGAGTTTTGTCAAAATACTTGTTGTGATTGAAAACAGTGTTTGATCATGTCTCATTATCTGTAAATCATATTCTGGTGTCACATCAAAAACTTTTAAAACTTGTTCTAACATTTCTTTGTGCTGTCCAGTAACACAAACTGTAGTTTCGAAATTGATATTTTTCTTCAATTCTTTAACTAATGGACACATTTTTATCGCTTCTGGTCTCGTTCCAAAAACCACCATAACTTTTTTCTTTTTCATATTTATCTTCCTGTCTCTGTGATAACATTATTATCTTGATTGATAATAATTATTTTGCCATTTCTAAATTCAATTTTCCAATAAAAATAACCCAAAATATAGAATAAAACAATTCCAATAAGAGTATAAATACTTATAATTGTCATAGAATATTGTTCAATAGAAGAAAGAAAAATCCAGTAAAAGATATATGAGTATACTATGGTACTAACATCACTTCGAAAATTTGTATCTGCTCTTCTAATGTTAGCATAATAATAGTAACCAAAAAATATTCCCACACAAATAACGAAAATATACATTCCTACTAATCCAAAATCTTGGATAGGTCTTCTAAAAAAGGTATAAACATTTCCAATCGTAACACCTAATCTTCTAAATTCTAAATGCACAGTATTTTGATAATCAATAATACCTAGCTGATTTAAAAAATTCAAAACAGGTGTTAAGGTTTCATTGCCAAAAAAAGGACTTTTATCTGGAGGATCTTGTATAAACTGATTGAAATGTTGAATAGGACCACCAATGTAGGTGGAAATTGATTGGAACAAGGTTCTACTTGTACTTCTTCCAGCTAAAAATAATGTGTAATAGAAAGCTGGAATACCAATTGCAATCCCAGCGAAGCCAACAGTAAAGTATTTACCTGAGATAGACTTACCCCATCCTAATTTTCTTTTTTCAAGAATATAGGTTTGAACGACACAAGCAAATAATAATTTTAAAATATCTTGGCGACCACCTAGTAGTAATGTTTTATAAATGAAAAGAAAGATTGGGATAAGCATTAAGTAGTCAAACTTATACTTATAGCGGTGGATAACTCTATTATTTATTAAGGTAAAAGCAAAAATATAAGCAGTGACATCGACAAACCTAATCATAATTCTCATTTTCGAACTGAAGTTCAAAATTCCCTCATAAGAAGTGACGTTTCTAATGAACCACTGTAAATTGTCACCACTGTATCCGGCAACTGAAGCTAAATAATTGATTTCTCTTTTGTAAAGAAAAATAATAATATAACAGATTATAATGGCAGAGATAATTTTCCAAGCATCAACTCTTAAAGGCCTATCAATAGTTAATGTTTTTGTTGGCCTAATTTTCTTATGTATAAAAAGAATAGGGAATGTAAAAACCATTATCCCAGAAATAAGAATTAATGCTGCCTCTAAACTATAATCAATTTCCCAATTTTTTACATTTAAAAGTGCAAATGTGATACTTAAAAGAAACATATTAGACATTAAAACTGGTGGAGAAAGTATGTCTCTTTCAAAGAGTAAATAACAAACAATTGCAAAAAGCAAAATAATGATGAAAAGCAATAACAATCCTATCATAATTAAATTATTTCACTCCTTTATTCATATAACTTTCCATCACCTCTAGAAATACCTTGGTAGAGTCATAATTACACCTATTAGCAAAAATAGTCTTCTTTAACATACTATTATAAACAATATTAGTTGAAATATTCTGATGATGTAGAACTTTTAATTCAGGACAATAAATAGTCTTGTATTCTTTTTGGGTACAAATGTAATCTAAAATTTCCATTTCATAATAAAAAAATGTTCCAGGTTGAAAAGCAAACTCTTCCTTTTCAAAATAATCCTTAGAAAAGACAACAAATGCACCGTGTAAAGGTACGTTATAGTATTTTTTTGAAAAATCAATATTAAGTTTATTATTTCTATATCTATAGATGAAATTTCTGAGAGGAGAAAAAGATTTGATAATAGACTTAATTTTTATTTTTAATAAATCATTTGATTGTCTATAGAAATGATTATTAAGTGCTTTAATTTCTTCGTAAGAATAATTTTTTAAACGTTTAGGACTTTGATGTAAGTTATAAGTTGTAGAAAAAACATCTGGTCCCAAAATATGAAATTTTTCTTCATCATAAACTTTATTAAGTTTAGAAGAAAAATTTTCTGTTGAAATTTCAACATCATTATTCATGATAACAATAAAATCTGGTTTATAATTATCCTTAATATATTTATAACCAAAATTATTACCACTAGCAAAACCTGAATTTTCACTATTAAGAAGCACTTCTACCATACTATCATTTTTATACAATGATAATAGTTCTTCACCTGAATTATTAGGAGAAGCATTATCTACAACAATGATTTTAATATTATTTGAGTCTTTTTCTTTTAAAGAATTAATACATTTTATTGTTTCTTCTTTAGCAATATAGTGAAGAATAAGGTAACAAATCATTTTCAACTCCTATTCATGGTGGGATTTCTTATTTTGTGGTTCCTCAGTTAGATAGTTTTCCCCATACATTTGTTTCAAATAACTATCATACAATTCAGGAACCATAAATTGTTCTGTTTCAAAAGGTAAAAATTTACCTTTTCCCCATATTTCTTTTTTCATAACTTCCTTCTTAAATAAAGAGGCTGTTATAGTTCCTGCATAATCTTGAACACGCCAGTCATATCTTTTATAAAGTTTATCTAACGTGTTATAAACTTTAATTTGAGGAAAAATCTTATGAAGTTGAAAAAATTTACCAAAATTAATAATAAACTTCTGCTTCTTACTATGCATGTTAACATGTCCCTCAACATAAGGAGTTCCGAGACTAGATAAATATCTTAAAGCATAAACTTTTGCAAAATATATATTTCTTAATAAGGTATTATTTGGAGCACCGTCTAAAGGCAAAATATCCATTAAGTGAAGTCCCATATGTGTATTACTCGGCAAACCCAATTTGATTCTTTCTTCTTCAACCAAGAAAAGGCGAGGAAAATAGCAATGAATCTCTGGATAGTATTTATAACTAACCACCTTATATTTACCAGCAATAACTTTATCATTTAAAATATCAATCATTCTCTCGTATTGATCTCTTGGAATTGCAATGTCGACATCATCATCCCAAGGAACAAAACCTTTATACTTAACTGAACCCATGACACTACCGCCACGCAAGAAAAAAACTATTCCTTCTTTATCACAAATTTTTTTAAATTCTTTTAATGCGTCTAATAGTGTTTTTTGAAGCTTGGCAATATCATTATTTCCCATTCTTTTCTCTTTTCTCTTTCAATACATGATTAATGAATTCTACATTCCCAACAAAATATCTTTTGAACAATCTTTTAGGTTCTTTCATGACTCTGTAAAGCCATTCTAAATTAGCTTTTTGCATCCAAAGTGGTGCTCTTTTTATACTACCTGAAAGCACATCGAAACTACCTCCAACTCCCATAAAAACAGAGGTTAGCCCATTATTCAAGAAATGATCAATTAAATATTCCTTTTTAGGAGACGTTATGCCAACAAATACAATATTTGGTTTTAGCACACGAATTTCTTCTTGTATGATGTCTATTTCATCATCAGAAAAATACCCATTTCTATGACCAGCAACTTTAAGATTTGGATAAGTAGTTTTAAAACGTTCTAACATTTTTAAAACTATTTCTTCTTTTGCACCTAGAAAATAAACGGAATAGTTCTTACTTTCACTCAAAAGAAGTAATTCTTGCATGAGATCTATTCCTGCAACACGCTCAGGTATGCTATAACCCAAGTACTTTGAAGCTAAAACGACAGAAGCACCATCAGCATTAATAATTTCAGATTCATTTACAATTTTTTTGATTTTTGGGTTACTTATACACAAGTTGATTTTATCAGCGTTTACACCCATTAAGTGTAAAGGTTTTTCTTTCGATAAGTATTTTTCAACCTCAACCAACGTTTCCTCCATAGTTAGAGGATTAATTTTAACACCTAAAATCTTTACAAATTCTAACATTTAAATTCCCAATATATTCTATTTACTTCCTGATCTATTTAAAACAACTTTAAAAGTTTTTAGTATAATTTTTAAATCAAGTTTTAATGACCAGTTTCTAATATAAAAAGCATCTAATTCCACTACTTTTTCAAAATTCTTTATATTACTTCTTCCACTAACTTGCCACATTCCTGTAATACCAGGTTTCATTACCAATCTTTTAAAATGATGTAATTTGTATTTTTTATACTCTTCCAAAGTTGGGGGCCTGGTTCCAACAATAGACATATCTCCTTTTAAAACATTAATAAACTGAGGTAGTTCATCAATTGACCAACTTCTGATAATTTTACCAAAAGGAAAAATTCTAGGATCTTCATCAATCTTAAACATTAAATCAGTATTTAATTCATTTTTCTGCATTAGTTCTTTCTTTTTGCTTTCAGCATCCAAATACATACTTCTAAATTTATACATTTGGAATTTTTTGCCATTAGCCCCTATTCTTACTTGTTTAAAAAGCAAAGGTCCCTTAGATTGTTTTTGTATAATCGGGTAAATGAATAGTGCAACAATAAATGTCAATATTAAACCAATAATAGAGAAAATAATATCAAACACTCTTTTTAAAAACAGATTGATAAAATCACTATAATTTAATGAATGAGTTAACGTGATTAACGAACCACTCTTATTTAAAATAAGACTAGAAAAATTGTCTTGAGTGGGGTCGGTTAAACAAATTGATACAGGAATACCAATCTCATAAAGTTTATTTTGAATTGAAAAAAATTCTTCTCTTGCAGCATAACTTACGAGGATTTCATTGACCTCATTATCAGCCAAAAAATCACGAAGTTCATCGAAGTTTCTTAATAAAGGAATCTCTTGAAGTGATTGCTCTCCGTTTGTCAAACAGGCAATTATTTGATAGCCATACTGTGAAAAAACGTTTCTATTTATAACATCATCTTTAGAGTTTGAAAAAAAGATAATATTTTTTCTGTCCAAATCACTAAAACGTTTAACATTATTAATCACTCTTCTATTGATAAAAACTAAAGTAAATAAAATGATAAATTGTATTACAATAAATTCAATAACATTTTTTGAAATGATTCTTTGGTTATAATAGATAATAAAAAACAAAAACATAATCAAAAAAGATGAATTTATCATTGATATTTTAAATGATACTTTAATAGTTTGAAAAACACTTTCAACATCAAATACTGAGTATGTATTTGAAAAAGCAATAAAAGTTAGTGAGATGATTATTATTATAAATGGTAATAGAGCATTATTTATGTTTAAATTACTTTTTAATAATATGGCTACAAAAAATGATAAAACCAAGGAAATAAGATCACCTAGTAAATAAAAAATATTTTTTCTGGATGAAGAACTATACATCACTATTTCCCTCTTTTTCTTTTACATTACAATTCTTTATTTTTTTCCATAATTTCCATAGGCACCATAATTTCCATAGGCACCATATTGTTCAGTTGTTGTATCGACTTTATTTAGGATAATACCGAGAAACTGTGCCCCACTTTGTTCCATTTGTTCTTTCGCCTTTTGAACGAAACGTCTCTTAACACTCCCTGCTTCTGTTACAATGATACTGGCATCACATTTTTGAGCAATGATCGCAGCATCAATAACAAAACCAATAGGTGGTGAGTCAATAATGACATAATCGTAAACTGAGCGAGCAAGCTCAATCAACTGGCTAAAATTTTGGTTTTGTAATAAACTGGTTGGATTTGGCGGAACTTGACCTGAAGGAACAACCATAAGATTTTGAACATTGGTATCACAGATAATTTCTGATAATTCACATCTTCCTGATAAATAGCTTGTTAACCCTCTTATTTTTGAATTGGCTTTAAAAGTGCCTGACATCACAGAATTTCTTGTGTCTGCATCAATTAAGAGAGTTTTATAGCCTGATCTAGCCATAGAGATTGCTAAATTTACTGAAGTTGTACTTTTACCTTCATTAGGTTGGACAGATGTTATTACAATTGTTTTGATATTTGCCCCACTAAACTGAACGTTTGTTCTGATAGCATTATAATATTCTTCGGTTTTACTAATCAATAATGCTTTTTGTTTTACTAATTCTAACTGCGCCATTTTTAACTCCTATCTCAACTTTTCAATAGAAGGAATAACACCAAGAAGTGTCATTCCAAGAACTTCTTCAACATCTTCTGGACGTTTTACACGATCGTCTAAAATTTCAACGACTAAAACAATTAGTGTAGTGAAAAAAGCACCTGATAGAAAAGCTAAAAGTGTATTACGTTGAATTTTTGGAGAAGAAGGGCCTGAAGCCGGTTTAGCAGCTTCTAAGACAGTGACATCTTCAACTTTTGTTATTTCTTTGATTTTTTGAGCGGCAACATCTCTCACAGCGTTCGCTAACTCACTAGCTTCTTGAGGATCTTCATCACTTACTGAAATCGAAATAATACGAGTGTTTGCAGGAATGTTAATCGAAATTTTTGAAGATAGGGTACCTTCAGAGTAATTTAAACCTTCTTTTTCAACAACATCTGAAAGGACACTATTAGATACAATGATTTCACGGTAATCTTTTACCAAGTAGTCTCCGGCTTGTAAATCCTGTGTTGTGATACTCGCATCAGAATTTTGATTAACGACATAGATACGAGTTGTTGATGTATAGATTGGTTTAACAAAAAAAACATTAAAGACCAACATTATCGTCGCAAAGAGGGAAGCGACTAATAGAATTAAAAACTTTCTATTCCAAATTTTTTTCAGTAGAAATAAAATATCAATTTCAATCTGTCCGTTATCTTTCTTTTCCATTTTGTCTCCTAAATATAATGATTTTCTAATAATAATCCTGGATTTATCTTGAATAGCTCTTCTGCTCTAGTTTTACCATAATCCTTTTTGATTTGATTATAAGCTTCTTTCATATAAGGTGGCCTAACATCTGTATTATGCATGTCACTAGCAATGCAGTGGACCAAATCGTTTTCTAGGAAATATTTGGCTCTTTTCTTATAAATTTTATATTTGTCACCAAACAATTTGGGCTTTAAAACATTAGAACTATTGATTTGGGTATAACATCCCATATTAATAATTTCTTTGACTCTTTTATCGTTAAATTCGAGAGTGTTATAGCGTTCAATATGAGCCACTAAAGGCGTAATACCTAACATAAGAACATTAGATAATGCGGAATGGATTTCCTTCCAAGGCGTTTGTGAACTAAATTCTATCAAAGCAAACTTTGTATTATTCATGGTCGGTATGGCTTTGGTTTCTAATCCTTTTTGGACATCCGACGAATAATAAAGTTCTCCTCCATAGTAAAGTTCTAGGCTGGGAAGAATTTCCCTCATCGTTTCTTTTACAACTTGAAAATTTTTAGCGATTTTTTCTTCGGGTGTTTCAAACATTCCTTTTCGGCGATGAGAAGTTGAAACAATTTTTCTAACCCCTTGATCATAGGCCATCTTCAACAATGACACACTTTCTTCTAGCGTTGACGGGCCATCATCAACATCAAAAACGATATGCGAGTGAACATCTATCATCTCGTTCCCTCCATCGTCTCTTTTATTGCCAATTTGGCATTTTCTAAATTATTTTCATCAAGCGATAGCATGTAGAGACTAGCTGATGGCATGGCATAAGATGGTAATTCACCGGTTGACCCAACGCCGTCAACTGATTGTGATAAGACAGAATAGCGGTCCCCAGTACTTAGTTGATCGTTAGCCAACCCCATCATTGTTTCAAGAGGCATATTGGTCTGAATCGAATCACCTAGCCCGTTAATAATATTAGTATAGTTGGTAATCGCATTTACTGATGTTAGTTTATCAATGATTGCCGCAATCACTTTCGTCTGGTTTCTACCACGGTCTTTGTCTCCATTTTCTAGTGAATAACGTTCTCTTACAAAGGCGAAGGCCATTTCTGAATTCATTTGAAGTTTTCCAACCGGAAAATCAAGACCACCAATATGACTAGTAAACGCTTGGTCGTTTTCTACTTCAATTCCACCAAGTAGATCGATTAGTTTTAAGAATGAAGTGAAGTTGATTCTAGCATAGTAATCAATTTTTATATCATAAAGATTTTCTAAAGTATGAATAGATGCTTCAACACCATAAATACCAGCATGTGTTAGTTTATCATATTGATTATTACCACCATCTGGAATTTGAACATAAGCATCTCTAGGCGTTGTTGTTAAGAGTACCTTATTGGTTTTTCTATTAACAGTCATAATGATATTAACGTCAGAACGTGAGACAGACGAAATAGAACCATAAGTATCAATACCACTGATATAGATATTGAAAGAATCAGTATTTGTCACAGATGAATCAGGTTTTTCAATTTGTTTAACGACTTTATAGGTGTATATCGTTTTAAGATTATCAGAGTAATTTTCATGCTTGACCTCTAGTAAGCTATCATACGCACTACTCATCACCATAGCTGATTTTTCACCTGCAATCAAAGCCTCATATGCTGCATCGTATGAATCTGTTGTTTCAACAGCAATTGTTTTGTTCTTTTGCGTTTTTATATCATTCATCAAAGCGTCAATATTAGATCTATCATTATCAAGTGGTGCTAAAACATTATCTAGTTGACTCACATCTGTAATCTCACTGTCTTTAGGAACAACAACACTCATTTCAATTTCAGAGTAACTAGCTGTTTCGTTTAAATGATTTGAAATATTAATAGCAGAATGCGTTAAATAAAGACCAATACCAGAGGCGATACTCAACAACAAAAGCATTATTAGCGTAAGCACTTTAGCTCTTTTTTTGACAATTAAAAAGAGACTAACCACGAAAAATAGAATTAGACTCGCTATTATGATAACATTAATAAATCTGACATTTAGAAAATTATACTTAAGAATATTAAAAATAAAAAGTCCACCAACCAGAGAGAAGATAAGTAAAAAAATAGAATTAATACCTGTCAAGAAATCAAAAGATTTTGTGGATTTTTGTTTAGTTCTTCTCGAACTATAGGACATTTTTTTCACCTCAATAATAAGAAATTTTCTCCGCTATTATATCATAATTTAGCCTTTTTTGCAATTTTATTTCACATGTCAAATTTTTTGAAGATAATACTAGTTCTTAAGTTTTACTTTTATGATAAAATAGATTTATGAGAATACAACAACTACACTATATTATCAAAATTGTTGAAACTGGTAGCATGAATGAAGCTGCTAAACAACTCTATATCACACAACCCAGTCTATCAAATGCTGTGAGAGACTTAGAAAAAGAGATGGGGATTACCATCTTCATTAGGCATTCTAAAGGAATTCGTCTTACAAAAGATGGTGTTGAATTTCTTTCTTACGCTAGACAAGTTGTTGAACAAACAGCCCTACTTGAAGAACGTTATAAATCACCAAACAATAACCGCGAGCTTTTTAGTGTTTCCTCACAACATTACGCCTTTGTCGTTAATGCTTTTGTTTCCTTATTAAAGAAAACTGATATGACACGTTATGAGTTATTCCTAAGAGAGACAAGAACATGGGAAATCATTGATGATGTTAAAAATTTCCGAAGTGAGATTGGTGTCTTATTTCTAAACAGTTATAACCAAGATGTTTTGACTAAAATGTTTGAAGATAATCATTTAACAGCGACTAGTCTTTTTAAAACACAACCTCATGTTTTCATTAGCAAAACCCATCCTCTTGCAAAAAGAAAGAGTTTAAACTTGAAAGATTTAGAAGATTCTCCTTATTTTAGCTATGATCAAGGTCTTCATAATTCATTTTATTTTTCAGAAGAAATCATGTCTCAGTTATCTCACAAAAAATCAATTGTTGTCAGTGACCGTGCGACTCTTTTTAATCTTTTGATTGGTCTTGATGGCTATACTATTGCTACCGGTGTTTTAAATAGCAATTTAAATGGAGACAATATTATTTCAATACCCTTGAATGTTGAAGACGAAATTAACATTGTTTATATTAAGCATCAAAAAACATTATTGTCTAAGATGGGGGAACGCTTTATCGACTACCTTATCGACGAGGTTAAATTCGATAAAAAACAAAAGTCTACTAAGGACTAAAGACAATTCATTATTAGATTCTTTAGTATTAACGCAATTATAAAAATAAACTGACACCAACGATAAAGAAGTCTAACAATTTCTAGACTTCTTTTTGTATCTCTCCTTTTACTCATAACTCTATTAAGGCATAATAAAAACTCACTGAATACCAGTGAGCTTTATTGTCTTAATTATTATAATTCAATGTCACCAAACAAGTCAGCCATTGAGAAACCAGTTTGTGTTTCTGGTAAATCATAGTCACGTTTTTCTTGACGTTTTGGACGACGTGGTTTAGATTGACGTTTTTCATCAGAATTTTCGTCTTGTGCTGGACGTTCTTCTAAAGCTTTAATTGAAAGTGAGACACGTTCATCAGAAGCGTTCACATCAAGAACTTTAACAGTTACATCTTGACCAACTGATAAAACATCTTTTGGATTTTCAACACGTTTGTGTGAAATTTGAGAAATGTGAACCAATCCATCAATACCAGGAAGTACTTCAACAAAGGCACCAAAATCAGTAAGACGTTTTACTTTTCCTTCGATAACATCACCAGCAGCAAGTTTTTGTTCAACCCCGTCCCATGGTCCAGGTGTTGTTGCTTTTAGAGATAATGATACACGACCAGCTTCTTCGTCAATTGAAAGAACTTTAACTTCAACTTCTTCACCAACAGAAACAACTGATTTAGGTGATACATTTCTTTCATGAGATAGTTCAGTCACGTGGATAAGACCATCAACACCACCAAGATCAACGAAAGCACCGAAACTAGTTAAACGAGCAACTTTACCAGTTACAACTGATCCTTCAGTCAATGTTGAGAAAACTTCTTTACGTGCTTCTGCAGCTGCTTCTTCAACAACTTCACGACGAGAAAGGATGAAACGATTCTCTGCAGCATCTACTTCTTTAATGCGAGCATCTACTTCTTGCCCAACAAATTTTTCAGTGTTGCGAACAAAACGTGTATCAATCATTGATGCAGGAATGAAGCCACGTAGACCTTCAAATTCAATAGCCAATCCACCTTTTACAGCGCGAGTCACTTTAACAGTAATGACATCGCCTTCACGGCCAATTAATTTGTCCCAAGCTTTGCGAGCTTCTAAGCGTTTTTTAGACACTAGGAAAGTCACTGTATCAGTATCTTTTCCAACCACTTGGCGAAGAACAAGTACTTCAAGTGTTTCCCCTGGTTTTACTAAATCATTAATGTCAGCATTACGATCATTAGTCAACTCACGAAGTGTTAAAACACCTTCAACACCTGTACCACTGATAACAACGTTAGCTTGATCATTATCAACTGTCAATACTTCTGCAGTAACAACGTCACCAGCACTCACTTCGCTAACACTATTTAGCAAATCTTCAAATTCATTCATTCTAAAAAATCCTCCAACAGAAAATTAGTTTACTAACTTTCTGACAACAATATATTTTCTCAAGGTAACCCGCAATGACAACAAAATTTATCTTTGACGGCCTTAGGTAAAACCTAATACCATGACTGGGGTAGCTGGATTCGAACCAACGCATGAGGGAGTCAAAGTCCCTTGCCTTACCGCTTGGCTATACCCCATTAAATGGAAAGAGAGGGATTCGAACCCCCGAACCCGAAGGAGCGGATTTACAGTCCGCCGCGTTTAGCCTCTTCGCTATCTTTCCACAACAAGAACAATTTTAACATAAATTCTTATTGTAATCAAGCTTTTTTAAGGATTTTAGTGATTTAAATTATAATTTTCTATGATGTTGTTCACGGCTAAATCCATTGTTTTATGAAAACTTAAAACGTCATTATTATCAACAACAGCAAATTTTTCATCAATTTCGACGATACTCCCAATCACTTTCCGACCAATTTTTAATTGAAAGCCGTCTATTTCACTATTTGATAAGCTAATTTTACTTTCTACAATTTCTACTGTGATTTTTTTATCTTTTTTACTCATAATCCACCTCTTCTTATAGATTTTACAAAAAAAAGCAGGAGCTTGCAAGAGCAAACTCTGCTACTTTTTATTTTCTAACCAATCTGACACTTAATACTTCTTGATCGGAAATAGTATCTGAAATGAAACTACCGTTGCTGGTTCTTTCAGATTGCGATAACGTTGCTAGATTAACACTATATTTTTCTTGGGTTTTTGATGTTATTTCTAACAATTCTTTTTCTTTTGGAAGTTCGCTAGTAAACAAATCAATCACATCATCTTTTGCGGTAATGATACCTGCTGCAAAAACACGATGGGGTTTGGCTTTTAATTCACGAATCACTTGCAAGCCTCGATTAGCTCTGCTTGTTTTTGGAATAAGCTCAACAGCTATTTTCTTTAGGCTACCACGTTGCGTTAGAATAAACATATTACTGCTTGTCACTTTAAAGGCACTCACCACATAATCTTCTTTTTTAAGATTAATTGCCTTAACACCTGCCGCTTTATTTCCAACAACTGGAACATCTTCAATACCAAATCTCAAAGCATAACCTTTATGAGTTACTATCATAAGATCTTCTAACACAATTGGTGAGATAGCAATGATTTCGTCATCGTCACCTTTTAGTTTGGCGTATTTAATTGCCTTAGTTTTATAAGTGCGCCAAGGGGTCAATTCTTGACGTTCAAAACGCTTAATTTGTCCTTTTTTAGTCACTGAGAAATAAGTCATGGCTTGTTTCTCAAAATCATCAATGATTTCAGCATAGATGATGCTTTCATCTGTTGAAAAGGTTGTAATAGACTGGCTAAGATGTTCTCCAACGTCTTTCCACTTAATATCAGACAATTCATAAATAGGACGATAAATAACATTACCAAAATTGGTAAACAGTAGCAAATGTTGTGTCGTCTTAGCTTGTTCGAGGAAAATCAATTCGTCATCCTCACGTTTCCCAACTTCTTCAACATCAGATGCAGAAAAAGATCGGGGGCTAGTCCGTTTAAGATAGCCTGCTTTTGTAACACTAACATAGGTGTCTTCTTCGACAATTAGACTAGCTGTATCAATTTCAATACTTTGTGTTTTAGCTTGAAGTTCACTGCGACGAGGATTAGCAAATTTCTTTTTCACTTCTCGCAATTCTTTTTTCATCACATTAAATAATGTTTTTTCATCACCAATAATGGCAGAAAGAGTTGCAATTTTCTCGCGCAAACCAGCTTCTTCTTCTTCAAGGGTGACGATATCGGTATTGGTTAAACGATAAAGTTGCAAGGTTACAATTGCTTCAGCTTGTTCTTCTGAAAAATCATAACTTACTTTTAAGTTTTCTTTGGCATCAGACTTGTTATCACTTGATCTAATCAGTGCAATAATTTCATCTAAAATAGAGATGACTCTGATTAAACCTTCAACGATGTGAAGACGTTTTTCAGCCTTGTTTTTATCATAGTGAGAACGCGCTAAGATAACTTCTTGACGATGATTGACATAGCTCTTTAAAATCTTTTTCAGACCGACTTGACGAGGTGTAAAGTTATCGATTGCCACCATATTAAAATTATAATTAATTTGTAAATCGGTGTATTTAAAGAGATAATTTAAGACTGTTTCTTCATCTGCTTCTTTTTTCAGTTCAATTGCAATACGCAAGCCAGTTCTATCAGACTCATCACGGACTTCAGCAATACCTGGCACTTTATTGTTGACTCTGACATCATCTATTTTTTTAACAAGTGTGGCTTTATTGATTTCATAAGGAATTTCCTTAACAACAATTTGTTTTTTGCCACCTTTTAACGTTTCAATATCGGTTAAGCTACGAACAACGATTCTACCTTTACCAGTCTCATAGGCTTTTTTAATCTCATCAGCCCCTTGAATAATGGCACCAGTTGGGAAATCAGGACCAGGTAAAAAGGTCATTAATTTATCAAGGGTTGCTGTTGGATGGTCAATCATATAGATGACCGCATCAATCACCTCAGAAAGATTATGCGGAGGAATATCAGTAGCATAACCTGCAGAAATTCCTGAAGAGCCATTCACCAGCAAATTAGGAAAGGCAGACGGAAGAACAGTTGGTTCTTTTTCAGTATCATCAAAGTTCCAAGCAAATGGAACAGTTTGTTTTTCGATATCCGTTAGCAGATAGGAAGCCATCTCTGACAAACGTGCTTCTGTGTAACGCATTGCGGCAGGTGGGTCACCATCCATAGAGCCGTTGTTACCATGCATTTCTACCAGAATTTCTCGATTCTTCCAGTCTTGACTCATTCTTACCATGGCATCATAGATAGAGGAGTCACCATGGGGGTGAAAATTCCCCATAATATTTCCGACTGATTTCGCCGACTTACGATAACTCTTATCAAATGTATTACCATCTTTATTCATCGAATATAAAATACGACGTTGAACGGGCTTTAAGCCATCACGAATATCTGGAAGAGCACGTTCTTGGATGATATATTTTGAGTAACGACCAAAACGCTCACCCATGATGTCTTCTAAGGACATATTTTGAACATTAGACATGATTGCCTCCTTTCTCTATAAAAGTATATTAGTTGCTTCTTCAAGCGTGAATTTGACATTGTCTTCAATCCATTGACGACGAGGCTCTACCTTGTCTCCCATGAGGACAGAAACACGACGTTCAGCACGCGCCAAATCATCAATCGTGACACGAATTAGGGTTCTCGTTTCAGGATCCATGGTTGTTTCCCAAAGTTGAGTGGCATTCATTTCACCCAATCCTTTGTAGCGTTGAAGCGTAGCATTTTTACCATATTCTTGACGCAATTCTTCTAGTTCTCCATCTGTCCAGGCATAGTCAATTTTTTCATTTTTACCTTTTCCTTTAGACATTTTGTAAAGAGGTGGTAAGGCAATATAAACATGACCAGCTTCAATAAGTGGACGCATGTAACGATAGAAAAATGTTAGAAGAAGGGTTTGGATATGAGCACCATCCGTATCAGCATCGGTCATAATGATGATTTTATCATAGTTAATGTCATCCAGATTAAAGTCAGCTCCGACGCCTGCACCAATAGTATAAATCATGGTGTTAATTTCTTCGTTTTTCAAAATATCTGCCATTTTTGCTTTAGCAGTGTTGATGACCTTTCCTCTTAGAGGAAGAATGGCTTGGAATTTACGGTCACGTCCTTGTTTGGCAGAGCCTCCAGCTGAGTCACCCTCAACAAGATAGAGTTCATTTTTCTTGGGATTTTTAGATTGAGCAGGTGTTAATTTCCCCGATAAAAGACCCTTATCTTTTTTATTCTTCTTACCATTTCGTGATTCATCACGCGCTTTTCTAGCTGCTTCACGAGCCGCCCTAGCTTTAATAGCTTTTCTGACTAAACTTGAAGCAATTTCACCATTTTCCATAAGGAAATAACTTAATTTTTCAGAAACAACGCCATCGACAAACGGACGAGCAAGCGGGCTACCTAATTTATCCTTGGTTTGACCTTCAAATTGAAGGTGTTCTTCTGGCACTAAAATCGACAAAACAGCAGACAGTCCTTCACGGTAATCTGACCCATCGAGATTTTTTTCTTTTTCTTTTAAAAGATTTGTTTTTCTGGCGTAGTCATTCAAAGCTTTAGTAATAGCTGATTTCAAACCTGTTTCATGCGTTCCACCATCTTTTGTTCTGACATTGTTAACAAAAGATAGGATATTATCCGAAAAGCCATCGTTATACTGCATGGCCACTTCAACTTGAAAGCCATCTTCTTCACCTTCAAAATAGATAACAGGTGTTAGAGTGTCTTTGTCCTCGTTTAAGTAAGAGACAAAGTCTTGAACCCCATTTTCATAGTGAAAATCTTTCTTGTCATCTGTTCTTTTATCGATTAAAGAAAGTGTTACATTTTTTAATAAAAAGGCTGACTCATTTAAACGTTCAGCAATGGTATTAAACTTGAAATCAGTTGTTGAAAAAATACTACTATCAGGCATAAAGGTAACGGTTGTTCCTGATTTTGATTTTGGAGCAGTCCCAACTTTTTTTAGTGTGGTAACAGGTTTGCCACCATTTTCAAAACGTTGACGGTAGATATTGCCGTCACGAACAATCTCAACTTCTAACCATGTTGACAAGGCATTAACAACAGATGACCCTACACCATGTAGACCTCCAGAAGTTTTATAGCCACCTTGGCCAAATTTACCACCTGCGTGTAATACGGTAAAAATGACTTCAACGGTTGGTATCCCTTTAGCATGCATCCCTGTTGGCATACCACGCCCTCTATCAGAAACACTCAATGAACCATCTTTATAAATAGTGACTTCAATCTTGTCACCAAAACCTGAGAGAGCCTCATCGACTGCATTATCAACCAATTCCCAGACTAAGTGATGAAGACCTGTTCCATCTGTTGAGCCGATGTACATCCCTGGTCGTTTTCGAACGGCATCAAGTCCTTCTAGAACCTGAATGGCATCATCATTATAATTACTTAGATTAATTTCTTTTTTAGGCATCTATGACCTCCACCTTTTCTCATCCTTTTAATATTACAAGTTTTTTTGCTATTTTGCAAAAAAATTTTTATTTTTAACTTATTTCATAAACTATTTGAGGTTTTGTCCTCGTTTTGGCTATTTTTTTATCAATCACTTATGTTATAATGACAGTATGAAACCATTATTATTTATTCTGATTGCCTACCTGCTTGGCTCTATTCAAACAGGACTATGGATTGGGCAATTTATTTTCCATAAAAACATCCGCCTTCTTGGAAGTGGTAATACAGGAACAACAAATACTTTTAGAATTTTAGGAGTCAAAGCAGGTATTGTTACCTTATTTGTTGACTTACTAAAAGGAACGCTGGCGACACTTCTTCCGATTTGGTTTGGAGTGACTGGGGTGTCTCCTTTATTGATTGGTTTTTTTGCCATCATTGGACACACTTTTCCAATCTATGCAAAATTCAAGGGTGGTAAGGCTGTGGCTACAAGTGCAGGGGTTCTTCTTGCATACTCTCTACCTTTTTTCACTTATCTTTTGGTCATCTTTATGATATGTTTATACTTATCAAGTATGATCTCTTTTTCAAGTATTGCCATTGCTGTGATTGCTTGTTTGAGTGTTATAATCTTGCCAGCCTTTCAATTATTACTGCCACAGTATGATTTGCTACTAATTGTGATGATTTTTGCTATGGCATCAATTGTTTTGATTAGACATAAGGACAATATGAAGCGGATTAAAAATAAGACTGAAAATACACTGCCAATAGGTTTAAATCTAACCAAACAAAAAAGACCAACCAAATAAGGTTGATCTAGACTCTAAGTTCATCTTAGGGTCTTTTTGTATGTTAAATCGAAGGTGATTGATAAACGATTTTACCATTAGCAATGGTGTATTTGACATCGCCGATTAAGTCTTGTCCGACAAAAGGTGAGTTCGCCGATTTTGAAGCAAAATCTGGTTCAATGGTTTTAGTGATTTTATCATCAAAAATAACAATATCAGCTGGTCCATTTTCAGCTAGGTAACCCGCATCAAAGTTGTATAAGCCAGCTGGATTGACAGTCATTTTTTCGAGTAACGTCATCAAGGAAAGAAAGCCTGGTTCAACAAGATGAGTCAACCCTAGCGACAATGATGTTTCAAGCCCGATCATCCCAGACGGTGCTTTTGTAATATCGTCAACATTTTTTTCATCATGATGATGTGGGGCATGGTCAGTTGCAATCACTGAGATAGTATTGTTTTGTAAGCCCTCAATCACAGCTAAGCGATCTGATTCTAAACGTAGAGGCGGATTCATTTTGGCAGCACTACCTTTTTCCAACAATAAGTTTTCAGTTCCTGAAAAATGTTGTGGCGATGCTTCTGCTGTTACTTTTGCTCCAAGAGATTGCGCAAAGGCCACCACCTTAACACTTTCAGCCTTTGAGAGATGTTGAATATGAAGGTGTGCTTTTGTATCATAAGCAATCATCACATCACGCGCTATCATACTATATTCTGCAACACCAGTAGCACCGCAAAAACCAAAATGACGGTTAGCAATCGATTCATTAAAGCCCAAAACACCATTTAAGGCAGGGTCTTCTTCATGAAGACAAATAAACGTATTATGTTCTTTTGCCTTAAGTAGAGCTTCTTTAACAACTCCAGCATCTGTAAGAGGAATCCCATCATCTGAAAAACCAATGGCTCCTGCTTCTAACAGTTCCTTAAACGGCGTCAACTGTTTACCATCAAAATTTTTAGTGACTGTGGCTACAGATTTGATGGTAATCGCTTCTTTTTGTGCTAAGTTTAGAACTTCTTTTAGCGTTTTGACATCAGAAATAGTTGGATTAGTATTTGCCATCATCACAACCGTTGTAAAACCACCTGCTGCCGCAGCTAAGGCGCCTGTATGGATATCTTCTTTATGTGTTTGACCTGGTTCACGAAAATGAACATGAATATCGATTAGACCAGGAGCAACAATGAAGCCCTTGGCATCAATTATTTTGGCATCAGTCGAGACAATAGTTTCTGCCATTTTGATGATTTTTCCACCATCAACTAAAATATCACAAATAGCATCAAATCGTGTTTTGGGATCAATCACACGACCACCCTTGATTAATAACATGATAATATCTCCTTTAGTTTAACCAATCAATTGTTGGTAAGTGATGCGCTTTTAAAAAAGCGTTAGTTTTTGAAAATGGTTGACTTCCAAAGAAACCACGGTAGGCTGATAAGGGGCTTGGATGAGCACTTTCGATAATTAGGTGAATAGGATTAGTAATAAGAGATTTCTTTTTACGAGCAAAACCTCCCCACAACAGAAAGACAACTGGGGTTTTCTTTTGATTAACTAGTTTAATAATGGCATCTGTAAAGGGCTCCCAAATGCTATTTGCATGAGCATTGGGCTCATGTTCAGGAACGGTTAAAGACGCATTTAGTAAGAGAACGCCTTGTTTAGCCCAACTAGATAAGTCATGAGTGGGACGTTCTCCCACGTCATCTTTTAGTTCTTTTAGAATGTTTTGTAAAGAAGGGGGTGCACTAATCTCATCAGGGGCTGAAAAAGAAAGGCCTTGCGCCTGTTTGGGTCCATGATAAGGGTCTTGTCCCAAAATAACCACTTTGACATCTTTTAAACTAGTTTCTTGGATAGCTTTAAAAACTTTCTCACGTGGAGGGTAAACTGTTTTCTTATCATAGACGTCGTTAAGAAACTGATTGATTTTACTATAGTACCCCTCTGGTAATTCTTTTTTTATGAGATCATGCCAGTCAGAATGTTCCATAATTACCTCCTAGATCAAATAACCTGTAAACCTTTTGTATCAACGTCAAGAATAATGGCTTCACCATTTAATCGCAAATCATCAACGGCTTCTTTCATTTTTTTGGCGTTTTTATCATCAAGAATTGTCATGATTGTAGGACCTGCGCCAGAAAGATAGGTGGTGTATGCACCAAATTGTTTGGCAAGTTCTTTTATCTTTTGAAATTCAGGCACCAATTTTTGGCGATAAGGCTCATGAAAAAGGTCTGAAGACATGGCTTTCCCAGCTGTAACTAAATCCCCTTTCACAAGAGCAGAAACAGCAACATTTGCAATCGCGCTGGCTGCTACAGCTTGAGTGTACTCAAGTGTTTCCGGAAGACTATTTCGACTATCGCTTGTTTTCAACTCATAATTAGGAATAAAAGCCAGTAACCGACAAGACGGAAAAGGTGAAACAGTATAGCCAGAAAAATAGTCGTTATCACTGGCCACTACTAAATTACCAAAAATCGCTGGCGCAACATTATCAGGATGACCTTCAAAAAGGCTAGCTAATCTTAGTTTTTCGTCTAGAGATAACTTCATTTCACCAAGTTGATTGGCTAACTCAATGCCAGCAACAATGACTGAACTAGAAGAGCCTAAACCTCTGGCTAATGGGATATCACTGGTCATCTGTATTCGATGTGGTGTTAAATTCTTATTAACCTTTAAAGCAATTTGGATGAGTAAGTTAGACTCATCAGTTGGGATATCCGTCAAATCATGAAGCACTTCCCAAGTCCTTGATGCTTCAATAACTGTTACTTCAAGATACTTGGTGACTGCGAGACCAATCGAATCAAATCCTGGACCAAGATTGGCACTCGTTGCAGGAACGATAATTTTCATACTAATCTCCTAAAATTCTAAAGGCGTTGATTAGCTGATAGTCAGATGACTCAGCAAGCTTTTGTTGCACGTGTTGAAGAACTTGTTTTGTTATTGATGTTGTGCTAATCATTGCTAGGGTTTCGTCATTAGATGACTTTTCAAGTTCAAATTCTTTAACTGTTATGCCTTCGTTTTTAAGGAAGTCTGTTAATGCAACTTTGTCACCAGATGATAGAGCAATTGAGAAATAGTAAGCTGATTGATTGTCTTCAAGTTTGGCTATTTTTGTTGGTCTGTTAAAGTTATTGAATAATTTTGCTTCACCCACTGTTGCCACTTCATTACTAAGTGTCATTAAATCAGCAACCACTGATGTTGCTGTTGGTTTTTGTCCAGCACCAGGACCATAATACATTGACTCACCAATACCAATCGATTCAATATAAACAGCATTCATCACATCATTAACCCTAGCCAAAGGATGGTTTTCAGGTAAGAAAGATGGCGCAACTTCAACGGCTAGACCACTTTTTGTTTCTTCGATAGAGCCTACCAATTTAATCACATACCCATGAGTTTGGGCATAGGTCACATCCTGAGGAGTGATGCTTGTAATCCCTTGATGAATCACATCTTTGTAATCAATGGTCATTCCAAAAGCAAATTGAGAGAGGATGACTAGTTTATAGGCAGCATCAATCCCTTCCACGTCGTTGGTTGGATCGCTTTCAGCATAGCCTAATTCTTGGGCAGTTTGAAGAGCCTTTTCATAGGTCCAGCCTTCTTCAACCATCTTAGTAAGCATAAAATTAGAAGTGCCATTTAAAACACCCAATACTCTGGTGATTTTATCAGAAATTAATGATTGTGATAGTGTTCTTAAAATGGGAATCCCACCGGCAACAGCTGCTTCATAGTAAAAGGAGACCTTGTTTTGACGAGCAATAGCAAGTAATTCCTTGTCATGTAGAGCGATTAGATCTTTGTTGGCAGAAACAACATGTTTTTTGCTTTCTAAGGCTTTTGTAATAAAGGTTTTTGCTGGTTCAATACGTCCTATTAATTCGACCACTACTGAAATCTCTTCATCTGCTAATATCTCTTCAATGTCAGTAACAAAGTGGTAATTGTGTCCTAGAGCCATTAATCGAGATTTTTCCTGTTCATCTCTCACCAATATTTTTGAAATACTAATTGATTTTTGTGTCAATTGGTTTATTTTTTCACTATTTTGTTCAAGTATGAGAGGAACACCACTAGCAACTGTCCCAAAACCTAGTAAAGCAATCTTTAACGTCATATTGTTCTCCTTAAAATGATTTGTCTTATTATATCAAAAAAAGGATTAGAATTCATTGATAATCCTTCTTATTTTTATGATATAATCTTACTATTGATAATTTAAGGAGAATAAAATGCAATCAAGACGTGCCAATAAAAGAACAAAAAGAAAAAAACCGCCCTTACCTTTTCTACTACTCATCTTAACCCTAAGCCTTATGGCTGGTCTTTTCTTTTTATTTCAACAAAGTAGACAAGATGAAAAAGAGTTTAAAAGTCAAGAAGCAAGTCTTGTTAGCAAAGAAAAAACACCTCAAAAAAGCCAAACGACAACTAGTGACGCTATAAAAGAAAAAGAGACTTCAGAACCAACTTGGCAACAACAAGAAACACCCGTCACCTTTCCTATACTGATGTATCACGCTGTTCATGTTATGGACCCTTCTGAAGCGGCTAGCGCCAATTTGATTGTTGATCCAGACGTTTTTGAAAGTCATATTAAACGCTTAGTTGATGAAGGCTATTATTTTCTAACACCCGAAGAAGCATACCGTGCACTTAATAATAATGAATTACCTAGTGAGAAAGTGATTTGGCTAACCTTTGATGATAGCATGGTTGATTTTTATAATATTGCCTATCCCATTTTAAAAAAATATCAAGCCAAGGCAACAAATAATGTCATCACTGGTTTTACTGAGGAAGGACGTGTGTCCAACCTATCAGTGGAACAAATGATTGAGATGAAAAAAGACGGCATGTCCTTTGAAGGACACACGGTTACTCATCCTGATTTAGAAATGAGTGATCAGGCGACACAAACCTTTCAAATGGAAGAATCTAAAAGATTTCTAGATGAACAGCTCCAACAAAACACTATGACAATTGCTTATCCTGCTGGACGCTATAGCGACCTAACCATTTCGTTAGCAAAAGAATCTTATCAATTAGGATTAACTACAAATGAAGGCTTAGCAAGTGCTAGTAATGGTCTTTTAACACTTAATCGTGTCAGAATATTACCATCAACAACTGCTGATCTTTTAATGGCAACCATAGAACCCTAACAAAAAAAGGAATCAATTGATTCCTTTTTTATTTTTACTATTTTTATTTCACTTCTGTTCCAGCTTTAGCTCCTGAATGTAAGTTGAAAATACGCTCAATATGAATCACACCTACAGCTTTAGGCTCACCCATACGTCCTTTTGCCCATTCTTTAGCAGCTTCGTATAATTCTCCAGAGTCTTGAATTTCAGCCTTACCGACAAAACGATAACCCAATAATTTCTCACGGTCAACAAAAGCGACAGCAATTTTACCATTATTTTTGATATTTTCTTGTGTTTGTCCGCCTGTATTTTCATTGAAAATCAAAGTATTATCATCATGTAAACGCATTGAACGTTTAGGACCGATATCAGGATTTCCTTCACTATCTATAGTTGCAACCATAGCCAGTTGAGTGTTAATAATTTCTTTCATTTCTTCAGTGATAGCCATTTTCTTCTCCTTTTTTATCATTGGGAATAAGTCCCTAGTACATAGCAATATAAGATTTTTTAAAAAAATAGTTGTTTTAATCGTCACTCCCTTTCATCCATCTAATTGATGCCTATTTTTAGGTAAACAAAAAGCCTTTTCCAAAATCATGTTAGCCATTGGAAAATTTTCTTGTTATTGTTATGATTGAGATGTTAGACATCTCCTGTATTGTAAAGTAATCACTTACTTTTTTTCCTGATTCTTACCAATCTATTTTTATCAATAGACTAGTGACTACAAAAATGATATTATCAAATTTTATCATGAATTTCAAGTATTTTAACCAATTTATTAAATCTTTAATGGATAATATAATAAAAACAGTAAGTTTATTACTTACTGTTTTAGAATTCATTAGCTATTTGGTCTATGAGAAGATTAAATCCACTAATTCTTCTGCTGTTACTTGACCAAAATAAGTGGTTAAATCGAAGCTTTTTAGTACTTCGAAAACATCTTCTTTTTCCATTTTAACGCCTTTTAGAGCATTTTCGATATCAGCAACATCAGACTTTCCAAAGAAATCACCATAAATACGACTATCTGAAATACGACCTTTTTCAATGTTCAAATGAATGTCAATGGTTCCTGCTGAAAAACGACCATCTCTATGGTAACTATACTGAGGTGAATTCCCATAGTTCCATTCCCAGTTTTTATATTTTTCATCAGCAAGAGCTTCTATCCCTTGCCAATCCTCATCACTTAGTTCATAACGTTTTGCTTGATCAATGTTATCAATTCCTAATAGTTGGCAAACCACTAAATCTTTAAATTGATCCACTGTGACGTTTTGGTATTCTTTGGCTAAGTGTTCTCGAATAGTGCCGACACGACTTTTTACTGACTTAATACCCTTTGATTCAATTTTTTTACGGTTAGGGCTTAACACTTTTTCCATAGCTTCATAATTAACATCTAAAAGAAGTGAATAACCTCCATAAACGCGATTATTAACAATGGTCATGGCTGCCCCAGAAACCTTTTTCCCATCAATCACCAAATCATTTCGTCCCGACATTTGAACACCTGTTGCTCCTAGATGATGAAGAGCATCAATGGCTGGTTGATAAGTGCGTTTAAAATCACCAAAAACACCATTGTCATTAATTAAGTAGCAAATGTTCACAGCCCCAGAATCAACATAAACTGCTCCACCACCTGTGTCACGTCTAACAACAGGGATGTTGTGCTCTTTTAAATAATCTTGGTTAGTTTCAACAATAGCATTTTGATATTTTCCAATTTCAACTTTTGGATCACAGTAGTATGGGAATAAAATATCATCATCTAAAAAAAGATGTTGCTGAACATACACTTGCATGGCTAAAGCAATAGCCCCATCAGTGATGCGTTTACCGTTTTTGATAGGTTCAATAAGATACATGAGTTCTCCTTCTTAATAATTGATTTTAGTGATTAAGCAATAGGTTGCTTTTAGTTTCAGCGATTAAAGAAGCAATATTCTGTGTCAATTCAAGTGTTTGAGGTCTAATCAGTTGTGGTGTCCGATACTGTTTGTGGTTTAGTGTCGCAAAGATAGCGTCTGGATTTTCAGAGACACGTTTCCAAAAAGGATGTTTAATAAATTGTGGTGTCGTATGTCCTACACCAATTTCTAAATAAAGTACCTTTCCAGTCTCATGTTGACTTAAAAAACTATCGTAACGATTTTTTTGAGCATCAAAATCAGCGTCTTCAACCATACCCTTTTCTTCATTTCGTTTATTGACTTCTAACGGGGCATGACACTTAGGACAGTAAGGAATTAATTCGCTTGGAATGACCATATTTTTTTGCTGAAGAATCATTTGACGAATCAGTGGTTCATCTTGATAGGTCTGTTGATGACAACGTTCACTACACTGTAAAAGCCCATACTCTCCTTGAATATGAAAGACCTTATTTTTATCATAATGGGCAGCCCAAAAAGCATTATCTGCATTGGTTGTAATGATATGATAGGTTTTGTTCTTTAATATTTCTAATAAGTCAAGGTATGATTGTCCTACTGGTTGGTCAAAATAATTAAGTGCTACAAAGCGACTTTGAAAGGCCCAATACTCTTCCCAACTTTCAAAATCAAACAAACTGGCCTGAAGCATATCTAGCAAATGATATTTTTCAATAAAATCTGGAAAAGCATTTTCAAATCTAGGACCAATATAGGTAAAACCGTCTGCAGCAGACATGCCTGCACCAATCCCCACCACAATGGCTTCGGCTTCTGAAATTAAGGCAGCTAGCTGTTGTGCTTGATTGAGATTGTCTTTAGAAAAGACTTGCCATTTTGTCATTTTTTCTCCTAGTTCAATAATTCTTGATAATAGTTATGATCTTCTTTGGTAAATGTGTTAAAAATAACAGTTGGTCCCTGAGGATGTTCTGTTAACCATTCACGCACTGAGTTTACAGCAATATCAGCAGCTAGCTTCTTAGGAAAACCAAATTCCCCTGTTGAAATAGCACAAAACGCTAATGACTCAATGCCTTGTTCTTTTGCTAATTGTAAGCACGACAGATAAGAACGTCGCAATAAATCCTTTCGAATAGGTGAAACCCTTTGATTAGGATTGACTCTTGGTCCAACTGTATGAATGATATACTTTGAAGGCAAGTGATAAGCCAAAGTTAACTTTGCTTGCCCAATCGGCTCTTTATGCTGTTGCTTTGTCATCAATTCTTGACAAGCTAACCGTAAGCGAACACCAGAAAAAGTGTGAATAGCATTGTCAATACAGTGATGGTTCGGTATAAAACAACCAAGCATCTCACTGTTTGCAGCATTAACAATCGCATCAACAGCTAACAAAGTGATGTCACCATGGTAGGTTAAAATCTTTTCAACAGCAGTTTGTTGACAATCAGACAGACCAACAAGTTTTTGGTTTGCTTTATAAGCTTCTAAAAAATCATCTTCAGCCTCTAAATAGCTTGCTGCAATTGGTTTTGCTGGTCTTTTATTGATTAAGCCACGCCAACAAGCTAACTTTTCTTCACAAGTTTTTGGTAAGGACAAAGATGAGTTTGGAGAATTTTCCTGCCATAAATAGACAATCATTTTTTCCAATAATTGGTCCATTTTACACATTTTCTAGTGCTTCAAAAGCCTTTTCGTCAACATCTGTTAATTTAATAATCCAGTTATCTTCTGGTTTCTCAGAGTTCAATAATTTAGGTGTTAGTGTTGCTGCTTCATTTCGTTCAACAACCTTACCGGCAATAGGTGATGAGATACCCATAACTGTTTTTGAAGCTTCTAAATTTAAAATAATATCATCTACTTTTAAAACATCTTCATCGGTAAATTCAATAAAACCAATGGTGCCAATATCATCTTGTAATTCAGGGGTCATACTAATAGTATAAAGATCATTTTCTTTTTCGATGTAGAGGTAGTTTGCAATTTTTTTCATTGTTTTTCTCCTTAATATATTATTTTGATAACGTTAGTTGTGATAATAATTCCAAAGATTGTCGTCTCTGTTCAAATCCTGGAACCAGTGGAATAGCTAGTATTTCATCAGCTTGGGAAATTCTTAACAACGCATTGAGTTGTTTTTCAACCTCTTGTGGTGTTCCTATTATCATTCTTTGTCGATTATCTTTGATTATTTCTTTTTCCTTATCAGATAATGGATAATTCTTTGCTTCTTCAATGGTAGGGTAATGCGAGAATTCATTAAAATCATCTTTTCCCAGCATCCAGATATCAAGACTTCTAGCCATAGCATTTGCTTCTTCTTTCGTTTTTGCAATAACGATAAAGACCGCAAACGTAACGTAAGGTTTATTTAGAAAAGAAGATGGTTTAAAGTTTTTACGGTAGACTTCTGGCACTTTTTGGGCTTCTTCCAATAGATTTTTTTGCATATAAGGAAAGATTCCAAAACTATAGCCTAGCCCTAATTCACCGACAACTTTAGCCGTTTCCTCACTACTACTAAGTGAAAATAGTTGAGGTTCACTAGTAATTGTGGGTTGAACAGTGATATTCAAAGGATTTTCTTCGCTAAGAGATAAATAATTTCTTAATTCTTTTAAGACATCGTAATACTCTTCTTTTTGATGAACACTTTTTAAGGCTTTTTTGACTAACCTTGTTCCTAGAGAATTACCTAAACCAAGATCAATACGGTTAGGATGATAAGTTTCTAACGTACGAATCTGTTCAGCAATTTTAAAGGCACTGTAGTGAAGAGGCATTATACCACCAGAGCCAATTCGAATCGTTTTTGTTTGATCTGCTAAATGCATCATCAATAATTCAGGTGCACTGGTTGAAAATGCAAACACATTATGATGTTCTGCCACCCAAAAACGACTAAACCCCAGTTCTTCTGCTTTTTTAGCTAGAAGAACCGTTTCTTCTAAGGCTTCTGTTGCAGTTTTTCCTGCATCAATCAGCCCATAATCTAAGACCCCTAGTTTCATGACTCCTCCTTATAATTTTTGGCTAAACCGCGGAACAAATCACGTGCTTCTTGAGGTAATGATTCCCCATAATCCATTAATGGCACAATGTCTTTAAAGGATGCTTCAGGAATAGCCAAGCTATGAAGATCAGACAATTTTATTTTAAAATTAATCTCATCTTCTCTGTTTTCTTTTATTTTTTGAATAAATTCTGGATCGACCACAAGAGGTGTTGATGAGCCAACAAAATCAGCATGTTCAAGTGCTTCATAAACCTTATCTGGTGTATTAATACCACCTGTTGCCATAATTGGTAAACGATTTTTAAAGTGGTCCCAAATCACCTGATTGACTAGTTGTCCAGAAAAAGGTCCCGCACCTCTGACACGATTACGAAAAACATTGTGACCCCAACTGGCAATGGCTAAATAATCAATGGAAGCAACGGCCAAAGCCCAATCCATAAAAGTCATAAACTCATCAATCGAATAACCTATCTGATCTCCCCTAGTTTCTTCAGGGGTAGCACGAAAACCTAATATAAAATCAGCTGGCGCTTCTTTTTCAATAACCTCTTGAACAGCTTTCAAGACTTCTAGACCGAGTTTTGAACGACTTTCAAGTGTCTTATAACCATACTCATCTTCACGCTCGTTAGAAAAAGTAGAAAAGAAGGTTTGAATGAGTAAACGTTGTGCTGATGAGATTTCTACACCATCGAAGCCTGCTTTAATCGCTCGTCTAGTGGCATCAGCATATGCTTTTACCAAGTCAGCTAGCTGTTGAATCGTCATTGCCTTTACCTGGTGAGGTTTTGGAGAGTTTAAACTCATCTCACTAGGTCCATAAACGAAACCATACTTTGTCAAGGTATGACTAGAAAAACGCCCTGCGTGCGTTAATTGCAAGATAGCTTTTGCACCTTTACGCTTCATGGCTTGTGCTAGTTTAGTTAATCCTTCAATGTCTTCATCTTTGGCTGAGCTGAAACCATACTCAAAGAGTTGTCCAAATACATCGACATAGGCTGCTCCCGTTATTTGTAACGGTGCAGAAGCAGCTCGTCGACTGGCATAATCAAGATCAGCTTGTGTCACTAATCCCTCTTTTGTAGAAGAATTGGTTACCATCGGTGAGAGCACAAAACGATTTTCTAACACAACACCATTTGGCAAGAGTAAAGGTTTAAATAAAATAGAATTATCTGTCATTTTATGACCTCTTTCAATTCTTGTTATTTGTCATTTTCTGATAATGTAGGTCAAATTGTTCTTTTTGAATCTGATTAGGTTGCCAATTTTTAATTGAAAACCCTAGTTGTCTTAAAGTTAGTGAGATTCTCTCAATCACCTCATCCACAGTAAAAGGCACCTCAAACAAGTCTGAGAGGTTAGCCATAGAGGATGGATTGACCTTGGGATAGCTAACTTTAGTGGTTTGACCAGCTAAGCCTTTTTGATAGAAATCAGCAATCATCTGACCTCTTTCTTCTTGATTGCCCGAAACACTAAGATAAATGGAGACCACTATTCCTTTTTTGATTCGTCTTTGAGCAATACCTGCAAATTTTTTACCATCAATACTCAAATCGTAATTGCCAGGACAATAGGAATCTTCAATTTCAAAATAGTCAATCCGTTTGTGCAAATCAGAAAACAGCATTTTGATAAAATCAACCATGATGAGATAACCATCAGTGATTGAAATAGCATCTTTAAACGTATCTGGAATAATAAATGAGAAGTTCAGAATCCCTTCGTCAGCAACAACTGCTAAACCACCAATATTACGAACAACAGGCTGATAACCATTATTTTCTATGACTGATTTAGCCTCAGAAAGATTTGGTAGCAACTTATCTAACATGCCCAAAATGACGGTTTTTTCCATTGGCCAGATATGAAGTAAAATGGCATCTGGTTCTTGATTGATCATTTTTAAAAATGTTTCAGTCCAAGCAAACGGTATGTTAGCATGCTGATTATCAGCAATAGCTTCCTCAAAAATATGAACGGGCAAACTCGTTAAATCTCTTATTTCCATTACAAAATCGCCCTTTCTTCAATGATAATTATACACTACTATTTTAGTCCAATTTTAGGGATTTGTCCATTATATGATATAGTCATTTTTTCTTCTAACTATCACTGTTACCTCAAATAAATCTCACCTTTTTTATTTTTAAAAGGCTGACTATCAAAAAAGACTGTCAGTTCTTATTTTTAAGAATGAAACAGTCTTTATTCTTTTACATTAGATTTTTTTATTCCCTTTTAGTAAAAATAATCATGATAATTTTGGAGAATTTCAGCATTTAGCATTTATTTATTTGATGGCATTAATAAAACGCTCAGCGATTTCTTGAGGACGAGTAATAGCACCACCTATCACAATACCAGTCGGATTTAGGTTTTTGACAGCAATTAAATCTTCAAGGCTATGGATTCTTCCCTCGGCAATCACATCAATACTTGCTTGAGATAATTTTTTAATTAAAGACAAATCTGGCCCTTTCGTTTTATCGCTATAGCTTGTATAGCCAGAAAGAGTTGTGCCAACAAAATCAACACCTGCTTTGTAGGCTTCAAGGCCCTCTTCAAAAGTACTAATGTCTGCCATTAGTAACTGGTGAGGGTATTTCTCTTTAATTTTACTGATAAATTCAAAAATGGTAAGACCATCATGACGTTTTCGTTTTGTGGCATCAAAAGCAATAACGTCAACATCTGCTTCGACAAGTTCATCAATTTCTGTCATCGTAGCTGTGATATAGGGCTCTTCAGGGGGATAATCCTTTTTAATAATCCCTATAATGGGTAGATTAACCATTTCTTTAATTTCTTTAATGTCACGAATAGAATTAGCTCTAATACCGCAAGCACCAGCCTTTTTGGCGGCAAGTGCCATTCTAGGCATGATACCTCCTTCTTCAACATAGAGAGGTTCTCCTGGAAGGGCTTGACATGAAACAATAATACCATCTTTAATGAGTTCTTTAAATTCTTCTTTGGTTAATTTTTTGCGCAATTGACTTCACCTTTTTGTTCATTTCTATTGCTTATTATAACACTTTCTTTTTTGACTTAACAGTTAGGCTCTGTTTTTATATCTACTTTCCTCTGATTACTATTTCAATAGACGGCTTTTATTAACAAAAAAGGTGATAGAAAAGTCTATCACCTCTTTACTCGTTTAAGTAAGTTAATTAGATTTTTGCTTTTGCTTCTTCTTTAGAAAGTAATTTACCTTCTAATCCACCAAATGGGTGTAAATCACCAAATACTTCAATACGTCCAGTGTCTTTAACGCCACCAACTAAAACAGCATCCCAGCCAGCTTTTTCAATCACTTCAGCGACTTTGTCACCAGCTTTTACATCATCTGTGGCATAGAATAAAGTTACTTTCTTACCATCTTCAGTTTCAGTCGCATCTAATTGATCAGCTGGAAGTGTTCCAAAAGCTTTTACATAATGACTGTCTGAAGGAACAACTTCAGCAATTTGTTGTCCTGATGAAAGATTTTCTGGGTTAAGACTTTTAACATTCCCCTCTTCATCAAAAGCGATATTATTTGATGGGTCAATGATAATTTTGCCTTTTAATTGTTCTTCATGTTCTTTCACGAAAGCTTTAAGGCCATCAAACCATAAAGCAATGACAACAGCATCTGCTGCTTTTAACGCATCATTTACATCTTGAAATGCTTCAACATTTTTATTAAGTTCATTTACTAGTGCTAATGATTTGTCATAATCACTACCAATAACAATGGTATCAACACCGTGACTAGAAAAACGTTTAACTAAACGTGAACCAATATTTCCTGTACCAACTACTGCAATTTTCATAATAAATATCTCCTTTTTTCTTTTAGGTAACGCACTTTCTTGAGTGGCAAACTGAGTACTAAGAGACAATTAGTCATTAAGTGGTGCCGTACCGATGATGTTATTCTACTGCAAAGGAAATTAAGTGTCAAAGAATTTGTTTCGAAATAGAAATGATTTAAAAATGGCTAACAAAACAATTGGAGATGGCTTAGCTAAACCCCATGATTTTACATTTCTTGACTATAAAAAAACGCGATAAGAAACCTTACCACGTTTAAAATAAATTTTATTTTTGTTTTTGATAGATGGCATAGGAATAAACTAATGGAGACAGTATCACAAGAAGCATCATGCCAATAAACAGATTATTTGCTAGAGAAAAAATGGATACTAATAATAACAAGACACCACCCATAAACCATACTTTACCGGCAAAGGCATGTGTTTTTATCCAATTATCATCATTAGACAAGGTCCAAGGCAAACGAATGCCAAGAGTATGGTTTCGTTTTGTTTTTGGCAGATAATTTCCCATGATTATAATAAGAAAAGAAATCAGAATTCTTAACAGCATAAAGACATTTAAACTAGTATTTAAAGCATAAGAAATCATGATTATATTTAAAGTTAATGCCATTATTGGCATAAATAGCAAAAGAAAAATAACAAGTTTTTTGCTTTGATTGTTCTTTTTAGGGTCTTTAGAAATCACGTAAAGAGAGAATAATTCTATCAAAAAAATTAAAGCAATGCTAATAAATAAAGCTAAAAATTTATTAGTAAAATGATTAGGTTGATCAGATAAATTAAAATGTATGGCAATCTTATTAGGTAATTGAGGATAATAATAGAGTGATACTGCTAATGGTAAAAGATATAACCATAAACTAACTTTAAACCAATTTTTTATTGATTGCATAATGGCCCCCTTATTTTTTAATAAAAGTAATAAAATTTAAAATATCTTCAAAAACAGAAGTATTTAGACTATAGTAACGGTAATTTTTCTCTTTTTCTAAAAAGATTAAATCTGCTTTTAATAAAATTGATAAATGATGTGAAATCGTCGCATCTGAAACATCAAAGTGTTGATAAATGTCTGACGCACTCAGCCTACCTTTTTTTAATAATTTTAAAATTTCTCTTCTTTTGTCATCGTTCAAGGCTTTCAAAGTTTGATCAATTCCCATAGTAACTCCTTTATCTATTTCGAAAGTTTTCTAATTAGGATAACTTTATTATAATCCTTTTATTGTTTTTGTCAATACTATTTCGAAAATTTTCTAAATAGTTTATAAAAAAAACCATTGTTCTTAAAACAATGGTTTTTGTATTATCAAATGACTCTATTATTTAAGAGTTACTGAAGCACCAGCTTCTTCAAGTTTAGCTTTCATTTCTTCAGCTTCTGCAGCTGGAACACCTTCTTTGATGACTCCAGGAGCGCCGTCTACAAGACCTTTAGCTTCTTTAAGACCAAGACCTGTGATTTCACGAACAGCCTTGATAACGCCAACTTTCTTGTCGCCTGCTGCAGTTAATTCAACGTCAAATGAATCTTTAGCAGCTTCTTCAGCACCGCCACCAGCTGCTGCTACAGCTACAGGAGCTGCTGCAGTTACACCAAATTCTTCTTCGATAGCTTTTACAAGATCGTTAAGTTCAAGGATTGAAGCTTCTTTAATTTCAGCAATAATGTTTTCAATGTTTAATGCCATTGTATTTTTCCTCCAAATTATGTTTTTAATAAATAGTATTGGTAGCAATTAAGCTACATTTAAACTGCTTAAGCAGCATCTTCTTTGTTTTCTGCAACTGCTTTGACAGCGTACGCAACATTGCGGACTGGTGCTTGAAGAACAGAAAGAAGCATAGAAAGAAGACCTTCTCTGTTTGGCAATTTAGCAAGTGCGATAATATCTTCTTTAGAAGATACTTCACCTTCAATTGCACCACCTTTGATTTCAAGTTTATCAGCAGTTTTTGAGAAATCATTGATGATTTTAGCTGGTGCAATCACATCTTCATTTGAAAATGCAATAGCGGTTGGCCCAACAAAAACATCTTCAAGATTGTTAAGACCTGCTTTTTCAGCAGCACGACGTAAAATAGCGTTTTTAACCACTTTAAATTCAACATCGCTTTCACGTAAGTTACGACGAAGAACAGTATCTTGTTCAACAGTAAGACCACGTGAATCAACAATAACAATACTTGCAGCTGCTTTCATTTTTTCAGCATAAAAATCAACAAGTTCTGCTTTTTTAGCAATATTTGCTTGACTCATTAGTGTTTTACCTCCGTTATTATTTTTGGCTAGACACAAAAAAATCGCATCTAAACCCAGACACGAAAGTACAATCCGTTTATTAACGTTTTGTGCCTCGGTAGGAATATTATGAGCGAGCTCCCCTACTGTCTTAGGTCAGTTTATTTAAAACCTTTGTTATTGTATCACTTTACTATTCTTCTGTCAATCCTTTTGTCACATTTTTTTAAATTATGAACTGTTCGTTTAGCTTTTTGACTTATTGTCTTATTTCTAGTGTCACAATTAATTTTTTTCTCTTGAAAAGCTTATTTATTTTTTCTAAAATAAAGATATTATATACTATTTTTATTGTCTAATCATTTTATTATTGGATAGCTTAGATAAACAGTAAAAATAGGTCATTTATCTTGTTATTAAAAAGGAGAAACTCTATGGATTTTAGTAAAACAGCTTTGGTTTTAGTCGATATGCAAAAGGGTATTCTAGAAATACCAACTGCCCCACATTCTTCTGAAACTATTCTTAAAAATGCTAAAAAACTCATTACTCTTTTTAGAGAAAAGGGTGGCTTTATTGCTTTTGTTAGAGTGAAATTTCATGACGGTAATGATATGCTAGCTCCCAATGCAATGACTTCTTTACCTGGTAATAAAAATGTTGGTGGTTTTTCTGACTTTCCTGATGAACTAGCTGTTAAAGAAAATGATTATATCGTTGATAAACGTGGCTTCAGTGGCTTTTTTGGAACAGATCTTGAATTGCAACTAAGAAGACGAGGCATTGATACAATTGTTCTAGGTGGAATTGCAACTCATGGAGCCGTGGACTCAACAGCTCGAGATGCCTATCAGTATGCTTATAATCAATATTTTATCACTGATATGATGACATCAACAGCTAAAGAATTACATGACCTACCAATAGAAAATCTATTCCCACTAATGGGACAAACAATGACTACTGAACAGTTTCTAACACTAAGTGATGATAAGAGCTAATCACAAAACAATTTTCTTTTATAAAAATCTAACCATTATACATAAGAAAAAGGAGTGCATTTGCACTCCTTTTATACTATCCATTGAACAGCATTTCTATCAGTAGAACTGACTTATCAGTTCTTGAAGTTTAGCTATTAAATGTCTTGCTCACCTTTTTTTCTGCCGTAACCATATAAAGCTAGTGATGATAGAGCTAACATGGTGCCTAGCACTGCTGAGTTTGTCGTATCACCAGTGTTTGGTAAAGTATTAGCTGAAGCACTCTTCACTTCTTTTTGCTCTACTTTGTCTTTTGTTTGCTTATCCCCTTTACTCATTGGCTCTAGTTTGCCTTCAAAGGCTAGTAATTGATGGCTTGGTGCATCTGATGGCACCTTACTTTCAAGTGTTCCTTCAAAGACCGGTTTATCTTGTGCTGTTGGTGCCACTTTTGGTACAGATGTTTCAGGAACAAAATCTGATTCCGGTAACTCATAGTTTGGAGCATCCGATGGCACCTTACTTTCAAGTGTTCCTTCAAAGACTGGTTTATCTTGTGCTGTTGGTGCGTCTGATGGCACTTTTGTTTCTCTCACTTGATAAACAATACCATATTCACTAAAGTGTTTTGCCACAAAGACAACGCCTTGTTGTGTTTTACCATTAGCGTCCACATAACTTGTCATCGTAAAGTCAAGTTCTTCTTCTTGGTCAGTATTTGGGAGGTAAACCACTTTTCCTACGGTTTTGCCTTCGTCTACTGGCATGATAACGAGTGTGTCTTTTAATGGACTGATGGCTTGACCATTAGCATCAACTAATGAGATATCAAAGAGGTCATAGTCTTTATCTTTAAGCACATTTGGTGTGCTTGGGTCTTTGGTTTCTTTATGACCCACACTGATGCCTTCGATAGCTGCAATTTCACCAACTTCTAGTTGAACCATGACACCTGATGTGTCATCTTTTAATTCTCGTTTTTCTGTTGAGAAGGTTAATTCAGGCACTTCGTTGACTACCCCTTTTCCATTGGTAAACACAATGGATGGTTTATCTTCAACTGTCGGTGCTGTATTTGGCACTTTCGTTTCAGGAACAAAATCTGATTCAGGCAACTCATAGCTTGGGAAATTATTTGGATGCTCGTTGATAGCCAATATATAAGTATAGGTTACAATAATATCTTGATCACCAACTGTGCCCACAACGTTATCAGAAACGGATTCACGGAAATATTTCTTACCATTATGTTCAATCATTTGTTCTGGTGTTTGTTGCGTTATATCATAAGACGTTCCTGTTGCTAGATTGTCTAACACAATCTTTTCTGATAGAACTGTTCCATCTTTTAGAACCGACTTAGTAGTAACGTGATAGTATTTGACTTCTGGTGTTCTTGAAGCAACACGTGCAATTCCTGGATTACTATCACCTTGTGAATAGTTTGTAATTGCCTTAATCGTTAATACTTGTTCACGATTTAGATTTTCAGGAAGAGCGATACTCCAACGGGTATCAGAAATTTTTTCTACCACTTTACCTGATGAATCTTGTAAATTCAAATCAGGTGTTTTAGTTAAGATAATCGGATCAGAAACACTATCAATAACAAGCTTAATAGAGTGCCAATCTCCTTCTTCCATGACTAATAATACGTGATCTTCATCTTCAGAGACATCAAGAAGACTTGGAGAAAGAATAGCTTTTGCTTGTGGTTTTAAGATTTCAAAAGAATCCAAACTAATTTTTTTATTAGTCATTGAAGCATTTGGATTAACACGGATAGTAATGGTATGAGACCTATTATCTAAGCCAGTGTACTCACCAATTAAAGCACGTTTTTCAACATCACCAGACTGTTTGAAGAAAACAAGTGGATTAACTTCATTGCCGTCAATAGTAACGATTGCTTCACCAAGTGTAGTGGCTTTATTACCATAAACTCTAATACCTGTTCCTTTAAAAGATAAGCGCATAGTCGCATTTTCTGCTGGAACAGAAACATCTGGAGTGATGTCAGCATATTTTTCTGTTGCGTTATAAAGTTGTGGATCTGAAAATTCAGCAAAAGCAGAGCCATATTGAATTCTTGAATCACGATCGTCTAAACGTTCTGGAGCGTTAGGATCTCCAGAAATGATTCTAAAGGAGTCAAGAGATATTTTATCACGTTTTCCTGTCCTTGTAGTCTCATTATTATTAACGATCAACTCTAGTGTATGATAACCATCTTCTAGGTCGTTAAATTGAGCGATTAAAAGACCACTTTCTTTTGCCCCTTCTTTATGGAAATCAATGATGCCACGATCAACCCCATCAATTTTAACCGTTGCAGTTGATAAATCTGGGCTCTTGATACCATATATTTCAATGCCTTTGCCGACAAAGTTAACAGTTGCAGTATAATCTTCTTTTGTCAGTGTCGTATTTCCAGTAATATCGGCAAATTTCTCTGTGCCACCAAAGAGTTTTGGATCGCTCCAATTCCCAAAAGCAGCGCCATACTTAATAGCCTCATCACGATCATCCATAAATTCTTGATGCGCTAAAACGAAGGCATCTATGGAAGCAACACTAGATTGACCATTTTTAATCGCAGTAACATTATAAGAATAGTTGTGGTCTGCTTGAAGGGTTTGATCAATAAAATGATTATCAAACGTTTTAAAGTTTTCAACTTCTTGTGTCTCGATATTGAGACGATTGATAAAGTAATAATCAGCACCTTCAAATGGTGCATAACTAATTTCAGCTTTATTATAGCCAATTTTATTAGTTCTTACATTATTAACACGTCTTAAAATATCATAAGAATTAACATTTTCAGTGTCAGCTGTTGGAAGCGTACCAGCAATATCAACATCAATTTTATTAACATTAATAATGGCTGAAGGAATGGTTCTCTTTATAGCTTTACCCCAATCCTCAGAAGCGATATTAAAGATTAATGATGTTGGGCTATCTTGGGAAACAAAATAAGCAATACGGTCATCTTCTAATAAAAGATTTTCAGGTCTTAGTGCCCAAACACTCTTATCAAAATTGAGACGGAAATGATAGTCGTCTAACTTGTCAATAGATTTGACCTCAACGATAGGTTGTGTTTGAGCAAGAGCATATTCCATGTTAAAGGATTTGAATTGTAGGCTATAAGCATTATAGCCAGGGTCGTTATGCTCATACAAGATACCGTATTTATTATCACCAATCTGAGTTAAAGAATTATAGGCATAGTCGCCTTTTTGTAAAATTTTATGATTTACCCAGTTCAATTCACCATTAGGTAAGACTTCTGCTACTCTAAGGTAACCATTTGTTCTTGCTGGTCCATTGGCGTTTGAAAGAATAATATATTCTTTATTATTGTGATGAGTATGGACAGCTGATAATTGAACATAAACATCAACTACTTCTGAAATAGCTTTTAAATCATGCCAGGTGACACCACCATCAGTACTGGTAGCTACTTTAACACGGCCAGAAGGGTTGCGCATAAATAGTTTCAATGCCCCACTGTCTAGTTCGACTACAGTAGATTCCGTTAACTGTTCAGCTGACTGACTCATTGTTAGGGAATGAATGGTTGTCCCATTAGATAAGGTTCTATTATCATTAGGGGAGCCACCCATCTTCCAAGTTTCCCCGTGATCATCAGAATAAATGACACGAGAAGACTGTGATGTTAAATGATTAGCAGCTGCATAGTTGGTTGAATAAGTTGGAACAATGATACGTCCCTTGTGATCACCATGTTGTAATACAATACCAGCTCCCGGTCCAACCCCGTGGAACTTCATCTGATTATTAGTAACCATTGGAGTAATATCTTTTGGATTTGACCAAGTGACACCATCATCATCACTGTATTGCATCCACAAATAGCTAGCCCAAGCAGCTCTGAATGGACTGGTTTTATTTGTTGTAAAGAAAATATTACCTACTAAATTATTATTTTGATAAATATCACCAATCGTTTCTTTAGCTGGGTGATCAGATTCCAATGTAACGCTATAGTCTGTTTCTAAATTAGTTGGTGAGTAAACCTTTCCATTTTCACGGATAGTATAGATGCCTTGTTCCCCTTGATTATCGGTACGATATAAGGCACGATAACTCTTTCCTTCAATGGTTACATAAGGCTCTTCATACCTTGTCTTATTGGCTGGAAGACTATGAATAGCTTGTCCTTCTAAAAACATGTCATAGATTAAAATAATACGTTCATTAGAAGGATCTTGAACTAAAACTGAGTCAATCGTTACAGGTGATTGTTGACTACGATTAGCTGGATTAGGGTTATTTCTAATATTAATAGCATCAATACGATTACTCCAAGTAACTCCTTGATCGGTACTTCTTCTAATCGTAATACCAATGTTCCCCCAGTCACTATGATGGGTTTCTCTAGCATCTGCTGCTGAAATTAACGTTCCCTTTTTCGTTGTTAAAAGTGCTGGTATACGGTAACTAAAAATACCATCTGCCGCTCTTTGATTGTTTTTACCACTCTCAAACACTGTCACACGGTCAGAAACTGCCATCTCACCTGTCAAACGTTCAGGATAAGCTTCACGTTTAAAAATAGCAGAGCGTTTTGCAATTTCATCGGCTGTCAGAGCTCGATTATAAATGGTCAAATTCTTTAAGTCAAACGGTGCGCCCCAGTGCATCCTATTTAAACGAGGAGTGGCACCAATTTGCATACGGTTAACACCAATAACGTCTTTAATAAAGTTAGCTGTTTTTTGATCGGCATATGCCAATTCACCATTAACATAAACAGAGAGTTTATTAGTAGCATCTTCAGAAGAGTTTATAGTCATGGCAACGGAATTCCACTCCCCTGCTACTAGCTTTTGACTGTTAGCGGTTGGGGCCCCATAAAATTGACTACTACCATTTCTTCCTTCCACGCCAATAGTACCAGCATTTGAATAAAGGGTAAGATAATTATTGGTATGTTCTGTACTAGATGCTGAAAAAAGACTCTTAAAACCTGAGTTAGAATCTAATTTAAACTCCATATAAATTGTCGCATCATTTAATTCCTTAACTGTTTCAAGATGTTCTCCAAGATCAATTCTTTGATCGTTACTACTATCAACACGTTTATTGTCAACTGTCAACACTTTATTTTCTTCATATAAGCGACCAATACTATCAACCTCAAGTTCAACAGTCGGGCGATTAGCATTAGTAGTTTCTACCTCTTCAGCTGCAAGGTCAGTTTCTTCAATCGCATCTGAAAAAGCGGTAGTAGGATTTTCAGAAGAAGATAAAGCTGTAGTGCTTTCTTCATTGGCTTCAAGATCTTCACTAACGGTTGTTTGTGTGTTCTCCTTAGAAGCCAATTGATTGTCATCCATTTCAAGAGATTCAATTTTTGTTTCTGAATTTACTTTTTCTACTAGTATTGGATTAGAGGATGTGTTACCTGCTTCATCAGCAAGAACCACTTGTCCACCAAGCAACATGCTACCAATCATAACAGATGCCGTTCCGACAGTTAAACGTCTAATAGAATAGCGTTGACGCTTATCAAATAACTCTTTTGATCTTTTTCCCATTAAAAAACCTCTTCCTTTAAATAATATAGTTGTTAACGCTTTCAATAGTATTATAACCTTTTTATCTTTTGAATGTCAATATAATAATATATTAAAAACCACTGGTAAAAAGACTTGAAAAAGTCCATTTACCAATGGTTTGACACCATTATTTTATTTCTATTACTCACTCAATAGCCTCAATAAGTTTTTCTAAATTCATGGAATGGCTACCTTTTAATAGAATTTGATCTTGAGGTTCTAATCGCTCTTTTACCCTTTCAATCAGTTGAGAAATCTCATCTACTAGGTTATTTTTGCTGAAGAAAACAACTCTTTCTTCTGGAAATTTTTTCAATGCCAATTGGTAAAGTGGGTAAATTTCTTCACCATAAAAATAAACGTCATCTAGCTGATCAGGATTAAGACTGGTAATGATTTTCTCATGCAGTGATTTTGATGCTTCACCAAGTTCTTTCATATCCGCTAGAACTACAATTTTTTTACTGTTTTCTGGCTTCTCAAGACTAGAGAAAGTTTCAAGAATAAGTCGCATAGCTGTAGGATTGGCATTATAGATATCACTTAAAATATCAGCTCCATTTTTTGCTTTTTTCCACTGTGTTCGATTCTTCGTTAGAATAATATTTTTTAAAGCAGACTTGATTTTTACATCTGAAACACCTAGTCTAGATGCAACATAGGCTGCTACCATAGCATTTGTCGCGTTATATTTCCCTGTAACGGGCAAGTAAATCTCTCCATCAATAAAATTAAGTGAAAAGGTGAGGTAATCTTTATATTCTTTTAAGTTATTAACTGCGAGGTCTGTTTCTGGACCAAATTTGATAACTTCCTGATTGTTTGGTAAAAAATCTTCAAGGATTGGATCATTTGGAACAAGTAAGAGTCCTTTTTCTTTCATCCCATCAGCAATTTGAAGCTTTCCTTTTGCGATCTTCTTTCGGCTACCAAAAAAGGCAAGGTGGGCTTCTCCAATCAAGGTGACAACACTAATGTCTGGTTTAGCAATTGTTGATAGCAAATGAATGTCGCCAAGATGATCTTGTCCCATCTCAAGCACCAGTTTTTCAGTGTTATCTGGCATGTGTAGAATGGTGTAAGGAAGACCGATTTCATTATTATAATTTCCTTGCGTTTTATAGGTAGAAAATGTGGTCGAAAGAATGGCAGCAATCATATCTTTTGTGGTCGTTTTTCCATTTGAACCCGTTACAGCAATAACTGACACGGCCATTTTTTCAAGATAATATTTAGCCAGGGTTTGAAAAGCAAGAAGTGTGTCTTCAACCAATAGATGTGGGTAATCAACTTCTTTTTCACTAAAGGTTATGAGGGCACCATTTTCAAAAGCTACTGGAATAAAGTCATGGCCATCACGATTGCCTTTTAAAGGCAAGAAGAGATCGCCTTCTTTGATGAGACGACTATCAAATTCGATAGTATTGATTGGGGTATCTTTCAATTGACTAATATCATTTTTTGCCCCTACAGCTTGGGCAATTTCATGTATCTTTAATTTCATTTATTTCTCCTATTAAAAAAGAGCTAATCAGCTCTTTTATTATAGCATATTTTAAATCAGATGGTCTTCTCGTTTTGCAAACATCTCTTTAGCAAGCAAAACAAGTTCTTTGATCAAATCACTATAGCTAAGTCCCATATTTTCCCAAAGTAGAGGATACATTGACCACTGGGTGAACCCAGGCATAGTATTTAATTCATTAAGATAGATATGACCATCATTTGTTAGAAAGAAATCACAACGAGATAAGCCACAACCTCCAATGGCACGAAAAGCAGTTTCAGCATAGGAACGCATTTTTGTAATGCTAGCGTCATCTAGTTTGGCTGGAATCGCCATCGTAATCTTGTTATCTATGTATTTAGCATCATAATCATAAAAAGCAACGTCTTTAACCACTTCGCCGGGTAGGGTGGATTTCACGTCTTTGTTCCCTAGCAGTCCAACTTCGATTTCTCTAGCAACAACCCCTTGTTCAACCAAAATACGGCTGTCATATTTAAACGCTAACGAAAGGGCCTCTCTTAATTCTTCTTGATTATCGGCTTTTGAAATCCCAACACTTGACCCCATATTAGCAGGTTTTACAAAAACTGGATAGTTCAATTCCGTTTCTATTTGATGTACTTTATCATCAATCACTTCACCTTCAATCACAGAAAGAAAATTAACTTGAGGAATATTAGCTGCCTTTAAAACGTACTTGGTTGTAATTTTATCCATGGCAACACTTGAAGATAAAACATTGGTACCAACATAAGGCATTCTTAGGACTTCTAAAAAGCCTTGGATGGAACCATCCTCACCCATTGGACCATGTAAAACTGGAAAAACAACCGCACCTGGTTCATAAATATCACTAGGTTTTATTTTTTGTGACAACACAATACTGTCATTGGTCATCAGTTTTTCAGATTCGTCAGGTTTTTGATCAAATTCTTGTGTTTTAATAAAGTCACCATCTTGTGTAATAAAGAATGTTTTGACAAAAAATTGATCATAATCAATAGCTCGCATGACACTTTCTGCTGATAATACTGAGACTTCTCTTTCAGCTGAACGTCCACCATATAATAACAACAAAGTTTCCTTTTTCATTAGTCACCCTCTAAATTTCTGTTCGATTTTCAATTGCGCTTAAAAGTGTTACTTCGTCTGCATACTCAATATCACTGCCAACGGCAAGACCTCTTGCCAAACGAGTCACTTTAATACCAGCTGGTTTTAAAACTCGCGATAAATACATAGCCGTTGCTTCACCATCTGCAGTCGCGTTGGTAGCAATAATGACTTCACTGACCTGACTGTCCATCAAACGTGTAATCAAACTTTTAAGATTAATGTCATCTGGTCCTATGCCATTCATGGGAGAAATAAGGCCATGCAAAACATGATAAAGTCCATGATATTCTTGAATTTTTTCCATTGAAGAAATGTCTTTACTTTCTTCAACGACTAGAATCATCGACTGATCTCTGGTTTTATCTTTACAAATATCACAAATCTCGTCATCGGTTAAATTGCCACAAATAGAGCAATAGCTTAGCTCTCTTTTAGCAGCTAGTAAATTTTTGGCAAACTCATTAACATCCTCGTCTGCCATTGAAATGGTATAAAAAGCAAGGCGTGTTGCAGTTTTGATACCAATTCCAGGTAATTTTGTAAAACTATCTATCAACTTAGCGATAGGCGTTGGATAGAGCACGGTAACCATCCTTTCTAATTCATAGGATACAATGAATGATAAAGATTAACTATATCACGAGTAATATCATGGCTCACAGTTCCTGATAAATCCGTTTCATGCGGTAAAACAACTGAAATCGCAATTTGTGGATTATCACTTGGTGCATAGGCCACGACATTTAAGTTTGAAGTATACACAAGTTTACCATCTTTGTCTTTCACATAACTTTCTGCTGTTCCCGTTTTTGCTGAAATACTAACATTGGCCCCTTGACCAATTTTACGACCAGTTGAAAGCGTTGAATTACTGTTGACAACTTGATAAAAACCATCTTGGATAATCGCCATTTCTTCAGGAGAGATGGCAACTGTATTTAAAGACTTTGGTTGAATACTTTCAATTAAATCACCTGATTCGCCATTACTTTCTTGCTGATAAATACCTTCAACAAGATGAGGAGCCAAACGATTTCCACCATTTGCGACTGTTAGTGCATATTGGGCTAATTGCATAGGAGTGTAGTTGTCAAATTGACCAAAGCTTTCTGTTAAGTAATTCGCAACATCAAACTCTGTCGGGATAAAACCTAATGATTCTCCGGGAAGATCAATTCCTGTACTAACTCCTAAGCCATATTGAGCAAAAGACTCACGTAGTTTTGTCATAGCTTCCTCAGTACCATCGGTAGACAGAACCATTCCAGGCACATATTCTTGACCAAGCATCTTAAGAGCCACTTGAACCATATAAGTATTTGAAGAATACTCTAAAGCTTGACTAGCAGTAATTGGAAGTGGTGCTGTGGTAAACCAAGATTTGATAGGCGCTGAGTTGGCCAATTGAATGGCTTGATCAGGAAGGACTTGATTCCCTGCAATGACTTGATGTTCAAAACCAGCCGAAATAGTTGCCCCTTTGACAACAGACCCCGGTGTAAAGACTTCAGTAATTGTTCCCAAGGCATTTTTTTTGACTTCACCTGTTTTAATGTCATGCTGATAACCTGCCATTGAGAGAATACCACCAGTATTAACATCTAAAACAACGGCATAGATACCTTCTGAATTTTGAGTGTTTTGTTGGGCTAATTCGGAATCAAAATAGCGTTTGAGAATATCTTCAACACCTTCTTGAAATTTCAAATCAACAGTTAACTTGAGATTATTACCTTGTTGTCCTTGTGTCTCAATATTATCACTAACAACCTGTCCTTTTTTGTTAACAACAATCTCTCTAGTCGTTCGTTTTCCTTGTAGATAATCTTCATAAGATTTTTCAAGGTAGCTAGTTCCCACACGATCATTAAGTGAGTAGCCTTTTTTGAGATAATCGTCTAACTCTTCTGCTGGTAGCCCAGTTTGTTCTGTTGAGATGGTACCAATAACATCAGACAAAGAATTCTCATTAACAACCCTATCCCAGGTTGATTGGACTGATACTCCAGGTAAATCAGATTGATTACTTGCTATCACAGCGATTTCTTTAGCTGAGATGGGGTCTGTTTTTAAAAAAGAAGTGTTAAATATTGGTGTAGCATTCATTTGTGAAAAAAGAGAAACTACTTTTAATTCTTCATCCGAATAAGCAATATCATCTTCTGAAACAGCATCTACTGCATTATTGTAGGTAACAGACTCAGCCAATTTATTTCCAAAATCATCATATTTTTGGTCATCTGGTAAAGATGCATAAACTTCTTGGTAATTTTCTGTCAAAGCGAGATAATAATCTCTCTTATCTCGTTCTGATACTTTAAGATCTGAAATTGTAACGTAGTTAGATAATTTTTCAGCTGTTTCTCTGATTTCTTGAGCTGTTGAAGTATAATTTCTCGTATAAGCAACCACTTCATTGATATTATTTTTAGCAAGAGGAACGCCTTTAGCATCATAAATTTGTCCCCTTGGATTAGAAGTTGTTACTTTATAAGTTGTTAAGGCAGTGATTTTCGCAGTATAAAACTCCTTATTAATCAACTGCATATCAGCTAAGCGTAAAATCAAAATGGTAAATAAAAAAACAATGATGAAAAAAAGTAGGTTAATGCGGTGAGCAACTACTTTTCCTACTTTAACTCGATTCTTTCTCGTTGGACGTTGATTATCAGCCATACCATACTCTACTTTCTAAAACTCTGACTTTTATTTTATCATAATTTAATAAAAAAAACCTGCTCGTGACAGATTTTTTCTTCATTAATTAACAAGAAATTTTTATCAAATTTTATGACTTTTTACTATAGACAAGATAGTAGAATAAAGAGACAAATATAGCACCACCGACAATATTTCCTAAGTAGACAAAAGTGAAATTGTTTAGAAAATCTCCCCAGCCAGCTGCGCCTTCAAAAATAGCAGCTGGTATAATAAAAGCATTAGCAACGCTATGTTGAAAACCAATTGCCACAAAAGTCATGACTGGAAACCAAATGCCTAGTATTTTACCCATACCATCCTTTGCACCGTAGGACAACCATAAGGCTATTCCTACAAACCAATTACAACCAATACCAGATAAGAAAGCTTGAAAAGGATTGGCTGATAGTTTAGCGTGCGCAACTTCTATCACTTCTTTTTGATAATGGCCCGAAGTGGTTAAACCAACAAGATGACCAAAAACATAAGCCACAAAAATAGCACCAAGAATATTAAAAAGAGTAATGATTAACCAATTGTTTAGAAGGTCCTTGATGGAAATTTTTTTAGCAATAAAAGCAGCAGAAACAGCCATCATATTGCCAGTAATTAACTCACCACCAGCCAAAAGAATAACGATAAGTCCAATCGGAAAAACACTGGCACCAACAAATCCAGCAAAAGCACCAAGATTATCCATACCACTAGCTGCAACTCTCACATATAAGAGATAGCCCAAACTAATCATTGCCCCTCCTATAAAAGCAAGGATAGCTTTTTGCAGAAATGTTTTATGAATTTTATGTGCGCCGATAGTAATAGTCTTCTCTAATATTATTTCTGGGGTTTCCATAATGTCCTCACTTAATAATTAAAATTACTTCTATTATAGCAATATTATTCAAAGATAACAACATTATTCACAATCTTATAGAAAATTTTAGAGAAAGAAAAAAACACTCTAGTATTATGTACTAGAGTGTTTTAATGATTACTGATAGAAAATGAATGTCATTTTCTAGCTATCATTAGTTGGTTTGTTTTCTATAGACATAGAAGCCAAATCCTGAAAGAATCATCATACCAAAGACTACGAGTGTTGTTTCAAGAACACTATTGTCACCAGTTTTTGGAAGAGTATCTTTCTTAGGTGTTTCTTTCTTAGTAGTTGTTGTTAGCTCTTCACTAGTAGTTGTTGGAACCTCTGTTGTCGTTGTTGTTGGTTCTTCAGTAGTGGTTGTTGGAGCCTCTGTTGTAGTCGTTGTTGGTTCTTCAGTTGTGGTTGTTGGAGCCTCTGTTGTAGTCGTTGTTGGCTCTTCAGTAGTGGTTGTTGGAGCCTCTGTTGTAGTCGTTGTTGGCTCAGTTGTCGTTGTTGTTGGTTCTTCAGTTGAACCACTAACAGTTGTTGTAGTTGGCTCTTCTGAAGTTGTCGTTGTTGTCGTAGTAGTTGACGTTGTTGGTTCTTCAGTAGTAGTTGTAGTAGTCGTTGTTGTTGTAGTAGTCGTTGTTGTTGGATCTACTTTCTTAACAAGACCTAAGTCAACTGTCATGTTGTCTGCGTCTTTGATAGTACCAGTTGTTGATGGGTTATTTGAGTTTCCATCAACGTGGTCCGCATCATCTGTCACAGGTGTTACTTCGTAACCGTCTGGAACAGTGAAGTCAACTTTGTAGTTACCATTGTCTAAGTTAGGGAATTCATAGAATCCTTTATCGTCAGTCACAGTTTCCTCAGTTGAACCGTCTTCTTTTGTAAGAACAACTTTAACACCTGCTACTGGTATTTCATTATCATCTTGGTTACCATCTTTGTTTGCGTCAATCCAAACATAGTTTCCTAGTTTGTAGACTTTCTTAACAAGACCTAAGTCAACTGTCATGTTGTCTGCGTCTTTGATAGTACCAGTTGTTGATGGGTTATTTGAGTTTCCATCAACTTGATCTGCATCATCTGTCACAGGTGTTACTTCGTAACCATCTGGAACAGTGAAGTCAACTTTGTAGTTACCATTGTCTAAGTTAGGGAATTCATAGAATCCTTTATCGTCAGTCACAGTTTCCTCAGTTGAACCGTCTTCTTTTGTAAGAACAACTTTAACACCTGCTACTGGTGTTTCATCAGCGTCTTGGTTACCATCTTTGTTTGCGTCAATCCAAACATAGTTTCCTAGTTTGTAGACTTTCTTAACAAGACCTAAGTCAACTGTCATGTTGTCTGCGTCTTTGATAGTACCAGTTGTTGATGGGTTATTTGAGTTTCCATCAACTTGATCAGCATCATCTGTCACAGGTGTTACTTCGTAACCTTCTGGAACAGTGAAGTCAACTTTATAGTCACCATTTGGTAAGTTAGGGAACTCATAGTAACCATCTGCATTTGTTTTGGTTTCTTCAGTTGAACCATCAGCTTTTGTAAGAACAACTTTAACATCTGCTACTGGTGTTTCACCAGCGTCTTGGTTACCGTCTTTATTAGCATCAATCCAAACATAGTTTCCTAGTTTGTAAACAGGTTCTTTGTAACTATTATTAAAAGTAATTTTTTCTGTTGGAGTTACAGTTGCTTCCAATTGGCCTTTGCCATTATCAGTAACAGTAACAGTGATAGGGAATTCTGTTTCATCATAAGTCATTCCTTTTTCATCACCTTTAACTTCACTAACAGTATAGTTAAAGACTCCAACTTTGTTAAATGTTTGTTCATCAAAGGTTACTGTGCCGTCAGCTTTATTTTTAGCTGTATTAATGACTGCGCCAGCTTCTTTCAATTCAAAAGTGAACTCACCTTCTTTAAGATCACGGCCAACTAATTTTTTATCTACCGAAATAGTAACAAGAGCTGGTTTTGATGCATAAGTATTATTGAAAGTTTGTTTTTCAGAAGTAACAGTTGCTACTAATTTACCATCATACTTAGGATCAGTACCTGGGTCAGCAGCTTCTTTAGTAACCTCAATAGTTATTGCCTTTGGAGTTGTGTCATATGTCACACCGCCTAAGTCACCAGCTTTTTCTTCGATAGTATAGTTGTAAGTTCCTTCTTTTGTAAATGCTACATCGGCAAAAACAATATTACCATCTGCAGTATTTTTAGCAGTTGCTAGAACAGTTCCTTTTTCGTCTTTAAGTTCAAATTCAAACTCATCAGCCGCTAAATCACGTCCTGTTAAAGCTTTTGTTGCTTCAATAGAAATGCTTACAGGTAGTGGTTCTTTTTTCTTATTAGTAATTGTACGAATGGCACCTTTATTAGAAACACTAACTTCAATTGGTTCAGTAGAAATATTGTAACCATCTGGAGCAGTCACCTCAGTAATGGTAAACTTACCAGCTTTAACTTCTGCTTCAGTAAAGACTGGCGATTGCACACGTCCGTTTTCAGCATCAGTTGGGTCTAATGTTATCTCAGTTTTGTCTGGTTTAGTAATTTTGAAAATTGCACCTGGTAAAGCTTTACCTGTGTCTTCATCAGTTTTATAAATAGTGATACGATTACCAGTTTCAATACTAATAGTTCCACCAGTTGTTACACGACTATTACGTTCAACTGTTGTTGAAGTTGCAGTTGAATTATCTCTAACAGTGACATCACCTTGATCAGAAGTAACTTTAACAGTATTAGCAACAATTGAACCGTCCGCTGGTGCTGTTGTTGCATAGTCAATCATGTAACGTCTTGTTCCTGGATTGATAATATTAATTTCATATTTAGTATAAGCTGGATTATAAGTAATAGTATAATCAGTACCTTCTACTAACGTTTGTGGATTTGTTAATTGATAACCTTGATTAATTCCATCACCCGCAGTAACCACTAAAAGTTCTGGGATAAACTGCATTGGAGCTCCAGAATCATCTACAGTGTCAGTAATTTTTAATTCGTTATAATTTTTTCCTGAAGCATTAAGACGAATACGCCAAGGATGTTGATAAGTACCAGATTTACCTAAAATAGCAGAATTGTATGGTCGTTCAGTCAAGACACCACTATATTTGGCATAATTTTCAATTCCCAACACTCCAGTATTATCAGAAGTTGATTTTGGAATAACGGAGAGAACAATATCTTTTGTTCCCACATCTTTGATATGTTCAAATGTTTTTGTTGTTGTCGCCAACACCTCAGTCATATTAAACTGAACAAAAAAAGTTCCCTTAACGTTAAGAATCTCAGTGGTCTGTTTTTTATCCTTATATTGTTGTAAATTTTTAAGAGTAATTTTAACAGTTCCACCTTGAGCCGCACCAGCAGGAGTAACTTCGGCAGTACCGATAGCAATACCCGTTTCAGGGTCAGTGATATCAAAAGTACTTGGTTTGATATTAAATGGAGCTGGAATATCAAAGTTAAAGAAATCTCCATCAGCTAAATTGTTATTATATGCTGAAAGATCAAAGTCAGTTGTGAAACGATAACTTGAATCTTTAACAAGCACATACTCGCCTGTCCCTTTTTTCGAGGCCTCCCTTCCGTTTGAGACATCCCAGATGATAATATCTGTAACGACATCGTTTAGTTCTTTTGCTTCAACAGTATTTGCTGAAACAGTAAAGACACCTATAACGGCAATTAGTGCGATTATAGACGACTTTAGAAATGTTTTTATTTTAGAATACATATCTACTTCCTTTCATTTTTTATAGAGGATATTCCATATACAAATATATCATTAATTTTTGTAATATACAAGGATATCTGCTTTATTTTATTTGATTTTTTTATTTTCTTAGTTTTTCTGAAATTCCCTTAAAACATAACATTTAGATAAACATTTTTAAACAATTTTTTTCTATTATAAAAAAGGAGCACCTATGATACTCCTTGATTTTTATTCAAATTATTTATTTTCCAAGATAATATTCATTTTGAACATTAAGTTTTTCATCAAATTCGAAAACAAGTGGAGGGAAGTTAGGAATTTCGACACCCATGATTTCATCATCTGATAATTGTTTGATGTGTTTCACTAGTGCACGAATGGAGTTACCATGCGCCGCTACAAAGACATTTTTACCTTCTTTAAGGGCTGGTGCAATTTTATCTTCCCAGAATGGTAACGCACGTTCTAAAGTCACTTTTAAGTTTTCAGCATCTGGAATAACACTGTCATCTAGCAATGCATAACGACGATCAGTATGTGCTGAATGTTCATCATCTCTAGACATTAATGGTGGTAGTGTATCGTATGAACGACGCCAGATATGAACTTGTTCATCACCAAATTCTTCTGCTGCTTCAGCTTTATTTTTACCAGTTAAGCCACCATAGTGACGTTCATTTAAGCGCCATGATTTTTCAACAGGTAACCATAATTGATCAGCACTTTCAAGTGCCAAGTTAGTTGTTTTGATAGCACGTTTAAGCACTGAAGTAAAAGCGATATCAAATTCAATACCAGCTTCTTTGATTAATTTACCAGCTTCAATTGCTTGTTCAACACCTTTTTCAGAAAGGTCTACATCTGCCCAACCTGTAAAGAGGTTAGCCTTGTTCCATAGTGATTCACCATGACGTGCAAATACTAATTTTGCCATTTAACGTTCTCCTTTTAATTTTGACGATTGTCATTAATTTACCTTTTCTATTTTACAAAAAATTTGTGAAAAAATCTACTAAAAGAAAGAAAAAACTTGAAAACACTATTTACACTTGCCTACATTTCTTCTCACGTGGTACAATAGTAAAAATCAATTTGGAGGTTATTATGACATCTACTGCTACTACTGTTGGAAACTTTCACTTTTCAAACTGTTTGATGAATGCCGCTGGTATTCACTGCTACACTAAAGAAGAACTTGCTGAAATTGATGCATCTATCGCTGGTTCATTTGTAACAAAGACAGGAACTTTGAATGAGCGTGCTGGGAATCCTGAACCGCGTTACTTTGATACCGACTTGGGTTCCATTAATTCAATGGGCCTACCAAATCTTGGTATTGATTATTATTTAGCCTATGTCACTGAACTGGAAAAAAATCCTGACAGCAAACCTCATTTTCTTTCATTAGTTGGTTTATCTCCTGATGAAACACATCTTATTTTAAAAAAAGTACAAGCTAGCGACTATCAAGGGTTAGTAGAACTTAATCTTTCTTGTCCAAATGTTCCAGGAAAACCTCAAATAGCTTACGATTTTGAAGCCACTGAAAAACTTTTGTCAGGAGTCTTCTCTTATTACACTAAACCACTCGGTGTCAAATTGCCTCCTTATTTTGACATTGTTCACTTTGATCAAGCAGCTAACATTTTTAATCAATACCCTCTCGTTTTTGTTAACTGTGTTAATTCTATCGGAAATGGCTTGGTTATCAATGATGAATCGGTTGTCATCAAACCAAAAGATGGTTTTGGTGGCATTGGTGGGGACTATATCAAACCCACTGCCCTAGCTAATGTCCATGCCTTTTATAAACGTCTTAATCCTTCTATCAAAATCATTGGAACCGGTGGTGTTAAGACTGGACGTGATGCTTTTGAACACATCCTTTGTGGTGCCAGCATGGTTCAAATTGGAACTGCTCTTCATCAAGAAGGGATTAGTGTTTTTGAACGAATTACCAATGAATTAAAAGCCATTATGGCAGAAAAAGGCTATGAAAGTATTGAAGATTTCCGTGGCCAATTAAAAACCTTATAAATGATTAAACTCTTTTAAGATCAAGCAAAAACATAAAAAAGCCTTTCAATCAAGAAAGGCTTTTTAAGTATTTAGAAATCAAAATCATCATCGTCTGGCCGTTTCTTTTTAGCAAGTTCTTCTTCAGCTAATCGCTTTTTTGCCGCAGCAATATCTTCCTTGGTTGGCTTGATATTTTTGGTAATCATTATAAAACTAATAATTTTTACAATGGAGAAAACTGCCAACAAACCAACAACAAAATAAATCATACGAACTCTCTTTCAAGTTTTTCTACATTATATCCTTTTAGCTTGAAAGATGCAAGAAAGGGAGTTCTTCTCAACAGACGTAACCCATTTAAGATGACAAGAATAGTACTACCTTCATGACCAACCACTCCAAGAGGAAGGCTTACTAATTGAAGAACATTGGCCAAAATCAAGAAGAAAATAACAGCTAATGCAAAGATAATATTTTCTTTAATAACGGTTTTCATTCTTTTTGATAAAGCAATGGAAAACGGTAGTCTCGTCAAATCGTCCATTATAACACTATCAGCACTTTCAATGGCAATATCACTTCCTGCCCCAATAGCATAACTGACATCTGCTAAAGCAAGTGCTGGCGCATCGTTAATCCCATCACCAACCATGGCAACGCCTTGGTATTTTTCTTTTAGTCTCTCGATCGCTGCTGTTTTATCTTGGGGAAGACAGTTGGCAATCACTTGGTCAATCCCTAGCATATCAGCAATATGCTGAGCTGTTTTTTCATTATCACCAGTTAGCATAACGGTTTTAATTCCCATCTCTTGTAATTGTGAAACCGCTAGACGACTTTCTTGTTTCACCTCGTCAAAGAGAGCATAATAACCCATCAATTCATGATTACGACTAACAAACACTAAAGTTTTGCCTTCTTTTTCAGCCATTTCAATTGGATTTTTCAACTCTTGTGGTAGTTGAGAGATAGCTTCCAAAATAAAGGTTTTTTTACCAATACGCCAGAAATCTCCATGATACGTGGCAATAAAGCCTTTGCCGGTCACGTCTTCTATACTGTCTAATTCAAGTGAATCAAGAGTTTTGGTGTATTCCATCAAGGCAGTAGAGATGGGGTGAGTACTTGTTTCTTCAACTGTTTTCACCACTTGATTGACAAGGATGTTATCAGAAAGCATTTTACTATCAACGACACTTGGTAGTCCTTTCGTCAGTGTTCCTGTTTTATCCATAACGACAACATTGATATCGCCCATGCGGTCAATGATATCACCACCTTTAACGATGAGACCACTTTGGGCTGCCCGACTAATGGCTGATAGCGTAGCCGGCGTTGAGCTAGCTACCAAAGCACAAGGTGAAGCAACGGTCAAAAGAATCATACCACGATAGAAACTATCAATCCATGCCCAGCCAAAGATAAAGTGACTAGCTAGGATAAAAACTGGCACTAAAAGTAAGACTGCCTTAACATAATTGTCTTCTAGACCTTCAATAAAGCTTGCTGTCTTACTTTTATTTTCATGAGCTTCTTCAACTAGACTAACAATCTTAGCAAAAAGGGTATCCTTGTTTTCAACAGTAACAGTCATGCTTATCTGATTGTCTAGATTAATAGTACCACCGATCAACGTATCATTTTCATATTTTTCAACAGAAATAGGTTCCCCAGTCACCATCGATTCATCAACAAGAGCAAAAGTAGTATTGAGTGTTCCATCAATTGGGATGGCTTCGCCTTTTCGAACTTGGACTGCATCACCAATTTTTAGAGAGTCTGTTGCCACTTCTACGATTTGACCATCAGCTGTCATCTTTCTTGCGACATCTGGTGTTAAAGACATTAATGCTGAAATGGCATTCTTACTTTTTTCCATGGCTAATTCTTCCAAGCTATTGGACAAAGAGAAAATAAAGATAAGAATCGCCCCTTCAAGCCAGTAACCAATAAGACCAGCACCAATTGCTGCAAGAAACATGAGAATATCAACATTTAAGTGATGGTTTTCAATCAGGTCTAAAAAACCCTCTTTGGCTGAATCATAACCACCAACAACAAAGGCCATAATTAATATGAGTGTTCCAATGGTTGGTTGATATCTCTGAACAATGAATCCTATAATGATGAGAACTAAACACAGTAAAGTTTTTAACATTTTAGGGTTTTTCTTTAACCAATTGATGACTTTCATGACTGACTCCTTTTTATAACCGTTCTAATTAACTATAATTTAATTATAATCGTTATAAATAAAAAAGTCAAGGTTATTTAGAATAATTCTAAACAAAATAAAAAAGCCTTTCAGCTTTTTTTGTTTTTTAGTTGGCATTCTGGGCAAATACCATAGATTAAAAATTGAGTTTTTGTAATGTTATAGTTGGTTTGATCTGCTGCTTCTTTTTGAATATGCGAGAAATCGATATCCATAAAGTCAGTAATCTTACCACACTGTTCACAGACAACGTTAAGGTGTTTATGTCCCATGAAATCAAAATAGGTCGTATTGTCATTACTTGGTTTAATTTCTGAAACAAATCCTTCTTCGACCAAAAATCTAATATTGTTATAAACAGTCGCTAGACTTAGATTAGGGAATTTAGGCTTTAGATCACGGTAAATCATTTCAGCACTAGGATGATCTAGGGACTGAATCATATAAGAAATAATGGCTTTGCGTGATTCAGTGATACGTACTTTTTTCTCTTTCAAATGCGCAATCACATGATCATAAGCATCATCCAAATTTCTCTCAAGATGTGAGTGTAACTCCATGTCTAATCCTCCTTTATGCTATTATACACTATTAGTATAGGAAAAAACAAGACTTTGACTTGTTGGGGGAGTTGGTAGTCGCTCTTTATCATTTCAAAAATCATTTTTTATGAATATGGAAACTATTAAAGGATGAAAAAAACAGGAGGAAAGTCCTGCTGTTTTTATTATTGTTTAGAATAGTGAGTTTAAATCTTGAGAGCACAAAAACTTGAAATAGCTTTTAATGACTTCCTTGAAAGTTTTACAATTACTTAAATCTTGAGAGTACAAAAACTCTGCTGTCGTTGCCGCTTGACTATTCTGGTTTTACAATTACTTAAATCTTGAGAGTACAAAAACCCTCAAGCGTAATGCTCTTAATGTGTTCTGGTTTTACAATTACTTAAATCTTGAGAGTACAAAAACTTAGGCATGCTTTCTCCTTTCAAATGTGATGTTTTACAATTACTTAAATCTTGAGAGTACAAAAACTTCGTATACAAAACTTGAAAAAGGTAATCTGTTTTACAATTACTTAAATCTTGAGAGTACAAAAACAAATTCATCAAAATAAAGATAACTTAATTAGTTTTACAATTACTTAAATCTTGAGAGTACAAAAACTACGAATTCCTTTTTGGTCATAATCCAGCAGTTTTACAATTACTTAAATCTTGAGAGTACAAAAACACATATTTCTGTCCATCTTTTACGATTTGAGTTTTACAATTACTTAAATCTTGAGAGTACAAAAACGTCAGTGTCGTCCGTAATGGTAGTTATCCAGTTTTACAATTACTTAAATCTTGAGAGTACAAAAACCAATTTCAACTACAGGAAATGTGATTTCAGGTTTTACAATTACTTAAATCTTGAGAGTACAAAAACTAGATCAAAGAGATGGAGAATTCGTTCCAGGTTTTACAATTACTTAAATCTTGAGAGTACAAAAACCACTAGCAGATACTTCAAACTCTCTTCTAGTTTTACAATTACTTAAATCTTGAGAGTACAAAAACTTGATGATCTAAAACAAGCAGACTTATCAAGTTTTACAATTACTTAAATCTTGAGAGTACAAAAACCTTGGCGCTATCTAGTAAGTCGATAGCGTTGTTTTACAATTACTTAAATCTTGAGAGTACAAAAACCTTCTCGCATTTTCTCAAAATCTAGCCTAGGTTTTACAATTACTTAAATCTTGAGAGTACAAAAACTAGGCGAAGACAATCTGACCGACTACGTGTGTTTTACAATTACTTAAATCTTGAGAGTACAAAAACCCATCACCAATAAGGATTGCACGAGCAATTGTTTTACAATTACTTAAATCTTGAGAGTACAAAAACCTCAAATAACGTCTTATTTAGTTTTTCCTCTCAACCCTATTATAAAAAGTTTCTTCTAAACTGTCAATTTTAAGAAAATAAATATGCTAATTCCATCTTTGACGGCATCATTTGATTTATTTTAGGTGTTGAATAATGATAAAGCTGATTGATTATCTTCAAAGATATTAGATCTTGAAAAGCCATTGACTCAATTATTTCCTTAGAAGAAAACAAGTTATCACCAATTCTTGCTAAAGAATGTAAAAATTCATTTTGTGACATGGGATAATTAGTAGGATAGTTTCTTTTATATCGTTCATACATAAAGTCTGCTTCAAAAAAATTTTCAATCGCATCGGCAACCACAACAACCGACTCTAAATATTTGGGATCCATATCGGTATAAGCACTACTACTAGGAAATAATATCACTTTAAAATATGGGAATTTTTGACACATTCTTTTTATTTGTTGACAAATTTCTTGATAATTTCTAAAAGATACTTTAGAATCTACCCCTTGACATATCAATAGTAACTTACCCGTTTTAAAAGATAAATAAGATTCTAACATATCAAAAAATAGTTGGTAGCTTAAATCATTGTTAAGCATCTCATAAGAAATAGATAAATTTTCAAATAGATAGGTTGGTAATAAATATTTTGAAATAATGTGCTGTGAGGTCAAATCAATATTATCTACCCCATAGACTAAATGATTATTTTTTATATTCATTTTTTGATTTAATAGTGTGGCAATCCGAGTCAATGAATGATTTATTTTTTCCAATTCTGACATAAAATCAACATTCTCACTAATTTCTTTTAGATACTCATATGCTAGACTTCCCTTTTTATATGACATTTGTTCTATTAAATCACCACTGTATTGTAGAGAAATAAGATGATAGTCAGAACGAGATAACAAAACATCACCTTCTCTTATCTCGGGTTCTTTTTGTTGAAATAAAGATAAATCAATTTCGCTGTATTTTTTTCCTGTAAAATACCAATTGATTGAACGAAATATATAATCTTTTATTTCCTTATTATTCCCAACAATTTGTGTGAACGATCCTGAATTAAAAGTAATATATTCATTAACTGGATGAGATATTTTTATCTGCTTCATATAATCACCATCTTTTTATCACTAATTATTTCTTCTTGACGAGTCTTTGTTCCAATAATTAAAGTCATTTCAGAAAATTGCTTTTCCGTAACTGATAGTAATCTAACATTTCCATTGAGAAGCAGTATATTGCTCAATTTTTTCTTATACTTATTAGCAAAACTTCTATTTGGACATGTTCTATAATAGACTGAAAATTGTAGCATTTCAAAACCATTTGAAATTAGTTCTTTTCTAAAATTTCTGTAAACTCTTTTTTCTTGATTTGTTTCCATTGGTAAATCAAAAAAACACAATAATCTCATAGCTTCATACCTCATAAGTCACTCCATTCCAAACTTGATACTACAGGGCAGTGAAATTTACTAATATCTCCTTTTTCTATAGCACTAATAAAACCTCGAACATAACGATCCATTGCAGTAGATACGCTACATTTTTCTTTCCCGTATTTAATTTTAGCATTTAGTAAATTGATTAATTGCAAGCGATGATGATAGGTTAGGTATTCTGCCTCTTGCAAATGATGATAAACCCAAAAATCAACACACTGCCTAAAAGGTTCAACTAGATCATCAACAAGATTAAACTGATTGTATTCATTTTTATGAAAAATACCAATCAAAGGTAACAAGCCATACCCAACAACTATTCTAGCCATCTGTGCTCTCAAAATGGTATAACCATAATTTAAGCCTGCATTAATAACATCTCCTTCTTTTTGAGTTTTTCGTGTAAAGTTTTTGCCAAAAAGCTCATTAAAATAAACTTTTGCAGCATGTCCTTCTCGATTACTCTTATCACCCGGCTCTATCTCTTCTTTGTAATTTGCCAATAGTTGAATAGCCTTAATATCTTTTTCTAATGTACTGAGTAGGTCTTGCTGATTATTGATTTTAAAATGGATAATCACTCGCCACAAAGCATCCTTTTCAGTCTCTGTCCAAGCAATTTGTTTTCTAGCTTTTTTACTGGCTCTAAAATGACCATGATATGCCATATAAAACCCAGTAGGTAAAAAATTTGTATCACAAACAATTAAAGCAATATTGTACTTACTCAATGCACTTAACAATCTAAGTGTTACAACTGTTTCCCCACCTTCAGCAACAATGACAGAAATATCACTAAGAGGAATTATAAATTCCTCGCCACCTTTTTGAATCACTAGATTATCTAGTTTTAGTTTCATTTTTTGGCTATCTTTCACATGTACTACTCGCCACGACATTTTTATCCCTCTTTTCTACAACGAAAAACACCCCGCAAAGCAGGGTGTTTGATTTCGGCACAAAGCCTTATCTTTGTAGGCTCGGCAAGATTTAAGTAATTGTGTAAGACGTCTCTTACACAATTATTTTACCTCTTTGCACCCTTTTTTTCAAGTATTTTTGATAAATTTTTAAAATTTTAATTTCAACTCCTCTTTCTTAATATAAAAAAGATTGCCTAAAACATCTGTTTTAACTTTATACAATGATAAATTAGGTTTAGCTAACGATTTTATCATTCTACCATTTTTATCAGCATTTCCTAAAATAGATAATATTGGTTCATTCTTTTGGCCTTGAGAACTTCCATAAGGTTTTAATTCTACATAGTTTTTGGTGTTTGGAAGAGTCCTTGATAAAAATCTAACTAGCATTTCTTCACTGGTTTTACTATCTTTCAACAACAATAAATCATTTTTGTAAAGCGTAAATTTGAATTCAGCAATTTCAGCAATCCCTTCTTGTTTTTTAATTTGATGATATTTCTCAACTGAAATACCGTAATTTGTTTTATCATAACTTAAATCAGAGTATCGTATTCCCATCAATTGATAAGTCATTGTCTCTGGATTAAAATAAACATCTGTACGCCATGGATTTAAAGATTGAAGGACAACTTTGTTTCTACTATTTTCAGGTGTTATGTCAATATGACTCCCTAATTTTGTATCATAGTATTTCAATTGTTTAATTTCTGGTCCATTTCCTTTTTTAGACCATTTTCTCATTAATCCGTTTTCTTTACGATATTCTTCAAACGGATTACATTTAATTTTTCTGCCATTCTCATCCATTTTACTATCAGGATAGTCTGTTAAAATGACTTCAATTACTTTTTCAAATGTTTTTGGATCTTTTTGATACATTAAGAATTTACTTTTATCTTTATTATACTGTTTAATAAACTTATCATAGCCTTCTAGACTATAAATATCCTTAATTTTACCTAGAACATAATCTTCTTCTTTTTTATCTTTACCAATTTTTGCTTTTCTTGTCCCATAAATAGTCGCATCCGAAACTTTTCGATTCACTTTTGAATCTACTTGATAAGAGAATAAAATAGATTCCCACAATTCTTTGCTATTTAAAGTATCTGTAAATTTTTTAAAAGGTGGTTGGAAAACAAGTTCTTTATATTCTTTGTTATCAATTGAAATAATCTCACCAGTTTCTAAGTCAACAAATTGACTATCTGATTCATCAAATAAACGGTCATTCATCTTTTTCCAAAGCTTCAAATTTGCAGACGCTGCAATAATAAGGGCATCTATAGCATGGTGGTGATAGGTATCTCTATTTTTTTCTTCAACTTGCCATTGATAGCGTAAATGAGCTGTAAATTTTCCTCTAACAACTGCTATTTTGGTTTCTTTTTTTAGGCGCTTAAATTCATCTTGTAAAGTATTCAAAACAACACGTGAAGCATATCTGGTATCCACAAGGTTTCTGGCGATAAATTTTTTCTTTACTTCTATTTTATTGATATCTTCTTCTGTTAATAAATAATTTAATTTGGTTTTTCCAATTCTTTTTAAACTTAAAACATATTTTTTAAACTCTGAGTAAGACCAAGCATTTTTCATTTCTCGAATAGCTTGGAGTGGTGTCCTTTGTCCTTTTTCTTGATTAGATAAGGCCGTTACAAGTACTTTATTTGAAATACTATCATCAAATGATAATGACAGTGGTAAAACATGGTCAATCTCATAATTTTGACGATTATCAATCAAATCCTGTATATTTATCTTCCGACCAGTGTACAAACACCTTCCTTCTTGTTGATACCAAAGACGAATTCTAAGGTTTAAATCTTTATAATTATTATAGACATGATGAGGTAATCTATCCTTGCCATTATAAAGAAGCGCAGCTTCTTGAAGAGCAGAGTCTTTTTCTTTTTTATTTTTATCCTGATTTGCTTTAATTTTCTTTCGCGCTTCTTCTTCATTTTTATCTCTAGGCATTTCAATAACAATTTTATCAAACTCACCATATTTTTTAATTGCTAAATTGATGATTTTTACTGTTTGTCTAACAGACTTAGCAACTACTGGATTATAGATTTCATCAGTTACTATCTCCTCATCAATATATTTAGTTTTTTGACTTCTATTCATCAGTTTTGATTTCATAGAGACATACTTATTATCTGATAAAATGCTCATTTGTTCTTTATCAGTAGCATATAATTCAGGTATTATTTCCTTCATCAATTCAATTGAAAAACTGTGCCATCCTTTTCCAAAAAGAGTACTATTTGTTTTTCTGAGTTGAACCAATTCAGTAGTTTGGCTGTCATTCCAAGAGGGTAACTCATTTTTATTTATAGCCATTTTAATAGCTTGCTCTATTGCTTCTTTATCAGTATTAATAGTTAAAATATGAGCTAATGTGTCAATTTCGTCTCTTGTAAGTTCTGAAAAATCAACTGTTTCTAGCCCTTTTTTCATTTTTTTATATGCTTCAAAAGTTGAAATTTCTGGATTATCTTTTGCATCTCTTCTAAAGCCTTTTATATCACTTAAATCACATGATAGTGATTGACATATAAATTTCAAAAGTTGCTTAACAGTGGCACCTTTATCTCTTGCAAAAGTTACTATTTCTTCTTTTTGGTTTTGACTTAATTTTCCTGTCTCTGTCGGATAAGTTAAATTATTTAAATCATTTAATAAATTATATTCCTGTGCTGTATAAGATGCTTTTGCTGCTCTAACTTTTCCAGTATAAGCACAAGTTCCGATTAGAATTTCAAAAATATTATCCCATGTGTCACCATTTGTTCGATAAATACCATAATCAGTTCTTGATGATTCATTTCCGGGACCGATATAATATTTTCTTTTCACAGTTAAAATCTCAATAAATTCTTCAACGAATTGATTAGTTATGTTATCATGCCATTTTTGTTGCGTTTCTAAAAGTTGTTGTGCCTCTTTTTTGTAATCTGAGGTTGAAAACACATTTATAAAATGTTCTTTTTCATTATTTTCATTATAAACAATGAAATTGCCTCTTAATTGTCCATAGTTATTCAGACGCTCTAACTGAATTTCTCCAGGTGTTTTAGTTTTAAGCAGTTTTCTATTTTCCTCAATAGATTTTTTATATTCTGAAGAACTATTTCCTCCATCTTCTTCAGCATCATCTAAATAACTGATACCTCTATGCTTTAACATATTTAAAAGAGCATAGTACAACTCATCAATTGTTAATTTTTCTGCCAAACCTTTCACACGCGCTTCATAGGGATTAACATCAGAATGAGAAAATGAAACATTTTGAATTAATTGATATTTGTCAAACAAATATTTCAATCGTTTCACTCTATGTTGTTTGCGTCTGAGCAACCTTCTTGCTTGTCTTGCTGAACGTCTATCTTTATTGTTGTCAGCATTTGCTGAAGGAAATATTCTTGAACTGGAATGCAATATTTTCCCAGTTTTACTATCAATAATCCCCACTCCAACTGAAGCAACCCCAATATCTAATCCTAAAACTTTCCCATTCACTTAACGTATTCCTCCTGTTTTTAATTATATTTATAATATATTATATAAAATTTCTTTAATTATTAAAAGCGATTTCATACTTCAAACTAATAAAAACTAGTGGTCTTTTAGCCACTAGTTTTTGCTTAGTATAATTCATTTTGCCACTTATCATTATCTGTCGGTCGATAGAAAAATTCTGACAGGCAATCATCTTCAAATACCTTGAGTAATTCTAATAAATCAAAGGCCAGGTCCATATTATGAAGTTCTGTTTTCTTTACCCATTTGACTTCACCTTCGTCTGAGGATTGTAGTTTTCCTTCGTATTGATTGGTACGGTAGAGAAAAACTAGGTAACGGATACCTTCTTGATTGTACCAATGTTTCATCCCAACTAGTTTAGGTTGCTTAATCGTTAATCCTGTTTCTTCTAACACTTCTCTTACGACAGCATCGTGGAGACTCTCTTTTTCTTCAATATGTCCTCCTGGAAAAGCGACACCAGACCAGCGATACATTTCCGGTTTTCTTATCTGCACAAGTACATTTCCTTTATTATCCTCTATTAAACACATATTTGTTAAAATGACTTCTTGACTACGTGGCATAAATTTCTCCTTAATCCATCGTTTTTAATTCTAATATCATATCACGAATCTGAGCGGCCAACTCAAAGTCAAGAATTTCTGCTGCTTCTTGCATTTGACCTTGAAGTTTTTTAATGGCTTCTTGTCGTTCTTTCTTGGTCATCTTATCGTATTCAACAGGCTCACTGTCTTTAGCCACACTTTTTGTAATGGCAATAAGATCTCTGATGTCTTTTTTAATTGTTTTTGGCGTGATGCCATGTTCTTCATTATAAGCCATTTGAATCTCACGACGGCGTGCGGTTTCTTTGATGGCTTGGCTCATTGAGTCTGTCATTTTATCCGCATACATAATCACGCGCCCATCAGCATTTCTCGCAGCACGTCCAATGGTTTGAATAAGACCACGTGTATTTCTAAGGAAACCTTCCTTATCAGCATCCAAAATAGCCACTAAACTGACTTCTGGCACATCAATCCCTTCGCGTAAGAGATTAATTCCAATCAAAACATCAAACACACCCAGCCTTAAATCTCTAATAATCTCTGTACGTTCTAAGGTTTTGATATCAGAATGCATGTATTTAACCTTGATGCCCATCTCTTTAAAGTAATCGGTCAGATCCTCAGCCATTTTCTTGGTTAGCGTTGTGATAAAGGTTCTCTCACCTCGACTGACACGCTCATTAATCTCACCAAGTAGGTCATCGATTTGTCCCATGGTTGGTCTCACATCAACAATCGGGTCAAGAAGACCAGTTGGGCGGATAATCTGCTCAACAACAGTATCCGTTTGTTCCATCTCATAATCACCAGGTGTCGCTGACACGTAAACAATTTGGTGAACATGCTCTTCAAATTCTTCTCTTCGTAGTGGACGGTTATCCAAAGCACTTGGTAATCTAAAACCATAGTCAACTAGCATTTGTTTTCTTGAACGGTCACCATTGTACATCCCTTTTATCTGACCCATCGTCATATGACTCTCATCAATCATGATTAAAAAATCATCTGGAAAGAAATCCAACAAGGTAAAGGGTGGCTCACCTTCACTTCTTCCGTCCATATGGCGAGAATAATTTTCAACGCCATTAGTATAGCCCATCTCACGAAGCATTTCGATATCATATTCGGTGCGTTGTTTTAGCCTTTGAGCTTCTAGTAGCTTGCCCTCTTTTTCAAAAACGGCTAATTGCTCTGTTAACTCTGCTTGAATTTTAGCAATAGACTCTTCCATTCGTTCTTCGTTGGTCATAAAGTGGGTTGCAGGAAAAATACCAAGATGTTCAACCTCGCCGATCACTCGACCTGTTAATGATTCTATTTCTCTTATCCTATCAATCTCATCACCAAAGAATTCAATTCTAAAAGCATGGTCATCTCGACTTGCTGGAAAGACTTCAACCACATCGCCACGCACACGAAAACGCCCACGCTGAAAGTCAATGTCATTTCTTTCAAACTGGATATTGACCAAATCATTGAGTAATTGATCTCTTGAAATCTCAAGTCCTGGTCGTAAGCTAACAACACTTTCAGCATATTCAGTGGGAGACCCTAGTCCATAGATACAACTGACTGATGCTACAACAATCACATCATTTCTTTCTAATAAGGCAGATGTGGCACTATGTCTTAGTTTATCAATCTCGTCATTAACAGAACTGTCTTTTTCAATATAGGTATCACTAGAAGGCACATAAGCTTCTGGTTGGTAGTAATCATAGTAGGAAACAAAATACTCTACCGCATTATCAGGAAAGAATTCTTTAAATTCGCCATAAAGCTGACCTGCTAGTGTTTTGTTATGAGCAATAACAAGCGTTGGCTTGTTAACCTTTTGAATCACCTGACTCATTGTGTAGGTTTTACCTGTTCCTGTTGCTCCTAGTAAAATTTGAGCTTTTTCGCCACCTTCAATATTATCAACTAAAGTTTCAATCGCCTGCGGTTGATCTCCTGAAGGATCGTATTTTGAAACTAGTTTAAAGTGGTTATCATTTTTTCGATTTATCATAGCTTTACCTCTTAAGTTATTTTATCATAAAGCCTTAGGATTTTCATACCTTTACCTCACTAACTTATGTTATATTTTATTACATTGAATCGAGTTTATTTGTTATTTGTCCATTTTTGTGTTATAATTTTTAACAATACACTTTAAGGAGATCAAATGAAGAAAAAACTATTATTACTGTTATTATCGATAGCTTCGCTATTTTTTATAACAAAACAAACTATTTTTGCAGATACGTTTTCTATCGTTTCTGACGCTACATCAGCACCTTTTGAGTTTAAAGATTCCGATCAAACTTACAAGGGAATAGATGTTGATATCATTAACAATGTTGCTGAAATTTCTGGTTGGGACTACGAAATGACTTTCCCAGGATTTGATGCTGCTGTCAATGCTGTTCAAGCAGGACAAGCTGATGCTATTATGGCGGCGATGTCAATTACAGAAGATAGAAAGAAAGTATTTACGTTCTCAGATTCATACTATGATTCTAAAATTGTTATCGTCACAACCTCTAACAATAAAATCACTGACTATAAAGAGTTAAAAGGAAAAGTTGTTGGTGTTAAAAATGGAACCGTTGCCCAAGGCTTTCTTAATAACAATAAAGAGAAATATGGCTACACTGTTAAATCATTCGACACAAACGATCTCATTTACAGCTCACTAAAATCTGGCGCTGTAGATGCTCTTATGGATGATAAACCTGTTGTTCAATACGCCATTAATCAAGGAAAAGATCTTCGATTTGATATGGAAGGCGAGAGTGTTGGTAGTTTTGCCTTTGCCGTTAAAAAAGGCAGCCAGTACGAATACTTGATTGATGATTTTAATAAAGCTCTTAAAGAAATGAAAGAAAATGGTAGCTATGCCGCCATCATCGAAAAATGGACATCACGTGATGCAGATGCTAATGGGGACTCCTCTAAAAAGGCAACTCCACTAAAAGAAACATATAAACTTGTTTCTGATTCTTCATTTGCTCCCTTTGAATATCAAGATGACAACGGTCAGTACGTTGGTATCGACTTGGAACTTATCAAAGCGATAGCTGAGCACCAAGGCTTTTCAATAGAAATTTCCCATCCTGGTTTTGATGCCGCTTTAAATGCTGTTCAGACAGGACAAGCTGATGGTGCTATTGCAGGTATGTCCATTACTGATGAAAGAAAAAATATTTTTGATTTTTCTGACCCCTACTATTTATCCAACATTATTCTAGCAGTAAAATCTGGTAGTCCAATTACAAGTTATAAAGACCTAGCTGGTAAAACAGTTGGTGCAAAAAATGGTACTTCTTCTTATCAATTTCTAGAAGAACACGCCAGTGAGTACGGTTATGTTTTAAAACCTTTCGACGAAGCTTCTGGAATGTATGATAGTCTTAACTCTGGTTCTTTAGATGCTTTAATGGATGATGAGGCCGTTTTAAAATATGCAATTGAACAAGGTCGTGAATTTGACACACCAATTCCTGGAGAACCTTCTGGGGAGTATGGTTTTTCAGTTAAAAAAGGAAGTAATCCAGAATTAATTGAAATGTTTAATAATGGATTGGCTGCTTTGAAAGAAAATGGCGAATATGATAAAATTATTGCAAACTATTTAGGCGAAAAACAAAGTCAAGAATCATCTGTTGATGAAACTACTATTTTAGGTTTGGTTTCAAATAACTACCAACAATTATTGACAGGACTTATGAGAACACTTGGCTTAGCTATTATTTCCTTTGCGATAGCCATCGTTATTGGTTTGATTTTTGGTATGATGAGTGTTAGTCCAATTAAGGGTCTTCGCGTTATCGCTTCTATTTTTGTCGACGTTGTTCGTGGTATACCGTTAATGATTGTTGCGGCATTTATCTTCTGGGGAATTCCCAACCTCATCGAATCAATGACTGGTCAACAAAGTCCTATCAATGATTTTGTTGCAGGAACTATCGCTCTTAGTTTAAATGGTGGTGCTTATATTGCCGAAATTGTTCGGGGAGGTATTGAAGCTGTAGCTGCTGGACAAATGGAAGCCAGCCGAAGTTTAGGGGTTTCCTACACAACTACAATGAGAAAAATTATTCTTCCTCAGGCCGTTCGATTGATGCTCCCTAACTTTATTAACCAGTTTGTTATTTCACTTAAAGACACAACCATTATATCTGCCATTGGTCTAGTAGAACTTTTCCAAACTGGTAAGATTATTATTGCCCGTAATTACCAGAGTTTCCGTATGTATGCCATTTTGGCAATCATGTATCTCGTAATCATCACTCTATTAACTAGACTAGCAAAACGACTAGAAAAGAGGTCTAACTAATGACAACATTAAAAATTGATGTTCAAGACTTGCATAAATCATTTGGTAAAAATGAAGTTCTTAAAGGAATCACCACCCAGTTCCATGAAGGAGATGTGGTGTGTATCATTGGTCCATCTGGTTCAGGGAAATCAACCTTTTTAAGAACTCTTAATCGACTTGAAAGTATCACCAGTGGTAAGGTAATCGTTGACGGCTTTGATTTATCCAATAAGGAAACCAATGTTGACAAGGCAAGAGAAAATATCGGAATGGTTTTTCAACACTTCAACTTATTTCCGCATATGACTGTCCTTAACAATGTTATCTTTGCACCCGTCGAACTTGGAACATATTCTCAAGAAGAAGCAAAAACGATTGGTTTAGACTTACTTGAAAAAGTTGGGCTTTCTGATAAGGCAAATGCCTATCCAAGTAGTCTTTCAGGTGGACAAAAACAACGTGTGGCCATTGCTAGAAGTTTAGCCATGAACCCTGATATCATGCTCTTTGATGAACCAACTTCTGCACTTGATCCGGAGATGGTTGGTGATGTATTAAACGTTATGAAAGATTTAGCTGAGCAAGGTATGACCATGTTGATAGTAACCCATGAGATGGGCTTTGCAAGACGTGTGGCCAATCGGGTTATCTTTACTGATGGTGGGGAGTTCCTTGAAGATGGTACCCCTGAAGAGATTTTTGATCATCCTAAACACCCTCGACTTAAAGACTTTCTTGATAAAGTTTTAAACGTCTAATAAAAAGACCTGACACAATGTGTCAGGTCTTTTTTGCTATTGTTTATTTTGTCTCTTTTAGCTTTTTTTCTCTTTCCAAACGAAATTTTCTGTTGGGATTAAGCTTGTTAAAGAGTTCTTCTAGTTTTTCAGGTGTCCAGATATCAGCAGCTGATACAAAGTTGCCATCTTTATCTTTAAACGAAATAGGTTTATCTCCCATATCAAACTCCTTAATCTATAAATTCAAACTCAAAGCTACCAATTCTCACAATGTCACCATCTTTGGCACCTCGTTCACGGAGTGCTTGGTCGACACCTAACCCACGTAATTGGCGAGCAAATTTCATAATAGACTCATCACGCTCCATATTAGTCATGACAAAGAGTTTTTCAATCTTATCACCAGACAATACCCAGGTAGCATCATCATCACGACTAATAGAAAAGGCTTTTTCTTCTTCATCAAAGCCATAATAAGCTTCATCAAGCATCTGACTTTCTTCATAAAGAGGAAAGCTCTCAGTTTTTGATAACAATTCAGCCGTAGCATCTAGTAGTGCTTCCAAGCCTTGATGGGCTATCCCTGAGACAGCAAAAACCATTGGAACCTGATCAAATTCATCATAGTTTTCTTGCAATTTTTCTTTAAAGACTTTTAAGTTTGCTTGACTTTCAGGCATGTCCATCTTGTTTGCGACAATTATTTGGGGACGTTCCATCAAACGCAGATTATAACTTTCTAACTCTTTATTAATGGCTAGATAATCTTCATAAGGGTCACGTCCCTCACTGCCACTCATATCAATGACGTGAAGAATCACTCGTGTGCGTTCAATGTGACGTAAGAATTGTGTCCCCAAACCAACACCTTGGTGAGCACCTTCAATCAAACCTGGAAGATCAGCCATGGCAAATGATTCACCAGATTTTGTTCTGACCATGCCAATATTTGGAACGATGGTTGTGAAATGGTAAGCTCCAATTTTAGGTTTAGCCGCTGAGACAACACTAAGTAATGTTGATTTCCCAACTGAGGGAAAACCAACAAGACCGACATCCGCTAAAATTTTAAGTTCTAACTCGAGTTCTCTCTCCTCCCCTGGCTCACCATTTTCAGAAATTTCTGGCGCAGGATTTCGTGGTGTGGCAAAACGAATATTGCCTCGACCACCGCGGCCACCTCTTGCAACTATAAATTCTTGACCATGTTCAACAAGGTCAGAGATGACTTTACCTGTTTCGGCATCTTTGATGGTTGTGCCTTGGGGTACACTGACATAGAGGTCTTCTGCTCCTTTACCATGCATTCCTTTAGACATTCCATTTTCACCTGGTTTAGCTTTAAAATGACGATTGTATCTAAAATCCATCAAGGTTCTAAGCCCTTCATCGACTACAAAGATAACATTACCACCGCGGCCACCATCACCGCCCCATGGACCACCATTTGGGACATATTTTTCTCGTCGAAAGGCAACCATCCCATCACCGCCACGTCCTGCTTTAACTTGGATTTTAGCAGTGTCTAAAAACATACTCATAATTTTTCCTACTTCTTTCTTAGTAGAAAAAAACGCTAAAAAGCGTTTTTCTACATGATTGCACTAAGTGCACTTAATAAAATTGATCCCACTGTAATAAAAGCCATCAAAAGGACAACAACAATTGTTACCTTTTCAAATAATGTTTTCTTACGTGGTCCGTTTTCTCCAAAAGCCACTATTTCATACCTCTTCTTCTGATTTTTCTCTTCATCTATCTTAACATGATTCTCTTAAACACGCAAATGTAAAGCCGATGGCTACTATGAAAACTGTTTCTAAAAATAGTAGCGAATAATTAATGTCATCAGCTATTAGTCATCTTTATCAGAAAGAACCCAAGCTAGAAAATCTTTTGCAATTTCTGGACGGTAATCTAATGCTTTTTCTAGCGTCTTCTTATTGAAAATCACAAGCATGGTTCTTAGAGATTTTCGCATTATTTTTTTCTCTTTTGGACCTAATTGAACAATTTCTTTGAGTAAATGAGCAAAGGTTTTTCGTTTATTGTTTTTTAAATCATCTAAACTTTCAACACCAATATCAAAGAATAAATCAAAGAAAATATCAAAGAAGGTTTCTAATTCTTTCGTTGTTAATTCTTTTTGCCATAATTTGAAGGTTTCTTCTAAAGCCTTACTAATAATTGTCGTATCTTTAGCAAGAAGAAATTGATTCTCTTTGACTTGCCACTGCGATACTTTATGTTGTAAGAAGCCAAAAGACTTACTTTCTACGACTTTAGCGTTTAAGTCTGGTCTTAACATAACACCAACTATCGATTCTTTAGGGATAATAGAGATAATTTTTGGTTTAATCAAAGAGTAGCAAGACGCCTCTAACAAAGACTCGTAATGACCAGGCGAATCTAGGGCATAGATAGCAGTAATTTGTTTTTGGTAAGATTCATCAATCATACTTGTAGCATATAAGGCTAAATTCCCACCTTTAGAATGACCCGAAACAACAACGTCTCCTTGCCAATCGGTTAAAAATGTCGTGAGATAATTGAGAGCAGACTTATGAGAGGGCATTGTCTGCATATAGGTCATTTTAGCATCTTCTTTCCAGCCAATTAAACTATCATCAGTGCCTCGAAAAACGACTTGAGTGTAATTAATAGAAGGTAGTCTAAAAACCATAGCAGAAAATTGTTTTTCAAGAACAGGATTAATGTCATTAACATAATAACCAATTTCAATATCACCATAGCGCTTCGAGTTAAGCATTTCTTGATATAAAGTCACTCGTTCTTTTGTTGTCATGAAGCTATATTCAGACTGATTAAACAAACGATGATTGACTGCTTCAATTTTCTTAATTGAAATAAAATTCATTCTATCTGAAAAATCAATGGCTTCTCCAATCGGTAGATAACCCAGTTCATTAATGCTTGCAATATCAACTTCATTGATGGGCATCTCTTCAAATAATGTGTTACGATTTCTTTTGACATAATCAATAAAATTTGACATTTTCTTATTCCTGTTCTCTTAGACTATCCTTTATCATATCATAAATTTATAATTAAAGGGTAAATAACACGAAAAAGATGCCCTATAAGAGCATCTTTTACTTATTCTAATGCACCCTGCCAAGCACTAGTGCCACCTTCAATATTTGTCACATGAAACCCTTTTTCATCTAAAAATTGGCTGGCCATAAGCGATCGACTTCCTGATTGACAAACAATAAAATAGTCTTTGGCTTTGTCAAGGGTTTGAAAACTAAACTGAAGTTCACTAAGAGGTAAATTTTGAGCACCAGGAATATGCCCACTCTCATATTCATCTCTTTCACGAACATCTATGAGATTAACTTGTTTTTGTTGGTGCAATTCTTTAAAAGAAGGCATTGGAATACTTTTAATCATGACTAATCTCCTTTGGTCTTACAGCATTATAAAGCGAATAAGCACCATCTAAGTTCTTAACCTTAAAGCCTTCTTGTTGTAGCAGGCGTTCAGCAATGTAACTACGAAGCCCACTATGACAGCTAACAATATAAGTATTAGATTTGTCTAATTCTGATAAACGAGCACGTAAGCTATCAAGCGGAATATGAATATAGTCTTTGAAATGGCCTTTTTTAACTTCAGGAGTTGTTCTAACATCTAAAAGTTTAGCACCATTTTCTAATGCTTTTGGTAACTCATGCCACTGAATGTTTTGGCTAAGGCCTTCTGCAATATTGATAGCTGCATAACCAATCATATTAACTGGATCTTTTGCTGAGCCAAATGGTGGCGCATAAGTCAATTCTAGTTCAGGCAAATCAAAAATAGTAAGATTTCCTTTAATAGCAGTAGCTAAAACGTCAATACGCTTATCTACTCCTTTTTGACCAACACCTTGAGCTCCATAGATTTGACCTGTTTGACGATTAAAAATTAATTTAAGGGTAACGTCTGTGGCACCAGGATAATAGGAAGCATGGTCCTTCCCAGAAGTATGAACAACAGAGACATCATAACCTAAAGATTTTGCAACACGCTCACTGAGACCGGTTGATGCTGCTGATAAATCAAAGACGCGAACAATAGCTGTTCCAATTGATCCTTTGTTTTCTCTCTTTAAGCCAGCAATAACATCTGCAACTTGTCTTCCTTGGCGATTAGCTGGTGAAGCAAGAGAAACAAGCGCATCTTCTTTGGAAATTTGATGATTGACAACAATGGCATCGCCTACCGCATAAATATTTTCTTGACTAGTTTGATAGTGATCATCAACTAAAATACCACCTTTTAAGCCGAGGTCAAGACCCGCTTTTTTGGCTAACTCTGTATCAGGTTGGATACCTACTGATAAAAGCGTCAAATTAGAATTAAGGACGTCGCCATTTTCTAGAATGAGCTTGCTTCCTTCTTCTTCAAAACGAACCACTGACTGGCTAGTAATGACCTTAACACCATTTCTTTCAAGAGCATTTTTAACAAAAATTGCCATTTCTTCATCTAAAGCTGGTAAAACATGTGGGGCTTTTTCAACAACAGTAACCGCGATACCTTTTTTAGTGAGGTTCTCTGCCATTTCAAGACCGATAAAACCAGCACCAACAACCACTGCTTCTTTAGGCTGAAGTGCTTCAATATGTTTCATAATCTTATCAAGGTCTGGAACATTTCTAAGATTAAAAACGTTTTTTGCTTGTTCAAGATTTTCAATAGGTGGCACGAAAGGTTTAGCACCTGGTGATAAAATGAGTTTATCATATGTTTCTACAAATTCTTGACCATCATGTTTCACTGTAACAGTTTGATTTGAAGGATCAATCTCAGTCACTTCATGAAAAGGACGAACATCTAAGTTAAAGCGTGCCTGTAAACGTTCTGGTGTTTGAACCAACAATTGGTCTCTGTCACTAATTTCACCTGAAACATAATAAGGAAGACCACAGTTAGCGAAAGAAACAAATGGCCCTCTTTCAAAGACAATAATTTCCGCATCTTCCATTAAACGTCTTAAACGTGTCGCTGCTGACATACCACCAGCAACACCGCCTACAATAACAACTTTTGTCATTTTTGACCTCCTATTACTTTACCTTGCCATTGACTCATACCACCACGGACATTAACAACTTTATACCCTTTTTTACTAAGGTGGTTGGCTGCTTTTTTACTACGCATTCCAGATTGACAAATCACATAAACAGTTTTATCTTTTGGCCCAACAAAACTATTGATTTGACTTAAAGGAACGTTTCTTGCTTTAGAAATATGTGATTGCTTAAATTCTTCTGGTGTTCTGACATCAATTAACTGAACCGTTTTAGAAGCTAGAATATCAGCTAGTTCATTGGTTGTAATTGATTCAAATGGTTCTGAAAATAATGCTTTTATACTTTCAATAAATGTCATATAGACCTCCTTTTATATACCCCTACCGGTATATTAACACAAGTAAAAATACTTGTCAAAGAAAATGATATTTTTCTTATTTGACGAAAATAAGGACAAATAGTATATTAGTTATACAAGGAGTGACAGATTAATGACATCAAAAAAAGATATTTTAAATCGCCTCAAACGAACGGAAGGCCAATTGAGAGGCATTCAAAAAATGGTTGAAGAAGACCAAGAATGTATAGACATTGTAACACAGTTGAGTGCTGTCAGATCAAGTATTAATCGGATTATGGGCTTAGCAATTGCTAATAAAGTTATAGAATGTGTAGAGCACCCTGATAGTGATCCTATTAAGCAAGAAGAAAAATTAAAAGCTGCTATTGATTTGGTTGTCAAGAAATAATAACAGTAAAAACCCACTAGAAACTTGTTTCTGGCGGGTTTTCTTATTATCAAGATTTCTTATTATCATCATCCATACTAAGGACAGATAAGAAGGCTTCTTGAGGGACTTCTACAGACCCAATAGATTTCATTCGTTTTTTCCCTGCTTTTTGTTTTTCTAAGAGCTTGCGTTTACGAGAAACATCTCCCCCATAACACTTAGCAAGAACATTTTTACGAAGTGCCTTGATATCAGATCTGGCAACAATTTTCTGACCGATTGCCGCTTGAATAGGCACTTCAAACTGTTGACGAGGAATAATTTTCTTTAACTTCTCAACAATAATTTTACCGCGTTCATAGGCAAATTCTTTATGAACAATAAAACTAAGCGCATCCACTTTATCACCGTTTAAAAGAATATCCATCTTAACCAATTGAGAATTCCGATATTCAGAAATTTCATAGTCAAAACTGGCATAACCACGTGTGGATGATTTTAATTTATCAAAGAAATCAAAAACAATTTCAGCTAGCGGAATATGATAAATCACATTAACACGATTATCATCAATGTAATCCATGGTTACAAAATCACCACGTTTTCTTTGTGCTAATTCCATCACTGCACCAACAAATTCCTGTGGGACCATGATTTGTGCTTTAACGTAAGGTTCCTCAATACTGTCAATTCTTGTTGGGTCTGGAAATTCACTAGGATTTGAAACTTCTACCACTTCACCATCAGTCGTATTCACATGATAAACTACAGACGGTGCTGTCATGATGAGATCAATATTAAACTCACGTTCCAAACGCTCTTGGATAACATCCATATGTAAGAGACCTAAAAAACCACAGCGAAAACCAGAGCCAAGTGCTTGCGAGGTTTCTGGTTCAAATTGAAGACTAGCATCGTTTAATTGCAATTTTTCCAAGGCTTCACGCAGGTCATTGTATTTATTGGAATCAATTGGATAAATCCCTGCAAACACCATTGGATTTAACTGCTTGTAACCTGCTAGAGCCTCTGTGGCTGGATTATTAGCTAGAGTCACTGTATCACCCACACGAGTGTCTGCCACAGTTTTAATGGCTGCAGCGATGTAACCAACATCCCCTGTTGCTAAAAAGTCGCGTCCTACAGCTTTAGGAGTAAAAATACCAACTTCAGTGACATCAAATGTTTTGCCATTACTCATCATTTGGATTTTATCGCCTGGTTTAACAATGCCATCCATAATCCTAACTTGAAGAATAACACCACGGTATGCATCATAAGCAGAGTCAAAGATAAGAGCTTTTAATGGTGCTTCAACATCTCCTGTTGGCTCAGGAACGTATTCAACGATTTGCTCTAAAATCTCTTCAATCCCAATTCCTGCTTTGGCAGATGCTAAAACAGCCTCGCTGGCATCAATTCCAATAACGTCTTCTATTTCATGACGCACTCTTTCAGGTTCAGCAGCCGGTAAATCAATTTTATTAATCACAGGCAAAATTTCTAGATCATTGTCTAGTGCTAGATAAACATTGGCTAAAGTCTGCGCTTCAATACCTTGAGCAGCATCTACCACTAAAATAGCACCTTCACAGGCCGCTAAACTACGTGACACTTCATAGGTGAAATCGACGTGACCCGGGGTATCTATTAAATGGAAAATATAAGTTTCACCATCTTTGGCGGTATAATTTAATTCAATAGCATTTAATTTAATGGTGATGCCACGTTCACGCTCAAGATCCATACTATCAAGTAATTGGTCTTGCATTTCACGGCTTGAAACTGTTTCTGTTTTTTCTAAAATACGGTCAGCTAAAGTGGATTTCCCATGGTCAATATGAGCAATAATTGAGAAATTTCTAATCTTTTTCTGCCGTTCTTTGAGTTCTTTTATATTCATATCTATTTCCTATCAGATTTAGTCAGCATTACTATTATATATTAAATCACTGAATTAAGCTAGATTGAAAAAATTAAAAAATCACTACTAAATCAATTAGTAGTGAAATAATTGCCATTATTTTGCTAATTTTGCTTTAGCAGCGTCAGCAAGAGCAGTAAATGCTGCTGCATCATTAACTGCTAAATCAGCTAACATTTTACGGTTAACTTCGATTTCAGCTAATTTCAAACCATGCATCAATTGTGAATATGATAAACCATTCATACGAGCAGCCGCATTGATACGTGTAATCCATAATTTACGGAAGTCACGTTTCTTTTGACGACGGTCACGGTAGGCATAGTAATAAGAATTCATTACTTGTTCTTTTGCAGTACGGAACAAGATATGTTTTGAGCTATAGTAACCTTTTGCTAATTTTAAAATACGTTTACGACGTTTGCGTGCAACAACGCCACCTTTAACACGTGCCATTTATAATAATCCTCCAAATAATTCTATTAATATTCTAGTGTTCGCTTATTTAAGACCAGTAAGCATTGCTTTAATACGTTTGAAATCTCCACTGCTTACCATTGAAGCTTTACGAAGATGACGACGTTGTTTCTTAGTCTTACCATGGAAACGGTGTGATGTATAAGCACGGAAACGTTTTAAGCCACCTGAACCTGTACGTTTAAAACGTTTAGCTGATGCGCGATGTGTTTTTTGTTTTGGCATTTTTAATACTCTCCTAAATAATAATGTGTTACATTTATTTCTTTTCAGAAATAGGGGCAAGTTGCATAAACATTTGACGACCATCCATTTTAGCTCTTTGCTCGATGATCGCAATATCTTGTGTTGCTTCAGCAAAATCTGAAAGAACTTTTGCACCAATTTCTTTATGGGTAATCATACGTCCTTTAAAACGAACTGAAACTTTAACCTTATTTCCTTTTTCAAGGAATTTACGGCCATTACGAAGTTTTGTCTCAAAGTCACCCTTGTCAATAACAGGGCTAAGGCGTATTTCTTTAACAGTCACAACGCTTTGTTTCTTGCGTTGTTCCTTTTGTTTTTTCTGATACTCAAACTTAAACTTACCATAATCCATGATTTTAGCAACAGGTGGTGTTGCTTGTGGTTGAATAAGTACCAAGTCAACATTTGCTTCATCAGCAAGTGCTTGGGCTTCGTTGAGCATTTTAATTCCTAATTGTTCGCCCTCAAGACCAACAAGACGTACTTCGCGAACGCGAATTTCATCGTTAATGAACAAATCCTTCTTAGCTATGTTCTTCACCTCTTTTATTTTTTAGAGAAAAACGAAAGCGGGCCTGATTAACAAGCCCGCACTACATTATATTTCATCATTGAAATGTGTTATGTAGAGCCAGACAACGTTAATTGCAAGGCGAGAAGTTCTCACTTCTGCTTTTCCCATTAATACCATAATACTACATTTTATTTTCACTGTCAATGATTTTATTTGCTTTTTCTAAAATAAAGTCGACAACTTCTTCAATGGTCAAACCGGTTGTGTCTAGAGTAATCGCATCTTCTGCCGCTTTTAAAGGAGAAACCTTACGGTGACTATCTTTGTAATCTCTTTGAGCAATTTCTTCTTTTAAAGTCTCTAAATCAGTAGGAATACCTTTTTCTAGGTTTTCTTTATAACGACGATTAGCTCTTTCATCAACAGAAGCAATTAAAAAAATCTTTAATTCTGCTTTAGGTAAAACAACAGTACCGATATCACGACCATCCATGACAATACCACCTTCAAGTGCAATACGTCTTTGAAGATCAACTAACTTTTCTCTCACCTCAGGAATAGCAGAGACCCAAGAGACATTTTTCGTTACTTCATTTTGACGAATAATATCTGTAATATCAACATCTCCAACAAAAACTCTGGGATTGCCGTCATTACCGTGACCAAAAGATAAGGGGAACTGATCTAGCAAAGCGATAATCTCTGGAACTTGCTCAGCCGTCAATTGATGTTTTAAAATCAAATATGTCATCGAGCGATACATTGCTCCAGTATCAAGGTAAGTATAGTTTAATTTTCTTGCAATTATTTTAGCAACAGTGCTTTTCCCGCTTGAGGCAGGACCATCTATAGCAATTTGTATTGGTGTCATTTTTTCCTCTTTATTCAACAAAAACTTCATCTCCTGGGTGAGCTAACCAAGACCCAGTGCTCATTTTATCTGGGTTTAGTTCATATAATTTTTCAAGTGAAATACCCCCACGCTCAGCAATACGCGACGGGCCTTCTCCAGCTTCTACAGTAATTGTTTTTCTATTTTCTTTTGGTGTTGTTTCTACTGTTGTTTGTGTTTCTTTTACTTCTTCTACTGATGTTGTTTCTTGTTCAACGTTTTTTGTTGTTCGATCTGGGTTATAAAACGCCTCTTCAAGGGATTGTTTTTCAGAACCACCATTTGCAGTATAGATAACAATTAATAAGATACCAACAATAATAGCAAAGAAGACAACTAATAAAATTGTCAAAAATGGCGTACTGATCACTGTACTCACTTTATGTTTTCGAGAGTTGTTTTGCCTTCTTTCAGCAAAAACTTTCGTCTCCCATGGTTTCTTTACCATATCTTCTCCCTTGTGAAATCTTGAAATTAGTATTACAATAATACTATGAAAGTAACGATAATTCCAGAAAAATGTATAGCTTGTGGACTTTGCCAAACCTACTCTGATGTATTTGATTACTATGACAATGGTATTGTTAAGTTTTCAAACTCTGAAGAGTTAACTCAGGAAGTCCCTAATTCAGATAAGACACTATTAGCTGTCAAATCATGCCCAACGAAAGCTCTTACTACACCGTAGGAGCTTTTTTATTATTCTTATAAGCTTCAAAATAATCAAGTTGAATAAAATTATCAAGTAACTCAACTTCTCCTTGAAAAGAGTCACAGACTGCTAGAGCATCTAAAAAATATTTTTTAGGCCATTTTCTCATATAAAACAGGTGGCGTTCACCATTATTTAAGACTATCGTTAGTGTTGATTTAGTAACATTTATTTTAGAGATGTCTGAAATCAAAAGCCTTTTCTTAGAAAAAATGTTTAAAGTGACAATTCTTAAATAGCCAGTTTCTTCGATAATAAAATAACGATGGAGACCAAATCCTGTCAAAAGAAGAAAAATACCAAATAATAAAAATATTTGAGATGACATACTTGTCTTTTCATAGAGCAGAGATAAGGCAACAAAAATTGGAATAAAGGTTAAAGACCAATAGCTAATCAGCCATGATAATTCTGGTTGAAAGTGATATCTCATTTTTCCAAAAATTTTAATCATTGCGACCTCCTTCTCTGTTATAATCAATCTATCATTTTAATCTTTATAGCTAGCAATGCCAATAATCACATCAACAGCCTTTTGCATAGTTTCTAAACTAACAAATTCAAAACGTCCGTGCATATTTTCACCACCAGCAAAAATATTTGGTGTTGGAATGCCCATAAAGGAAATTTTAGAACCATCAGTTCCTCCACGAATAGGTTCAATCACTGGCTTGATGTCTAGATTTTCCATGACTTGTTTAGCAATTTCAACACTAGTCATATCTTTTTCAATGACTTTTTTCATATTGTAATAACGATCAGACAGAGTCACTAGTACTCTTTCTTCACCAAGATCATCATTCATTTGTTTGGCAATATCAGCCATCAAGGCTTTACGTTTTAAAAAGTTTTTATCCTCAAAATCTCGGATAATGTAGCTAGCATATGCTTCTTCTACAGTACCACTTAAACTTAAAAGATGGAAGAAGCCTTCATAACCCTCAGTTAATTCTGGACGATCTGTCTTAGGCAGTTGCTCATGATAATCCATCGCTAATTGTAATGCATTAACCATTTGGCCTTTAGCAGTTCCTGGATGCACATTTCTTCCTAAAAATTGAATTTCTGCACCAGCTGCACTAAAAGTTTCATACTGAAGTTCACCAAGTGGGCCACCGTCAACGGTGTAGGCAAAATCAACATCAAAATCAGCAACATCAAATTTATTTGCCCCAATGCCAATCTCTTCGTCAGGACCAAAACCAACACGAATTTCACCATGTTTTATTTCTGGATGATTAACAAGATAGGCCATCGCAGTCATAATCTCCGCAATCCCTGATTTATCATCAGCACCTAGAAGCGTTGTTCCATCAGTCGTGATGAGGGTTTGACCATGATAATGATTAAGATTTGGAAAATCTTTTGGGTTTAACTGATAAGATGTTTGCCCTAATTGGATGATACCACCATCATAATTAGTAATCACCTGAGGATTTACGCCTTCAGCATTAAAATCAGCCGTATCAACATGGGAAATAAAACCAATTTTTCTAGTCATAGACTCATCATTGGCAGGTAATGTACCCACAAGGTAACCATTATGAGAAAGATAATGAACATTTTCTAGACCGATGCTCTCCATCTCAGGTTTTAACACATTTAATACAAAGTCCTTTTGAGACTCAGTCGTTGGGGTTGTCGTACTGTCTGGATTACTACGTGTATTAATCTTAACGTATGTTAAAAATCGGTCTAATAATTTATCGTAAGTCATTGCTTTACCTCGTTGTCTAATTTCCTTTCTATTATACCATAAAACGGTCTTAGTATAACGTAATATTAGCATGAAAAAACCTTTCTTTGCCATTTTTTTACAAAGAAAGGTTTTTTATTCATGTATTAATCATCTCTTATTGATAAGTGCGATAATATTTCTTAATACCGGCTACAATACCATCAGCTAGTTTTGCTTGATAAGACGGTTGGATAACCTTATTATTTTCAGAACGATTTGATAAATAACCAAGTTCAACCAAAACAGCTGGTGCTGTTGTCTCTCTTAAAACGGCAAAGGTTTCACGCCTTACCCCTCTATCTGGGGCACCCGTTCTTTTAACCGTTTCTGATTGAATCGCATTAGCCAACACTTGGCTTCTTGCTAATCGTTCAGGATTGTTGTGGTAAGTCTTATTAATGCGAGAAGGGTACTCTTGATAATATTTGTACATATAGGTTTCAATTCCGCTAATACTACTATTAACTGACGCGTTGAAATGCATGCTTAAGAACAAATCCGAATTAGAAGCGTTTGATTTTTTTGAACGATCTAGTAAATCGACATAAACGTCTTCTGATTCACGTGTTGTGACAACTTTATAGCCTTCTTTTTCTAAACGCTGTCTCACCAAATTTTGCATTATTGTGGTCAATTCTTTTTCTGAATGACCAAAATAAGCGGCACCTGGATCTCTTCCGCCATGTCCTGCATCAAGATAAACCACACGATTAATCACATCATAATTTCCTTGTGAAGCCGATCCCTTAATATTGGAATTTAACATATGATTACCTAGATTAAAGCCAATTTCTTGACCGTCCGTATTTGTAACATAGGCATGAACAGTATAGTTACCTTTTTTATGTTGGTGATTAGCTTGGTTGACATGAACAACAATTGAACCATTTCTGACACTATCAGAAACATACCAAGAGAGGTTTTCTTGCTTACTTTCTGACCAAGCCGCAACACGAACAGATTTTATCTTTGGTGAGGTTGGTGTTTCCGAAATAAGGACATCTAAAGTTCCCTCATTAGGTTTATGATTGGTTACAACTGCTGTTATTTTGCCTTGTTCTACCTTTTTCACATTAAAGCCTGGACTAGCAGATAATCCAACCAAACGATTACCCTCTAGTTGATTGTAACCATAGATATGAACACTGTAATGACCTGAATCAAAGTGATGATTTCTCACATCAATTATTGATTTGTAACTCGTTGAAGAAATTTTAGCAGCTTTTTCCCATTTCAAATCATCTTGACCTTTGTTGTCAGACCAAACGGGAGTAACAATACCACTAAGATATAGAGGCACATCACTCACAACCACTTCATAGTTAGTTGCAGAAAGTTTGTTAATAGCAACCTTGATATTTGGTTTAGAAATAGTTAGCTTGTCAGCCTTTAATCCTTTTAATTGGCCACTTTGAGTAACATAGGTATGAATATGATATGTACCATATCCTTTATGATTAGTATAGTTAGCTGTCGCTACACCATTAGAATTTGCTGCATACCATTTCAAATCATCTTGACCTTTGTCGTCTGACCAAACGGCAAAACGAATTTGTCTTAAATCTTTAATACTATCAGAAGTTAGCTTGATTTCTATTCCTTGTGAAGTCAACTTTGAACTGATTTTATTGGCGGGTTGTGGACGATTAATATAGTGTTTACCAAGATCTGTCCCAATCGTTTTTCCATCACTATAATCAGTGTAAACATGAACAATATAAAAATCACTGGTATTACTGTGGTTAGCAATATCTACTTGGGTAGTTGCTTTGTTGTTTGAAATTGCTGGTGTGTACCATTTTAAGTCATCTTGACCTTTCGCTTCTGACCAAACGGCCACTCGAACATACCGAGGGGTTTTTGTCGATTGACTGGCATCCACAACTACACTGAAGGTACTATTGTTTTTATTGTAACCTTGAAGACTAACTTTTGCGTATGTCTCCTCTTGTTTATTCTCATGTTTAAAACCTGGTGTAGCCATTAAACCAATGAGTGATTTGGTTATTTCGCTATAACCATAAAGGTGAACATGATAAAAACCAAAATCATTTTTATGATCTTTGACATTGATTAGCGTCTCATATTGAGTTGGTGATAGTTGTTTGGCTTGATACCATTTCAAATCATCCTGACCATTTTTATCAGACCATATTGGTACCACAATACTTTTTATGGTTTGAGGCACATCACTCACATTAATACGATAGTGATTATCATCAGCTTTTGTGATTTGGACTTTAGGGGTGGGTTCTTTAATAGTAATCGTTGTTGCATTTAAGCCAATCATACGCCCACTTTGGTTGGCATAAGTATGCACATGATAAAGACCATAGGACTTATGGTTTTCATAACTAACATAAGCAACACCACCTGTTTCGGCACGATACCATTTTAAATCATCTTGACCGTTTTTATCCGTCCAAACCGCAAATAGAATACTTGTTTGTTGGGGAATTTCTCTTTGATATTGGAGACGTAGCCCTGTTGTGCCTTCTGAAACATCCGTCACAACTTCAGCATTAGCTGTTCCAGGTTTCGCTCTAAAACCACTTGCGTTAGTGGCTTCGTTGTCCCGATTAGCAATTTCTTCTTCATTTTTACCATTGCTATTATTGTTGATTAGCTCTTGTTCCTCTTTTGAAGCATTCACTTCTTCAGTATCAGAAACTGAGCTTGTTGTATCTTCAACAGAAACGGCTTCTTCTTTTGATACTTTCTCAGAAGAAGATAGTTCATCTGATGACTTGTTTTCTTGAGAAGAATTTAAGTCACTAGGTGAGACTAAGCTTGTTTCTAGAATAGTTTGACTAGTTGAAGGTTCGTTACTAACAACTTCCTCTACTTTGGGGACTTCTACCTGAGTGATGGTATCATCTGCCAAAACCATTGAAGGGTATAGCAAGATACTTGTAGCGATAGGTAGAATGACTGTCCATTTCTTTTTTGAAAATAGCATCATTTGACCTCTTGTCTTCAAATTTTTTCTTTATTTTAGCATTTTTAGGGTGGTACTTCAAGATTAATGGTAATAATATTAATGAAATAATAAATAAAAAAAGACTCATAAAGAGACTTTCAGTTGTTGTTATTGATAACTCGCAAAACTATAATAAAATTGTGGCCGCAATACACGCCAATGAACTTTAGTTTGCACGGTATTATAATTTAATTCACTGATGAGAAAACTGCCATCAGAATTGACATGTTCGACAAAGGCAACATGACCATACTGAGGATAAGTGTGATCATAGCCTCCTTTGACTGACAAAACAGAACCGACAGTTGGTTTGTTACTACGATGCCAACCGCGACTAGTTAAACTATTAACCCAGTCTTGACCATTCCCTAACCAACGATAAACAGCAAAACCATGCGTTTCTCTAATTCGGTTGTAGACATAAAAGGTACACTGGCCTTGACTGTAGCTTGTTGAAATATTGTCATAACCACCATATATTGTTCTTGAAGTTGGAGATTTGTAAGTTAATAAATTTTGATAATTTGATGGCATATAATACTGTGAAAAGTAAGCATAGCTTGTTTCAGACCTAGCTTTTAGCGAAACTTGAGACAAGGGATAACCTCTCGTTTCACCGTCATTATAAGTAATATAGACATGAACATGATAAAGACCGTTTCTATTGGCATGATTTTTAACATCAGCCTCTATTGAAAATGTGCCATTATTTGTGTGTTGACTCTGATACCATTTGAGGTTACCTTGATTAGCATCCGACCATACAGCAACACTTATCTGTTTGATACCTTTTGAGTGAAGCGTTTCATTAACATTGACAGAAAAAACGGAAGAACTCCCTTTAACATAAGTGCTTGCCATTTGAGGAGATTCATAGTTCCCAATAGTATTCACAACAAATCCAGAAGTGCTTTGCAATCCCTTTAAACCAGTATAAAGATCACTTCTTCCATAAAGATGAACACTGTAGTACCCTAAATTAAAGTGATGGTTCTTAAGAGGTACCATTACCTGATAAGTAGTAGCATCAATTTTTGTCGCTTGATACCATTTGAGATCATCTTGACCATTTTTATCCGACCAAACAGGAACAAGAATACTTCTCATATGTTGAGGCACATTGTTTATCGTGACTTGATAAGCTGTGTCTTTAATTTTGCTTATTTGATAATTAAGTTGAGGTTTGTTTAACCTTAGAGTTTTAGAACCAATAAAACTAGAAGAACCATTTTTAAACCAATAAGTATGAGCATGGTATGTTCCAAAACCTTTATGATTAATATAAGGAGCAACTACCTCTCCTTCACTGTCATGACGATACCACTTAATATCATCTTGACCATATTCATCAGACCAAATAGCAGTCATCAGATAACCATCAGTAGGATTTATTGAGTTTGAAAGTTTAAAACCATCTGATTTTGTTTCAACTTTAGGCTTAGAAATGTTAAAAGCAACTTTACCAAGATTTTTTCCTTCTACATGACCACTTTTATCAGTTGTGTAAACATGGGTAATGTAATGACCTGTTTTAGACTTGTGATTTTTAACATTAAAATGAAAAACCATTTCCCCATTATCATTGTAGTGAGCTTCATACCACCTTAAATCATCCTGTCCGCCCTCATCTGACCAGATGGCAACTTTCATCTTGGTAATATTATTTTGGTTAGATGGTTCAAGTAATAAAACATCATAAGTTCCTAATGATTTGTTAATATTATCAATATAAATTTGACCAGAGTCAGTTTCATTAGCAAAAATTGTTGTAGTCAAGCATATAAAATAAGATAGTAAGAAACAACAACTTAATATTAAATTTTTCTTTTTACTCATTTTTCTCCTTTCTTTTGTTAGAAATGTATTTCTCATTAAGAAAATTATTTCCCACACTAAATTATTCGAAAATAGTTTATTTGTTTTTTAGAAATATTAAAAGGACTGAGCTCTGTGAAATACAGAACTCAATCCTTACCTTAATTAAATTATCTAACTTTTGAAATCACTTCATCTAGAGAACACCTCTTTTAATATTTAGAAAGTACAACTGAAAGACTAAAAATAAAGATAGTAATTTTGTAATCTATAACTGAATAAATAAGAAAATAAAATAATAAATTAGTGGTACTAATCCTGATAAAACAATGAACATAATTGTCTTTTTATTTGTATTAATTTTTTTAGGTGCAATAGATAACAAAAGCAACCAATACGGTAAAAAATAACGGGGTTGAACACCATCAATTTGAGGAGCTGCTACAGGAGTAAATTGTAAATAAAGAAGCAAAAAAGTAATGGCTACAATAACAAGGAAACCAATTATTTTGTATGCATTGAAAAAGAAAACAAATTTTTTATTCCAACTATTGTCATATTCAATAACGTTATCACTAATTAAAGTACTCAATGTCACAGAAATGACTATAAAAAAGGAAGAAAGCATGGGTAATTGCATGTAATTCGCCGAATCTGCATACCCTAACTGCATTCCAAAGAAATTATAATTTGATATTTCTTTTACCAGTAAAATAAGAACTGTCTTAGGATTTGATTTAAGAAATGCGACTTGCTTAGAAATATCAGCAGCCACACCAAAATAATGACTACTGTCAACATTTCTAACTATAAACAACCAAAGTAAGGTTATAAAAGCCAGGAATAAGATGAGTGACAAAAGGTATAGAGACTGCTTCTTAGTAAGAACTTTGTTATGTAATCCTACAATAATTACAGGAATCGTTAGAGCAACTAATAAAAAAGCAGGAGGTTTAGCAAAAATCAATCCTAAAGAAATCAGGCTATAAATAATGATTTCATTTTTAGTGATTCTATCAGTTCGTTGTATTGATTTATAAATTAAACTAAGACTATAGGCAATAAATAAAGAAGTGATTCCAAAAACAAAACTATCAGCCGTTACACTTGACATACTTAAGAAGAAAGGAGGACACAGTGCAATCAAACTTAGTGTTAATTTCCCAAAAGGGATAATTCTAATCGCCAAAATTAATAATACAAAAGAAACTAAAAATCCTGAAAGTCTCATTAAAATAAATTCGCTAGTTACACTCAAATGTAAAACTTTATTTATGAGAACAATAAAGGAAAAAGGAAAATATTGAAATGGCATGTAACTAACGGCTGTTACACTAACTTTATAGATGCTTTTATCATTAGACCTTATAGAAGCATAATCTTCCATCCAATTGGGTTCAATTGCTTCAATTTCTTTATCAAAAAGTTTACTATTAAATGCTTTAGTTATAAATTCATTTTGAGTTTGAGAAATTTTGCCACCATATTTTGTATTGTCCTGTTTTTGCGTTTTTAGAATATCACCATTTGCAATTTGAATACTTCTCACATAGTGTATTTCCTCATCATACCATGTTGCAGGTTGTCTTAAGAAAATTGAGGAGAGGCCACTAATTAACAATAGAAATGTTAAACTTACTAAAACAGATGTCAAAAATTTATCTTTTGTTTTAAAGAAAATTTTAAAAATGTCCATTACTTCTCCTTTTTACAAATTGGAATACCACTATTGATAAAGTTAACCACACTACCATTGCAGTAATAAAGCTTAATGATGCTCCAAAAATTTGAAAATTTTCAACTAATTTATTAGAAAACAGTAAAGATACGATAAAACTTCCTGAATAAGGAATTATTAGGTATTTTTGGAATCTCATTGCAGTCAATATATTGTCAATAGCAGTTGCAAAACTTCCTATTGAACCTCCAATCATTATAACAATTAATGAAAACCAATATTCCTTTAATTCTATATTGTATAGAATTTCCAAAAATTTAATTCCAACAATTCCGCTACCAAAAATAATTAATATACTAAGGAAAAATAAATTAGAGAACAACTTTCTTTGCAAAATTTTAAACTGATGATTCTTTTGCTTAGCAATTGCTATGGCCATTTCTGTAATCACAGGTCTAAAAAATAACATCATCAAATTCATAACAAATGCAGGCATAAATAAGATATTAAAAATCGTTTGGGAGCCAAATGCTATTTTGCCTAAATTTGTCATTGTTTCCAAAGAAAACTTTGGTTGATTATAAATAAATATAATTAGAAAACCATTTATAAAGAGTGGTAAAGTTTCATTCATTAATTTTAAACATTTTACAAATGAATTTTTTGACAAAAGTCCAATAAAATCAACTTTATCAAATCTAATTGATTTCCTGATGTCATATAATGCTATAAATATAAAAGATGTTATGCAAAGCATTTGTAAACTAAAAAGTAAATCTCTAGTCATAAAAATCAAAATAGCAAAAATCAAAAAGATTAAAGAATTTCGAAATGTTAAAGATTTACCAGCAATATCTAAACGTTCATGTTGTTGAAATAAACCTTGAAATAAATCAGATAAAGCATCTGAAAGACGGTACAATGAGACATAAAAGATAACCTGAGATTTATAGATATCGTAATTAGTCAACATCAAATAAATGATTGTAATTGTAATCATTAATAGACAAGAAAATAGCCTTGCCAAAAAATATATAGAAAAAGAATACTTTTCTTCTATATCAGTTGCTTGAAAATTTCTAATTTGAAAAAGACCAATGACTACAAATAAATTGCCCAATGAGTAAGCAAACACATAACTATCTGAGTCAATCGTATTTAAAAATCTTGAAACGACAATCAGCAAAACAACTGAAATAACAGCGGTGGAAAGACTTCCCATCATATTCCAAAAAAACATTTTTTGATAAGATGTTAATTTATTCATTTCCTTCCTCTTTTTTTAACAGAGCAATTTCTTGGGCTAGATGTTTTAATTTGTGATTTTGAATAGAAATATTATTAGTCAAAGAAAAGATAATCATTAGACTTAAGCAGAAACCGAAGAAAAACAACATATTTGTTGGCGAATATATCCCTAATAAATTTGATATGAATTTTAGGAAATTAGGAAACCAAGCAAATATTAAGATAAAAAATGCAAGTATAAACCATGAAAGAGAATACCGAATAGCAAGTTTGTCATGTTTAATGAGCTTTATCACCCATACAATAAAACTAAATATTAAAATACTTACAAAAATTCTAGCTATACTAGACATATCATTTTTTTCCTCTCAATTTTACAAATAATATTGCTAAAGTCACTTTAATCATATAATAAATCGACTTCGACATTGAAATAGATGACACACCACCTATTCGTTCATTCATTATTACTGGGATTTCTTTAATATTATTCCCGTTAATTAGTGCTTCCACTACTGTTTCTGGTTCCGGATAATCATCTGGATAATTAAACGAAAAACGCTCAATCAATTTTTTGTTAACCATTCTCAGTCCAGAAGTTGCATCTGTAATAGTTTCACCTGTTATTAATTTAATTAACCATCTAAAGTAACGAATGCCTACCCGACGTGCAAACGAAGATTGAAAACCTTCATTTGTTATAAAACGAGATCCTATTACCATATCAAGATTAGATTCAGTAAGTTCATGAAGCATTTTCGAAAGAAAAAGAGGATTGTGCTGACCGTCTCCATCTACTTGAACAGCAACATCATAACCATTTCTTTGAGCATATCTGTATCCCGTTTGAACAGCACCGCCAATCCCTAAATTAATTGGTAATGAAATAACATTAAACCCATTTCTTTTGCAAATTTCAAGAGTATTATCTGTAGAACAATCATTAATAATAATATAATCAAAATCTGGAGCATCTTTTTCGATAGAATTTATAGTCCTCTCAATATTACTACTCTCATTATAAGCTGGAATAAGAATTATTTTCTTCACAGTCTTCTCCTAATTTTTATCATTGAAGTTTAGTTTTTCTTAATGTTTAAGTCAGTCAATAATTCTATTTTATTTGATTAACTTAAAAGTGTAGTATTGTTCAATTATATCCAGTGTTTCATCACGAACTTCAGGCTTTAAAAAATCTATTTTAGAATCTTTAGTAGTAAAAATAGAATCCTCAGAAGAAAAGATAGTATCTAATTTGCTTGTACTGTTATTATTGAACAGAGTATCTCCTAGAAAATAATTGTCTTCTGAAATATCAACATAATCCAATATGGTAGGTACTAAAGATAAAGAATTTCTACCATTAACATCTATCCTTTGTGGTGTCACCCCATTATAATAAATGAAAAACGGTACTTTATCAAGATGCCCAACAGCTCTATCATTACCAAAAGTGTTAACATAATCGGCATCAACATAAGTTGCATGGTCAGTAGTGAAAACGATTATAGTATTTTTAGAAAGCTCAGATTGATTAAACATATCAATAAATGATTTGAATTGAATATCTAAATTATAAAATTTATTTAGATTCGGATTTTCTCCGTCTCCAAAAATTTCATCATCAGAGTCCAGACTAAGATGGGTTCCAAAAGTATACATAGAAATAAAGAAAGGGGCATCTTCTTTATCTTTTTCTTCCATTGTTTCAAACAAGTATTGATAAGCTTTTTTATCAGAAACGGTTGATTTTATTGAATCTGGAGAAATAACTTCATCAAAATTCATACTTTTTAAATATTTTGTGAAATCAACATTATTTGGTTCTGTATTAATAAAGGTTGTATTGTAGTTTTTGTCATTTAGAACATCCTGCATGCCTACAAGATAATTGTCTTCGTAATTTGTTGCTTGGTAACCAGAATATAACTGCCCTTTAATTCCCAAATATGTTGCAAAAGTATGATTATAATAGTTTTCAAAAGAAAGTGACTCATCCTCAATTTGAACAGTATTGGCCATTAGCCCCCTATCATCATGAAGTATTCTTTCAGATAATCCTTCCGTAAAAATAACAACAATATTTGGATTATCTGGTAAATTTTCTGGTTTACTAGTAGCATTTACAACTTCGCTCTTATAAAAATTTTCAGTAACCTCATTGTTTCCTATTCTATTTAATAAATCCATTCTTTCTTGATGTATTTGAATTAAAGAGTAATAGTTTGTAAAAGGAGTGTTTTCAAAAATTTTTAGACCAACTACACTTATTTCTAATATAACAATGACTAAAAAAGATAAAATTTGATACTCCATTTTTTTTAGCTGTTCTGAAATAGGTAAAAAGCTAAAAAATAACAATATAAGAAAACCTGAAGCATACAAAATAGCATGACCTGACAAGGCTTCTAACGAATCTACATTTGTTAACATTGTATAAGTTAAATAAGAACCACCAAAAATTAAAATAACTTGTTCAATATTATAAAGTAACATCAAAACAGTATTAACAATATTCGCAATGTATTTATTTACTTTAAAAAGCATATTTGAAATAAAGAATATCATGGACAGTTCTAGAACCCCTGCAAATATGGGCACTAAATCCGACGTTACTTTATAAGAGTATAAAGTGATAACTATTGAAAATAAATATTTAATTATGGTTGAATAGAGTAATTTAGGTTTTTTCATGATTTTATTTTTTTAACAAGACGTTTTAAAATATACTTCATAGCACTTGCAGGACCTAAGAAAATATATTTAAATGCGCCTTTGATTCCTCCTATATTATCAAAGTTAACATAAGTATTAGGGAGTGTATCCGGTCTAATGTTTAGAACAGTATTATCAACAAATGGTGTAATATAGATATCGTTTTTAGAGATTCTATAGTCGTATCCTCTAGCCCAAGCCAAATACATTAGTATTCTCTCAATAGAATGTAAGATAGTATGTTGAGGTAGAGGTTCTTTTGGTACTTCTTCATCTGTAATATTCAAATCAAATAGAGGTTTTAAAGCATCGTATTTAAACCAGATAAATGTACCATAACTCATAATAAAATTGTTTAACTTATCAAAATCAATTTGTCTATCAAGTTTCATTCTTTCCCACAAATCGTTCATATCTGAAGCAAATTTATTTTCGTTCCAAGGATCAACAATTTTAGTATAACGAAAGAATGATGGGATATCAGCAATTACGAGACCACAGTTGTCATTGTTTTCAAGAGTCGAAAGAATGCTTTCTGCAGGTTTTAACATCATTTGAAATAATTCTTCTCTCCATGAATCTCCTACCCAATAGGGATATTCAGGAGATTTCTTAGTATGAAAATGACCAATGTAGTCATAGTGAGATAGTGTTTCTTTTAATTTAAACATTGGTAGTACGTCTCTACCTCTGTTTCCTGTTACCAACACTGTTGCATTAACTGCTTTAGATGAGAGAATTTTATTAATTGCTTCTTTTTTTGTTTCCGAATCTGTAGTTAAAAATAAATCATAGTCAAAATCAAATGCTTCAAATTGCTTTAAAAAAGTTTCTAGCAAGTCAACATAGTAAGTATGAAGGTGAACAGCAACTTTTTTGGTATTTGAATATGGTTTATGATCGTTTTTCAAAACTTTTCTATCTAAAAGATAGGCTGGTGTTGGAAGACTAATATCACTCATATGAGAAAGAATTAACTCAACAGGGTAATCCGATATTTTTTCAATTTCTTTTAACACATATGGCGACAAATGCTGAGTTAAATCAAAAGTCTTAATTTTAACAAATGGTACCTTATGGTCTAACAAAACATGGGGGTAATGGATAGTAAAGTTAGAATGGAAAAAATCATCGGATAATGGAACAGTATTTAAAATTGAGGCATAATGAAATCCTGCTCTAGTAAATAGTTTTGTATATTTCGTTTCATAATTGTCGATAACATTTTGAACATCGGTATAAGATTCTACATTATTCCAAAATGACTTAAATACTTTTGAATTGATTATTCTTTTTTTAAATGAAATAAAGTAGGACTGTAAATGTTCGTCAATAGCCACTTCTCTTGTTTTAACAGCTTGATGGTTTGTCATTCCCCAAAAGTCAACACTATCATCGTCTTCATAGGTTTTATAATAGGGTTCCATATCCCACAAAGGTCCAAAACAGGTATCGTTCATTACAGTGATTGAATCGTAATCTGAAAGTCGATCCATCCCAATTTTTTCCATCCCATCATGCCATGCTGCAAAATCATAACCCTTGTTTTCTCTTTGAATAAACTCATCAAATAGATGCTTGTTTTGTAGAGTAGTCTTATCTTGTTCTTTTAACATGCTATTTGTAATAAAAACAATACGCGAAAAAAGAGGCTTCATCTTTTCAAGCTGATAAATAACATGAGGGCTCAGTTTATTGTTCTTATTAAAGTGAACATAGAGTAACAAACGGTTCATTTTTTTCTCCTAAATAGATTAATTAATTTGGTTGTTATCTGCCAACGTCTTGAATTAACAATAGCATTGTATTGATTTTCAAGTTGAGAGAACTGACTTTCTTGACTAGCTTTTTCTTCGTTTAATTTATCTTGAATCTGATTTAAATCTCTCAATTCATTATTTTTAAAAGTGATAATTTTTTCAATGTAATCTTGTTTTAAGATCTTAGTCATACTTACTAGTTCATAAGAAAATAACAATTCCTTACCTTCAAAAGATTCAACATTATAAACAATTTGAGGATCATTATGATCAAAAACAATGACTTCTTCTATTTCTACATGAGTTGAAATTTTAGGCTTAATTATTTGTTTTGAGATCTGATTAATCAGTGAGAAAGAGTTGAAAAAATTTGGTGTCTCAGATAAATCGACTCTTATTTCTTTAACCCCCAAAGGGACTTTAATCACAAAAGTATCTTTAAAACGAAACGGCAATCTCAGAGTTGTCTTTTCATTGAATTGATTATTCTCATCTGAAAAATAAACACTGACAAACTTTTCATGTATCTGAAAGGGATGGTAATCAGGGTTATAATTTCCAACAATTGACGAAAGAGCATCCATTACTTTATTCTTTCGATTATCAATTTGTAATTCTTCTATAAGTGATGAGTAGTAATAGTTAGGATTATTGTCTTTTAATAGTTTCGAGTTGTTTATAGCTTCTAATTTGCGAGCATCAAAATTTTCAAGATAGTCAAACATTTCTTCTTTCAATCTCTCAATATTTCCTAATGGATAGACACGACCTGCCCTGAATTTATCAGCAACAAATTGATAGCCTTCATTATTTGAAGAAATCGTTGGTACAGCATATTTAACAGCCTCCAAAAATACCAATCCAAATGTTTCAACTTTCGAAGTGAAAACACAGATATCTTTATCAGTCACATAATCCCAAGGCTGTTCTTTATTCCCTAGGAAAGTAACATTTGCCAACGCATTATCTTCGATATAAGCATCACATTGCTTTTTATAATCTGAATCCCAATCACCAATAAAAACTAAAGGAATATCCACTCGATTTAACTCTTTATAGGCCTCTAAAAGTTCCAATTGATTCTTGTTATCATTAATTTTACTAATAGAAACAAATCGTGTTGATTCACCTTGAGTTAATGATTGTGTCATGAAATTTGTCATTGGTGTGAATGAATTAATTTGTGTACTCTTAGGGAAAAGTTCCTTAAGTTTATGAGTTAAAGGTCCATCGACTGCAAAAATAGCATCTGAGGAATCAGAAATAAATTCAATTTTTTTAGTATAGTAGTCAAATTCATCTTTTGGAAATTCATGAATTAACCAAATATGTTTCTTTTTTTCTAGTGAAGCAGCAATGGCACCTTGAAAAACATTAACAGTATTACTAATGACTACGTCAATATCGTTTTCAGCAATAATAGTTCTTATTTCATTGATATTTTTTTCATAGAAAAAAGATCTATCCATTGTTGTACCATGTAAAAAGCTTGGTGATTCTTCCCACCACCAGTTTAAAATCTCTAATTTGTAGTATGTAATATGGTGAGATGTCATTTTTAACTCATAATTTTTTTGAGTTGGATGACCAATATTTGGAAAAACATTAAAGACCTGATATCCTAGATCAGACAAATGAGTCATTAAATTTGTAATCGATATCTCAGCACCATTTTCTAATGTTCCTGTCGGAGAAATAAAGAGGATATTTTTTTTCATACTCATTGACCTTTCACGTCACTCCAAGTTCCATTTCTTTTAAGCAATCCAGTCGCAGCATCAAATTCTGATTTATCGTCAACATCTACTTTACGGTTTATCAAAAAGACTGGAGAATCTGAAGCAGAGCTGAATGCCAAAACTCTCTTTTCTTCATCTCTGACACTTGCCACTAATTTTAGCTTGGCGTTATTTAAATAAGGTAGAGAGCATTTATAGTGAAATTTCTTCAAGCCTCTTTTTGATGTCGTTAGATTAATAGAGTTATCGTTGTACAAACCGTAGTTTGTATCTAAATCAATCATAGAAATAGCAACGTGAGTCTCAATATCTGATAAAACATTATAAGAAAATTCAAAGACTAATTCTTCATCTGGCGATACTTGATTTTTAGACAATAATTTAATTTTAAAATCAGAAACTAATTGTTGTTTGTCATTGCCATCGTTATCTTCTTGAGAAACATCTTCAATATTAACGTTGTCAAAACTATATTGATTAGCCACATCATCTGGATCACCTTGAACTTTTATCAATCCATCTTCAATCAAAACGGCTTTGTTACAATATTTTTTAACGGCACCCATATCATGAGTTACTAAAATGGTTGTTTTTCCACTGTTTTTACGCTCTAAAAAGTAATCATTACACTTTCTTTGAAAAGCTTCATCTCCAACAGCTAAAACTTCATCAAGAATCAAAATATCACCTTGTGCTTTAATGGCTACTGAAAATGCTAAACGAACTTGCATCCCACTAGAATAATTTTTTAGTTTTTGATTCATAAACTCGTGAAGTTCAGCAAAATTAACAATGTCATCATACATGGCATCCACTTCTTCCGTTGTAAAACCAAGCATGGCACCATTCATATAAACATTTTCACGTCCTGTTAATTCTGGATTAAACCCTACACCCAATTCAATAAAGGAGACCATTTTCCCATCAATAGTAATCTTACCTTTTTCTGGAAAATAGATTTGTGAAATAATCTTCAATAGAGTTGATTTACCTGAACCATTTCGACCAACGATACCAAAGAAATCACCTTTTTTCACTTCAAAATTAATATCTTTAAGAACATGTTGCTCTTTATAGCCTTTTACACCTTTAAAACGATTCACTAGAGTTGTTCTTAAGCTTTGAGAACTCTCTGTTGGCAATTTAAAATACTTACTAACATGTTCTACTTTAACTGCTATGTCATTTGTTTTCATTAAAGAATCTCCGCAAATTTCTTAGAATTTTTGTTAAAAACAATATAACCAATAATAAAAATAATAATTGGTAGTACATATGGAATCATTACCAAGAAATGATTTTGAATTAAATCACTAATCCTATGGCTCCCTGAATAGACAATGAAATGCCTTAAATCTTGAATAATTTGTGCAATTGGATTTAACATCATAACCTTAGCAAATGTTACCTGCCCTCTATTTATAATAAAGGTTAAAGAGTAGATAATTGGGGTACCGTAAAGACCGGCTTGTAGGACCACTTCCCAAATAGGACCAATATCTCGATATCTAACAAACAAGGTTGATAAAACAAATGCAACCCCAGTAGCCAATAAAGCAATTTCAAAAAAGAGAGGAAAAACAATTAATATTTTCCAACTGATGGCAACACCATTTAAAAGAGCAAAGACCAAAACAACAAGCATATTAATAGAATAATTAATAGCCGCCCCAACTACAGAAGACAAAACAATAATTTCTTTTGAGAAATTAAGTTTTCTAAGTAGATCTCCTCGCGAAACAATTGACATCATACCCATATTCGTAGCTTCTGTGAAAAAATTCCATGTCACCATCCCAAGTAATAGGGAAACAGCATAATGTGGAGTACCGTCATCAAAACGCAAGAAACGCACAAAAACCAAATACATGATAGTAAACAACAAGAGTGGTTTTAGAATTGACCACAAGTGGCCAATCAAACTGCCTTGATATCGTAATTTAAAATCTGTTTTTACCATTTCTTGCAAAAGAATCCAATTTTCTTTTCGGAATAACAACATTTTATTTTCTCCTATAGCCTATTTTTGTAAGAATAAGTCCTCTAAACACGAGGGTATGAAAAAGTCGATTCTTTTTAAAATCATACTTTTTTAATGCAGCATATCTTCTCGATAATGGTTGTTCAAGTAGAGAAGTGTATGCTATAATCATCTCTTTATTTTGCTTTGATAAATCAAATTGTAAGAGATGGCGGGCTTGTTTTTGACTTTCTGTGATAAGCCACCAATATTTTTCTAATAGTAAGTGTGGTTTTAGCCACTTTTTCATTCTTTTTGTCCATGTCCTTGCGCCAAGAACATTATTGTCATGTTGACGATATAATTGAGTTGGTCTATCTATATAAACAAGATTACCCATTGCACTAGCTAACAAAGCAAGATACCAATCATGCATCAAAATATTATCATCAACTGTCCATTTTTTGGCAAGTGTATGATTAATCAGCATGGTTCCACCAGTTACCGTATTCTCTGTCAATTCTTGAAGAAGAGTCGTATTGGCATGATGAGATTGTTTTTCTATCATGCTTTCAGTCATCATTTCAAGATTTTGATTGACCACAGATAAGTCGGTATAAACCAGTAATGGCTTATCGCTAGGAAAAGTTTGTGCTTTAGCTAATGTCTTTTCTAATTTATCTTCCAACCAAACATCATCTTGATCACTAAAAAAATAAAAATCTGCAGACTCACGCTTAACAAGAGTATAAAAACTTTTAATAACTCCCACATTATCAAATTTTTCAGAATCGATAAGATGAATGCGTGAATCTTTTTTGACAAAGGCTTGAATGATAGTTCTAGTCTGATCGTTAGAGCCATCGTCCCTTATTAAAAGAGTCCAATCTTTAAAGGTTTGTTTTTGGATACTTTCGATTTGCTCGGCAAGAAATTTTTCGCCATTATAAGTAGCCATCACAATATTAACTTTCACTTAAAAATAAATCCTCATATTCTTTGACAATTTTTGACCATGTATAATTCTCTTTAACATGATTTTTGGCAGCTATACCAAGTTCTTTAAAATGGTCTTTTTTATCCATCTTATTTAGTAAGTCTTTTAAATCATTTTCTTTGCTCTTCCAGTAATAAACAACATCTTTAGCGGTTTGACGATTAAAAGAAACGTCCAACACTAAACTTAGATCGGTATGAGCTAGTGACTCAAGAAGACCTGGATTAGTCCCGCCAACAGAATGACCATGGAGGTAAGCAAAGGCATTCTCACGAATATAGGAAACCAATTCTTTATCATAGACGGTACCTACAAACTTAATACGCTCATCCTGATTAAAATGAGTTTTTTGACGAAGAGTTTCAAAGTAAGCATTGCCTTCGTAATTGCTAATAATGATCAAATCCCTTTCGGTTTGACTAGCCATAAATTCTCTAATAATAGTTTCATAATTATTTTCTGGAATAAAGCGTCCTAATATTAGGTAATAATTTTTTTCTGTGATTTGCCATTTTTGATAAAACTCTCTCACTGTTGGGTCTGTTGGTGATAGATTAGACGATTCTGTATCCGTTCCATAAGCGATAAATGATGTCTTAGACCAAGGATAAGAGGTTCTAATATAGTCTTCAATGCCAAGGTTATCTGTAATGATAAGATTGGCATGCTTTGTCATCATTTTTTCTGAGTACTTCAAATACATTTGAACAGGTTTTGGCCATTTAGAACGTTTCCACTCTAGTCCATCCGGATTGACAAATAACTTTCCTCCCACCCCTTTAATCTTTTTGGCAAAAGGATGAATAAAACCACCGATGGTATTACCTAGTAAATAAAAAATAGGTTGTTTTATTTGCTGCTTTTGAATCAAAGACAAGGAATAGTTAATAGCCATCATATCATAGGCAATAACACGCGCACTACCTATCTTTGGAGGTTTAATAGTAAAACAATCAGCGCCTGAGTAATCAAAATGATGACCTTGTTTTTCATTTGAAAGACAAGCCACGTGATATTTAATATCAGGAGACACTTGATTTTGAATCAGTTCTTGAACAAAAGTTTCAAAACCTCCATAACTTGCTGGAAGTCCTCTACTACCAAGGATAAAAACGTGACGCATAATAACCTCATTCTATACAATACAATCATTTTATTATATCATATTTTCATTTCTTTGGCGATTTTGAACATATCCTTATTTTGATAAATTATTGTTTCAATCTCTTAAATAATTTGAAGTTTTTCACCTCTTAGATTATCTTTAAATCAACCTTTTGGTATTATAATTATTTCTGTTTTAAAAACATAAGTTTATAACAACAATAACCAATGGAAAACAAAAGATAGAAAACTTAAAAAGGTTTTCTATCTTTTTTCTATTACTTTAAATTCATCTTAATAAAACATTTAGATATTATAATTTCTACAATAGACTAGCAATGAATTTGCCAAATTGAGCAAATTTATTTGTGTAGGTTAAACCATTGCCTCTATTACCTTGAGTTAAAAGTCCAACTGCATATGCTCTACCATTACGCTTAATAATAGCTATATCGTTTTCAACTCCAAATTTAGGATCATTTCCAGGCTTATCCCACGTTTGAGCAATTGATTGAATATTTGCAGGAAGCCATAATTTATAAAAATTATTGCTTAATTTATTAAGCATACTTTTATCTGATTGGGTAGAAGCTGTTGATGATTGATTATAGATGTTTTTTAATAAATCTGTTGCTTCAACAGCAGAGATATAATTTTCTAAACCTCTATCAATCTGAGATTGAATTCTCATGTATCTGTTTAGAGTAGTCTTAGTATAGCCCAATCGACGAATTTCACTATTAACAGCATCAACACCACCTATTGCTGATATCATAATGTTTGTAGCAGTATTATCACTATATTGAACCATCATTCTAGTAATATCATCTAAAGTATAGGTTACACCAGCTTTTCCAGCTAAAGCTGTAGAAGCTTCTACCAAGTCTGAATTTTTTATGGTATAAGCTTGACTAAGGTTAAGTTCGCCTCTTTCGGATTTGGCAAATGCTGCAGCCATGATAAACAGTTTAATTGTTGATGCTGAACGTTGAACATTATCATTTATAGACAAAAGTTCAGTCCCATTTGTTGGCATTACAACAAGAGATTTGTTCCCTGGAACTCCACCAAATAGTTCATTAAATTTACTTCTAATAGATTGTAATTCTTTTTGAATAAATTCTCTAGGTGCAGGGACTTGTATTTTTTTAGTTAAAGCTCCCACTCCTGACTTTGTATTATTTTTTAGATTATAGTATACATGGATATTATAGTTACCATTTACAAATTCATGGGTTGCTAAATGAACAATTGCTTTATATGTCCCATCAGCTTGAGGAATAGCTCTATACCATTCTATATCATCTTGTCCATTTGGATCGGACCATACAGCAATATCAATAGATTTAATACCTAATTTATGGCCAACCTCTGAAACAGTGGCTGTAAAACTATAATTTTTCTTATCAACGTTAGAAATATTTATGTTACCTGTTTGTGTTGGTAATAGTTTTGTTGTAAAACCTTCGGTTGCAGCTAGAGGAGCTAACTTTTTAAATCCCTTTCCATAAACATGAACATTATAAAATCCTTCTTCAAGATTATGATTTCCTAATAAAATAGTGGCCAAATATTCTCCATCTGCTATTTTTTTACCTTCGTACCATTTTATATCATCTTGTCCATTTTTAGATGTCCAAACAGGAACTACAATCCCATTAATTGCCATAGGAACATTGTTCACTCTAACTGTATAAGTTGTATCATTAACTTTACTAATTTCAGTATTAGTCTTGTAAGTTTCTAGTTCGATTGATTTAGATACAAGAATTTTATTCGAATTTTCAAAATATGCTTCAATATTATAAAGACCAAAATCATTATGATTCAAAAATGGAATTGTTGCATTCCCATTAAAATCAGATTGGTATGTTAGTAAATCATCTTTTCCATTTTTCTCTGACCATACAGAAAATCTTATTTTACTATAATCAGTGATAGTATTTGATGAAAAATTTACTTGAAGTCCAGTTGATGTCATTTCAACATCTAATTTATTATTTGGTTTAGTAATGCTATCATCTAAAACTGATTCCTCAATAGCATACCATCCAATTCCTTCATAATTCCAACCAATTTTATCTAAATAATTACTCTCACCTTTTGAACCTGTGTAATGATGACTTCCTGCACCTTTGGCATAGGGATTGTAAAGTCGATATATACTTTTTGTTCCGCCTGAATGCCAGCCAATACCTTCATAAATCCAACCAACTCTACTTAGAAAATTACTTTCTCCTTTTGATTTTGTATAATGATGATTACCATTATTTGGATTATAAAGTCGATAGACTTCATCCCCACGTACTGGAGCATACCAACCGATACCTTCAGATATCCATCCAACTTTCTCTAAATAATTATTTTCACCTCTACTTGATGTATAGTGGTGTTCACCAGTGTTGGGATTGTATAAACGAAAAATAGCTTCAACCGATACTTTGTTTTTTTCAATAGTCGTTGATCTAAAATTACTTGTTCTTTTATCAATTGTCTCATCAGTATTTACTTTTTGCTCTTTTTGTTCTTGTTTTATTGATTCATTAGAATTTTCAAGAACTGGTTCGTCAATATTTTCATTATCTATATGTTTGTTAACAGAGTTGTCAACATTTTCCTTCAAATCAGATACTTCTTTTACTTTCTCAGAAACATCTATATTTTCTAGTACTCCTTCAGGAGTGTTAGAATCCTGAGAAACAGTCTGATTTGGTTCCTCAATTAATTCTTTACTTTCTTTGTTTTCTTCAAACCCTTTTTCATTAGAATATAATTGATCATTTGGAAAAGGTATTATATTTTCTTCAGCTTTAACAGTCATCGTAACAAAAAGAAAACTGGTAAAAACAAAAAAATATAAAACATTTTTTGTTTAATTTTCATATATTCGTACCCCCTTCAATAAAAAAAATAGTAAAGTAATCAAAAAACTGATTCGACAGTAGAATTGTATAAAAATATTAAAAAAAATCAATAATTTAAGTAAATTAAAAAAATGGTTGAAATACAACCACTTTTTCAATAAATTAATCAATATAAAATATTAGATAAAAAATCATTTCATAATACTTGTTCTTTTTTTATTTTTTCCCTTGGCGGTAAAATTCTTTGAGAGCATCTTGCCAGCTAGGAATGACAAAGCCTGTGGCTTTTGTTTTTTCTAGGCTCATTGTTGAGTTAAACGGGCGTTTTGCTTTGGCTGGAAACTGGCTAGAGTCTACTGGTGCTACTTCAACATCAGTGTCTTTAAGAATCTCTACTGCAAAATCATACCATGAAGTGACTTTATCTGCGTCATTTGATAAGTGATAATAACCAAATTCTTTTCTGTTATCTGTGAGATAAGTCATGAATTCTGCAAGTGTTCTTGTCCATGTAGGTCTACCAAATTGGTCGTTGACAACGGTTAAACGTGGGTGTTTTTTGGCGAGGTCTTGCATGGTGAAAACAAAGTTTTTCCCATAATTTCCAAATACCCATGCCGTACGAATAATGTAGTATTGACTAGCAAATTTTTCAACAGCTTCTTCACCAAGACGTTTAGTACGTCCGTACTCTGTTTGTGGATCTGGTGTATCTGTTTCTAACCATTCTTCTCCTAATGGTTTATTGCCATCAAACACATAGTCTGTTGAAATGTAAACAAGCGTTGCACCATACTTCTCAGAAGCTTTTGCAATAATTTCAGTTCCTGTCACATTAATAGCATAATCTAATTCTTTTCCTTCATCTTCTGCTGCATCTACAGCTGTATAAGCAGCACAATGATAGACTAAGGTTGGTTTTACTTTTGCAAAAAAAGCTTCTACTTGTTCTTCATTCGTAATATCCATTTCACTAACATCTGCAGCGACATAATCAACATTTCTTTCATCTAAAAGGTGGCGTAATTCAGTTCCTAATTGCCCCTTACTTCCTGTTATTAAAATCATATTTGACTCCTTTTTCCTTTTAATTATTATTTTACACTAAACTAAAAATGATAGCAAAGAAAGAATTTGTAAGTAGGGTTAATTTTTACTTTTTTGATGGATTATCATACCAGTTCTAATTGCAGTTAATAATCGATAGGCAGCATCTTGATAAAGAAACTCACTATTTTCAAGTGCTTCATCAAGAGACATTGGTCTATTAACAGTAGTGATAATACTTGAAACCCCACAATCATAAATCGTTTCATAGTGGTCTTGTAAACTACCGACGATTGCAAAAACCGGGATATCTTGTTTTTTTGCTCTTTTAGCGACACCAGAGATAACTTTTCCAAAAGCAGACTGACGATCCAACTGACCTTCACCAGTAATAATAAAATCAGCACCTTTAATTTTTGTGTCAAATCCTAAAATATCTAAAATCGTTTCAATCCCAGAAGCCACATTTGCTTTCACAAATGCCATGAGAGAAAAAGCAAGCCCCCCAGCAGCTCCTGACCCTTCTTTATTTACGAGTTGCCTACCAACTGATCTTTCAACCAAGTAAGAAAACTCTGTCATTCCCGTTTCTAAGGATTGCATCATAGAATCTGTAGCCCCTTTTTGTTTAGAAAAGGTATAGGTGGCGCCATTTTTTCCTAAAAGAGGATTGGTAACATCTGATAAAATGGTGAATTGAACATTTTTAAGTCTAGAGTGAGCGTTTGAAACATCAATCGCATATACCTTGGCTAATTCTTCACCCGACCCTTTTAGACGTTGACCATTTTTATCTAAAAAATGAATGCCTAGAGCAGTCATTGCTCCCATGCCCCCATCATTAGTGGCACTGCCACCTAGTGCTATTAAAATGTGTTCAACCCCTTCGTCAAGCGCATCACGAATCAATAGGCCAGTGCCATAAGAACTCGTTAAAAGAGGGTTTCTTTTTTCTTCTTTCACTAGTGGTAATCCTGAAGCACTCGCCATTTCGATAATAGCAGTATGCTTTGGCAGTAAACCATAACAAGCCGTCACTGGCTCTCCCAATGGATCTTCTGTTATTACTTTTTTATAACTCCCCTTTAAAGCCTTGACTAAGATTGACATTGTCCCTTCGCCACCATCAGCAACTGGAAGAGACACCATCTCAGCGTTTGGAAAAATTTGCGGTGTCACTGTCTCTAATAACTCTGAAATTTTTTCTGAGGATAGTGATCCTTTAAAAGAATCAGACGCAAATACAATTTTCATAAACTTTTCCTGCCTAACTAGTATCAATGTGAACTGTTATGACTCTTTTGATTAAATAAAGAAATTAAGCTTCTTTTATTTCTTGACTTTTTGTTAGTATTCTTTGATAAATATAGTCTAAGCGTTCTTGATTGAGTTGACCACTTGGTCTTGGAATAATATGGTCATACATATCTTTGACAAAATCAAGAACAGCTTTTTTGTTGGCTGCAACTGCTGAATAGTAAAGGGTCTCAAGGCCCTCTAAAACAGTATACATGACGTCAATGTCTTCTTTGCCATAATTAACAATCTGGTTAAAAGAATGATAGAGGTCTTCTTCAAAAGTATAAGCAGTATATGCAATTTTAGCATTCTTATTTTCTTGAACAATAATATGATTATTGACCGTTTTTGATATGGGGACTAATAAGAGACTAATTTTATGGATACACTGGATGGCAGTATTTGGATCATTAACCCCTGGCGATAGCGCTCGAACAGCTATTTCTTCAATTTTATCGATGCCATGTCTATAATCATTTTCATAAACTTTATTCTCAGACAAGATGAAACAATCGGCTATTTTTGACATTAAATCATCATCAAAAGTTGTACTTTCAGCCTTATTAATGTGAGCGAGTGGTTTTTCTTCATTGACAAAATCTCCAATTTTACAATCAACAATGAGTTCAGCACTATTTTCTTTTAATAAATCTGAAATTTCACCAAAATTAATGACACTTAAAAAACCATTATCATTAGGGTAAAGTTGCATAGACTGTGTTTCAACATCGCTGAAAAAACCTTGGTATTCCTCACGTTTATCCAGTTCTTTTTCAATCACTGACAGTGTTTCATTATAGATATCAGATAAGAGATTTTCACTTTTAGAGCTTCTAATAACATTTTGTACAAAAATGATAAAATAAGTCATAGAAACAATGGCATAAACCACTGAGACAAAACCTGCTATAACTTGCTGGTTTTCCAAAACATCACGCATAAAAACGAGTGCCGTAATACTATAGAAAAAGCCACCAAAGAAGATTCCTAATACTTTCATCGTAATCTTAGTGTCAACAAAATTTTCTACCACGCGCGGTGAAAAATTAGACATGTAATTTGACATGACTGATAAAATGGTTGAAAAAGTAAAGGTTGTGATGGTCAATTGTGCACCAGCAAGTGTAGCTAAAATAGTCTTGGCTAATGAGACTTTCGTATAGAAAATTGCTGGTATATAATCTCTGACATTAAAATACCCTAAGTCAATCAGCATAACAATAGTGACTAAAACAATCGAGTATAAAATATACTGAGTATTATATATCCAGGTTTTATGATTGTAATACCATAATTTTAATCGTTCAAACATTTAAAACTCCTCAAAATAATCTCCTATCATTATATCCTACTTCTTTTTTTCTGTCATTTTATCGCATCTGTTAATTAACACTTTTGGTTAGAAAAAATCACTACCACTTGCGTGATAGTGATTATAATGGTAGTTTTTGACATTGGTTTAAAGTTTAACTTCTTCTTCAACTTCTTCACCAAGAAGAATACTTTTTGCGCCATCAATCGCTATGTGAACCAAGTTTTCAATAGCGTTATAAGTATGGAAGGCCACATGTGGTGAATAAAGAACTTTTGGATGTTTAAGGAGTCTTAAGAACACTTTATCATCAACAGCATCTAAAGAAACAGTTTGATTTACAAAAGGTCCTTCGTATTCGTAGGTATCAATAGCTGCTGCGCGTAATTGATTATTATCAAGAGCGTCTAAAAGAGCTTCTGTATCAATCAAACTACCACGCGCTGCATTAACTAAGATGAGATTTTTCTTAGCACGTTTAAACAATTCAGCATCAAACATGTGGTAATTTTCTTCAGTTGCAGGTGCATGTAGTGAAATGATATCTGATTTTTCAACTAATTCTTCTACGCTTGAAACATAGGTTAAAATGCTTTCCAACTCTTTATTTGGATAAAGGTCATATCCTATCACTGTTGCACCCATTGCTTTGAACATTTCGGCAGTAATGCGTCCAATATTCCCAGTACCAAGAATTCCCACGGTCTTGCGACGAATTTCAGTACTTGTAATTGATTTTTGCCAACTGAAGTCACCTTTTTGAGCATTTGCTTGTATGATATCAAAATCACGTGAAAAATACATGGCGCTGGTAAATGCAAACTCAGCAATAGCAAATGGTGAATAGACTGGTACTCTAGTTAAACGAATACCTAATTCTTTCAACAGTTTAAGGTTATACATGTCATAACCTGCAGATCTTGTAGCAAAAACTTTAATGCCTGATTCTTTCATCAAATGATAAGCTGCCTCAGGAATGGCTTTTACTTGTGATGCAATTAACCCATCATAACCTTTTTTAATGTAAGACATTGTATTGCCATCAATTGATTCCGTGTAGATATCAAGCTCAATTTCTGGGTGCTTTTGTTGATAAGATTCTAACGCTATCTTCTCATCTTCTCGTGCACTAAATAAAATAAATTTCATCAGCTGCCTCCTTAATGTTTAATTTTATATTTACTATATATAATAGTTTTTATGAACAAAATTGATGTTACTGTTTTTAAAATTCTTGATACATTATTTTATAACCAGTTAATAAAATACTAAGAAATTATTCAATAATAAATCAATTTCTCATGTATTTATAACAATCCTAATTAATTAAATTATATAGTTAAAAAATAAAAAAAACAATCATTTTTAGACTATTTTATTTTAATAGTACTATAATTTTTAGTTATAACCTTTCGTGATCAATCACTTTAATTGACTTTGTTCAAATTACTAATAAAGAAGATAGAGGTTGGATATGATATCCAACCTCTATACTCTCGTTAAATTATCTAGCAATAGCTATCGCTCTAACAATTAGTCGAATTCTTTTTTCTTTTGACCATAGCCATATAGGCTCAAAGCAGAAAGTAAAGAGAGACTTCCAAGAACACTTAATGTATTAGTATCCCCTGTTTTTGGTAATTCATTTGAATTTTTTGAATTTCCTTTTGCAAATATTTCTTTACTTGTATTTGAAGGACTATCTGTCATTAAAAGGACTTTTTCTTTCTGGTTATCTTTGGCAGTGGATTCATTTTTGTGTTGAAGTGTTTTATAAACAATACCGTACTCACTAAAATGTTTGGCAACAAAGACAATTCCAGTGTGATTTTGGCCTTTTTCATCAGTATATGTCGTTGAAGTAAATGCTAAACGTTCAGCTTCATTACTATTTGGTAGATAAATCACCTCACCTACTTCTTTGCCTTCATCTATCGGCAAAATGACAAGACTATCTTTTAATGGGCTAATAACTTGACCAGCATCATCTAATAATTCAATGTCATAAAGATCATAGTCAAGCCCTTTAAGAACTTGAGGGGTCTCTTTATCCAAGGTTTCTTTGTGATTAACTTTTGCACCAGTGATAAGAGCTAATTCCCCTTTTTCCAACTGGATACGAACACCTGTTTTGGCGTCCACTATCTCTTTAGAATCTTGTAGGAAAGTCAGTTCTTCTAATTGATGAGTTGTCGCTTTGCCTGTTTCAAAAACAATACTTGGTAATTCTTCAACCGTAGGAGCAGTTTTTGGAACCTGGCTTTCTAATGGTACAGGCATTTCAGGTAAATCATAGTTTGGATAAGTATCAGGAATTTTAGTCTCTGGGACAAAATCAGAATCAGGGAGTTCATAACTTGGGTAGTTATCAGGAACTTTAGTTTCTGGGACGAAGTCTGATTCAGGCAGTTCATAGCTTGGAGCTGTCTCTGGTACTTTTGTATCTGGGACAAAGTCCGATTCTGGTAATTCATTAACAGGGAAATTATCTGGTACTTTTTCCTCAAGAACTCCGGTAAATTCTGGCAAATCTTCTACAAAGACACCTTTACCATTTTTAACAATTTGTTCCTTCTTAACAGTGTCATAGTAAGTCTTCACTTCATAAATGTCAATTGGGTGATTATCCCATGACAACTCCAGATCCAGAAGATGTTTCACACTACTTGGAAGTATCACCTTAGCAAAGCTTGATTGTAGATTACCAAGAGTTATCCAATGACTTGCGACATTTTGATCATAGTCCTTACTACTTTCAGCAACTCTAGCACGTACCATGATTGGAGCTTTTGAGCTGGCTGTTGAAAGAATGGTAATGTGATTGTGATTAGTTTCTTCAGAAAGATGATAGATTAACTTACCTGCTTCTTTATCTAAATGATAGGTTGTCAAAATTTTACCATCAACAATATTATTGGCCAGCGACTGACTTGTCTCACTATTTTTGGTTTCAACCGTTGGGTCATTAACTGTTTTAACAAATTCGCCATCGTTAATCACAAGTTCAGTAAAGGCCATGAAACGTTGTAGATAATCAGCTGTAAATAGTATTCTTAGATAATTAGCTTCTACTGGTGATGCAAGAGTTCCTTCGATGAAACGATTGCCAGGATTTTCTGAATCATGGGTCCATCCATCATCAAGTGAACTATCACGGGTAGGATTTGTAATCCCATCACCAATCGTTACCACATCAACCCAGTTAGTACCATCTGTACTAACTTGAATTTTACCATCACGCAAGTAATTTTGAGTACCGTCTTGGATATAGCCTCTTATCTTCTTAATGTTTCTTGTTGTCCCAAGTTTGATAACAACCTCACCGTCACGTCTTTGGAAATCGCTGAATTCTACATGACGATCCAATTTACCATCAAAAAGATCTGATAGATTATTAATATTACGAACATCATTTGCTCCGTAATAGCTATTAATTCCCATTGTAGTCGATTCTAAGCTATTAGGTAAAACTTCAACTGTTTCTAAAATCAAGTGGTAATCTTCCAGTGATTGTGTGTCATTCGTTTGGTTAACCAGGCGAAGGTATCTGACTAGATTGTGATCTGTGATTTGTTCTTTACTAAACCATTCAACATTGTTTGGTGAATAAAGGAGACTTAACGGCGTATTAATTGTTTCGCCAGCAGGTGTTTCTAAGGCAATGTCTTGTAATTCATGAAGGCGTTCTAAACGCAAACCAACATAGTCACCAGCAGCTAGTTGATGTTGGCCTTCTAGAATAAGCTTGTATTGATTATCTTCTACGTAAGTCTTGCTATTTTTTAATGACTCCACATTGGTGTCAGTATATTCAAGAGTTCCTGAATGACTTTCTAGCATAAATTGTGAGATACGCCACCATTTGCTCATAGCCTGATGATTAGTGATGCGAATAGCTTTTGCAACAATGCCAGTGTTTATTTCAATTTTTCTCTCACCATTGACATCTCTTAGTTTATGCCATGTCACAAGATCATCAGAGTACTCAATCACTCCTCTAGCAATCTTATCACCTTGTCCTTGTGTAATCGTCACTTTGGTAATCTCTGTTGGTTTTTCAACACTCACTTGAACCCATGCACCTTGCGGTGTATTGTCTTGATTATTGGCATTAGCAAGCATTGCTTCCGTATTTGGATCGTTATCTAAAATATAGTTTTGATTTCTACCAATTTTATAGATGAGATTGTTACTGTGTGTCACAGTCAGTTCTAGGTCTGCATTATTTTTACTTGCTTCTAATGGACGATTAACAGCAATCTCACGCACACCTAGCCAAGTATTCCCCTTAGCTGCAGTAGCAATCAATCGAACGGCTTTCGCATTAATTGCTAAGTTGTCAAACTCGATAAGTTGTTCATTACCAACAAGTCCTTCTTTTTCAATTGTCAACCATTCATCAGTTTCATTAAGGTATTCTACTTTGGCACGGCTAAAGGTATCCCGAAGATTTTCTTTTGTACCCATAGCAAAGATAAGATTTTTAATCACTTGAGCTTTACTAAATTCAAGGCCAACATAATCACCAACAGCAATACTATTTGGTGTTGTGCTAAGAATTTTAGTCGATAAATCACCATCTAAAATACTATTGAGATCCCCACTTGCAATCGCACGATTTGTAATAAATGATTGTTGCACTTGGCTAGGGTCTAATGAATTTTCTACTTCTTTTGATAATTCATCTAAAAGTGTCAAAATAAATGGTCTAATATGCTGAACACCTAGTTCTGCATTTTGATAACCACTAACATACCAGAAGCGATGAGTTTTTGAAGTGTTATAAAAATCAAGTCCAGCCTTATAATTTTCCCAGAGTCCTGTTGTGTTATCTGTTTTAATGTATTCAGTAGCTGTAAGCAATTTATCTAAGGCATTCATTTGATCGATAGTATTATCTAACCAGTAGATAATCTGATCTTTCATACGACTATAACCATTAGCTTTATATGTTTCAGCTGCTGTTTTTAACTTAGTAAATTCTTGACGTAATTCGTCTCTTTCTGCTGAAATATCTTCGCCAGCTTTTAATTTAGTGATAAAGCGTGTGAGTTTTGGTGCTAGTTCAACAGACTCTTCTAGTTTAACAACACGAGTATCCATATTTTGGTTAATCATGTGTTTTCCTAATTCTCTAAAGGCGTTAGCAGTTTCAGATGGTTTAAATGTACCATTTTCAGCAAAATTAAAGGCCATGTCATTAACGCTTTTTGCTTGTGCCACTGATTTCCAAATCTTCCATGTGTATTCTGCTGCTGAGAATAATGCAATCTTAGAAGGTTCTGATTGTTGCATTGGGTTTAACATAATCCCAGCAATAAGACTTGGATCAACATTTGGTTGTAAGAATTGCTCACCACCACCTAAAATGAGGTGTTGTTTAGAGTTATCTGTTGTTGGCCAGTTAATCCAGAGTTGAACAGGACGATAAGTGGCGCCGTTTGCTGATAGGTTTGTTTTTAAATTATTAAGGAACTGATTGGTTACTTGTCCCCAAATACGTCCACCTGTCAAGGTTAATGAAGACGTTTCTGGTAAACCATTATTTAAAGAACGTAGTTCTGCTTCTGTTCCGTTACCCCAATATTCATGAGGAACAAAAATCATTTCTTTTCTTAATCCGGTATATTCAGCTTGTTTTTCTGTTAACCACTGGGTTAAGTCAGTCATTAATTTATTATAGCTAGCAGCACCACCAACTGGAGTGGCTGCATCATCAGCTAGGATACCAAATTCTCTGACACCAACGTTTAATAGTTGTGTGAATTTAGCTTTGATAATTTTTAGGTCATCTTCGTAGAAACGGTAATTGCCTTGTCCATCTTTGTCAAAACGAACAGGGTTTGACATGAATGGATGAATGGTCCAAACATAGCGAGTTTTTGATTGGTTCCCAACACGCGCCAACATCTTGATTTCTTCGAGCTTATCATCTGGATAGAGTTCTCTCCACTTGCTATTATGATAAGGGTCATCTTTTGGTGCAAAAACATATTGGGTCATTTTAAGATCGCCACCATAACGCATCAATTCTGCACGATCCTCATTTGACCAAGGATTACCGTAATAACCTTCAATGAAACTACGATTTTTAATATCAGCGTAATCTTCAACAACGAGTTCACGTAGAACGGGCACATCACTATCTTTCAACATATGTTTCAAACTAGTTAAACCATAAAAGACAGCATCTGTGTCCTTACCAAGGACTGATATGGTATTATCTTTGATGACAATTGAATAGGCATCAATTTTGTCAAATAAGGCTGAATCTATTTGTGACGATGCTTGGTGTTGACTTGCTAAAGTATCTTTCCCACGAATACCCAATAAGATATTTGGTGTTGTTGTAGCCACTTCACTTGATGTTGTATAAGAAATTTGGTTAGCTTGAAGAATTTCTTTAGCACGATTGCTGGTGTAGATATCAACATCTTGACCAACGACTAAATTAACTGTCTGGTCCAAGCGTAAAAGACCATCACCGTATGTTATTTTTTGAGGAGTTGGATAAATAACATACTCTTTTTCAAGATAAGCTTGGTCTGTGACAGCGGCATCTACTGCTTCTTTAGAAAAATCTGGTGTTGCTGTGTATTGATTATCTAAAGCGATTGTGCCATCAGGAGCAACTTCCTTATCAGAACTCACTAACTCTTTTGGGTTGGCACCATCTTCAAGTGCTGTTGAAAGCATTGGAATTTCAGTATCAGCTGAGTCAATCTCTTCAGTAACTGTTACCCCTTGATGAGAAGCTACTTCTGTGGAATTTGTCGTGTCGTTTGAACTTTCGCTGTCAGCTGCAATTCCTGTTTCAACTGTTCTTTCCTGATCACCAACAACTTCATTAGTCATCACCATATTGTCTTGGTTTTCTTCTGCTAAAACGGTTAGTGGTGATGTTCCAAACAGCAACATTCCTACAACAACTGAGCCTACGCCAATAGATGTTTTTCTAATGGAATAGTGAAAACTTCTCTCACCTTTATATTGTCTATTAAACGCCATAAAAACCTCCCTTTAATGTTTAACCTTCTTTATAATAGTCCTTATTAACAATAATAATTGTAAGCGTTTTATTATTGTTATATTAACATATTATCTTGTTTTTTTCTAGACTAAATCTCAGATTTAATGGAATTTTATCGTTTTTTCTTTTTATTTCTGTCTAAGAATAAAAAACATAATAAAAGTGACTTTTTTTACCATCTTAAAACAACGAATTGCCTTTCAAAACACCAAAAAAATAGCTTTTCAAAATTGAAAAACTATTTTTAGCTTGATTAAAAGAATTATTTAGTCTTGTTTTTTCCCATTTAAGAGGAGATTTAACACCACTGCAAAGAGTGTCACAATCACAATCCCATTGGTTAAAAACATTTGAAGGGTATTGGGTAAGCTATGAAAGATATTAGTGCCGTTAAAGCCAACACCTGCTGCGATGGAGACGGCAGCAATAATAAAATTATTTTCATTATTTTTAAAATCAACAGCATTTAGCATCTGCATCCCTTGTAGGGCAACCATGCCGAACAACACTAACATTGCACCACCAAGAACGGGGCTTGGAATCATTTGTGCCATAGCACCAAATTTGGGCACTAACCCTAAAATCACTAGAAAGAGTGCAGTGTAATAAATAGGACGTCTCGTTTTAATTCCTGATAATTGGACTAAACCAACATTTTGTGAAAAACCAGTATAAGGGAAAGTATTGAAGATCCCACCAAGTAAAACTGCAAATCCTTCAGAGCGGTAACCATTTCTTAAACGTTGGCTGTCTAATTGATCATTGGTTAAGTCAGAAAGAGCCAAGTAAACCCCAGTTGATTCAACCATTGATACAGTAGCAATGATACACATCATAATGATTGAGGTAATTTCAAATTGTGGTGCCCCAAAGTAAAATGGTTGAGGCACATGTAATAATGGTGCCTGTCCTACTACTGAAGTATCAACTATTCCCATAAAGGCTGCAATGATTGTCCCACCAATTAATCCGATTAAGATAGAGATGGATTTAATAAACCCTTTAGCAAAAGTATTAATCACCAAAATAATGGCAATTGTTACCAAGGCTAAAATCATTGATTGAGCAGTTGGTTCAGGGGAATTATCACCCATATTGCCCATTGCAACTGGTATCAAGGTTAATCCAATCGTCGTAATGACTGAACCAGTGACAATTGGTGGAAAGAAATTAGCAATTTTCGAGAAAATACCCGCTACAAGAATGACATAAATTCCTGAAGCGATAAGGGCACCAAACATGTAGCCGGTACCTTGTTGTGCACCAATAATCGATAATGGCGCAACTGATTGAAAGGCACAGCCCAAAACGACTGGAAGACCAACACCAAATTGTTTTCTTAATTGTAATTGGAGAAACGTCGCTACACCACACATAAAGATATCAGTGGAAATAAGATAAGTCAATTGTTCTGATGAATAGCCTAACGCACTGGCAATCATGATGGGTACTAGAATCGATCCAGCGTACATGGCTAATAGGTGCTGCAACCCTAGAATCGCTGCTTGCGAATGTTTTTGTTCATTAAATTCCATTTAGATATCTGCCTCCTTAAAGATCACTTTTCCATTTTCAAATGCTTTAATTCGCGCTAAAGACGTCACAGGAACTCCAAGATCTTCTAGTAATTGTCGACCATCTTGGAAAGATTTTTCAATCACAATGCCAACCCCAGCAACACTTGCTCCTGTTTGTCCAATAATGTTAAGAAGCCCCTTAGCTGCTTGACCATGTGCCAAAAAGTCATCAATGACTAAAACAACATCGTCTGGATTTAAAAATTTACTAGCAATTGATACTGTACTCTTGACTTGTTTGGTAAATGAAAAGACTTCTGCCGTTAAAACACCTTCATTCATAGTAATGTTTTTGGCTTTCTTTGCAAATATCATTGGAACACCAAGGGCTTGAGCAGTATATATTGCTGGAACAATTCCTGAAGCCTCAATCGTCACTACCTTTGTAATACCTGAGTTTTCATAGTGTTTAGCAAAACGTTTACCAATCTGATCCATTAATTCATAATCCACTTGGTGAGTCAGAAAACTATCCACTTTTAAAATACCTTTTCCGATAACGTGACCGTCTGTTAAGATACGATCTTCTAGTAATTTCATTTCTTCTCCTTTTTAGATAAAAAAAGAGCCTGCTTAAAGGTCTGAAGGTACTCAAAAAGAGTCTACAGCCTTAGTGAGTTTCATTGGTTAATGAAATATCTCAGCAAGCTCAAAGCCCACTTATTGTTAGACATTACGGTGCCTTGTAGAAACGCTGTGCCAATTCACAGCATAAATAAGTTAAACGTTTTTATTCTTTTTTAATACAACTATTCTAACAAAATCTTCGTCAATTGGGAATATCAAAATAAAAAAATTTGAAAAAAAAATAAAATGACTTGACAATAAATGTAAAGTGAACTATACTTATTTTGTAAAGTAAGCTATACATTTTTAATTAGCTTCACTGATTAATAAGAACCTTATTAAAGGAGGATTAGAAATGATTTCAATTTCACAGTTATCCAAAAGCTATGGTGACAACCAGGTCTTAAAAGATATCTCATTTGATATCCCTTCTGGTATTATTTGTGGCTTGATTGGTAAAAATGGGTCAGGGAAAACAACACTTTTTCATTCCATTTTAAATTTTGTGACTTATGAGGGTAAAATCCATTTAGATAATCATCCCTTGACAACAAAAGATTATAAACATATTGGCTATCTTCCAGAAGAACGCAGTCTAATGCCCAAGCTAACTGTCTTTGAGCAAGTGCGTTATTTAGCTACTTTAAAAGGTATGTCAACAAAAGATGTTGCTAAGAAATTACCAATTTGGATGGAACGTTTAGAAGTTAAGGGAAAACTAACAGATAAAATTAAAAGTTTGTCTAAAGGAAATCAACAAAAAATCCAATTGATTATCACCTTAATTCATGAACCCGACTTCATTATCCTCGATGAGCCTTTTTCTGGACTTGATCCAGTTAATACTGCTCTTCTTAAAAAAATCATTCTTGAAGAGAAAAAACGCGGGGCAAGTATTATTTTTTCTGACCATGTTATGACAAATGTTGAAGAATTATGTGATGAACTCATCATGATTAGTGAAGGCAGTCTTGTTTTAAACGGTAGCATCCAGTCCATTCGAAATCAATTTGGTAAAACACGACTCTTTGTTTCTGATGATCTTGATAAAGAACTATTGGAAGGTTTACCTCATGTCGTTTCTGTTAATCATACTAATCAAGGGACATGGCGTTTAGTTTTAGATGACGAAAAAGCTGGGCAAGAATTATTCCAACTAATTACCAAAGGACAATATGTGGCAACATTTGACCAACAAGCTCCTACTATTGATGAAATCTTTAAAATGAAATCGGGGGTTGCACTATGAAACAATTACTATTAGTCGCTAAAGAATCTTATTTTAGACAAGTCAAATCCTGGGCCTTCTTTTTCATGGTGATTTCACCCTTTATCTTTATCATCTTTTCTTCAGTTATGGGGTATATCGGTGCTAGTAGTGCAATGAGGGGAACTCAAATTGCCATTGTTACTGAAGATAAAGCGATTGAAAAACCCTTTCTTAGCCAGTTAGATTATATTAATGATTACACTGACACCAAAAAAGCACAAAAAGCATTGGATGATGAAGACATTGCTGGTTATTTAGAGGTAGATACAAGTGAGCCACAAGTGAAGGCCACTTATCATGGGAATAATCCTTTATCTGATTTTGAAAAAGGCTCTATTACTCAACTTCTAGCTAGCTTTCAACAAAGCAAAAATATTGTAACCGCCCAACTATCAGATGAACAACTGGCTCTTCTAGCCACTGAACCACAGCTACAAGAGGACATTAAAGAAGGCGCACAACTGGAAAATAGTGGTAAGCAAATTGCCTTTTTTGGACTAGTCATGGTGATGTATATTATCATTATTACTTATGCTAGTACGACAGCTCAAGAAATTGCTAATGAAAAAGGCACTAAAATTATGGAGGTTATCTTTTCAAGTATTCCAGCAAACCTCTACTTTTACGGGCGTATCATAGGCTTTTTAGGCGTTATCATCACTCATGTCGGTATCTATGTAGTTGGTGGTTATCTTAGCTATCTTGGCCTATCTCAGTTTTCTGGGACAAAAGAAATGGTCGCAGATATTAAACCTCTTCTAACAAGTGTCTTTGGACATCTTGATTGGTCCATCGTTTTATTTGCTGTTTTAGGAATCTTTATTTACGTGATACTAGCCGCACTTTGTGGCTCTCTGATTGTTCGTGTAGAAGATGCTTCAAAAGCTGTTCAACCCGCTATCTATCTTGTTATTGCCGGATTCTTTGGAGCATTATCTTTGGGACAACAAGGCTCTGACCAGATTCTTTTAAAAATTGGGTCTTATATTCCATTTTTATCTTCATTCTTTATGCCTATCAGATTAATCAATGGCTATGCATCAACAATGGAAAGCATTATTTCTTTGATGATATTAGTGATTTCAACTGCTGGATTAATCATTTATATCGGTAAATCCTACTCAGGACTTATCCTTCAAACGGATGACCTAGGATTTATTAAGAATATTAAACGTAGTTTTTCTAAAAAATAAAAGCGCAAAAATAGAGTAAGACAATTGTCTTACTCTATTTTGATAGGATTGTTTTCTTGAGAGGCTTCTATTTTTTGAAATTCAAAAATAGGAACTAAAAAACATGATAACAAGAGCACAAGCAAAATGATTGAAAAAAAATTAGATGAAACATCGAGTATTGGAACAAAATTAGATAATATCAAAAAGATCCAATAAAAATTAAAATACCGGTAAATAATTTTATTAAAACGAGTGGCTACCAAAACAAGGTCATCACCATCTGTAACTTTAAAAGAAACTTTTCTCTCAAAAAGTGGTTTTACTGTCAGGATTGCTTGTGACTTAGTAAGGGGAATTGTTATGGTTTCCTCTTCATAAATCTTTGCGACAATCTCACCATCTAGATAAACTTTAAATGCTAAATCCGACATAGCCGAATGAAATCTTCTTCGAGTCAGTGTTACTGCCATAACAGTCTCCTCTTTACAATCTTTTCTTTATTATATCATACTAAAAGGCTAGATTTTCTCTAGCCTTATGTCTTGTTATTACTCAAAGTAGGTGTTGCTGATCACTTGCCATGTCCCAGAGGTGTCATCTTTTTTTTCAAGATAATCTGAATCATTAATTCTATAAAGACCAGTAACTGAATCACTGTTAGAAACCGAATCATCATTTTGACGTATGCTCACATAAACAAGACCGTCATCACCTTCATAGAATGAATTTAAATAATCTTCTTCAAAAACAATATTATCAACATTTTCTGTCAAGTATAATGCTTTTATCCAGCTAATGGTTTTTTCTGCTGTTAAACTGGTTTTTTCTAATAAATCTGTCTCTTTTACTGGATTATCCTTTAAAGAAGATGTTTTGTTTGGTCTTGTTGCCTTCATATTATAACTTGGTGCATAGTCAAACTCTTTATCAGCACTAACTGACCATACTTGAGGGTAAATCACATCACCATCAATTAAGATACCAATATCATATTTAACGTAATGACCGCCGTACCCAGAATAATGAAGTGCTGTAGTATCAGTACCAGAAGCGATTTCATAGCGATATAATTGATTTCCCAATGAAACCAGCTTATCAATTTTTGTCGTGTAAACCTTGCCATCAAGTTCCCTAGTCACAGTCCCATCAGAATTAAAGGTGATGATATAGTTTAAGAAAGGATCATTTATTTTCCACTGGCCTAATAATGCTTCTGGAAAAACACTTGTAGAGGTTGAAACTGCATTATTTTCTTGCGACACTTGTTTTTCAGTTTCTTTGACTACTTCTTTCACTGTTTGTGCAGATTTACCAGTATTATTCTTTACTGCGGACTTATTTACTTTTGATTTTATATTATCTGAACTTGCTTTTGTCGTTTGTTTCACTTTATTATTAAAGGAATTTGACAATGATTCTTTTTGATTGCTACGAGTTGAAAAAATGAATAAAACACTTAATAGTAGTCCTAAGGTAACAATGCCTACTAATAAAAGACGTCTTTTTTTCATGATAAGTCTCCTAATCTCTTTGATAATACTATTATATCTCTTTATGTCATCAAATACAAACATTTATGTAATCTTTTTGTAATATTTTTAATGTATTGATAACATTATTTGATAGACCTTTAGAATAACTCTCTCAAGGTTTCTAATCGTAATCTCTCTATTAATTGTCTATTCTTTCAAAACTATAATGAGAAAATTTCTTTAAGAAATAATCAATAAACACTATGATAACTATTAAAACTATACCAAAAAGAATTTTGAAAGGAAAAGATAATGTATAGGCGAAAGTTGATGAAGGGTAATAAAGAATCAAATAAAAAAATAGTAAGAATAGCCAGCGATATTTTAGATAAACACTCTCTTTTATTTTGATTTCATCGCCATCATAAACAGTGATGGTAGAACTCTTTAAACCTGTTTTAAAATCTCTGATTTGTAAGGTAGCCTCTTTTGATGGTAGTTCATAAAATTGTTCACGATGATATTCTTTAAATTCTTCTACAGACTGACCATTAATAATCACATCTAAGGGAGCTTCTGAATTAACATCTTCTTTTTTTCTAAGCAATAAGATTGCCATATGGTACTTCTCCCTTATTCTTCTTGCTCAATTTCCTCAGTAGTAACAACAGATTCTGGAGCTGTAGTATCGTCAGAGATTTTGTAGTAAGGCTCATAATCGGCCTTAGTACTCTGACCAATAAGAATGACATCTTTTTCATAAATAACTTTTTCTCCAGGTGTCTTTATGCCAGTAGGAACAATGGCTAAACTAGCCCCTCCTATCAGTGACTCCCTTGAATAAATACCAGCTTTTAATATATTATTTTCTATTCTAGAAATTTGAATGTCATAAGTATCATTAACAATTTTCTTACCATCATTATTATAATATATGATTGCCACTACGCCCTTGTTATCAAAGATAATACCTTGGCCACTATAATTTTCCCATGTTCCAGCAATACTTGAAAAATCACCATTTGAAATAGCCTCTAAGTTAATGGTAGAAGTATTTTGATTGGGATTAGCTTTTTCTTCTCCATCTTTTTGTGGTTGTTGTGCTACAGGACTTTGCTCTGTAACTTGGGTTGCTGTGTTGTCATTAGGTGTTGGTTCTTTCGTTGTCACTTTTGACTCTTTATCTTTTTGTTTAGTCGTCAAAACAGTTTTATCAGCAACTTTTTTTGCTTCTTGTTTATTGGTTTTTGAGGGGGTCAATAAAAAGAGGACAAATAGGACTAAAATGATCAACCCGATGACTGAACTAAAAATAATAGCTGATTTTTTCATGATTGGTCTCCTTAATATCTTTTCTAAGGGTATTATATCTCTCTTTGACATCTAATGCAAATATTTATGTAACATTTTAGTAATATTTTGTAATCATTTGATAACATTATACCTTTTAATTTTTAGAAAGTATTTTTTGCTAAACAAAAATCACCTTAACGGTGATTTTCTTTATTTCTTTTTCTTCATTAGATAGAATCCAAGTAAGACTAAGCTTAGGCCTGATAGGATATTAAGATACTTATTTCCCATTGTGGGACTAATAGCAATAAGGAAAAATCCAAAAGCCATTAAAAATGTTGCACCATTTTTTTGTGTCATTTTATTCGCCTGCTTTTACTTTATTTGCTGAGATAACAAATGGTGTCCAGATAAGAAAGGCAACAAATAGATTAAAGAGTGATACTAAGGCTGCCATAATATTGCCACCTGTTGCAAGATAAGCATACAATCCTGGAGGTGTAATCCATGGAACTGCTAGAAAGACTGGAGGAATTAAACCAGAAGCCGTTGCTAAGTAGGCAATAGTGACACAAATTGGTGGAATAATTAACCATGGAATAGCAAAGATTGGGTTTAGAACCATTGGAATACCAAAAGTAATTGGTTCATTGATATTAAATAGTCCCATTGGAGCTGATAGTTTAGCAACTGCTTTGTGTTCTTCACGTTTTGAGAAGATAAAGATTGCAATAATAAGTGCTAATGTGACTCCAGAACCTCCCATTTGAGCAAAGGCATCAAATGAGCCACGTGTCCAAGTCCAAGGAAGATTAGCAACACTATGTGTAGCTTCATAAACAGCTGTGTTTTCATTAAGGGCTGGGATATAGATACCATCTAAAATAGGACCAAGAACATTGTGACCATGAAGTCCAAAGAACCAGAATAGTTGAACTAAGAAACTTAAAAGAACAACAGAACCAAGACCTTGTGACAGACCCATTAACGGTTTTTGAATATAATCAGAAATAAGATCACTCATTGCTAAACCTGATAAAGCAAACGTTAAGTAGGCAATAATTGAAGTGGCATAAATGGCTGCTGCACCAGGAATAATGGCAACAAATGCTTTGTTTACTGCTGGTGGAACACTATCTGGTAATTTAATAGTAATGTTTCGTTTAGTAAGAGCTGCATAAACAAAGGAAGCAATGAAGCCTGTAATTAAAGCTGTAAATAATCCGGTTGCTCCTGCATATTTTAAGGCAATAGCTCCCCACTCACTCACTTCAAGTGAAGAGACACCATCTGATGAAACAATTGTTAGACCCAAATCTTTTAAGGCATTAACTACTGATGAGTCTACCCCTTCTAAGGCAGTTGTAATGGTTAATGATTGAGGTAGTGTTGCAATAAAAGCTGCAATTGAAATAAGACCACCTGCTAGAGGATTCACTTTATTCATAACAGCTAGATTATGTCCTAAGGCAAATGAAAAGACAAGTGCCATAATACCAATGGTTCCAAAATAAACATAACCATTAATATTGATGATTGGTTGCATGGCTTCGACAAATCCTGTCATCCCCATGTTTGTTGGAATGTCTCTTAAAAAGACATTTAATAATACTGCAACGGCACCAGCCATTGTGATAGGCATCATTGCAACAAAGGAATCACGGATAGCCACTAGATGTCTTTGCGATCCGATTTTCCCTGAAATCTCCATAAATTTAGTCGATAAATTTGACATTTCAAATCTCCTCTTTTTTTTATTTTTACATTTTTTATTACTTGGCAACACAGGTATTAATGATCTACTAGTTGATTGTTTTCTTTAACATATTTAATCATTCCTGATAACTGAGCATTAATTTGCCTCTCTAGGCTTTTTTTCAAGATTTTTTCCATGAGAAATTGATTGGCTTTTTGAAAGATATCATTAATTTCATTTTCTTGCTGATAGGTGATTAAGGTTGACTGAGGTGAGGTCTCTTCTAAAAAGTATGAAATATGTTGTTTTCCTCGATTTGAACTAAAGATAACACCATAAACATTAGGTGACTCAAATCGATCCAAGGTAATGCGAACTTGGTGTTGATTTTTCGAACCAAAAGTTTTGATATAAGATAATCCAACTTTGATATCACTATCAACTAACACTGTTTTCGTACTTTCATAATAGTCTTTTTTTAATGACGCCACAATCGCTTCAAATAAGGCTTTTTGAGAAACATCTCCCTGTTTTTTAACAATCATATGAACTCCTTAGTGAGAACTATCAATTTTTTCATAAAGTGCAATAACTTCTTTTGCCATGTCAATAAAAGTTAAAGCCGTCATCAAATGGTCTTGTCCGTGAATTAATAATAAAGACAGCTCGACATTATCACCTGATGCTTCTTGCGTTAACAAATCTGTTTGTGATCTGTGTGCGATATTTAAGGCGTCATTGGCTTGTTTGATTAAGTCGTGCGCTTCAAGAAAATCTCCGGCTTTAGCCTTTCGAATGGCTTCAACGGCTTTTCCTTTGGCATCACCACCATGCATGATGAGGCCCATGACTGCTTCTAGATTTGCTGGTTCTGTCATTAATCTTCTCCCATCATCTCTAAAGCAAAGTTTAAGACATTCTCACCATTCATGGTACCGTAATCGACCATATTGATATCAGCCACTTTGATAGTTGGTTCGAATTTTTCTTTGTATTCATTAAGCATGAATTTAACTTGTGGCCCTACTAAAATAGCATCAATGTCTTTACCTGAGACTTCGTTGTCAACTTCAGAAACAGGAACAGCCCAAATGGCTGCGTCAACTCCTTTTTCTTTGGCAGCTGAAGACATTTTAGTGACAAGCATACTTGTTGACATACCGGCATTACATACTAACATAATATTTTTCATTTTTTCCTCCTTTAGCCCTCAATTAGTTGGGCAAATGTATTAATTAATGATTCATAAGTTGGTGTTTCTAAGAGAGTCGTTTGTAGTTGTTTGTCGTCAACAAAGGCTACTAAACTTGGTGAAACAAATTTCAAATAGTGATTTCTACCTTTTGATGGTGATAGTAAAAAGATGAATCGAATAGCCTGATGTTTATCATCCCAAGTAATGGGATGTTTTAAAATCCCTACAACAATCTGTTCTGAATAAGTCATTGGTATTGCAGGGTGAGGAAAAGCTAAGCTTTCTCCAAAAACTAATGGACTGTAACTTTCTCTTAGGCTTATCTGATCTAAAAATTGATGAACGAAATCTGGTTCAACAGCCTCATTTAATTGCTTGACCAGCTGTTCTAAAGCTTGTTGTTTTGTGATTGGTTCTTTAAAGTAGATGAGTTTGTCTGGTGAAAAAACAGCACTTGCAATCTCTTTTGCCTTGTTAAGATCATGGGATGATTTTAAGGACTCACCATTTTTGAAATGCGATTGTTCTCCAATAAACTGACGAATTTGATTAACATCATCCTTCGTTAAAAGAACACTCACGTGAATAATTGGTGTTAAAAATAGTAAATGGTTTAAACTAATGGAAGAAATGATCAAATCAATATTTTCGAGTCGTTCTTCATTAATCTCATAATAGCTAACCACATCAGCGATTTTAATACTGCCTGAAAATTCTTTTTCAAGACGATTTTTTAGCATCATGGCACTACCATAACCGGTCGCACATACTACCAAAACTTGTAGTTTGTGACGGTTAGAGTATCTTTCAATCGCAGCCATGATGTGAAGGGCAATATAGGCCCATTCATCATCACCCACATCATATTGGACAAGTTCTGGCATCGTTTTAAAGATTTTTTTCGTCAGATAAAAAGTGTCTGGATAATGTGCTTTTACATCGTCAATTAAAGGATTAGCTAATTGAATTTTATTTTTCACACGAATCAAGAGCGGATTAAAATGAGCTAAGAGTCCGTTAATAAGATTCGAATCTTGATCTAATGGCATCTTTGTTGCTTTTGCAATCTCATTTAATTTTTCTTTAAGATGATTGACGAGTTGATCTTTTGAAGTGCTTAATTCTGATAGATTAGTGGCTGAGTGTTTTACCTTAAGGTGAAGAGCGATATAATTAGCTTCTTCTTTTGGAAAAGTGATGGCTAGCGCACTTTCCACGCGCCTTAAAATTCTTGTCGCCACTTCATATTCAAGTGATTTTTCAATTTCTTTAGAAATAGGGAAAACATCAAGTGGGTAGCCAGAGCGAATACGTTTTATCATTAAAGCTATATGTAGCACTAAATTATGAATGACAAAATCTGATAGACGTAGGTTGGCATCACGACACTCGTCTAGTACAAAAATGGTTAGTTCTGCAAAATTGATTTTATCTAGCAGCGTTTCGCCAACAACAGCAAACATCGACTCATCAAAACTGTCAAGAAAGAAGTAATCCATGATAAAATGGCGAATCGCTTCTTCTTTCCCATTAACCCAGATACTTTTGTGACTAGTTTCTAATGTTAGCCCATAAGGTTTAATGCGTTTTTTGATCTCAGTTAAAACACTTGAGAGGGTTGTCTTACTGACAAACAAATCACTCGTTAACTGGTGAAAAGATTGTTGAGGGTCCTCAAAAAATAATTTATTCAAAACATAATGTTGTCTATCATCAGCTTCTTCAACTTGTGTGATATCTGTCATCTTTTTTTTCGATGCTAAGACTTCCTGCCAAAATACTTCAAATTCAATTGGTCTCTCAATGGTTAAAAGGTATCCCTGTCCTTGTTTTGATGTGATGGTTGCGCCTTGGTTTTTGATAGATTGAGCCAACTGATTAAGATATTTTCTAGCAGTCCGGTCACTCGTTTTAATTTCCTCTGCCAAAGCTTTACTTGAGACATAGGAATTTTTTTGTTGTAATAAAACACTCATTAGAGCAATTTCTTTTTTTGATAACATCTCCATCTCCCTTAATCTCAATAAAGTAAGCGGTTTCTTATAAGTCTATTTTATCAAAATTTAACTTAGAAAGGGATTTTCTTTTTTCCTTATCGATAGAGAAATTTTCCTTAATCAGACAGTAAATGTAGACGAAAATCTTGCCAAGGTTTTAAATAAGACAATAACACATTATCTTCAGGTGTAATTTGAGCAACAAGATTTGCTTTTTCACTAATCGTAAATGGCCTCAAAGCAATTTGCAACTCTCCCTTATAACGCATATAAAGATCATTATCAATAATAATGCTTCCACGTTTAACATGTCTGTCTTGTGTTCTCGCTACGATGGTCTCTTTTTGAAAGTTTATCCGAGGTTGGGTAGAGCGAATCACATAGTCAGATAGATCACCCCGATAATAGTGAGGGAATTCAAGAATAGCTTTTTCAACAGCTGTTAGAGAAACAAGTGGGATAATATCAAGTGTTAAATGCTCCTCTTTCAAAATAGCGACACAGGTTTCTAGTTCAGCTTCAGAAATAAACTGGTTAGCGATAATAATATCATCAATCAATCCTGTTGCCTTCATAAATTTTATCTGCGAACGTATTGGCAAATGACGATCCTTTTCTAAGGTTGGAAGCCCTTCTGACAAGGGCCAAGGCCCTTCATCTGCTGATTGGGCTGACACAAAGGCAGCTGTTTTTATCCCATGAGACTTATAAAACTGTGTCATTTCGATAAAATAATCTAAAGATAAGCCTGTAAATTCATGTGGGTAAAAATTGTGACAAGCAATGATATTGGACAAATTGGCTTTTTTTGCTAATAATTCAGTCAACAAGGTCTTGTCTGTACTCATATTTAGTTCAATCTTAATATCGTAAGGATTATGAGTAAGTGTCACAATTTCCTCTAAAGGGAGTGCTTCATCGAGACGTAAACCAGAAAGCCCAAGTTGATAAGCAATCGTAAGCAGTTGATTTTCCCAACCACTATTTTTGATAACTTGTGGACTAATATCTAAGACAACACTTATATCGCGCTCATTAGCGTAGTGAATTATTTTTTGATAATTTTTAAACGTCTCTTTTTGATTGTCAGCATTTTGTAGCCAACTCATAAAGAGTCTCTTAGCACCATAGCGATAAAGCAAGTCGATATAATCATAGATTTCTTTGATCGAATGAGTTTCTGGGTAAAGTGAAAAACCTAGTTGTGGCATAAGACACCTTCTTTTTCTATCTGGTAAAACGGTTGGTTAAACTTAACTCTTTAAACCAGTATCCTGATTTTTTAATAATGCGTTCTTGTGTTTCTAAATTGAGTTCAACTAAACCATACCGATTCTTATAGGCGTTTAACCATGACCAACAATCAATGAATGTCCAAAGCATATAACCTTTACAGTTGGCACCATCTGAAATGGCACGGTGAAGTTCAATCAAATGATCTTTGATGAAGTCAATACGATAGTCATCCTGGATGATACCATCTACTTTAAATTTTTCTTCGCCTTCTACCCCCATACCGTTTTCAGTGACAAGCCACTCAATATTGCCATATTCTTCTTTGATGTTCATTGCAATGTCATAAAGCCCCTGCTCATAAATTTCCCAACCACGATGAGGATTGATTTTTTTTCCTGGCATGTCGTAGTGCTCAAAATAGTAACTAGGCATAAAAGGTTGGGTTGGCTTAGGTGTTTGTTTAGGTGCTTTGACGCGTAAAGGCTGATAATAATTAACTCCTAAAAAGTCAACGGTATTTTCTTTGATAATTGCTAACTCTTCACTAGTATAATCAGGGATTAACCCATGTTTTTTAATGATATCAACCAGTTCTTGAGGGTAAACACCAAGTACTGATGGGTCAAGGAAACTCTTGGTTTGGAATAAACCAGCAATGCGGGCTGCATCGACATCTTCTTTTGATTGACTTCTTGGGTAGGCTGGTGTCAGATTTAAAACAATACTTATTTTATGAGAAGGATTCAACTCATGACAAGCTTTTATAGCTAGGGCACTTGCTAATTGTGTGTTATAAGCCACTTGTACTGCTGCTTTGGCATCTACTTTACAAGGGTAATGAAGTTCTCCAAGATAACCACATTCAACGGGAACGATGGGTTCGTTGAAAGTTATCCAAGTATCAACAAGATCACCAAAAGCATCAAAACAGGTTCTAGCGTATTGTTCATAAGCCCAGACCGTTTCCTTGTTTTCCCAACCTCCTTTTTCTTGAAGAGCATAAGGTAAATCAAAATGATACAGATTAACAATAGGTTTAACACCGGCATTTATAATCCGCTGAAACACATCTCGATAAAAAATAATAGCTCCAGGATTGACATCACCAGTACCGTTTGGAAATAATCTTGACCACTGAATAGAGGGTCGAAATACATTATGACCCGTTTTTTTCAGCAATTCGATATCTGTTTTATAGTTGGTATAGAAGGTGGATGTTTTTTCTGGGCCAATGCCATTGTGGAATTTTTCTGGTGCAATACTATACCAGTAATCCCAGTTATTCATTCCTTTACCATCACCAGCTACACTGCCTTCACTTTGTGGGCCTGAGGTAGAGCTCCCCCACAAAAAGCCTTTTGGAAAAACATATTCTTTTTTACTTGTTTCAGTCATCTTAATTCCTTTCTTTTTATTACGTTAAGTGCGACATCCTCTCTACTGGCATTATAAAAAATATAGCCATCGTTGTAAACCCTTTCAAAAACCAACTATTTCCTTATCACAGTGGAAAATAATGCATCGTTTTTTTCTGATTGTATTGAATGATTATCATATTGAGTAACAAAAAAATCCTATTATCTTAATAGGATTTGATATTTAATATTTAATTATTCCGAAGCTTCTATATCACTTCTAAGAGCAAGCACATCAAAGGATTTTTCTAAAAAAGTTTTATTATCCACTGGGAAATTCTGTTCTAGCTGATCGATGCGACCTATTTCAATATTGCCATCTTGCATAACAAAATCCATAACATGACCACCAAAGTGTAAATCATCTGCTAGAAAGTGAAGGTGAAAACCTGCGACACTAACACCGTGGAAGAGTTCTGGCGTCCAGATACCTATTAAGGTTCCTGAGATATTTTCCTGCGTAAACTCTGGTTGGTTCTTAGCAACTTCAGCAAATCGTTCCCCTGTCTTTGATTTTGGAATCATTCGTACATGCATTTTGGAAAATGTACCCTTGATTTTAACTGAGTAGAAAAGATTGTGACTATCAAGTTTTTCCTCAATGGTCTTTTTGAGATTTTCTGAATCAATAGGGTTGTCTTCTTTCCATGACTTTGTTGTAGTATGATGGACAACAGCAGCATATGGCACTAAAACATGGCTTGGTACTTCTTTCACCTTAAACTCATCGTTTGTTCCTGTAGCCTGATAAACTTTTCCATCAAGAACAATCAATTCACCGTCAACACTATCAACGGTTCCAACACCAAAGTTACCATGCTTTAACAACTCTTCAACTGACATCGTTCCTTCGTATATCCCTGCCATCAAAGAAGCTAAAGTGTTGTGTTGAAATAAAATTGTTTTTGCCATCATCTTTTCCTCCTTAATAAAATTCGTCAGGTAAGATTGTTTCTCCAAGTTTAATATTATCTTTATAATCAATTGGAATATCGATTAAAACAGGTCCTGATTTTGCTTCACTAATCGCTTTTTTCAAAGTATCATCAAAACTTTCCTTGCTGTCAACTCGGTAACCTTTAGCACCAAAGCTTTCAGCATATTTTACAAAATCAACATTTCCTAGTTGAACACCAGATGAACGACCATATTTCATTTCCTCTTGGAATTCAACCATGTTATACCTACCATCATTCCAGATAATGTGAACAATAGGTAAATGAAGACGTGAAGCAACCTCTAATTCCTGTGCAGAGAATAAGAAACCGCCATCACCAGAAACAGAAATAATGGTAGTATTTGGTCTTACCAGTGCTGCAGAAATTGCCCATGGTAACGCTACACCAAGTGTTTGCATCCCATTTGAAAAGAGCAGGTGACGTGCTTCATAAGATTTAAAGTAGCGAGCCATCCAAATATAGTGACTTCCCACATCAACCGTCACAGTCATATCATCAGTGACTTGATTTTGTAAACTATCAATCACATCAAGTGGGTGAACAAGACCTTTTTTACTGTGACGATCAAACTTAACATCACCAGACATATTTTTTTTGAGATTTTGTAGGTATTCTATTGAACCCTCAGAAAGAGCATAGCCTTTGATGGCTGGTAGAAGTAAATCAATGGTATCTGCAATATCACCAATCAATTCACGCTCGGGTTGGAAATAAGTATCGATTTCAGCAGGCACCACATCAATAACAATTGTACGTGCAGAAATTTCTGCATTCCAGTTTCTTGCTTCATACTCAATAGGGTCATAACCTATTGCAATAACAAGGTCAGCTTTTTTCAAAAGCATGTCACCAGGCTGATTTCTAAACAAACCAACACGGCCAAAAAAGCTTTCTTCTTCTAATTCTCTCGATACAATTCCAGCTCCTTGAAAGGTTTCAACAACTGGTAATTTAACCGCTTCTAAAAGTTGACGAATGGCTTTTGTTACCTTTTCATGTGATGCACCATTTCCTAGTAATAAGACAGGAAGAACTGAATTTTTGATGGCTTGGGCCAAGTAATTAATATCATTAACGGATGCTGTACCAAGCTTTGGATCAGTTAAAGGTTTTATTGCTTTGACAGAAACTTTTGCATCGTTAACATCTTGAGGGATTGAAATGAAGCTAGCTCCTGGTTTTCCTGATTTTGCACGACGATAAGCATTAGCAATTGTTTCAGAAATCGTGTTACCATCATGAATTTCAGCAGAATATTTTGTAATCGGACTAAGCATGGCAACATTATCCATTGATTGATGAGCACGCTTTAATAGGTCTGCCCGTTTAACCTGACCACCAATAGCTAAGACAGGATCTCCTTCAGCAGTCGCTGTTACAAGTCCAGTTGCTAGGTTAGAAATCCCAGGGCCACTAGTAGCAATAACAACGCCAGGCTCCCCAGTAATACGACCAATTCCTTGTGCCATAAAAGCAGCATTTTGCTCATGACGAGACACAATTAACTGTGGTCCCTTGTCTTCTAAGGTATCAAAAACCTTATCAATTTTTGCTCCTGGAATACCAAAAACATATTTAACTTTATGATTGATGAGACTATCTACCACAAGATCAGCCCCATAATGATTGGTTGTTGAGTCAACCATAAAAACACCTCTTTTCCGATATGAAAATATTATAACACAGATGAGGGATTTACCTTTGTTTTTTGAACTTGAAAGCGTATTCTCAATAAAAACATTTATAAACTAAAAAGCTATTGGCCTGTTAAAGCCAATAGTTTTTTAATCGATTCTAAATAAGATGTTTTCCTCAGTATCAACATCAAAGAAGTGTGCTCTGTTCATATCAAAAGCAAGTGTCATTGTTTGGTCTGATTTAACATCTTGCCTACTATGAACAATAGCTTTCATCTCTTCTTCTCCCATAAAGGTATGAAGAATATACTCGGCTCCTAAAAGTTCAGCTATTTTAATGTTTGCCTCGAAGGAAGCTTCTGGATAAGTACTTAGAATCATAGGATCATTTGATATGTTTTCAGGTCTAATTCCTAAAATAATAGTTTTGTTAAGATAATCTTTTTCTTTTAATGCATTTACTATTCCTGCAGGGATTTTTAATTTTATATCGTTATTTACTATAAAATAGTTTTCTTTTATATAGCCTTTGATAAAGTTCATTGTCGGGGATCCGATGAAGCCCGCAACAAATAAATTTTTAGGATTTTCATAAATTTCCTTTGGTGCACCAATTTGTTGAACAACTCCCTTACTCATTACAACAATACGGTCTGCCATTGTCATAGCTTCTGTTTGGTCATGAGTAACATATATTGTTGTTGCTCCTAATTGCTTATGAATACGTATAATTTCTGATCTCATATTCGAACGCAATTTAGCATCTAAATTAGAAAGAGGTTCATCCATTAAGAATACTTTAGGAGATCGAACAATAGCCCTTCCTAACGCAACACGTTGTCTTTGACCACCTGATAATGCCTTGGGTTTACGATTTAGTAACTCTGTTAATCCTAGAATAGTAGCTGTTTCTTTCACTTTTTGGTCAATTTGATCTTTTGGCATTTTTTGCATCTTTAAAGCAAATGCCATATTATCATAAACTGACATGTGTGGATATAAAGCATAAGATTGAAAAACCATTGCAATATCACGATTTTTTGCGGAGACATTATTCATTAATTTATCATCAATGTAAAAATCACCGCTTGTGATATCTTCTAATCCTGCTATCATTCGTAATGTTGTTGATTTACCACATCCAGATGAGCCAACAAGTGCTATAAATTCCTTATCAGAAACGTCTAAATTAAAATTTTTAACGGCTTCAAAACCATTATCATAACGTTTCCCGATATTCTCAAGTCTCAAAGTTGCCATCTTTTTCATCTTTCCTTTCTAATACGAATACATGTGATACAAAATCCTTATAATTCTCCTGTAGCTCTTCTTTAATAAGAATGCCAATGGACATTAACTCATTTCCTCGATAAATTTTTCCATTAAGAAGGTAAGTAGCATCAGGAACTAATCCTTTTAATTGTATTCTGCTAGCGACACCATTTGCCTGAATCAAAAGATGATATATACCAACAATAATAGTTTTTTCATCTTCTGAAATGACTTGCCAAGCAACAAGATTATTTTGAAATGGACTTAACAATCTTGTGAAATTCCCCTCTTGGAAAACGTGTCTAAAATTTTGATAAAACGTAATTTGTTGTTTAATTTTTTCTAATTCATCTGATGTAGCTTTTATTAAGTCCAATTCATACCCAAAACTACCAAAATAAGCAACATTTGCTCTTGTATCAAGGCTAGTTAGTCGTTTAACTTGTTGATTAGGAACATCTGAAACATGACAACCCATACTTTTTAAAGGATATACTAATGATGTGCCATATTGAATTTTCAAACGTTCGATAGCATCAGTATTATCACTTGTCCAAGTTTGAGGTGCATAATATAGCATCCCTGGGTCAAAACGTCCTCCTCCACTTGAACATGATTCAAACAAGATATGAGGAAATTCTGTTATTAAAGCTTCATAAAGGCGATAGACATTTAAGATATAACGATGAAAAATTTCACCCTGATGATTTTTCGAATAATAAACACTAAATGCTTCTGTCATGTAGCGGTTCATATCCCACTTAATATAATCGATTGCATTTTCAGAAAGCAGTCTGTGGATTTGTTGATAAATATTTTGATAAACGTCTTCACGTGATAAATCCAAAGTGAATTGATGTCTTGAATGAGATTGACTGCGTTTTGGATGATGTAATAGCCAATCAGGATGCTGACGATAAAGATTACTGTCTTTATTAACCATTTCAGGTTCTATCCAAAGACCAAACATCATATCCAGCTCATGAATTTTTGACGCGATGCCATTGATGCCACTTGGCAATTTTTCTTGATTAACAAACCAGTCTCCAAGTCCTGCATGATCATGATTTCTCTCTCCAAACCAACCATCATCCATGACAAATAACTCAACTCCAACAGTCTTTGCTTTTTCTGCTAAGGCTAGAATTTTATCTTCATTAAAATCAAATGTCATAGCTTCCCAATTATTGAGAAGTATAGGTCTTTTTTTATCTCGCCAAACCCCTCTCACTAATCGCTTATTATATAACATATGAAACTCCTGACTCATTCCATTTAAACCACGGTCGCTATAAACCATAACAATTTCTGGTGTTTGAAAAGTCTCTCCATTATCTAATTGCCACTCAAATCCTTCAGGGTGAATCCCCATCGAAATTCTTGTTTGTTCAAAGGGAGTCACATCAACTTGTGCCAAAAAATTGCCACTATAAACAAGTGAAAATCCAATAACCTCTCCTTGATGTTCATCGGCTTGAGGTCGTTTCAAAGCAATAAATGGGTTATGTTCAGAACTACTTGATCCCTTTAAACTATAAATGGATTGAATTCCTTTATGAAGAGGACTAATACTAATGTGTCTTTCTCTCCCCCAAGCACCGTCTAAGTGTATCCAATCATAGTCACTATCTGGTAAATCAAGCGTCATGCTAAGTGCTCTAGATAGTCTGATTTTCTCTTGACCGAATTGTGTAAACCTAGCATTTCTTGTGATAACTGGTTTATTAGAAAACAACGTATAAGACAAGCATAGTTGTGTTTCTGAAACGACGTCCTTTAATAAAATTTCTAGTGTTTGAGCTTCATTATCTTTTTCCACGTAAACATGAGGTAACCCTTTTAAATTTGGTTTCCCGTCAACAATACGATAAGATTCAAATTTAAAGTCTGATAAACGACTACCATCGCTTGAGATGATTTCAAAAGCAGGTTGAGAAAAATCCCCTGTACCATAGCTGGCATATTCTTGCCTTGTGTGTTGTAATGAAAAAGACTCATCGTCTTCAAAAACATAAGCGGTTAATGGACGTTGTCTCTTTTCTAATAAATAGGTGTAAGATGATTGCTCAGAAACTCTTTTACCATAGTATAATTGTCCAAGATGTCCATTTGGTAAAACACATAGCACGTAACTAAGGTAGTCATTGAATAAATGAAATTCTTTTGTTGTCTCATTAAAAATAATCGCCATTGCTTTCTCCTACAATTTGCCACCTGATGTTGCAATTCCTTGAATAAATTGTTTTTGAAATAAAATGTAAATTAAAACCATCGGCCAAATAGCTAAAACACTAGCAGCCATCAATTGAGGATAATTAATTGAATAGGCTCCTTGTATTTTTGATAGGGCACTTGAAAGTGTTGCAGCATCTGCTTCTGAATTAACGATTAATGGCCATAATAAATCTTTGAAGGCAAACAAAGCTGTGAAAATACCTAAGGCAATTAATCCTGATTTAGCTAAAGGTAGCATAATTTTAAAGAATGTCTGACCAATATTACAACCATCTAATTTTGCAGCTTCTTCTAAATCTTTTGGTAGACTAATAAAAAATTGTCTTAGTAAAAAAGTTCCAAAAGCACTAACTAAACCTGGGAAAACTAATGCAAAGATTGTATTTCTCATTCCTAACTCATTAATCATTAAATATTGAGGAATGACAAATAATTGAGGTGGTACCATCATTTGAAATAACACTAACCCAAATAGTATTCTTTTACCAGGAAATTCCAAACGTGCAAAAGCATATGCTGCCATAGCTGAAAACAAGACAGAACTCACAATGCGCCACAACATCATCATTATGGTATTAAAATATAGAATAACAAAATTATTGTTACGAATCACTTCAGAATAATTTTCAAAATGCCAAACAGATGGTAAAAAACTAAAAGGATTCATTTGAGTAGATTCTGTCACCGATTTAAATGATGTTAAAACCATCCAGATAAAAGGTAATAGCATCCCTAAGGCTGTCAGAATAAGAAACACATGTATCCATAGATTTGATTTTAATTGTTTTTTCATATTTCTCCTCCTAGCCGTAGTGAACCCATTTTTTTTGAATTTTCATTTGAATCAAAGTTATTAATAAAATAATAACTAACAATAACATGACGATGGTGGAACCATAACCTTTGTCAGAATACTTAAAGGAATTATTATAAAATAAGTAAACTAACGAAACTGTTTTATTATAAGCTGGGCTTGTAATCCCTTCCATCAAATAAATGGCATCAAAAACTTGCATGGACTGAATAATACTTGTCACAACAACAAAGAATAAGGTTGGTGATAAGAGTGGTAAAGTAATCCTAAAAAATTGTTTTATGCCACTAGCACCATCTATCGTTGCAGCTTCATAATAATCATTTGGAATTTCTTGAAGTCCTGCTAAAATGAGAATCATACTATAGCCAACTGTACTCCAAATACCAATAATGGCAATAGAATAAAGAGCAATTCTAGGATCTTCTATCCAATTAACTGGAGAAATACCAATCTTTCCTAAAATAAAGTTAATCAACCCAAAATCTGTATTATACAACCATTTCCAAACCATCGTTACTGCTGCCGGAGCAGCTACCATAGGAAGAAAATAAATGGTTCGATAAAGATGCTTTCCTTTGATATTAGCATTTAATAAAACGGCTAAAATAATAGCAAGAATAATTGTGATTGGAACAACTAATAACGTATATTTAAGAGTATTCCACGTCGCTTGCCAAACTTGTGGATCATTAACTAATCTTTGGTAATTAGCCAATCCAACAAAAATATCATTTTGTCCAAAATCTCCACTTTTATAAAAACTTAATCGAACTGTTTCAAAAATAGGAATAATATTTAAAACAATTAATCCAATCATTGTTGGAGCAACAAATAGCCATGCCCAAAAATACTCATTCCATTTTTTTTGATTATTCATAATTGTACCTCGTAGCGTTATAAATGAAAAACTGGAGAATATTGCTATCTTTTAAGCAACCTTCTCCAGTCCTAAATTAGGCATTATTTTTCGGATGCCAATTCTTCATTCATCATTTTTGCTGTTTCTTTAGCAGCTTTTTCTACAGTTTCTTCTCCTAGATAGGCCGGTTTTAACAATTCATAAGCTCTATCTTCCCATTTAGAAGTCGTATTAGAATATGGACGAATTTGTGCGTATTCTACCATATCAACATAATTTTTAATAGAAAAATCTTTATTTGATTCTATCCATTTTTGATCAGTTCCTTTGTAGGCTGAAATAGCAACACCTAATTCTGCTTGCATTTCTTGACCTTCTTTAGAACCTAGAAATTCAACCCATTTCCACGCTTCATCTTTATGTTCAGTATTTGCTGCAATTGCATTACCTAAGCCATTGAAAATAGTTGAACGAGTACCATCTTTTGCCTTTGGCAAAACAGCTACATCCGTATTTTCACGAATATAATCATTGCTGGCAAAACCTGATAAATTCCATGAACCAAAGAGTGCCATAGCAACTTGACCATTTTGAAAGGCTTCTACCCTCTTTTGATCTTCAGTAATTGCTGGAGATATTTTATCTTTTACAAAGCTAAAGTAATAATCTAAAGCTTCAATAGATTTAGGATCATCATAGCCTGAGACTTTATCATCGGTGATAATAGTACCACCATTTTGATAAACAAAATTATAATAGCCTTCTTGGTTAATTAGTGGGGCTAGAAAACCATATTGACTACCATCAGATTTTGTTAATTTTTGGGCAGTTTCTTTTAAGGTATCCCAATCCCAGCTATCATCAGGGTATGCAATACCTGCTTCATCAAACATTTTTTTGTTGTACCAAAGACCAATAGTGTCATAATCTTTTGGAACAGCATACTGTTTTTTATTGATATTATAAATTTGCGTTAACCCTTCAGGATAATTCTCTAGGTCAATAGCATCACTTTTAGAAATATAATCTGTTAGGTCTAGCAACATTTCGTTTGAACCATAACGATAAATTTCATTTGAGTGCATCCAAAATGTATCTGGTAAGGAACCTCCCGTTGCACCAGCTTCTAGCATTGTCCAATAAGCGTCCCAAGAAACCACCTGAATATCAATTTTGATATTAGGATTTTCTTCTTCAAATTTATCAGCAATTTGACGAATACCTGGCTCTTGTCCAGAATCCCAGATAGCATATGAAATTTCAACCTTATCTGATTGATTATTAGTGTTGTCTGAGGATGATGAACCACTATTACCACATGCGGCTAGAGCAAACAAAGAAGCTGTTAAGCCTAGATAATAACCAATTTTTTTCATGATACTAACTCCTTTTTTAAAAATAGATATTATAAGTATTTTACTTATTGATGATTATATAATACCAAGATAGCGCTTACATTTCTATTCTTTTGAGTGACCTTTGCTATATGATTTCTTTATTTTTTGTAACTATTTAATAAAACAAAGTCACTTTATCATATATAAATCATATGTTATAATTAATATGATAATTCTCTATAAAAACCAAAGGAGATTTAAATGACTACGGCTGAATTTCATTTTTTTGATAATCGTTCTTATGTCGATTTATATCCTATTCAATTCGGAAAAGAGATTTGTGAACCACTTCACTCTTTTGGACCATCAAAACGCAAACACTTCTTGTTCCACTATATTATTTCAGGTAAGGGTACCTTTTTTGATACAAAGAACCAAAAAGAATATCGTCTAAGAGCTGGTCAAGGATTTTTAATTCCCCCGAATCACTTATCTAGTTATGAAGCCGATTTTAGTGATCCTTGGACTTATATCTGGTTAGAGTTTAATGGTTTAAAAGCGGAGCACTTTTTAAAAAGAGCGGGACTTACCTTTGAAAATCTTATTTTTTCCTCTCGAAATCATAATATTAAAAATGCTGTTTACAATGAGATGAATTACATTATAGAAAACTACAAAACCAGTAGTCTCAATATTTTAGCTCACACCTACCTTTTTGCTGATGCCTTAATTAATGAATCAATAATAACTACTAAGACAGAACATGAAGAGGTTAAGGAAATATACATTCGAGAAGCTATTAATTTTATAGAAAGAAATTATCAGTCTTCAATTACTGTTGATGATATTGCAAAACATTGTAATTTAAATCGTTCTTATTTTAGTCGTCTCTTTAAAGAACAAATGTCCATAACGCCACAACAGTTTTTAATTACTTACCGTTTATCTAAAGCCTGTGAATTACTAAAAAACACAAAGTGGAACCTACAAGAAATTGCAGAAGCAATTGGCTACTCAAATCAATTTAATTTTTCCATTGCCTTTAAACGTTTCTTTGGTCAATCTCCAAATACTTGGCGTAAAAATTACGATAAATCTTTAAGATAAATATTCATTTAATGTTGGTTGAAAAATATAAACCAACCATGTGTAGAGGAGTTCTATGAAAAGTATTTTAAAACAATTAAAACCTTTTGATTATATTTTGACCATCATTGCTGTTTTAATATCCTTCATCCCTTTTACGTATACTTATTTAACAGTTGATCATATGGATAATTCTCAGTTAATTGCCACTGTTAAAATAGACGGTCAAGTTGTTGATACTTATGAATTAAGTCCTGATGGTCCTCACAAAACAAAAACTTACTACCCTCATGAAGGACAGTACAACATCATCGAAGTAAACCAAAATAAAATAAGGGTCAAAGAAGACAATAGTCCAGACCAAATTGCTGTTAAATCTGGCTGGATTGAAAAAAGTGGGCAAATACTAGTCTGCTTACCACATCAACTTATTATTGAGATTTCAGGACAAGAAGCACCAAACTCAAATCCTGAAGATGAGATTATTTTACCATTACAATAATTATAAGTATTATTTCTATCACGATTTAAAACCGATAAATAAGATAAAAAGGAAGAATCCTAGGATTCTTCCTTTTTTTAACTAATAAATTTTGTCATCAATATCAGTTATTCAACTTCTATCAAGAACCAAATCATCAGTGATATCAATAATTTTTACCATATTTTCTTCTTGAAGAATAAGCAGACATCATTCCTAACCCTGCAACACTTGCTATACCTGCTAGAACAAAGGTATCTTTATTAGTATCTCCAGTGTTTGGAAGACTTTTATTATTAGATGGCTTTTTAATAATACCTAATGATTGTGAGGTTACTTCATGAATAGATTGAATAGGAACAAATGAAATATTAGTTTTTGGAGGGACAATATTTTGGTTGTTGTCATCACCTTGGTTGCCATTGCCGCCTTGATTGTCACTTCCATCTTGAACGTTGTTGCCACCTTGGTTGCCATTGCCACCTTGATTGTCACTTCCATCTTGAACGTTGTTGCCACCTTGGTTGCTATTGCCGCCTTGATTGTCGTTTCCATCTTGAGCGTTGTTGCCACCTTGGTTGCTATTGCCGCCTTGATTGTCGTTTCCATCTTGAGCGTTGTTGCCACCTTGGTTGCCAGCATTTCCTGACTCACCTTGTGGACCACGTTCTCCGCGTTCACCTTTGTCTACAGTGACTTCTTTACCATCTGAGAAGGTAATCACTGTATTGCCTGAACCATCTTTTCTGACCTCGGTGATACTTACTGAGCTACCGTCGAGTCCATCACGACCAGCTTGACCGGTTGCACCTTGAAGACCTTGCTCACCTCGGTCACCTTTATCACCCTTGTCTACAGTGACTTCTTTACCATCTGAGAAGGTGATGACAGTATTACCTGAACCATCTTTTCTAACATCGGTGATACTTACTGAGTTACCGTCACGGCCATCACGGCCTGCTTGACCAGTTGCACCTTGAAGACCTTGTTCACCGCGATCTCCCTTATCACCTTTTTCTACAGTGACTTCTTTACCATCTGAGAAGGGGAGTTACCGTCACGGCCATCACGGCCTGCTTGACCAGTTGCACCTTGAAGACCTTGTTCACCGCGATCTCCCTTATCACCTTTTTCTACAGTGACTTCTTTACCATCTGAGAAGGTGATGACGGTATTACCTGAACCATCTTTTCTGACGTCAGTGATACTTACTGAGCTACCATCACGACCAGCTTGACCAGTTGCACCTTGTAGACCTTGTTCGCCACGCTCTCCCTTGTCACCTTTGTCTACAGTGACTTCTTTACCATCTGAGAAGGTGATGACAGTATTACCTGAACCATCTTTTCTGACGTCAGTGATACTTACTGAGCTACCATCACGACCAGCTTGACCGGTTGCACCTTGAAGACCTTGCTCACCTCGGTCTCCCTTGTCACCTTTGTCTACAGTCACTTCTTTACCATCTGAGAAGGTGATGACAGTATTGCCTGAACCATCTTTTCTGACGTCGGTGATACTTACTGAGCTACCGTCGCGTCCATCACGACCGGCTTGACCGGTTGCACCTTGAAGACCTTGTTCGCCGCGGTCTCCCTTGTCACCTTTGTCTACAGTGACTTCTTTACCATCTGAGAAGGTGATGACAGTATTGCCCGAACCATCTTTTCTAACATCGGTGATACTTACTGAGTTACCATCACGGCCTGCTTGACCGGTTGCACCTTGAAGACCTTGCTCACCTCGGTCTCCCTTGTCACCTTTGTCTACAGTCACTTCTTTACCATCTGAGAAGGTGATGACGGTATTGCCTGAACCGTCTTTTCTGACGTCGGTGATACTTACTGAGCTACCGTCACGACCGGCTTGACCGGTTGCACCTTGAAGACCTTGTTCGCCGCGATCTCCCTTGTCACCTTTGTCTACAGTCACTTCTTTACCATCTGAGAAGGTGATGACAGTATTACCTGAACCATCTTTTCTAACATCAGTGATACTTACTGAGTTACCGTCGCGTCCAGCTGTCCCTTGAAGACCTTTTTCGCCTCGGTCTCCTTTATCACCTTTATCCACAGTCACTTCTTTACCATCTGAGAAGGTGATGACGGTATTACCTGAACCATCTTTTCTGACGTCGGTGATGCTTACTGAGCTACCATCACGTCCATCACGACCGGCTTGACCGGTTGCGCCTTGAAGACCTTGCTCACCTCGGACTCCCTTGTCACCTTTGTCTACAGTGACTTCTTTACCATCTGAGAAGGTGATGACAGTATTACCTGAACCATCTTTTCTGACGTCGGTGATATTTACTGAGCTACCGTCACGTCCATCACGACCGGCTTGACCGGTTGCGCCTTGGAGACCTCGTTCGCCTCGATCTCCTTTATCACCTTTTTCTATCGTCACTTCTTTGCCATCTGAGAAGCTTATGACGGTATTACCTGAACCGTCTTTTCTAACCTCTGCTATGCTGACTGAGCTACCATCACGACCATCACGACCGGCTCTTCCTTGAAGGCCTCGTTCACCTCTAGGACCTCGTTCACCTCTTAATCCGCGCTCACCTGGAATACCTTGAAAACCTTGTTCACCACGTTTGCCTGGAGGGCCCTGAAAACCTCGTTCACCAGGTATTCCTTGAAGACCTCGTTCACCAGGTATTCCTTGAAAGCCTTGTTCACCACGTTTACCTGGAGGGCCTTGAAGACCTCGTTCACCTTGAAGACCTCGTTCACCTTGAAGACCTCGTTCACCTTGAGGTCCTTTTAGATTTCCTGTAAGTGACCATTGACTTCCCACCTTCTTATAAGTGTTTCCAGTTCTTGTATCAATATAGATATCACCTGCTTTTCCAAGTTGGCTTCTTGGTTCAGTAACACCAGAGTGAACAGAGTTACCGTCTTTACCTGAGGTAATATCAATAACATCAATACTTACTACTTTTTGAACTGATGATTTACCTGAATTTTTTGAAGCTTTTACAACAATATCATATTTACCAGTTTGAGTTGGTTCCCCAGAAATTGTTTTTTGAGAAGAGTTATAAGTCACTCCATCCGGTAAACTTGATTGTTCAACCTCAATTGTTGCGCCATCGGTAGCTTTTAATGTAATCGGGCGAATAGCATTTCCTAAAATAACAATTTGATTATCTTTGGAAACATCTAGGGATAACTCGTCACGAGTAACCGTAAGTGTTAGAATCCCTTCAGCACTTTCTCCACCTAAAGCATGTGGATTCATCGCTTTAAATCTTATCTTGTAAACGCCAGTTTGTTTTGGTTGCCCTGAAATAGTATTGGTATCTGGGTTATAGTTAAGGCCTAATCTCTCATCGAGATAAGAAGCAATATCTGATTCTGGGAAAGTAAGGCTGAGATATTGCCCTAAAAGACTTGCTTTTTGATTATGCTCAATCACAATATCTTTAATAGATTGTCCCAATGTTATTTCTTGATTATTATTTGTAATATTAATAGTTGCCGGTAAATTTGTAACGTTGATAAGAAGATTTTTTGTTTCACTAGGCTGATTAGCCATTTGATTAAAGGTTGCCGTTACAGGAATATTATAAGTACCAGCAACAGATGGAGTGCCACTAATAGTTTTTGTTTGTTGATTATATGTCACACCTGCTGGAAGTTTACTTGAATCTAAAGTGATAGTCGCTTTATCATCAGTACTTAAAATAATATCATCTAAAGGTGTTAATACCTGTTTTGTTTGATCATTATTAGCAATTTGCAACTGTGCTTCACGATTTCTCACTACAATAGTAACATCAGCTGTCGCTTTTCTACCACCGTAAATATTAGCAAATTCTGCACTGAAAGTTGCTGTAAAAGTCCCAACTTCTGTAGGAGTACCAGAAATAACGCGTCTAGTGCTGTCAAAAGTGACTCCTGTTGGTAATTTTCCTGATTGAACTGCTAATTTAGCGCCACTAGGTGCGTCAACAACCATGTCCTCAATAGCGTCTAAAACAGTTACTGTTTGACGTTGATTAGAAATTGCTAAGGAGATTGGAGCATTTGTAATACGTAAAGTAATGTTTGCTGTAGCTGATTGGTAGTTCCCAGCAGAAGTTCTTCGACTATATCTTGGTTGTATTGTATAGTTTCCGACAACCAATGGTGTACCTGTAATCCTACGACCATCTTCACTTATTGTTAGACCTTGTGGCAAGTTAAGACTACTAAATTCCTTAGTTGCATTAGCGGGTAAATTAATTTCAATAGGTTCGATTTCTGAACCTGCTACTAAATCTTTTGTAATAGGTGGGATTGTAAAACTACTTGGATTAACAGTAATAGTAATCGTTTTTGATAATTTCTTACCATTTCTACTTGCTGTAACAACTGCTTGATAACGTCCTTCATACTTTGGTGTTCCGGTAATCGTTTTTGTTTCAGGATGATAAACGACACCAAAAGGCAATGAATCTGTGTCAACGACTAATTCTTCACTTGAATTAGTGGTTATTGTCATCGTTGAAATTGCTTGATTTTCATAAACAGTTTGATCAGCATTAGTAATATTTAGACTTAATTGATTTTCTGGGTCGGCTTGGACTTCATAGGTGAAGCTAGTCTTGACACTTTTTACCTCATTATCTTTAGTGAGATAATTGATTTTTAAAAAGACTGTTTTTTGACCATTAGTTGCTTCTAAGGTTGTTCCTTTAACCGTTGAGCCATCTCCTCTTAGATTAACGTGGTTAGCATCACTTTCAACAATCTCAATACTTTCAATCTTCGAATTGTTTTTCATTGAGACGTTAATCGGAGTAATCTCTTGCCATTCTTTCCAAACTTGATGTTGGATAGGATTTGGGGCATCTACCACTTCAAACTTGAGTAGTCTAGTTGGCGCAGAATTCCCAAAGTGCCCATCAATAGCTTTAGTTTCAATGGTATAAGTGCCTGACTGTAAAAGGACACCAGCCTTTTTGGTAATTCTACCAGTTGCCGTGTTTATTTCAATACCTTCAGGCTTGTTAACAATCTCAATGCTTGCATTTTCTTTATTTAATCTAATAATCCCAACTTCTTGTTCATCAGATTCAGATGGTAAAACAGTTTGATTATTGATATCATATTGTTTATTTGGTTCCAACTTAACATCAGCATGAGTGATAATTAGAGAAGAAACTTCATCATAACCTGGTTTAATCTCATTAATAACTGTTTGAGATTGTTCATAAGTTAAAATTTCTAGATGATGTTTTTTTTCTCTTCCAATACTATCAACAACTTTAAAATCTGCAAAATAACGACCTGCTGTTGCTGGAAGATTGGTAAATTGAAGGCGGTATGTTGGAAAATTCCTATTATCTACCGAGCGATTTCTATCCAATGTTGTATTAAGTAGTGTTGGTGTTTTATCAATAAAAAACTTGGTTTCAATTCCTGGACTGGCATCAACCTGTTCTACACTTTTAATAGTCACTAATTGTTTAGCGCCATCTTGACTATTATCAAGACTCATTAAATAAATATTATTTGTGTATTGTTTGCTATCTGACGTTGCATCTTCAATGGTTTGAGGGTAAATATGTGAGTCATAATTTTCCTCTCTAGTTTTATCTAGCAAATAACCAAACGGAGTTACTGGCATTGTAACCATAATGTTACCATCTTGAAGAGGAAAAATAACAGTACTTGACGTCTCCTTTGCATTTGTATCTGACGATACAAAAGGATAAATTGTATGTTTAGGGGCAGTCATGATATCATCAAAATCAGATTTGTTTTTACTTCTTTGCTCATCAAGTCTAGTATATATAGTGATAAAACCATATTCATTGATATTTTCTTTGCCATAAATATTTAAAGTGGCCGTCACCTTAGTATTTTGAGGGTCAGTTTTTGACTGCAATCCAATCAAATATTCCTTCAATGGAAAGTTATCAGAAAGAACAATTGTTCCTTTGATATACCCAGAATTCTTATCATACACCAAATTTAAAGCTCGAGCATCTGGAGTCAACTCGACTTCTTCTGGTGTGATTCTTGTTAAACCAACCTTGTAGGAAATATCTACTGTTTGTCCTTCTCTAACAATACTATAGTTAATATTAGCGCGATTACCATCACCAAAGTACCTTTCAAGAGTCATGTAAGGTTTAGAGTTATCTACTGATCGAAAAGCTGCATAAGGGGCATCAACTGCTTTTCTAAAACCACTCTGAGAAGTTTTTGTAAGATTTTCTTCTTCAAGTAACAGAACAGAATCTTTTTCATTGGCTACTTCTTCTGGCGTTTCAATACTAGATGATGGAATAATAACTTCTGCTGATTCGTGTGTCTCTTGACTGTTTATAGTATCTAATGTTTCAGTTGATGGTGTATTATGTTCTTCTAAAATGCTATACTCTTCAATTGGATCTGTCGTCACAATAGGTTGTGTTTTCGCTTCTTTGTTCTCATCGAATTCTTGAGTAAAATCTTGAGATGGTTGAGAGACTTCAACCACAGTAGGTTCAGAAACTACTTGAACAGTTGTTTCATTGGCACTGACTGTTTGAGCAGTTAATCCCATTAACATAGCAGTTCCAATCAATGCAGAAGTTGTTCCATAAGCTTTATATTTTCTAATAGAGTAAAATTCTTTTTTGTTAAATAGATTTGTTTTCATTTTTCTCCCTCATTATAAAATCTAATTATTTAAACACACTGCGACTTCCAAAGCGTTCTTCAAACATCACTAAAACTTTTCTGATTAAACTAGGTGCTTGGATTATCGTATTAAAAAAATCTTCTAATTCAGTTGTAACATCTCGGATATGTCTCATGTAGACATAGCCATTATCCTCTAGACAAAAATAGTAATAAATACCTAACTGACGATTCAAGTTGTTAATAAATTCTAACCACTCCAAACGGGAGTCTTTATCAGAGCAATAAGCAATATTTTGATAGATTATTTGACCAATACCTTTTGATTGGCCTTTTGTAATTGATATTCCAAAATCAATCAAGTGCTTTTCACTAACTGAAAACTTTCCTTTATAGTGCCACTCAGAAGGTTTTTCAACAATTTTTAAAAAAAACTGTTTTTTGGCAAGTGTTCTTTGAAAACTTTCATTCACTTTATCCATTCAGTTCTCCTTTTTAATCTGTATGAAACGTATAGACAGGTATCTCTTCAACTTCTGCCTCTTTTTGATATTCTTTATCATCAGGCAATTCAAGTTTAATCTGTTCAAAACGATCTTCAATTTGAATAAATTTTGCATCTAACTGTTCACCAAAGACATCAATATCATCAAGTTGATTAAGATAGAAATTAACCTTTTCTCTGATTTCTTCTTTCATTTTAAGTTCCAGGTCAACAATTTCACGTTTTATTGCCACTATCTCATTGAAGTTTTTTTCAAAATTATTAAAGATTCGACTTGAATTCTTCTTGGCTTCCTCCTTTTTATTGCTTGCATATACTTCTGCTTCATTGATAATCTCTTCAGCAATATTTTTGGCATCCATTAAGGATTTCTGAATATCATTTTCTTTCTCTTTCATTTGAGAAAGGGCATCAGATAATTCATTGATATTTTTTTCTTGATCTACAATCATATTTTTTAATCGTTGATTGTCTTCAGTCAATTTGTTAATTATTTGATCAACATCTGCTTTATTGTAACCAAATAATTGTTTTTTAAAAAACATGTTTCTCCCTTCTAAAGCTACCCAGAAAAAAAAGAGCTTCCACACTATTTCTCAGATTATGAAAGTTACTTTTTTTTCATATAATATCTATTATTATTATATATATTATTATATTGATTTATCGCATATTGTCAATGAATTTGCACCATATTTAGACTTTTTTATTTTGCTAAAATCTTACATATAAATTTTTATTTATGAATTATTTATGAGAAGAAAATAAAAAACCTTAGATGAGGTCATCTAAGGTTTAAAATAGTATTCCTAGTAATAACGTTAAGACATATAATCCTGAAAAAAGCACAAAACTTTTAATCGCTTCAATAAATGTTTTTGATTTGATTTGCTCTTTTCTAAATCGTTTAAGACTCTTCCAATTAAGTGGAAAGAACAGATAAATCACTAAACCATACCAGGGAACGAATTGACCGAGTATAAATACCAGCCAAACAAACCAAGGAAAAAGATTAAGCACGGTATATAATGTGACAGCATTATTTTTACCAATATAATGGACAAGGGTAAAGCGCTTATTTTTAATGTCTTGTTCGTAATCAGAAAGATTATTGGCCAACATGATATTAGCAATCAGTGTTACCAATGGAAGACTCATCAAAAAGACAAGTGCTATTTCACCAATATGCCAAGAAATAGTGAGACTTGACCAATCAATTTGAGTGCTCAACATTCTCTTGGGAAGTTGAATATAAAGTGCCAGAAAAAAAATACCAAAGCCCATCGTAACGCCAGAAAAAATTTCTCCAAGAGGCAGTCTTGATAGTGGTTTAGGGCCATAAGTGTAAAAAATTCCGATCAAAAAGCAGATGATACCCATAGGTAAAAGCATGATATCCGTCAAAAAAACCAGAACGATAGAAAAGACTATAGAAATGCCCAGTAATAAAAAGATAATCTTAACCATCTGTTTGAGATTTAATTGATATTTACCAATCACATTTTCTTCTACTTTGTAAGATGCGTCAATAGCCTTATGAAAATCTACCGTATTATTGATAGCTGTTGTACACATATCAAAACTAATAACAGCTATGATAAAAATGATACTATTTAACACGTTAAATGTATGGTGGTAGTATTGTGACCATAAAAAACCAATCGTCATCGGAAAAACACTGGCAACCTTTGTTCTTAACTCTACAAATTCTATAAAAGAAGCTAACGATAAATTTTTATTTTGCAATGTAATAATCTCCATGTGTTAGTTCAAATGATTCCCTAAGACCATCACTAAGATGAATTCCGTGGTCTTTATCAATAAAAACAGCTTCGACACCATCTGTTTGATTGACCAATTCTAATCCTTTATCAATCCCAAGTAAAAATAATGACGTTGATAGACCGTCTCCTTGAGTAGATGTCTTTGTAAAAACAGTGACTCCTGAAATTTGATTTTCAATAGGATAACCCGTTTTAGGATCAAGAATATGATGGTACCTCTTACCATTTTCTTCTAGATAACGCTCATAAATACCTGAAGTAACAATGGATGAATCCTCCTGATAGACAGATCCTACAGTGACACCTCTTGCCTTGTCTGGATCTTGAATACCAACTTTCCATCCTTTAGCGTTATTAGGGGAAGTTCCCATAACAACAACGTTACCTCCTAGATTAATAATAGCCGTTGTAACACCTTTACTAGCTAAAAATTCTTTGACACGGTCTGCGATATATCCTTTTGAAATCCCACCTAGTTCAAGTGTCATTCCTTCTTTGATTTGAACAGTTTTATCAGAGTCGTTTAAAACAATATCATGATAATTAATCATCGGTAAAGCTTGTTTGATTTCCTCATCACTTGGAACACGCGCATTTTCAGAACCGATTTGCCATAAATTGGTAACTGCTCCAATACTAACATCAAACTTACCTTCACTTTCTTTTGACATCTCTAGCGCTTGTTTGATTAACTCAAAAGTACGGTCATCAACCTTGGTTGGCTCACCCTTAGCATGATTAATACGATAAACATCTGAACCTTCTTCGTTAGTTGAAAGAAGTCTTTCCATTTCTTTAATATAATCAATTGCTTCATCAAGTACCTTTTTTTGATTATCATGATAGATGCTTATTTGCACTACTGTATGAAGTAGTGGTTCATTTCTCTCAGTAGGTGTTTTAACAATTGGCAAATTTGTTGCTGTTGTTTCATCCTTACTAGTCGTTTTAGCACAGCCAATCAATAATATTGGTAATACTAGTATTAATAAAAAATACTTTAATTTCATAGACTCATCTCTTTACTTTATGTGATAGTTAAATAGAAATAAGGAGCGAGATTTTTCTCTACTCCTCATTCTAAGTTATTTTTCAATCTAAGATATTATTTACCTAAGTCAATTGAAACAGTTTCTGTATTTCCTTCGCTTGCTGCTTTTAACAATGCTTCAGTACTCTTCACGAAGTTTTCAGAAGTATGTGTTGCACCAGAAACAACTTCAACTTCAGCCATTTGGCCATCAACTAATTCTTGATTTAATTTGTCAATAGCTTCTTTAGAAGAAGTACCTGATTTTTCTTTCATGTTTTTGTTGTATTCTTCGTTTTCACTTTTTCTCATGTTGCCGTCTTTGCTGTAGTAATCAAAGTCAGACTCAGTGATTTTTCCATCTTTTACAACAATAGTGTGCATCACTTTGTAATCATGTTCATCAAAATCTGATTCAGCAGTGTATGTACCATCTTGAAGATCCATCATCATTTCTTTTTGTGAATCATCTTTTTTCTCCATTGTTGTTGTAGTAGTTTCCTTAGCGTCAGATTTTGTGTCGCTTGAGTTGTTGCTACATGCAACAAGAAGAGTTGCAGCACCTAAAAGTGCAAGAGATTTTAATAATGTACCTTTTTTCATTTTAAGGGCTCCTTTTTATTTTTTTCAACTATATCATATAATATTTTTTTAAAAAAATCTAGTCTTTTTTGTGTTTTTCTTAACATTCCTTGTTAGAGAGATGTCGTGAACAATTTTTTGATTAAAGAAACTATTTCAGTCATTTTTTCTTCAGGTAATAACAGAGCCAATTGTTTAATTGATTTGGCGATATAACGATTGATTAACTGCTCTGTTGCTAAAAAACCGCCTGTTTTCTCAATAAGATTTTGAAGATAAATGAGGTCTTCTTGAGACCAGTTTTCCCTTTTTTTCTTGGAAAGAAAGTCTTGAATCTGTTTATTCTCAGACTTAGCAATAATAAGTGGGTAGGTGTAAATACCATTTTGAACATCTTGCAGTTGAGGTTTCCCAGAACTTTCTTGAGGTTTCTTAAAATCAATCAAATCATCCGTTAGCTGAAAAGCCATACCAATAGATTGACCAACATTAAAAGCAAGGTTAAGTTCTTTAACACTTCGATGAGGAGTTAAAACACCCATTTTTGTTGCCATACCAAAAAGAAAGGCTGTCTTTCCACGAATTTGCTTAAGATAGGCTTTTGCTGAAATATCTTCATTAAAACTATTCATTAGTTGTGATAATTCACCAGATAAGACTCTTTCAATGATACGGTAATTGTTTTTTGAATAATGTAAGTCCTTACTTCCTTTTAGAATATCTTCAAATCCCTTAAGTGCTAGTTTTGAGGCATAAGATAGAAGATAATCACCAGCATAGATGGCAATTTTATTGGAAAAAGTTTGGTGTAGGGTCTCAATCCCTCTTCTCGTTCCAGCTTGATCAATGACGTCATCGTGTATTAGTGTCGCAAGATGTAATATTTCAACAGAGGCTGCCAAATAAAGTTTCCCTATTTTGATTTTACCATCAGTTGCTTTTGCTAGCATCACTAAAAGACCTGCTCTGACATACTTACCAGAAGCATTAATATAATCTGTTATTTTTTGTTTCACTTCAGGATGAATCACTGAGATATTACTTAACATAATCTCTTTAACGTCTTCCAAAGCGTCATTGATATCAGGATAATTTTCCCACAATGTATGTATCATTTTATTCACCAGCTCTACTATAAATAAAAGCACCCATGATAAGTCATTTTATTAAGAATTACCGATGGGCGTTTTATTTTTAATTTTCTTAAGAATGATTATTTTTTATCAAAACCATAAATATGGTTGACTTTACCATAAATCAGTCGATCTAATCGTTTACCAATCCAAGGCATAATCCAGTAGTCAAGACCAAAGGCACGTCCTGCACCAGCCATTAAGGCAATCGCTGTTGGCACAAACCACATGTTAACCCAGAAGAACATTCCTGAAAGAGAAAACATTGCTACAAGACCAACTGTCAAAGCACTCACCAACCAGACAAAAGCGCCACCAATTAAGGCTAAACCGATACCAATTTCAAGTAAGGTCATCATTTTTTGCATGAAAAGAGCAACATCTTGATTTGGCATCATAAACTTCATAATTGAAGCAAACCAATCTGGCATCCCTTTTAAGACTTGCATTGGTTCTTCACCGTAAGTATAGTTTAAACTAAAGACTTGCTCTGCTGCTTGGGCACCCGCATCTGCTGCTTGAGAAGCACTTGTTGTAGCATCTGCAGCTTCAGAAGCTCCTGAAACGGCTTCTTGTAACCAAGGGAATGGAAAAACAACATCATTTCCAAACCATGAGGTTGTTCCAAAAAGACCAAAGGCTTTTTTAATACCTTCATAAAGCCAAACAGACCCATAAAACACACGAAGTGGAACAAGCCAAAGGTTATTTCCTTTACTTGATAGATGACCACCAAAGATATTACGTTTGTGTTTAATGTCAAAGAACTCGTGGCGGATGTAAGCACCTATGTTGTAAAAACTTCTAATGGTAAGGAAATAAATAAGGTTGACAATGTGTTTCATTAACATCGCAAAGAAACCAGTCATATGGTATTTATTCATGATGTATGCAACACCATACCTAGAACCAATAGAAACCATGAAACCATCATATTTTCCTTTAAAGGCATGCTTTTGACCACCAGTAATCTCAGCAATAATGTTTTGGGCTGCAGTATGACCTGTTTGTTCAGCTGCTTGAACGATTTGTGGGGTTGGTGCATTGCCATTATTAGGATCTTCGTAATAAACTAAGTCACCAGCGACATAAACACCTGGCTTGTCCTTAGCTTCCATATACTCATTAGCTACTAATCTACCTGCACGAGCTTGTTCCATACCGTAATCTTTGGTATCGGTATTAGCTTTAATACCTGATGTCCAAATAGAAGTATGTGTTGGAATCGAACGTCCAGAAGAAAGCACAAGACTTTCTTTATTGATTTCAGTAACAGCATCATTTAAAAGCACTTCTACCTTTTTCTTATTAAGGTATTTAATGGTTTTTTCTTGTTCTTTTTTAGTCACCATTTGAAGAACGGTTGGCGTTGCTTCAACCAGTTTTAATGAAAATTCATTAGGGTCTAATTTGAATTGGTTAGCAATAATTGGTACCCAATCAATCAACTCCCCAATCATTTCAACACCGGTAAAACCAGCACCAATAACAGTAAATGTTAAGAGGGCTTTTCTTTTTTCAACGTCATGTTCTCTCATGGCACGGTATGCACAATCAATCATATGATCATGCAAACGTTCAGCTGCCTCAATTGACCAGAGCGTAAAACCATTTTCTTTAACATCTGGAACACCAAAGTCATTAGCTTCTGCACCCATTGCTAAAATAAGATAATCAAATGATAATGTTGTATGTTCAGCAAATACCTTCTTTTGATCATAGTCAACAGAAAGCACCTTATCTGTTACAAGTGTTACTTTTGGATACTTACTAAAAATGCGTTGTAAGTCATATTTAATCGCTTCAGGCTCAATACGCCCTGCTGCAACCTCATGCAATTCCGTCATGTAAGTATGGAAAGAATTTTTATCGATGAGTGTAATCGTTACCTCATCATTTTTCTTAAATGTTTTTGCCAAAGTTTGAGCTGCCGAAATACCAGCATAGCCAGCACCAATGATAACAATATCTTTAGTCAAAATACTTCTCCTTTACTGATTTAATCTCAATTTATTATACTATGTTTTGAAACCATAGACAAGATAAACAAACTATTTTTTAACTATAAAAATAAGCTACGTTTTTTGATGGTTAAAAAGTAATTATCCTTATCAAAATTCCCAGTAACAAAAAATATAAAAAATACTTGTCATGCCTTTTAAAAAACTGTATGATGAGGATATAACTCTAATAATGGTGACAAAAAATAATGACTTCAAAATACTACAAACTGATTTTTATTACAATGCTTGCCTCTCAAGCAGTTGTTATTTCATTGGTTGAACGATTAATTCCAACTCCTTTTGCCTTCGCACCAGGAGCAAAATTGGGGCTTGGAAATCTAGTGACAATTATTGCCCTTTTTAATCTTTCAACAAAAGATAGTGCAAAAGTGATTGGTCTGAGATTATTTATCACTACTTTTTTAAGTGGGACATTTTCAACTTTTTTGTATAGTACTGCTGGTAGTGTACTTAGTTTTATAGCCATGATTTTTGCAAAACAATTAGGTCCAAAACGTGTTAGTGTCATTGGCATCTCTATTTTTGGCGGTGTCATTCATAATATTGGTCAATTACTTGTTTTTTCTTTTATCGCCCAATCATTTGTTGTCTTAAACTATCTCCCTATTTTGTCATTTAGTGGTATTTTATCAGGATTACTTGTTGGCCTTTCAGGCAACTATATTTTATCCAAAGTTCCTCATTTTAAACAACTGAGCAATTATTAAAGCAATTTAGAATTGCTGATTAATTTTAAAATTGATTAGCGTGTTGTTTATTTGATTTCAAAAAATTTAATCTATCAAAAAAAGAGTTCACATGAACTCTTTTTATAGTCTAAACAAATAATATTAAGCTTTGACATCTGCGTATTCAGCTCTTAGTTCAAACTCTCTTTTTGCAAAAGGGCATAACGGAATAATTTTAATACCTTGTTGTCTAGCTTGGTCAACAATTTCTGCCACTAATTTCTTGGCAATCCCTTGACCACCATAATTCTCATCCACAAATGTGTGGTTAATCACCCATTTTCTATTGGTTAAAAAATAAGTACACTCACCAATTTCTTTTTCACCATCATAAGCAGCTGAACGATCATTTTCTTCTTCATAACGAATAGTTATCATATTTTTTAACTCTCCTTATTTTCTCTTATAGCTTAAGGCGCGTGATGGGCAACGATCAATAACTTCCATAATATGTTCTGTGCTATCTTGACTTGGGTCAATCCATGGTCTTCTTTTAACATCAAACACTTTTGGAGATCCTTTAACGCATTCTGCTGCGTGCTCACACATTTCTGGACGCCAGTAGATAATTAAATCATCTTTTTCATAAGTTTTTTCAATCATTTTTTCTCCTCTAATTCATTCATAGAACTTTAGCAACTCTTCTCTATTAGATGTATAGAGAAAATCCATTATAACACTACTATTTACTTAATGAAGTAACCACCTTCTTATTCTAAATTGTAATCATTATTATTTTATACCTTATTTTTTAATTTGTAAACGATTTAATTCGTAGTCGTTTGATAAGTCATTTAACTAAAATAAGAGTAAACAAGTTTATTGTCATCTTGCTTACTCTTATTTTTAATTTCTATAATAATACTAACGATTATGAAGTTAAATGATTAAAATCCCAGACATCATTAACCCATCCCTCATAAAATTCAGGTTCATGACAAACCATTAAAATTGAACCGGGATAGGCTTTTAAAGCACGTTTTAATTCTTCTTTTGCATCAACGTCAAGATGATTGGTTGGCTCATCTAAAACCAACACATTATTTTCACGATTCATGAGCAGACAAAAACGCACTTTAGCTTGTTCACCACCAGAGAGAACTTGAATTTGACTCTCTATATGTTTTGACGTTAAGCCACAACGCGCAAGAGCAGCACGCACTTCAGCCTGATTTAAAGAGGGGAAAGCATCCCAAACGGCTTCTAAAGGTGTTTGTTTACTACTTTTAACTTCTTGTTCAAAGTAGCCTAGTTCAATATAATCACCACGTTCTACTTGGCCAGTAATTGGGGGAATAATGCCTAATAAACTCTTTAGAAGGGTTGTTTTCCCAATACCGTTAGCGCCGATGATGGCAATTTTTTGATTACGTTCAAAGCTTAATTGCAAGGGTTTGGTTAAGGGACGATCATAGCCAATTTCTAAATCTTTGGCTTGGAAAATAAAGCGTCCTGGCGTTCTAGCCATTTTAAACTCGAAAGATGGTTTTGGCTTCTCAGACTGAAGCTCAATTTTTTCCATTTTATCTAGTTTTTTCTGACGTGACATAGCCATATTACGAGTGGCAACACGCGCTTTATTACGATTGACAAAATCTTGCAAATCAGCAATTTCTTTTTGTTGACGTTCATAGGCAGCTTCTAGTTGTGCTTTTTTCATGGCATAAACTTCTTTAAACTGCTCATAGTCACCAGTATATCTGACCAAGTCCTGATTTTCAACATGATAAACAATATTGATCACATCGTTTAAAAAAGGAATATCATGAGAAATCAAAACAAAGGCATTTTCATAGTTTTGCAGGTAACGTTTTAGCCAGTCAATGTGTTCAGCATCCAAATAATTGGTAGGCTCATCAAGTAGTAAGATATCTGGTTTTTCAAGCAAGAGTTTCGCCAGTAGTATTTTTGTCCTTTGGCCACCAGATAATTCTGTAACATCAGTATCCATGCCATAAGCCATGACGCCAAGGGCTCTTGCCACCTCATCAATTTTAGCATCTAGTGTATAGAAATCACGACTTTCTAAACGGTCTTGTAATTCCCCAACTTCTTCCATCAAAAGGTCTATGTCAGCACCTTCTTCTGCCATGCTAAGATAAATATCATTAATTCTAGCTTCTGTCTTAAACAAGTCATCAAAAGCGGTTCGCAAGACATCACGGACAGTTTGTCCTTTTTCTAATACAGCGTGCTGATCCAGATAACCTGCCGTCACATACTTAGACCACTCAATTTTTCCTTCATCAGGCTGCAAACGGTTGGTGACAATACTCATAAAGGTTGACTTCCCTTCACCATTTGCTCCAACAAGGCCAATATGTTCACCTTTTAATAGACGAAAAGAGACATTTTCAAAAATGGCACGATCACCAAAGCCATGACTCAAATTTTTAACTTCTAAAATACTCATTTTATTTCCTTTTCATTACCATTCTTAATACTAACTGCTATTATAACAAAAAAATACTCCCTTCACTAGGGAGTATTCAGTCATTTTAAAGGTTTTCAAGACTAGTTGCTATGCGCTTGACTATTTCTTGCAAAAGTTTCTTTGAAGTCGCAACATTTAAACGCGCGTGACTCTTACCCATCTGACCATAGGCTAAGCCTTCATTTAAAATAACCTTAGCTTCATCTTTTAAAATCCTATAAAGGTCTTTTTCACTTAATGAATAGTTAGAAAAATCAATCCAAAGAAGATAGGTTCCTTGAGAAGGCATGACCTTAATTTTAGGCGCGTGTTTGGCAAAATAATCGATCACATCAGTGATATTTTCTTCCAAGGTTGATCTTAAAGCAACTAGCCAATCCTTACCGTCTCTATAAACCGTTTCAGTTACTTCATAGGCAATAGTTGAAATGGACTGATGGTTGGCTAATATTTTTTCTTGAAAAGCTTTTCGCAAGGTTCTATTTTCAATAATAGCAAAAGCTATTTTAAAAGCTGCCATATTGAAGGTTTTAGAAGGACTAGAAAGAATAATCGAAAATTCTTTAAAGCTATCATCAACAGTATTAAAAGAATGGTGCTTATGACCAAACAAGGTTAAATCTTGATGAATTTCATCTGAAACAACTAGAACACCATGTTTTTGACAAATCTTGCCAATGCTTAACAGAGTTTCTTTGTCCCAAACCCGTCCTCCAGGATTATGAGGATTACATAAGACAAAGAGTTTTACCTGATGAGCTATAATATCTGCTTCAAATTGCTTAAAATCAAAAACAAATTGCCCCTCTTTTTCCACCAAAGTATTTGTCACTAGCTGGCGTTTATTATGAGTGATAATATTTCTAAAGGCTGGATACACTGGGTCATTGATAAGAATTGCATCACCTTCTTGAGTAAAGACTTGCAGAGCTGTTGCGATACCTGAGAGGACATCATTGAGAAAAAGAAGAGATGAACGACTAAAAGTATAGTTGTGCTCATCTTTCTCCCAAGACATTACAGTATCAGTTAAGGTTTGATTAGGATAGCCATAACCGTAAAAATCTTTTTCAGAATAGGTTTTTATTGCCTCTCTCAGACCTGGAAAAACCTTAAAATCCATATCAGCAACCCAAGCAGGAATAATCTCTTGATTCTTCTCAGCTAACTGCCATTTAATGGAGTTTTGACCGATTCTTTTAGCATTTTCATTAAAATCAAAGGGTACCATAATACTCTCCTATACCGTACTTTTATGACTTTATTGTAACAAAATCATGAGAGAAAATAAAAGTCTTAAACATATTCTCAATAAATATCAGCAACTCTTTTTTGAATAATCACGCTTTAATGATTCGTAAGTTTTTATCCAAACGAGACTTTGGAAGTTTGGTATTATAGTCCTCTTTTTCTTGACGATAACCTAATGCGACCACCATCTGTGCACTGATGTTTTGAGCATTAAGGTCAAATTCTTGATTAATGATATCCAAATCAATCCCTTCCATTGGCACGGCATCAATTGCCATTGAAGCTGCACCTAATAAAAGTGCGCCTACCGCTAAATAACATTGTTTAGCATGCCAGTGTGCCTCGTCTTGTAATTCTAATCGATGAATCCTTAAATAAGAACGGCGACCGGTGTCTTGATTTTCTTTCCATTGTTCATCACTAAAACGACCATCCTCATCTTCTTTTTCTAAAACAGCTGATAAGTGGTCATCATCAACATATTTCTTGCTGGTAAAAACGATGACATGAGAGGCATTCATAATTTTAGGGCGATTATAAGCAAAAGGACCAATGGCACCTTTGGCAATTCTCTTTTTCCCCTCTTCATTATCAGCCACAATAAAATAGGTTGGCTGTATGTTGGTACTTGTTGGTGCTAATTGTAAAATAGCTTCTAATTGACTAAAATCCTCTTGAGATATTTTTTTATCCGGATTAAATTTTTTGGTGGCATAGCGCCAGTTCATTGCTTCTTTGATAGTTAACATGACTTTTCCCTCCTAATGGTTTATTCACTTAATATTATTATACACTTTTTTGAAACCATTTTCTTTTGGAAAACAAAAAACCTGTTCACAGAGAACAGGTTTTCTTTTGTTATTTTATTATTTTTGAACGTCTTCTAACAATTTTCTAAATGGGATAAGACCTTCTGCTTGATATTCTTCAACGAATGCTTTGACTTCTGCTTCGCTGAATTTTTCAGTATCGATTTTTAGTTGTTCTACTGGAATTGGACGGTCATTTGCGATTTTAACGTCGATGACAACTGGTCCAGTTGCTTCTTTCGCTTTAGCAAATGCTTCTCTCAATTCTTTAAGGGTTCTTACTTCAAAGCCAGTTGCACCCATTGCAGAAGCGGCATCACCAAAGTCTAAGTCAATCAAATCAATTCCTGAGTGAGGTTGTGGCATGTCATCTTGTTCAGCTTCGATGAAACCAAGACTTTCATTGGTCAAGATAACATTGATGATTGGCATACGGTATTTAACAGCAGTTGCAATGTCTTGCATGTTCATTGTCCATCCACCGTCACCTGAAATAGACCAGACTTGACGTTTTGGATACTCAGCTTGAGCACCAATTGCTGCTGGAAGCGCATAACCCATTGTCGCATACCAAGCACTTGTTGTGAAGGCTTGTTTGTCATTGATTTTAAGGAATCTTAACCCATCAATGGTCACATTACCGACATCAACTTGGAAGACTGCATCGTCTGTTGCCATAGCATTGATTTCTTTAAAGACTGGTTCTACACGAAGTGGTTCAGAATCGTCATCTTCAAAGCTAGCAATCCAGTCAACCCAGTTTTGTTTATTAGCAATTGCAACTTTGTACCAGTCAGTTTCTGGCATGTCTTTTCCCTTTTCAATAAGGGCTTTAATAGTCTTTTTAGCGTCTGCTAAGATGGCAAGGTCAACTCTATGACGACGTCCAAACTTAGTACCATCAATATCCACTTGGATATAAGTGGCTTCTGGTTTAGCAAAATGATTTTGGAAAGGCATATCTGTACCAAAAGTGATAATAGTATCTGCTTCTTGAAGCATTTCAATACCAGGTTTTGTAGAGACACGACCGGCTGCCCCCATGTAAAGTTCAAAATTATCAGGAACAATCCCTTTTGCAGGGGCTGAGCTAAGAATTGGTGCTTTCAATTGTAAGGCCAACTTCATAATATCTTCACGCGCACCTCTTGTTCCTAAACCAATATAAATTAAAGGACGTTTGGCAGCTTGAAGCATTTCTAGAGCTTTATCAACAAGATCTTTGGCAGGTTCTGGCATAATTGGTTTTTGATAGTTTGCTGCTGTAGAGATATAGTTATCTTCAATTTCTTGCCATCCCAAATCTTTAGGAATAGTAACAACAGCAACACCTCTATGAGCATAAGCTTGACGAATCGCTTCATCAACCACATAAGGCATTTGTTCAGCAGTCATCACTGTTCTGTTATAAACAGATACATCTTCGAACATTGGATTTTCATTAAGTTCTTGGAAGTATGATTTGTTCATGTTGAAAGTAGGCACTTGACCAATAAGGGCAAGAAGTGGAATACCATCATGTTTCGCATCATAAAGACCATTTAAAAGATGAACGGCACCAGGTCCTGCAGAACCAAATGTGACACCAATACGACCAGTCACTTTAGCTTCACCAACAGCTGCCAAAGCACCCGCTTCTTCATGGCGAACTTGTACATAATTGATAGTATCCTTACGGTTATGAAGAGCATTCATGGTTGAATCAAAAGATCCTCCAGGTAAACCGTAGATATTTTTAACACCCCATGATTCAATAACTTTAATCATGGCATCTGAAGCATTAATTTTTGTCATTGCGACTCCTCCTTGTGATATGAGACAAAACCATTTAACGATAAAGTGACCTCCTCAATTCTTAGAGATGACTAGGCCTCTTAGGATTTGTTGAATTGTTCACTCTTTCAACTAATAAGTTTGTCAGTTTACTTTTGTTAGAACAGTTGAGTTTTGAAAGAAAATATTTGGTAAGCGACACGCTTGTTTAGCTACCCTCTAACAAGAAAACGCACACTTAGATAAATTAAAATAATCTCTTAAAAGGAACTGTACTAGCTAATAGCAATATCATACTGCTCTTTGTTAAAAATATCAATTAATTGAACCGGACTATTTTTGATCTTGAAACAATCCTTTAAAATCAAGGATTTAGAGTACTCTTGTTTCGTCTTAATTCAGCCCATTTTTACAAAATAAAAACTCTTATCATTGTTTCAAGCAGATCATAGTCAAGATGATTATCTTTATAAGACTATAATTTGCTTAAATGATAAGAGTCTTTAAACTTGTTCAAACGATTACTTTAGAACATCTTTAATAGTTTGAAAGAGGCCAGCAACAGTACCGTCATTTGGAATATCAGTTATTTGATCTTTAATCCCATTTACCCATTCATAGGAATAAAGTACTCCTGATGGGTTTAAAACGACTATTGTTTGCTTAGGAAGATTGGCATTAAAAACGGTTAAAGATAATTTTTCTTCAACACTAATGGGTACAGTGTACTTAAACATAATATCAGCTTGCATTGTTTTGCCAACCAAATAACCATCTTCTGAAAGTAAAACCTGCAATTGCTCTATTTCTCTATCTAACATTCCAAAACTCTATGCTTCCTTTCTTAGTTTTTCTTCTCTCTCCAATTCAAAAAGAATGAGATAAATCAATTGAATACATAATTCTGAACGTCCTGCGTTATCGGTTGTCCCTGTCAAATAAACGTCAAGTTGTGGGCAATAAAAGGCAAAAGCACCTGATAAACCCGAATGTCCATAAAAAGAAAGTCTATCTTCTTTTTCATATTGGCCCATGGTCAACTTCATGTGACCACCACCATATTCAACAGGAGCATAATCTCCTTGAAGGGGCAAGTAATGTGCCATTTTTTGCCAATGATTATCCTCAAATAATTGTCCTTCAACAAATGGTTGAATAAAGCTCATCAAATCAGCTGTGGTTGAAATCCCACCACCAGCTCCTTGGGCACTAGAGATGAGTTTTGGTCGCACCAAATAATCCTTGCCTGTGTAGATAGGGGGAATAGTAGCAAATTCACTACTTGTTAAAAAAGAGTGCGCCATTCCTAAAGGTCTTAAAATGGTTTTCTCAATACACGCATCTAAGGACTGATGAGTAACACTTTCAATGATTTTTCCAAGAAGCATATAGTTAATGTCAGCATAATAGGCTTCTTTACTACCCGGAAGAAAATGCGCTGGTGTTTTTTTAACCCAGTATAGCATGTCTGAAAAACTATAGGAGAAATCTTCTTGTTTTATCCTATTTTTAAGTAAAATCGGTTCCTCATAAAAGACATTGGGTAAACCACTGGTTTGAAACAATAAATCAGCAATTGTGATATATTTTGTTTGGTCTTTTCCTGCATAAGAATGCAAGTTCTCCAACTTTTCTTTTGGTAGAAAATTCGATATAATAGAGTCATAATCCAATTTTTTTTGATCAATTAATTGAAGAAGAATAGTTGTGATCCATAACTTAGTGACACTAGCTAAAACAAAAGGGGTGTCTTCATTGATGTCTCCTTGGGATAGCTGAACAAAGTCATCGCTATGACGCTTTTGGAGGCGTATTATTGCTCGAGGCAATTCATTGGTTTGAACAAATTTATTAAAAATACGTTCTAAATTGACATATTGCATATTACCTTCCTCTCATTTTTCTTGCATTATTAGTAAAGAGTTCTTGTTAGGATAAGTTTTTAAAAGAAAGTGGTTTTGTTTATGGATATTCGTCAAATTTCTTATTTTCTAGCTATTGCAAAAACCCAAAACTATTCGCACGCGGCAAAGAGTTTATTTATTTCGCAGCCTGCCTTGAAACAATCCATTTCAAAAATGGAAGATGAGTTGAACACACAATTGTTTATCTATCATAATCATAAACTCCATTTAACAGAAAGCGGCCAATTGCTACTAGAAAAAGGAGAGCCTTTGGTACGTGATTTTAATCAACTCATTTTTGATCTCCAAAATAAATCAGAAAATGAAAGAAAAAGTCTTACTATTGGTGTTACCTTTTTAACCATGTTACAATTTATTGATCAAATTTCTCGCTTTATTCGTCAAAATCCCACTATTGATGTGCGTATTGTTCAAGAAGGGTCGATTAAGCTACAACACCTTTTAGCGCAAGAAAAAATTGATGTTGGCATTCTCTCTTTTCCACAAGTGGAACACAACATTATTATTGATCCAGTCGCTATCAACCACTCTAGTTATTCTACTTACCTGGTTGTGCCAGATAATCACCCACTTGCTTCTAAAAAGAAAGTTGTTTTCAAAGATTTAAAAGACTCCTACATTGCCAGTCTTAGTGATCACTTTGCCTTAGGCGAATTGACCAAAAAACGCTGTCGTGAACTTGGCATTCTCAATCAGGTTATTCTAACACATGATGATTTTGAAATACTCTTACATAGCCTTCATAAATTAAATGCTGTTACAATACTTCCTGGGGAGTTAAAAGATCTTAGCCTCGTAGAAAATCTGGTGTGGATTCCTCTACATGATGTTCATAGTGAATACAAACAAGGATTAGCCTATCGCAAAGATATGAGTCATAATTCTCTTGCTATTACACAATTCATTGATGCTATTAAACATCATTAAATTAAAAGGTTAACTCTTGATAATCTTCTTCTTGATTAGAGACTCTTAGCCCACCAAGTGCAAGTGCTTCTAGCTCAAACTCTCCTGGATAAGCTTTAAAAGGACCTATAAAGCTAGTACGTTCTTTTACAGCCTCGCAAAGTGCTTTGGAATAAGCCATACCACCGGTTATACAAACCATATCAACAGGGCCATTAATACTAACAGCTAGCACTGCTAATGTTTTAGCAATGCCTAGAGCAAGAGCATCAAAGACAAGGGAAGCTTCTTTGTCACCGTCGGCCATTCTTTTTTCAACATCTCGTAAATCCGCTGTCTTACAATGCGATTGTAGGCCAGCTTTTTTTCTTGCAAGATAGTTGAAATCATCAATACCCATCTCTTTAATCTTACTGATAACTGCTTTTAAAGGTATGCCACCAGATCTTTCGGCTGAAAACATGATTTCATCGTCAGAAACAAAATCAACGATAGCACCTTTTTCATGAGCACTTGCTGTGGAGCCTCCACCAAGGTGGGCAATCACGATATTTAAATCATCGTAAGATTTCCCTAAATCTTCAGCCACTTTTCGTGCTACTGCTCTCATATTGAGATGATGACCAGTAGACGTACGCTCTACCCCTTTAATCCCTGTTAATCTTGAGACATCCCGCATTGAATCGACAGTAACTGGATCATAAACATAAGCTGGTTTATCATTGCCATAATCTGCCATAATAAACTTAGCTAGTTTTGCGCCAAGATTGGAAGGGTGTTCCAAAACAGGATGATATTCTAAGTGATTGATTAAGTCATCAGTCACTAAGATAGCTCCTGGTTTAACAGGCCCAATCAAACCGCCACGACCAACGGCTACATCAATAGTTTCAACGTGATGTTTTGATAATATTGCTTCAATATCTTTTAAACGACGATCAAACTGATCAAATACTTTAGCATAGGGCTCCAAGTCTTCAGGGGTGTATAAAATATCTTCTTTCCATAGTAGCTCTTCATCTTGGTAGAGGGCAATTTTAGTAGATGTTGCACCAGGATTAATAGCAATAATTGTTTTCATCTAGCTCTCCTATTCTTTCTATTTATCTGACATCACTACTTGTGCCAGTAAAATGGATGCATATTTTTCTTCAAAGCTTGAACTTCTAGAAGTAATGATGACAGGTACTTGGGCTCCCATAATAATACCAGCCATCTCTGACCCACCAAATAAAGTGAGCGATTTTGAAAAGACGTTTCCTGTGACAATATCAGGAGCGACTAAAATGTTGGCATCCCCTTGAATTCTTCCTTCATACCCTTTTTCTTTGGCACTTTCTTGTGATAAGGATAAGTCAATAGAAAGAGGTCCTTCAACAATAATATCTTTTTGTTCTTGATACTCTTTGGCAATCTCATCTTCCATTACTGAAGAAGGTAATTTAGGAATAACATTTTCAGCTGCTGATAATAAGGACACCTTAATAGGAGATACTTTCAAGGCAGACATCACCGTTTGAGCATTTTTAATAATCACTTTAAGATTATCTTTATCTGCCTGTAAAATAAGCCCACCATCAGTCACTGCAATCAACTGATTAAGGGATGGCATTGAAAGAACAGCAACATGTGATAGTGTTTCTGCTTTTTTAATCCCAGTGTCTCTATTAACCACTTCTTTTAATAGTTTACCTGTTGGAAGATGACCCTTTAAAATGGCATCTCCTTTTCCTTGTCGAATAAGTTCAACAGCTTTAAAAGAAGCTGCTTGTTCATCAGCTATATTAATGATTTCAAAAGCAGAGTCATCTATATCATAATGACTCAATTTTTCTTTTAGTGCCTTTTCATCATCGATTAAGTAAGCGTAAATCCTTTTTTCAGCAATCGCTTTTTCAACACTAGACAAGACCTCATCATCGGCTGCTTTAACAACCACTAAATTCATTCTAGTTGTTGCTGTTTTAATTTCTGGTCTAGCTTCTAATAATTTATCAATTAATAACGACATTCTATCACTTCCTAACTAAAAGGGTATGTCCTTTCTTGCTACCGAAGCCTCAAGTAAGACATACCCTCAACCTTTAAATATTTAGACGATAATCTTCTGGAGTAACAATCCCAAGAACATTCATAAACAAGTATTTAAATAATAATCCAAAGAGTATTGGTCCACCTGCAAATACCAACAAAGTAATTAAGATATTGGTGACAGACCAACCACCATTGACGAGATTGAGATGATTAATTGGTCCAACTAACCCACTAAAACCAAAACCTGCACTCATTGGTGTCCCTTGAATATTAAACAAATAAGCTAATACCCCAGAACAAGCACCAGAAGCCATTATTGGTAATAACACTTTAGGATTTTTAACCACATTTGGCATTGAAATTTTCGGAGATCCGATAAAATGCGCAACAGATGTCCCGCGAGTATTAACAGACCATCCTAAAATGGCAAATGCAAAACCAGTAGCACAAATACCAATGTTAGCCGCACCTGAGCCAACCCCAGATAATGAGATGGCTAAGGCAATACCAACTGTTGTAATTGGTGACACAATTAGGACACCAAAAATAATAGCTATCAGTATACACATGATGAGAGGTTGCAATTGTAGTAATTGCGCAACTCCTAAACCGACAATTTCTGTAATCTTAGCTACATAAGGGAGAATAAAGCGCCCAAATAAACCGACAACTAACATTAACATTGGTGGAATAACTAAAATAGTATAGGCTTTTAAACCATTACCTACTAGTAGAATAAGAGCCGCACCAATGGCTGATGTAATCAACATGTTAATGATATCTCCTGCTCCGGCCATCATGAGGACACCATCTTTCATCATGACTGAGCCAGAAGCAAATAAGGTTGCTAATCCTAATGAGGCTGACTGGATAGGATTAAATTTGAAATTCAATCCTACCATGAAGCCACAAACCAAACCCATTGTTGCATTTGACATTGACAGTCCCCATGCTAATGGCGTCAAAAATGGCATACTAGGAATTAAAAGTTTAACGAGTTCTGAAAGGAGTGCTCCTGGAATTAAAACTACTACTGATCCAGTTGCAATACCATTTAGTACGTTCATGGCAAATGCTTTTGCCGATAATTTATTTTCCATATGTCTCCTTTACTGATGAATGCCGTGGCCTAATAAGACTTCACTTGCATCCATAATAGTTTCTGATAGACTTGGATGGTTGTGAATGGTTAATGTAATATCTTCTGCTGTTAGTAAGTTTTCAATCGCTAAGGTTATTTCACCGATTAACTCACTAGCACCTGGCCCTACTAATTGTGCACCAACTAATTGGTTAGTCTCTTTATCAGAAACCAAACGGACAAAACCTTCTGCCTGGTTCATTGATAAGGCCCTACCATTACTTGCAAATCTGAAGGTCGCAACTTTTGGCGTGATACCATTTTCTTTAGCTTTTTCTTTTGTCAAACCAACGGTTGCAATTTCTGGTTGGGTATAAGCCACGGTTGGAATCACAAGATAATCTGCTGCGACTCCCGCAACTTGTGAAATAGCTTCGGCTGCTACTTTTCCTTCATATGAAGCTTTATGAGCTAGAGCTGGACCTTTTGTAATATCGCCAATCGCATAGATGTGTTTTTGATTTGTCTGCATTTGTTGATTAACTGGAATCAAACCTTTTTCATCTAATTCAAGACCTGATAATTCAACACTCATCATATCTGTATTAGGTCTACGACCAACTAAAACAGCAATCTTATCAGCAATAACTTCTTCTTCTTTTCCTCCAATCTCATAGAAAAGATGAAGGCCTTTTTTGTCTTTTTCATAGCGAGATGCTTTGGCATTAGTGATGATTGTCATCTTTAATTTTTCTGCCTCATCTAAGACTGGTTTGATTAAGTCTTTTTCAAAACCATTTAAGACACTGTCTTGTCCTTCTAAAATTGTGACATGACTGCCTAAATTAGCATAAGCCATGGCAAGTTCCATACCAATGTAACCACCACCAATGACAGCTAATTCTTTAGGAACTTCTGATAAATTTAAAAGTCCTGTTGAGTCCAGTATATCTTCGCCAAATGGAAAAGCTTTTAATTCGATTGGACGACTACCAACTGCTAAAATGGCATTTTTAAAGCGATAAGCTTCACCAAGACCATCTTTTGGAGTGACAAAAACCGTATCTTTTGCAACAAAATGAGCTTCCCCTTCAACAATGGTCACCTTGTTTTTCTTTAACAAAGTTTTTACACCAGTCGTAAGCTTAGCAACAACTTCTGTGTTTTTCCATTCTTGTGCTTTTTTAAAATCCAATTGACTCTTACCAATTGTTAAACCAAATGGATGAGATTTTTGGCTATTAGCATATTCGTGACCAACATGTATAAGCGCCTTTGAAGGTATACAGCCAACGTTCAAACAAACACCACCCACTGACTCTTTTTCAACAATAACTACTTTTTGTCCGAGTTGAGATGCTCTGATAGCTGCAACATAACCGCCAGGTCCCGAACCGATAACAATAGTGTCCACTTCATTTGTAAATCCACCTACTACCATGTCATCACCCCTCTGCTAATAATAAGTCTGGGTCACTGAGATAGCTCTTGAGAAGGTTGATTGCTTTTTGAGCATAAACACCATCAATTGCTCGGTGATCAAATGCAAATGAGATTTTCATCACTTGTTTGAGAACAGGATTACCCTCTTCATCTGGAAGAAAGACCTTATCAATACGACCAACATTTAAGATGGCAATCTCTGGAAGATTAATAATTGGTGTTGACCAAACGCCGGCAGTAGCTGCTGCTCCAACATTAGTCACTGACATAGACCCTTTACCCATATCAGAAGTAGCTAATTTACCATCACGGGCTTTTTGAGAAATGTCAGCAATTTCTTGAGCAATATCAAAGAGACTCTTGCGTTCTGCATTGCGAATCATTGGTACCATTAAACCTCTTGGAGTATCAGTTGCAACACCAATATTGTAATAATGATGACGAATAATTTCGTTATTAGCCATATCTAGTGACACATTAAGATCTGGGAAGTGTTTTAAAACACCAACTAAAGCTTTCACAAGATAAGGTGTGAAGGTCAACTTGATATCTCTATCAGCTGCTAATACTTTCATTTTATTTCTGTGTGCAACTAGAGCATCTACTTCAACTTGATCAAATACAGTCACTTGTGCGACTTCACTACTACTCTTAGATAGTGCGTCTGCAATGGTACGACGGATAGATGGTAATTTTTCAATTGTTTCTGGGAATTCGTCACCTGAAGTAACTTTTGGAGCTGTTTTTTCAACAGTTGCTACCATTTGATCTTGTGTTTCATCTTTTTCAACCGGACTAGCTTCAACTGGACTTGCTGCCACAGCGGTTGGATTTTCAACAAAACGATCAATATCTTCAATCGTTACCTTACCATGATTACCTGTCCCCTCAATTAAACGAATATCAACGCCTTTACTACGAGCATAACGACGCACACGAGGAACAGCAAGTGTTCTAACGTCAACACTTTCATCTAGTTCTTTTGTTACTGGTGATGCCACAGTTTGTTTTGTTGTTGTCACTTCTTCAACAACTGGTTCTTCTTTTTTCGTTTCAGGTGTAGGTGTTTCTCCTCCAGATTGATAGGCTTTTAACTCTTCTTCAGATTCTGCTATATCAGCAATAGGTTCACCAACAATACCAGTGTCTCCAGCTTCAACGTAAATTTTCGCTAAATAACCAGTGATTGGACTTGGTAATTCAACAACAGCCTTATCACTTTCAATTTCTAAGAGAGTATCGTCTTCGTTGATTTTTTCACCAACACCAACAGCCCATGACATGACAACACTTTCATGTGTGCCTTCGCCTGAATCAGGCAAAATATATTGATACATTGCGTGCCCTCCTAAAATTCTACGATTTCTTTTGCTTTTACAACAATATCTTCTGCATTTGGCATCCAAGCCTCTTCTGCAAGACCAAATGGAAATACTGTATCTGGTGCTGTCACACGAGCAACTGGAGCATCTAAGTTCATGAATTGACGCTCAGCGATTTCAGACATCACTTGGCCTGCTGTTCCTGCTTGACGTTGTGATTCTTGGAGAACAATAACACGGTGAGTCTTAGCAACGGATTGTTCAATGGTTTCATAATCAACTGGCGATACCGTTCTTAAATCGATAACTTCTGCACTAATGCCTTCTTTTTCCAATTGTTCAGCTGCTTGAACAGCAAGCGGAATCATTAAACCATAACCAATCAAGGTCACGTCTGTTCCTTCACGAACCACATTTGCCTTGTCAAGAGGTACAGTATAATAACCTTCTGGCACTTCATCTTTAACAGTACGATAGAGACGAAGATGTTCTAAGAAGAAGACAGGATCTTCAGACTCGATAGCAGAAATCAATAAGCCCTTGGCATCATAAGCTGATGAAGGAATCACCACTCGCAAGCCTGGAATTTGAGCAAACATGCCCTCTAAACTATCTGAGTGTACTTCTGGGGTGTGAACACCACCACCATAAGGTGCTCTTATCACTACTTGAGCATTACGAGTCCCTCCTGAACGATAACGTTGACGTGACAGTTGTACAATCAATGCATCCATAGCTTCAACCACGAATGCTGAAAACTGAATTTCTGGAATAGGAATAAATCCTTCTTGAGCAAGACCCACTGACATATGAAGAATGCCAGATTCAGCTAATGGAGTATCAAACACACGGTTTTCTCCAAATTCATCTTGTAAACCTGCTGTAACACGGAAAACCCCACCATTTTTACCGACATCTTCGCCAAAAATTAAAGTATTATCATGTTTTTTCATGGCTTCTTTCAAGCCCTCAGTGACAGCTTGTGCTAATGTAAGAACTGGCATATTAGTTTTCCTCCTTAGCTTCATAGTAAGCAATTTGCTCTTTAATATTTTGTGGTTGTTGGTCATACATCATTTTCAAAAAGTCAGATACTTTTTGAGAAGGAGTCTTAGCCATTTCAGCAAGAGCCTCTTTCGCTTGATTTTTGACATCTTCATAAATAGCATCAGCTTTTTCTTGGCTCCACAATTTCTTTTCTGTTAAGTAGTTACCCAATCTAATGATTGGATCTTTTTTAAGCCATTCTTCTACTTCAGCATCTTCTCTATAACGTTTTGGATCGTCTGACATGGTATGTGGTCCATAACGATAGGTCATAGTTTCAATAAGAATCGTACCATTTTCAATAGCATAGTCACGCGCCTGTTTAGTAGCATAATACACAGCTACTGGGTCCATCCCATCAACACGAATAGCTGGTATTCCTGCTGCAACAGCCTTTTGTGCTAGAGTCGTTGCTTTTGTTTGTTTAGAGGTTGGAACGGAAATACCATAACCATTGTTTTGGACAACAATAATTAATTGTGCATCGAATACCCCACCAAAATTAAGGGCTTCATAAAAATCACCTTGAGAAGTAGAAGAGTCCCCAGTAAGGGCAAGGGCAACCTGTTTTTCACCTTTCATACGTTTTGCAATCCCATTGCCAAGTGCTTGGATGGCACTACCACCAACGATAACATTAGGTGAATACATATGAAGATCATCTGGGTATTGATTGGCAGCAAAATGACCTTTATACCAAAGGAAAGCTTGGGTTAGGGTCATACCAAATTTAACACCAACAAAAACATCACGATAAGTTGGCGCAAAAACATCATTTTTATCAAGTGCCAAAACACTGCCATATTGGCTAGCTTCTTGTCCTCCACCTGGAGCATAGTTACTAAGGGCTCCTTGACGATTCAAAAGAATGACACGTTCATCCATTGCTCGTCCCCAAGTAATAGTTTCCATTAGGTTAACAAGTTCTTCATCTGTTAAACTATCCATGGCATCTTTGTCAACGACATTTCCCTTTTCATCTAGTACTTGAAACATAGGAAATGCATCTCCATAAGATGCAGTTAATTCAGTAAATGTTGCGTTACTAATTTTCATAGCAGTCTCCTTTCTGTTACTTAAATGATAGCGCTTTCTTTTTATTCCGTAAACTTCTTATTTCTTATAGTGCTATAAGAAGAATTATTTGATATCAGAAAAGTTTTGAAAAAATCTGTTTAGAGGGGATAATTAAAATTTTTCCCAGCACGTTTATTTGTTTGTTTTTCCAGTTAAAATCACTTGTTTTATGAAACTTTTTATCTTTTTTGATTTTGAACTGCGATCATTAGCTTACCTACTCTTATAATAATCACTAAAAAAGAGAGAACGCTGAGCGTTCTCTCTAAAAAATATTCTCTAGCAATCGTTTAGACTACAATTTTTTACAAAAGCGAGTGTTACCTGTTACATCTCACCTTCACGTTTTTTACGGCCATAGCCATATAAAGCTAGTGAGGATAGTGCCACTAAGGTACCAGTCACTGCCGTATTGGTAGAGTCGCCTGTTTTAGGCAAGTCTTTTTGATTAGTTGCCATTTTCTTAGGCAATTGAGCATTTTCTTGAGTGGTTTTAGTATCTTTTGGTGAGCTGACGTCATCTTTTTTAGGATCTTTAGACTCATTATCTTTAGATGGTGGAGTCACATTGTTTGAAAGTTTAGTGACAGTCAATTTAGTGCTTGCATAGCCATCATTAAAGTTGAGGGTGATGTCATGTTCTTTATCCTCACTAGTTGCTAGTGTCTTAAGATAATCAGCTTTCAAAGTAATCTTAGTTGATCCTTCTGAAATATCATAGTTATTAGCATCAACCACTTGCCCATCAATGGTTAGGTTAAGGAATTTAGCCATATCACCATCAGAAACAATGGTTAAGTCTTTTGAGTCATCAGATTGCCAAGTTTGATTAGCTCCCTCAACAATCTTATACTCAACGGCTTTTTTAAAGGTGATGTTTGTCGCTTTAGTCTTAAAGACATAGAAGTCATTCACTAGATCATAAGCAATCACCTTGTTTTGGTCATCATAGAAAATAGGATTGTCAATAGCTTTCTTAGCAATAGAGTAGGTCAACTCTTTATTTAGCTCAGGTAACTCATTACCATAAACGTCTGTTGCTTTTATTTGACCAGCGCCATTAATCGCCAAGAGAATTTTCTTATCTGAGGTTCCTTTTTCAACGGTAAGGGTTGTGCCTGCAAAATCTCTGGTTCTTCTATTAATACGATAGTTAACGACATAATCATTTTCAGCAAGGTATTTAGCGTGAGCGACCATTAATTCCTCACGAATTTCTTTCATTGTCGCAAAAGCTTTCTCAGCTAATTCATTATTGTTTGCAGTTGCTGCTTCACTGGTTTGAGGGCCATCTAAAACAGCTTGATTCATGATTTCTTGTTGAGCTGGTGTTAATTTGTCATTAACAATCTTCATGAATTCGTCACGGTTTGTTTCCACCATGTGTAAAATATCCATTGCTACCCAGTACATTGAATCTTCAGAAAAGGCATTCGTTTGGTTTTGAATGGCTGCAATTCCTGTTGTTTGATTTGGATAGTATGGCACATAAGGAGATACTAATGGAGAACCCATAGCAAGCCACATCACACCAGGATAAGTATCAGTCATTTTTTCATGATCAAGTTGGAAGATATGTGCTTCCATGGTATTGCGATTTCCAATTGGATAAAGACTAGGATCACCTAATTCATCAGCTACTAAACCAATGTGCTCCATACGATTTCTAGTAAGAGCCATTAAATCTTGTAGGCTAATACTTTTTTCTGGAGCATCTTGTAGGAAATTGTAGTATTGATCTTCTAAGCTCACATTAGCATCTGGATTGAGGTGTTTAATACCAGAATACACACGAGAACGATTTGATTCCACTAATTTCTCAGGAGCATAAGAGCCAGCTAAGTCAATCACACGTTTTTTCTCATCACCCTTAAAGGTGCCAGCTTTTTTAGCCACATCAAAGATCCCTTTAGAATAGAGGAATTGACCATTATTAGAAACGATATAATTGTCAAATTCTTGACCAATATCTAATGTCACTTCATTGAGCCAGAAAGTATTTGGCATTACTGAGAATTTATTCTTAGGGTATCTCATAGCAACAAATTGATGGCCACTATAAATTTCCATATACCAAGTGTCGTTATGATCGGCAACAACAAGATCATTACCTTCTGAAGCCCCTTTAGTGGCTACTTCATTGGCGATGAGTTCAACTGCTTGATCTGCCGTATCAGCATTTGCTAATACAACAGTAGGAAGAACTGCTTCAGTAACGCCTTTTTCAACATAAGCGTCAGCTGTCTCAATTTCATCTCTATAGCTGGCAGAAACGGTCATGTCAACTATTAAGCCCTTATCATTGAACCCTGCTTCATCAAAGATACCGTACTCTGGTGTGGTATCACTCACTGAAGTGAATTGGTTAGAGTCTTTTTCCATGACATACTCATAACCGCCGTCTTCACTGGTTGAAACATCAACAATTTTATCGCCAGCTTTGTATTCACCAGCTTCATGAACTTGATAGACCTTATTATGATTTACCTCAAGATCTTCAGTTCGACCGAAATAAGCTTTGCCATCTTCAGTTAAATCACTACCAACAATAAAGCCTGTACAGGCATCAACTGTCATAGTAAAACTAAAAAAGACAAAACACAACATGATAACTCCTATGAAATAGAAGAATTTCTTCATAGGTTATCCCCCCTTTCACTCGTATTATACCCATTGCCTGCACTAAAATCAATTAAAAATAGGCATTTTTTTGAAGCGCTTACAAAAATTTTTAAACTTTGAAAAATACTTGAAAAATCCCTTGAATGTTACAGCTTTGTTAGATAAATAAAACAGAAATACTCCTTGATTTTCAATGAAATTATGTCTTGTTTTTCGTTGTTTTCTGAAAACCAAGAAAAGCATATAGCTAAGCGATTAAAACATCTGGAGAAAACTAAAAAACTCAGTAAAAGGTTATATGCCCTTTACTGAGTTTTTAGTACTAACGACTCATTAGCTATTGTCTTCATCTTTTTCTAACATCTCTCTTTTACCTGTGATAAACATGGTAAAGCTAGCCTTTGTTAAGACGTTTTTCTTCTCATTACGAATCACAACATCAATAACCTTTGTTGTCCTACCATTATGAACAACCTTTCCTTCAATCGATAAGGTATCATCTAAATGACCGGCTTTTAAATAGTTAATATTAGACTGTAAAGTCACCGATTCAAAGCCAGTAGTCCTCACAACCAACCCACTGACCTGATCAGACAAGGCAAACAAATAGCCACCATGAGTGTTGCCGTAGTAGTTGAGTGAAGAGGGAGTCACCTTAGTGGTCATTACCACATGCCCTTCTTCAACTGTCTCCATATGATAATTTTCAAAAATTCTTAGTTCCTTAAAATGAATGTCTTGCATTAGTTTTCTATTCTCCTTTAAATCAAACAGACCCTATTATACTACAAAAATAAGCGCCTGAAAATCATTACGATTGTTCTAATTGTTGGATAAGCTTTCTCACTCTTTCATCAATCTCAGAAATAATCGCAATAAAGGCTTGATCGGATTTCCCTGTTGGATCGTCCAAACCCCAATCTTCAGTATCATACTGATAAGGGAGACTTGGACATGTGACATTGCAACCCATAGTAATAACTTGTTCAACTGCTGGAATATCTGTTAATAACTTAGGCGTTTGAGACTCTTCCATATCAATGCCATAGAGCACTTTCATAAGCCTCACCGCATCTGGATTGATTTGACTTTTAAGTGCTGTCCCTGCCGAATAAACCTCAGCAAGGTGTGAGCCGTATTTTTTCATCAAAGCTTCCGCAATCTGACTGCGACAGGAATTATGGACACACAAAAACGCCACTTTTTTCTTTTTCATAGCTAACCTCTTTTACTTTTTTATAATAAGTAACATCTGACTTCTAGTATACACTATAATGAGCAAAAATTAAAAAGGTTGGTTTTTAGTGATTGAAAGCCCAAAAATGATACAACCATTATAAAAAGAGGACTTCGTTAGTCCTCTTTTTATCTTGAATAATTGAAAGTATTAGATAAACAGTTGCATATTGGCATTTTCACTATCACCAATAAAGGTTGCAACGCCTCCATACTCAACGAAATCAAATAATTCTTCTTTTTCTATCCCCATTAGATCCATACTCATTGTACAAGCAACAAATTTTACACCTAATTGATGGGCTTGTTCAATCATATCTGGCAAAGAATCCACATTTTTTTCTTTCATGATGTGTTTAATCATTTGACGTCCCATACCACCCATATTCATTCTTGAAAGGGGCATATCATTTGCTTTTGAAGGAAGGAAAATGTCAAATAGTTTTGCTAAACCAGATTTCTTCACTTTTTGTTTTTTCAGCATTGATAAGCCCCAGAAAGTAAAGAAGATGGTCACTTTTTTGCCATAAGCTGCGGCGCCTGAGGCAATAATCATTGATGCTAGCGCCTTATCCAAGTCACCACTAAAGACAACCATAGTCATGCCATCTTTGGTTTCTTGCAAGACTCCTTCTTGAGCTAAAAGAGAATTTGGTTCCTTTTCATTGGGAATGTCTTTTCCTTTGACTAAGCTAACGAGAACTTTATTGCCCTCAATTCTATTATCAACTATCGTATTCCCCGTGTTTTTAGCCCAATTCTCAATATCAGCACTAAACCCAAAATCACTCGCTTGGATATTAAGGATTTGGCCATCAGACATATCATCCACTGACTCTTTAACTTTTAAGATGGGACCGGGACATTGTAAACCACAAGCATCAAGAGTAATAGCATCTAAATTCTCTGAAACAGTGGGCATTTTTTCTTCTTTCTTTACTGGAATCGCTTCTTGTTTAAAAGAAACCAATTGATATTTTGATTGCTTATAAGTCTTGTAGCCACCATCTAGGTTTTTAACCTCAAAACCAGTTTGTTTTAAAATTCTAGCCGCATTATAGCCACGTTGCCCTACTTGACAGTAGACATGAATGGTCACATCTTTTGGTATTTCGTCCAGTCGATTTCTTAGTTGGTTCAAAGGAATATGCTGACTGCCTTCAAGACTGCCCGTTGCTAATTCAAATGCTTCTCTAATATCTAAGAAATAAGCACCAGAAGCTAAAAGTTGATCAACTTCGTGCCACTGGAATGTCTCAACCAGTTCTCTTTTTATATTATCAGCTGTGTAGCCAAGGAGATTGACAGGATCTTTAGCAGAAGAATAAGGTGGGGCATAGGCTAATTCAATACTTGCCAATTCTTCTACTTTAGCACCAAATGTCATTGCTGTTGCGATAACATCTATTCGTTTTTCTACTCCTTCAGTACCAATGGCTTGTGCACCCAAGATTTTACCTTCTTTTGTAAAAAGAATTTTTAAGGCTATCGGAGAGGCACCAGGATAATAACCAGCGTGTGAATTAGGGTGAATGTGAATGACATCATAATCAATGCCTGCTGCTTTTAATTGTTTTTCATTGTTTCCAGTACTTGCTGCTGTTAATTCAAATACTTTAGCAACGGATGTTCCTTGGGTGCCTGGGTAGCTGGTATCAATACCATTAATAATATCAGCCACTAAACGTCCTTGACGATTGGCAGGCCAAGCAAGAGGAATATTAGTCGCTTCTTTTGTGACCTTATTGACAACTTCAATAGCATCACCAATGGCATAAATAGCTTTGGCAGAGGTTTCTAAACGGTTGCTTACCTTGATGCCACCTTTAAACCCTAGTTCCAAACCAGCTTTTTTAGCAAGACTATTTTCAGGAACAACACCAATCGCTAAAATAATCATTTCTGTGGCTAATTCTTGACCACTAGATAGGATTAGTTTTTGACCAGACTCTTTGATTTCAGTCACACCATCTGAAAGAATGAGATTGACTTTATGCAAATTAATTTGCGCGTGTAATTGTTGAGCCATTTCAAAATCAAGGTTTGGCATGACTTGATTTGCCATTTCAACCAAATTGACCTGAATCCCTAATTCAACAAGGTTTTCCATCATCTCAAGACCAATAAAGCCTCCTCCAACAACAGTTGCTGTTTGAATGGAGTGAGTTGCAATATAGTCTTTAATTAAATCCATATCGGGAATATTTCTGAGAGTGAAAATATTGTTTGCGCTCTCTAAGCCCTTAATAGGTGGGACAATTGGCTTAGCACCTGTTGAGATAATTAAATGATCAAAAGTTTCGACATACTCACGATTATTTTTGGCATCATAAACAGTAACTGTTTTTTCATCTGGATTGATGTCAATGACTTCTGATAAATGTCTAATATCAATTCCGTATTGACTACTCATTCCTTCGACAGTTTGCAACAAAAGATTGTCACGGTCTTTAATGACATTACCAACATGATAAGGAAGCCCACAGTTGGCAAAAGAAATATATTCTCCCTTTTCAAATAAAATAATCTCATCCTTTTCATTTAAACGTCTCAACCTTGTTGCAGCAGTAGCACCACCAGCAACACCACCAATAATTACTATTTTAGCCATTTGTTCCTCCAAACATTTTTGGTTTTGATAAAATAGAAAATTCTTTTACAATTTCTATTATTGCATTACTATATACCCCTCTGGGTATCTAAAATATAGCATATCAGAAACCGATTTGTCAAATAAGATTTAAAAAAGTGACTCTGATCAGATTAGGGTATTAGTTGTCTATTTCTCAATTAAAACTAATGTTAACAACTTCTGAGATTTTGTTGAAAACTAAACGTGACATTTCTTGTGCACAAAAAAGGGTTATATTCTGTAGCAAGTACAAAACATAACCCTTCACAGATAAGCGTTGCAATCTAAAGAAAAGATTCTTACCGTTTAATCTTTATTTGAGTTTTTAAATATTATTTATTTAGTATAGCTGCTTGTGCTGCTGCAAGTCTTGCGATAGGAACTCTATATGGTGAACAAGAGACATAATCAAGACCAAGCTTATGGAAAAACGCAATGGAAGAAGGCTCGCCACCATGTTCGCCACAAACACCTACATGAAGAGAAGAATTGTTTTTTCTTCCCAACTTAACAGCCATTTCAATCAGTTGTCCCACACCTTTTTGATCGACTTTTACAAAAGGATCACTTTCAAGAATATTATCCTCATAGTAAGCCCCTAAAAACTTAGCAGCATCGTCTCTTGAAAAACCAAACGTCATCTGTGTTAAGTCATTTGTCCCAAAACAGAAGAAATCTGCTTCTTTTGCAATTTCATTAGCGGTTAAACAAGCTCTTGGCAACTCTATCATCGTACCAACTTCATATTTCAGATCAATGCCTGCTGCTGCAATCTCATCATCTGCGGTTTTAACAACAATATCCTTAACCACTTTAAGTTCCTTAATCTCAGATACCAATGGAATCATGATTTCAGGCTTTATCTTCCAGTCTGAATGCGCTTTTTTGACGGTGATTGCCGCTCTGATAACCGCTGAAGTCTGCATTTTAGCAATTTCAGGATAGGTAACAGCAAGACGACAGCCTCTATGGCCCATCATTGGATTAAACTCATGTAACGAATTGATAATATCTTTGATATCATTAACAGACTTACCTTTTGTTTTTGCAAGTTTTTTAATATCTTCTTCAGAAGTAGGCACAAATTCATGAAGCGGTGGGTCAAGGAATCGAATAGTAGCCGGATTTCCTTCTAATGCCTCAAATATTTCCTCAAAGTCTCGTTGTTGAAGAGGAAGAAGTTTAGCAAGTGCCTCTTCTCTTTCTTCAAGGGTATCTGAGCAAATCATTTCACGAAAGGCGTCAATTCTACTTTGTTCAAAGAACATATGTTCTGTTCGACATAACCCTAGACCCTCAGCCCCTAGTTCTCTTCCTTTTTGAACATCTTTTGGGGTGTCTGCATTTGTACGAACTCTAAGAACTCTAAATTCATCCGCCCATTCCATAATTCTTTCAAATTCATCGACAATTTCTGCTTCTTTGGTCGGAATTTGACCCTCATAGATTTTACCAGTTGTGCCATCTAGAGAAATCACATCGCCTTCATGAAATTCTTTTCCGGCAAGTCTAAATACCTTATTGTCCTCATCCATAATAATGTCAGAACAGCCAGAAACACAACATTTTCCCATACCACGCGCAACTACGGCCGCATGAGAAGTCATGCCACCACGAACAGTGAGAAATCCTTTGGCAGCTTTCATTCCTTCTATATCTTCTGGTGACGTTTCTAACCTCACAAGAATGACAGCTTTTCCTAATTCCCCCCATTTTTTAGCATCTTCAGCTGTAAATACAATTTGACCACTAGCTGCACCAGGTGAAGCTGCAAGTGCTGTTGCAATCGGTTTTGTCTTTTCTAGTACTTTTGCATCAAAAGCTGGATGTAAAAGTGTATTTAAATTTCTTGGATTAATCATTGTGATAGCTTGTTCCTTTGAAATCAAGCCTTCATCAACAAAATCACAGGCTATCTTTAAAGCAGCAAATGCTGTTCTTTGCCCACTTCTTGTTTGCAGCATATAGAGATGATTATCCTCTATTGTAAACTCCATATCCTGCATATTTTTGTAATGATTTTCAAGCGTTTGGCAAATTCTGATGAAATCAGCATACACTTCAGGCATCATCTCTTTTAATTGTTCAATAGGTTGAGGCGTACGTATCCCTGCCACAACATCCTCTCCTTGTGCATTAAGAAGAAATTCCCCCATGAGATGCTTTTCACCAGTAGCAGGATCCCTTGTAAATGCCACTCCAGTACCCGAAGTCTCACCCATATTGCCAAAAACCATCATCTGCACGTTGACGGCTGTCCCCCAAGAATAAGGAATATCGTTATCACGACGATAAACAACTGCCCTTGGATTGTCCCATGAACGAAAAACAGCTTTGATAGCGTCAACGAGTTGTTCTTTAGGATCACTTGGAAAATCTGAACCAATTTTTGACTTGTAAGTCGCTTTAAATTGCTGAGTAAGTTCTTTTAAATCCTCAGCACTTAACTCAACATCTTCTTTTACTCCCTTTTTGGTTTTTATGTCATCAATAAGAGTCTCAAAAATTTTTTTATCAACCATCATTACCACATCAGAATACATCTGAATAAATCTTCTATAAGAATCCCATGCCCAGCGAGGATTTCCAAACTTTTCTGCCAGTTTTTCAACAACAGCATCATTTAACCCTAGGTTAAGAATAGTATCCATCATACCAGGCATTGATACTCTTCCACCAGATCGAACCGAAACCAGTAAAGGATTATCAGGATCCCCAAATTTTTTCCCTGTTATTTCTTCTAACTTAACGATGTAATCTAGAATTTGTGCATACATGTCATCACTAAGTTTTCTTCCATCTTTATAATATTGCGTACATGCTTCAGTGGTAATAGTAAACCCTTGAGGCACTGGAAGATCGAGTTTGGTCATCTCGGCAAGGTTGGCACCTTTTCCTCCGAGAAGATTTTTCATACTCGTGTCTCCTTCCTTAAAGAGATATATCCATTTCTTACTCATAGTTTAACCTCCAAAAAACTCCTTAATCATTATAAAACTAATGAAATGAAAGTGACGATAGGTGTTATTTAATGACTAGAAAATAAGTTAAATTGTTAATCTTATGACGCTTTGATATCCATTGCTCGCAAATAAAGACAGGGATGCTTATTGTTTAATTGTTTAACGCTTTGTCAAATTTTGAGTAGTGGTTGATGACACCCAAAAATTATTAGAATAAGAACCATTTTTCTAAAATTTCATTAATATATTAGAATTGATAGCTCCTATTTTAATTATCAATTAGCTCATGTTACTGAAAATTATCAATTATTGAAAGTTTACTACTGTTACCTCCTCTATGCTCGTTTTTTTTTTGAAACTGGTCATCATTTTTATTAAAATCAAAACAACTCGTTTCATAATCTGTTTATGTGTATTACTTTTTTAGTTTTTAGTCAACGTTCTTTTTTACCATAATGATTTGCGAAGCAATAAAGATCTTAACCACCCCCTTTCCCTCTAAACGACCTAATTGATGTTAAGAGGTAAGCTTCGAAGTTTCAAAAAATATTGTATGTAAATAACTATTTTGTAACCGTTTACATTTGTTCATATAAAAGATTTATTGAAGCGTTTGATTAATGCGACAATTTTCTTGCCCTAGTTCATCATTGTCAATAAACAATAAATGACTGCTAGTTTTTGACCATTCGTTCAAATTGATAGGTGTTTTAGACTTAAATAGACAATAGAAATCATAAAGTTTTATCAATTCTCTATTACTAATCACTCACTTTTTGAACGTACTAAAGTTTCTTTTTCAAACAGTCATTGACAATCACATTACATCCGCATTATATCATATGTTTTTTTAAAATTCTCCATCAAACATTATTATTTTGTTGAAAAATTGTTCAAACATTTACTGTTAAAATGTAACTGACTGAATCACATTCTTTTAAATACTTTTAAAACAAAAGACTATCTTTCTTTTAAGAAAAATAGTCTAGTTGATAATTATATGAGTTAAATCAAGATCTTCGATTGTCATTTCATTTAATTCATTGTCAGTTATCTCAACAAGTTGAGCGAGTCTGTTTGCCTGATTAGACACTGCTCTTTCAAAAAGATTTCTCATTGTACGTCCATTGGCAAAATTTTTAGGTTTATTTTCATTTAATTGTTTTAGATATTCTTTAAAACTTTCAATAGCATTGTTTGCGAGTCTCATATCATTTGAACGACAAAACAATTCAAAAATTTCAAACAATTCTTCTTCGTTATAATCTTCAAAAGAAATCGTTTTATTAAATCTCGATTTTAAACCAGGGTTGGATTCTAAAAATTCTGCCATCGGTTCAGGATAACCAGCAACAATGACAACAAAGTTTTCTCGGTTATCTTCCATGGCTTTTAAAATAGTATCAATAGCTTCTTGACCAAAATCAGAACCACCTTTTATCAAAGTGTAAGCTTCATCAATAAACAGAATTCCACCCATAGCCTCATCTATTTTTTCTTTTGTTTTTAAAGCCGTTTGTCCAACATAACCAGCTACTAAACCAGCACGATCAACTTCAACTAATTGACCTTTGTCCAAAATTCCTAATTGCTTGTAAATTTTAGAAATAAGTCTGGCAATAGTTGTTTTCCCCGTTCCAGGATTTCCTAAAAAAACCAGATGTTTGGAGATGTTTGCTGTTTTAAACCCTCTCTCCTCACGTATTTTTTTGATTTTCAATAGATTAACGAGTGTGTTAACTTCTTGTTTTACTTCTGATAGTCCAATCAGTTGATTAAGGTTTTCTAATAATTCTTCGATAGTTTCTTCTTTCTCCTCTGGAATTTCAGATTGATGAGAACTACTTGATAAATTAACTGATGATTCTTCGAAAAAAACTTTTTGTTCATTACTGTCAGTATTTTGTTTTTGTCTTTCTGAAGTAGATTCTATATTTGTAACGGTTTGAGATAGATAATCATTCAATCCTTTGAGATAGTCTTTGAATTTTTTGACATCTATCTGTTTTTTATCGTATTTGCTGAAAGAATAATATTTTCCCAATTCGATAATCGTTTCAATATAAAGTGGTGACAATTGAATATCTTTTTTTGTTAATAGAGTTTTGTCAGCGAGGCAAAGTATTTCAAAGGAACTAGGAAACTGATTTACTTTGTTAGGTATCTTGATTTCTCTAAGTGAGGTATCTAAGTAAGTTTCCTTGAAATGCTTTACTCGATCTTCAGCTTCTGAAATTGAAATAATTGTAATGAAAGATATAATATCCTGAACAACCATTTCAATAAGATCAGCCATTTTTTTGTCTGACGTTAAGACCGATTGTGCCGATTTACAAGCAAGTAGCAGTTTATCTATTGCATTTTTTACATCTATATTCATAATAAACCTCTAAGCTAATAGTGCTACTTGTTTAGTCGCTTCATCCATTATTTTTTTAGATTCAGGAGATTCTTGACCATTCAATGCTTCCTTTATTGCCTCATCTATGGTTTCTTTCACTTGACGTGAGCTATTTTCACGAAGACTGTTCAATAATTCCAAGTCACCAATGGCTAAAATTAATGCTTGGTTATCCTCAACTTCTTCACGCAAATCTCTAACCTGATTTAAAAGCTCAGTATAGTAAACATCTACTTCACTTGTAGTCATGTTTGTATTAAAAACGCCATGGTCTTGCAGTCTCTCAACAAACCACTCAGAAGACAAAGTCTCGTAAATGCTCATCCATTTTCCATGTGAAGAATGCCACACTTCTTGATCACCCAAAACATCATGATTATTAAAATAATATAGTTCATCAAAATAACGTAAAGATACAGTAAACATAGCTAGTAATGAGAAAATTGAAACAATAAGCGCCTCATTATCTGCAGCAATATCCTTTTGAAAGGCTTTTATCAAAAGAGTTAGGACATTAAATTCTCTATCCACTAATTCTCTCATTTTATCTTCTGGATAAGGTTGCTTTCTTCTACGACTATCAAGCATATCCGTATGGTCTGCTAATACTTTGTTAAATTCAAAGCCAGTCTGGATATCATATCCTTGCTTTACTGTCTGGTGTAGTTGATTGATTTGTTGATTAATTTCAGCGCTAATGCTGTTTAATTTTTCATAAAGAATAGCAAAAGTCACTGCTGTAGCCGCAAGATTTGCACCATTAAGAACCAAGTCCAATTGTTGCATATTGGCAACTTGACGCGTCAATTTTAAATTTTTCTGAACTAAGCGATTATTCTTACTCATTGATTTAATAACCTTGCTAGCCAATTCTTTAACTTCTGGTTGTTGAAAACCATTTAATGCAATCTTTTGAAAGGTTTTAATTTTTTTATTGCCTTGACGAACAACAATTTCAATAATGTTCTCATCATTTAAGAAAGGTTTCAGTTTTTCTAATGAATCTATAAATAACGTGCCATTCATAACTATTATCTCCTTAAAATTTATCTTCAAGCATTTTGTTTAATAAGATATTAACAATGATAAATGTACAAGAAGAAGCCGAATATAAATCTTTTAAATTGAATTTTGGTTTTTTTCCTTGTAGGAAAACCTCTTCCTTCTCATTTTTCATTGAAGTTATGATCTTATGAGAATTGATGACTTCTATAGAATAATTGATATTATGAATTTCCTTATAATTATTTTCAATAATAGCAGAATAAAGACTTAGCATAATTCTTGTATAATCATATAGCTTATTAAAAGTTACCTTACGGCTATCTTTTAACTTTAGAGCTTTTTCATAATATCTTCTAGCCCTAGGAACAATTACAGTAGTATTTTCTCCTTTTTTAGGGGCGGTTGTTTTTGCTATTCTAGTTCTAACAATTTCATCAAGATTGTTCATATAGTTTTTAAGGAAAAAATCAAATGACTTATTAGTTTTCAATTCAAGTTTTTCAAAATAATCACATAATTTTTCAGCTAAAAGATCTTTTGTTATTGCAGAATCCTCAATAATAACAAAAGAAATAAATTTACCCAAAAGAGCTTGCTTTAATATTTCATAATTTTCATCACCAAGATTTAAAACAGTGGTTGTTATAAACTCACGAGACTTCATGTTACTCCTCTTTTCTTAAACCATTTAAATTAGTAAATGATTATCTTCAAAGTCAAAATAAAAAAAATCATTTTACTAAAACTAGTCACTAATTTTTAAAATAATATATTAAATTTCTTTTCCATAATAGTATATCATAAGGAACTCAAAGAAACTATTACTTATACAAAATCATACTATTATTTTTTACACTTATGAAGTCCTCAAATACAACAAAAACGACTAGGATTTTAAATCCTTAGTCGCTTTTTAAAATAATAAAAATGACTCTCCTTTTAATATCTTAAATTCGGTAAAGTGAGATAGATTAATAACTACGATAAACTAATTATATTTATCGCATTCACTATTCTTTATAAAGTTGATTTAATTAAATAGATTACCTAAAAAACTACCTTTTTTTGTAAGATTTTCTTCAGTTATTTCTATCTCAAAACGACCTTTCGGTTTTTTTATTGTTTTATTAATCTCGTACTCATTCTTATAACGATCAATAACTATAATTTTAAATTTAGTATGCTCTTCATATTCTTGTGGAATCTCTACACTAATACTTTTTTCATCTGGATTTTTTATAGGTTCAACTACTTCAGTACCTTTATCAATCATAATACGAATTTCATTAATGATTTCTCCAGTATTATTTATAATTGTCAGTGTTCTTACATCATTCTCTTTTGCTTCAGCTGTTTTATTACTCACAACTGATGATGTTTGAAAAAAAGTATTATATATAAATAATCCAGCACCAATCAAAATAACAACAGATAAAATTAATACACCTATTTTCTTCATCTCTCTCTCCTATTATTTTTAAACAATTGAATTTTATTTCTAACACTAATAGAATCTTTTTTTAATTTTTTAACATTACTCTTAATTACCCTGCTATTTTTAAACATGGATTCTTGTAATATTGGTATAGAATCAATGATTGAAGGTTCGGCTAAAGCATATGAGAAAATGCCAAAAAATGACAACATACCATATAATACGCCATATATTTTCATTGCTTCACTTAGATTATTAAGATTTAATAAGCCTAGTCCAATAATGAATAACATACAAATTGCACTACTAGATTTTAACCCAATCCAAGACAATATCACTGCAATAATCATTATTGTTCTTGAATCCACAGATAACTCAAAATTCAAAATAGTAAATGTCTTATTTACCAGAATAATATTAATAAAACTTGAAAAAAGTAAGATAAAAACTGCTGATAGTAAAAAATCTTTAAGAGGCTCTATGTTTGCAATCCCTTTAAATCTTAGTAAAAATGCAACATAGAATAAAACTGAAAATATAATACTAGTTAAATCAGGACTTATTATTATAGGTGTATGGGAATTCTCTGTAAACCACGGAATAAATGATAAAAAGATTGCTGCAGACATTAAAAATAAACTCAACAATATTAACATTGTTCTATTAAACTTTTTTGTATTTACGATAATTTCAGAAGATATATTTTCTCCATACTCTTCCAAAAATACTTCCCTACCAATTTTCTGAGCCTCTTCCAAGCTATCAGCTTCTATAACATAGGTATGTTTCTTTTCATTAGAATGTACCACTTCACCCTTAGTATGCACTAAAAACTCTGACATAACAACTCCTAAATTTATAAATACAATAATGAAAAATTCTTACTTAAGTATATCAAGTAAGGATTTATCAGTCAATCACTCAGTAACAGTTTAATAAAATAAAATTAACATCGAATATTTTGATTCTATAATATCCATACACTTTTTTGTTATACATTTACCAATTTTATAATGAAAAATTGATAATTTGAAGTGATTAATGGATTATTAATCATTTTTATGAAAGTTTCAATTCTTTTTTAATAGCCTCTATAATACCCTCAACATCTTTAGTATCTTTCACCTTTTTATTGTAATCATCATATAATTGCCAATACTCTTGAGCTAAAGTCATATACTTTTCTAAGTCTTCAATTGTTTCTATATCGTCTGCACCAGATTTTAATAATTTTATTAAAAAATCTTCTTTTATCCATGGATAAAATGTTTCGACATATTCATTTATATCTGTGAATTTTTCCAAAAAATCATACAAAATTGTGAAATTTTCTGATTTTAAAGACTCTAAAAAAATTGATTCGCTATAATATTCTCCAATTTCTTTTAAACTGCAATTAAATTCGTTACACTTTTTTCTAAAATTATAAAATTCATTTAAAAGAGAAAGAAAACTATCTAATCTATCAAATAAATTATTAGGCTGTCGACCCAATTGATGAACTTTAACTTTACCATTAGATATTTTAATTTTTCCTTTTACATTGTTCATTCCTCCTACAACAGGCATCAATGCAAAATTACATTCCTGATGATGATTACTACAACAAGCTAACAATTTATTACGAGTGTCGCTTTGTTTTACCCCTGTCTTATCTTCATAATGACGGATTATGTCTTCAAAAAGTTTTTTCTTTTTTTCATTAAAATTAAACGAACAATCTCCCGAAAGAGTAATTTCAACTTCCTTATTATTTTTATATTTATAAAATAGTCTATTACCAACTGATTTAAAATTCTTTATTGTTGGATTTTCTAAAAATCTATAGTTAATCAAATATGAGCGCCATGCATCTAAATCAGAATCCTTCTCAAAATTGCGCATAAGTATCCATCCTTTCTTATATAATAACTGAAATAAAAAATTCTAAATAAATTTTATCCCATCACTCCCAGTTTCTAACACTTGATAGCTCATCACCCTCCTTAATGAAATACTAGCAGAGTTTCTGGCTGATTAAAAACGCTTCCCTTTTCAAATATTCTCACTAAGAATATCAAACATTTTAGCTTGATGTTCTTTTGCTAAGTCTTCAGTCCATTGGCTATTATTTTTTCGCATCATTGCTGCCATAATTCGTAGTTTCAAACTTTGTTCGATTATTCCAGGGTTTGTGCTTGCTTTACCAATTGGCATGGCATTGCTGAAGGTAGAATTACCTGAAACAGTAATCAAGGCTAGGTTACCAAAGCTATTTAAACTAGCATCTGGCCATTTGGCTTGTTCTGATGGGTGTTGGGGATAGAAATGTTCAATCGAACTTCTAAATTGAAATTGCCAGTCATCAGCTAAAGGTGTGACGATTGTTTCACCCTGATAACTGAAGCCTTCTCTATACAATAAATAATCCAAGTAAGTGAAAACAATTCTGTCAAATCCAAAGCCTGATTTTATTTTATATTGAGAATCTTTGACTTTAGATGCAGCATACTGTTCAAGACTTTTTAGAATATCATACTCTTCGTTTTTCAGATAATTGGCTAAAATAAGTGAAATCCAGTGCATTGTTTTTGGTGAAGTATAGGTAATACGCAAAGCCGATTGCAAGGTACGAAGCTGCTTATTACTAATACTAGCATTAGTATTATCTTTATCTGCTTCTTCCCCAAAGGTTGAAAGGTATTGTGGTTTTGCACTGTTTTTATGATCAACATATTTTTTAAGTTGTTGCAAGGACCATTTCCCAGTTTCCTTATAGTCTCTAGCGTACTCACGTTTTAAAACATATTTGTCAAAAATCACTCGAGCCTTTAACAAGGTAAAAAAGAAGTCTTTTGCTACCTGTTCACTTTCCCAATTCCTTGCCAGATTAGCCAAAAGATTTTTATCGTCTAAACTAGCATCATCATCATTATTTGTTCTTGTGATTGCTTCATTAACTTGTAATAAGAAATTAGGAAAAGAAACAATGGCTTCAAATCGTTCATTTTCATCAGTTTCATCCTGTTTTTCAATTGTTGCTGTTGGTTTATTATCAATAATATCTTGTAGTGACCTAGCCTCTTCTTTATCAGATGTCTCATCATAACTATCTTCTAAAGCTTTAAAACTGTTTATTTTAGGTGATAAATCCGACCAATCCTCTGTAAAAATCTGCTTTCTTTTATCTGATGGAAAATTCATCTGCACATAAGCATCCATATTGGAACAATATTCCCAAATATCTTTGGCGATTTTTTTAGCTCTTGGTGATGTCAACTGCCCCATCAGATTAGCCTTGGCAATTTCATGAAGTTCTAATTGCTCCCCGCGTGTGTTCATGATTTCAAAATAATGATTCAAATCAATCTTAGCCGGTACTTGCACACGGATGATATTAACATGATGTAATCGCTCAATAAATTTCGTTTTATCTAGACCTGTCTTCTTAAAATAGTCAGAAATAATTTTATAACCTTCTTTGATTTCATCAGATTGTAGTTCCTCAATCAATTGCGTCATATCTGGTAAAGCTGCTAGCGTTCGATTTGATTTTTCTCTTGCTTCAAATCGTAAAGCATCTTTACTAAAGGTCATTCCTAAGTACCTTTCGAGTAAGAATAAGGTTGTCAGACGTTGTTGCCCGTCAATCACCTCATAAACATTATTGTCTTTTTGATTGACAATTAAATTACCAATAAAATAGTCAGAATTAGCTGTCTCAATATCATCTATCAATTGTTCAATTTGATCTATTCCCCAAGCATAATTTCTCTGATAAATGGGAACTTCATAAGAAACGTTGGAAAATATTTCTGATACTTTTATCAATTTTAGTGTTTCACTCATGCTTACCACCCGTTCCATTCTTTTAATGCATCATAGACTGCTTTATAGTTATCATTTGGGTCTTCAATCTTATCCATTAATAAGATTTTTAAGTCTTGAGCATCAATCATTTCACTCATTTGTGTAAATAAATCTTTGTTTTCATTGATACGTTCATGTCTACCACAAGCATACTTGTTGATGGTTTGCGGATAAACTGCCTTCATTTTCAAGCGTAATGAATAACACCAAGTGTATAATTGATGCATGACCGAGTCATCTATCGCTTCAAAACTAAATCGATCCGCAAAAAACAGCAACGAAGCTTCATAAAGTTGTTTGATATAAATATCGCCAGTTCTCTGACTTGGTATTTGTTCAGGCTGATGGTAATCTTCAATTTTATGCTTAACCTTATCTAGTAAGTTTGCATAATGCAAGGTCCAAGCAAAGAAACGTTTCCCTGCCATAATCGGTTGAGTCAGCTGAAACTGATTTAATTCCTCAGAACTCAGTAGTTCTCTTGAACCACTAGCATTAATTTGCTCGATAAAAATATTACTTGCCTTATGATAAGTTGCATAATTGTAAGTGTTAGACTGTTTAATGCCCTTAAAATCATGAATCTTATCACTAGAATAATACAAACCATCCTTGTGCTTAAACCAACGAATTACTGGGTACAAATAGTTTCGAAAGAGATCTTCCAAGGCATTTTGGTCTGTTTCTTCCCAAGCAGAAATCAATTGCTGCTTGATCTGTTCTGGATCATGATTCATTTCACGTAAATGATAGGACTTTAACAAGTCGTGTGGTTTGAGAGCTTTGCCACGAGAATTTTGCGAATCAAAAAACTGAAAAGCTTCTTGCTCACTATCCGTCACAATCTGAACAACAGTGCATTTTTCTTGTAGATATTCTTTATACTTTTTGCTCTCATCATCGGAAAGTTCCAAACAACGTTTCTTAAGGAGAGCAAAATTATTATTAATAGCCTCATAAGATGAGGATTGATACTTCTGTTTCAAAAGTGTTTGGGAGTCTTCACCTAAAGCATAGAGTAACAGTGATAGCGTTGTTGTTCTCTGCTGCCCATCAACAATCCGATAGTCCTCATTTGGGAAATTTTTATGGAGAATAACAGAACCCAATCGATACTCATTAATATCTGATTTAAAAGCATTATAAGTATCAGTAAATAACGTATTGGTTGATTTTTCAGACCACCTATATGGCCTTTGATACTCTGGAATAGTTAATTTTTGTTCAAGCAATTCTTTTACCTTAACAATCTTTAATTCACCTTCAATTAATGTCACAATTCTAAACCCCATTCAAAATTAATAATTATATTATAGCACGACTAACTTTATAAAATAATACTTTACCAGATTTTATTTACAAAAAATAAAAAGCTCACGATAACTCGTGAACAGTTGATACTTTTCAAACTCACTCTGTTATATAAGATTAATAACAAATTGATTGATTATTTTTAATTCTCTTTGTATAAGCATTTTCAAATTAGTAGAACACATCATAACAAGTATTAAATAACTTTCGTTAGTCAAAGAATTTTTATTCTACTACTTCAGCTTTAAAAAATATTAAAAATGACGTTTTTGCCTATAAATCGTTACTAGTTACTTCATTAGTTTCAGAAGATTTTTTCATTTTTCTTCTTATTAATAAATAAATAGCTAACAAAACAATAGTGGGTATATTGCCCCAAAAGATTATATCTATAATAACCGTAAACTCACTATTACCAAATCTAATATAATCGAAAAGCCTAACTAATGAGTGTATAAAGCTTAAGATTGGTAGAAGTAACCCAAACCATTTATTCTTAATTTTTGATAAAAACACCTGTGAGATTATTATTAAACTTATTAAAATTAGGAAACTGAAGATAATTAAAAATAGAAATTCTATCATTCTATACACCTCTTTTATTTTATTGTTATATGGAACCAATCACTTAGATTATTCTTTCAGGCTTAATACCACTTCTTCTAATCCAAAAATTGTTTTAATTTTTCTTTTTCTTCTACTGTCAACAAGCGATAATCGCCTGGTAAAAGAGAATCCTCAATAGTAAATGGTCCAAAGGAAATTCGTTTAAGTGAGATGACTTTGAGCCCATAACTCAAAAACATTTTTTTGATTTGGTGGAAACGCCCTTCTCTAATCGTTACTAAAGCCTCGCTTTCATTTTCTGATGACGATAAAATCGTTAAGTCTGCTGGTTTACAAACCGTCCCATCTAAAAAGACGACACCAGCTTGGAAGAAAGAGATAGCATCTTCATCAAGAAAACCATTAACGGTAACTCGGTAGGTTTTGTCAACATGATGACTAGGATGAAGCATCCGATAGCCTAGAGGGCCATTATTGGTGAGGAGGATTAATCCTTCGGTATCACGATCCAAACGACCAATAGGATAAATATCTGCTCGCTTATCCGTTTCTTTCAGAAGGTCAAGCACCGTTTGAAATTTGTTATCTTTTTTTGCTGTGACGACACCCTGAGGTTTGTTCATCAGATAATAAACCGTTTGGTGATAAGCGATTGGCTCACTCCCAACCCTAACCTCCTGAATACTCGGGTCAACGTTGCGACTAGTATCGAGCACAATTTCATTATCAACAGTGACTTGCTTCATTTTGATCATTTTCTTAACCTGATTTCTGGACCCGTAACCCAATTCATCCAATAATTTGTCTAATCTCATAATAATAGTGTAACATTTTTTTGATTCTTTTGTACTACTGTTATGTATTATCATATTGTCCATGGGAGTCTCCCGGATCAATGTTAAACATGGCTGTATCTCTCTTATTGTTGACCTTCACTTAAGCAATATCTATTAATGTCAATTGTCGATCTGATGCTAATCGTTGTTTAACCTTTATATCATTATTATTTTATTATTAATACAAAAAAGCAACTTCTTCTTAAAAAACTTACCATTTTATGTGATGATAAACAATAACTGCCTCTTTATTAACCCTGTTTTTCAACTCTTCTAAGAATATTTAAAAAAATATCTCAAATGCAATTATACTTCCTTATTTAAACGCAAAACTAAAAATGACTAATAAACCCATCAAAGCTATCAAGGCACAAGCTTTAGATTCGGCAATTTAAAATAAAAATTATCATCGGCTTAAGCATAAAAAGAGAGAGAATCAAATGATTCTCTCTCGAACTTGTTTACTAATCACCTACTACAGTTGACAATGAGTTAATATAGTGTTGGATTGAAGTGATAGAAAATTTTTATCAATTAAAAATAGATTGTCTAAACTCATCTGTCTCACGCAGATAAGCATTATAAATTTTCTTTTTCAACAAGTTAACCCAGCTTGCTGGAGTATGATTAGTAGCTCGTGGTAAGTTGTCAAAATCTTTCCGAGCAGCAGCATCCATAAGTTCTTGTAATTGACTGAGACTACTGATAGTAATCGTTTTAGTACTTTGAGGATTTCCTAATTCATATTGTATAGTGATTGGTTTAAGAGTTTGCAATTTATCAATTCTTTCTTGATACATTGCTTTCTTAAAGGCTGCCCAGCTTTCATATTTTCCATTAAAGATATGTTGTAGGACATGTTGGTCTGTAATCAATGGTACATTTCTATTAAACCAGCTAGACCAAGTTAATGAATTTTCAGCAGTAGCAACATCACCCAATTGATTTGATACATAAGGAATGAATCCGTTTTGGTAGCCTTTTTCTGCTAATAATTCAAAAGCAATACGTCTGAACATGACATCTCCTGGTGCGCCTTTTTGATTATCTAAAGCAGCATAGATAGGAGAGTGGAGGCTAGTCGTATAATAGCCGTTACGACCACGTTTTCCTTCTCTATAATCACGTCTATTAAGAATGTTATTATCAATAAGACTATTAAAATCAGTCAATCTGGCAACTTCTTCATCGGTTAGTTCACGGACAGTATTTCCAGCATGTGTCTCCTTACCTGTTTTTTCATCAGTAACATAATAATTTTCAATCGTGCGGTACCATGCTTTTTTAACTTCTGGAGTTGCTTTTAAAACACTTTGAGCTTCTAAATATTCTAAGCTATAGACAACATCAAACATCCCTCTGATATATTGTTGTAAATCATCAGCATTATTAAATCTTGTTTTAGGAGAAATAGTATGCATTCTTGTATCAGAATCAGGATAATCATTGAAAATGTGATTGATTGTCATTGTTGCTTCATCAATATTATCAGGAGATTGTAGTAACCCTAAGGCAAATAGCTCTGCACCAAGTCCTGTTCGTCTACCATTTCCTTCGAAATAAATATTACCATCAAAATTATGAACCATTTCGTGTGTCATAGTAGAGCCACCAACTCTATCTAAAATACGATAAAAAACAAAACTAACATCATGACCAGTTGCATAAGCACCAGCACCATTATTGATATACCATTTTCCAACAGGTCCAAAGAAATCTCTAATAGAGGCATCCTTGGATTCTAAAGTTCTCCAACTAGATCTATTAGCACTATTTCGATAGTTAAATCCATCATAATTGAGGATACTATTTGCTAATTTTTCACGTGATTCTGGATTTAATATTTTATACCAAAAATCAAAATGATCGCGATGCCATTTAGCTGTTGTATCAACTAGTTTGTGCATATATGTCTTATAGTCTTCCCCATTTGGTGCTTGATTATTATAGAGATATCTTTCATAACCACCAAAGGAAATAGTTGAAAGGGTTGAAATAATATAAAGACTTTCTTCTTTCATAGTCAATAAAGGAAGAACCATATTTTTAAATGACCAACTATTTTGCGTTAATTTATCATACAATCCAATGGCAAATTTATCATCACGTGAGGCAGTTTCTTGTTTAGATCTAACCTCCGGAATGTCAGACAACATTTCAACAATGTATGCCTTACTATTATCTTTGAACCAAAGACTATTTGATTTGTTTGGTAAAAAGAGTTGACGATAAGTTTCCAATAAGTTAAAGACCGTATTTTGTTGTTTAGGATATGCCAATAGTTTGCTATAGGTCAAAACGGTATTTTTACCTTTCAACTGTTCAAAGCCAGATTTCCCAATATTTATGATGACATCTAAACTATTACTATCTTGAGAACCAAAGAAGTCATGCTTGAACGCCGTTAAATCTTTTGTATTTAGATCATCATAATTAATGTCGTACCAACGATTCATATAAGCTAAACCTAATAAGAGAGCTTCTTTATTCTCTTTAATAGTGTTTATCAGATAGTCTTTAACACTCTTACCTTTTGTGTTGATAGACTGGTTCATGGTTAATATTTTTCTGATTTGACTCGGTAAATCATTTTTTATCTCTGCAAAACTTTCTTCAAGGAACAATTCGTACAACTTATCATTATCTGTCATTTTAAGAGTCGTTTTTAAACTTTCCTCAGAAAAAACAACAGCACTCAGTTCAGGTAGCACTTGATTTATAACATCGGTATAATCTGAAATAAATTCTTCCGGTGTATAGATAAGATCTGTACCAGCTAGTTGATATTCAAAGACATCTGTATTTTTAAACTGACCAATAAAGTTTAATGGTCGATAGTTGATAGTCCCATCAGCATAATGAAGCATTAGTCTATTAATCTCATTCTTTTGACTAGAAAGATCAATAATAACTTCAGAGTCCTTCATTGGAACTACATCAAGAAGCTTAGTTTGATATAGCTTATCGCTAGTAGATATTTTATTCCCTTGATGGATAATCCATTCTTTATTATAAAATGGAATGAGTTTTTCCACATTATAATAGGCAGTAGAACGATCAGAAACAGCATTTTTAAGCACTGTATAATCTAAATTTTCATGACGTTCTAGTTGATTTTTACTATCAGTAATCGTTGCCGTAATATTATAACTGGTTAATTTATTAGCGATGTCAGCTGGTGTAATCCGTGTTGTCCACTGATCTACTCGTCCTTTATTGTCTGTTGGGACAGCATATGCTTGACGGATATTAGCATTTTTATGAGCAGTATCCCCGTGGATAAGATTACCATTTTGAACGTCAATATCACTAATGACATCATTAACTTGACCGTTAACCCATGTTGAACCAACAATTCCACCAACTTGACTATTTCCAGAATAATTGATTGTTCCTCTAGCAATGGCTTTTGATAAACGAGCATTATTGTCCATCAAACCAACTAGTCCACCACCACGATGTGTCTGACCAGTGGTTGGTAAATTCAATGTCACATTAGTTGAAGCAGAAGTTAGACTGGCTCTATTTAATAGACCAGCAATTCCTCCAACCATGTAGCTAGTTTGCCAGTTGGCAGAACTATTAACCGTTCCTTCAAAGCTAACATTTTGAATAGTACTATTTTCAATCCCAGCACCTATGATACCACCGACAACGTTAGGTCCTGTGATAGATCCTGTGGCAGCAATGTCTTCTAAGTGACTGTTACTAACAGTATTGGCTAAGGCACCAAGCTCTGATGTTGCTACCGCAATGGAGACATTTTTGAGATCAAGATGCGTTATAGTAGCTTTTTTTAGCGTATTGAACAATGGTTTTCTTAAATCATAGATGGCATACTTATTGCCATTATGTTCTGCAGTTAAAGTACCACTAAATTCTTCGACATATGAGCTACCATTTTGTGCAACGTCAAGATCATTAGCAATTAAATGGGCACCTATTGTATAAGAACCACTTGGATTAAGTTTAATAGCATCTATCAATGCCTTAAAATCTGTATAGACAGTATTGTCTGTTTTAGGTTTAGCCACAAAAAAGTGGAAACCTGATTGATATTGTGTATCTGTTGTTGTCTTTTTATCTTGTACTAGTTCATCAAACATCACTGATACTTTATAAGCATTTGGATGATTAGCATCTTCTGAAATAGATGAAATAGGCAATAACTTCTCTTTAAAGCGATCTGATTTAATTTTAATGAAGAAATTATCTAATTGCGTAGGCTTTTCAGTAAATGTCATTAAGCGTTTAAAGTTTTGCCCTTCTTTTTCATAAATTTCTATCTCATCAACATCTTTTAATTCAATTTTCTTATAGTCAAGTCGGAATGTTTCAGTCTCATCCGAAAGCTTAGTGATATTGCCATTACCAATATTATACTGAAGTTCAGTTTTAATAGTGTAGTCAGTATAATAATCAAGGTTTGATATGGTTAAAGGATTATCGATAGTTGTGATTTCGAGTTCTCTAAGAAGATTAGAGCCTTGATAGAGATAAAGTTTAGATGAAAGAGAAGCTTGGTCTAGATCATTCAAAGTAAATGTTACAGTAGCTTCTTTACGTTCTTCATTTTTAGTGATTGTTTTAATAGCCAAAGTTGGGACATTTTTTAATTGACCATTTAAAGCTTGACGTGCAGCTTTTAGATCATCAAGTGCTTTTTTGACATTTGTTTTATTGGCATCTTTATCATTCAAAACAGCATAAGCATTGGAAAGTGCTTGATCATAAGCATTCTTTTTAAAATTTTCTGCTAGTAGATATAACAAATCCTGTTTAACAATGTCTTTATCATCATATTCTGCTTGGAGTTGTCGCTTATCTACTTTTATACCAATGGTGGTGATTTGATCAACAGGAGCTAACGTTTGTGTAGACGATATTTCTTCTGTTTTAATAGTTTGACCATCAATGAGATGGATACGCCTAACGATTTCGCGCTTACCTTTGACTCCAGGACGTATGTCAGCTTCCTCATCTTCATATTTGTCAGCATCGTTAACCACTACATGATTAAAATCAATGTCTTCAATTTCTGTCTCAATTTTATAAATAACTTCAGCTACATTGTCTGCTTGTCTAGGTGCTGTTTCAGGAACTTTACTCTCTTTAACCTTTGTGCCTATAGCAACAATTCGATTGACCGGAGATTGGCTGACTTCATTTGAGATTTCTTCAGTGCTGATCACACTACCATCAATAGTATCAATTTTTGTGGTGATGGTGCGTACTCCTGTTACACCTTCTTGAATAACTTTTGATTCTCCAACAAAAAGCGCATCACTATCTTGCGTTTCTTCCGTAAATGGAATAGTAGATGTTGTGGTTTCTAGTCGACTGTCAACGGTTGCCTCTTTTGTATCTGGTTGAGTAGGGGCAGTTTCAGGAACTTTAATCTCTTTGACCTTTGTGCCAATGGCAACAATTCGATTGACTGGGAATTGGCTGATTTCGTTTGAGATTTCTTCAGTGCTGATCACACTGCCATCAATAGTATCAATTTTTGTGGTGATAGTACGTATTCCTGTTACACCTTCTTGAATGACTTTAGATTCTCCAACAAAAAGCGCATCACTGTCTTGCCTTTCTTCGGTAAATGGAATAGTTGTCGTTGTAGTTTCTAATCGACTCTCAACGGTTGCCTCTTTTGCATCTGGCTGCGTAGGAGCTGTTTCGGGGACTTTACTCTCTTTGACCTTTGTGCCTATAGCAACAATTCGATTGACTGGTGATTGGCTGATTTCGTTTGAGATTTCTTCGGTACTAATCACACTGCCATCAATTGTATCAATTTTGGTAGTGATGGTGCGTTGTCCTGTTACACCTTCCTGAATGACTTTTGATTCTCCAACAAAAAGCTCATCACTGTCTTGCGTTTCTTCAGTAAATGGAATAATTGATGTTGTGGTTTCTAGTCGACTCTCAACTCTTGCCTCTTTTGAGTCTGGTTGTGTAGGTGCTGTTTCAGGAACATTGCTCTCTTTAATCTTTGTGCCTATAGCAACAATTCGATTGACTGGTGATTGACTGACTTCGTTTGAGATTTCTTCGGTACTAATCACACTACCATCAATTGTATCAATTTTGGTAGTGATGGTGCGTAGTCCTGTTTCACCTTCCTGAATGACTTTTGATTCTCCAACAAAAAGCTCATCACTGTCTTGCGTTTCTTCAGTAAATGGAATAATAGATGTTGTTGTTTCTAGTCGACTCTCAACTCTTGCCTCTTTTGGATCAGCTTGTCTAGGTGCTGTTTCAGGAACTTTTACGATGTTAGACGATGTCGAACTGTCTATCTCAACATCTTTGGTATTATCTTTAGGGATTTTAAAATAACCAATATAATCATAGCCATTGATAGTGACTGGCTTTGGTAAAAATTGTGTTGATTCAATCTGAAATGTTTGATTAAACTGAGATAAAACATCATTTTTTAATGCTAAAACTTCTTGTGAACTCATTGTTATTCCGCCAGCTGTCAATAACAAAAGACTAACTATAACTTCTTTTTTATGTTTCTTTTTTATAATAACAATGGCAACAAGTATTAAACCAGATGCTATCAAAGTACTGAAATCAGATGTTTGTTGACCTGTTTTAGGTAGAGTTTTATTTTGAGAATCTGATACTATTTTTTCTTGAGGTTTATAGATAAAATAATAGTCGGTATCATTTTCTTCAATTTGTGAAGGAAATCCTTTTATGATTTGATCATACTCTTTCTTTGTCAATTCGGAATCAGTAACATAGTGGTAGGATATTGTTTTGAGAGCTTTTGTACTAGATGTTAACTGATCGGCCGAAACAATTTGTGCTGGTCCATCAGAAAATCCTACAAATAAGCTCGCGATTGCAACAGACAAAAATCCAATCGTTAGTTTACGAAAGGAAAATTTCTGCCTTTTCTCACGGTTAAAAGGTGCTTTCATTTTGCCTCCAAAAAAAATAATAATATTATGTATTCTATCATAAATATAAGAAGAAAACAGTTGATTTAACCAATAATTTTGTATAATCTGCACCATTACACTTGAAACGAGAAAAAACCAGAAAAAATAAAAAACTTGATGGGATAAGTATCAAGACAACTACTCAAAAAGAAGATAATCATGACTCGTATATCACAAAAATATTCAATATTTAACATACTATTGAAACTCACTATCATATTGTTAAAAACCACTGAAAGAATGCTTTAAATTTGATTTGAAGAAAATACAAAGTTTCAAAAGGTTCTCTTATCAGATAAAAGTAAAATAACCTTCAAGTACCTCTTCGTCAATATGTAATGCTTCACCTAAATCTTTCAAACTGATATTCAATTCTTTTCGGAAGTTTTTAATCTGTTCAGCACGAACAATATTAAATTTACTTCTATAGATTTCATCTGCCTTAATAACCGCAATATTATCCAATTCTATATCATATAAAATTTCATGAGTGTCAGAATCAAATCTTGCAGGTGATGTCACAACAATTTCTTCACCATCAATAATATATGAAGAAGTAAAGTCTTTTACATAAGTTTTTTTCATTTCAGCCTACCTCATTTCGTTTTTATGGAATGAAATGAAAAGGTTATACTTAACTAGACAGAATTTATAAAGTGTTCTATACAGATAAAAAAACAGGATAAAAATAGATGTCTAGAAAAGTCTATCGTCACTTCACTGATGATTTTAAACAACAAATCGTTGACCTTCATAATGCTGGGAAAAAACGTAATGAACTTATCAAAGAATATGACTTAACCCCTTCAACTTTCGATAAGTGGATTAGATAATCCAAAACAACTGGTTCCTTCAAACCTGTTGATAATCTAACAGATGAACAGCGTGAGCTGATAGCCCTTAGAAAACGCAATAAAGAACTAGAAATGCAATAAGATATCCTAAAGCAAACGGCAGTGATTATGGCACAAAAAGGAAAATAATTACTGCTAATAAGGATAAATACAGTATTTCGGCTATGTGTCGTTGGCTGAACATTCCGCGTTCTAGCTATTACTATCAAGCGGTAGAGGCTGTGTCTGAGACGGCTCTTGATGAAAATATTAAAATGATCTTTCTTGAAAGCAAATCTAGATACCGTGCTAGAAAAATTAAGAAACGACTGGAGTCTAAAGGAATCATACTATCTAGACGACGGATTCGTCGTATCATGAAGAGACTACATTTGGTTTCTGTTTACCAGAAAGCGTCATTTAAACCATATTCAAAAGGAAAGAATAATGCTCCAATTCCAAATCGCTTGTCTCGACAATTCCACCAACAAGAGCCTCTTGAAGTAATTGTGACGGACTTGACTTATGTTCGTGTCAATAAGCGTTGGGCTTAGGTCTGCTTGATTATTGATCTCTTCAATCGTGAAATCATAGGTGTATTTCTAGGTTGGCACAAGACAGCAGAACTCGTGAAGCAGGCTATTCAAAGCGTGCCTTATGCCCTTACTAAAGTCAAGTTATTCCATTATGATCGTGGCAAAGAGTTTGATAATCAACTGATAGATGAGATGTTGGAAGCCTTTGATATTACTCGTTCACTTAGTCAAGCTGGTTGTCCTTACGATAATGCCGTCGCTGAGAGTACCTATCGTTCCTTTAAAATTGAGTTTATTAACCAAGAGACATTTCAGTCGCTAGAAGAGCTAACTCTTAAGACCAAAGACTATGTGCACTGGTGGAATCATCACCGTCTACACAGCATTCTTAATTATCAAGCCCCTATAACTAAGCGAGTCATCGCCTAAAAAACACTTTATAAAATTTGTACAGAAAAGTGTTGCCTTTTCACTTAATTTTACAATTTGGGATTCCTTATCTTCCGAATGTTCTATTTCATTAATTAATTTGTTATAATATTACCAAATAGAAAATCTAAAGAGGTCTTAAATGATAACAATTAATCAAATAAATGACGAAGAAGTTAAGGTACTGTGTGAAAATGTTTATATACATATGAAGGAAGCTTATAGAAAAAATTTAGATAAGTGGTGTTTAACAAAAGTATCATCAATATTTCAGAGAATCCTTGATAGAGATTTATCAGATAAACCATTTTTAGATATTATGCTACTTTCTTATGATGAACTTGAAAAGCTTGTTGCAGACCCAACAGTCATTAATTTAGATTACAAATTCAGTATAAAAAGCAATAGAAGAATAAAAGGAAATAGATTGATATCAATTAAAGATTATCTAATCAATAATGTATATAATGCAATTAGTAAAGACAGTCGGCGCAAAAAAATTCTATCTATAACTCATTTATCAGTATGTCCCTACTGTAATCGAAATTTTATGAATTCTTCCACCAATAAAAACACCTGTGAATTAGACCATTTTTGGAATAAATCACAATTCCCTATTTTTGTAGCCTCTTTTTATAATTTAATCCCTTCTTGTCCAAGTTGTAACAGGAATAAAGGTACTGAAACGTTTTTATTATCCCCATACAATGTTAAGATTTCATCAAATCAACGATTAAGATTTAGTTGGTATCCCTTAGATGGTAATTTTTTGTTCAATCGTGATTCTATATATATCTCTTCAAAAACTCATAAAGATTTCAAAAATGATTTTGATTTATTAGATTTACAAAATCTATATCAAATACACAGTGATCTCATTTTGGATATAATTTTGAAGAAAATTTTTATTCCAGAATATTATTTGAACGAAATAAATAATATAATTCCATTATCTGACAGCGACACCAATAGACTATTTACTGGTGTGTATACTGATGAAAAAGATTACCATAAAAGACCTCTATCAAAATTAATTTCAGATATATACGTTGAATTAAATCATTTAGAAAGGTAGAAAATGAAACTTTTAGGATTAATTATACGTGATTATGAAAATTTAATAAGCAAGCAAATTTTTCATTTTTCAGATGAGTACACTATAAACTTCGATTGGAATGAAACGATAACAATCCATAAAAATCCACACTACATTGCCGATTTTTATGGAGGAAATGTCACAAATATCACGGCAATTGTAGGAATAAATGGTGTTGGAAAAACATCTTTACTGAACTTTATTGGTTTTAAATTCTCAGAGCGAAAAGAATTTCTAGATAAATATGAATACTTTATTTTCTATGAAATGGATGAATCAATTTTCATTGAATTTAATAATAATCATGCAATAAAACAAATAATTTTTAATAATCAGATTATAAAAACTAGTGACAATCTTATCGGAGATATTAAAACCGTATTACTCAAAAAAGAAGAAAACACTTATCAAATTACTAATAGTGCTCCTAACGGAAGCATAAACTACATTTTCAAAAAATATCACCAATATAGTTTTAGTGAAAATAATGACAAATTTGACACATTATTTGGCAAAAATTGGATTACTAGATACTTATGTCAAGTTCCTTCTAATTATAATGTTATTCAAGCGTTTAGATTTCTAAAAATAAATGCTTTCTTCTCCTCAAATAAAATAATGAAATATAGAATTTCATATTGGTCTTATGATGAGATGCTAACTTTGTTATTAGAAAAATCTATCTATAACGAAAATATTTTGACATTACTCGGTCTTTCCTCCAAAAATAGTGACAATTCTTTACCACACCAGTTTACTAATCAAATAGTTGCTTTTCTTATAAATTTTATGCTTACCTTAAAGGAAAGATATATTTTTTGGAACGAAGATATTGAGGAGCTACTTTTAAATCAAATTCTTGAATATTTAGCTTTAAACTTTCAAAATATTCGAATAGATATTTTATATCATAAAACTGATGAAACTTCTCAAAATTTAAAAGAATATTTTAAAAATGAACAGTCTAAAATAGATGAAAATAACAACCACCAAATTACTGATTTTATTAATTTTTCAATAGAAGCTATGCAATTATTATGGAAAACATCTGATTACTTAGAAGTTGATCATAACTCATTCATTATTGATTTTTCATCAGAAACAATAGAGATTAACGATTTTCTAATGGGATATAGACAGCTCCTTCATTGTAATAAAATAAACTCTAAAGGTATCGTTGTATTTCCTGAAGATAATTTATTTTTTAAGCTACATGAACTATCGTCTACAGGAGAAGAAAATTTAATTCAATTTTTAGGACAATTAATTGAGTTAATTTCAAATGCTGAAAGTGGGAACCATATAATCTTAATAGATGAAGTAGATGAATCATTTCACCCCTCTTGGTCAAATAAGATAGTTCAACTCCTAAGTGTATGCTGTACTTACTTTTTGGATGTCGAAAATTCTTCCTACCAAAATCCAACTTTTCAGTTTATTATTACAACCCATTCCCCATTTATTTTATCTGATATAAAAAATCAAAATGTAATTTCTCTAAAAGAAAAACACGGAAAGGTGATTTCGAAGCAAGTTAATACCTTCGCTAAAAACATACAGCGAATAATATATGATGAAATGGATACTGGTGATATCTATGGAAATTTTGCTCAGAATAAGTTAAATAAAATCGTAAATATTCTTAATCTACCATCTATCTCCACTACATTAATAGAAAAAACTAAGATTGAAATACAAACTATTAATGAACCATTAATACGTAACAAACTCAATCAGATGCTATTTGAAAAAGTTTCACCTAACGAGAAAGTCAACTTATTGATTTCTAATCTAACAGATGAGGAACTTGCATTACTAAAAGATAGCTTATCACAGTAGCAAAACATCAGAATAGAAACTAAACTCAATAACTATTTCAATTTTTTTAGAAATAGTTTCTTAAATACGCTGACATTATCTTCTATGCTTGGTATAATTAAGATACAAACTTATATCTCACTTAACGCTTGTTTTACAAATCATTCTTATGTAGCAAGTACAGTAAGTGTGTACCCACTTACGAAAAATCGATGAAGCAGCCCCTCGTGGAGTTGCTTCTTTTTTTATCAATTTTAGCTTGTTAGGGAGTACCCTAAGACCCCAGATTTTATGAAAGGAAGTAACAAACATGGCAAATAGAATTAGAAATGCTCAACTGAAAATAAACGACTCTATAATATCTGTAGTGGGTAAGTCCACGACAGATGTTATAGGGCTTTTTCAATGTAAACAAAAAGTCCCATATGACTTATAATGAAAAGCGACAAAACCACTCATTAGAAAGAATCATATGGAACATCTTAAGGGATACCACAAAATTATTAGGAATAAAAGACCCAAATATCACTATATTACTTGTTCTCAAACATCAGTCTCATATTGAAATACGGGCCAAACTAGATTATCAGCCCCCTTTATGTCCTCATTGTCATGGAAAAATGATCAAATATGATTTCCAAAAAACTTCCACTATCCCTATCCTTGATGTCCAAGGAATGCCTACTCTTCTTAAATTAAAAAAGAGACGGTTTCAATGTAAAGACTGTCATAAAGTATCAGTGGCTAGAACATCTCTCGTTAAGAAAAACTGTCAAATTTCTGAACCGGTCTGAAAAAAATAACACAAGCTCATACCCAAAAACTAACCAACTCTGATATCGCTAATCAACTTCACATCTCTGTCTCTACTGTACAAAGAAAACTAACTCAGTTTACTTTCAAAGAAAGATATCACCATCTTCCTCAAGTCTTATCTTGGGACGAATTTGCTCGAAATAAAGGAAAACTAGCTTTTATTGCTCAGGACTATAACACTAAGAAAATTGTCACTATTCTAGAAAACAATAGAAAAATAACTATCAAGAACTATTTCTACAAATACCCTAGAAAGGTCCGAGAATTCGTCAAGGTGGTGACTGTAGATATGTCGGGAAGTTATATTCCACTTATCAAGCAACTCTTTCCAAAGGCTAAAATTGTCTTGGATCGCTTTCATATCATTCAACACCTAAACCGTGCCATGATGTCAACTAGAATCGCCATTATGAAGAGATATGACAAGAAGTCTCTACCTTATCGTGCCATGAAAAATCATTGGCGTATCCTTCATAAAGACAGCAGAAAACTATCTCTTAAACTGTTTTACTCAAGAACCTTTAGACAAACCTTAACGCCTAAAGAAATTGTACATAAGACTCTCCAGTTCTCTGATGAGCTTCGTTATTACTACAATCTTTATCAACTCTTACTCTTTCATTTCCAACAGAAGAATACTCACCAGTTTATGGCATTGATAGAAGACAACTACCACTTGGTCAATCATGCCTTCAAAACAATCTTTAGAACGTTTAAAAAATATAAGGAATACATCGCAAATGCACTTGAGTTTCCTTATTCGAACGCTAAACTAGAAGCGACAAATAAATTAATCAAAGATATCAAGAGACAAGCGTTTGGTTTTAGAAACTTTAACAACTTTAAAACAAAAATTCTCATCGCTTTGAACATTAAAAGGGAGAGAATCAAATTGATTCTCTCCCGAACTTGATGACTAGTCACCCACTACAGTTGACAAAGAGCCAAAAAAGAATACCCTAATGCAAGAATATTCTTCTTCAAAAACTACAATGGACGGGCTTTACCAAATACGAAAAAACTATGGTATCTATATGGGTAAGGAGATGGAGAGATAGTTTCTCTCCATAATCATTTATTACCAAGTTGATGGTTTATGATTTATTCCATACTCAATTAAATCTTCAATATTATCTTTAATATCGCTATAAACATATTTACTTGATGAATAGCTGGAATCAAAACATTTAACATACTTTGAAAGTTTTTCACCTTCTAATGTTAAATAATCAAAAGGATTATTACCCTTATCATCTTGCTCTCCCATTGAATTCTCCAACTTGTGGATATAAATTCCCACAATACCTTTATTTAACTCATATGCTTTTTTTATTTCATAATTTATCCATTTTCTGTTCGCTGTTTTTTCTCCAATCAAAACAACTAAACATGAACGCTTATTTAATTGTTCATCAATCCAAGCTTTGATTTTACTATCTGTTTTTTCCTTTACTTCCTCCCAATCATTATCAGAAAAAGTAGAGCTACTATCTACCTTTCCCATATTGCGTACCTGTCCTGCTCTCCAATTATCATTGTCATAATGAAAACTGAAAAATACTTGTCTTTTTGTCATTTAAAAATCCTCCTTATTTAATATTTTGATTGCTTGTACTATGTTTTTAACAGACTTATCGATATCTCCATCGCATTGTTTATTTGCCTGTTCAATTGCACTTATTGTAATTTCATCTGAAACTTCTTTAGTTGTTTTATTATATATTTCTTTAGCTGCTCCACCAGTATATTCAATAGGCAAACATACTAATCCATGCTCTTTAGATAACTCATATTCGTCCATAACTCCACTTGCAATATTTTCTGTTTCATTATTTCCAAAAACAAATATTGCTATGCCACAATTTTCAATCATCTGTTCTCTGTTCTCTTTATACAATGTATCCAAATCTATACCCAACGAACTCTCTTGAGGAAAAGGCATAAGTGTTAAAAAGTCGTTTATTTTAGAATTGTGAGTCAAGCAATAATCAGCAACACCATTTAATATAAATTCACCTACACCTTTACCATATCCATTCTCAATATGATAACCATTCTTCGATAATTCAAAAGAAAGTTTATGAATAAAATTTTGAGCGATTTTATTAGAATAGCCCGGATAACTAGATGCACTGCCCGATATAAATATTGTTTTTCTTCTATATCTATCTACAAGTGTACTTAATATTTCAGTAATTTCATTATAGTCATTAACCAAGCAAGTAAAAATACCATACCTATTCAAATCTTCAATTTGTAGTTCTTGCCTTACTGTTTCGTATTCTGAGTTATTATCTGTATCTTTAACTCTTTTCATAATACAATAATGCTTTCTTGTATTTTTTTCGTCAAGTAATACCCTTAACCTTCCAATTACATAGTTAAAATTTGGATCTTCAAAGCTGAACCCCAAAAATAGAAATGTTTTAGTAAGCAGGTCTCCCTCTAAAACCTCTCTAAATAATTTTCTTTTGTTATATCCAAACTCTTCATAATCACTTCTTGTTATTACTGCATCTTCAGGAGTTTCTACATCACCATGCAGCTTATATACTATCGCATCAAAATTATGATTTGTACCTCTTAATTGTTCATCCTTTGCTTTTACATAAGGCTTTTTCATATTATTTTCTAAAGCTTTTTCTATTAACTTATCATAATTTGTTGTCCAAAAAGTTGAAATAGGCAGCTGCGATAATAGTTTATGATTTTCAGTAGGATTTACTAATTTAGAAAATTGACCTTTGATTAAGTCATCTATCGATGTTCTCTTTTTTGAATTAGAATAATACTGAGCTAAGTTGACTAAATCGTTTTCTTTTTCAACATCTAATCCAATTTCTTCTGCAGGTTCTCTTAGAAGTTCTTTCCAACTACAAAATCCAGCAGGAATTGATAATCCTGCTCCAATAAATGCTCCTAATTCATCACTTTTAATAGCTTTTTCAATTTCTCTAATCAAATCTTTTCTTGATACTTCACCTTTAATAATAATCACCTCCCCTTTATCTTCTTGGTCCTAGAAATTTATCTCCGTTTAAATGAATCATATGGTCTGGCATATCCGCAATCCATACTTCCGTTTCCCAAGCTAAAGACTCTGAGAATTTTTTAAATGTTTTAAAGTCTAAAAATGCTGTTACATATATTTTTCCAGCTGAAACATTTTCCGTCATTTCTTCAATTTCTTTTATTCGCTTTGGCTCCATTGCACCCACAGAAGTTACAGACTCGATAAAGTAAATCCAGTTCTTATCTTCTGAATATAAAACAACATCCGGCATTTTGTCATGTAGTGTTATCTCAAAGCCGAGTTCTTTTAGTTTCTCCTCATTCTTCACCAAATCCTTTTGAATTGTATCACCAACATACAAACATTCAGAGTTCTCAGCGAATCGTGGAGCAAATTCTTCAATAATAAATTTCTGTAATTGATTGTGTTTTCCGGGAGAAAATGTGAAATCGTCACCGTTTATTTTAACAGGCATCTTTCTTACCGTCTTTTTAGAGCTATATAAATCAATTAAGTTCTGATGAGATTCCAAAAATTTATTTCTATGTTCTTCCCAAAGATTTGATTGAAATGTTTTTACTAATATTAACATTTCATCAGTTAATCGATACCTATAATTAGGGCTATTTGTTGCTTTTCCATTATCTTCAATAAATGCTGCATTTCTAAAATGATGCATTGCCTGCTTACGGATTGTTTCTCTACTATTCTCTGCATATGAAACTTCATAAAACTCTCTAATAAAAGCAATAACATCATGTATTCTTATCCATTTATTAGTTGCATGAGCCCATTTATCATTCTTTTTGATATCTGCCATTGCCAAAATAACATATCCACATAGATCCGACTGCTGTTTTTGTGGAACTTTCAGCTCCTTTAAAATATTCTTTGCTTCTTCTAATTTAGACATACATAAATCTCCCTAATATTTCATCACACTTTTCTTCAGACATATCCTTTAATTTAATCAGTTCTTTCCCCATATTCTCAATACAACTCAGTGGTGGGATTGGCATCGAGTTAATTTCAGTAGCATTAACTTGAGTTGATCCATTTAAAATCCTGTAGTAATTATCATAAAGTGTAGAGTTCATTACAACATACAAACCATAAACCAAACAATCTGATATTCCTTGTAACCCTGTAATAAAATTTATTTTATTCTGTGTACTAATTACTTTGTATGTTGGATATTTTTTTGCTAAATAAACGCCACATTGCAATCTACGCTTCTCTTCCTTCGCTGTAAATCTTTTTACAAATAAGTAATTCGTGTTCTCTTGCAATAGTCCTTTTTGCTCCGTTAATATATACTCATTATCTTTTCCAATAGGAAAAATCACTTCACCATCTTTTATATGTTGTGAATAAAATAAGGGAACTGCTTTTTCCACCGCATCATCTCTTAGAGCTTCTCGATTTCTAAAATCAACTGTCAAGCCTGTTTTCATTTTTAAACCAAGGGTTGGTAGGGTGTCTTTCCATTCATTTACTTTTTCAATCGTATTGGCTTCTTCTTTATCAGTTATCAAAAAAACATATTTATGTTCTCCAGAAACAACCATATCATAAGGAGCTTTAAAAACAGTCTTGCTATCGAAATCAAAATTAGTGTTTGTTGTTGTTATAATAATATTCTTAGACTTAATTGTTTCTTTCGTAGCCTTAATAATTATGGTTTCTTGCAAAACAGACTCTTTATCAAAAACTTTATCCCTGCTTACAAATAAATGAATATGTTTTAAAGCCACTTCGCTCAAAAACTTCTCACGAAACTTTTTAAAATAAGCTCCAGAAGTCCATGATCTTGGAACAATGAATACCAATTCTCCATTATCAACTAAATTAAAACTTGCCATCTCCATAAAAAGAAAATACAAGTTCGGCGATCCATAGCAAACATCAGGCATAGATAAAGCTTCATTAGCCATTTTCCCAATCTTTAAATAAGGTGGATTTCCTATAATTACATCGTATTTTTCAGGTTCAGTACATGCACCCAGCATATTGTTATATTCAAGCGTTTGACTTGTTATGTAATTATCTTTAATCACTTTGTATTCAATTTTTAGCGATGTATTCTCACTTATCCATGCTAAATTTGCATTTAAGAGTTCTAAAATGTCATCATTGGTTTCATAACAAGTTATTTTTATTTTTTTAATCTTATCAGTATCAATAATTCTTTGAATAAGAGCTGCCGTCAGTATCCCTGAACCCGCTCCCGGATCAAGTATAGAAATTTCTTTTGAAAACGCTGATAAATCAAATAATGATGCCATAAAAAGAGCTGTTTCTTTGCTTGTGAAAAATTGCCCATTTTTCTTGCGAATTTCTTTTGGCATCTGTTCAATGTATTTATTTGTCGATTCTATTACATAATCAATTATTTTCATCATCCACCAACTCCATGATTTCATTTATACCGCAATTCAAACTATCGCATATTCTGATAATCACATCAGTAGTAATATTTTCACTGTTCTTCATTTTATAAAAAGTACTTCGACTAACTTCTGCCTTTTCCATTAACTCAGAATTTTTCATATCTAAATCTATCATTTTTTTAAATAGCTTTTTATAACTTATTTTCGACATAACTAACCTCCCATCTTCATAATCTTTTTTTATTATTATATCATATTTATTCACTTTTTTCATCACAAACTTCCTTTTGCGCAAACATTTTTCTTTCTAAAAGCAAAAAAAGAGTCGGTGCAGTCCTAAGACCACACCGACTATAATATTATCTCTCAGCTTCTTTGCTTGTGTCTTTCTTTTCTTTAGGCTTTTGCTTATCTTCTGCCTGATATTCTTTTATAGCACCTATTATGGATTTTTTACCATTTTCTTGACCTTTTTCAGAGTGGATTAAAGAATTTAATTTAGCTTCCATTCTCTCAATATCTGCTCAAATTTGTCCGGATTGTTCCCATGAATCTGCATAATATAAATCTTTTTCTCTTTCTGTTATCTCACTTTTGAGTTTAGCAATCTCTTGACTTTTATCTTGACTTTTCATCTGTTATTTTACTTTTAAGAGCTTTGAAAATAGTATCCTTACATTGCTATGCTCCTTGCTTAAAGTCCTTTGGAATATCACTTTTTTCTCCATAAGCCGAGCAATGATGACACATCTTATTTCCTTCGTTATCTTTAAATACTACAGAAAAATTCGCCACCTTAAAGACTTCTCCATTCCTTTTTTTCCGGAGAGCTACATCGACCTCTCCAACGATATTTCCCACTATATTGATAAGAATATCCTTTTCTTCCTGAACATATGGCAGATTTTTTATCTGTCCCTGATCCATCAAATCATCAATCATATAATCAAATACCTCATAAAGTAAATTTATTGTGTCATTTTTTTCATGACACTCTTTACAGTATGAATGTCCATCTTTGATATGCTCTGTTTCAGGATCATAGGAATACTCTACTTTCCTTATCTAACCGATTATTATTAAATGAGATTCCTGTTCGTTTCAAAAGCATAAAATAAATAATTGCTTCAGCAGACAGTCCTTTAAATTCTTCTCCGTCCACCAATACCTCTGGCACTTTCAAAAAATTAAATCGTTCTGCTTCACGATTATTGAAATAGTCAAAGTCCATATAAAATCACCTCCCTCCTTAAATATTTGCAAAGAAAAAGACGATAGATTTTTCTCCTATCGCCTTTGGTAACCATTTTTATAAAATTTTTAAAATTGATTTTATTGCTGCGTTGATATCTCGTAAAAAAGCTATAATTATGAATCCAACCATCGGTATTCCATGTTAGCTTAACAAGAATCGTAATATGAATGCTTCCATGCCTATTGAAAAATCCTTTTGAAACAATGATACATTCCCAACAACGATACACATAATCATTAACAGATTCCTTTTCCATAATACATCAATCATTTAAAGTTTATTTTTTTAAATTCTACTCCCTCACCAACACTCCAACACACTCCACGTGGTGCGTTTGTGGGAACAAGTCCACCGGTTGCACTTTTTCAAGGTGATAGCCTAATTCTTCATAACGTTTGACATCACGCGCCATGGTGCTCGGGTTACATGAGATGTAGGTGATTTTACGAGCTTTTGTTTTGGCGCTGGCTTCGATAAAGCTCTCTGCCAAGCCTTTTCTTGGTGGATCGACCATAATCACATCTGGCTTAATCCCTTCTGCCACCCATTTGGCCATGGCATTTTCTGCGCTATCACAGACATAGGTGGTGTTTGTAATGCCATTTTTTTTGGCGTTAGTTTGCGCATCTTTGACGGCTTCTTTTATCACTTCAACGCCATAAACGTGCTTGACGTGATTGGCCACAGACAAACCAATTGTCCCAATGCCAGAGTAGGCATCAATCACCACATCATCAGGAGACAAATCAGAAAAATCAATGGCAATCTGATAGAGTTTTTCAGCCATTTCTGTATTGACCTGATAAAAGGCCGGTGCTGATATCGAAAACTCATGTCCTAGCATGGTATCTGTAATCGTGTCCTTGCCATAAAGCGTTTTATAGGTTTTGCCAAGGATGGCATTGCCTTTTTGATCATTAATATTTTGAATAATGGACTTAACCTGAGGAAATTCTGAAACAATCGCATCAATCACTTGTTCAATCCTAAAAATCTTAGGGCGTGTGGTGACAAGAACAAGCATCATTTCACCCGTATAGTGCCCTCGACGAATGAGAATGTGACGTATCAAACCTGTTTGACTCGTTTCATCGTATGGTGTCAACTCAAATCGTCTAAACAAATCTCTTAAATAATTGATAAGCTTGTCAATCTCTGGCTCTTGGATGAAATAATCAGAAATCGGCACTAGGTCGTGAGACTGTTTCCTAAAAAAACCAGTTTCGATTTGACCAGCAATACGACGAACAGGGATTTGTGCCTTGTTACGATAGTGCTTGGGGTTGTTCATACCAAGGGTTTCAAAAACTGGAACATCCGGAAGTTTAGCTATCTTGTGAAGATTATCTGCCACCTGTTTTTGCTTGAACTTTAATTGCTCTTCATACGACAGATGGGCCAAATCAGCAATGCCAGTTCTTAAATAATCAACCTGAATATTTTTTTTGCGATGAGGCGAGTATGTTTGATAGCTTTCAACCTTACCATAACCTATTTTTTTAGTCATTTTTAAGACACGCATGGTGATTTTTTCACCAGGTAGAGCATTTTCAACAAAAAAGACAAGACCATCGTGTTTAGCGATACCTTCTCCCTGATGGCTTAAATCAACTATTTCCACATCAACTAAATCATTTTTTTTCAACATTATTAAGACTACTTTCTTTTAAGCATTTCTTTCATTCCACAAAAAAAAAGAGTGGCAAGCCACTCTATTATATCATATTATCGTAAACCTAATTCAGAAAGACGATTTTGGTACTTATCAAAATCAATGGCTAAGCCTTGGCCCCCATACATGTCATAGTCGTCAATCCAATCTCCAAACTCAGGTATGGTTTCTTGTTGGATGCCTTCCTTACCACTAGTCACAACAGATAGACCATTACTAATAAGGAAAGGATAAGAGACATTGGTTGAGGTGAGGGCATAGATTTTTCCTATGGCAGCAGACCCTGTAAATAGTTTCGTCGGATCTTTGATTTGGTCTATGACAGCAGCCATCACTTGTTGCTGACGTTTCGTTCTCCCAAAATCCCCTTCATCATCTTTACGAAAACGGGCATAGTTGAGGAGGGTTCTACCGTCCATCCGTTGTTTTCCAACAGCAATCGTCTGGTCTGGAACAATTCCATTTTCCATCCTTAAATCATCAGGCACATCAACAGACTCAACGACTTCACCATTAATAGTAGAAAATTGAGCATCGATGGCAACACCATTAGGAAAGAGCGTGTCAATCGCTTCTGCGAAGGTTTCAAAGTCAATCATGACATAATATTTGATATCAATATCAAAATTACGTTTGAGCGTCTGACGCATAAACTCAGCACCTTGATTGTCATTTTGTTCACCAATCGCAAAAGCTGAATTGAGCTTGCTATCATAACTATAGTCATCATAGCTAACGCCTTCAATATTGACCAAAATATCACGCATGAAGCTGACCATCTTAACCTGACCTGATTCATTACCAATATTAACCACCATAATCGTGTCGGTTCTTGCTTCATCAGACCCTTGACTAACACGTCTATCACTACCTAAAACTAAGATATTGGTACCATCAAAAGTGTCCTGCCCATCAAAAAATTCTTCTACTGCAGGACTAAAGTTGGCACTATCAGAAGAGACATCATTCATGCCTTTAAAAAACATGATGACCATGCCGATAAAAGTTAAAAAAATGAGGGCTAAAAGGAGTTTAAGAAAGGTCTTAAAACGAAAACGACGTCTCCTTGGTTTTTTCTTAGCAAGTGGTGCAGTAGGTTCAACCATATCCCGTTGTACAAGTCGCTTTTGTTTTCTTGAGCGTCTCTTTTCACTGGCGCGATATTTGGGTAAGCCATCAATCACGTAGTTATCATCTTCAACATCCTCATAACTATCGTAATGATTATCATTGTCATAATCATCGTATTGATTATAGTCATCTTGCTCGAAATGTCTTTGTCTAGCGTACTGAGAACTCCTATCATACTCAGAAGGTCTGTAGGCGTCTTGTCTTCTTCTTGATGTTCGTTGTGGTGCTTGACGTTCCTGTGTAAATTGATTAGAACTGCCACTTTGTGCTCTATAAGTTTGGAATTTACTATGAAGATAATTAAATTCCTCTTCTTCTCTTTGATTTAAATAATGAATATTTTTTAAGAGGTACTGATAGCGCAGTTCTTCATGGTGGGTCAAGCCAATATCTCTTTTTCTTGCCATTGCTTTTTCCTATCTGTACTTTTTTTCTGTAACAAATCATTTGTGATATTCTTTATCACACAATCATCTAAAATTTTATACTGATTTTAAGCAACTGTCAACTATTCACAGTAAAATAGGCGATTTCTAAAAGGTTTTTGACAGATTTTTCTTTTTAAGTATCATTTATTGACTAAGAAAATCCTTGATTAATTGACTAGGCATTCTACCTCCCACCTCAATAATCGTCGTTGCCACCTCTTCATATAAGGCTTGTCTTTTTAAAAAGAGATGATAAAGCTCTTCTTTTTTCAGTGATAAAAATAAAGGACGATTAGTCTTACTATCTTGTTTTAAACGGTCATAAAGGGATTCAAAATCTAATCGTAGAAAAATAACAGCCTCTGCCTGTTTTAAAAGTTTTCGATTAATGGCTTTTTCAACAATTCCGCCACCAGTAGCAATAATCTGATCTGTTGTTAACAATTCTTGTAGGATTTCTGATTCTCTTTGTCTAAATAGGTCTTCTTCTCCTTGATCAAAGTAATCACAAATAGGACGTCCATATCTTTCTTCCAGATAATCATCCATGTCAATAGCATCTTTTGACCAAGCTTTAGCTAGGGTTGTTTTTCCCGATCCCATAAAACCAATTAAAAACTTAGCCATCAATTAAACCCTCCAAATCATTGAAAAAATTAGGATAGCTGGTTTTAATAGCATCTTCTCCTGTTAAATGAACCTGTCCAGATGAAACAATCAAAGTAGCAATCACAATCATCATGGCAATCCGGTGGTCTTTATGGCTATCAAGTGTCGCACCATGTAAAGCTGTTGGACCATTAATCACCATACCATCATCAGTGGCATAAATATCAGCTCCCAGAGCTTTCAAAGAAGAGACAATAAGTGCAAGGCGATTACTCTCTTTGACTTTTAGTTCTTTTGCATCTTTAATAATCGTTTGCCCCTGGGCTTGAGTTGCCAATAATGCAATAATTGGCAATTCATCAATCAAACGTGGAATGATGGCTCCAGAAATAGTGGTGGCTATTAACGATGAGGATGAAACTGTTAGGCTTGCAGATTGATTTTTCTCATCATGATGTGAGATAAAGAGCTTGCCACCCATATCTTTAATAACATCCAAAATACCCGTTCTTGTTGGGTTAATCCCAACATTGTCTAATCTGATTTGACTATTTGGAACAATTAAACCCGCTACCAACCAAAATGCCGCACTTGAAATATCACCAGGTATTGTTACTTCTTGTCCTTTTAGTTTCTCTTTACCATAGACACGAATAGTTTTCCCCTCACAATCAATTCTGCCACCAAATTGCTGTAACATCTCCTCCGTGTGATTTCTCGTCAGTTCTTTTTCAACAATCACACTCTCACCTTGGGCTTGAAGAGCAGCAAAAATCAGGGCTGATTTGACTTGGGCAGAGGCAACTGGCAAGTGATAGGTTATCTTGGAGAGATTTCTTGACCCTTTAAGGGTCAAAGGAGGAAACTGTTTTTTTTCATGACCAGAGATAGAAACTCCCATTTGCTTTAATGGGGTCACAATTCTATCCATCGGACGTCTCGATAAACTCTCATCTCCAACCAAGTCAACCTCAAAAGGAGAACCAGCTAAAATTCCAGCGATTAGACGCATGGATGTTCCTGAATTGCCCATATCTAATGAAACATCAGGTTGTTTCAAACTTTCAAAACCGTTACCAATAATCTTGATGAGTTGACCTTCTTTAATGATAGAAACTCCCATCTCTTGAAAGGCTTTGATGGTTGCTAACACATCTTCACTTTCTAATAATCCTTTAACAAGCGTTGTCCCATGACTGATGCTTCCAAACATAATGGCTCTGTGACTGATTGATTTATCACCAGGAACGCTCAAGTTCCCTTTTAAAGATAAAACATTTGTTTTTAATTTCATCGCTATTTCCTTGTTGTTATTTAAGATGACTTATCTTTTTTACTTACTATTTTGGAGATGATAAACAAAAACACCTAAAATGTGAGAGAAAAACTCAAACATTAAGATGTTTTCATGTCTTTTTTATTCTGCTAATTCTTGTAATGGTTTAAAGATAATTTTTTCAATGTCTTGAATATAAACAGATAATCGTTGTTGATTGTCAAAGAAGTTTTTAAGGAGATCATTTTTTTCAATTCTTTCTCCTAATTCTTGCATAGCCTTTTGCTCTTCTTCACCAGGCATTTGACCAGTTGTCATCATGGCTTGAATTTTTTGTTGGGCTTCTAAAAATTCTTCCCATAGCGCTTTAGCATCTGCATTAGCATCCACTTCTTTTTTTGCAGCAACGACTGCTTTGTATTCGTCTAAATCACGAATACCTCTCTCAAGCGAATTAGCAAGGTCATAAATATTTACTGACATGTTGTTCTCCTTTATGATAAGTCTGATTAATCAAATGATTAATAATCTGTCTCCATTATATCATAAACATACCATTTTAACCGATTTCATTCGGTTTTTAGTGATTATTTTCATTTTTTATCGTCATCATCCCTTTAAAATGATGTTAAGCCATCTTGATAGCATTTAAAGGCCTTCTTTAATGCTGTCATATTATCGGAAGAAAATTGTTCTAAAATTTCAGTGGCAAGAACGGTTGCAATGACATTTTCCATAACCACTCCAGCCGCTGGTAGTGCCGTTGTATCACTTCGTTCAACACTGGCCTTATAAGGTTCATGGGTGTCGATATCAACTGTCATTAGGGGCTTATAAAGGGTTGGAATAGGTTTCATCACTCCCTTTATAATTAAGGGTTGACCATTAGTCATTCCACCTTCAAAACCACCCAAGCGATTGGTTTTACGGCGATAACCGGTTTCTTTTTCCCAAATAATCTCATCCATTACCTGACTACCAGTGAGATGAGCGGTTTCAAAACCAAGCCCAAATGCCACCCCTTTAAAGGCATTAATCGAGAGTACTGCCTGTGCTATTTTCCCATCTAGTTTTCGGTCCCACTGAACATAAGAACCAAGTCCAGCTGGTGCACCTAAAACAATGGTTTCAATAACACCACCAAGAGTGTCGCCTTTTTTCTTGATCTTGTCAATATGGTCTTTAATAGTGGTTTCATAATCAGGATTAGTGATGGATAGGTCTGATTGTCTTGCCTGGGTTTTTATCTCTTGATAGGTCAAGTCATCTGAAAGGTCAATCGTGATCCCTCCAAAAACAGTAACATGATGAAATACCGTTATTGACAATTCTTCTAAAAGGCGTTTAGCTACCGCACCAATCGCCACTCTCATCGCTGTTTCACGCGCACTAGAACGCTCTAGTGTATTTCTTAAATCAGAAAAACCATACTTCATCCCGCCGACTAAGTCAGCATGACCAGGTCGAGGCTTGGTTAACTGACGTAAGTGCTTTTTACGTTCATCAATCTCATGAATAGCCATGACCTCAGACCAATGGTCAAAATCCTTATTAGTCAAGGTTAAAGTGATTGGGCTTCCCAAGGTAAGACCATGCCTAACACCAGATGTGATTTCAATCTGATCAGACTCAATCAACATTCGAGCGCCTCTACCATAGCCCTTTTGCCGTCTTTTTAATTCCTTATTAATATCAGCAACACTCAATGAAAGTCCCGAAGGAATCCCTTCAATAATTGCAGTTAAACGTGGGCCATGAGACTCACCTGCTGTAAAATATCTCATCTTCTCTCCAAATAGTCTCTAACTTCTTCTATTGCCATTGACTCAATCCTTGCCTGACCTATTTCTGGGACGACAACCAGTTTCAACCGATTACCAGAAACTTTTTTATCATGCGTGATGGCTTGATAAAGGGTTTCTTGATCCCAATTGGATGTCACAAGTGGTAAGCCAAATTTATGACACATGGCTTCAATTTCTTCACTAAGCCCCGTTGCTGCCAGTCCTTTTTTTTCTGCTATTCTAGTGACCTGTATCATCCCTAACGCAACAGCCTCACCGTGATAAATCTCACCATACCCGGCCGTTTGTTCTAAAGCATGACCGATTGTATGACCAAAATTAAGCAAGTGTCTTAATCCAGTGTCGTATTCATCAGCCAGTACCAATTCTTTTTTAACTAAACAGGAATGATAAATCAATTGGTCAGATGCTTCTAAGATGTCTTCTCTTGTCCCCGACATTTCCTCTAATAATTGCCACAATGTGGTATCAGCTATCAAGGCACACTTAATGACTTCACCCATTCCTTCAACCAATTCACGCTCACCTAGAGTGTTTAAAACTTCTGGGTCAATGAAAACCCCATCAGGTTGGTAAAAAGTGCCCAGTAAATTTTTTGCATTTTTTGTATTGACACCCGTTTTACCACCAATAGAAGCATCAACTTGAGCGATAAGACTGGTTGGAATTTGTAAAAAATGAAGTCCTCTCATATAAGTTGACGCAACAAATCCTGCGATATCGCCAACAACACCGCCACCAAGAGCAATAATGCCATCAGTTCTAGTCATGCCAAAACGAGATAAAAAGTCATAAATCTTCTCAACGGTAGTGAGATTTTTTTGCTGTTCACCAGCTAAAAAATCAAAAACAGCGACTTGAAATCCCTGACTTTCCAACTGTAGTTTCACATGTTCAGCATAGAGACTAGCCACACGATTATCTGAAATAATGACAATTTTTTGTTTATCCCATAGTGTTTTCACCCATTCACCCACACGGTAAAGACCATTTCGTTCAATGAGAATCTCATAAGGATGACTAGGAAGATTTACCTCTATTTTCATATGCAGACTCCTTAATGTGTTTGACAATGACTTTCTAATAAGGGCCAAATCTCTTCTACAGGCATTTTTCCCCCCGTCCATAATTCAAAAGAAAGGGCCGCCTGATATAACAGCATTCCTAAACCATTTAAAGTTGTTAACCCTTGTTGTTTTGCATAAGCAATTAACGGGGTTTCTAGTGGATGATAGATAACATCAGCCACCAAGAGTTTTTTGGGCAATCGCATTTTATGACTTGGGAGCGCTAAGCTTTTACCATCCATACCTATACGAGTAGCATTGACCAATAAATCAGCACTTAAAATAATCTCTTCAAATAATTCTTTTTCAGCTAAAGAGTAGGTTAAAATGGTTGTTTTTGTCTTTTTAGCCAGTAACGTCATCCTTTGTTTTGTTTCATCCAGGTAAGACTCCTTGGTAAAAATAATAATTTTTGTCACACCCTCAATAGCTGCTTGCACAATAATAGCGGTAGCTGCGCTACCGCTACCTATTATAACCATTGTTTTTTCTTTAATAAGGAAATGAACCTGATCTTCTAGGCTTTTTAAAAAACCTAAACCATCTGTATTATAACCAATCAGCTGTCCCTCTTTTAAACAAATCGTATTCACAGCACCCATTAATTGTGCTTCATTAGAAATACTGTCAAGAAAAGGAAGAACTGCCTGCTTATAAGGCATAGAAACATTTAAACCAAACATATCAAAGCGTTTGATGGTTTCTAATGTTATTTCAATATCAGAAGAAAGCAATTCAAAAGCAAGGTACATCCCATTAATACCTGTCTTTTGAAAGCTGAGATTATGAATGAAAGGTGATAAGGAATGTTTTATAGGATTTCCTATCACTGCAGCTAGACGGGTTTTCCCATCAATCAGCATCTAACATCTCCCTAATTTTTTTATAATGAATAAGTGAGATTTGACCAGAAGCGGTTTGAGCATCCATAAAGGTAAATGTCCAAGAACTTCCTGTCAAATGACCAGCCAAACGCGTTAGTTGCCCTAATTTTCCCATTGAAATCGTTACATAATCTTGTTCAGGATTTAGAGTTTTAAACCCTCTTGTCAGATTCATAAGATCTAAAACATCTTGCTCACTCTTAGGAGTAACAGCAATCTTAACCATTCGTGGACCTAAGGTTGTTAGCTCGGAAAACAATTCCATAATGTTTTCTGGTGTTTCTTCATAATTATGATAAGACAAGACCAGATTTGAAAACTCTAACATCTCTTCAAAGATTTCCTTATAAGAGAAATACTCAAAGTCGATATAATCCGGTGAATAAAGCGCTTGAATTTCTTTTAAAATGGCAACATACTCTTCAGGTGAAAGATTTACCATTCCACCTTCTTTTTGAGTTCGTAAGGTAAAAAGAATTTCAAAGCCTGAAAATTTTTCAAAAATTGCAGGAGCAACATCAAGAACACTGTCTTTTGATATAAAATCTGCTCGCCACTCAATAACATCTGCTCCTGAGAATTTTTCAATGTCCATTTGCTGGACTTCTTCAAACCCTTTTGGGGTAATTGTTACTACTGTTTTCATTTGTTCACCTTTATTGTAAATACTTTTAAATAATTACTTCTTTCATCATTTTTGTTTATTTTAAAATCAGATGGAAGTTGGTAGAGGGTCTCATAACTATGTTTTTGAGCACCAAACCCTTTTTCTAATTCTTTTTTAAATTGTGTCAAGCTAAGATTAGCAGCATTAGTTGAAGCAATAATTAGGCCTTGCTCATTTAATAATGGCAGCGACTGACTAATAAGTTGGTGATAATCTTTGGCGACAGAAAAAACCTTTTTTTTATTTTTAGCAAAGCTAGGCGGGTCTATAATAACAACATCATAAGTGAGTTGATGTCGTTTCGCGTACTTGAAAAAGTCAAACACGTCCATCACAATAAACCGATGATTCACTAGCTCGAAATGATTGGCTTTAAAATGCGCTATAGACATTTCCTTAGAACGATTAGCCAAATCAACTGATGTTGTCTCAACAGCACCACCCATACTAGCAGCAACAGAAAAAGCTGCCGTATAAGAAAAGAGGTTTAATATTTTTTTGCCACTAGAGAGATGACTGATTAGCGCTTCTCTCACCTCATGCTGATCTAAGAAGATACCAGTCATCAAGCCCTTATTTAAAAAGACTTGGTAGCTGACGCCATTTTCTAAAATAGTAAATGTTTCAGGTGCTTCTTGACCGTAAAGATGGGCTGATTGATAATCAATGCCTTTAAAGCGAATTTTTTCATAGGCTCCCTTGATTTCAGGAAAGATTTCTTTAAACGCTGCGACTATCTGTTCTCTTATCTGATAAACAAATAGATTGTACCAAGAAAAAACAGCATAATCATCATATAAATCAACGGTTAAACCACCAAAATTATCACCATCTTGATTAAAGACACGAAAAGCCGTTGTTAAATCAGATTGAAAATAGTAGCTCCGCTCTTTTTTGGCTTTGTCAAAAAGCACTTTAAAATAGGTTTCATCAAGAGTAATTTTCTGATGAGAAAGGAACCAACCAATCCCTTTGTTTTGCTTAGAAAGATAAGCCATCCCAAGAAAATGTTGTGTTTTTGAAAACACTTCAACTAATTGATTATCAATTGATAAGTCTTTAAAATCATGTCCATCCAAGAGTTGAATGCCATTGTTAATTTTTTTCTCAATAAAAGTGTTAACAATCAGTTTATTCATACTCTATATTATAACAGAAATTTAATATTTTTCCTACAAAAAATTCTTGACTTCCTGTTGAAATCCCTATAAAACGGCAATAGTTTGATTTTTCAAACTATTCTATAACACTTCTAAATAATGACAAAATGATGACAGAATGCTAAGAAATGGTTTTCCTTTTTCAACTATTCTCATTTATGTTATAATTTAGAGTGAAACTCTTTTATGAATAGATCGAACGAGGAAATAATTTTGTGAAAAAAATGAAAAAAAATATTTTAAACATCATGAGTACTAGATTGGGGTTTATCTTCACATTAATTGTTTTTTACTGGTTAAAAACAATGTGGGCAAATACTGCAGATTTTGACCTTGGATTAGAAAATCCTTATCAACTCTTTTTAACCTTTATCAATCCAATTCCTATTAGTTTACTACTTATTGGATTGGCACTTTATATTAAAAATACTAAACTATTTTATAGTCTCACCTTAATCATATATACTCTAATCAACTTGCTTTTAATTGCTAATGCTATCTACTTTAGAGAATTTTCTGATTTCATTACCATCAATACCATGCTTGCAACTAGTAAAGTATCAGCAGGGCTTGGTGACTCTGCCATCAATCTCTTGCGTCCATGGGATTTGGTATATCTATTAGATGTTTTTTTACTAATCTTCTTATTTGTAAGAAAACATATTACCTTAGACTCACGCCCCTTCAATAAGAGAGCTAGCTTTGCAGTAACTGCTTTATCAGCTTTATTGTTTTCAATCAATCTTTTTCTAGCCGAAATTGATAGACCAGAACTCCTATCACGTGGTTTTTCAAATACTTATGTGGTTAGAGCGCTTGGTATCAATGCCTTTTTGGGTTATGATGCCAACCAAACCTATCAAACTCAAAAAGTAAGAGCAGAAGCAAAACCAGAAGAAATTGAAGATGTTAAAGCGTATGTTGATCAACACTATGCGACACCAGACCCTAACTATTTTGGAATTGCTAAAGGGCGTAATGTGATTATCATTCACCTTGAAAGTTTTCAACAATTCTTAATTGATTATAAGCTAAATGTAGATGATAAAGAGTACGAAGTGACCCCTTTTATCAACTCTTTATACCACTCGAATCAGACTTTTTCATTTGCTAATTTCTTTCATCAAGTAAAAGCTGGAAAAACTTCTGATGCTGAAACCTTGATGGAAACCTCTTTATTTGGTCTCAACCAAGGGTCGTTTTTTGTTCAGTACGGAGGAGATAACACACAACAGGCTGCGCCTCATATTTTAGCTGAAAATGGGAACTATACTAGCGCTGTTTTTCACGGTAACATCGCCACTTTTTGGAATAGAAATAATGTCTATAAAGCGCTTGATTATGACTACTTTTTTGATCAGTCTTACATGTCAAAAGCAACCGATGAAAATTCTTTCCAATACGGCTTAAATGATAAAATCATGTTTTCTGACTCCATTAAATACTTAGAACACATGCAGCAACCTTTTTATACCAAATTTATTACCGTGTCTAATCATTATCCTTATCAAAATCTTTCCGGTGATGAAGTTGGCTTCCCACTTGCTCAAACAGATGATGAAACCATTAACGGCTATTTTGCTACAGCCAATTACCTTGACTCTGCTGTTAAAAGTTTCTTTGACTATTTAAAAGCAAGTGGTCTCTATGATAATTCCATCATTTTATTATATGGCGATCATTATGGTATTTCTAATTCCCGTAATCCAAGTCTTGCTGAATTACTGGGCAAAGATTCAGAAACTTGGTCTGAATATGATAATGCCATGCTTCAAAGAGTTCCTTATATGATTCATGTTCCGGGAACTGATAAAGGCTTTATCAGTGAAACTTACGGTGGTGAAGTTGATAATTTGCCAACCCTACTTCACTTATTAGGGATTGATACTAAACAATACATCCAATTGGGACAAGACTTACTTTCAAAAGACAACAGTCAAATTGTTGCTCTAAGAACGTCTGGTTACTTTATCACACCACACTATACCAGCTATGGTGGTAGACTTTATAATACTATCACTGGTGAAGAGATTACCAATCCTGATGAAAACACAAGTCTTGTTATTGATGAGATTAGAAATAAAGCCAAAACACAATTAGATATTAGTGATAGTATTCAAACAGGTGATTTGTTACGCTTTTACAATGATAGTGGTCTAACACGCGTTGACCCTTCAGTCATTTCTTATAATGATTCTTTTGAGATTTTAAGACAAATTGAAGACGAGCTTGGCGACAAGTCAACAAGTCTTTATAACCAAAATAATAATACTTCTACTCAGGATCTCTATAATGCTCCAAGCTATAGTGAACTATACCCTGACTTAGATGAAGATACAGAAAATGATGAGAATACTGCTCAATCAAATACGACTGAGTAATAGCGTAGTTACAATACACAATAAAAGAAGCTAGGACCAAGTGCCCTAGCTTCTTTTATGTTTTCTTATTAACCACCTAGGTAGGCTTTTCTAACTTCGTCAGACGTTAATAAATCTTGACCCGTTCCAGATAGAACAATTTTACCAGTTTCTAAAACATAACCTCTATCAGCAATTGACAAGGCCTTATGAGCATTTTGCTCAATCAGTAAAATCGTTGTGCCTTGTTTTTGAATATCTAAGACAATATCAAAAATTTCTTGAATGAAAATTGGGGCAAGACCCATGGAAGGCTCATCAAGAAGCAACAATTTAGGTTGACTCATCAATGCTCTTCCCATGGCCAGCATTTGCTGTTCACCACCTGAAAGAGTCGCAGCATCCTGATTTTTTCTTTCTTCTAATCTTGGAAAGCGAGAGAAAACTTTTTTCAAATTCTTTTGATTTTCCTCACGATTAGTCTTTAAAAAAGCACCCATTTCTAGATTTTCCAAAACCGTTAAACCAGAAAAAACATGGCGTCCTTCTGGTACTTGTGATAGACCAGAGGCGACGATTTTTCTTGCAGGCACTCTATGAATAGGATTTCCAAGAAAGGTAATTTCTCCTTGACTTGGTTTTACTAGTCCAGAAATCGTTCTAAGAATAGAGGTCTTTCCAGCACCATTTGCGCCAATCAGACTAACAACTTCTCCTTCATTGACTTCAAAGGACACATCTTTGACGGCTTCAATCACACCATAACTAACAGATAAATTTTTAACAGTCAACATGTCTACCCCTCCTCTCCTAGATAAGCCTCTATCACACGCTTATTAGACTTAATTTCCTCAGGTAATCCGTGTGCAATCAAGCGGCCATACTCTAAAACATAAATCCTCTCAGTGACTTCCATAACAAGACTCATGTCATGTTCGATAAGGATAATGGTGATATTAAATTGTTCTTTCACCTGTCTAATTAAGCTAGTCAAATCGGCTGTTTCTTGCGGATTCATTCCTGCTGCAGGTTCGTCTAAAAAGAGAATTTTAGGATCCGTTGCTAAAGCTCTAACAATCTCAAGACGTCTTTGTTGACCGTAAGGAAGATTCTTAGCTAAATAATCACTGTACTTATCAAGATCAAAAATAGCTAACAGGGACAAAGCCTTCTCTTTTAGTTCTTCTTCTTTATGATAAAACTTAGGAAGTCTTAGTAAAGAGGTTACAAAACCTGAACTTTTATTGTTAGCCATACCAACCAAGACATTATCTAAAACGGTCATATCTTTAAATAGACGAATATTTTGAAATGTCCTTGATAAGCCTAAGGAAGCAATTTTATAAGGCGTTTTCCCATTCAATTCAGTCCCATCTAAAACAATACTACCTTCAGTTGGTTCATAGACTCCTGTTAACAAATTAAACAAAGTTGTTTTTCCGGCTCCGTTTGGTCCGATAAGACCCACAAGCTCACCCTTGTTAAGTTCAATACTAACATTCCCAACAGCCGTTAAACCACCAAAGTTCTTGGTCACATTTTTTACTTCTAGAAGTGCCATTATTTTTTGCCCTCCTTAACATTCTTAGTAAACCATTTGGACAACATTAATTCTTTTGTTCCCAAAAGCCCACCTGGTCTAAAGACCATAACAAGTATCAATGCTAGTGAATAGATAATCATACGTAGTTCAGAAACATTTTGGAGAAACATATTTAAAATCCCAAGCACAAGTGCTGCAACAATTGTTCCTGTAACAGAACCAAGACCACCTAAAACGGCAATAATCAAGTATTCAATTGATTTCATAACGGTAAAGTCTTTTGGAACAACCGTTCCAATATAACCTACATAGAGTGACCCTGCAATACTAGCAGTCATTGCCGCAATAACAAAGGTCAAAACCTTAATATTTGTTGTGTTAACTCCCATTGATTCAGACGCAATTTCATCTTCTCTAATGGCAATGACTTGACGCCCTATAGGACTCCTTAGATAGTTCAAGACTAAAATCGTAATCAAGGCCACAAAGATAAAAACAACAGGCCATGTGGTATATTGAAGAATACCAGATAATCCAGCAGCACCATTAGTTAATTCCCCACCATTGACAATAATAATTCTGATGATTTCTGATGCTCCTAATGTAGCAATCGCCAAATAATCACCTTTTAAACGTAAAGTAGGAATCCCAATAATAAGAGCAACTACTGCTGCAATTAAAACACCAACAGCCATTGAAATATAAAAGCCAAGATAAGTAGGCATTGTTTTGGTTAAAATAGCCGTAGCATAAGCTCCAATGGCCATAAAACCGGCCTGACCTAGAGAAAATTGACCTGAAAAACCAAGTACTAGGTTAGTTCCAAGAGCCATAATCATACTGATACCTATCCCCATTAAAATTTGAAGATAGTAAATACCTAATAAACCTGTACTAGATAAAATAGCAATTAGTGCAAAAACAGCAACAACCATAAGGCCCCAAAGAAGATTGATTTTAAGATTCTTTTTCATCATTACACCTTCTCTTTCACGTTTTTACCAAAAATACCTGCTGGTCTAACTAGTAAGATAATGATTAAAACGGCATAAACAACGGCGTCTCGATAACTTGATAAACCAAATGAAACCGAAAACGTTTCTAATAGACCAATAACAAAGCCACCAATAGCGGCACCAGGAATAATGCCAATGCCACCTAAAACAGCAGCCACAAAGGCTTTAATCCCAGGCGTCATTCCCATAAGCGGATCAATCGAATTATAATAAAGTCCAATTAAAACACCTGCGGCACCAGCTAAGGCAGATCCTAATGCAAAAGTAAAACTAATGGTACTATTGACATTAATGCCCATTAACTCTGCTGCATCACTATCAACTGAAACCGCACGCATGGCTTTCCCCATTTTTGTCTTCTTAACAATAAATTGTAAAAGAATCATTAGTAATAAAGAAACGCCTAAAATGGTTAACTGAACGTTTGTAATACTGATTGGCCCAAAATTATATTTAACGGTTTCTAAGGCTTGAGGAAAGGCCCTTGTATTTGCTCCAAACAGATAAACCATCCCATATTCTAAAAAGAACGAGACACCAATTGCTGTGATAAGAGCTGCAATACGTGTTGAATGACGAAGAGGGCGATAGGCTAAGAATTCTATGAGAACACCTAAGGCAGCTGTGATTAACATTGTAATAATAAGGGCGACAAAAAAATTCATTTTGAATTGATTGATCAGATAGTAACCGATAAAAGCTCCCATCATATACAAATCACCATGGGCAAAATTAATCAATTTAATAATACCGTATACCATAGTATAGCCCAATGCTAATAGGGCATAAACACTACCTAAAATGAGCCCATTAACAAGTTGTTGAAGCATGTATTCACCAAACTTTCTATAAAAATAATATCTGGAAAGAATTTACCTTTCCAGATATTGACTGTGAAGATAAGGCAAGGTTATTCAGCAGAAACGATAGTTGCAGAATCTTCTTTACCATCCTTAAGACCAATCATAACAACTGATTTTACTGGATTATGATTCTCATCAATTGAGATAGAACCTGTCACTCCTTCAAAATCAGACAATTTTGCAAGATTTTCGGCAATCTCTTTAGATGTTTTAGCACCTTCAGCTGATTTAGCAACCATGTAGACAGCATCGTAAGCTAATGCGGCAAACATTGATGGCTCTTCACCATATTTTTCTTTATATTTTTCAATAAAGCTTGCTGCTGAGTCTGAGATTTCTGAAGAGAAACCTGATAAGTAATAAACATCTGTTGTCGCTGCATTACCTGCTAACTCAACAAATTTTTCATCACCAAAGCCATCCGGTCCAACGATGGGTTGACTAATGCCTAAATCACGCGCTTGTTTGGTTAAAAGGCCTGTTTCATTATAGTACCCTGGCATTACAATGGCATCAAAGTCTAAATCTTTAATTTCAGTTAAGGCTGCTTGATAGTCAGTGTCTTTGGATTGGAAGGTTAATTCCTTAACAATCTCACCTTTGTAAGTGTTTTTAAACTCTTTAGCAATTCCTTTTGCGTAATCACTTGAGTTGTCATAATAAAGAACGACTTTATCAGCATTTAAGTTATCAGTCGTAAATTTAGAGATGACGTCTCCTTGATAGCTATCAATAAAGGTTGCACGGAAAACGTACTCTTGAACACTACCATCTTCGTTGACAGTCAAACTATCTTGCGTTCCAGAAGGCGTCACTATAGGAACACCTGCAGATGTTGCATTTGGAGAAGCTGCTGCTGTGGCACCAGATGTTGCTGGCCCAACAATAGCATTGACTTTACTTTCTGTTGCTAAGTTAGTGGTTACTGAAGCCGCTTCACTGTTTTCTGATTTATTATCTTTAGAGACCAACTCAATTTGTTTACCATCAATACCACCTGCGGCATTAATTTCTTCTACGGCTAATTCAGCTGCATTTTTTTGAGGGACTCCATAAGCAGCCACCCCACCAGTTAATTCAAAATTAAGACCGATTTTAACAGTATCACCAATTTCATTTCCTTCGGAATTTGAGGACGTTGTTGGGGCACTACCACAGGCAACAAGTGCCGTTGTTGTTAAAAACGTCATTGCTGCTAATAACAATTTCTTTTTCATATATTTTCTCCTTAATACCATTGTAAATAGATATGCTATTAAGAATACAGAATTATCTGACAATTGTCAAGCGATATTGCTCGTTTTTACAAAATTTTCTGAATATTTTTATTTTTCCCACAAATTACCCACAAAATTGAAGTCAATATCTTCAAAATAGGAAGGGTAAGCCTCTTTGACAAATTTCAATTCATTCAATTTAACTAATAAAGCATCAACGTCATCTTGATTGACATACAAGACAAGATATCTCATTTTACGAGAATGGTAGAGACAATCTCCATACTTCATTATTTTTTTTGCATCTCGGTTATAATAGAGAGAAACGACAATACCTACACGATTTGTTTTTTCAAACACTTTAACTTTCCTTTCACTATCTTTATTATCTATTTAAAAGTCATCATTCGTTTTAAATTTATTTTTTAAATGCTCTTATACTAAACATAATTGAGTGTTTATCTATTTTAAATTATAGCACAAAGTCGTATTTTTAGAAATCTTCCCATTGATTTATAAAAGATTGTCTTTTCTTCAAATCGATTAGTCTAGATTATCATTGTAATCTCTTTTATTTGATGATAAATAAAAAACAGCTTGAATAATCTTCAAACTGTTTTTCTTTAATCACTAGTATTATTTCAACTCATTATCAGCCATAATTTCATCAATGAAACCATAAGCCAATGTTTCTTCAGCACTCATCCAGTAATCACGTTCAGCATCTTTATGAATTTGTTTAACGGTTTTACCAGAATTATCTGCTAAGATTTTTTCTAAAGTACGACGTGTTTTCAACAAGTGTTCAGCTGCAATAGCCATATCTGTTTGCTGTGTGCCACCACCAGTACCACCCATCGGTTGATGAATCATGTACTCAGCATGTGGTAACATGAAACGTTTTCCTTTAGCACCACTTGATGCAATAACAGTTCCCATTGAAGCAGCCATTCCCATAACAATGGTTTGGACATCTGCTTTAATGAAGTTCATGGTATCTACAATGGCCAATCCTGCAGAAACAGAACCACCAGGTGTATTAACATAAAGGTAAATGTCTTTAGTACTGTCTTGAGCATCTAGGAAAAGTAACTGAGCGATAACAGAATTAGCCATATTGTCTTCAACTGGTCCTGTTAACATAATAATACGGTCTTTAAGAAGGCGAGAATAAATATCATACGAACGTTCGCCTCTGCTTGTTTGTTCAATAACTACAGGAATCATTTGTCAATTTCTCCTTTATTTCTAATAATGATTTTATTATACTCCTTTGGTCAAAATTGGTCAAATATTTAACACTTGTTTATTTTGTGCCAAATAAACGATCGCCCGCATCTCCTAAACCAGGAACAATATAACCATTTTCATTTAATTGTTCATCCAAAGCTGCCGTATAAATATCTACATCAGGATGTGCTTCTTGAAGTGCTTTTACACCCTCTGGTGCTGCTACTAAACTAACAAATTTAATATGACTAGCCCCACGTTTTTTAAGAGAATCAACGCCAAGAATTGCTGAACCACCAGTAGCAAGCATTGGGTCAACCAAAAGAATTTGACGACGTGCAATATCATCAGGAAGTTTCACTAAGTATTCAACTGGTGTTAAGGTATCTTCGTCACGGTACATACCAATATGACCAACCTTAGCAGCAGGGACTAAACTTAACAAACCATCAACCATCCCAATACCAGCCCTCAAAATAGGAACAATTGCTAATTTTTTACCAGTCAATTGCTTTTGAACTGTTTTAGTGATCGGTGTTTCAATTTCAACATCCTCAAGAGGCAAATCACGACAAACTTCATAACCCATTAACATTGCAATCTCATTAACAAGCTCACGGAAATCTTTTGTAGATGTTGTTGTCCGTCTTAAAATGGATAATTTGTGCTCAATAAGTGGATGTGACATAACCTGAAATTTTCCCATGTTAATAAACCGCCTTCTTTTTTTATTCTCCCTATTATATCAAAAAATCCTCTAAAAGAGGATGATAAAAAGTGATATTTTTAATCTTTTAAAAGGATTTTTGATAAACGAGCCTAATCATTCGAAAGATAAGTCGTTATTTTTCCCAGCCCAATTTTTTTCTTAAGGATACGGCTTTTGCCCCGAACAATAAATCAAGCGCTCCACTCCATAAGGAAAGCCCACCATAAACAACAATTCCTACACCACCAACTATTAATAAGTATAACGCACTGATTAAGCGATTATTTGGAGCAATGATTAAGCCAAAGAGACTATTGATAACAATGACTGCTACAAGCATCACAGTTGTCATTATAATCATTAAGGTACTACTTTTAACCAATAAAGAGCGATTAAAGTTAGTAATCTCATGAATACGTTTATAGATAAGCACAATAGGAATGATTAAAGCAACAATTGTGGATAATAAGGGACCGTAAGAATGAAAAACAAAGATAAAAGGAATTTGTAAGACTAGTTTAGCGATAACACCATATAAGAAATAAATAACTGCTTTACGATTTTCAAACAAGGCTTGTAGCATCGGTGATGAGACGGTGTATAGTCCTAAAAAGATAGTTTGCAATAAAGAAACGATAAATAAATGTAAGGCTAAACTATCTGGCGTTCCATAAAAGATAGTATAAAGCGGCAAGGCTAAAACAACTGACCCAAAAATGGCTGGTAGTAGGAATAAAAAGAGCATTTGTGTATTGTTGATAACAAGTTTAGCTGCTGCTTTCTTATCATTTTTAACAATATTTTCTGTTAATAAGGGAATACCAGTACCGGCTATGGCTGTTGCTACTGCAATTAAAATCATGGTTAACTTACCAGGATTAGATGAAAAATAAGCAAACATAATTCGTAGTTCACGATTAGAATAGTCTGTAAACCACTGCATGCTATTAATAAAGGTCATTTGATCAATCAAGCGAAAGACTTGAATGGCACTGCCAGTAATCACAAAAGGAATCGCTTCTTTAATGGTTTCTAGTAAAATCGATTTAGTATCAAGAGTAATCGATTTTGGTGCTCTAACAAAAACCTGATGGAGCATGTTTTCTTTCCACAAGAAATAGAGCAAAACAGATAAAGAAGCAAACATCCCAACAAAGGCCGCAAAAGTGGATTGGGTGACAGCTGCGACGTAGTTTCCAGAACCCAACTTCATGATATAAAAGGCCGTTAATAACATCCAGATAACTCGAATAACCTGTTCTGCAATTTGACTAATGGCATATGGTTTTAGATTATTAAATCCTTGGAAAAATCCTCTTAAAACACTCATAGCAGGAAAGACCAAGACTGCAAGAGTTAAGCTTTGCATAACGGGAATAAGGTCTTTACCACCACCGCTTAATCCTGCTAAAACAGGAGAGCCAAAGAACATTAAAATGGCAAAAAATGACCCCAATAAGAGCATAAACAAAAAGACTTTTCGAATCAAATAAAAACTCATCTCAGGTTTATCTAACGTATTATATTTTGCCACTTGTTTAGCAACAGCTACAGGAATACCTACAGTTGACACCAATAAAAAGAGCGCATAGATTTCATAACCCATGCCAAAAAGAGCATTGGCTTCAGCCGCGTGAGGCGCCATCCAAGCATACCATGGAATAATATAGATTGCCCCTAAAAGGCGACTTAAAAAATTACCAAAAGTTAGCCAAGCCGTTCCTTGAACCATCTGCTCTTGTTGTGTCATTTTTGATCTTTGTTTGCTCATGTTTTTAATCTTTCTCATTCGTAATAATTTTATTATAAACTTTTGCTTAAGACTTGTAAATCGAGAACTTTAAGTCTAAAATATAAAGTATGATTACAATGAAAAAAACCTTAACGATTTTAAAAAACGACAGTAACTTAAGAGAGATTGTATGGAATAATCACTTTTATTTTGACTGGCAAGAAGAAACATTTAATGCCATTAGCTACGATAGTAGAAACGTCTCAAAATCTACCCTTTTCTTTGCTAAAGGACGTGAATTTAATAAAAGCTATTTAGAACAGGCGATTTCTGATGGTTTACAATACTATGTGTCTGAAATTGATTATGAGCTAACCATTCCAGTTATTTTAGTTAATGACATCAAACAGGCAATGAGTTTGATTGCTCAAGCTTTCTATGATTACCCACAAAACAAATTGAAACTTTTGGCTTTTACTGGCACAAAGGGTAAAACAACAGCTGCTTATTATGCCTATCATATTCTTAAGCAAAATCATAGGCCTGCTCTTTTATCAACAATGAACACCACCTTGGATGGTAAAACATTTTTTAAATCTGCCCTAACCACGCCAGAAAGTATTGACCTTTTGGCCATGATGGCCCAAGCAGTTAAAAATGGTCGTACTCATCTCATCATGGAGGTTTCAAGTCAAGCTTACTTGATGAAACGTGTCTACGGTATAACCTTTGATGTTGGTGTCTTTTTAAACATTAGCCCCGATCATATTGGTCCTATTGAACATCCTACTTTTGAAGATTATTTTTACCACAAACGTCTTTTATTAGAAAATAGTCGCTTTGTTGTCATTAATCATCAAATGGATCATTTTGATTTGATTAGAGAACAAGTCGCTAACCAACCCCATGAGTTCTATGGGAAAAACTCTGATAACACTATTTCCAAGAGTCAATCATTTTCCTTTGAAGTGACAGGTAAATTAGCTGGACACTACGATAGTCAATTAATCGGACACTTTAACCAAGAAAATGCACTAGCAAGTGCCTTAGCTGCCTTTGAATTGGGAGCTAGCCTGGAAGATATCAAAAAAGGCATTGCCGAAACAGTCGTGCCTGGAAGAATGGAAGTTTTAACTCAAACAAATGGTGCCAGAGTCTTCGTTGATTATGCGCATAATGGTGTGAGTCTGAAACAACTTCTTTCAGTTGTTACCCAGCATCAAACTGGCCAAATTGTCCTTATTATTGGTGCCACTGGTAATAAAGGTGAAAGTCGCAGAAAAGATTTTGGTGAGGTTATCAATCAATTTCCACAGATTCATGTGATTTTAACGTCGGATGACCCTAATTATGAAGATCCGATTGTTATCGCACAAGAAATTGCAAGTCACATTACACGACAAGTAGATATCATCGCAGACCGAAAATCTGCCATTAAAAAAGCCATGACGCTTACAAATAAAGCTAGTGATGCTGTTGTTATCGCAGGAAAAGGGGCTGATGCTTATCAGATTGTTGATGGGCAAAAAGTAGCCTATGAAGGCGACATTGTTATTGCTAAAAACTATCTATAGAGGATGAGAAGAAGATCAGAAAGCTATCAATTTCCAAATTAACCTAGCGATTTACGGTTAGCATTTTCAGCTATTTTTTCTATGAGAGGACTATTTTAACAATGAAAATTTTAAAATCTGTTAATAGTATGGCCGGTGAAAATACCTATTTTTTAAGCAATGATTATGGGACAATTGTTATTGACCCTGGTAGTAACACAGAAGCTATTTTAACAAAGCTGACCACTCTAGGAAAACCTGTGGTTGCCATCCTTCTCACGCATACGCACTTCGATCACATAGTTAGTGTTGATGCAGTGAGAGAAACTTTTAACCACCCTCCAGTTTATGTGTCAAAAAAAGAAGCTGATTGGTTAGGATCTCCTAAAGATAATCTTTCTGCTCTTGGAAGATTTGAGGGAATGGGTGATGTGATTATTAAAGCTGCTGATTGTCTCTATGACTATGATACAGACTATAACATCGAAGGATTTCAGTTTAAGGTTGTTGAAACACCTGGTCATTCGATTGGCAGTGTGTCCTTGATTTTCCCTGAAAGTGAAGCTGTTTTTACAGGAGATGCTCTTTTTAAAGGAACAATTGGTAGAACTGACCTACCAACCGGGAATTTTAATCAGTTAATCACTAGCATTAAAACACAACTGTTAACCTTACCTAAGCATTATCGTGTTTTTCCCGGGCACGGGCAAAATACTGTCATTAGCCATGAAAAAATGTTTAACCCTTATCTCACTTAAAAAACCTATAGGACTATTCCTATAGGTTTTTTTATATTGTACATCTTAATTAGGCTTTTAAGTAACGTCTCATTGATAAAACTGATCCTACAGAACCAATCAAAATTCCAATAAGGAAAAGAGCTCCCATAGCATATAAAAGGAAAACATCAGGTTCATACATTGATAAATTCTGCTTGATTAAAGCCACATTGAATTTTTGATAAACGAAATGATAACCATAGAACAGGATTAACGAAGGTAAAATTGCTCCAATAAGACCTACCCAAGCACCTTCAAGAAAGAAAGGCCAGCGAATATAAGAATTTTTCGCCCCTACCAAGCGCATAATCATAATTTCTCTACGACGAGAAATAATGGTGATACGAATGGTATTAGAAATGAGGAAAACAGCAACAAATAGCAGTAAACCTGCTCCTACAAGCCCCCAAGTTCTGATAACACCAGCAATCCTAAAGATTCTCTCTGTGTTAGCTCCACCATATTCAACGGAATCAATCCCATCAATTCCTTCAACCTGTTCAGCAACCGTTTTAACAGCCTGTGGTGAAGTTGTTGTAATGATATACACGGTACTAAGAGGATTGGCATCTCCTTCAAAAATTTCCCAAGAATCACCAAGTGTTTCTTGAAGATTTTTTAATTGCTCTTCTTTGTCAGAAAAATCAATTTTTTGGACTTCAGGCAAAGCTGCAATCTGATCATAAATTTTATGATAATTCTCATTAGGTGTTAATGTGCCATCTTGATTAGGAATTTGTTCCACATAATCTGTTGAGTCAACCAATAAAAAGGCATTGACTTGAATATTTTTTTCAATACCAGTTGCTAAACGTTCTGTATTTGCGATAACGGCAGAGAAAATTCCCACAAGAATTAAAGTGATTGATACTGAACTAATGGCAACAAAAGTCATCCAACCATTTCTTTTGAGATTTTTCATGGATTCCCATAAATGTCTGAAATATCTTCTAATCATCGTATCCGTACTCTCCTTTTTCTTCATCACGAGCCACACGACCATCTTCAATCGCAATCACTCGGTGACGCAATGTATCAACGATGTTCTTGTTATGCGTTGCCATCAAAATCGTTGTCCCTTGAAGGTTAATGCGCTCTAGTAATTGCATGATTTCCCAAGAATTATCAGGGTCTAAATTTCCTGTAGGTTCATCGGCAATCAATAATTTAGGGTTGTTAACAATCGCACGAGCAATTGCTACACGTTGTTGCTCACCACCTGATAATTGATCAGGAAATGATCTCATTTTGTGTTTTAGACCAACCAGTTCCAAAACTTCTGGTACACGTTTTTTAATATTTCTTGGTCTTTCACCAATAACTTCCATGGCGTAAGCTACATTTTCAAAAACTGTTTTCTTTGGAAGTAGTTTGTAATCTTGGAAGACAACGCCAATACTACGACGCAGGTATGGCACTTCTCTTCTTTTCAATTTGGTCAAATCAAAACCGGCTACTTTTAAAGAGCCTTTGGTTAATTTTTCCTCACGATAGAGTAGTTTGATAAAACTTGATTTCCCTGCCCCTGAAGGACCAACGATATAAACAAACTCACCTTTATCAACAGTAATAGATACATTTCTTAGTGCTGTTGTTGAGCGATGATATTTCTTGCTCACATCTCTCATTTCTATTAAAGCCATTATTTTTTCCTCTCATTTTTTCCTATTTATTCTATTCTCCATTTGAGATAGGCATCGATAAAGCCATCAATATCACCATCCATCACTTTATCAACTTGAGCGACTTCATAGTTTGTCCGATGATCCTTCACCATAGTGTACGGCGTGAAAACATATGATCTGATCTGACTTCCCCATGTAATTTCTTTTTTATCTCCCTTTAAAGCTGAGACTTCTTGTTCTTTTTTCTCTTGCTCTAATTGATAGAGTTTACTTTGAAGCATTTTCATGGCACGGTCTCGGTTACCATATTGCGTACGGTCAACTGTAGAAGACACAACAATTCCCGTTGGAATATGTGTCAAGCGAACACCTGTTGACACCTTATTGACATTTTGACCACCAGCACCGCCTGAACGAAAGGTGTCCATTTTAATGTCATCATCTTTAATCTCTACTTCGATGGTATCATCTAATTCTGGCATCACTTCAATTGACGCAAAAGAGGTGTGACGGCGTTTGGCAGAATCAAATGGTGAAATTCTCACCAAGCGATGAACCCCCATCTCTGATTTTAAAAGTCCATAAGCATTGGGTCCTTCAAACGAAAGAGTAACACTTTTAATACCCGCCTCATCTCCTGCTTGATAATCTAACACCTCAACCTTAAAGCCTCTAGCATTGCCAAAACGTGTATACATTCTAAGCAACATATCCCCCCAGTCCTGAGCTTCTGTACCCCCTGAACCAGGATGAATTTCTAAAATGGCATTACTACTATCATAGGGTTCTGATAACAATAAGGTCATCTCATAACTAGTCATCATTTTTTCAAGCTTATCCAAGGTTTCTTCTAGCTCATTTTGAGCAGAAGCATCTTCTGAAACCATTTCTTCTAAGATATCAACTTCTTCACTAAGTTCAACCATTGTATGAAAAGTTTGATAGTTAGATTTTAATTCATTTAGCTCCTGAGACACCTTTTGCGCTTTAATATTATCATCCCAAAAATGGGGATCAGTCATTTCGTTTTCTAAGAGAGCAATGTCTTCCTCTAATTGTTCTAGGTCAAAGAGACCTCCTGAAGCTAGTCAACTTCTCTTTATTTTCTACTATTTTCTGACGGATTTCTGAAATATCCATGGTCTATACCTCTTTTATATAATTCTACTTATTCTATCATAGATGCTTTAGTATTGCCATTCTTATAGCCATTTTTTAAAAAAATTTTAATGTTTAAACGATAAAAGCTTCGACAAAATAAAAATACTAGTCTGATAGTAGACTATAGCACTTTATTTTATTTCTAATTACCTTATAGTGCCATTCCCTGGTAGAATCACTTTTTCTTATCGTTTAACTACCATTAGATGAAATACTTTTCAATCTATAAACTAATAGGGCGCAATTTCTATAATACTATTTTAAAGGAAAATTATAAAGTCTGCAAGACGATATCATTACCAATTGTTACTTTTGTTGCAAGTCGTTAACATTTAAAGCTTTTGATACTTCTGATTTATCTTTTAAAAGCTAATCTCTTTTTTTAACAAAAAATTAGGGAGATTTATCCTCCCTAATTTTTAGCTATATTATCAGACCACAATATTACTGATTACTTTTGCGACGTCTAAAGAAAATTAATCCTGTCATGGTCAAAGTGACTAGAACATGTCCCACAATCACTCTATTAGAATCATCATTGTCTCCTGTCATAGGAAGCTCTTGATGTTTTAAAACTCTAGAATAAGGTGTATGAGAAGTTTGTTCAACAGTTTTTTTAGTTATTGATACTATTGGTTTTGACATAAGATTTGAGTCTTTATCTTTTACCCTAGGGTGAGTATCAAAAACTTTTGTCTCTGGTACAAAATCAGACACTTTATCTTCTACTACAGGATAGGTATCAGGGACTTTTGTCTCTGGTACAAAATCAGATACTTTATCTTCTACTACAGGATAGGTATCTGGAACTTTCGTCTCTGGTACAAAATCAGACACTTTATCTTCTACTACAGGATAGGTATCAGGGACTTTTGTCTCTGGTACAAAATCAGACACTTTATCTTCTACTACAGGATAGCTATCAGGAACTTTTGTCTCTGGTACAAAGTCAGATAGTTTATCCTCTACTACAGGATAGGTATCAGGGACTTTTGTCTCTGGTACAAAATCAGACACTTTATCTTCTACTACAGGATAAGTATCAGGGACTTTTGTCTCTGGAGCAGGTTTATTTTCTGTATAAGTGACAGTTGCTTCTTGGTTTGCTGGTTGACTGGTTGTTGCCGTATTACTAAAGACAACACTTGACTTATTTGCCTCATAACCTGAAATTGCGGGACTTGTTACCGTTTGAGTTTTTTCTACCGCAGTGTAGTTTGATATCTGTGTGACTAAATCTTTATCTACTGCCCATGTTACCTTCACAGTTGCTTGAGCTGGTGTTGACTCACCTGCACCGATATAAGTCACTGTATTAACTGTTTCATAAGTACTCTTTTCATGCTTATGACGAAGAGCTACTGTTACAACTTGGCTGGCTGTTGCTGAATCGTCTAAAGTATCAAAGCTCTTAATGGTAGCAGCATTATCTGAAACCTTTTCATAACCTGCTGGCACCTCAAAAGTAAAGCTTGCTACTTGGTTAGTGACACCGTCAAGTGTTTCAGTTTTAACAACCTTATCATTATCATCATTGTCAACATAGCGAATACTAATCTTCGCAGGATTTGCTGTGTATACCACAGTATAGATAATATCTTCGTCGCCTAAATGACCATTATTAATTGCTTTGACAGCAAGGTCTAAACTAGCTTGATGATTAACAGTAAAACTATATCCTTCACGTGTCAAATCAACATTTTTCCAATTAATAGTATCGCCAGATACCCCTTCAAAAATAAGATTAGTTTTACTTTCAAGATCATTAATTGATATTGGTAGACGTTTCTCTGGATCATTTTCTGAGACAATAACTGCTTTTGTTTCTTTTGCATAGGTTACAGTAATGGTTTGATTAGAAGCCTCTTTTTGTAAAGAATGAGACGGAGTTTGTACCAAGTCGTTTGAGGCATCTGTGTTACTAATAACACGATAACCAGCTATGACAGGATGTGTTATTAGTTTTGTTTGTGCAGTTGCTTCAATCCACTTGATAGTCGCCGTATCTTTTGGCTTACCATTTTCAATAGCTGGAAGTTCAGTAACTTCAATTATGTCACCAGCTTCATTTGTTGCATAGTAAGTTTTAACGACTGTTTCAATCTCATTGGTTGACGTGTCTAAAACATTTTTCAAATGACCTAAATCATCCGCTTTTGTTTCGATTTCAGATTTAGTATAAGTGAATTTTGAATTTGGATCATGGAATTTAATCGTTAAGTAAGTAACCTTTTGAACATTTGAATCTGCTTTTTTGGTTCCTTTTGTATCAACATAGTTTATTGTTTGTTGTTTAGTAATTAACTCAGTTTCTTCTTTGGCTGGAATATAGAGAACACTTGCTGACAATGGATTAAATTTAATGGTTTTTTCACCATTAAATTGACCAATTTTGTCATATAAATTTTCTGAATTTGTGGTAACGATGTAAGCATTAGAAAAATCATTACGCTTGTCACCAGAATTAATGACACCATTTCCAGCACCAGTTCTACCATAATACCAATTATCGCCACCAAGTATTAATGAAGGGTTCGATGTATCGGTATTATTATTAAATACCATTAAATACTTGTCACCATTGTCTTTTTTAAGCTCATAAGTAATAATGCCTGAGTTGACTTGAACATTTGTGATTACCATATGAGGAAAGACTTCTTTTTGATAATCTGATAAATGAAGCAACGATTCATTTTTTCTCAAAGCCACAATAGATTTATAAAAGTTAACAACATCAACATTGTCTTTTACTAAGCCCCACTGAATACGGTTTAATTCATCGCCACCATTATAAGTATTATGAGATTTTTCTTTTGATTTCAAAAATTCTTGCCCAATTTGTGAGAAATGAATTCCTTGTGAGAGGGCACTCATCGCAGAAGCTAACTCTACACGTTTTTGGTGTTCTTCTGCAGTGTCTTCTGGGTTATAGTGTTTTAATAAATCACTAAGTGTCATTCCATCATGGACTTCAACATAGTTCAATTGTTGTGAGGCACTTCCAAAATGTCGACCATGACCTCCAAGCATACTATCAACTAATCTAGAAAGATTATTGCTATTTGTTTTGTAATCACTATGGCGGTTAACGAATCCTGGAGGGTTGCCATTGTCATAATGAGAACCTGCAATGGCATCACGACCAATGGAATCGAAAAAGCCGTAAGTTGGTGTTTGTTTAGCATTTTTATCACTACCTGGTGTTTCACCATCTTTGGCTAGGTATTTCCCCATACTATCCCAACCTTCACCGTAGGTGACAATCTTAGGATCAATTTTATTAATCGCGTCACGAACAAGGTTTAAGGTATTAACATCCAAATCAGACATGGCATCAAATCTAAAGCCATCCATACCATACTCTTTAGCCCAATAAATAACAGAATTAACGATATATTGACGCATCATTTCTGAATTGGAACGAACAGCATTGCCGACACCGACATCATTGTTCATGGCTCCATCAGGCATGACAGCATAGAAATAACCAGGTACTGTCCATTCAAATGGATTTTCTTGCCCATCATATAAATGATTGTAAACTACATCCATGACAACGTTAATCCCAGCGTCGTGAAGCTTTTGAACCATTTCTTTAGCTTCTTTAATACGCACAAGTGGATCAGCAGGGTCAGTTGAATAAGAGCCATCTGGAACATTGTAGTTCTTAGGGTCATAACCCCAGTTTTGCTGATTATTGTGAACACCATGATCTTCTTTAGGTGAAATGGTGATGTTTTCTGGATCATCTTTGTCTAATTCAGGAACAGTTTGAAAATCATAGATAGGCATGATTTGAACATAGTTAACACCTAAATAGTTTAGGTAATCAATTCCAGTCATGTGGTTCCCGTTTGACGCATTTGTTGTTCCAGATTGAACCATTCCAAGAAAGTTACCACGATCTTTTTCATCAACTCCCGAGCTCTCATCAATGGAGAAGTCACGAACATCGACTTCAAGCACACTTATTTGAGTGTTAGAGGTTACTCGTTTGTTTTGAGTAATAGCTACTTTATCGCCAAGGTCTGATGATGCTATAATAACTGATCGTGAGCCATCCTGAACAACAGCCTGTGAATACGGGTCTTGTGTTTTAACGGTGCGAGTAATTTGTTCAGAAATAGCACCGACATTACCATCAGTTCTTCCTAGGTAAAAGGCAGCAATTTGTTCTCGTGAAGCATTGTCATTTGCCTGATCATTAATTACTTCTTTAGTGGCAGAATTTCTATAGATATAATGGTCAATATAGTAATTACCATCATTACCTTTTTTCATATAGGCTGATTTTTGAATGAAATAGGCATTGGGAATGGTCAAACTAAAATCATAGGCTACTCCTTTGCCATTCTTATTTAACCGGTCATACTCTTCTTTAGAAATCGTTGTTGTCCAGACACCAACCGTATTTTGAGTGTGGTCATTTTCATTAAAATCACTTCCTCTTTGCATAATGATTGTCTTATCTAGACTAGCATTTTTAGCAACGGATTCATAAAGATTCAATGTTACTTCTTGAGCAGTTGGTGCCCACAAATTAATGGTAGCGGTGCCGTCTTCATTTTTAGTTGCCCCTAATCGACCCCATTTACCAACTGTTTGGAATCCATCTTCTGAATCGCCATCAACAACCTTATCTTTATAGCCAAATTTTTTATCAAACTCTTCACTTTGAACATTCATAAAATGCGAGTAATAATCATTACTGTGATAGATATTAGTCTCTGTGATGGTATTAACTGGGGCGGCCATATCTTGAGTTTTCTTTTGATCCCAATCACGGTCTCTTACGATAATATATTTAAAGACTGATTTATCTTGTGCGACATTAACCGCATAATGCCATCTTTTTTTCCCATCAACAATAGACGAAGACATTGGGGTAAAGTCTACTTCAGTTTGTCCAGTATCCCACAAATGCAGATAATAAGAACCTCCATCACTTTGATCTGTATCATAATAAATATTAACAGCTTTTGGAGTAGACACGTCTAGCTTCTCTGAGGCATTGACTGGAATAATAGTATCTACTGAAAATTGATCTTCTAAATGATCATTGAATTCAGAGGTGGGCTTATCTGAATCACCAAGTAAATCTTCACTCATAGTATCAGACACAGAGTTGGTTTGTGGAGAATTCTCTGTTGTTACAGCTTTTTGGTCTAATTTTTGCTTATTATCTTCTTGATTAAGTCCATCAACAGCAGGTGTTAGTTCTGAAGTTGACAGTTTTTCAGAATCAGGCAAAGTACCTGTCTTATCATCATTTTCTTCAACAACTTTGATTGATTCTTCACCAGTTGAGATTTCAATAGGAGTATTAATAGTCGCTGGCTGAGAATCTGGTATGTCCTGCAACAAATTAATTTCAGCTGCTGCATTCTCCTTTTGATTTTCTTGGGCAAACGCTTGCACATTTGCGGTTAAAAAAAATGCCGATAGTAATGAGGCACCAAACAACCACTGTTTACCTTTTTTCCACATTCTAAAACGTGTTATCTTAGCATCAGTCGGTTTTTTCATAAGATAAATTCTCCTTTAGATATAGTATATCTTTATTATGCAACCGTTTTCGTAACTTGTCAAGTCCTTTGAGATTATTTTTTGGATTTGTTTGAAAGTGTTTGCATCAAATGAACAATAGCCTCTTAAACACAAAAAGTGACTAGGAAATCCTAGTCACTTGACGTTATAACCTAATTAATTGTTAAATCGCATTTTTATCCATACCAAGTTTTCGTTGCACCCATTTAACTAATTCAACAATGATAATCATTGAGAAACTACCAACAAAAGTGACTAACCATTGACCTGGTGTTAGTAAGCTAACATGGAAGAATTGATTAAATCCTGGTATTGCAAGTGTTGACAAGAGTAGTAAAAAGGCGATGATAATAGACCAGTTAAAGAGTCTGTTCTTGAATGGACCAACCTTAAAGATGGATTGATAGACTGATTTGACATTATAAGCATGGAATAGCTGAATAAAACCAAGTGTGGCGTAAGCCATCGTTAAGGCATCTGCGTGTATTTCTTGATAAGTGCTATGTTCAGGGAACATAAGAGCAAAACCATAAACACCAAGAACAAGAATAGTTTGAAGGATACCTTGATAGATAATCGCTTCCATCACACCACCAGCAAAGAAACTTGATTTTCTACCGCGTGGTTTGTGACTCATTACTCCCGGTTCAGCCGGTTCAACTCCTAAGGCAATTGCTGGAAGAGTATCTGTCACTAGGTTAATCCATAGCAGATGAACTGGCTGTAACACATCCCAACCAAACAAGGTAGATAAGAAGATAGTTAACACTTCAGCAGTATTCGCTGATAACAAGTACTGAATTGTTTTTTGAATGTTTGAAAAGACTTTTCGTCCTTCTTCAACAGCCACAATAATTGTCGCAAAGTTATCATCAGCAAGAACCATATCAGAAGCACTTTTTGAAACTTCTGTTCCTGTAATCCCCATACCAATACCGATATCTGCTGTTTTAAGTGCTGGCGCATCATTAACCCCGTCACCTGTCATGGCAACAACCTTACCTTGAGTTTGCCAAGCTTTAACAATACGAACTTTATGTTCTGGTGATACCCTGGCATAAACTGAATACTGACTAACCACTTTTTGGAAATCTTCATCGGATAGCTCATTAAGTTCCGCCCCAGTCATAACATGATCAGATGAATCATCAGTAATAATGCCAAGTCGTTTAGCAATCGCTTCAGCGGTATCTTGATGGTCACCAGTAATCATAATTGGTCGAATACCAGCCTCACGCGCTACACGAACAGCTTCTGCTGCCTCAGGTCTTTCTGGGTCAATCATCCCCACCAAACCAGAGAAAACGAGATTGTTTTCAAGAGTTTGTGATTCTAATTGAGGAACTTCTTCTTCATATTTGTATGCCATCATCAAGACACGAAGAGCTTTTTTAGCCAAATCATGGTTAACAGTTAAAATGGTTTCTTTATCTGCATCTGTAATCGGGCGAATATTACCATTCTCCTCAATATGACTCAAGCGTTTCAACAATTGATCGGGAGCCCCTTTAACAGCAACAAAATAGCGTTTGTCTTCTAACCGATGAATGGTAGACATTAATTTTCTTGTTGAATCAAAAGGCATCTCTGCCACGCGAGGCTCGTCTACTAATTTCTCACGAACATCAAAATTTTGATCTAAGCCAAATTGAATGAGGGCAGTTTCTGTTGGGTCACCAATTAAATTACCATCTTGAGCAATCTTGCTATCATTAGCAAAGGTCATAATACGTAAGGTGGTATTATCTTCTGCTAATTTTTCACTTGATGATAGTATTTGACCGTTGGTGTAAATCTTTTCAACAGTCATCTGGTTCATAGTTAGTGTGCCTGTTTTATCAGAAGCGATTATTTCAGTTGAACCAAGTGTTTCTACAGCTGGCAATTTTCTAACAAAGGATTTTCGTTTAGCAAGCACTTGCGTTCCTAGTGATAAAACAACAGTAACAATAGCTGGTAAACCTTCTGGAATCGCAGCAACGGCTAAGGCCACAGAAGTTAATAAACCTTTAAGTGGATCTTGCCCTTTTAAAAAGACGCCAACAATAAAGGTGACCACAGCAATGACTAAAATAATATAGGTCAATACTTTTGATAAATGATTCAAGTTTTGTTTTAAAGGAGTATCTGTTTCATCAGCATCTTGAAGCATCCCTGCAATGTGACCCACTTCGGTAAACATACCGGTGTTTGTCACCACACCTATCCCACGCCCATAAGTAACACTTGAGTTTTGATAAGCCATATTCGCACGGTCACCAATTGGTGCATCTTCTTTTAAGTCAACCTCTAATGACTTTTCAACTGGAACAGATTCACCAGTCAAGCCTGATTCTTCAATCTTAAGAGAATTAGCCTCTAACAATCGCATATCAGCAGGAACAATATCTCCAGCCTCTAATAAAACCACATCCCCAGGTACCAAATCTTTTGAGTCAACCTCAATCACGTGATCATCACGACGGACGCGAGCCACTGGACTAGACATTGATTTTAAGGCATCAATCGCTTCTTCAGCTTTTCCTTCTTGGTAAACCCCAAAGGCAGCATTCAAAATAACAACAGCCATGATGATAATAGCATCGGCCCAATCGTGACCACCAGAAGTAATCACTGATAAAAGTGCTGCAGCAACTAAGATAATAATCATTAAATCTTTAAATTGATCAATAAATTTGGCAAGGACTGATCTTTTTTCTCCCTCATCCAATTCATTACGACCAAACTCAGCCAAGCGTTTTTGTGCTTCTTGATTGGTTAAACCTTCTTTTGAAGAATTTAGAGTCGCTAAAACAGCATTCTCATCTTGGGTATAAAATAACTCACGTTTTTGTTTTTTAGACAAAATTGTTTCCTCCTTTGGTCTTTTTCCATAGAAAAAGACCTGTTTTTTTCAAAACAAGTCTCGCTGTTTAAGATATGGCCGGAAATTTCTTTCGGATTGACGACCATATCACGGTTTAACCGTCTGCTACTCCCTTGATATCTTCTTATTATACAGGAATTTATTTTGAATAACAAGTCAAATGGGGTTAATCAAACCAAAAAAGCGACAATTGATAGGACGCTAAAACAGCTCCGGATTCAACGCCAATTAATAAATCATAATTTAAAAGAATCTTTTGATTGTCCTTATCTAGTGATAAATGATGAGTTTTGGTCGCTAGTTTTTGTAACCCCATAGGTGTTGCAATATTAGCACTGTCATAGTTTTTGTGATGAAACCTCATGATAGAAGTGGGATTGGAGAAACGACTCATAACAAGTTCATTTTCTTTATATTTAATAACTACCTTTTCGTTCTCATTATTAAAATAACTAAAATAGTGTGTTTTGCCTTTTATGACCAATTCACCCTCATATTCTTCAGTAACAACATCAACTTGATCATCAATAGTAACGGTATTTTGTAATTTAATTTTCATTTTATGATATCCTTAATTATTGTTATCTATTGTATCAATTTTAACGAAGCTTAGCAATGACAAAAAGCCTTCTCTTTTACCGGTTAATTCTGGGAGCTATTACGTTTTTTTGTTATAATAGCTTTATGATGGAAAAAATATTTAGAGATCCTGTTCATAACGACATTATTGTCAAAGAACAGATTATTTATGATTTAATTAACACCAAAGAATTTCAACGATTGCGCCGTATCAAACAGCTAGGAACGACCAGTTATACCTTTCATGGTGGCGAACATAGTCGTTTTTCTCATTGTCTTGGTGTTTATGACATTGCAAGACGAATGGCAGAGCGTTTTAATGCTAATTACGAAACCATCTGGCATACTGAGGATACACTATTAACGATTGTATCAGCTCTACTCCACGATATTGGTCATGGGGCATACTCTCACACTTTTGAAGGCTTGTTTGGTACTGACCATGAAGAATTTACCCAAAAAATTGTGACTAGCCCTACTACTGAAATTAATGCTATTCTTCGAAAAGTATCGACAGATTTTCCAGAAAAAGTGGCCAGCGTTATTAATCATACTTACCAGAATAAACAAGTGGTACAACTTATCTCAAGCCAAATTGATGCCGATAGAATGGATTATCTCTTGAGGGATTCATATTTTACTGGCGCTAGCTATGGTGAATTTGATTTAACAAGAATTTTAAGTAGTATTGAACCAACTGAAAATGGTATTATTTTTGATGCAGGCGGACTTCATGCTGTTGAAGACTATATCATTAGTCGTTATCAAATGTATATGCAGGTTTACTTTCACCCTGCTAGCCGAGCTATGGAAGTGCTATTACAAAATCTTCTTAAAAGAGCAAAATTTCTTTACAAAGAACAAAAAGAATTTTTTGAAACAACATCACCACACCTCATTCCTTTTTTTGAACAAGATTTTACTCTTGAAGACTATCTCAGCTTAGATGATGGTGTAATGAATACTTATTTTCAAACATGGATTAACTGTTCAGATCCCATTCTTTCTGACTTAGCTAATCGTTTTGTCAATCGTAAAGTATTCAAATCGATAACCTTTGATAGTAAGGGAAAAACTACGATTGATAGACTAAAAGACATGGTGAACGAAGCCGGCTACGATCCCGACTACTATACAGCCATTCATCGAAATTTTGATTTACCTTATGATGTGTATCGTCCAGACGTCAAAAATCCTAGAACTCAGATTGAAATCAAACAACAAAACGGAGAAATTGTTGAGCTATCAAAACTCTCAACTTTAGTAGCAGCACTTTCTGGTACTATACACGGTGATCAACGCTTTTACTTCCCTAAAGAAATGCTAGGTAGCCAACTAGATATTTCACAAACTAATTAATTATTATCCTTAAAATACCAAAAAATGACTGATGACTATCAGTCATTTTCTATTATAAGAGTAGTCCATGACAAAAAAGAAGATTTTTAGTAATATAGTAGTTGAGTATTTTATAAAAAAAGATATTGGAGTTACAATGACCATTAAACTAATCGCTATCGATATTGATGGCACCTTAGTCAATAGTAAAAAAGAAATTACCGACGAGGTCTATCAAGCTATACAAGAGGCCAAACAAGCTGGCGTTAAAATTGTTATTACAACAGGAAGACCTATTGCTGGAGTCACAAAATTATTGGAGCAACTCAATCTCAACGAAAAGGGTGACTACGTCATTACTTTCAATGGCGGATTAGTTCAAGAAACACTTACTCAAGATGAACTGGTTAAAGAAGGATTAAGCTATGATGACTACCTTGATCTGGAATGGCTGAGTCGTAAATTAGGGGTCCATATGCATGCCATTACAAAAGACGGCATCTATACCGCTAATAAAAATATCGGAAAATATACCGTTCATGAGGCGACTCTGGTTAGCATGCCAGTTTTTTATCGCACACCAGAAGAAATGGCGACTAAAGACATCATCAAAATCATGTTTATTGATGAACCTGAGATTTTAAATCAAGCTATCGCAAATATTCCTGAAAGATTCCAAAAAAAATACGGCTTAGTTAAATCACAGCCCTTCTATTTAGAAGTTGTTAATAAAAAAGTCAGTAAAGGCAATGCCATTATTCATTTGGCTGAAAAATTGGGGATTGCGATGGAGGAAACCATGGCTATTGGTGATGAGGAAAATGACCGTGCAATGTTAGAAGTTGTCGCTAATCCTGTTGTGATGGCAAATGGTAACCCAAATCTTAAAAAAATAGCCAAATACATTACTAAATCAAACGAAGAAAGTGGCGTAGCTTATGCCATACGTCAATGGGTATTAAAATAATGTTAACCTATAAAATTGGACTATCACCAAAAGAACATGACGACTTTGTCAAAAATAGTCCACAAACCAACCTCTTACAAAGCAGTCAGTGGTCCAAAGTAAAAGATAACTGGGACAATGACATTATTGGTTTTTATAGAGCCGAACAATTAGTTGCCAGTGCTGCTGTTTTAATCAAACAGTTACCACTTGGAATGACCATGTTATATATCCCTAGAGGTCCAGTGATGGATTATACCGACAAAGATTTGGTCCGTTTTGTCATCTCGTCACTTAAAAAATATGGAAAAACCAAAAAAGCACTTTTTATTAAATTTGATCCAGCTATCTTATTACGTCAGTACCATCTCGGTGAAGAGGCTAAAGATAATCAAGAAACCCTTGAAATCATCTCAACACTTGAGCTGGCAGGTGCTTCATGGAGTGGCTGTACCACAAAAATTGATGACAGTATTCAACCGCGCTTTCAAGCCAATGTCTATACACAAAAAGATATCGAACAAAGCTTCCCCAAACATACCAAAAGGCTGTTAAAAAAAGCTAACAGCCGTGGTGTGATTACTTATAGGGGAACAAAAGATAATATTGATGCTTTTGCTGAGGTTGTTGCTATAACCGAAGAAAGAAAAGGCGTAGCTCTTCGTAACAAAGAGTATTTCAAAAAAATGATGACAATCTTTGGTGATGATGCCTACCTCCACCTAGCAAAAGTCAATTTGAAACAGGGCCTTTCTGATTATGAAGAACAACTAAAAGCTATTAATGAACAGATTGCTCAAACCCAACCTCACCAAAAGAAACGATTAAACAAATTAACAGACCAAAAAGAATCTGTTAGTAAATACATTGCTGAATTTAGAGAGTTTGTCACAAAATACCCTGATGAATTAGTGATTGCAGGTATTTTATCCATTCGTTTTGGAAATGTCATGGAAATGCTATATGCTGGAATGAATGATGAATTCAAGAGTTTCTTCCCACAATATACCCTATACCCAAAAGTCTTTGAAGATGCCTACCAAGATGGCATTATCTGGGCTAATATGGGTGGAATTGAAGGAACTCTCGATGATGGCTTAACAAAATTCAAGTCTAATTTTAATCCTATGATTGAAGAATATATTGGTGAATTTGATATCCCTGTCAATTCTATTTTATACGGATTATCAAAAAAAGCCTATCAAATACGCAAACAAATGAGGAGTAAGCATTAATGGCCTTTACCGAACTCACAAAAGAAGAATTTCGTCACCACATCGAATCAGTCAGCTACAAATCATTTATGCAATCAGAAGAAATGGCTACGCTCTTTAGAAAAAGAGGTTATGAGGTTTCATACGTTGGTTTAAAAGTTGAACAAGACATCAAAGTGTCTGCACTAGTCTATATGATTCCAATGACTGGTGGTCTTCATATGGAAATCAACAGTGGTCCTGTTTCCTCAGATATGCATTTTTTATCAGATTTTTATCAAGGTTTAACCACCTTTGCTAAACAAAAAGGGGCGCTTGAATTAATTGTTAAACCCTTTGATACCTATCAAACCTTTGATAGTGATGGTAAACCAACAAGTAAACCCAAAAAAGAATTGATTGAAACACTAACCAATTTGGGTTACCACCATGATGGTTTGTTGACAGGCTACCCGGGCGGTGAGCCAGACTGGCACTATGTAAAAGATCTTAATGACATAACAAGTGATAATCTGATAAACTCCTTTAGCAAAAAAGGAAAACCACTTGTTAAGAAAGCAAAAACATTCGGAATTAACTTGAAAAAATTGAAACGTGAAGAGCTTCATCTATTCAAAGAGATAACTCTCTCTACTTCTGAAAAATATGGAAATGTTGACAAACCCCTTGATTATTATGAAGATTTCTTTGATAGTTTTAAAGATAAAGCAGAGTTTATGGTAGCGACGCTAAATTTCAACACCTATCTTAAACGTCTTAATCAAGATCAGGAAAAATTGAAAACAAAAGTAGAACAACTCCACCAACGCTTTGAAAAAACACCATCAACAAAGACACAAAACAAACTTTCCGAATTAAAAGAACAAATTAAAACATTTGACATTCGAAAAAAAGAAGCCAAACAATTTATTTCTGAATATGGTGATCAAGAAGTTGTTCTAGCAGGTAGTCTATTTATTTATACCAAGCAAGAAGCTGTTTACCTCTTTAGTGGCTCATATCCTGCCTTCAACAAGTTTTATGCACCAGCACTTCTACAAGAATATGTTATGTTAGAAGCTATCAAAAAACAAATTCCTCTGTATAATTTCCTTGGTATTACTGGAGATTTTGAAAAAGAAGATGGTGTTTTAAGATTTAAACAAAATTTCAATGGCTATATTACTCGTAAAATGGGAACATTTAGATATTACCCAATCCCATTAAAATTTAAGTTACTGCAAGGAATTAAGAAGATTCTAGGCAGATAAGCAAAATAAAACACTTGCACTAGTGCAAGTGTTTTATTGATGATATCATTATTTATCAAATTCAAGAAGTGCCAAAAAGCTATCTGCTTGAAGTGATGCTCCTCCGACTAAAGCGCCATCCACATCAGGGCAAGCCATGTAATCAGCAATATTTTCAGGCTTAACAGAACCACCATATTGGACACGTACTTTGTCAGCTACTGCTTGACCAAAGTCAGCAGCAACCACTTCACGAACTGCTTGACACATCTTTTGAGCATCATCTTTAGTAGCTGATTTACCAGTACCGATTGCCCAAATTGGTTCATAAGCAATGACTAATGAAGCCACTTGTTCGTCAGACAATCCTTTTAATGCTGCAGAAACTTGAGCACCAACAAATTCAACTGCTTTACCAGCTTCATAAGTTTCAAGTGTTTCACCACAACAAATAATTGGTGTCATCTTATTGTTAAAAATAGCAAGTGCTTTTTTATTGATGTCTTCATCAGTTTCATGGAAATATTCGCGACGCTCTGAATGACCAATAATAACATAATCCATTCCCATATCAGAGAGAACTTTAGGACTTGTTTCACCAGTAAAAGCTCCCGCATCTTCAAAATAAGTATTTTGTGCAGCGACTTTTAATTGACTACCTTTGCTTGCTTCTTTAACACTATGAAGTAAAACTGGCGAAGCACCGATAACAGACTCTACCACTTCATTTGAAGGCAAGTTATTTTTCACAGCATTTACAAAATCTACTGCTTCTTGCACATTTTTATTCATTTTCCAGTTTCCTGCAATAATTGGTTTACGTGACATTTCACTACCTCTTCTTTCTTTATTTACATTGTATATTATATCACATTTTAAGAATCTTTAAAAGATTTATCTGATCACAACAGAAAAAAGCCCTATCAAGATAGAGCTTTTTTTATTTGTTGTCTGACAAATAATTGTTATCTGGGAACTTAATTTCTTAAGCTTCGATTTCTGAAACGATACCTGAACCAACAGTACGTCCACCCTCACGGATTGAGAATGTTGTACCTTGTTCTACGGCGATTGGGTGAATCAATTCAACATCGATAGTCACGTTATCACCAGGCATAACCATTTCTGTACCTGCAGGAAGTTCGATTGAACCTGTTACGTCAGTTGTACGGAAGTAGAATTGTGGACGGTAGTTGTTAAAGAATGGAGTGTGACGTCCGCCTTCTTCTTTAGAAAGGATATACACTTCGCCTTTAAATTTAGTATGTGGGTTGATTGAACCTGGTTTAGAGATAACTTGTCCACGTTCAATTTCATCACGTTGGATACCACGAAGAAGAACACCAACGTTGTCTCCTGCAAGACCTTCGTCAAGTTGTTTACGGAACATTTCAACTCCAGTAACAACTGCTTTAGTTTTATCTTCTTTAATACCAACGATTTCGATTTCGTCGTTAACACGAACAGTACCACGGTCGATACGTCCTGATGCTACAGTACCACGTCCAGTGATTGAGAATACGTCCTCAACTGGAAGAAGAAGTGGTTTGTCAGTATCACGTTCTGGTTCTGGGATATACTCATCAACAGTTTTCATCAATTCCATGATAACATCTTCTGCTGCTGAATCACCTTCAAGAGCTTTAAGAGCTGAACCTTGAATGACTGGAAGATCGTCTCCTGGGAATCCATATTCTGACAATAGGTCACGGATTTCCATTTCAACTAATTCAAGCAATTCTTCATCATCAACAAGGTCAACTTTGTTCATGAAAACAATAAGGTGTTGAACACCTACTTGGCGTGAAAGAAGGATATGCTCACGAGTTTGTGGCATTGGTCCATCAGTTGAAGCCACAACAAGAATAGCTCCGTCCATTTGAGCAGCACCAGTGATCATGTTTTTAACGTAGTCCGCGTGTCCTGGGGCATCAATATGCGCATAGTGACGAGATTCAGTTTCGTACTCAACGTGAGCAGTATTGATAGTGATTCCGCGTTCGCGTTCTTCTGGAGCAGCATCAATAGAAGCATAGTCTTTAGGCTGGTTTACAGCACTAGGAAGACGACGTGCAAGTACAGTTGTAATTGCTGCAGTTAGGGTAGTTTTACCATGGTCAACGTGTCCAATTGTACCAATGTTAACATGGGGTTTACTACGATCGTATTTTTCTTTTGCCATTTAGGAAAAGCCTCCAATAAAATATATTTTATAGATAGACCATACTTACACAGTCTAACTTTACCCTACTATTTTAACAAATTACAGCGAAAAAGCAAGCTTTTTATGACTCTTTTGCCAATTTCTTTATTTTGTTAGGTGATGATAAGGTCTGATTTCTACCGTTTGTCCAATATTAGAAGCATAAATCCATTCTTTATTTTTCAACGCCTCAAAATTCTCGGAGCGTCCAGTTAAAATAACTCCTGAAAATTTAGCAGTTTTACTGTCGGGATTATTACTAATAAAATTTTGAACATCTTCTTTGACATCAAAATAGTTATTTTTATCAGTGTTCATTTTTTCTTCAGTAAAATTTGAATTACCTTCTGTTTCCTCTAACGAGTCGTTTTCCCTACTATAATTCCCTGAAATCCATTGATTATATAGTCCTGATTTCAAGTATTTTATAAAACTATTGTAGATTTCTTCAAATGGCACTTCTTTTGATTCTTTATAGATTTGTTGATAGTCAGTCATTCCAAATAAATCTTTTGGCTGAAAGTTAACCGTATCAAGGTCACTAGTGGTACCAATCCAGTACCAATTAATCATTAAATTATCAGGTATCATTGTCTTGATTTCATCATAGGTATAGGGTTTATCAAAAGTAATGGCAACCTCAACTGCTTCTCCATTTAAATCAGAGACATAAGTAATATCTTGGGTCAGCTGATTGTAGCTATCTTCATTGTAATTGAAATTAATATTATAGAAACGAGGAACTTTATAGTGACTACCGTGGGTATAACTTGACTGACCATTATCACCTTCTAATAAGTATTCACTATCATTATTGTTATCAAGATTTCCTCCCAATGAATAGTATCCTTGATAAGGTTCAAAAGGAACTTCAATACCATCTATATTCTTATAACGATGTGATTCAAAAACACCTGCAAATTGACTTGTCACATTAAAATGCCAATTACTATAATCGATATTTGGATAAGCAATCTCTGAAAGTAAAAGATAGCGATCCTTTATGTCTTCACCGTGAGTTTTTGTTAGTTCATTCAATCCTTTGTAGCCTATAATTAATAGGACAAATATAGCTAAAATACTCGCACCTACTGTTTTAATAAACTGCCTACGTTTATTTTTTTTAACAATTTTTTCAAAGATAATTGTTTCCATTTGAATACCCCTTCTTTTCCAATAACATTTTTAATTTTTGGCGTCCCCGATGCAAATTCGTCTTGACTTGCGATTGAGTCATCCCAAGAATTTTTGCTGATTCTTTAATGCTAAATCCCTGAAAGTAAAAACAGTCCAAAACCAGCTGATAGCGCTCATCCAATTCCTCAATAGCTTCGTACAAATAAGCATAACTAGTATCATCATAAGGAAGTAAGTCTTTATCACTAAAGAAAGCTTTTTGAACAAGCTCATGATATTTTTTATCTCGTCTATAGCGATCAATGTATAATCTAATGGCTGATCGATAAAACCAGGAACGTAATTTATCAAAAGGGAGGACAATATCAGTTTCAAGTAACTTCACCAAAATATCTTGTGTAATATCAAGACTATCTTCTTTTGAAATGGCTGACTTTCTCAGATAAAAACTAACTTCTCTTGCAATTTTTATCAACTCAGTCTCATAAGCATCTAGTTTTATTATCCTCACCTCCTCTCACTAATATAACGAATAAGATGACCTAAAAGTTACAATGATTAAAAAAAAATCTGCTCAAGGCAGATTTCATTATTGGTAGTATGTATCATCATAGTAAGTGTCATCAACATCTTCATAACTTTCTTCAATTTCTCGATAGATGTCATCTCGTTTTTCATTGGCATCAATATTTAAAACCAAACCAATGGCAACAGATAAAACCAAGAGACTATTTCCTCCTTGTGATAGGAATGGAAAAGTCACCCCAGTTGATGGAATTAAACCAGAAATCCCTCCCACATTGACAAAAACCTGTGTTAATAATAAACCACCTACACCAAGTGATAAAATGGAATTAAATGCATTCTTAGATTTTATTCCTACTAAAAGAATTCTTAGAATTAAGAAAAATACTAAAGCTAGAATCAATCCTGCTCCAATCAAACCAAGTTCTTCAATAACAATTGAAAAGACAAAGTCAGTATGGGCTTCTGGTAAGTAGCCTTTTTTTTCGATAGAGTTCCCAAGTCCACGACCAAACCAGCCACCATTACTCATTGCATAATAAGAATTGGCAAGTTGCAAACCAGATCCTTGAGCATCTTGAAAAGGATCAAAGAAGGCTGAAAATCGTGAGGCAATATAGCCAAAAATAGGAATTTTCTCAATAGTTTCAACACCGACAATACCGATAAATCCTAATATTGCTGCTGAAACAGCTGTTAACGTTGTTAAGACTGCTGAAAACCACTTATAACCAATACCACTAACACTATACATCAAAATCGCTGTTAATAAAATAATGGTTGCATTACCAAGGTCAGGCATAGCCACAACAAGAGCGATTAAAGCAAATGAAACAAAGCGCCAGTCTACAAAACTTCTTGGTAAGAGATAGCCTTTTGTCAATGCTTGATAATCATATGTTTCAATCGCTTCTTGTTCCTTAGAAAAACTAAAAGCTAAATACCAGACCATCAAGAATTTTAAATATTCAGCAGGCTGAAATGTAATGGGACCCACAGAAATCCAACCATATGCCCCATTCACACGTGGAAAAAACCTTGCCGCTATTAGCAAGATCATCTCGACAAAAAGAGCAAATCGTAATAAGGGACCATTTTTTAAAAAATTTAATTTTAAACGGTAAATAAAGGTGATAGCAGCCAAACTAAGCACCAAAAATAAACTTTGATTTCTCACTAAACTAAAGGGACTAATACCTTCTTGGATCAAGTTAGCACTCGTTGTTGAATAAACTATAATTAAACCAATGATAGATAAGGCTAGATAAGGTAATAAAATAGAATAGTTTAAGAGATGTCTTTTATCAATTTTCATATTTTCTCCTAAAAGTGACAAATTGTATGAGCATTATATCATTTTTAACCCTCAAATGCTATGTTCTATGATGTACCAAAATTAAGCCTTGTGAGAACTAAGAAGACTTTAGCCTGAATTTCTAAGACCAGTCGCAATACCATTGATGGTGATGTGGATTTGTTTTTCTTCTGCTTCACTTAGTTCACCTCGTCTCATCCGATTAATCAGTTCGATTTGAACATAATTCAAAACATTAAAGTAAGGTAGACGATAGTCTAAACTAGCTTTCAAATAAGGATTATCTTCTAGTAACTCTTCACGTTTTTCAATAGCTAAAATGGTATTCTTTGTTAATTGCCATTCATCTAAAATGGTATGATAGATATCTCTAATATGGTCATCTTCACACATTTGTGCATAACGAAAAGCAATATTCATATTAGATTTTGAAAGCACCATATCAACATTTGATAAGAGAGATCTAAAGAATGGCCATCTCTCATACATCATCTGTAATTTTTCAAGATTACCTTCTTTTTTGTCGATAAAATGTTTAAAGCTTGTGCCAACACCATACCAACCAGGGAACATCACACGATTTTGAGACCAAGAAAAGACCCATGGAATAGCTCTTAAACCGCTAATCTCAGTAATTGTTTTTCTCGCTGCTGGTCTAGAACCGATGTTTAAACTTGAGATTTCTCGAATAGGGCTCGCAGCAAAAAAGTAATCGTAAAAGTTCGGATGACCAAAGACCAATCGACGATAACTATGGTAGCTATCCTCAACAACAGCATCCATAATCTCTCGATACTCTTCTAATTCCGTTTGGTCAACAATTAACTGTGTCGCCATACGATTTAACGTTGCTGACATCAGCATCTCTAGATTGTAATAGGCAGCATCTTTATTACCATATTTGTTTCCAATCACTTCCCCTTGTTCTGTCACACGAATATGATCGTTGATGGTTCCAAAAGGTTGTGAGGTAATAGCTTCATAAGAAGGGCCTCCTCCGCGACCAACTGTTCCTCCGCGACCATGGAAAAAGGTGATTTTTGCTTTATTTTTCTTACCGACTTCAGTTAATTCTTTTTGGGCTTTGTAAAGTGTCCAAACAGAAGATAAGTAACCACCATCTTTATTACTGTCAGAATAACCTAGCATAATTTCCTGGTAGCGGTTGTTATGTTCTAGCCATTTTTTGACCAGATCAATTGAAAGATATTCTTCCATAATTTGAGGGGACTTATTTAAATCCTCAATTGTTTCAAAAAGAGGGACAATCTGAACACGTGCTTTCTCATTATCAATCAATCCCACTTCTTTTAATAAGACAGCCAACTCAAGCAAATCAGATACTGTTTCAGAGTGAGAAATAATATGTTGTTTAATAATGTCTTCACCCATTTTATCTTTCAATTCTTTAGCCATTTGAAAAATAGCTAATTCTTTTTCAAGACTTGGAGATTTTGGATAATGGGTGGCGGACAAAATACGAGGATCTTGTGTTAATTGTTGTAACAACAACTGACACTTTTCAGTTTCAGATAATTCACTATAGTTAGAGACGATGTTAGCTGTTTTTAATAATTCAGCAACACTTGCCTCATGTACGCTTGAATCTTGACGCATATCGATACTGGCTAGATAAAAACCAAAAATATCAACGGCCTGTAATAATTCCCCAAAATCACCTTTAATTAAATTATCTCCATTATTAACTAACAAGGAGTCTTTGATAACTAGTAAGTCTTGTTCAAACTCAGTCACATTGTCATAAAAAGGAGAGATTTTTTTATCTTCTGTCAAATAAGTTAAGGTATTTTGCAATTTTAATTGAATATAGTGAAAAGCTCTTCGATAAGGTTCTTTTTCTCGAAATTCGGATTTATCTGTTGAACACGCTGCTAATTCTTCTAATTCTTTTGATGTTTTAGAAATGGTTACAGAAATTGAGAACAAGCTATATAAAGACTGAACTTTCTCAATGTAATAATTCAAAATAACTTCTGCTTGAGTTATCGCTGAAAGACGTAGGGTTTGTGCTGTAACATAAGGATTACCATCACGGTCTCCTCCAATCCACATTCCCATTGTGATGGGTTTTGGGTGTTCAAGAATGACACCTCTTTGTCTAGCAAGTCGTTTGTATTCAGAGACCAAGTCAGTAATGGCAACAATTAACGATCTGTCATAGTAGCCAGTGACATTTCTAATTTCGTTTTTAACTTTTAGTTTTTTCTCACGAATAATATCCGATTGCATAATCATCTCGATATGACGACGAAGATCATCAATCCACTTCTCGCTATCAAGTAAACCATCTTTTGTATCCCTATGTTGTCTTAATAAAAGATAAATCTCATAGGTCAAATCTAACATCGATTGACGTTGAACCTGAGTTGGATGAGCCGTTAAGACGGGAACAACATTTAGATTTTCTAATATTTCCTGTCCTTGTTCATTGGCTAAAACATCTTCAATAGCTAAAGAAAGCTTTCCTAAATAATCTCTTTTAGTATTGTTTTGATAGTTAACTTCATATGCTAAATCAACATCTTCAGCAATATTTATTAATAAAGGGAGAATAGAAAAATAACGAGAAACAATTTCCGTCTCTTCTGTCGTTAAACCAGAAATAGCCTGTTCTAAAGCTTGATAATCATGGCGAATAGATAATTTAGCCAATGATTTAATCGTTTCAAAAGAGTCATTTCCCACCATTTGGCGAGTAACGTCTTCAAGCAAGTTGGTTAAAACAATCACATCTTCATTGATTTGTTCTTTATTGTTTCTACTTTCTAGTTTTCTAATAACCACTATTTCTACTCCTGCCCTATTTTTCTATTAACTATCATATCATTTTACCAAAAAAAGTAAACCAAAGAGAGAGCCCTTCTAATTCTTTTTAAAAATAAGATACAAGATTCACTCTCTTCTTACTTTTTTGTTATACTAGTTCTAACAAAAAGGAGGTTAGCAATGGAACAAAAGAAACGTTCAGAATTCTCTGAAAATGAGCTTTGGGATCTAACAGCTCTCTATAAAGACAGAGAAGATTTTATCAATGCTGTTGAAAAAGCCCTTGAGGAGATTAAACAATTTTCACTCAATTATAAAGATAATTTACATACCGTAGATGACTTTACAGAAGCCCTAATGGTATTAGAACAAATTTATATTCAAATCAGTCATATCAGCACTTACTCTTTCATGCCTCAAACCACTGATTTCAACAATGAAGAATTTGCTCAAATCGCTCAAATTGGTAGTGATTTCACAACAAAAGCAGCCGTTCTTCTGAATTTCTTTGAAAATGAGTTGGTAATGGCAGATAATACTATCTTGGAAAGATTGGAACAAAACCCTTACTTTAGTGCCTATATTCGTGAAGCAAAAATCAAGAAAAAACACTATCTTGAGCCTGCTGTCGAAAAAACCTTAGCTAATCTTGGCGAAATTTTTAACAGCCCGCAAGATATTTATACCAAAATGCGAGCGAGTGACTTTGCCATGTCCAGTTTTACTGTGGAAGACAAAACCTACTCTAATAGTTTTATTACTTATGAAAATATTTATCAAAACCATGAAAATGCTGAGGTTAGGCAAAAGGCATTTCGTTCTTTTTCAGAAGGTCTAAGACAACATCAACATACCGCTGCCGCAAGCTATTTGGCACAAGTTAGATCTGAAAAAATCATAGCCGATATGCGTGGTTATAACTCCGTATTTGACTATCTATTGGCTGAACAAGAAGTTGATCGTCCCATGTTTGACCGTCAAATTGACTTAATTATGACTGAGTTTGCTCCAATTGCTCAACGATATATCAAACATGTCGCTAAGGTGAATGGGATTGATAAGATGACTTTTGCTGATTGGAAACTTGATCTTGATGCCAAAATGAATCCAGAAGTATCTATTGAGGATGCTTATGACCTAGTAATGAAATCAACAGCACCTCTTGGTGAAGAATACCAAAAAGAAATTGCTCGCTATCAAACTGAGCGTTGGGTTGATTTTGCTGCAAATAGTGGTAAGGACTCAGGTGGTTATGCTGCCGATCCTTATAAGGTTCATCCTTATGTTTTGATGAGCTGGACAGGAAAAATGAGTGACGTCTATACGCTCATCCATGAAATCGGACACTCAGGCCAATTTATTTTTTCTGATAATCACCAAAGTTACTTTAATACTCATATGTCAACCTACTATGTTGAAGCTCCTTCTACACTGAATGAACTATTATTAAGTGACTACCTTGAACAACAATTTGATCACCCTAAGCAAAAACGTTTTGCTCTAGCACACCGCTTAACAGATACCTACTTCCATAATTTCATTACCCATCTCTTAGAAGCAGCCTTTCAGCGTAAAGTCTATACTCTTATCGATGAAGGAAAAACCTTTGGTGCAGAGACACTCAATCAACTGATGGCATCTGTTTTAAAAGAATTTTGGGGGGATGCTCTTATTATTGATGAAAACGCAGCTTTAACTTGGATGCGACAAAGTCATTATTATATGGGACTTTATAGCTACACTTATTCAGCTGGACTTGTCATCTCAACTGTTGGTTATTTAAATATCAAAAATAATTCCAATGGTGCTAAAGAGTGGTTAGATTTCTTAAAATCAGGAGGAAGTCAAACACCACTTGAAACAGCCAAAATAATTGGAGCAGATATTGCAACAGAAAAGCCCCTAAGACAAACAATTTCATTTTTAGATGAAACTGTTAACCAAATCATCAAATACAGTAAGGAGTTAGAAAATGACTAAACTATCAGATTTTACTGTAAAAACAATTACAAATGAGGATTTTAGTCTATCTGAATTCGATGGCAAAGTAACCTTAATTGTAAACACGGCCACAAAATGTGGACTTACCCCTCAATACAGTAGCTTACAGGCACTTTATGAGCGTTTCCACGATCAAGGTTTTGAGATTTTAGATTTCCCGTGTAATCAGTTTAAAAATCAGGCTTCAGAAGATATTTCGGATATCGATCACTTCTGCCAATTAAACTACAACACCTCATTTTATCGTTTTAACAAAATCAAAGTGAATGGTAAAGATGCTCACCCACTTTATCAATGGTTAAAGAATGAGAAAAAAGGACCTTTTGGTAAGGCCATTGAATGGAATTTTGCTAAATTTCTTGTTGATAGAAATGGAAATGTTGTTGAACGTTTTTCTTCTAAAACAGAGCCAGAATCAATGATTGAAACGATTGAAAACTATTTGTAATTCTGTTGTTTTGATTTTTTAATAGCTTTAGGATAAAATAGAAGCAATGAGAAAAAGAATAAAACCGATTATTGTGGTAATTTTCTTTGGTTTAATAATTTTATTTTTGGTCAAGTCAAAACTGACAATTGAAGCACAAAACAATGCGACATTAGAAATGGCTAAAAATAACATCCCCAAAGTAACCCAAGCCATAATACCTACAGTCGAAACGACTGAGGAAGAGCCGTTTGTGCTTAATCCGATTATTGATCTTTCTGGTTGGCAGCTTCCTAGTGATATAGATTACGATACCTTGTCACTAAATATTTCAGGAGCTATTGTTCGTGTTTTTGGGGGATCCCAAATCACCAAAAAAAATAATGCTGCGTATACAACTGGGATTGATAAATCGTTTAAAACACATATTGAGGAACTTCAAAAAAGAGATGTTCCTGTAGCCGTTTACGCCTATGCACTTGGTAAAAATGTTAAAGATATGAAAGAAGAAGCTAGACTATTTTATGAGAATGCTTCGCCTTACAATCCAACCTTTTATTGGATTGATGTTGAAGAAAAAACCATGTCTGACATGAATAAAGGTGTTGAGGCTTTTCGTCAAGAACTTAAAAAATTAGGTGCCAAAAATGTCGGTATCTATATTGGAACCTATTTTTTAGAAGAACATGATATTTCTACCAGTAAATTTGATGCTGTTTGGATTCCAACTTATGGGACTGATTCAGGATATTATGAAGCTGCTCCTGATACTTCCATTGATTATGACTTGCATCAATACACTTCAAGAGGCTATATTAACGGTTTTCCTAATACTCTTGATCTTAACCAAATTTCTGTTCTCAAAGATCGAAAAGCTACCTTTGAGAAATTATTTGGCAAAATCAAAGAATAATAATGAAGCGTGTTTTACAGAGCAATCAACTTGACAAATATCTTTCAAACATTTTATAATAGGTATAATTAAATAATAAACACAAGGGAGTGCTTTTGCTGAGATCGTTTTGCGAAATCCTGAGAACCTGATCTAGTTAAGACTAGCGTAGGAATTGTGATACCTAATGACAATGTTTCAAGACTCCTTTGTATTATCAAAGGAGTCTTTTTATGTCAAAATTAAAATTATCCGTTCTCACTGAAGTTGCTATCATGGCTGCTCTTGCTATTATTTTAGATAAAATTGTGCTTTTTCATATGCCTCAAGGAGGAAGTGTTTCTTTAACCATGCTCCCTATCTTTATTTTGGCTTATAGAAGAGGTTTAGCTGCTGCGCTTACTGGTGGCCTTTTGGTTGGTTTCATCCAATTATTCTTTGGTGGTTACTACCTAAGCGTTCCTCAAGTGCTTCTTGATTATATTCTTTCATATGGTGCTGTTGGTCTAGCAGGTATCTTTTACAATCAATTTAAGGCCTCAAAAAATAACCAAATGCTCTTTTTAAGTTTAGGAATTCTTGTTGGTAGCTTGGGAAGATTGTTTTCAAACTTTCTTGCTGGAATCGTCTTTTGGAGTGATTATGCTCCTAAAGGAACACCGGTTTGGATATACTCATTAACTTATAACGCTAGCTATCTTGTTCCTTCAGCAATCATTGCCTTGATTTTATTAGTTATTCTTCTTAAAGTGAAGCCAACATTTTTTAAAGCCAACTAAAAGCCAAAAATAGGCTTCAATAATTGTTATAAAATGGTATAATATTATATTATACTGTTTTTTTTATGGAGGAAATCATGATTTCTTGGTTAACAAGACTACTAAAGGGGATTGTTATCGCTCTTGGTTTTATTTTGCCTGGTGTTTCTGGAGGTGTACTAGCTTCCATCTTAGGATTGTATGAACGCATCATCTCCTTTTTGGCTCACATTCGCCAAGACTTTATCAAAAACCTCTTATTTTTTGTGCCCGTTGGTATTGGTGGCATTCTAGGTATCGCTCTTTTTTCTGCACCACTTGAATATCTTTTAGAACACCATCAAGTTGTTGTATTATGGGCTTTTTCTGGAGCCATTGTTGGCACTCTCCCTAGTCTTTTCAAAGAGTCTGTTACTGGTAAAAAAAGAGATGGTGTAGACCTCACTATTTTAGTAGGAACTTTCATTATTTCTGGTCTCATATTGTACTTTTTAAATGATTTGATTGGTGTAATCCCTGCTAATTTCACAACCTTCATTCTAGCGGGTGCATTGATTGCGTTGGGTGTCTTGGTTCCTGGATTAAGCCCCTCAAATCTATTACTAATTATGGGACTTTACGCGCCAATGTTAACTGGTTTTAAAAATCTTGACCTAGTTGGTGTTTTTCTACCGATAGCTATTGGTGGTGCTATCACCATGTTGTCATTTTCAAAACTCATGGACTATGCTTTAAATCATTACCACTCACGTGTCTATCATTTTATCATTGGGCTCGTACTATCTAGTACTCTTTTAATCGTTATTCCAAATGCCAAAAACAGTGAAAGCATTTCATACAGTAGTGTTACTGTTTGGACATTACTATTAACCATCCTCTTTTTCATAGGTGGTATAGTACTAGGTTTTTGGATGAGTCAACTTGAGGAAAAATATAAATGAGTAAGAAAACCAAACCTAAAAAAACACTAGTCAATCAAATTCTTGACAAGGCAAACATTTCATACGAAGATGTTTTTATTACACTTAAAGAAGGCAAACCAACGAGCCAAACCAACCATTCAGAATTAATTTTCAAAACCTTAGCCCTCTCAGGTGATAAAACTGGTCCTATTATTGGAATTATTCCCGTTCAAAAACATTTGTCTGAAAAAAAATTAGCAAAAATTTCTGGCAATAAAAAAGTAAAAATGATTCCACAAAAGGCTTTGCAAGCAACAACCGGTTATGTTCATGGGGCTAATAATCCTGTAGGCATTAGACAAAGACACGACTACCCCATCTATATTGATCAACTTGCCCTCTCTTATGGTGAAATGATTGTATCTGCAGGGGAAATCGGGCACTCTATCAAAATCAATAGTCAACAATTAGCTGATTTTGTTGATGCTAAGTTTGCCGATTTGATAGAGTAAAAAAGAAATAAGATTAATTAACAATAAGACAAGAAGGAGCCCTATGAAATTATATTTTATTCGACATGGTAAAACTTACTCAAACCTCGAAGGACGTTTTCAAGGTAGTACGATGGATTCTGAACTGCTTCCTGAAGCTTATGACGACCTTAACCTTTTAGGACAAGAACTTCGTCACATTAAATTTGATGAGGTTTATTCCAGTGATTTACCTAGAGCTATTAAAAGTACTGAAGTTATTTTAGAAAACAATGACTACCTTCACTCCTTTCAAACAAAAGAAAAACTTCGTGAATGGTATCTTGGGAGCCTTGAAGGGAAAAAAATTAGTATAGCTAAGGCTATTTATCCTAAGCAAATTAAAGCTTTTTATCATAACTTAGCGCAATTTTCTCCTTCTGTTTTTGACGCAGAAACGCTTTATCAAGTCACCCATCGTATTATTGATGTTATTCAATCACTTGATAAGAACCATGACAATGTTCTGATTGTTGGTCATGGAGCTAGTCTTAGTGCAACTATTCATTGCTTACTAGGTTATGAACCAAGCGAATTTAAAAAATTAGGCCATTTAGACAATGCTAGTCTCACCATTTTAGAAACAACCAACCTAAAAGATTATCAGTTGATTGAGTGGAACAACACAAATCATCTTGAAATGATTGAAGAAACACTTGTCACACCAAATTAAAAAGAAACAGAAAAAAATTTTTTCTGTTTCTTTTTTAGTGACTATATTTCATCCTAAGAAATTGTTCTTGTTTTTTATCTAAGCGAAGTAGGATAACAACCTTATCAATGCTCATATTACTTTCAAGTAAACGCTCAGCCGCCATCATTAAACCATTATTGATCCCCATCTGCAAGATAGGATTACTCTTTTCATTGGTGTCAAAAATAAACTTATTATCAGGTAGGTCAAATAATACTTTAACGGCACCAAAAAGTTGTTCAAAATTATCAATTTCAAGGTCAAAAACTGGTTTAGTCCCTGGTTTTAAACTTCTTCCTCTGTGATTAAACCACATTGAGTGCCAACCACTTTTATGAGCACCGACAATATCATTATCATAAGAATCACCAACATATAAAGTTGTACTTGGGTTCATATCAAATTGTTGAGCAGCAAGATTAAAAATTTCTTTTTCTGGCTTTTGAAAACCAGTGGCCTGACTAACAATTACTCTTTTAGGATCAATGTACTCATAAAGGCCCAATTTTTTAACTTTTTTCAGTTGATGTTCTGTTGGACCATTGGTAATAATACCCATAGGAACGTTTTTTGACTTTAAAAACTCTAGCGTCATTCTCATCTCATCAAGCATGGTAATATTTGCCAATTCATGCTCGTAAACCTCTTGAAAATGAATCCCCATTTCTTCATCAATTTCTGGATGACCAAATTCCATTAACGTCTCTTTACAACGCCAAAAACGAAAATATTCCGTTGTCCACTCTCCCGCGATAACTTTTGGAAAGCCTGTGTCAGAATAATGACGAAAACGGATATAAGCCTCTTTGATATGACTCATATCAAACTCTGGGAAACATTTTTCAACAGCTAATTGATAGGGACGTCTTTGATCATATATTGTATCATCAACGTCAAAAACAATTGAAGTTATCATAATTACTCCTAAGAAGTTAGTATCTTATAGATTATACCGCTTTTTTAAATAAATTTCAAACATACTTTGAGAATTGGGACGCCTATTCTAGTCTCTTTTATGTTATAATAGGATGGAATAATTATTGGAGGAAGAAGATGTCTAACCCATACAATGAAGAATTAAATGATCAACAAATTATTAGACGTGAGAAAATGTCTGCCTTAGCTGAACAAGGAATTGATCCTTTTGGTAAACGTTTTGAACGTACAGCTAATTCACTAGAATTAAAAGAAAAGTATGCTAATAAAACCAAAGAAGACTTACATGACCTTGGAGAAACAGCCATCATAGCAGGACGCTTAATGACAAAACGTGGCAAAGGAAAAGTTGGCTTTGCCCATATTCAAGATAGAGATGGCCAAATTCAAATCTATGTTCGTAAAGATTCTGTTGGTGATGAAAATTATGAGATTTTCAAAAAAGCTGACCTAGGTGACTTCCTAGGTGTTGAAGGTGAAATCATGCGAACAGATATGGGAGAGCTTTCTATTAAAGCAACAAAGCTAACTCATCTCTCAAAATCCCTACGTCCACTACCCGAAAAATTCCACGGTTTAACAGATATTGAAACTATCTACCGTAAACGCTATTTAGATTTAATTTCCAATCGTGAGAGCTTTGAGCGTTTTGTGACACGTTCTAAAATTATTTCAGAAATTAGACGTTATCTTGATGGTCTTGACTTTTTAGAAGTTGAAACACCTGTTCTCCACAATGAAGCTGGTGGGGCAGCTGCAAGACCATTTATTACCCATCATAATGCTCAAAACATTGACATGGTGCTTCGTATTGCAACGGAACTTCACTTAAAACGTCTTATCGTTGGTGGTATGGAACGTGTTTATGAGATTGGTCGTATTTTTAGAAATGAAGGGATGGATGCGACACACAATCCCGAATTCACTTCTATTGAAGTTTACGAAGCCTATGCTGATTATAAAGATATCATGACCCTTACTGAAGGCATCATCCAACATGCTGCGAAGGCTGTTAAAGGAGATGGGCCAATCGATTATCAAGGAACAAAAATCAATATCCACGAGCCTTTCAAACGTCTTCATATGGTTGATGCGATTAAAGAGGTTACAGGTATTGATTTCTGGCAAGAAATGACCTTTGAAGAAGCTGTTTCTCTTGCCAAAGAAAAACAAGTACCACTTGAGAAACATTTCACCAGTGTTGGTCACGTGATTAATGCTTTCTTTGAAACATTTGTTGAAGAAACACTGATGCAACCAACCTTTATCTATGGTCATCCTGTTGAAGTATCACCACTTGCTAAAAAGAACCCCGAAGATTCTCGTTTCACTGATCGTTTCGAACTCTTTATCGTGACTAAAGAATATGCTAATGCCTTCACCGAATTAAATGATCCGATTGATCAATTAGCTCGCTTTGAAGCACAAGCGAAAGCCAAAGAACTTGGTGATGATGAAGCAACAGGTATTGACTATGATTTTGTTGAAGCACTTGAATATGGTATGCCACCAACAGGTGGACTTGGAATTGGAATTGACCGTTTGGTCATGTTGTTGACAGATACAACTACTATTCGTGATGTGCTTCTTTTCCCAACAATGAAATAAGAAAAAGTTTAGAGGATGATATCATCCTCTAAACTTTTTTAATTTGATATTGACTTCTTTTTAAAAATTGCTATAATTTTAGTTAACTATTATAAATTTTAGGTTAACTAAAGAGGTATTTATGAGACATTCAAAAACATTTTCACTCACTTTAACAGCTATTGCTGCTGCTTTAATTGCGATTTTAGCACAAATCACCATTCCTTTTGGTAGTGTTCCTTTCAGTCTTCAAACGCTCGCTATTGGTTTAGTGGCTACTCTATTAAAACCCAAAGAAGCTACCACTGCAACATTATTATATCTTATTTTAGGAGCAATTGGGCTTCCAGTTTTTGCTGGTGGGACAGCTGGCTTTCAGGTCTTAGTTGGGCCAACCGGTGGTTTTTTGTGGGGAATGCTTGGATTTGCTTTTATCACGTCACTACTAACTAACACAAAGTCTTCTCTTCCCAAAGTACTGTTAGCCAATATTCTAGGTGATTTAATCGTTTTTATTTTTGGTCTCTTAGGCTTGATGTTTCTTTTAAAACTCAATCTTTCAGATGCACTAAAAGCAGGTCTTGTTCCTTTTATTCTGCCAGAAATTTTAAAACTAGTTCTTGTGACTCTTATTTCAAAACCACTATTTAATCTTCTAAAAAGTCAAAGTTATTACAACTAAATTCTATTTTTTAAAGGCTCGTAAAAGGACTTCAAATTCTTCATTTGTGAGAGTAATGCCCTTTCCCATTTTGGTGTGGTCTTCATTCCATGAACGAATATCATACTTTGGTGTTGCACCATTGTAGCTGACTCTATTTAATTCCTTTTTCCAACCCTTTTCATTTTCTGATAAAACGAGTAGGTGTTCTACTATTTCAAAGCTAAATTCTGACATATTAAATCCTCCTAATGGCCTATTCGAAATTAATGTTCATAAAAACAGACTTATCATTATAATATGATTTTGTAACCTATTTTTATTGTAATTGCTATTTTATTTAACCATAAAATATTGTATAATCATTGTATCAATTTAAACGAGAAAATACTATGATAAAGATATTTAAACCAATAATAGAGGCTTTTAAAGACTTTATTGACCCTAAAGAAAAACCTTCCCTAGAAGATATCACAAAAAAACAACTGCTTGATGTTATTAAGCAGGCTCTTGATAATGACTCTTCTGTCCATGTGATTTACCAAGATAAGAGTTTTACAGGGGATATTGTCCGTTTTGAAGAGAATAGTGAAAAACTCATTTTGAAGAATTTTCAACGTAATTTATCAGCTATCATTGCGATTAGCGATATTCATAAAATCTCTATTGTACCACCCTCTATAAAAGCCTCACAAAATCAATTAAAAGATTATTAAAAAGGTTCACTAATTAGTGAACCTTTTTATATTCTAACAGTTTGACTGCTGCCATCTTCCTTGTAGAGATTAATTAATCCTTCTTTACAACTTCTAATCATATCACCAGGTTTGACAGCTTCTGGAACCTTTATTGATAGTAACTCCATAGGATTTGGAGCACGATCAATTTTGGTTCCTTCTTCATCTCGTAAGTCAGTAATGGTTGTTTCAAAATGACGAAAACCTGGTCCATAAAACTCAACAATATCCCCTTCATTGATGACATTTCTTTGGCGAATGGTAGCTCTCATTGTTTCTTGATCAAAAGCCATCACTTCGCCAACAAACTTGTATTGAGGAATTTTACGACGTGCACCAAATAGTTGTTCATTTTCAGTTGGAGTACCATAATAAAAGCCAGTTGATAATTCCCTTTGTGCGACTTTCCATAACTCATCAATTAAGTCTTGTTTGATTGCTTCAAACTTAGCAGGGCTCTCCATATAAGCATCAACAGCTGCCTTATAACAATTAGCGACGGTAGAGACATAATGAATCGATTTCATTCTCCCTTCGATTTTGAGACTATCAACACCATTTTCAATAAAATCTGGAATATGATCAATCATTGACATATCAACAGCACTCATTGAAAATGGCTCCACCACTTCGCCTTTTAAACTTTTACGTTCTTGACCAAAAGGCATATCATAGAGGTCATATTTCCAACGACAAGATTGTGAACAGCCACCACGATTGGCATCTCGGTGACTCATGTGGTTTGATAGGGTACAGCGACCAGAGTATGACACACACATCGCACCATGAACAAAGGCTTCAATTTCAACGTCAGTACGTTCTCTAATTTTAGCCAACTCTGCCATTGATACCTCACGGGCTAAAACTACACGAGTCAACCCATAATCTTTCCAAAACTTGAAAGTTTCAACATTGGTTGCTGAAGCTTGAGTTGATAAGTGGATTTCTAAACCTGGAGCTTCCATGGCACAAATTTCAATCAAGGTAGGATCAGAAACAATAACCGCAGCAATGCCAATATCTCTCAATTGACGAAACCACTCTCCTGCACCTTCTTCATTGCCTTCATGAGTAACCATATTAGCTGCAACATAAACTTTTGCCCCATATTTTTTAGCAAAAGCAACACCTTCCGCCATTTCTTCGATGGTAAAATTACCGGCTCTACTTCTTAAACCATAGGCTTGACCACCGATAAAGACGGCATCTGCCCCATAATGGATAGCAACCTTTAATTTTTCAAGAGTCCCAGCTGGAGCTAAGACTTCGGGACGTTTTTTTTCTACTCCTGTCATTTTTTTCCTCACTCAAAACAAATTATTTTACAAGATTAGGATCAAAATCATAAAATCCTGTGTCTAGTTGACGATTTTTAGGATGATGTTCTCTTATCTTTTCATCCAATAAAAGAGCTTGCGCTTGATCAAATTGATCAGATGAGATTAAATCTCTAGCTTTAACGAAATAGTTAACAATCTCTGAAAAAGATTTTTCTGGTGTGTAAATACCGTCTAGTTTCCAGTGTGTTAAATCATGTGCGATTAGCTCATTTAATTTGGTCATAAGATTTATATCATTATTAGCAAAAACATGTGTGCCATGATTATCCTCATAGATAGAGTAGTGAGAATTAGGATCACTTGGTTCTGCTAAAAACAAATCGCGTGCCTTGCCTTTTTCATCATCAATTTTCGTGAAATTATAATAATTTTGTAATAAGGGACGCTTGGAATGATGAATAACACTAGCACCATAGACTAAAACTTCTGCTGGTATCTCTAAATTATCGGCGATTTTAAAAAGTTCCTCGGAAGGAATTTCTCTCGCTAAAACTGCTTCTGAAACTTTTCCGACTTTACCCCAAAAATTGATTTGTCGACTAGAGGTAACCATGGTTGAAGCATCATAGATCATTTTAAATGGTCTTTTTTCTTGATTAACAAGATAGATAACACCTGTATCACCCACTGTGATATAGTCTGTTTTAATCTCCTCTAGAAAATCAAGATAGGTAGGTAAATGATCAATCATGTCTTGGTGCATCAAGGCGTTAACAGCAACGGTTAGTTCTTTTCCTTTTTGGTGAACAAGAGTTGCTATTTCTTTTATCTCATCGAGTTCAAAAGTATTGGCTAAGCGTAAGCCATAATTTTTTTCGCCAATATAAATACGATCAACACCCAAGTCTAAAAAATAGTTAACTTGTTCAATACTTTCAGCGGTAGCTGTTACAATAATTCTATTCATACCTAATATTTTATCAAAAATCGCTAAAAATGGGCCTTTTTTATAGAATGTAACAAAATTGTAACAAAAACTTTACTTTTTTATGATACTATAATAAGGTACTTAAAGGAGATGCCTATGCCAGTGCCATTAAATAGGCAGAATAGTTATGAAGAAGATAAAGAATTTTATCCCAATTCTGCCCCCAAATATAGTGATTATAAAATTATAAATACTAAAAAAAGAAAATTTAGAGAACTTGTTTTTTTCTTAAAAGTAGCCTTTTTTTGTCTTACAACTGTTGCGTTAACATTTGTACTTCTTTCAGTGAACCTTCAACCACTCTTTGCTTTTCCAATTGCTTTTGTTAGTAGTTTGGCGATAATTAATCTTATCCCTCATTTAATTGAATTATTTAACACTTAACTTTCTTTTATGGTAGATAGAGGAAAGTTTTTATATTTTATAACCTAATATCAAAATCCCCGTCTAGTAGTAGGCGGGGATTTTAATAATTTTAATTACAATTACTAGTCTTTGGTGATATCATCAATTTTTTCTTCGACAGCTTCTTTGACATCACTTGTTGTTTCTTCAACATTTTCTTTGACATCAGATGCTTTTTCTTCAATATCATCTTTAACGTCACTAGCTGTCTCTTTCACGTCTTCGACAACTTGATCATAATCAATAATAATATCTTCTTCTTCTAACTCATCACCAACAGTTTTGTCATCTGTCAACTGAATATCTTTAATCGTTTCTTTGATAGATGAAAAACCTTCTTTTGCTGTTTCTTTGATATTTTTAGCAATATCTTCAGGTGTGATTTCTCCTGATTCTAATTTTTCTTTGTATTCTTTAAAGGTATCAACAGCAAAATCTTTATATTCTTTTGTTTTTTCTTTAGCTAGTTCTTGGTAAATTTCAGGATCTTCCTTAAATTTTTCAACGGCATCTGTTACTTTATCTTTAACTTTTTTTCCTTCTTTAGTGGTTAAAAAGTAAGCTGCAGCGGCCCCTGAAATAGCACCAATAATTGCTGTCTTCATAAATTTACCCATGATTGTTCTCCTTATTTTTTAAATATTTTTTTTGCAATTTTTGCAACCGTATAAGCCTTGCTCATATGACTAACATTTGATGAGGTGTCAGTTGCTTTTTGCCCCAATGTTCTGGCTTGAGTATTTAAATCGGAAACACTTTCCGATAATTCTGCTACTGCACTAAACAAAGGATCAATGGTTGCTACTTTTCCATTGACATCTTCGACTAAAACATTAGCTTTTGCCAGTAAGTCATTCGTTTGTTTCAAAGTGACGTTAACGTCACCGGTTAATAGTGTGATTGTTTTTTTGCTTTCTTCAACCGTTTCTGAAACATTTTTTATCAATTTAACGGCAAAGAACACCAAAACAACAAATGCAATCGCGATGATTAACAAAGATAGTCCAACTAAATCCATATATTTCTCCTATATCCCTATTTTGATAACTGACTACTCGTTGGTTCAAAATAAAATGGTAACTCTTTTTTTGAACGTCTTAGAACAATCATGACAATTCCTACTAGTACCAAGACAGCTGACAACCATTGTGATACTCTTAAGCCAGCGAGCATTAAACTATCAGTTCTCATACCTTCTATAACGAAGCGACCAATACCATACCAAATGAGGTAAAAGAATGTAGCTTCTCCCTCTTTTAGCAATTTTGGTATCCTTCTTAGAATCATGATGATGATGAATCCAATCAAATTCCAGACAGATTCGTATAGAAAGGTTGGTACTCGGTAACTACCTTCAATGAACATTTGGTTTTTAATAAAATCTGGAAGATAATCTAAATTAGAAACCACTTTCCCGTAAGCTTCTTGGTTAACAAAATTACCCCAACGACCAATACTTTGAGCAATCAGGACCCCTGGAACAGCGATATCTAAAAAGTCAAAGGCATTAATCATACGATAGTATGAAAAAGCCAGTAATACCAAGGCCCCAGTGATTAACCCACCATAAATGGCAATCCCACCATTCCAGATGGCAAAGATTTCTAAAGGGTGTTTGGCATAATAGGACCACTCAAAAATAACGTAGTAAAGCCTAGCTCCAACAATGGCCAAAGGAAAAGCAATTAGGATAAAATCTAAAACATCATCTGGCTTAATGCGTTTTTTAGGGGCTTCTTTCATCGCTAAGTAGACCGCTAAAATCAAACCTGAAACAATAAAAATAGCATACCAGCGTAGGCTAATTGGACCTAACTCAATAGCTACTGGATTAATCATCTGATACTCCGTTCTTCTTAATTAATTCTGTTAGTCGTTTCTCAAAACTCTTTGTGGCATCAAACCCCATTTGTCTTGCCCGATAATTCATGGCAGCTGCTTCAATAACAACTGACACGTTTCGTCCGGTCTTAACAGGAATTCTTATTCTAGGGATTTTAACACCAGATAATTCAATTTCTTCTTGACCATTACCTAAACGATCAAACTCCTTACAAGCTTCATAATTTTCTAAATAGATAGCTAATTGGACTTGAGAGGAAGATTTGACAGCACTTGCACCGTATAAACTCATCACATCAATAATTCCTACACCACGTATTTCAAGAAGGTGACGCAAGATTTCTGCTGGTTCTCCCCATAACGATTCTTCATCTTTGGCAAAAACATCAACACGGTCATCAGCAACCAAACGATGGCCTCTTTTAACCAGTTCTAAACCTGTCTCACTCTTACCGATACCACTATCGCCTTGAATGAGAACGCCCATTCCGTATATATCCATTAACACACCATGAATACTAGTTCTCTCAGCAAGGCATGAATCTAAGTACCAGGAAATTTCTCCTGATAAACGACTCGTTGGCACACGACTTTGTAAGAGTGCAACCCCATTTTCTTTGGCAGTTTGATGAAGTTCCTCCGGAATCTCTAGGCCACGTGAAACAATAATGGCTGGTGTTTCTGGTTTTAACATCATCCTTAACACAGAATAACGGTTATGAGATGTCATTGCCATTAAATAAGACCATTCCTTCATCCCTAATAATTGAACACGTTCTGAGGTATAATAATCAAAATAACCAGTCATCTCTAAACCAGGACGGGAAATATCTGACGTAGTAATTTCCTTATTTAAAAGCAAATCATTGCCATAAATGACGTTGAGCTTTATCTTTTCTGCTAACATCTTTACTGTAACTTTCATTTTTTCTCCTTTTATTCATTTTATCATACTTTGGAGAAAATGATAAGTTTGGATGCCTACTAATAAAAAGGAAGTTTTGAACGCATCAGTCACTTTTTACTGGGTATAAGTAGCTCTGAAAAATACCTAAATAAAGCCATATTTTATCTAACTAATATTTAGATGATTTACCAAAACCAATCTTCTTTTTCATCAAGAGGCTCAGCATCTTTTCTCTTACGAGGCCCTTTATGATAAGCTTTATGTGTTTCATCTTCTTTGTAAGGTAGGACAAGTGCCAAAATGAAATAGACTAATAGGGCACCTCTAGCATATAAAAAAATGATAAGAAAGAGAAATCTTAAAAATCCTAAATCTATCGAAAACTTATCTGATATTCCAGAAAGAACACCGGCAAGCCAACTATTCTCTCTTTTTTTGTACCATTTTGTCATCATAATCTCTCCCTTTTTGCTAAATTATTGCTACTATCACCAATAGAAATGATTATCTTTAGGATACTATTTTAGTATAAACTTTATTGTTAAAATAAGCATCCGTCTTACGAATGATTTTTTAAGATTAGAGTGCCTTGACACTTGCCACATCGATACCTATCAGGATTTATACGACGATGACGAGGGTATAAAAAATCACAATTTTGACAAATATAATAATATCTTATTACTTGTTTTTTACGTGGAACATATCTAATGCCATCAACTTTTTTAAGTAACTCTTTAAACTCTTTATCGCGGTGACGATAACCTTTTTTCTCAAAAAAGAGATGATAGTGACATAATTCATGCCGAACAATTTTTCGAAACAAGGCTGGACCATATTCCTGATAGATTTTTAAACTAAAATCTAAGTGGCCATCTTTTGGGAAAAAGCGACCACCTGTTGTTATTAAGCGAGTATTCCAAAGGGCTTTGTGTTTAAATGGTTTTTTGAAATCATCAAGAGAGACTCTTTTAACATATTCAGTGAGATCCATCTAATTCTACCAAGGAAAGATTAACTTTTCCTCGTTCCTCATCAATTTTTGAAACCCATACAGTAACAATATCACCGACAGAGACCACTTGACTAGGATGCTTAATAAACTGACGGCTCATCTGAGAAATATGGATTAAGCCATCTTCATGAATACCAATATCCACAAATGCGCCAAAATCGACTACATTTCTGATGGTTCCTTCAAGTTTTTGACCAATTTTAAGATCTTTTAAGTCTAAAACATCCTGACGAAGTGTCGGTGCTTCAAAATCATCACGTAAATCTCTACCTGGTTTTAAAAGGTCTTGGACAATATCTTTTAAGGTTACCTCTCCGATAGCAATTTTTTGGGCCACTTCTTGATAATTAAGTGCCTTTAGTTTCATTTGTGCTTCTTGATTAAGCTCATCAATTTCTAACAAAGCAAATAAACGCTCAACGGCAGGATAACTTTCTGGATGAACACCTGTATTATCCAAGATGTTTGGACTATTTGGAATACGTAAAAACCCTGCTGCCTGTTCAAACGCCTTTTCTCCCAAACGAGGTACTTTTTTAATGTCAAATCGAGAAGTAAGGGCACCATTTTCTTCACGGTATTTAACAAGATTTTCTGAAATAGTTTTATTAAAACCAGAAACATAAGACAAGAGGGCTGGACTTGCGGTATTAACATTAACACCTACTTGGTTAACCACAGTTTCAACTGTGAAATCAAGGTTTTCTGATAATTTCTTTTGGCTCACATCATGTTGGTATTGACCCACACCAATTGATTTAGGATCAATTTTAACCAATTCTGCTAGAGGGTCTTGGAGACGTCTGGCAATAGATATGGCTGAACGTTTTTCAACTGGTAAATCAGGAAACTCATGTCTTGCTAACTCACTTGCTGAGTAAACAGAAGCGCCACTTTCATTGACAATCACATACGAAACCTGAGGATAATCTTTTAAAACTTCAGCAACAAAGGTTTCACTTTCTCGACTAGCTGTTCCATTTCCGATAGCAATCAGCTCAATACCATAGTTTTCAATTAATTGTCTCAAAACAACCTTGGCATCTTCAATTTGTTTTTGACTGGCTGGTTTTACTGGGTAAATGACCTGAGTCAAAATTAATTTGCCTGTTTGATCAACTAAGGCTAATTTAGCACCAGTTCGAAAGGCTGGGTCAAACCCTAGCACTATTTTTCCCTTCAATGGCGCAATTAAAAGAAGATTGCGCAAGTTTTCTGAAAAGAGTGAGATTGCGCCATCTTCTGCTTTTTCAGTCAATTCTGAACGAATTCGACGCTCCATAGCAGGAATAATTTTCTTTTTAAGGGCCTGCTGAATACTATGTTTAATATAATCGCTTTGTTGTTTAAAACGGTATTCAAAAAAGCGTGTCATCTTATCCAAGTTATGTTCAAAAGAAACTTTTAAAACACCTAATTTCTCACCACGATTCAATGCTAACACACGATAGCCTTGCAAATCTTTAACTTTTTCTGAAAAGTCATAGTAGATTTGAAAGATTTTCTTTTCGTCTGCCGTCTCATCTTTTAAGTTTGACGTTAAAGTACTGTATTGCCAGATTTCGTTATAGGTCCATGAGCGCAATTTAAGATCTTCTGATATAAATTCGATTAAAATATCAGTAGCGCCAGCTAAAGCCTTGTCAACTGTATCAAAGGTTTCATTGAGGAAATTCTTGGCCTTTTCTTCTAGGTTCGCATCATTTTGCAAGATAAGACGTGTTAAATCAGATAAACCATTTTCACGCGCAATCGTTGCTTTGGTACGACGTTTTTCCTTATAAGGCAGATAAAGTTCCTCAACATCTGCTAATTTTTCAGCCTCAGTAATGGCTTTTTCAAGCTCAGAAGTCAACTTCCCTTGTTCAGCAATTTTAGCAAGAACGGTTTCTTTTCTCTCTGAAAGAGCAGTCAGTTGCTTGTCTCGATCGATAATCGCTTTGATGTCAACTTCATCAAGATTACCAGTCATTTCCTTACGATAACGCGCAATAAAAGGGATGGTGTTTCCTTCTGTCGTTAACTGTAAAACGGTTGTTATTTGTGTTTGTTTGATGCCCAATTCTTGAGCGATAATTTGACTATTTTCCATACCCTATATTATATCATCTTTACTAATGAATGGATATTATTTACTATTTTTCTGACGTTTTAAAAGCAATGCTCTTTCCCTCAAGAAGCGTTTTGTTAACTACCTTTTTTAAGATTTTTTTCATTTTTAGGCAAAGAAAAAACAGTAAGCCTATTTTAATTTACTGTTTCTCAAATTGTTATATTCAATTAGACAAACTGGGATTTGTCAGTCTTATTTGGCTTTCTTTGATTTCTTTTCGGGCAGTTCCGCATACATGCCTCCCAATAATTCTACAATCAAATCAGTATCTTCAAATTTATCAAATACATACATCAATGTCTTTGAACCATCATAAGGATATCGCAGTTCTGAGTCTGCAAGAAGTCGATCCGATGTTGGCGTTCTCTTCAAAAACAGTTCATTATTGCAAATATCACCTATCAGCTTACCATTAAAATATACAAGGTATCCGCCCATCATAAATTTTATGACAATATCACCGGATTCAGAAAAACTATCGCACACATATTCATTAAATTCATTCACCTTGATTGCCTCCATCAAATTCTAATTTGTTTCACTCAATATTTTTAATGTTATACCATATTTTCAATTGGTTTTACAGATCTAATTCTTGTTTTTTTACCTGTGTTACTATTCCTGGATTGTTTTTTATTAAGTTTGTTAATTACGCAAACTGGTATTTGTTAATTTGTAAATCTTAACAAATACCCATTGGGATCTTGTATCAAAAACTCTATTTGCATTTCTTCTATTCCATTAACTTGATATATGTTTCTAGTTAGTTCTCTGTATAATTCTATGTTCAAATTAGTCACTAATTGATAAAACTCCTCAATATCATCGACAGCTATTGAAAAATTTATTCCTCTTCCTAAAGGATATTCTAACTCACCTATATTCCAGCCATGATCGTGAATTTGTTCGAACATAAACTGACTATCTTGAAAAGACATGAAAACAAATTTATCTTCAGCACGTTCATATTCAATTTTAAATCCTAATTCACTATAAAATTTTTTAGTCCGATCAATATCAAAAACTGATAATTCAGGAATCATCCTATTAAAATCCACATTCCCTCCCCGACAAATTCAAATTTGTTTATTAATATTGATTACCATTATAGCATTTTTTAGGTGTTTTTTCTATTGCTATACTTCCAACTCACTCGCTACTATTTCCCTTAGAATGTATTACTTTAAATAGCTTATCTTGAAATATTTCTTTGCTATTTTTGTCAAAATATAGTCCGGTTACAAAGGTCTTTTCATTTATCTTTTGACTATCCTCCTTAATGTCTATATATCATTCCTTTGCAGTTAATAGTATGAGTAAGCATTGATGTCTTCTTATTGATTTTGTAGTATAATAGAAATATCTTAAACTAGAAAGTTGGGTTCCTATGGCAATTACTCATAAAAAGCAAGATGATTTAGAAAAAATGTTGGAAAACTTTGCAACCTTACCAACAGCAACAAAGCCTTCTCCTCCTGATGCAGAAAAGAAAAAGGAAGATAAGCAAACTGACAAAAAATAAAGATCATCTTTACGGTGGTCTTTTTTGATGAACATTCTATTTTTAAACACTGATGAAAAAAAAAATAAATGTTATAATGAATACTACTTATCTCACGATAACTTGTTTGTTATCCCAACAATAAGGAGATGATTTAGTTCATGTCGATTTTCAATCAATTACCAAGTAGCGTTTTGCAGTGGTTCGCAATCTTTTTATCCATCATTATTGAGGCTCTCCCTTTTGTTTTTTTAGGGAGTATTTTAGCTGGGGCGATTGAAGTTTATCTAACGCCTGATATGGTAACGAGATACCTTCCAAAAAACAAGTGGCTGCGGATTTTCTTTGGCACTGTTATTGGTTTTGTCTTTCCTTCCTGTGAGTGTGGGATAGTGCCCATTGTCAATCGCTTCATTGAAAAAAGGGTTCCTAGTTACACCGCCATTCCTTTTTTAGCGACGGCTCCAATCATTAACCCTATCGTCTTATTTGCAACTTACTCAGCTTTTGGCAATTCTTTTCGCTTCTTATTTTTAAGACTTATTGGTGCAATGATTGTTGCTACCTGTTTGGGCATTATGTTAGGCTTTGTGGTTGACAGTAACATTCAAAAACCTGATCGAAAAAATACTCATTTCCACGACTATTCGGATAAAAACTGGCATCAAAAACTCTTTTATGCGCTGGCACATGCCGTAGATGAATTTTTCGATGTTGGTCGCTATCTGATTTTTGGAAGTCTTGTGGCAGCAGGTATGCAAATCTATGTCCCAACACGCATTTTAACGTCTATTGGACATAATCAATTAACTGCTATTTTAATCATGATGTTACTTGCTTTCATTTTATCGCTTTGTAGTGAAGCAGATGCCTTTATTGGTGCTTCTTTATTATCAACTTTTGGAATGGCACCCGTCATGGCTTTTCTTCTGATTGGTCCGATGATTGACATTAAAAATCTGCTCATGATGGTTAATTCATTCAAAAAATGTTTTATCGTTCAGTTTATCACAACTTCTAGTGTGGTGGTTATTCTCTATTGTTTATTATTGGGGGTGATATGATGTTTAGATTCTTAATTTTAGTTGGTTATTTTGAATTAGGGATGTATTTGCAATTGTCTGGTAAGTTGGACCAATACATCAACATCCATTATTCCTATCTTGCATACATTTCAATGGTTTTATCACTAATTCTTGCCATTGTGCAATTGATTATCTGGATGAAACAACTTGAAATGCCTAGTCATCTAAGGACTAAGTCGGCAAAATTAGCTAGTGTTTTTATCTTGCTATTTCCGATTGCAGTTGGGCTTTTAGTACCGACAGCCACTCTTGATTCCACAACCGTCTCAGCAAAAGGCTATCACTTCCCACTTGCCAGTGGCTCCTCCCCAACAGGCGAGAGCAGTGATGGCACGCGTGTTCAATACTTAAAACCGGATACCAGTCTTTATTTCACTAAAGCTTCTTATAATAACGAAATGAAAAAAGCACTTAACAAGTATAAGGGCTCAAAACCTTTAAAAATCACAAGTGACAATTATATGGAAGTCATGGAACTGATTTATCTTTTCCCTGATGAATTTGTTGGTCGTGAGATTAACTATCTAGGTTTTGTCTATAATGACCCAAAAACAGAAAATTATCAATTCCTTTTTCGCTTTGGCATTATACACTGTATCGCAGATTCGGGTGTCTATGGTCTACTAACCAAGGGGGAAAATATTGATTTAGAAGACAATAACTGGGTTAGTGTAAAGGGAAAACTAAATCTCGAATACAATCAAAATCTTGACCAAACCTTGCCAGTACTTTCTATTGAAAACATTCAATCCGTACAAGAACCTGATAATCCTTATGTTTATCGTGTGTTTTAATCGAATGAAAAATCTCAGAGATTAACTCTCTGAGATTTTTTAGATAAGTCCTTCTAATAACCCTTGCATAAAGTTTTCCGAATTAAATTCACCAATATCATCAATTTTTTCACCAAAACCAATTAATTTTACTGGAATATCAAGCTCTTCACGAATAGCAAGAACCACACCACCTTTTGCGGTGCCATCTAACTTGGTAAGAACAATTCCGGTAACAGGCGTGATTTTTGAAAATTCTTTCGCTTGAACAAGAGCATTTTGACCAGTTGATGCATCAAGTGCTAACAAGGTTTCATGTGGTGCTTCTGGAATAACTCGTTTAATAATACGACCTATTTTTTCTAATTCTGCCATCAGATTGTCTTTATTTTGCAGACGTCCAGCGGTATCAATTAATAAAATATCAACACCTTCTTTAACTGCCTTTTCAACCCCATCAAAAACCACACTAGCTGGATCAGCTTTTTCGACTCCAGTGACAACCGGTACTTCGACTCTTTTACCCCATTCAACTAATTGAGCAACAGCACCTGCTCTAAAAGTATCAGCAGCCACTAACATGACTTTTTTGCCTTCTTGTTGGTATTTATAGGCTAATTTACCGATGGAGGTCGTTTTTCCAACACCATTAACACCGACAAACAACATCACAGTTAAGTCTTTTTGAAGATTTAATTTTTCATTAAATTGACCATCTTTCTCATAGATAGTGACTAATTTTTCAATGATGACTTGTTTTAGATCTTCAGGTTTCTTGGCATTTTCAAGTTTTGCTTCATAGCGTAGTTCTTCAGTTAGGTTTGAAGCAACTAAAACACCGACATCTGATAAGATTAACATCTCTTCTAATTCTTCAAAAAAGTCTTCATCAATACTTCTAAAATTAGCTAAAAAGGCATTCAATCTAGCCCCAAAACCTGTACGGGTTTTTTTAAGTGTCCTATGGTATTTTTCCTCATCAGATTCTAGAGAATTCTCTGGTTCAGCTTTAGGTTCTTGTGTTTCATAGGAGTTAGAACTTTCCTCAAAGATTGGTTTGACTTCATCTTTTTCAGATACTTCTGGTGTTGGCTCGTTTACCAAAGTTGCTAAAGTGTCTTCTTGAGGATTTTCAACCAAGATATCATCACTTATTGGAGTATCTGATACTACCTGTTCTTCCTCTTTAACATCATCTTTAGAATCTAACGCATTTTCCTTGTCAGTTTGGCCCTCATTTGAAACAAGTTCTTCACTGACATCCTCTTTTTTATTTCTACCAAATAGGCGGTCAAATAATCCCATCTTTTTCCTCTCTTAGTATGTATTTTTCAATGGCTTCTGCCACTCCTGATTCATCATTTGTGCGACTTGTCAGTCTAGTTATTTCTTTTTTAACAGTCTCTGAAGCATTTTTCATGGCCACTGGAAATCCTACCCACCTTAACATGGAAAGATCATTTTCTTCATCTCCGATAGCCATCATTTCTTCTCTTTTTATGCCTAGATGCTCTCCCAAAATAGCAAGAGCACTGCCTTTGTCAACACCTTTTGGCATCATTTCAAGTAAGATATCTCTTGATTTAAAAATTTCAAATGCTTCATGAAATTGCTTGGGAATTTTAGGAAGTTGTTGGTCTAAGTAATCAGCATCAAAAACACTGACAACCTTATTATAAACAATATCATGTGGAAGTTCATCGAGTGTCTTAATATTATGAAAATCTAACAGGACATTAGCAGATGGATAAAGTGAATGATGGTTACCTGCTGCTAGCGTATAACTTTTTGAATCACTTAGAATATCAACTGGAAGTCCTAAAGACAATAACATCTCAGTAATCCTTTCCACTTCTTTTCTACTCAATGTTTTTTGAAAGAGACTATCCCCATTATTTTTTTGAATGAGGCCTCCATTAAAAGTGATGCTATAGTCTTCTTGACTTTTTAAATCCAAGAATTCTAAAAGATTTCCGATAGCTTTTAAGGGACGACCTGTTGTAATGACAACCTTTACACCTTTATTTTTAGCTTGAGTAATGGCGATTTTGTTTAAAAAAGGCACTTCTTTTTGACTATTAAATAAGGTGCCATCCAAATCTAAAGCTAACAATTTAATCTGAGTCATAAAACTCCCTTCTTTCATCATCGCTTACCCTTTATTCTATCAAATTTTAATCAATTTTTGGGAAATAGATGATATTTCTTTTAAATTAAATGTTTCTTTTAGAAAATGGTATAATAAAAACATCAGAACGTGAGGAATAGCTAATGAAAAAAATACTCTTAGTACTGTCAATGACTTTTACTTTGCTTACACTAGTTGGCTGTCAGGCCACTAATCAAGAAAAAGAAAAAACAACGACAGTCACAACAACCACTCAAACCACCAGTGATAATGAAGATGACACTAAACAAGCTGGAATGTCTTTAAAAGCCATTGAAAAAGGGGACTATACTAGTGTTACCGGGACCTGGCAAAACGAACTAGGAGACACACTTGTTTTTGACCAAGAGGGTTTAGTTTCTGAAAGCCTTACTATTCAGGGGAGCTTTTTAAGAGATAGTAATCTCGAACTAAATATTGTTCCTGATGGCAATAATGATGAGGCCTACTCATTAATTCTTGTCCCTTCTGGTACTGTTATTCCGAACTCTAGTTTTGTTTCTGGTGATAGTGATACTTCAGATGGCCAAAGAGACCGAATGGTCGCCACCAAAGCACAACTAGAAGGTGGGAGTCATTTTGAACACAGTGTTTTTTATAAAATTTCTAATTAAAAGTGTTAGGCACTCTGGCCTAACACTTTTTAACTTTCTTTTTTGATGATTTTTCTAAAATGGTCTATCTGATGTACAACATGCTTATATGCATTATCATCGTGAAAATAACTTTTTTGCCAATCCTTTGGTTCAAAGAAAAACCATTCTTTTTTAAGGTTGAGCGGTGCCTTAAAGCGTGGGAAAAAAGTCTTTCTCACCTGAGGATCGTGAATTGATACTGGGTTAATATCTAATTCTTTATGTCTTTTAAAGTTTCCATTGGCATAATTAAAACTCGCTGTATTAATAATGCCATTTTCTGATTGTCTTTCACTATCCACTAGATTAACAAAACGACCTTTTTTATCAATGATAAACTCTGTGTGAAAATGGATAAGGACTTTAAAATTCGCAGTTATTTCTCGATCGGGGTAAATTTTTTTCCCATCTTTAAGATAATACTTATTATGTAATCTTGCCGATTCATTCAAAGTGTAATCATAGTCTAATGGCAACCATGATTGCTCTTTTTTATCCTTTAAAAAGACTGCCAAAGCCTCTTGGTCGGTCATTTTATCAGTTTTGATATGGTCTCTAATCCACTGGGCTTGTTGGCCTGATATGAGATACCTGAGTTGATGGATTTTTCTAGCTAAAGCCGTTTTTTGGCGTAGTTCGTTTTCTGGGAAAGCTGTTGCAACCGTATGAGCTAGACTTTTCCAAAATGGATGATCTGGACTTAAAAGTGGTGAGAATTGTTCAAATAAAGCTCTCACACTTTCACTATCAGTTTTGATATCATCTTCTACCATGCCAATATGATTTAATAAGGTCTCTAAACAAGTCGTTTTATCAGAAGAGTGCTTGAGTGTTTGTTGCCATAAGGACATAAATGCTTTTGAACCTACCCGAACATCTAAAAAGTCTTGACCATCTTCTTTCATTTTTAGAACTAGCGTTTTAGACCAACCGTCTTTAACTAATTGTTCTTCTAACTTAGTAAAAAATTGACCTGGCACTTTCTTCTCCTTTTATTTTTTATCAATCGTCTACTATCTATTAAATATCATTATCATTTTTTTGGCAAATGATTATCCAAAAAAGTCTGGGATAAAAGTCCCAGACCCTATTTTTTCTTAATCAACACGAGAATAGTTGGCAATATCTGCTTGGATATTAGCTACAAATGTTGCCACTTCTTCTGTGTGCGTTTCTTTACTGCCATAACGACGCACATTAACAAGATTTGCTTCTACTTCTTTATCACCTACAATTAATTGGTAAGGAATTTTTTGTGTTTGGCTTTGACGAATCTTGTATTGCATTTTTTCATTACGTTCATCAACAACAACACGCACACCTTTTTCTTTTAATTGATTAGCGACTTGCCAAGCATAGTCAGTGTGAGCATCATTTGATACTGGAATAACAGTCACTTGAGTAGGTGCCAACCAAGTTGGAAAGGCTCCCTTATAGGTTTCAATAAGGTAGGCAGTGAAACGCTCCATGGTTGATACCACACCTCTATGAATCATAACAGGACGGTGAGCTTCGCCATCAGCGCCTGTGTAGGCCAAATCAAAACGCTCTGGCAACAAGAAGTCTAATTGGATGGTCGATAAGGTTTCATCATTACCCAACGCTGTTTTTACTTGAATATCAAGTTTAGGGCCATAAAAGGCAGCTTCCCCTTCAGCTTCATAGTAGTCAAGCGCTAAGTCATCCATCGCTGCTTTTAGCATGGTTTGGGCTTTTTCCCACATCTCATCATTGTCAAAATATTTTTCCTTGTCATTAGGGTCACGGTAAGATAATCTAAAGCTGTAGTCAGTTAGGTTAAAATCACGATACACATCAATGATTAGTTGCAAGGTTTTCTTAAATTCTTCTTGAATTTGTTCTGGCGCCACAAAGATATGACCATCATTAAGTGTCATTTCACGAACACGTTGTAAGCCTGATAAGGCCCCAGATTTTTCATAGCGGTGCATCATGCCAAGCTCAGCAATTCTAATTGGCAATTCACGGTAAGAATGGACATGGTTACGATAAACTTGGATATGATGTGGACAGTTCATCGGACGAAGCACTAATTGTTCTCCTTCACCAATATCCATTGGTGGGAACATGTCTTCATGGTAGTGATCCCAGTGACCTGATGTTTTATAAAACTCGACATTGGCCATGACTGGTGTATAGACATGTTGATACCCTGAGGCTATTTCTTTATCAGTAATATAACGCTCAATCGTACGGCGAATAGTGGCACCATCAGGTAGCCAAAATGGCAGACCTTGACCCACTTCTGGATCAACCATAAATAGGTCTAGCTCCTTACCTAGTTTACGATGATCTCTTTCTTTAGCTTCTTCACGCATTTTAAGGTAAGCTTTTAAATCTTTTTTATCAAACCAAGCTGTCCCGTAAATTCTTTGCATCATCGCATTATCACTATTACCACGCCAGTAAGCACCAGCGACATTTAATAATTGGAAAACTTGAATACGACCAGTTGAAGGAACATGAGGACCACGGCACAAATCAACATATTCTCCTTGAGTATAGATGGTTAGACCACCTTCATCTTCTGAATGTTCCTCAATCAATTCTAATTTATAAGGGTCATTTTTAAAAATCTCACGCGCTTCATCCTTAGACACTTCTTGGCGAATACTTGGGAAATTTTCCTTAACGATTTTTCGCATTTCAGCTTCAATGGCTTCCAAATCTTCATTAGAGATTTGTCTTTCGTCGTTATCAGTGTCATAGTAAAAACCATCTTGGATAGCTGGTCCAACACCCAATTTAATCTCAGGGAAAAGACGACGCGCGGCTTGAGCAAATAAGTGAGCTGCTGAGTGACGTAAAACATCAAGAGCATCTTCATGATCTGGTGTCACAATTTCAATGCTACCATCTTCCTCTATTTTTCTTGTCGTATCGATCAATTTACCATTAAACTTACCAGCTAATGCTTTTTTAGCCAATGAATTGCTAATGGATTGAGCAATCTCAAAAGTAGTTACACCTGATTCAAATTGACGGACAGCGCCATCAGGAAAAGTAATATTAATCATCTGATTCTCCTTAAATATTAGTGATGAAATAGATTTTACTCAAACAAAAAGCGACATCCAAAAGGACGTCGCAACGTGGTTCCACCTTAGTTCATGTAGAAAACTCTACACCTCTAATTGGCTATATCGTAGCCACCGTTTTATGTTTTCATAAAATGATATAGAGTAGTATCCTATCTCTTTTCCTACGCTTTTTCCAGCACCAAGCGCTCTCTAGAAAGAAATGATGAGATAAAACGTGTCTCTATGTGACATTATAGCATGATTTTTAAATATTTCAAGCCCTCTAATCTAAAAAATCTCTAATACGATTAACAATCGTTTTTGGAGTTTTAACGACTTTAACGGATGTTTTTGCCGTTAATTTAATCGCTTTAACTGGTAAGGACATCGTATTTTTAACTAGTTTGATAGAGGTATCTGCTTTACTACCTTCTACCGATAGAGATAATTTTTCTCTAACCTCCATCTTTTTAGCGATAATCACATCAAGATAAAAAGTATACACAGCCTTCCCAAACTCCTCTGCTGAAATTTCACATAGTTTATCTTTCAGACGATTAGGATTCATCTCAGGAGTATCAACAACAGCATCTAAAATAGCATCCGCTAAATCAGTTTCTCGATAATAAAGAGTTCCAAACATTTTATCGTTGATTAAATCATCAAGGTAAGGATTACCATGAGCGATAACTGGCTTACCACTAGCTAAACTTTCGATATAGGTTAAGCCTTGTGTTTCACTGGTTGAGGCACTGATAAAAAAGTCACACGATTTATAATAAATAACCGTTTCTTCGTGGTTAATCATACCAGTAAAAATAACATGGTTGTCAATTCCTAGCTGAGATGTCAGTTCTTTCAAATTATCCAAGTAAGGACCATCACCCACAATAACTAATTTAATCTTATTGTTTTCAGCTAGAACAAGGGGCATCTGAGAAACAATAGCTTGAATGTTTTTCTCATATGAAACACGCGATAAGCTAAGCAGCATTGTTTCATCTGGTAAAATCCCTAGTTTTTCACGCAATTCAGAAATAGATTGTCTAGAAACCTCTCTATTGACAAATTGATCTAATTTAATGCCTGTTGGAATAATTTGTTTAGGGCTTTTAATCTCATAGCCTTGTAAAATATTATAGACAATCCGAGTTGGACAAATAACACCATCAAGATCATTGAGATAACCACGTACTATATATTTAACCATACTGGGTCTTATCACTTTTCCCTTTGCAATATAGCCGACGTAATCTTCATACTGTGTATGATAAGTATGAACAACAGGGATTCTTAGAGCTTTTCCAACCATTTTCCCTAATAACCCCATACCAAACTCTGTTTGCGTATGAATGAGTTCTATTCCATAATTTTTGGCTATTTTGTAAGCAGCAAATAGACCTCGATAAACAATTCGACGATCCGTAAAAGAAACAAAGGGAATACTTGGCAAACGGATAATAGTTGGGTCCTCAAAACGCTTCACATTTTTATCTGTTGTTGTAAAAATATAAACATCATGTCCTAGTTTTTCTAACTCAGTTTTAAGAGTATGAATACTTGTTGCAACACCTGACACTTGAGGAAAGTAGGTGTCTGTAAAAAGACCTATTCTCATTGTTATAATGCCATCACTTTCTCATAAATTGATACAAGTCTTTGGCCTATTTTCTCAATACTTCTTGTTTCAGCCACCTTATATCCTTGTGTTTCTTTATGGCTTTTGCCATCCAAGACTTTTTGAATCGCTTGGACAAACCCTTTGACATCTATCGCAAATTCTACCTCGTTATCAGTTAACCACCCTTGATAGACTGGAATATCACGAAGTATCGTTTGTTGTTTACTGGCTAAAGCCTCTAGAACAACAATCCCTTCTGTTTCTTCTTTACTTGGGAAAAAGAAAGCATCACTTCCTGTCATTGCCCCTTCAAAAACATCTCCTTTGATATAGCCAGCAAAAGTTACATTTTTAGGATGGTTTTTAGTGACTATTTTTCTAACTGAGTGGGGAATCACCCACTTATTCGTTTCACCAAACCAAATAAAATGAACATCAGAAAGCTCTTCAGCCACTTTGACAAAATCTTCTATCCCTTTTCGCTTAAAATAAAGACCCGCACACATAACCACCTTGTCATTTGGTTGGATATTAAAATAGTCTCTAAAAGCTACTTCTTTTTGAGGGTTTTTGCCATATCTTTTTAAGTCTATTCCATTTGAGCATACAAAAATAGGTGTTTTTATGCCATAGTTCTCAATTAATTTTTTGGAATATTCAGTAGGAGTGATGATAGCATCTGCTTTCTTATAAAATTGACAAAGATACCATCTAAACAAAGGACTAATCAGATTGGAAAAAATAAAAGAATTTCTAAAGTCTTCTTCGGTTGAATGCCCATGCATAATGACTTTTTTGCCTTGTTTTTGAGCTTTTTTCATCAACTGCCAGCTTTTGTAGCCATAAGTATTCATGTGGATCAAATCATAAGAGTCATTGATATCAGTTGTATAGGATTGATTAACCGTTGCTAAAGCTTTTTGCTGATGCTTAATGGCTCTACCAATACCTGATTTTTTCAGGTAATTTTCTGCCTCTAAATACAATAATACTTTCATAGTCCTATTATAGCTTATTTCATTTTATTTTTCATCCTGCAACCAATCGCAGAAACGCTTTCAAAATATTTTTTTATCACAAAAAGGATTATAATCCTTTTTCTAATACCATTTTTGTTGATATAATAACATTAAATAAAGAATTTTAATAGGAGAGTTTTGATGAAAATAAATTTATCTGGTGTCATGGAAACCATGCTCATCACCTTAGATGTCAGAGCAAGAGACTATTTTTCTAATCGTTCTATATTAAACGATAAAAAATCAGCGGAAATGGTTGAAAAAATTGATTATGATTTTTCAAAACTTGATAATAATATGACAAATTATTATGGCATTCTGTCACGAGCAAAAGTCATGGATAATGAAATTCGTCAATTCATAAAAAAATATCCTACCTGCCATATTGTTTCCATTGGTTCTGGTTTAGACACTCGTTTTGATCGATTAGATAATGGTCAAATCCATTGGTACGACCTTGATTATCCTGATGTTATTGCAATTCGCAAACAGTTTTTTGAAGAAAATAATCGTGTTACCTTTATTGCAAAATCAGCCACTGATCCTAGCTGGGTGAAAGAGATTAAAACTAACGGTGAGAAATTATTGATTATCTCTGAAGGTGTCATCATGTACTTCAAGCCAGAGGAAGTTAAGTCTTTTTTAAACCTTTTAACTGATCATTTTGAACAGTTTGAGTTGCATCTTGACTGTACACCAAAATCAGTTGTTAAAAAAGCGCATATGAACAAGGCTGTTAAAAAAACAAATGCTCAATATTTCTTTGGAATCACAAATGGTAAAGAAATAACAGAACTTAATCCCAAACTAAAACAAATTGGTTATATCAATTTCACTGAAGAATTTAAAAAGTGGGTACCTGGCATCAAAAAACTACTGATTCCTATTATTTACCTGTTTAATAATCGTTTAGCTATGTATACTTACAACAAAGAACAATAATAAAAAAGCTTCACTGGTAAAACTAGTTACCAGCGAAGCTTTTTATTTTTATTTTGTTGTTTGGCGTTTTTTAATCCCATGATTAAGAATAATTTCTTTTTCTTCAAGATCTTCTTTATTCATGATTTTTGTTAGCATTCTCATACTAACTGCTCCTAAATCATAAATTGGTTGACTAATTGAACTCATGTTTGGACGAGTGTATTTCGTAATCGGAGAGTCATTACTTGTAATAATTTCAAAATCCTCAGGAACATTTTTGCCTGCTTCAAACAATCCATTTAAAAGACCAGCAGCTAATTCATCATCTGCAACATAAGCAGCCGTTGCTCCTGATGTTATAATTCGTTTAGCCAGTTGGAAACCATCTTCATAACTATATTTTGTCTCAAAAACAAGGCCTTCTTTATAAGGAATGTTATTCTTTTTCAAGCTATCCTTGTATCCTTTTAAACGAATCTTACCATTAATGTCATCAACCAGTGGTCCTGATATAAAAGCAATCTCTTTATGGTTTTCAGCTAAGATGTCTGTTACTTCTTGAACAGCTTTACGATAATCAATATTAACGCTTGGTAATTGATGTTCTAAATCAACCGTACCTGCAAGAACTATCGGTGTTCTGGTTCTTGAAAATTCAGCGCGGATTTTTTCTGTTAGGTGATGCCCCATGAAAATAATTCCATCGACTTGTTTTGAAAAAAGTGTGTTAACAACACTAATTTCTTTATCATCATCTTCATCACTAGAGGTTAAAACAATATTGTACTTGTACATTGTTGCAATATCATCAATCCCTTTAGCCAAAATCGAAAAATAGCTGTTTGAAATATTAGGAATAACGACTCCAACAGTTGTTGTTTTTTTACTGGCCAATCCACGTGCGACAGCATTGGGACGATAATCTAGACGTTCTATAACTTCTAGGACCTTTTTTCTAGTATTTTCTTTTACATTTTTATTCCCATTTACAACACGGCTCACAGTTGCCATTGAAACACCAGCTTCACGGGCAACATCATATATCGTGATAGTATCATCAGTATTCATTCACAGTACTTCCTTTCTTTTTGAAAATGACGCTTTCATAGACATTTTAGCATTATTTGAAAACACTTTCAACCATAAAGAATAATTTTTTAATCAAATCCAGCACTTTTTTGGCTTATTTTGACATTTTATCTTGCTTTTTTAGTTTTTTTTTGAAAAAATATAAGAAAAAGAAAGGTGAACCAAATGACAAAAATACAACAACTTACTAATACTTTAGTGCAAAAAAATATTAATGTCGCAATTGTCTCAGATCCGGTTTCTATTAATTATTTAACAGGCTTTTATAGTGACCCACATGAGCGTTTGATGTTCCTATTTTTATTTGCTGACAAAAAACCACTCCTCTTTTTGCCACAATTGGACGCCAAACGTGCTGAAGCAGTTCTCGATTTTCCAGTCGTTGGTTATGTTGATTCTGAGCAACCATGGCAAAAAATGAAGGCTGTCCTTCCAAAAACAGACTATCCTCAAATTGCCGTGGAATTTGAAAACTTAAATATTACAAAACTAAGAGGTTTTGAAACAGTCTTTACTGGAGAATTTGTTGATCTGACACCAACCATCAATCAAATGCGTTTAATTAAATCAGCTGATGAAATTGAAAAAATGTTTGTTGCTGGTGATTATGCTGATAAAGCCGTGCAAATTGGTTTTGATAATATTTCACTTGACACAACAGAAGCAGATATCATTAGTCAGATCGAATTTGGTATGAAAAAACAAGGCATCCAAAAAATGAGTTTTGACACTCTTGTTTTAACAGGTAATAATGCTGCTAATCCTCATGGTATTCCTGGGACAAATAAAATCGAAAACGATTCTTTATTATTGTTTGACCTTGGTGTTGAGGCACTTGGTTATACCAGTGACATGACAAGAACAGTTGCGGTAGGAAAACCAGACCAATTTAAAAAAGATATCTACGAGCTTTGTCGTGAGGCACAACAGGCTGCCATTGATTTCATCAAACCAGGGGTAACAGCTAGTCAAGTGGATGCTGCTGCTCGTGATATTATTGAAAAAGCTGGTTATGGTGAATACTTTAATCACCGTCTTGGTCACGGTATTGGCATGAGTGTTCATGAATTTCCTTCTATTATGGCAGGCAATGATATGACTATTGTTGAAGGCATGTGTTTCTCTGTTGAACCTGGCATCTATATTCCTGGTAAAGTTGGTGTTCGTATCGAAGATTGTGGCCATGTGACAAAGAATGGTTTTGAACTCTTTACCAAAACCCCTAAAGAATTATTATATTACTAATTAAAAAGACTTGGGAAATTCCCAAGTCTTTTTAGTCTGTTATTTTGCGTAATCTATCGCTCTTAATTCACGGATAACCGTTACTTTAATGTTTCCAGGGTAATCCAAATTATTTTCAATCTTTTGACGAACCTTGTGTGCTAAGATAGTCACTTCATCATCGGAAATCTTTTCTGGTTGGACCATAATTCTAATTTCTCTACCTGCTTGTAGGGCAAAACTATGGTGAACACCATCAAAACCATTTGCAATTTCTTCTAAATCGCGTAATCGTTTGATGTAGTTTTCCATTGATTCATTACGAGCACCTGGACGAGCTGAACTTAAGGCATCAGCAGCTGCTACTAAAACAGCAATAACACTTTCAGGTTCAACATCTCCGTGGTGACTAGCAATAGTATTGACAACGACTGGATGCTCTTTATATTTACGAGCAAGCTCCATACCAATCTCGACATGGCTACCTTCAACTTCGCGGTCAATCGCTTTTCCGATATCATGCATAAAACCAGCGCGACGGGCCAGTGCTTCATTTTCACCCATTTCACTAGCAAGAAGTCCAGCCAGCTTACCAACTTCAATCGAGTGGCGAAGGACATTTTGCCCAAAGCTGGTACGAAATTGCAAGCGACCCATAATTTTAATCAAATCAGGATGCATGTTAAGCGCGCCAATTTCATAAGCAGCAGCTTCTCCGTATTCACGAATACGATTATCAAGTTCTAAACGATTTTTCTCAACCAACTCTTCAATTCTAGCCGGATGAATTCGCCCATCTTGAATCAAGGCTTCAAGAGTTGTCCTAGCAATCTCACGACGAATTGGATCAAATCCTGATAGCACAACCACTTCTGGCGTGTCATCAATAATCACGTCAATTCCAGTTAAGCTTTCGAGCGTTCGAATATTACGCCCTTCACGACCAATAATACGTCCCTTCATGCTATCATCTGGCAGAGAAACAGACGTAATCGTTTGTTCTGTCACATACTCACCAGCTAGACGTTGCATGGCTTGAGATAGCAATTCTTTAGCGGTTTTATCCGCACGATCTCTAACTTCTCTATCTGCCTCACGAATGCGATTAGCAATATCTTGTGTTAGATTTTTTTCTGTCTCTACTAAGATTATTTCCTTAGCTTCTTCTTGACTTAAGGAAGCTACTTTCTCTAATTCCTCAGTCTTTTTAAGTTCTAATGCAGCAACTGCTTGCTCACGCTCATCAATATGTCTAGATTTATCAGAAAGACTTTGCTCTTTCGAATCAAGTGTTTTTTCTTTACTTGTTAAATTTTCATCCTTACGATCAAGGGTTGAAGCACGTTCACTCAAACGATTTTCCATTTGTTTAAGCTCTTGTCGTTCGGATTTAAACTCTTGTTCAATTTCTTCCCGATATTTTCTAGCCTCTTCTTTAGCTTCTATAAGTAATTCTTTTTTGTAAGCTTTACTTTCACGATCTGCTGTTTTTCTGATGTGGTTAGCTTCTTCTTCAGCTTTACCACGTAAATTGACAGCATCTTGTTCTGCATTTAAAAGAGTTAGTTCTGCAGCATTTTTAGCAGATTTCATTTTTGCTGAAATTGCTACATAACCAATAACCAAACCAATGAGGGCACAAGCAATCATTATAAAAATGTTTGTCATGTTTTTACCTCAATTTTTTAAATTTTATTTATTCGATTTTCTTATGAAAACCTATTCTAGTTTACCATAAAAAGAGAGTTTTCACAATCCAAAAAAACAACAGAACTCAAAAAATATGTTATGATTAAAGAAGAGTTAAAGGAGAAAAAATTATGACTAAAGAGGTTATTGTTGAAAGCTTTGAGCTTGACCATACTATTGTCAAAGCACCCTATGTTCGTTTAATTTCTACTGAGGTTGGACCAAAAGGTGATGTCATTAGTAATTATGATATCAGACTAGTGCAACCAAATGAGGATGCTATCCCAACAGCAGGTTTACATACCATCGAACACTTATTAGCTAAACTCATTAGAAAACGTATCGATGGCATGATTGATTGTTCGCCATTTGGTTGTCGAACTGGTTTTCATATGATAATGTGGGGTGAACATACTAGCACAGAAATTGCCAAAGTGATTAAATCTTCTCTGGAAGAAATCGCTAATAGCATTTCTTGGGAAGATGTCCCTGGCACAACTATCGAATCTTGTGGTAATTATAAAGACCATAGCTTATTTTCAGCAAAAGAATGGTCAAAACTGATTTTATCAAGAGGTATTTCTGATGAACCTTTTGAACGTCACATTATCTAATCTTGAAGGCTTTCTCTTAGATTTAATTTAAGAGAAATTCTTCTTTTTATTTCGAATTTAAATTATTTTTATTTTTTTGATGCAAAACGATTGACAAGTCTTTTTTTCTCTGTTAAAATTATTTCGAATTTTAAATAAAGGAGGGAATATGACACGTCAAGAGTTAGCTTTGAAAACATTTATCGGTTTAAAAAGAATATCTGATAAATTTGAACAAGCTGTAAAACAAGACGTACAAGCTTACGATCTAAATTCTAGTGAATTTGCTGTTTTAGAGTTGCTATTTCATAAAGGCCCTAAAACAATGCAAGAAATTAAAGAAAGAATTTTAGTGGCTAATAGCAGTACAACATATACCTTAGATAAGCTTTGTCAAAAGAAATTGGTTGAACGTAGAACTAATCCAAAAGATAAGCGAATTACCCAAGTTTATTTACTATCTGAAGGTGAAGAGCTAATTGCCTCATCTTTTCCAAAGCATGCTGAGATGCTAACTAAACTATTTGATAATTTAGAAGATGAAGAAATCAAAACTTTAAATAATCTTTTAAAAAAATTATCTCATTGCTAAGAAAAGTTAAGTGCTAAAAAGCACTTATTCTATTACCAAATATTTCGAATTTGAAATAACGAAAGAGGACAACTATGACAGATACAAACTTAATTGGAATTCACCATGTGACCGCAATGACTGATGATGTGGAACGTAATTATAAATTCTTTACAGAAATTTTAGGGATGCGATTGGTTAAAAAAACAGTTAACCAAGATGACATTCAAACTTATCACACTTTCTTTGCTGATGATTTAGGATCAGCTGGTACTGATATGACTTTCTTTGACTTCCCTGACAATCCAAAAGGGATTAGAGGAACAAATTCGATTACAAGAGTTGGTTTTCGTGTCCCAAATGATGCTGCCTTAGAATACTACCTAGAACGCTTTAAAGAATTCGGTGTTAAAAACGATGGTATTATTGATTTATTAGGACATAAGGCTCTTCCATTTGAAGAAGAAGACGGCCAACGTTATCAATTGGTTTCTGATGAACATAACAAAGGTGTTGCTGGTGGACAGCCTTGGAAAGAAGGGCCAGTTCCGACAGATAAAGCTATTTATGGCTTGGGTCCAATTGAAATCACTGTTAGCTATTATGATGACTTTAAAGATTTTCTCATGCAAGTCTATGAGATGAGGATTGCTGAGGAAGGTGAAAATTATACCCTTTTAGAAGTTGGTGAAGGTGGCCATGGTGGTCAAGTCATTCTTAGAAAAGATACTGAAAGTAATCAAGAAATTCAAGGTTACGGAGAAGTTCACCACGTTTCATTCCGTGTTAAAGATGGTGAGGCAATTCGCCACTGGGCTAAAAAATATGAAACCCTTAACATTATGAACTCAGGACTTGTCGATCGCTTCTATTTTGAAGCACTCTATGCAAGAGTTGGACATATTCTTATTGAAATCTCAACAGACGGTCCTGGATTTGCCACAGATGAACCTTATGAAACATTAGGAGAAATGCTTTCATTACCACCATTTTTAGAATCACAAAGAGAAATGATTGAAAACACTATTCGCCCATTCAACACAAAACGTCATTAAAAAAAAGGAGATTATTAGCATGGAAGCTATTAAACGTATTCACCATATTTCTGCTATCGTAGGAAGCGCACAAGAAAATTTAGATTTTTACCGTAACCTCTTAAAATTAAAATTAGTCAAACAAACTGTCAATTTTGATGATCCTAGCGTTTATCACCTCTATTTTTCAAATCAAAATTATGACTTAGGCACACTGATCACTTTCTTTCCATGGGAAAATGCTGAACCTGGTAAAAAAGGAAGTGGTCAAGTAGGACGTATTGCTTTTAGAATCCCTAAAGGCTCACTTGATTTTTGGAAAAAACGTCTTACTAACAATAATGTTGTTGTCGAAGAAAAACCTTGGTTTGAATACAATGCTCTATACTTCCAAGATATCCACGGTTTAGATTTAGCAATGGTTGAATCTGGTGAAGCAAATGATAAACCTGATATTATCGGTTTCCATGGTGCTATGCTTCTTTCAAATGATCCAATTGGTAGTCGTGATTTCCTCAAAGATTTCATGGGCTTAGAGGATTTAACAGAAAATGAAAAGGCCTATCGCTTACAAACCGTTGGTATGGAAAAACATGATTTAGTTATCGAAAATATTTCTCATGAACGTGGCGTTTGGGGACCAGGAACAGTTCATCATATTGCTTGGTCATTGCCAGATGATGATACTGAATTAGCTTGGCGCGACTTCCTCATTCAAAAAGATTATCATGTCACTTCTGTTAGAGATCGTAAATACTTTAAATCAATTTACCTTCGTGAAACAGGTAAAGTTATCTTTGAATTTGCCACTGATGGTCCTGGAATGACTGTTGATGAAGAATTTGAATTTTTGGGAAGAGAATTACAACTTCCTCATATGTATGAAAAACGCCGTGAAGAAATTACAGCAAATTTAAAACCTCTAGAATTTAAGGACGAGATGGAATGATTTCTATTGCCAAAGAAGCATTAACAGACAAAGAACAATATAAGATTTTGATTGGCAGTGTTATCCCAAGACCAATTGCCTTTATATCAACCCTATCAAAAAAAGGTAATATTAACCTAGCACCTTTTAGTTTTTATAATATAGTTTCTCATCGACCAGCTATTTTATCAGTCAGTATTCAACGCGTTAATGGACAAATGAAGGATACTGCAAGAAACATTGTTGAGCAAAAAGAAGCTGTCATTCATAGTGTCAGCCTTGATAATCTATCAATGGTCAATCAAGCAGCTATCCAACTTCCTTATGAAGAAAGTGAATTAGAAGCTACAGGTATGACGCTTGCTCCTTCAACAGCTATTAAAACACCAGGGGTCAATGAAGCTAAAACAAGATTTGAAACAACTCTTTATGATCATATTGAAATTAAAAATGAAGATAATGAAGTGATTTCTGATTTAATCTTATTAAAAGTGCTTCATTATCATTTGGATGAAAAGGTTTATCAAAATACTTATATCATTCCTGAAAACTTACAACCGATGAGTCGTTTAGCTGGAATAACCTATGCTGAACTTGGTAAGTTTACTGACTTAAAAAGACCTTAGGAGAAATCAATGGAACATATTTTTAAAAAAGGGTTAAAAAACGCACCAGTACTCGTTTTATTACACGGCACTGGTGGCGATGAACGCAGCTTATTATCTATCGCAGAATTTCTTAATCCCGAAGCTTCTGTTTTGAGTTTACGTGGTGAGGTTAATGAGTATGGTGCACTAAGATTCTTTAAACGTTTAGAAGAAGGTCTCTATGATGTTGATGACCTTAATTATCGTGGTGGTGTCATTCGAAAATTCATTGAAGAAATGGCAGAAAACTATCAATTTGATTTAAAAGATGTTGTTTTAGTTGGTTTTTCAAATGGTTCTAATATGGCTATTAATCTTTTATTGGCTGATCACACACCATTTCATAAGGGTATCTTATTTGCGCCAATGTATCCTGTAGATACTGATCATTTAACACAGTTAAAAGACAAGACACATGTCTTCATTTCTATGGGAGAAGAAGATCCTATCTGTTCCTTAGAAGATAGTCGTAATGTGGTGGAACAGTTTGAAAAGCGTGGTGCTAATGTCGATACTTTCTGGGTCAATAGCCATGAAATTAATCTAGAGTCATTAAAAAAAGCCAAAGATTGGCTAGACAGACAACATTAAAAACATTTTAAAATTGTTTACTCATATAGAAAACACTTCAACGTTGTTGAAGTGTTTTTCCTTATTTAATAATCAAGATCATCTGCTCTACCTGGCGCATTACCTACAAAGTAACCCGTTTTAGCATTAATTGAGAATAGGTAAGTACCGTCTGGTTTAAACATATTGTAGTAACCATTACCATTAATAATATTAACACGTTCTAAAATATAATTGTTACCCGAGATATGACCTCTTTCTTGTGCTACTGCAACAATTCTTTCTAAAATACCTTCATTAAAGACCCAACCAGGATTATTAACATCGGCAATAATATCATTATTATAAGGTACTCTACTCAAATGACGTTGCAAACTAGCTGGGTCATAATTAGTAATACCATACATTGAGCCCGCATTATTAATAACTGTAGCATTATTTGTAGCAGGTGCAGCTGGAGCTGTCGGGGCGCTATTTTCTTCATTGTTTGAAGGTTGCAAAGCAGGAGCCTCTTGACTTGAGGATGCCACTTTTTCTTTTTCTACTTTATCCGTTAGTTGTTGACGACCTTCAGAAACAGCACTTTGCAATAAATTATCAAGAGTTGCTTTTCCAGTATTTAACATAGTAGCAGATAAAGCATCAAAATTAGCAGACTCTTTAATAGTGCCTGAAACCTTTTCACCATCTACGATAACAGGTTCAGTGAATTGCTCATTAACGACTTTAATGGCATCAATGGCTTTTTTCAAAGAATCATATTTTTCTTTTGCTTCAGTATAAGCTGGTGTTCCTTTTAGTTTATTTAAAGCAACTTCTAATTCAGATAAACGTTCAAACTCACTATTTTTAGGCTTTGTCAACTCCTTGTCAACAAAATAACTTGTATACATGTCTTCAAAGGCTTTAATATCTTCATCATTAGCCTTTGTATCTTTTTCTTTAGTGACAGTTGCCTCTTTTTCATTAGTTGTTGGGCTGTTTAAATTGTTTAAAACATAGCCAAAAGCAAAAACAGCTATCAATAAAGCGATGAGACTACCAATGATAAGTCCTTTCTTACTAGAAGATTCCTTTGTCTCACCAAGAATAATATCGTCTGTTGAGTCTTGGTTTTCTGGTAATTCTTGCGCTTCTAAATGGTCAAAAGTAAGTTTTTCTTGAGAGGTTTCACTCTCTTTTATTTGATTAACCTCTTCTCTTTTTTCTTGAATAAAATCATCAATTTCTTTTGGATCTTCTTGAGACGCTTGAATTTTACTTTCAAATTTATGTTTTCCAACTTCTTCACGGTGTTGTTTGATATATTTATCTAAAATATTATCATTTTCATCTATGCCAGCTTTAATTTCTGAATCCTTGCGGAGCGCTTCTTCCACTGTCATATTTTTGGCATCATCAAATTCTAAATTCTTATCATCTTTGATATCATCATTTTTATTCGACAAAAAAATCACCTCTTCTATTTTACAGCCCGCTTAACACGCTCTCCAAAAAATTGGTATAAATCAACTTTTAGGGTACCATTATATAGTTTACGTTTTTTATCTGCTTGACTGCCATATTTTTTTTCAAAATTTTCATCACTAGTGAGGATAAATTTACTCCATGTTTTCAATGGATGAAACGTTTTCCCCATATCATTATACAATTTTGTCACTAATTCGTCATCCATCAATCTCTCTCCATAAGGTGGATTTGAGATGATAACACCGTTTAATTTATTGGTATATAGGTCTTGGAGACGCATTTGTTTCAATTTAATGACATCTGCAAAACCAGCCTCAATCACATTTTGCTTAGCGATGTCAATCATACGATGATCAATGTCAAAACCTGAAATATCAAGTTCTATCTCATAATTTGCCTTTAAATCAGCTTCATCACGCACCGATTGGATTAAATCTTTATCAACCCAATCCCAAGACTCAAAAGCAAAATCGCGATTAAAACCTGGTGCAATATTCATTCCAATCATGGCAGCTTCAATACAAAATGTCCCAGAGCCACATGTCGGATCTATAAAAGGTTTATCTGGGTACCAATTACTAAGCATAATAATCGCTGCTGCCATATTTTCTTTAATAGGGGCACCACCCTTATCAACACGGTAGCCCCTTTTAAAAAGACTGGAACCCGTTGTATCTATCATAATTGTCGCTTTATCTTTTAAAAGAGACACTTCAATTTTAAATTCTGCACCCGTCTCCATCAAAGGGATATTCTCTGGTCTGTGAAAATGTTTCTGTAGTTTTTTAACAACAGCTTTTTTTGAAATGGCTTGAATACTCGGTTCATTATGTAACTTTGATTTAACAGCCTTAGCCTTGGAAATAGGAAAGCGTGCCCCCAAAGGTAAATAATTTTCCCAATCTAAAGCATAAACCCCTTGAAAAAGTTCTTCAAAGGTTTTGGCAGGGAATTCACCTACAATAATTTTGATACGATCTGCCGCTCTTAACCAAAGATTTGTTTCAATAATGGTTTTAATGTTTCCATTAAAGCGCACTCGACCATTTTCAACTTGGCAATCAATGCCTAGATTTCTAATTTCTTTTCCGACAACTGCTTCTATTCCAGCTGCACAAGTTGCAATTAATTCAAATTGTTTTTTCATAGTTCCTCTTTTAATATTAAATAAAAGACTAGCATAAGCTAGTCTAACCTATTATGCAATTTTCTATAAGCCATGTTTTGTTCCAAAGACAACTAGGTCTTGTCTTTTTCGATAATCATCTGTCTACTGTTAAACAGTCAAGATAGTACGTTCTGTTTCCATCTATCTCGTGCCCCGACCAAAGTTTGGGTTGCTAGCTTGAGGGGTTTACCGCGTTCCATTTTTTGCGTTTCCACAAAAACTACGTCACTGTGGCACTTTCAGACCTACTCTAGCATATCTTAGACTTAGCTATTTGGGTCGCCGTAATGCATCACTACATCCCTAGGCTTATTGTTTCACCTAGCACAAACACTACCGGCATCACAGCCGGTGCTAGCATGGACTTTCCTCATGATATAAAATCATGCGATTATCCAAAAATTGCAAAGAATTGTACAGTATTTGTACATTTTAATGTCCAAATTATTCGATAATTTGTTTTCCGAAAACTTCTTTTTCTAGGCGACTAATTCGTTTTAAAATATCAAAATTAGTGGCAGAAGTTGACACTCGAGATAACTCAGAATGAGCTGAAGATGCCTCAGCAATTTTGTTTTGAGTTACTTGTTCTCTCAATTTTTCATTTTCTTTATGTAAGGCTTGAATTTGAGCCATGAAATTTTCATAATCTTTAATAATGTCATCTAAGAATTCATTGACTTCATCCTTATCATACCCACGCATACTTGTTTTGAATTCTTGTTCAAATATATCTTTAGGACTTAACTTTATACCTGCCATATCTTTCTCCAAACATTTCTATATTTATAAGAATTAATAAATTCTCTGTCACTTCAATAATACCTAAATAATGATAAAAAATCAAGCATTTACTTTAAGTCTTCGACAATATTGTTAAGTCTTTCAAAGCTTAATTGGCGGATGATATAGTCTTTTTCTGCTATCATCATTTGGTAAAGATAATCTATGTTTGTTTTTTTCTCTTCATCATAAAAAAGGTAGGCTGAGGAAGTGTGATCAATCAAATACCGATTAAAGTAAGTCAATTGTTGAGGATTCTCATAATAAGGAAAACTATACTTTATAAAATCAACTGACTTAAACTTTTTTAATTTTTCTTGGTTAGAAGTATTCCACTTGCTACCATGATTTTCAAATGGAAAAAGTGTTGCCAACTTAATATCGTATTCTTTTTGTAACTCCTTAGCCACCTCTAAAGCCCAATATTCAAAACCCAAACGTCCAGTAAATACAAACCAATCGGCACCTTCTTCTAAAAAATCAATAAAGTCTTTTTTAATGACTTTTTTGATGATATTTATTCGAATATCATTATCTTTAAAAACCCCTAATTCTGCCGAGCCATAGCCGGTCACAAGAATCACAGTCATCATTTGTCTCCTTATTTAAAAATATGTTATAATATTAGTACTTTATGTTATCATATAAGTATATCTAGGCATAGGAGTTTTATGGTTAACTATCCTCATAAGCTTATTCGTAAGGCAACCGCAAAAAAACAGACCATTAAAACTGTTGATTTTGCCAACAGAGGGATGTCTTTTGAAGCAGCAATTAACAGCACGAACAATTACTACCTAGCACATCATCTGGCTGTGGTACATAAAAAACCAACACCAGTTCAGATTGTAAAGGTGGATTATCCTAAAAGAAGTAGAGCTAAAATTGTTGAAGCTTATTTCAGACAAGCCTCAACGACTGACTACTCTGGTGTCTACAAGGGACATTATATTGATTTTGAAGCCAAAGAAACTCGGCAGAAAACTGCCATGCCTATGAAGAATTTTCACAAGCATCAGATATTACATATGAAAGATGTGATTGAACAAGATGGTATTTGTTTTGTCCTTCTTCATTTCTCATCCCTTAAGGAAACTTATTACCTACCGGCAGCCTACCTTATTGATTTTTATCAGATTGATAATGGTAGTAAATCTATGCCTCTTGATTATATCAAAAAAAATGGTTTTAAGATTGAAACAAAAGCTTTCCCTCAAATTCCTTATTTGGATATTATTGAACATTTTATTTTAGGTGGTGATTCCCATTAATAAGAAAAAAGTTATTAAATTTTTAAAGTACGCTATCAGTATCGGTGTTAGTCTGATTATTTTAGCTATTATTGCTGGTGGTTTATTATTTGCATACTATGTTAGTAGTGCGCCAACGCTATCAGAAGAAAAGCTCAATGCAACAAGTTCTAGTCTAGTTTTTGACAAAAATGACAATCTTATTGCTGACTTAGGGTCAGAAAAAAGAGAAACTGTTTCTTCTGATAATATTCCTATTGGTCTTGTGAATGCTATTACTGCTATTGAGGACCATCGTTTCTTTAATCATAGAGGAATTGATGTTTATCGTATTGTCGGATCTGCCCTCCATAATCTAACGAGTTCAACAACTCAAGGAGGTTCAACGCTTGATCAACAGTTGATTAAATTAGCTTATTTTTCAACTAGTGAAGCTGATCAGACCTTAAAAAGAAAGGCTCAGGAAGCTTGGCTTGCGCTTCAAATGGAAAGACAATATACCAAGGAAGAAATCCTAACCTTTTACATCAATAAAGTTTATATGGGAAATGGTAACTATGGTATGTTAACTGCTGCTAAATCTTATTTTGGCAAAGATTTAACGGAATTAAGTGTTGCACAATTAGCTCTCTTAGCAGGAATTCCTCAAGCTCCTAGTCAATATGATCCTTACGGCAATCCTGAAGCCGCTCAAGCAAGAAGAGATATTGTTTTAGGACAGATGTATGAATTAAAACATATTACCAAAGAAGAATATGAAGAAGCTCTTGCAACACCTGTTACTGATGGGTTACAAGAGTTAAAAGAAAATAATAGTTATCCTAAATACCTAGATAATTACTTAAAAGAAGTTATTTCAGAAGTTGAAAAAGAAACTGATCAAGATATTTTTTCAGCAGGTCTAAAAGTCTATACTAATGTCGATATAGATGCCCAACGTTATCTCTGGGATATTTATAATTCAGATACCTACATTAATTATCCGGATGCAGATTTTCAAGTAGCATCGACAGTCATAGATGTCACCAATGGTAAAGTTATCGCTCAATTAGGGGCACGTAATCAAGATCCTAATGTCTCCTTTGGGACAAATCAAGCTGTTTTAACAGATAGAGACTGGGGTTCAACCATGAAACCTATCTCTGCTTATGCCCCAGCTCTCGACAATAGAGTCTATACTTCAACAGCGCAATCGCTTAATGACTCTCCTTATTATTGGCCTGGAACTTCTGATCCCTTATATAACTGGGATAGACAGTATTATGGCTGGATGACAATGCAAACTGCCATTGTTCAATCACGTAATATTCCAGCCGTTAAAACATTAGAAGCAACTGGTTTGAAAAAAGCTCAAGACTTTTTAGAAAAACTTAACATTAACTACCCTCAAATGCTTTATTCTAATGCTATTTCTAGTAATACCAGTAGTGGGGAAGCTAAATACGGAGCCAGCAGTGAGAAAATGGCCGCAGCCTATGCAGCCTTCTCGAATGGCGGCATTTATTACAAACCACAATACATTAATAAAATTGAATTTAACGATGGTACTGTAAAAACTTATGAAGATAGTGGTAGCAAAGCAATGGAAGAAACCACTGCTTACATGATGACCGATATGATGAAAAAAGTTATGACCTATGGGACAGGAACTGAAGCTGCTATTTCAGGTATTTACCAAGCTGGTAAAACAGGAACATCAAACTATACAGATCAAGAATTGTCTGTTATTGAAGAAAGACTGGGAATCAACCCATACTCAGTAGGTACAATGGCTCCTGATGAAAACTTTGTTGGCTATACACCTCAATATGCTATGGCTGTTTGGACAGGTTATAAGGATCGTTTAACGCCAGTTTATGGGGATGGTTTAAATATTGCTGCTAGAGTTTATCGTCAAATGATGATTTATCTCACTCAAGATGGTAATGAAGATTGGCAAATACCGACAGGTCTCTATCGTAGTGGTGATTTTCTATACCTAAGAGGAAGTTTTAATACTAACACTTTTACAACAACCGAAGAAACAACGACGCAAGAGACTACAACCGAAGAAACGACGCAAGAAACAACGACACAAGAGACTACAACTGAAGAAACAACCATTGTCAGTGAAGAAACAGTCACAAATACACAATAAAAAAAGTCATTTAAAATGACTTTTTTTATTATCTAATTCTTCTTTTGTTTCTTTTTTTTAGTAAAAGAAAAACCAATAATGCTATTAATGACACAATCGCCGTTCCTACAATTAGAAACACTGGTAAGAGACGTGTCATAAATGATTGTTCGTAGGATGTATTAGCTTGATCTACTTGAATGTCTTCAGTAACTTCTTCTGTTGTTTGTGCGGCCATTTCTTGTCTTTTTTGTGCCTCAATAAACCCCATTTGAAACAGGGTGTTTATAAAGGGGTGACGATAAAACTCACCGTTTTGATCTGACCAATCTCCAACCCCCATAACAACAACAATTAGACGTTTGTCGCCTTGTTTGGCAGTAGTCATCGCATTAAACCCTGCAGAAGGACTTGAGCCTGTTTTAAGACCATCAACGCCTTCAAAAGGATAAGCACCACCAGGTAAGGAATGATTATAAGAAGTAAATTGATCTTCGTAAGGTGTGCCAGCCATAACCGTTACAGTCGTTTGATTAGTATAGTTTACAATCTCAGGAAACTTTTTCAGAAAATGATAAGCTAACGTTGCAAAATCTCTTACAGTCGTTAGGTTGGTTGCGTTATTATCATATCTCTCAGGACTATAGTAACCATTGAAAGAAGATGCTACAGCACCACTAGCATTATTAAATTGAGTGTTTGTCATTCCCAATTCTTTCGCTTTAGCATTCATTTTGTCTATAAAATCAGAAGCATTATTTTGCGAGAGATAATTAGCAATCATTACTGTTGCAACATTTGATGAAGGGACAACGGTCATGGTAATCAAATCCCTAATTGGATAGGCAACACCAGCAACAATATTATTGTTGCTGATTTCATAAATCTGACTAATAGCTTGATCAGTTTCTGTAGCAACGATGGTAGAATCAAGGGTCAAGTTACCTTTTTCTAGTTCTTCAAATAATAAATAAAGAGTCATCATCTTGGACATACTAGCTGGATCTCTTTGAACATCAGCATTTTCTGCCCATAAAATCTCACCAGTATCAGCATCCATTGTAATCGAGGCTTTCGGCTTATTGATCTCATCGACCTCATAGCCAGCTTGTCTTGTAAGTGTTACCAGATCTTCTGTCGTCTCATCTGCAAAAATAGAGACTGTTGTTGAAAATAAAAGCGTTAAAAGTGTAATGAGTTGAAAAAATTTCTTCACTTGTATGAACCCCTTAATAAATAAAACTTCAAAGTATATTATAACAAATAAGCATTAAATAGAAAAGATAATAACTAGTTATAAATGACTGAATTAAAATAAGGATTTGTATTTAGTTAGCAAACAAAACCAAATGAATAACTTATTAGTAGTGACCAGTACTGCTTTCAAATTTATAAGTCACAAAAAAAGAATTAGAACAACTGTTCTAATCCCTTTTATTCTGTTATTTCCAGAAATCATCAAAAATAGTGATTGGCAAATGTCTCTTGTGTTGTGTTTTTTGCCACCAAGCTTCAATTTTATTTTGAGCCTCTTGATTAATCGTTTTACCTTCAAGGTAATCATCAATATTATCATAGGTAACACCTAAAGCCACTTCATCTGAGAGTCCTGGTTTATTATCTTCTAAATCAGCAGTTGGCACCTTTTCGTATAAGGCGGGATTTGCTCCTAGGGCTTTTAGAAGACTTCTGCCTTGCCTTTTATTAAGACGAAAAAGTGGTAAAATATCTGAACCACCATCCCCAAACTTAGTGAAAAAGCCAGTGATATTTTCTGCAGCATGATCTGTCCCAATAACAACTCCTGAGGTTTCCCCAGCAATAGCGTACTGTGTGATCATTCGCTGACGGGCTTTAATATTCCCTTTATTAAAATCAGAAATACCAATACCTGCTTCTTTTAAAACACTAACTTGAGCATCCACTGCTTCTTTTATGTTAACTGTGATGAGTTTATCGGGCTTGATAAATTCAAGTGCCATTTGAGCATCTGCTTCATCAATTTGAGTCGCATAGGGTAATCTGACCGCGATAAATTGATAGCTTGAATCACCTGTTTCTTGTCTTAATTCTTCCATTGCCATTTGGGCTAAACGCCCTGCTAGCGTTGAATCTTGACCGCCAGAAATGCCTAAAACATAGGTTTTTAAAAAAGAATGCTTTTTTAGATAATCTTTTAAAAAATCAATTGATGTTCTTATTTCGACTTGAGGATCTATTTGTGGTTTAACACCAAGTTTTTTAATAATCTCTTCTTGTAGCATCATTTATCCTCTCCTTTGGAAAAGGCTTCTTTTCTCACGCGATCGATTAAATCCATTTTGTTTTGCCACACATCAAGTGCTAAATCAACTGGATAATCTTGAGGATTGAGCACACGTTTATACTCATCCCAGAGTTGCTCGAATTCTTTTCTAGCATAGTTTTTAATGTCTGCTAAACTTGGTAAATCATAAACCAGTTGTCCTTCCTTGAAGATATCAACCAATAATGGCACTGCTTCAAAATCTTCAACCGTTTTTCTAATATAAGTATAAACGGGATGGAACATTTCAATTTTATCTAAATGATTTACTTCTGTTTCAGCAAAAGTAATATAGTCCCCTTCTGATTTTCCTTTAGCTCTACTTGTAATACGCCAAACTTGTTTTTTCCCTGGGGTTGATACTTTTTCAGCATTATTTGATAGCTTAATAGTATCTTGCAATTGACCATTATCATCTTCAATAGCAACAATTTTATAAACAGCCCCTAAAGCCGGTTGATCATAAGCAGTAATTAGTTTTGTCCCCACACCCCAGACATCAATTTTAGCTTTTTGCATTTTTAAGTTCAAAATAGTATTTTCATCCAAATCGTTGGAGGCATAAATTTTAGCATCAGGGAAGCCTGCTTCATCTAATTGCTGTCTGACTTTTTTAGAAAGATAGGCCATATCGCCTGAATCGATACGAACTCCTTTAAAGTTAATTTTAGAACCAAGTTCTTTAGCAACTCTGATAGCTGAAGGAACTCCTAAACGAAGCGTATCATAAGTATCAACTAAAAAGACACAATCCTTATGTGTTTTAGCATAAGCCATGAAAGCATCATAGTCATTGCCATAAGCTTGAACAAGTGAATGGGCATGAGTTCCTGATACAGGAATATTAAAAATTTTACCTGCTCGAACATTACTTGTTGCATCTGCCCCTCCAATAACCGCTGCTCTGGTTCCCCAAATAGCAGCATCCATTTCTTGAGCACGACGACTACCGAATTCAAGGAGTGGTTCATCTTCAATCACTGATTTAATGCGTGCAGCTTTAGTAGCAATGAGTGTTTGAAAATTAACAATATTTAAAAGAGCTGTCTCAACGAGTTGACACTGTGCAAGAGGACCTTCTATTTGTACAATAGGCTCATTAGCAAACACCAAATCACCTTCTTTTGCAGATCTAACAGTTAATTGTAATTCAAAATCAGCAAGGTAATCCAAAAAGTCTTGAGAATAGCCCAATTCTTTTAAATAAGCCAAATCACTCTCTGAAAAATTGAGATTTTTTAGGTAATTGACAATTCGCTCAAGTCCGGCAAAAATGGCATAACCATTATTAAAGGGTTGTTTTCTAAAAAACAGTTCAAAAATGGCTTTTTTATCTTGAATCCCTCTCTCAAAGTATACTTGCATCATATTAATCTGATACAAATCGGTATGTAAGGTTAAACTATCATCTGAATACATCTATTTTCTCCTCTTTTATCTTGTTACTATTATAACATAAGAATAAAAAAACACGGCAACTCCGTGTTTTTATTCCTTATTAGATTTTTTAGTGATAAATAACACTATCAGTCAGCAGAAAAATATAGTTTCATTTGTTTTTAGAAAATCAACTATTTTCTGTTACATATTGGTAAACATTTTGTGCTGCCACTGCACCGTCAGCAACAGAAGTCGTTATTTGACGGAAGGTCTTTTGACGCACATCTCCAACAGCAAAAATACCAGGAATACTTGTCTTCATATTGTCATCAGTAATAATCCAACCAGCTTCATCAGTAATACCTAGATTAGAAACCATGTTTGATACTGGATTAAGTCCAACATAGATAAAGATGCCACCAAATTCTTGTTCCGTGATTTCTTTTGTCTTCACATTTTCAAAAACAACACTTTTGACTTTAACATCGTTTCCTTTAATTTCTTTGACAACAGTATCCCAGATAAATTTAATTTTATCATTTGCAAAAGCTCTGTCTTGAAGCACCTTTTGAGCACGAAGTTCATCACGACGATGAACAATCGTCACACTTTTAGCTAGTCTGGCTAAAAAGACAGACTCTTCAACAGCAGAATCACCACCACCAACAACTAAAAGATCTTGATCTCTAAAGAAGGCCCCATCACAAATAGCACAGTAAGAAACACCACGACTACTAAAGGTATCTTCTCCTGGAACACCTAATAAACGGTGTTTAGCACCAGTTGCTATAATGACTGTCTTAGTTTCATAGGATTTATCTTCTGTTTTGACAATTTTATAGTCACCCTTATCTTCAATATCAGTCACAATACCATAGATATTTTCAACTCCCATTTTATCAAGTGGTTCATACATCTTCATTGATAATTCTGGTCCTGAAATCAATTCAAATCCAGGATAATTTTCAATATCGGCAGTATTATTCATCTGACCGCCTGGTGCCCCTTGTTCAATGGTTGCTACCTTTAAATTACTTCTAGCTGCATAAAGTGCTGCAGTGATTCCAGCAGGTCCTGCGCCAATAACAATTGTATCAAACATGTTGTTACCTATATCTCTTTCTATCATTTTCTTATTATTTATATGTGAGAACGTTTAAGCCTTAAGCATCAAAATCACTGCCATAAAAGCAAATGATAAGATTGGAATAGTAATAATAGCTATCAAAAAAGCATCATATAAAGCAGCTTGTCGTTCAATTGCTGTCTTATCTTTTCGTTTCAAAACCCTAATAAGCATCCAAACGCCCAACAATAAACAAACAATTATGATTGCTGCTACCAAGCCTTGTAAATACAGACTAAATACTTCTATTAGCATATTCCCACCTAAATTCAATTCTCATACAATAGTCAAATTATAGCAGATATTTATAGCTTTTGCTATTAATCTGCCCTTGATTATTTATCCTTTAACTAGTTAATTTTAATTAATCAAATAGACCTGACTAAAAGCTTTGTTTTTTTGCTTTTCTTGCTTTTCTATTCTTGGCACGCGCCTCAACTCGTCTTTCTTTACGACGCTTTTCATCAACGGCCCATTTGATTTTCTTTTTATAGCCAGGTTTAATTTTTTTCTTTTTCTTTTTTACAAGACCAATCATTTCAATGTCTAGTTTTTCATGTTTTTTTTCACGATTAAGACGTCGATCACGATCATAAGTGTCTTCGAAAGCACCATTTTTAATCACTTTAGGAACAAAACGAATTCCCATTTTTTCAAGCTCACGAATGTCAGAATCATCGCTCGGTTGATATAAGGTAATAGCAATTCCCTTTAGACCATTTCGCCCTGTCCGTCCAACACGATGAACAAAGAAGGATAAGTCTTGAGGAATCGCATCATTAATCACATGACTAACTCCTTCAATATCAATACCTCTTGCTGCAAGATCTGTGGCAACAATATACTCAAAATCCAATTTTTTGATTTGTGCCATTAGGCGTTTACGCTCGCGAGGCGGAATCCCTCCATGAATTTTTGCAACTTTTAAGCCATTAGCAGATAAAAAGGCATGTAATTCATCCGCACGTTCTTTGGTATTCACAAAAATCATTGCCATGTAGGGTTGGAGAGCTTGAACCATTGTTAACAATTGATTGTTTTTCTCACGTCCTTTGGTTGAAATCAACCAATTATCAATGGTATCAGCAATAATAGTCCTCGTTTTAATTTTTTCAATGACTGGTTGCGTTAAATATTTTTTTAAGAAAGGTTTTAATTTCTCAGGTATTGTTGCCGAAAAGACTAACATTTGAACTGATTTAGGCAGACGACTAGCAATACGGTCTACTGTCTCTAAAAATCCCATATCTAAAGTCATATCAGCTTCATCAATTACCATAGTATGAGCCAGATGAATATCCAAACCACCAGATTTAATCAAATCGTAAACACGGCCTGGAGTTCCAATAACAATATGCGGTTGATTGTTTTGCAACTTATCCATTTGCCTTAATTTATCTGTGCCACCTACATAGTTAGACACACGAATCGGTTTTTGAGAAAACTGAGCAATTTGACGCGTAGCATTATAGATTTGCGTTGCTAGTTCTCTACTTGGTGCTGTAATAACTACTTGAACAGCGTCAGCATCTTCATCAATTTTTTCAAATATAGGTAGTAAGAATGTGTGTGTTTTTCCTGAACCTGTTTTTGATTCACCTACCAAATCTTTCCCCGATTTAACAATTGGTATCAACTTTTTTTGAACTTCTGTTGGCTCTTTAAACCCTAAATCAGTTAGGGCTTCATTAATATAATCTTTAAATTTAAAATCTTTGAATAACATATTTCCCTTTCTTCTTATTACCTATACGATAACAAATTAAACAGCAGAACACTGCTGTTTGGTTTTAAACATATAAAATCGCTAAGGTAATAAGACCTGCCAATAGACCTATTCCCCAAAACACAATATCAACACGCCATTCTGACCATGAGTTTCCTTTACCTGTAAAGCCTCCAAGTTCAAAATGATGGTGTAGAGGTGTCATGCGAAAAATTCTTTTCCCTTGACCAGTTCTTTTTTTAGTCCATCTAAAATAGGTGACTTGAAGCATGACTGAACTAGTCTCAAAAACATAAACAATACCAATTAGTAAGAGTGTCCATTCTTGGTGCAGAGCGATTGAGATGGCAGCAAGCATAGCACCAAGAGCCAAACTCCCTACATCTCCCATGAAAACTTTAGCTGGTTTTTTATTGAAAATAAAGAAAGCCAGTAAAGAGCCTATCATGGTTAGAATGACCATTAAAATTCCAAATTGTTCTTGTTTAAAAGCAATAACTGCGTAGGTTAACAAGCTAATAACAACAGAAATAGAAGCCAAGCCGTCGATACCGTCAGTTAGATTAACCGCATTTGAAAAACCAACCAACCAAAACAGGACAAAAGCCACATAAAAAATACCTAGAGGAATAGAAATCCCCAAAACATTTAAAGAATTATTGCCATTACCTTGCATATACAAAATATAGAAGATAACGCCTCCTAAAATTTGGAGAAGTAATTTTTGACGAGCGGTTAATCCTTCATTTCTTTTTTTGAAAATTTTTAAAAAGTCATCAAAAAAACCAATAGCGCCATAGATTAATATGACTAATAAAATACCTAGAACAGCATTAGTATCTATCCGATCACCTCTAAAAAATAATAAGGTCATAAGCGTTGAAATGATGAAAGAGACAGCTAAAAATACTGTACCTCCCATAGTTGGAGTACCTGCTTTTTCTAAATGCTGTTTCACATCTTCATGCATTTGTTGGCCTTCAATTTTTTTCAACTGATAAAAACGAATAAAGTGTGGTATTAATAAAGCTGTTGCTAGAAAGGCGAGCACTCCCGCTGCTAGACTTAGTATCATACTAATCTCCTAGTGTAATTGTTAATTTTTTGAGTTTTTTCAAACTGGTTCCGACATCTTTGCTTTGTTTGACAACTGTTCCTTCTTCACTTCCTTTAAAAGTGATTTCAATATCAAGCCATTTAGCAAATTGTTCAACATTCTTTTTGGTCCAACCATACATATCTGGTAAGGTATCTATACTATTAGTCAACAATAGAATTTGTTGATTTTCTTTGAGTTCTGTTCCTTTTTTAACAGAGGCTTTTTCAATTTTATCTCCCAATCCTAAAATAATAGGACTAACAAGGTTGCGGTGTAACTCATCAGAAATATTGCCTGGGTCTTCACCAATAACTTTTGGAAGCTTATAAACCATTTTTTTATTTGAAACAGAAACGACTGGTTCCATTAAAATAGGTTTCATTGACATCGCTTCTTCTAAAACAGGGTTAACCAAATCTTGCCAGAAAAGAAATGACCAATGCTCTGGCTGTTGTAAGGTAACATACATAATAAAATCAGGGTCATCAGAAGGGACCATGGCAACTACAGAGAAAAGGTTGTTTAATTCACCATCTAAATAACCAGCTCCATTTTCTTTAGCAATTTGTGCTGTTCCTGATTTTACTGCAACTGACTCATTACCAACTTGGATGACTGGTCCATACTCTTGACTATAAAGAGTTCCGTGAATAGGATCGGTTCCAACCGTTACCATATACTCACGTGTTTGAGAAGCTGCTTCAGCAGAAACAGGATTCCCGACAACTTCGGTTTTCCCAACACGAGATGAATCAGTGTTTGGATCATAGATTTGACTGATAAATTTAGGTTGTAGCATCACACCATCGTTGGAAATAGCGGTAAAGGCTCTTAACATTTGAATTTGAGAAACATTTATCCCTTGTCCAAATGAACTCATCGCTGTTGTCACAACATTATCCGAGTTAACTTTTCCTGGGTTTTCTTGTACATTCCCATAACCCATACCAAAACGTGTTCTAAGACCGAATCGGAACTTTTCTAAATAATTTAACCAGGTATCATGCCCCATATTAAGTTCTAGTTGCGTCATAGCAACATTACTAGAGTGGGCAAATCCTTGAACAAAATTTCTTACTGTCCCTTGAGAACTGCCGTCGTTGATATCCCAGTCTTGGATAGTTGTATCAGCTACAGTGATACCATTACTGTTATCAATGGTTGCATTTGGATTAAAAGTTTTATTATCAATAGCAGAAGCAACTGTCATTACTTTTAAAGTTGATCCTGGTTCATAACTGGTTTGATAGAGTAAGTTTTGCCACTCAAATCCTTCAACACCAAATCCTTCTTTAGTATCAGAATCATATGTAGGTCTTTGAGTAGTGGCCAGAATTTCGCCAGTTTTAGCATTAACAACCGTCGCACTCGCATTAACACCATTTGCCTTTTCTTGGAAGACGTTCATATGCGCTTCTAGATAGGTTTGAAGAGGCGCATATAAAGTGGTGTAGACGTCTTTACCATCTAATGCCTTTTTGACAGTTGTTGCCGTTCCTAAAAGTGTATTACCGTTTTTATCTTTTTGATAGGTCACAACACCGTCTGTTCCAGATAAAATATCATTTAAGGCATATTCCAGCCCACCTGAGCCAGTCAAGGTTTTGCTTCCGTTTTTATCTTCTTTTATAGTTGTATAACCAATAAGTTGTGAAGCAAAGACACCATTGGGGTACATTCTTCCCGGACTTGTGGTAAAACCAATCCCTTGGATACCGGCATCTTCCATAGCTTTAGTAATCTCTGTCATCACGCCATAAGAAATATTATCTCCTTTAGGCCCAAATAACACCTGAGAAGCATCACGTTTTAGTTGTTCAATCACATAATCTTTATCAATATCAAGATATTCTTTTAAAATATCTCCTACCTTATCATATTGAGATGATTGAATATATAACTTTTCATCATTGACAGAGACATAATTCTTATCAATAACAGCGTAAATAGAATAGGTTGTTGAGTCTTCTGCGATTACCTCACCTACTCTATCAAAAATTGACCCTCTTTTAGCCTGAACTTTTTGAGTGGTTTGATAAACACTTTTTGCTTTTTCTGATAGATCCACTCCAAATTTACTGTCTGTTCCAATGATGATAATAAAGTTAATCATAAAGACCAAAAAGATAAAAATGGTTAGAATCATCATGTTTTGTCCAACATGTTCTCTGTTAGCAGCAGGTGTCTTTCTGTTTTTAGTAACATACCGTAAAAATCTTTTTTTCAAATTTTTCATGTCACTCCACCTTCTGACTATTTCCACCTTGAATGGTCAAGCCAGCCTCTTCAGCAATTTCAGAAATACGATCATATCGTGTCAATTCATTAACTTCTTGTTTAGCATTGTCAAATTCATCTTTTTGATTGTTGATTTTTTTATTCAATTGCGAGATTTCTTGTTGGAGTTGAAAATTACGACTTTGAATATAAACAATACCAACAGACAAAATAATTGCTGTAACAATTAGAGCACTATAAAAAGCCTTTTCAATTCTTGTAAATGTTTTAATTCTTTTTTGAATCACATTAATAATGACTTCATTCTTATTTTCATTCATAAGCTTTTATTTCCAAATTCTTCTGGCCACCCGTAATTTAGCTGAGTGAGCACGGTTATTGTTTTCTAATTCAATTGATTGGGGTAAAATTGGTTTTTTATTAACCAACTCAAACTGAGGTTTCATTTCCTCAGGAATAAAAGGGAGGCCTTTTGGCACATCAACAGTGCTTGCTTCCTTAAATAATTGTTTGACTAATCGATCCTCTAAAGAATGAAAGGTAATAACAGAAATATAACCATCAACAGCTAACATTTCCATGGCTTGTTGGAGAGATTCATCCGCTGCTCCTAACTCATCATTAACTTCGATACGAATCGCTTGAAAAAGTTGTTTGGCTGGATGACCTTTTTTCTTTAATTCTTTAGCAGGTTTACTGGCTTTAATGATATCGACTAATTCAGTAGTTGTTTTAATCGGCTGAATTTGTCTCATCTTTTCAATATTTCTAGCCACTTGTTTAGAAAATTTATCCTCACCATATTTAAAAAAAAGACGAACTAGGTCATGATAATCATAATGATTGATCACATGATAAGCAGTTAACTTAGCCTCTTGATTCATTCGCATATCAAGAGGAGCATCTTTTTTGTAAGAAAAACCACGTTCACGCTGATCAAGTTGAGGACTTGATACTCCTAAATCATAGAGAATACCGTCTATTTCTGTGACATGGTAGGCAGCTAAGGCCTGTTTTAAATTTCTAAAATTATCCTTAATGAAGGTCACTTGACCATTTTGAATAAAAGGTTGAAGCTCTTTTTGAGCATTATCAATAGCTGTTTGATCTTGGTCAAAACAGTACAAATGTCCCTTAAGGCTAAGCTTTTTTAGCAAGTACTTGCTATGCCCAGCACCACCCAAAGTAGCATCAACATAGATGCCATCTGGTTTAATATGTAACATATCAACAGTTTCTTCTAAAAGAACCGTTGTGTGATTAAAATCATTAGTCATAACCTTTATTTTAACATATTTTTACTCTTTTATAAACAGTTTTTCATTAAGAGTCTGCTTACTATCTAGACTAGCCAATAAAGCTTAAACAATTCCTAAAATCTTTGTTATTGTCTAATCTGACCTGAACCATTAATGTAATATTTAGTACTGGTTAGCGCCTCTAATCCCATCGGTCCTCTCACATGCATCTTTTGTGTTGAAATACCTATCTCTGCTCCTAAACCAAAAACAAAACCATCGGTGAATCGAGTTGAAGCATTAACATAAACAGCAGCAGCATCTACGGTCTCTTGAAAATACTCAGCATGAGCTAAACTTTGAGTAATGATGCTTTCAGAATGATGCGTTGAATAGGTATTAATCCAGTCAACTGCCTCTTCTATGGAAGACACTACTTTAACTGATAGGATATAATCTAAAAATTCTTTTCCATAGTCATCGTTTGTTGCAAGAACTGAGTTGTCTAATATTTGATGAGCAACAGTATCACTTCTAAATTCCACTGGATGAATCTTGTGAATAGCTTTTTCTAATCGTGGCAAAAACTCTGAGGCAATATCTTTATGAACGACTAAACTCTCAGCAGCATTACATACACTTGGCCTTTGTGTTTTAGCATTACTAACGATATTAATCGCCATATCAATGTCAGCAGAATCATCAACGTAAATATGAACATTACCAACACCTGTTTCAATCACTGGTACTCTGGCTAGTTCTTTGACACGATTGATTAGACCAGCACCACCTCTAGGAATTAAGACATCTAAAATACCAGAAGCTTGCATCATTTCTTTTGCAACTTCATGACTAGTATCTTCCACTAGTTGTAGAACATACTTATTAACACCAATGGCTTCTAAACTATTTTGAATGACTTTAACCAAGGCTTTGTTAGAATGAATGGCCTCTTTACCACCACGTAGAATAATGGCATTATTTGTTTTAAAAGCAAGGCAAAAAGCATCTACGGTAACATTGGGGCGACTTTCAAAAATCATTCCGATAACGCCCAATGGGACACGTTTTTGCATGATTTTCAAGCCATCTTTATTTGTGTAACCCTTGACCACTTGGCCTATCGGATCTGCTAAATGAATGACCTGTCTCACACCATCTGAGATGGCTTTAAGACTGTCAATATTAAGTGAAAGCCTATCAATCATGATGTCTGAAACACCATTTATTTTAGCATTTTCGACATCTTTTAAATTCTCTGATAATAAAAAAGAGGCTTGTGATATGAGAGAATCAGCAATTTGAGAAAGAGCTTTATTTTTATCACTGGTTGATAGTCGTAATAAATCTCTTTCGGCCATCTTTGCTTTTTTTCCTAAAGTATCAATAACTGACATAACTACTCCTTACTAAAAAGGGTACCAATAACTTCCCCTTCCAACACACGTAAAATATCTCTTGGATTTTTACCGTTCATTAAAACCATTTGCCTATTTTCTTCAAAAATCATTTCTGCACTTTGAAGTTTACTTAACATACCACCAGTTCCAAATTTGCTCCCAACACCTCCAGCTGTTTTTAAAATATCTTTTGTAATGGCAGTGACTTTTTTCCTTAAAATGGCATCTTCATAAATCGTTGGATTTTTGTCAAAAAGACCATCAACATCTGAGAGCATAATTAACAAATCTGCCTTAGTAATCGAAGCAACAGTTGCAGACAAGCGATCATTATCACCAAATTTTGTACTGTGATCCATTTCTTCAACACTGATAGCATCATTTTCATTAACAATAGGCAAGATATTCAACTGTAATAAACTCTCAAAAGCATTTGTTACATTTAAAAGACTCTCAGGGTACTCAATAACATCTCTGGTAAGAAGAATTTGGGACACCTTATTTTGATAGTGCGAAAATATTTGCGAATAAAGACTCATCATCGCTACTTGACCTATGCTTGATATTGCTTGTTGTTTAGCAATATCACTTGGTCTTTTAGACATTTTTAAAACATCTAAACCAAATCCCATTGCACCAGAAGAAACGAGAATAACTTCCATTTTTTTTGCCATCAAAGAGGAAATCACAAATGCCAATTCATCTATTTTTTGCAAATCAATACTACCGTTAGATAAAACGAGAGAGCTTGTCCCTATTTTAATAACGAGCCGCCTAACATGTTTAAAATTTCTTTTCATATGCTTGATTATAACAGAAAAAACCAGCCATTTGTAGCGAATCGATTATAAAGCGCTTTTTACTAGTCATTAAAAATGTAAAAACCTTCACCATTTCTATTGAAAATAATGAAGGTTTTAGTGTTTTTATTAATTTTACAAGCTATGATAATGATTTAAAACATTCTCAACAGTAAAGCCATATTCTTCCAAGACGAGATTTCCTGGTGCGGAAGCTCCCCAGGTATCAATGGTCAATGTTTTTCCTGATAATCCAACATATTTGCCCCAACCATAGCTGGTTGCAGCTTCAATAGCTAAGCGTTTAGTAATATGTGCTGGTAAAACACTTTCTTGATAGTCTTTGTCTTGCTCGTCAAAAATATTTTGCGATGGCATTGAAACCACTCGAACATAGGTACCTTTTTCTTCTAGTTCTTTTTGAGCAGCAAGTGCTAAAGCCACTTCACTACCAGTTGCAATTAAAATACCATCAAGATCGCCTTTTTCCTTAGATAAGATATAAGCACCTTTATCAACACCAGCTTTCGCCAATTCTTTTGTACCTTCAAGCGTCGGTAAATTTTGACGTGTCAAAACAAGCATTGTTGGACGCTTCGTTTCTGTTAAAGCACGCGCCCATGCAGCATTGACTTCATTACCATCAGCTGGACGAATAACATTAAGATTAGGCGTTGAACGAACACTTGCCAACTGCTCAATAGGTTCGTGTGTTGGTCCGTCTTCACCAACAGCTATAGAATCATGAGTCATCACATAAACAGTTGGTAATTCTTGTAAAGCAGCCATACGAACTGCCGGTAGAAGGTAGTTAGCAAAAACAAAGAAAGTACCGCCATAAACACGTGTTCCACCATGAAGAGCGATTCCGTTCATAGCTGCTGCCATGGCAAATTCACGAACACCAAACCAAATGTTGCGTCCTTGATAGTTACCTGCTTGGAAGTCTGTGTCATTAGCAATCATTGTGTTATTAGACGCTGACAGGTCAGCAGAACCGCCCCATAATGACGGCACTTGTTCAGCAATCTGTTGAATAGCTTTTTGGCTAGTGACACGACTAGCAAGGTTAGTCTCTAAATCATAATCTTCTAAAGAGATGTCAATTGGTTCATCTGAAAAGGCTTTTTCATATTCTTTAGCCAATTCTGGGTATTCTTTTTCATAACGTGCAAAAAGATCATTCCATGAGGTTTCTGCGTCTTCTCCTCTTTGTCCTAAACCAGTTTGGAAACGTTCTGTTACTTCTTCAGGAACTGTAAATTCTGGATATTCCCACTCGTAAGTTGATTTTGCATAACTGACACCATCTTTACCAAGAGGAGCACCATGAACAGCGCTTGTCCCTTGTTTTTGAGCCCCATAACCAATCACTGTTTTCACTTCAATGATAGTTGGTTTATCGGTTTCAGCTTGTGCCATCTTAATGGCTTCACTGATAGCTTTCATATCATTACCATCTGTGACAAGCAGATGTTGCCAACCATAAGCTTCAAAGCGTCCTTTAACATCCTCTGTAAATGCTTTAGAAGTTGGTCCATCAAGGGAGATATCATTTGAATCGTATAAAAGAATTAGTTTTCCTAATTTTAAGTGTCCAGCTAAACTAGCTGCTTCTTGGCTGACACCTTCCATCAAATCACCATCTCCGTTAAGAGCATAGGTATAGTGATCAACAATATCAAACCCTGGTCTATTGAATTTAGCAGCTAAGTGAGCTTCTGCCATCGCCATCCCAACAGCATTTGCAATACCTTGTCCTAGTGGACCAGTTGTTGCTTCAACACCATCAGTGTGAGTAACTTCTGGATGTCCTGGCGTTTTTGAGCCCCATTGACGGAAGTTTTTAAGATCGTCAATGCTCAATTGATAGCCGGCCAAATGTAACAAGCTGTATAATAAAGCACTGCCATGGCCTGCAGATAAAACAAAACGATCTCGGTTTGTCCATTTGCGACTAGTTTTAGGATTAACCTTTAAAAAATGATTCCAAAGCACATAAGCCATCGGAGCTGCTCCCATTGGAAGACCTGGATGACCAGAGTTAGCTTTTTGGATAGCGTCAATTGATAGGGTACGAATCGTATTCACTGCTAACTGATCGATATTGTCAAATGTCATGTTGTGACCTCTCTTTTTTTTAATCACTTACATTATAGCATAAATCTATCATTTAAGTTAATAATAAAAAGCCACTTATTTTAGTGGCTTTCAATCATTCATATCCATCTTACTTCCGGCCATGTAAGCCTTTTTTTCGTTGAATAGCTTTTAGCTTTTCTGGTGTCACGTCATTTCCTTGTTCATCAACTAATTTTAAACCCTCAATATGATGTCTAATCGAGCGACGATACCCTTCAATGTACTCTTTTCTAAGATCGGCTTGTTCTACTTTTTCTTCTGGAGTTAAGCCTTGTGTTTTTTTCTTTTTTGCCAATTCATTGATACGGTTAATTTTTTCTTGTTTCATAAGACCTCCTTATTTGGTATTAATTTTATTGAAGGCTGCTACCTGATTGGCTTTATTTCTTAATTGAGCTAAAATAGCCAAACGATTTGCTTTTAATGCTTGATTATCTACCATAACCATAGTGTTATCAAAGAAAGCATCAATCACTGGACTTAAAGCAAATAAACTATCCAAATTATCTGACACCTCACTGGCTAAATCTAGTGTTTGTGTTGCTTGATATAATGTTTCTTCAAAAGGATTTTCAAATAAGGATTCATCAACCTGATCAGTCTTAGCCTTATCTGCTAGATTAAAGACACGAGTCAAACTTTCGACTGATGCTTTAAAATTATCTTCTCTTGCTTTTTCAGAAAGAGCAAGACTAGTTTCTAGAAGTGTACGTACCACTGAGTTAGAGCTTGATAAAACTGCCTCTATGATATCCTTAGAAATATCAGACCCCATCATTTTCTCAATTCTAGCAGAGATAAAAGTCATAACTTCTGATTGATTGTCATAAGTAAGAGATGTCATATCCAAACGATAAAGGCTTGCTATCAAGTCTTCTACTGAGATAGACCAACCAAATTTATCTAAGATACGAACGATACCTTGCGTTGCTCGTCTAAGAGCGTAGGGATCGTTAGAACCACTTGGAATAAGTCCAACACTGAAAAAGGATAAAAGAGTATCTAGTTTATCAGCAATAGCAAGAACTGCCCCTACTACGCTATCAGGCAATTCACCTTCTGCACTAATTGGCATATAGTGTTCTCTAATGGCTGTTGCCACAACTGGGCTTTCACCAGCAAGAAGGGCATACTTTTCACCCATAATACCTTGTAATTCATCAAATTCACCAACCATGCCTGTTAGTAGGTCAAACTTGTAGATTTTGCTAGCACGATTAAGTTCTTTTAAGTCATCACTTGTCAGATTTAATTGCTCTCCAATCAATTGCGAAATTTTCTCAACTCTTTGCATGTGATCATAAAGAGAACCAATTTTTTCATGGAAGGTCACTTGTTTTAATTTTTCCACCAAGTCATCAATCTTTAATTTTTGGTCTTCACGCCAGAAAAACTCACCATCTTCTAAACGTGCTAACAAGACTTTTTCATTTCCTTGAATAACATTTTGAAGGCCCTTGTCATTACCGTTACGAACCGAGATGAAGTGAGGTAGTAATTGTCCCTCTTGATTTCTCACAACAAAATAACGTTGATGAGATTTCATTGAAGTGATCAGTACTTCTTCAGGGATATCAAGGTATTTTTCATCAAAGCTTCCCATAAAAGCCGTTGGGTATTCTACCAGATTAAGAACTTCATTGAGTAATTTTTCATCAATCTCAACCACAACATTTTTTTCGTTTTCAATCGCTCTGATTTGCTCAACAATCATGCTTTCACGTTCAACGCTGTTGGTTATCACAAATTCGTTTCTTAAATCATCTTCATAACTGTTTGCTGATGTAATGGCCACTTCTTTACCAAGAAAACGATGTCCTCGACTAATTCTGTCACTTGTAATATCAAGAAAATCCATCTCTAGCATGTCATCATTTAATAAGACAATCAAGGTATGAACAGGACGAATAAATTCAAAACGGTTAGCTGCCCAATGCATGCTCACTGGAAAAGTTAAGCTTTTAAGAAGGTCTGGAATAGCTTTTAAAACCTCTTTGACTGGTTTTCCCTCTTCTTTTTTGGTGACATAAACATATTCAGTGCCTTTAATGTCGCGAAATGTAATATCATCAACGGTCAAACCTTTTCCTTTGACAAAACCTTGTGCCGCTTTAGTAAATTCACCATTGTCATCCAGTGCAATTCGTTTAGCAGGCCCTTTAAATTCCTCTACCAAATCCGTTTGTTGGTCTGCCAGATTAACCACTCTAATCGCTAAACGTCTTGGCGTTGAAAACATTTCAATTTTATCAAAACTTAAGCGTTCTTCTTTTAAGAATTGCCCCATTTTATCTCGAAGTTGTTTCATACTTGGTGTGACAACATAAGCGGGCATTTCTTCTAACCCTAGTTCAATTAATAGATTTTTAGTCATCCTTATTTATCCTCCTTTTCAAGTAATTCCTGTCTTGTTTCATCATCTAAAAGAGGGTAACCTAGACGCTTACGCTCTGCAACAAATGCTTTTGCTACTTCACGCGCTAAATTTCTGATACGTGCAATATAGCCAGCTCTCTCAGTAACAGAAACTGCTCCTCTAGCATCTAAGAGATTAAACGTATGAGAACATTTTAAAACATAATCATAAGCAGGATGAACTAAAGAATCTGCTATACAACGTTTAGCTTCTCTTTCAAATTTATCAAAGTTTGTAAGCAGTAGGTCTTGATCACTCACTTCAAAACTATATTTTGAGTGTTCATATTCTGGTTGTTTGAAAATTTCGCCGTATTTAACCCCATCAGCCCACTCAATATCATAGACAGAAGTGACTTCCTGGATATATGACGCTAAACGTTCTAAACCATAGGTGACTTCAGCTGTCACAGGATTGGTAGCTAATCCACCGACTTGTTGGAAATAAGTAAACTGAGTGATTTCCATCCCATCTAACCAAACTTCCCAACCAAGTCCAGCTGAACCAGTTGATGGGTTTTCCCAGTTATCCTCAACAAAACGAATATCATGTTCAAGAGGATTAATCCCTAAAAGTTCTAAACTTTGAAGGTATAGTTCTTGAATATTACTTGGGCTTGGTTTCATAACCACTTGAAATTGATGATGTTGATAAAGACGATTGGGATTTTCACCATAACGACCATCAGCAGGGCGTCTACTTGGTTCTACATAAGCAGCATTCCAAGGCTCCGGACCAATGGCACGTAAAAAAGTATACGGACTCATGGTTCCAGCACCCTTTTCATTATCATAAGCTTGCATTAATAGACACCCTTGTTGATGCCAGAACTGTTGTAGTGTTAAAATAATTTCTTGAAATGTTAATTTTTTGACCATCTTTTCTCCTTTATATTATAAAAATAGAGCAAAACCACTTTTCTAATCCCTTACATTACTGTAAAGGGGCGTTAGAAACGCGGTTCCACCCTATTTTTGACTTCATTAATATATTTTAGCTGTATTTAACAAGAAAGTGCCTCAACCATTACTTTTTATCTGGCTTACACCCTCCCAGATTCGCTTGAAAAAGAACTTGGTATTTGCTTTCTCTAATGCTCATTTTAACACAATTCCCTAGGCTTGTCTATCCTTTAAAGGACTTTAAGAGGATTGCATTCTCTTCTTAGTTTTCAAATACTTTTTCACCATCAAGGAAAGTTGCTTTTAAAGTCATGTCTTGATTTAAAATGATAAAGTCAGCATCATGACCTTTTTTGATTTGACCACATTTGTCTTCTAGATGACATGACACAGCTGGAATAAAGGTTGCCATACGAATGGCTTCTAAACGGTTAGCGAGACCCCAATCCACAACATTTTTGACACCATCATCAAGTTTCAAAATTGAACCAGCTAGACTACCACTATCTTTTAATCTTGCTGTTCCATTTTCAACAATAACTGGGAATTCACCCAAAACATAGTCACCATCAGGCATACCACCAGCACGCATACAATCTGTTATAAGTGCAACGTGATCAGGACCCTTTTGGTCTAGTAAAATACGACAAGCTTCTGGAGAGACATGATAACCATCACAGATTAGCTCAGCATAAGTATTTGGAATACCATAAACTGCACCTACCATACCAGGTTCACGATGATTTAAAGCTCTCATACCATTGTAAGCATGAACCCAAACGCTAGCACCTGCTTGAACAGCGTGAAGCGCATCTTCATAAGTAGCATCAGAATGCCCTAAAGAAACAATAGCTCCTTTTGAAACAACATGGGAAACAAACTCCTCAACACCATCTCTTTCTGGTGCAATCGCAATTTTATGTAAGAGACCTTCTGAACTTTCATACCATTGATCAAATTCTTCGATTTTAGGGTCTCTCATATAAGATGGGTTTTGAGCGCCTTTGAATTTTTCAGTAAAGAAAGGCCCTTCAAAATAAATCCCTCTAATTTTACTACCTGAAACCTTATTTTTAACAGAAGCGATGGTTTTACACACATCATCTAATTCTTCAAAAGAGGCTGTTAATGTAGTTGGTAAAAAGCTTGTCACACCAGTTGATAACAACCCTTTACTAATGGTTTCAATGCTTTCAGGAGTATTATCCATCACATCTGAACCGTGATAACCATGAACATGAGAATCAAAAAGTCCTGGAGCGATGCTATAGCCTGAATAATCAACCACTTCTGCATTAGCAGGAACATCAGCTACCCAATCACCAAATTTGCCATCAACAATCGTCAAATAGCCTCCTTTTTTTTCCTCATAAGGGTAAAAGAAACTATCTGCCTTAAAATATTTTGTCATTTTAAAATCACCTTTCCTTCTTTGCTTACATTATACTCCTTCTTATGATTTTTGTAAACGGTATATACCAAAAAAACGATTTATTTCACAAAAAAAGAAGGTCTCCCTTCTTTTTAATATGATTACAATTGATTTTCTAACACTTTATCAGAAAGGTTTAAAGCATGATCCGTAATTCTAGTACATGGTGTGATTAAATCAATAAAATTAATGCCTGCTAAAGGTGTACATATCCCCTTATTCATTCGTTTAACATGCGCTTTTCTAATTTGACGTTCAAAACGTTGGACTTCCTTATGACGTTCTTGAAGCTCTTTTGCTAGTTCCACATCATGATCAGCAATCACACGAGAGGCATCCAAAATCATGCGATGTGTCATTTTATAAAGATCTTCTAATTCTTGAATCGCTTCTGCTGAAAAGACAATATGTTTTGAAAAATTGTAGCTAGATAAATTGGTTAGGTTGACCGCATGGTCTCCAATTCTTTCTAAATCTCTCGACGAATCCAGAATACTTGCTAAAATTTCATTTTCATTTTCACTTAAGGTTTCATTTGACAGTTGAATCAAATAATGCGTCAATTCTTCATCAATAGCATTAACAACTGTCTCATACTTATTAACTTTTTCAACAAATTTTTCATCTGCCGTCATTATATATCTAAAAGCTGCTTCAAAAGATTGAATAGCATAAGCACTCAAGTGCACCAATTCTTTTCTAGCATTTCCTAATGCAATAGAAGGTGATTGCGTAATTAATAGCTTATCAAGATAGATAGCCTCATACCGAATCGTTTCATCTTCACCTGGAATAATTTTAGTCACGACATAGGCTAGTAAACCAATGAAAGGAAATTGAACGACAGTGTTTGTAATGTTAAAGGTTCCATGAGCGAAAGCGATAGTCATCTCAGGTGTTAAATGAAGGCTTGATTGAAACCATTCGACAAGAGAAGTGAATGGTGCTAGTAACATCACACAGACCAGAGTTCCTATCACATTAAACATAACATGTGCTCCAGCCACACGTTTAGCTGATATATTGCCACCTAAGGCTGCTAAAACAGCAGTGATTGTTGTCCCAATATTATCACCAAATAAAATAGGTAATGCCCCACTCAAGTCTAATAGGCCTCCGGCATAAAGGCTTTGTAAGATACCAATGGTCGCTGATGATGATTGGATTAAAACAGTTAGACCTGTTCCTAAAAGAACCCCTTGAAATGGATTGTTTCCTAAAGTCACCATATAATCACGAAAGGCTTGGATTTCTCTCAATGGTGTCATAGCATCGCCCATCAAGTGAAGAGCAAAGAATAAGCCACCCAAACCAAAGAGAATTTTCCCAAGATTATTGATTTTACGATTTTTAATAAATAAGAATAAAACAGCTCCAACAAATAAAATTGGTAGCCCATAATCTCCTAGTTTAAAACCTATTAAAAAGGAGGTAACAGTTGTTCCAATATTAGCACCCATAACAATACCAATAGCTTGTCTGAGCGTTAATAGACCTGCAGAAACTAGACCTACTGTAATGGCAGTAACACCAGAACTCGATTGGATAAGACCTGTGAACACAATACCGATTAAAACACCTAAAAATGGATTACTAGTGTATCTATCAATATAATCACGAAGTCTATCTCCCGCAGCTTGTTGCAGACCATCTCCCATGTATTTAATGCTAAATAGGAATAGCCCTAATCCTCCAAAAAAATCAAATGCAATAGTTTGCCAATTTACTGACACATGTTTGTCCTCATTAACTATAAATTATCGAATAACCGATACTTCCATTTTAAAACAATGTTAGCAAACAAACAAGTCTTTTTTATTTTTTTTTAATTTAGCAGAAATATGTTGAAAACACTTGGTTTTTTATAAAAATTGAACTATAATAGAATAGATATATTGATTTTAGAAGGATAAATTATGAAAACATCGAAAAGTGAATTGGTTTATTTGATTCTTAGTATTATTGTCATTGCTTTTGCTGGTTTTATTTATGTAGTCTTTGGTAAAACTCATTCAGTTGCAAGTACTAATAACAGTAAAACTGTTCAGGTGGAAACAAGTACTGAAACCACAACAACTGAAGTAAATAAAGATGATGAACTAATTGCAATTGCTCAGTCAAGGATAACTAACTACCAACAAAATCCAACTGATGATACAAGAAATACTGCTCAAATAGCCATTGATATGATAAACGATGACACCAAAAAACAAGAATTACAGACTAGTATTGATGCCATCACTAATGAACTTAACAATCAGGCCAACGCTGAAACCGCTCTTGTTAATGCTGAAGGGTATCAAGTGCAATCTAATGTTGATATAGCACAAAATGCTATTAATGCCTTAACAGATCCTACCAAAAAAGCTGAATTGCAAGCGCGATTAGATATTGTAATCGCTAATATTAATGCCTATAATCAATCGTTAAATACACCTGCTGCAACAGAACAATAAAAAAGTTCTCTCTCTTTAGTTCATCAAAGAGAGAGAACTTTTTTATGCTAGTTCATAACCCAACAAAATACCGCCTTCTTCTGCATAAAAACTACACAAACCAGACGTTGGAATGGTATTAATATCTGCTTGAGGAAACTTATTTTTAATTTTTTCTTCCAATTGTTGACAGATTTTTAAATTGTTAGCGTGAGCAATCATGACACGGCCACCATTATAACCTGACTTCAGCATTTCTTCAAAGGCAGCAGTTATGGCTTTTTTTTGACCTCTAGATTTGTGTAGCAATTCTAGTTTGCCTTCCTCACTGGCTTTACCAACCATTCGAATATTCAACAAGCCAACCACTGTTCCGATTAATTTACTAAGACGACCATTTTTCACTAAATTATCTACTTTAGATAGGATAAACAATAGGCGAGTTTTTGAAAGATATGTCTCTAATTGGCTAATAACATCTTCAAATGACAAACCTTCTTTTATTAGTCTATTAGCTTCAAGCAAAAACAAATCCATTTCACCACCAGCAGATAAAGAATCAAAAACATGGATATTAGCATTAGGATTTTCTTCTAACAACATTTTTTTTGCCACTTGAGCACTATTGTTGCTACCTGAGAGAGTACCTGTCAATGTAATGACTATGATATTATCAGACCCCTCATAAGAATTTTTAAAGGCTTCTGGACTTGGACAAGCTGACCTTGCTGCTGAATTTTCAGAATACATGGTTGTCATCATCTCATTAATATCAAGGTCTTCTGAGTCAACAAAAACACGGTCTCCTATTGTTATACTTAATGGGACTAGTTCAAAACTAGTGCCTTCGGCAAGATCTGGTAAGCTTCTAAAATCACTTCCTGAGTCTGTTACAATTTTCCAAGTCATATCATTTCTCCAGTCATCATTGTATTTAGTTAGTTGACAAAATACCTATCTTCACATAAAATTATAACATGAAAGCGGTAATAATAGGACTGTTTTTTTATCAGATGTCACATTTTAAAAGGAGTTGTTATGGCAAAAAAAGAGGTTTCTCCCATTTCTATTAAAAATTTAGAAATAGCCAACCAAGAATCTAAAAAAATCACTAAAGAGTCAATTGAGATCGCTTTACTTACTCTTCTTGAAAACAAAACCATCAAACAAATTACTATTTCTGAGTTAGTAGCAAAAGCGGGCGTTTCTAGAAATGCTTTTTATCGACATTTCAACTCAAAAGAAGATATTTTAAAAAATCTCATTACACGAACTGTTCGAAAAATTTTTCGTGGTATAAAATCATTTAATCTAAAAACACAAACCTATCAAGCTTGGCTCTATCTATTTACTGAAGCAAAAAAAGAAGCTTACGTCTTAAAAATTGCTTTAAAACACCACCTACATTCTTTTTTAACAGATTTAGTTGCTAGACGTTTTCGAGCGTATCAAAAATATCGTCGTAAAAAAATCTCGACTTATTCAACTTCTTTTTTTAGCACAGCCATCATTTCCGTTCTAGCTAACTGGATTAACGATGGTATGATTACCCCTGTAGAAGAAATGGCTGCTATTGGCCTGCCTTTAATGCCATAATTTCTAAAACATTTTCAACCTATTTGACAATATTGTCAAATAGGTTTTTAAATTAAAAAAGTAAACACAGACATGTTTACTTCAAAATATACTTATTAATTGCTTTAGCTAAACCGTTATTATTATTTGAATCTGTTTGGTATTTAGCAGCCTTTTTAACCGCTTCACCAGCATTACCCATGGCGACACTGATTCCTGCCATTTCAAGCATTTCAATATCGTTATTGCCATCACCAATAGCCATCACTTCTTCTTTAGAAATATTTAATTCCTCAATCAGTTTCATTAAAGCTGAGGCTTTTGTAGCTCCTTTTGGTAAGGTTTCAAAAATATAATTTTGACTTCTAACGGTACTATAGCGAGACGATAACTCAGCTTCATATTTTTTTTGGAAATTATCTAATACAGCAGGTTCCGCCAAATACATCCCTTGAAAATTAATTTTATGACGCTCTAATAATTGCTCCAAAGTAATCGGTGTCGGCTTAACAAAGACGATATTTGCATCAAACGTTACGACCGGTAAAGGATTTTCAGCCAAAACAAAATAATAACCATCTTCATCAAAAATCGTTAATTGAATATCTGTTTCTTTTTCAACTAATTGGTAAAGAGAAGTCACGTCTTTATCTGTCAAATTAAAATAGTCAATCAATTGCCACCGACTTGTTTCATAGGTTGAAGACCCGTTATTAATGATAACAAATTCTTTTTCACTTAACTGTAATTTTTCAAAAATAGGACGAACCCCAGACATTGGTCTCCCTGTTGAAATAACAATTTTAACCCCTTTTTTGACAGCTGCATGAATCGCTTCAATGTTTTCTTTTGGTATCTCATGATCATCTGTTAATAACGTGCCATCCAAATCGATAGCGATTAGTTTAATCATCTTTCTTACTCCTTTGTATTATTCCAATTCACTTTTGGTAGATGCCAGTTTTTCTTGTACCCAACCATTCTTAAAATAATAATTAGTAGCACTAATGCATAGTAACCTGAATCATTATTAACAATCTTAAAATGAATCATAACGGCTGCTAAAATAGACCAACCAGCATAAATTTCACTTCTTAGTACACCAGGTTTTCTACCTGCTAAGACATCGCGAACAACCCCACCACCGGCCCCTGTTAAAACAGCCGCAACAATGACAGCGCTAAGTGGTTGTCCTAAATCTTTAGCAAATAAAGCCCCTTGAATACTAAAGGCTGCTAAGCCAACGGCATCGGTGAAAACACCAGCTCTCTTCCAGTGCATTGAAATAAGATTTGGGAAAAAAAGAATGAGAATAATGGCACCTAAGGCATAGTTAAAAGCAGTTCCCTGACTCCATAAGGCACTCATTGGTAGACCGATCATTAGATTTCTAATGGTCCCACCACCAAACGCTGTTAAAAAACCAAGGATAAAAACGCCTAGAATGTCAAAATCCTCTTCCATAGCAACGATGGCACCTGAAAAAGCAAATGCCACCGTTCCGATAATATTTAAGATATCCCAAATTGTATTTTCCATACCGTCACCTAACTCATTTGTCCTTACTAGTTTACCATGAATTGAGGAAAACAGGTACCTTTTGTTATACTTTTTTTGATTTATAAACTCTGATTATTTTTTAACTTCTTTACCAATTTCAAACTTTGTGCCTTTGAGTGCACGTTGTAAAGACCATTTTAAAGGACTTCCAGTAATGGTCACTTCCTTAGCATCTAGATTGACAGAAACATTTTCTACACTTTTTAAAGCTGATAATTTTTCTGTAACTGTATCAACACAGCCTTGACATTTTAATCCAGTCATTTCATACGTTTTTTCCATTATTCTAATCTCCTTTATTAATAATAATTATAGTTTTCTTCTTTTTAACCTTAAAGCATTTAAAACAACTGATACTGAACTAAAGCTCATTGCTAATCCTGCTAACATGGGATCTAACAAAAGACCATTTATACCATAAAGAATCCCCATAGCTATTGGAATCATTAAAACATTATAGATAAAAGCCCAAAAAAGATTTTCTTTAATTGTCTTAATTGTCAACCGACTAATACTTAATAAAGTGATTAAGTCAAGCATATCAGGACGTACTAAAATGATATCAGCAGATTCAATCGCAATATCAGTCCCAGAACCTAAGGCAATGCCAATATCTGCCGTAACAAGCGCTGGTGCATCATTAATACCATCACCAACCATTGCGACTTTTTTACCCTTTTCTTTTAAAGTCAACACAACTTCTTGTTTTTCATTTGGTAACACTTGACTAAAGATTGTTTTGATATTCAATTCTTTAGCAATAGCTTGTGCTGTTTGATGGTGATCACCAGTAAGCATCACAACCTCTTTTCCCATTTTCTGCAAACGCTCAATGGTTTCTTTGCTATCTTTTTTAATCTTATCAGCCACACCAACTAGTCCAATAAGTTGATTATCTTTACTAATAAAAATAGGGGTCTGACCAGATGATGTCATCGCTTCAAAATCTAATTTTGCTTGTTCTAGAGAAATACCTTCCATTGCCATTAAGCTGTCATTTCCAATTAAAAATTCTGAAGAGTCAATCTTCCCCTTAATACCAAATCCGGTTAGAGATTCAAAATGGTCAACTTCTAATAACGTCAGTTGTTCTTTTTCTGCTTTTTTAACAATTGCTTGAGCTAATGGGTGTTCTGACATAGCTTCAAAAGAAGCGAGATAGCGAAGCAACTCTTTTTCTTCTAATTCATAGGCAAAAAGACTAGTCACTTCTGGTTTTCCTTGGGTAATAGTGCCTGTCTTATCAAAAACAATAGTATCAGCTTGATGAGCTAGCTCTAAAGCATCTCCTCTTTTAAATAAAATGCCTTTTTCAGCAGCCATTCCTGTACCAACCATAATAGCTGTAGGGGTTGCAAGGCCCAGAGCACAAGGACAAGCAATTACTAGAACACTAACAGCGACAGTCATTGCAAATTGAAAACTTTCTCCAATAACAAAGAACCAAAAGAAACCACTGATAAGAGCAAGAGCAATGACTACTGGAACAAAAATGCCTGACACTTGATCGGCAATTTTAGCAATCGGCGCTTTGGTTTGTTGCGCATCTTCAACCAGTTTAATGATTTGAGAAAGAAAACTATCTTTTGATACTTTTTCAACCTGATAAATGAGTCTCCCTTTGCCATTCATAGTACCAGCATAAACCTTATGGCCTTGTGCTTTTTCAATCGGTAAACTCTCGCCAGTCAGCATTGACTCATCTATAGTGGAGTGACCCTTAACAATAACACCATCAAGAGGAATTCGCTCCCCTGGTTTAACAATGACTTGTTGACCGACAAAGACATCATCAACAGCCAGTTTTATTTCTTTACCATCTTGTAAAATAGTAGCTTCTTTAGCAGATAAAGCCAATAACTTTTTAATCGCTTGAGAGGTTTTACCCCGAGAGAGTAACTCAAGATATTTTCCTAGAGTAATCAAGGTTAAAATAACAGCAACAGATTCATAATAAAGATGACTATGACTATGGCCTTGATAAATAGCGATAGTGCTATATAGACTATATAAAAATGCTGCGGTTGTCGCTAAAGCAACCAAAGAATCCATGTTGGCTCTTAGAGCAAAAAGCGCTTTGTAACCATTAGCATAAAAATGATAGTTTAAAAAAATGACAGGAAGAGTTAAGAGTAATAAAACAACTGAGAAGACTAAAGTGTTTGTTTCAGGGGATAAAATGGCAGGAACTGGCATGCCTATCATACTTCCCATTGAGAGATAAAATAATGGGATTGTGAAAATAGTAGAGCCTATGAGTCTTTTTTTCATGGCTTGTAACTTGTTTTCTTCTCTATTTTCTAGAGAGTCACTCTTATCACCACTAAAAAGTTTAGCATCATACCCTGCTCTTTGAACAGCACTAATAATGTCATCTTTAGATAATTCTGTTTCATTATAATTAACAGTCATTTTTTCAGTGGTTAAATTGACAACAACATTATCTACAGATTCTATTTTTTTAATACTATTTTCAACATTAGCCACACACGATGCACAAGTCATCCCATCAATTAAAAAAACATCTTTTGCCATTAGCTTTCCTTTCTATGATGCATGCATAAACATTGCCCGGGAACACAATTGCAATAAACTTCTTCGACAGTATTTTGTTTTTTTTGAGCTAATTTTTTACTAAATGTTTGGAGATCATCATTTGTCATTAAGGTCTCATCAAGCAATTGCAATAATAAACCTGCATGTTTTTTTTGGCAAATACGAGCAAATGATTTTTTTAACTCACTATACTGTGCTTCTTCTTCAGAAATAAGAGGAGAATAAATATAGTGTTTGCCCTGACGGTAGCTTGTAACAAGTCCTTTTTCCACTAATCGTGCCAGAAGCGTTTTAATGGTGGACGTTGACCATTCTTTTTTGGGACTTAAGACAGCAATAATTTCCTTACTCGTTGTTTCCTTAAAAGTCCAAATAACACGCATGACTTCCCATTCAGCATCTGAAATAGATTTCATAGTTTACTCCTTGTTTGTCTACATCTGTAGATATTATAAGTGAATTGTTCGCTAATGTCAATAAAAAAAGAACTGTTTATAACAGTTCTTCTAATCTTTTTGATCAAGTTCTCTAAGCATCTGATCAATTTTATTACCATATTCAATGGATTCGTCTTTAATAAAAACTAAATCAGGAATTTTGTACATAGTGAGTTTATGACCCAACTCACGTTTAATGGTTCCTTTAGCCTTTGTTAATCCTTCTTGAGCTTTTTGATTATCAGACGCTAAACTAGATAAAATGGTGTAATATACTTTGGCAACAGATAAGTCCCCAAGCATTTTTACATCGGTAATGGTAACGCCATTAACACGTGGATCGCGAACCTTCTTTTGAAGAATGTCATTAATCTCACGTTTTACTTCCATTCCTACTCGATCAATACGAAATGATTTTCCCATTTATGACCTCGTTTCTATTCTATTAACGTTTAATCTCTTCCATCACATATGCTTCAATTAAGTCGTCTACTTTTAAGTCATTATATTTTTCAATCATAAGACCACCTTCACGACCATTTGTCACTTCTTTCACATCGTCTTTGAAGTGTTTCAAACTAGCTAATTGACCATCATAAACAACAACATTGTCACGGATAACACGAACACTAGAATCTCTAGTAATCTTACCACTTGTCACCATGAAGCCTCCAATGGTACCAACTTTAGAAACTGCAAAGGTTTCACGGATGACAGCTTCTCCAACAATTTTTTCTTTGTATTCTGGATCAAGCATCCCTTTCATGGCATCTTCAACTTCTTCAATGACTTTGTAGATAATACTGTGAAGACGAATATCCACTTCATCAGTTTCTGCTTGTTGACGCGCTTGTGGGGTTGGACGAACGTTAAAGCCAATGATTAAAGCATTACTTGCAGCTGCAAGCGTGATATCTGATTCATTGATGGCACCAACAGCAGCATGAACAACTGTTACTTTAACACCTTCTACATCAATTTTGACAAGAGATGCAGCAAGGGCCTCAACAGAACCTTGGACATCAGCTTTTATGATAACATTGACTGATTTCACTTGGCCTTCTTTAAGTGTATCAAAAAGATTTTCAAGACTGACACGGTGAGTATTTTGACGTTGTTTCATCAATGCACGTTTGGCACGTTCTTCACCAGCTGCACGCGCTGCTTTTTCATCTTCATAAACAGCAAAGTGATCACCAGCCATTGGTGTCTCATTGAGACCAGTAATGGAAACAGGTGTTGAAGGTGGAGCAATTTTCACACGACGACCTAGATCGTTTGTCATGGCACGCACACGTCCAAAAGTATTACCAACAACAATTGGGTCTTGCACGTGAAGTGTTCCTTGTTGCACAAGTAAAGTTGCAATCGCCCCTTTTCCTTTGTCAAGACGAGCTTCAATAACTGTACCAATGGCACGAACTTTAGGGTCAGCTTTTAATTCTTGAATTTCAGCAACAAGTAAAACTGTTTCTAAAAGTTCATCAAGATTTTTACCAAATTTTGCTGAGATTTCAACAAATTCAGAATCACCACCCCAAGCCGTTGACATTACTCCATGTTCGGCTAATTCACCAATAACACGTTCTGGATTAGCATCTGGTTTATCAATTTTATTGATAGCAACAATAATTGGAACCCCAGCAGCTTTTGAGTGATTAATAGCTTCAATCGTTTGTGGCATAACGCCATCATCAGCAGCAACAATTAAGATAGTGATGTCGGTAACAGAGGCACCACGTGCGCGCATACTAGTAAAAGCAGCATGTCCTGGTGTATCAAGGAAGGTAATTTTCTTGCCATTTTCTTCAATTTGATAGGCACCAATATGTTGAGTGATTCCTCCGGCCTCACCAGTTGCTACTCTCGAATGACGTAGAGTATCTAAGAGGGTTGTTTTACCATGGTCAACGTGACCCATAATCGTAACAACAGGTGCTCTTTCAACCATGTTTTCAGGGTTAAGATAGCCCTCTTCTGTGAAGAAACGCTCTATATCTGCATTGTCAACTTCAATTTTTTGATGGGCTTCAATACCATAGTCAACCATCAATAATTCAATGGTATCAGCATCAAGAGATTGATTTTGAGTTGCCATAACCCCCATCATAAAGAGTTTTTTAACAATTTCAGCAGGTTCACGTTTAATTCTCTTAGCAATGTCAACAATTGTCATTCCTGCAGTATATTCAAATTCTTTAGGTAATTCATGAAATTTACGCTCTGTTACTGGTTTTGGAGTAACATCTTTGTTATTTCTACCTTTTTTAGATTTCTTTTTCGTATTCCAGTTACTATTTCTTTGATTTCTCACTTGATTATGATTATTCCAATTTTTCTTATTTTTACCTTGTTTTGGTCCATCTTCAAGGTTAGCGGCTTCATGACGAAGTTTTTCTTGACGAGCTTGTTTTTTACGTCTAGTATCAACACTTTGTTTTGGAGGTGCAACAACATCTCCTACAATGCTTTTTGCCTCTATCACGGGTTCTACTTCTTGGACCTTTTTAGCTTCCGTTTTGACAGCGTTTAAACGTTTCTCTCTTGCTTCTTTTTCACGCTTTGTTTTCTCAATTTTTGATTGTTGTTCTTGTCTAAAACGACTTTCACTTTGACGAGAATATTCGGCATTTTGTTCAGCTTTTAAAGCAGCAGCACGTGCTTTAAAATCAATCTTAGGAGTTGGTGCTTTTTCAACTCTTGTGTCTTGTTTTTTCTGATAATTATCTTTTCGTCCAGGACGTTGATTATCAAAACGTCTATTATTAGATTTAGCTTTATTTTGCGTTCTTTCTTTCGGACGATTAGACACATTAACAGAGTCTGAGGAGGTAGCATTTTCTTTTGCTTTACGACGACGTTCAGCTTCAGCCTTAGCCTTTGCTTCACGTTCAGCTTTGAAGTTCCTGCTTTTAGGCTTTATTTGAGTTGCTTCTGGTTGCACAACTTCCTTTTTATCAGCATTTTGATCTTGACCAGTTGTTTCTTTAGCAACCGTTTTATCTGTTTCTTTAGCTTTTACTGGTTGTCCTTCATTTGCTTTTTGTTTTGTTTCTGAAGTCGCTGCTTCTTTTTTAGCTGATGGTTTATCAGATGATTTAGAAAAACTTGCTACCAAGGTTTTAACATCTGTTTCATCAAGGGTACTTGAGTGTGTTTTGACTGCAAAACCAAGTGATTTGGCTTGTTCAACAACTTCTTTGCTTGTTTTCCCTATCTCTTTTGCAATTTCATGTAATCTTTTCTTAGACAAATCTTGTCCTCCTATCCTTTATCTCATAAGAGTCCTCATTTTCTTTGAAAATCCAGCGTCACAAACAGCAATAACCTTCCTTGGTTTACCGATTGCAGCGCTTAATTCCAGTGTTGAAAACACTGTGGAGACTTCTACGTTGTAATAATGACTTTTATCATTTATTTTCTTCACCAAATTTGTAGCAGCGTCATTTGCAAGAAAAATAAGAGAGGCTTTTTGTGATTGAATAGCACCAATCACTAATTCTTCTCCTGAAATAAGTTTTCCCGCTCTTTGTGCCAAGCCTAACAAGTTGGATATTTGTTTGTTATTATTCAAGACCTAACTCTCTTCTTTTAACTTTGTGATCAACATAAGCGATTAGTTCATCATAAAAGCTTTCTGGGACTTCCATTGAAAAGCTATGGTTGAAAATCTTCTTTTTCTTTGCAACCAAGGCTTCTTGGTTATCTAGTTTAATATAGGCCCCTCTACCATTTTTTTTACCGGTTGGATCAATTGCTATCTCGCCCTCTTTCGTTTTAACAATTCTAAGCAAGTTTCTTTTATCGATAACTTCACCGGAAACAACTGATTTTCTTAAAGGTACTTTCTTAGTTTTTGGCATGAGACACCTCGTTTCTTTTACTCAGTCTCTTCAAGAGGAGTTTCTGGTAAATCCAACTCCTCATTGTTGATTAATCCTTCTGCTTCTAGTGCTTCAAATTCACTAGCAGATTTGATATCAATACGGTAGCCTGTTAAATGTGCAGCCAGACGAACGTTTTGACCACGACGTCCAATAGCAAGTGATAACTTGTCATCTGGAACGACAACTAAAGCACGTCTAGGATCAACTTCATCAAAAATAACTTGGTCAACTTCTGCCGGAGCAATAGCATTATAGATAAATTCTGCTGGATCATCAACCCATTGAATAACATCAATATTTTCTTCTACTGGCACAACTGCACCTGTTCGATTATCAAGACGCTTAGGATGGAATTTACTGATGACTTTTTGAATATTGGCTCCTTTTCGACCAACAATTGTTCCAATCGCATCAACATTAGGATTATGGCTTCTAACAGCAACCTTAGTTCTGTCACCCGCTTCACGCGCTACACTCATAATCTCAACTGTTCCATCAAACACTTCTGGAATTTCTTGTTCCATAATACGTTTAATGAATTCTGGGTGACTTCTACTTACAAAAACATTAACCCCTTTTGGATTGTTTTCAACTTTGTAGACAAAGACTTCAATACGATCATGTGATTTAAAGGTTTCCCCAGGAATTTGGTCTTGTTTTGATAGTTGTGCCTCAATACTACCCAAATTAACATAGATGAAACGATTGTCAAATCGCTCAACTGTCCCTGTCATGATTTCATTTTCATGTTGCTTAAATTCATTATAAGTCACTTCTCTAAACTGATAACGCATCTTTTCCATGATGGTTTGTTTAGCGTTTTGGGCAGCCACACGACCAAACTCTTTTGGTGATTCTTCAAAACGAATCTTATCACCTAATTCATAGGCTGAATTAATGGCTAAAGCATCTTTTAAGCTAATTTCTAAGCGGCTATCAAAGACTTCTTCAACAACCTCACGAACAGTAAAGACGTTAAAATCTCCTGTTTTTTCATTAAATTCAATGACAGCACTTTCTGATTGACCATAACGACGACGATAGGCTGCTTTTAAGGATTCCTTAACAGCGTCAATGATGTCTTCTTTGTTAATATGTTTTTCTTCTTCCAAAATTCGGAAAGCTTCTAGCATTTCTTTGCTCATATCTATTTTTTCTTTGCCAGGCAAAGAGAATTCCTTTCTTAAAGTTTTACGGCAAGGCGTGCTTTAGCAACTGCCTTGTAAGGGATAGTTATTGTTTTTTCGCGCGTCTTATCCATGTAGGTTAATGTTAGTGTTTCTCCATCAAAAGCTGTCAAAACACCCTCTATGACCTTCATTTTATCGATAGCTTGGTACAAACTAACATTAATATAGTGATCAATGGCTTTTGAAAGACTGTCCTTAGTTTTCAAAGGGCGTTCTAATCCAGGACTTGATACTTCAAGCATATACTGAGCTGGAAAAGGATCAGGCTTTATCTCATCAAGAAGTGGACTAATCATTTCTGATAAAAGAGAGGTATCCTCAACCGTAATCCCTCCAGGTTTATCAATTAAAATGCGAAGAACATAGTCTGTTCTCATCTTCTCATATTCAACATCAACTAATTCAAAAGGTTCTTTAATAGCAGGGCTGATAACGTCTGTTACCAATTCAACAATAGTTGCGATGTTATTTACCTCCTTACACAGATAAGAGGCGAAGTTCTACCCTCGCCCCTTCTTGTATTATTTAGTTCATTATAACACCAATCCTTAGAAATTGCAAGGATTAAAGCCTTTAACCAAGTTAATCCAATAAATGTCTCTAATCTCTTATCTATTTTTTGTAAAACAAAAGACAATTTCAAGAATAATGTTATTGGTGGGTGTTTGGTGGGTGAATAGCCCCAAAACCCTGTCATATCAACACTTTATAAGGAGAGAATGGGATTCGAACCCACGAGTGCCCATACAGACACTACTGGCTTTCCAAGCCAGCGCACTCAGCCACTATGCGACCTCTCCATAAGGTGGTTTTCCCACCAATTAATAACTAACTAAAATTGAGCCTCAACCCGGTAGATCACTTGACCTTTATTAGAAAATTTTTCTTCGTATTCGGTCATCACGTTTTGCTCATAATCACTGGCATGTAAATCTAACCAAACCTGTTTCAAAATCATTCCATACTGTGAAAAACTAGCTAAACTATACTCGAACAAACCTCGATTATCTGTTTTAAAATGAATTTCACCATGCTCTGGCAGAATCATCTCATACGTTTTTAAAAAAGATTTGTAAGTCAGGCGACGCTTTTCATGTCTAGTTTTAGGCCAAGGATCACTAAAATTAAGATAAAGGAGTGAAATCTCACCTTTATTAAAATAATTGGTCAACTCAGAGCCATCCACCCACAATAGTTTAATATTGGGTAACTGTGATGCCAACACCTTATCAAGTGCATAACTTAAAACAGACATTTGAATATCAATGCCGATATAGTTGATATCTGGATTCTTCTCAGCCATTCCTGTAATGAAACGGCCTTTACCACTACCAACCTCAACATGAATGGGATTATTATTGCCAAAAACCTTTGCCCACTGGCCTTTACTATCTTCAGGCTTTAAAACTACATAGTTGGGGTGGTTTTCTAAATGTTCTTGTGCCCCTTTTCTTCTTCTGACTCTCATGTGACCTTTCTAAAACAATGCTTGAAAATTACGAAGTTCGTAAATTTCTTGATTGACATGTTCCATATCTCTCATATTGAAAAACTTCAAAATTTGTGATAAGAAAGCATACTGCCCATACCATTTAATCTTGCTCAAGACTTTTTCATTATACTTATACCCATAATAAGTTAGCCATTCTTGCCAACGAACTCTAGGAACATAATGACTTAGCACATGAGCAACATCATACATGCGATCGGTTAAACGCACAGAATCCCAATCAACAAGGTAAATTAAACCACTTGTTGTGATGACCCAGTTGCTATGTCTGACATCCCCGTGGACAATCGTTGCTACTTCTGCACGAAATTCTGGCAAATGTTGTTTCAACTCTTCAACAACCGATTTTAAATAAGTGTTTTTCTGTAATTGAAGCGGTGCTTGCTTTTCCCAATCTATTAATAAATCATAGGGATTTTCAATTTGAAAATTCAATTGTAATAATTGATTAACCAAAGGTTTTGAACGGTGCATTCTTTGCAAAATTTGACAAACCTGTTTACTGGTCATGTCTTTTTTCGTCAGTAATCTACCATTTAACCATTCCTGAGCACTCATCATATCACCATTACTTAAACGTTTAGCCCAAAGTAATGGTGGTGTAATTTGTTCCTTAGCAAGTGCCGCCAAAATAGGGGTAGTATTTTTTTTAACAAAAATGCGATCGCCATTTGGATAAATCCCTAAAAAAGCTTGTCCGCTTTTTCCTAATAAAGGTTTTAACGTTAACTCTTTATCTATTGAAGTCACTTTTCCCCCTCCTTTAATGTCATTGTCTTTACTATTTTACTTGTTTTAAGACGCTTAGTCAATCATCTGTTTGACTTTGTAACGTAAATATAACTCACTAATCAACAAACTGCTACCAATTAGTAAAGAAGCTCCCAAAAGAGTAGATGAAAACGGTAGTTCGATCACTAGTATAATAAGGGAAAGCCTTCTTAAAAAGACAATCATGTTTTGAGCTTTCAAAGAACTCTCAACCGGATAAATCTTCGTGAGATAATGATAATCAAAATGATGAAAAAGTGTCAATAATTGAAATAATAGTAGATAATTAAATAATATCGCTAACCCAACACCAATAGTTGGATTAGAAACAAATAAAAGACTCATCAAACTCAAAACAACGAGTCGTACAGTTAAACCAAAATAATCGCCACTTCTTAAAAAAGCTCTCACCATTAAATGGAACCAAACCTTCTTGTGATGTTTTGATAGCTTGTTGAGCAAGACATCAAGATAAGCACGGCGTTTCACACTTGTGGTTAGTCCTTTAACCGTAGTAAATAAGGAATAAAACTTCAAAATACTTTGTTTACGTTTTAATTCATAAGTGATCAATTGGTCCCAATCTAGTTGTCCTTGTTTAAAAAACTGAGAGGCTTTTTTCTGAAAAATGACATATTTAATACCTAGTAAGCCAAGTCCTATTATCCCAAGGTGAAGGTATGTAAGCCCTAAAGCTAGAAAAATAGGCAACAAAAGAAAAAGAACTAGTAGTTGAATTACTCCCCAAAAAATAAATGCCCGAGTGGTTGCTTGATGAATGATAAGTCTTATTTCTTCTTCTTTTACAATTAAAAAGTGTTTGTCTGCGGGCTCCACATAACTTGCAATACTGCCTAGTCCAAGCGTTAAACTAAGAATAAGAGCAACTACTATCCAAATACCGATTGGATTGTCCGGAAAATGATCAAGCAAGTAGCGGTATTGTACCAGCATAAACCCCAATAAAACAAGAAGCACCAACACAAAATGATCATTTAAGACGTAACGAAGATATTTACTAGTTTTTTCTAAAAAGTCTTTTCGACGGTTGTTAAATAATTGTTCCATATTATCCCTCTTTAGTAAGAGCCATATAAATATCGTTTAGGTGTGCATTTGGCATGGCAAATTGTTCTTGTAAATCAATCAAACTGCCAAAGGCATGAACTTTCCCTTGATGCAAAATCACAAAACGATCACACATTTTCTCAGCCGCATCTAAGACATGGGTTGTCATTAAAATAGCTTTCCCTTTAGCCTTTTCTTCAGCCATTAGTTGCGTTAAATCTTCAATTGCTTGAGGGTCAAGACCTAAAAAGGGTTCATCGATAATAAAGAGGCTAGGGTCAACAATAAAGGCACAAATAATCATGACTTTTTGTTTCATCCCTTTAGAAAAATTGGTTGGAAACCAGTCTAATTTATCCTTTAGTCGAAACTGTTTTAATAATTTTTCTGCACGCTTAAAGGCAAGATCAAGCTCGATATCATAAGCCATGGCAACTGTTTCAATATGTTCTTTTAAGGTTAATTCCTCATACAAGCTTGGTGTCTCAGGAATGAATCCTATTTTTTGACGATAATTTTTTTGATCCTTGGCTAGGGTTAGGCCATCAATACTAATCGTGCCCTCATAAGGTCTTAAAAATCCAATTATCTCATTAATAGTTGTTGATTTCCCAGCCCCGTTTAAACCAATCAAGCCTACCATTTCACCATCATTCACTTCAAAACTGATTTGTTTTAATACTGGCAAGTTTAAATAACCACCAGTGACATTTTCAACCTTTAACATAAGTTTTTCCATTCTAATATTTTTGCTTTTATCCGATCAAGTATGACACTTTAATATAAAAGATTACTATCTTATTTATTATAACATAGAAAAAAACGATAAGTTGTAAATAATCACCCCCTATTGAAGAAATTCAATAGGGGGTGATTTTAAAGAAAATAGTCCCCATAGGAAAGAATTCTTTCCTATGGACCCTCTTTATAGATGGCATAATTGATCATCAACATAGATATTATTCTTTATCAACTATTTTGAATTCAATATCATCTTCATTTAAAACAACATCAATATTTCGTTCAGAGTCTAAATTAATAACTTGTTCTAAAGACTCTTCAGCATGCTCTATTACATTTTTTTTCTTTTCATCTAGTACATATTCAGAAGTTTTATAAACAGTCTCTTTAGTTTTTTCACTTAGGAATTCTTGAGCTTTTGTACCTGATGTAAAGGCATCTACAACTTTATCTACCACACCATTACTCTGTTTAGAAATTGTAATATCACCCTCTTGTTGAGAATCCACTTCAATAACCAATTTTTTATTGAAGGTTAATTCATTATTTTCAATGTTGATATTACTAGAAGTAACATTATTCAAGTCAATTTTAAATTCTGTTTTGACAGGAACATCAACAACCAAATTTCTACCGACAAATACTTTCGTAATTGGTTTAGTCCAATCTGGCCAATCTTTTAAATTATCATTTTCAAATTTTTGATTTCTAGTCGTTTTGACATCAGCATCAGCGACAACTAATTTTGTTTGTCTTGAAAAACGTTCAATAACAAATTCATATTCAGCGTTACTTGTTCCTTTGAACATATTCATTATAGAATTTCTAAATGCAAAGAATAATCCTCCTACTAATACGAGTACAATTGCAATAGTTAATAATTTATTGGCTATAAATTTACCTAAAAATTTCATTATTTCCTCTCCTCATTATATTGTGACAATAAAAACAATATAATTTATTATATTAAATTATATAATAAATGGCAATAGTTTAAATCATTTTTTAGTTTATAATAATGTTTATATTTGTTATAAATATCACTCTTTCTCTTCAGCATTTTGATATACTAAAAATAAAAAAGAAAGAAAGTGAGTATCTAATGGCCTCTACTATTACTTATCATCCTTTAAACCTATACACTCAATTTAAAAATGCAGCAGATAAAACACCTGATGTTCCTATCATTTTGGATAAATCTTTTGATAGTTTTCCTGAATTAACCGAAGAAAACACCTACAAGTCTGTTCATGAAGCAATTTTAAAACGTGCCTATCAACTAGGACAGTTAGGGTTCAAAAAAGAAGATTTCATCATTATTTATAAAAGTTCTGCTGTAGATACCTATTTTTTGGCTGTAGCAGCAACCTATCTTGGTGCAATTCCTGTCATGGTCTCTCATCATTTATCCGCAAAAGTCCTTGATGTTTTTGCTGAACGTCTTGAAAAGTCATGGTTATTATACGATGATGATACTAAAGAACGTGTTTTTGAAATGATCACAACAGCTCCTGTTCATAAGTTATCAACTAAAGAGTTAGTGTTAGCATCTAGCGATCCTATTCCAGCAAAACTTTTAGCTGAGGATGTCATTCAATACATCACACACACTTCTGGTACGACTGGTGTGCCAAAATTAATTTGTCACTCTGGACAATCGATGGGGTGGCGTGTCGCTTGGCAAGAAACCATTTTTGAAAAAATGGCTAAAAGAAATCTTTTGGCCTTTCACATTTCACCTGTTCATTCAAGATATAACATTGGTTTTAGCTCAGCCATGGAATTAGGTTTTCCTGTTATGCCGTTATCCCGCGCTAAAACAGATAGTATTAGTGTGATGTTAAAAAAATATCAACCGATGGCATTGGAAACACATCCCAACAATTTCATCCAATGGGCTAGACTTGCTAAAAAAGAGCCCGAACTCTTTAGTTCTATCCGTTACTATCATTCAACATTTGACGCGATTAATCTAGGGACTTTGGAGACCTTTTTAGAAGCTTCACACTCACAAAATCCTGTCTTCATGCAAGTCTATGGACAAAGTGAATGTGGTCCAATGATTTTAAGATACCATAGACTAGAAACCATTCACCACACAAATGGTCGTGATATGGGCATTGGGCTAGAGGGGTATACTTCTGCTCGTATTACTGACGAAAAAGGCAATGTCCTACCTCAAGGAGAAAATGGGCACATTCAGTTGAATTCTAAAGGTCGTGCTCTCACTTACTACAAAGAAGATGACCGCTTTAAAGAAAATGTTTATGGGGATTGGTGGGACAGTGGTGATTATGGCTGCTTAACCCCTGAAGGTACTTTATTATTAAAAGATCGTCAAGTTGACCTTATCAAAACAATTGACAGTAATCTAGCCATTGAAGATTTTCTATTAGACCAACTCTCTTTTTTAGATGAGGTCATTATTGTGCGAGATAAAGAAAACCGCCCTCAACCTATTTTAGCGCTTGCTGTTAACGAAGAGATGGATTGGGATGCTTGGTGGCAAGCAGTCAACGACCTTCCTTTGTTAAACAAACCCATTTTCATGGCTTTTGAAGATATCCCTCGTACTGCAACGATGAAAGTACAACGCTTAAAAATTGAACGTGAATTAAAACAGCAAGACCTTCAAGGTATTTATGACTAAAAATAAAGCAATGGGTTATAACCCATTGCTTATTTAAACCTTTCATTATAATCTTAATCATCATGATTTTAGAAAAATTTTGGTATACTATTAGTAAATTCTATTATTAGGAGATATGATATGGAAGATTGTATTTTTTGTAAAATTGTTTCTGGAGACATTCCTTCAAGTAAAGTTTATGAAGATGATGACGTGCTTGCTTTTTTAGACATCACTCAAGCAACAGATGGCCACACATTAGTAATTCCTAAAAAACATGTTAGAAATGTACTTGAAATGGACGAAGAAACTGCTGAGACCGTTTTTTCTAGGGTTCCTAAATTAGCACGTGCCATCAAAACAGCAATGGGTGCTCAAGGCTTAAATATTATTAATAACAATGAAAAAGCCGCCGGACAGACAGTTTTTCATGCCCACATCCACCTTCTACCACGTTATCAAGAAGGAGACGAATTCGACTTTCAATTTGTCCAACATGAACCTGATTTTGCTAAATTAGCAGAATTAGCCAAAACCATTCAAAAAGAGGTAAACAAATGAAAATAAGAACATTTTTAATGAGTGCAGCTCTTGGATTTTATGCCTACACTGTCTATCAAAATCGTGATCAAATCAAACAAGAAGCTAACGAAATGGAAGAGTTATGGTCAAATGGTGAAAAAAGTCTTGAAAAAATCAAACACCAAATTGACTCAGTAATAGTTGAAAAAGACCAACTAAATAAGGTTACTCAAGACTTAAAACATAAAATAGATAACTTCAAACAAGAGGCTGAAACACATATTGAGGATATAAAACAGAAGAGATTATAAAAACCGACATTTCTGTCGGTTTTTTAGCTAGCCTTAATAACTTTCTACAGGAAGCGTTTCATCATATGCTGGTGCATAATCTTCATTCCCATAGACAGCTCCAGTATCAAATTGATTTATATTTTCATACAATACAGCTGTCGTGTTTAATTCTGTTACCTCGTCTAACTCTAGCTCTCTTCTTATGTTATTTTGAATTTCAAGCAAGTGATCAGCAGTTACAATCTGGTAACTAATCCCATTTATCATGGCATCTTCTCCGCGTAACTGATAGGTCTCAATGTTTTTAATAGCATCTTTGTAACCAAGAAGACTAGGGATTGTGCTAGGACTAATTTCTATATCTGTTTGGACATTATCACTAACGGCAGACAAGATTTTACGATAACTACTAATACCATCTAAGGCTAGTATTTTTTTGATTACCTTTTGAATCACTTCTCTTTGTCGTTTTTGTCGACCATAGTCACCTTCTGGATCATCGTAACGCATTCTCGCATAAACAAGCGCTTGATCGCCATTTATCTTGTGTGTGCCTGGTTCAACAGATGAGGTGAACTCAGGTTCTTGTTCTTCAATCGAAATAGGAAAATCAAATGAGTTGGTGACCGTAATTCCATCAACAACATCAACCAATTGAACAAGACCCTCCATATTAATTTGCATATAATTATCAATTGTAATACCAAGCATGTCTTGTACTGTCATAATGGCCATAGGAGCTTCCCCTGAAGCGTAGGCAGCATTTAATTTAGCCTCAACACCTGTTTGAGGGTTGTCTTCTGGGCCACTAAGTGCAATAAGAATATCACGTTCTAAACTGGTAATGGTTGTTTTATTGGTATTAGGATTAACAGTGACGAGAATCATGGTATCACTATTTCCTTCCCATTTAGAGGTACGACTGGCAGAACCTGTATCTACTCCCATTAGCAAGATAGAAAAGGGTTTTGTTTGCTTTATGGCTTGGCTAGTTTCTTCAGAAGTTTTATATTGTTTAAAGGTTTTTGATAAGGCATCTGTTGAAAAATTAAAAGCTGAAGTCGTATAAACACCAATCGCAATCACACTCGTTACGATAATAGCACTTAGCATTAAAAAGATTTTTTTTCCAATTGTCATTGTATTGTTTAATCTATTAGTTTACCCATCAGATAAACATCAAGAAATTCTCCATTCTTTGTTTTAGCACCTCTTTGTTTGGTGCCTTCTATTATAAAACCATATTTTTGATACAAATGAATTGCAACTAGATTTCTTTTTTGAACAGTTAATTCTAACCTTCTCAGTTGACTGTCATTTTTAGCCCAATCCATGGCTTCTGCCATTAAAAGTTGACCTAATCCATAACCCTGGTAATCTTTGTCAACCACTATGAACAATTCGCCAATATGAGCAACCCTGTCATGAGAATCATTGCTAATATTCAATAGTCCAACAACATCTTGATTAGCTTTAGCTAGTAAATACAATCTATTTTGAGCAGCCTGACTCTCCTCAATAAAGGTAGTCATTTCAGACAAGGACATCTTAATGCCTGTCTCATCGAGTGTCATATAGTCAGTTTGCTTACCAACACTATTTAAAAAAGCAATGAGTGAGGGACCATCAGTTATTTCTGCAACAGAAAAATCAATCTCAACTGCTGGCATTTAAAATGGCCTCCAATCGCTTATTGGCTATAGGTCCATTAGGAATTAACTCTAAGTGTCTACCTTCTTTTGTTTTTCTAATTGTAATGGTTAAGTAATCACTGGGTAAATCTTCTAAAATCAGCTCTCCCCACTCAATAACGGTAACGCCATCTCCATAAACAAAATCATCTAAATCAATGGATTCAGAATCACCGCCAATACGATAGACATCAAGGTGATATAAAGTAAGGCGACCCTCATATTCTCTAACAATAGTGTAGGTCGGACTTTTAATCATTTGGGTAATCCCTAGACCCTTTGCAATTCCTTTTGTTAAAGTTGTTTTACCAGCACCTAGATCACCTGTTAAGATTATCAAGTCATTTTTTTGCAGTTGTTGGCCAATTTGTTGACCAATAGCAATTAGTTCTTCTTCATTTTTTGTATCAAACATAAAGACATTATATCAAAATTTTAAAAGAACAACCATCCTTAATACAAAAGAAAATTAATCGATCTAAAAAAGAATATCAGCACTTGTGATTTTATCACATATAAAAAGCATTTACTCATCAACCAAAGTTGAAAAGTAAATGCTTTTACTACTTTCTTCTATAATATAGTCAAACTGATGAAGTTTAAAATAAAGAGGAAATCTAAAATCCAAATGATTAGATGAACATCTTTAGCTTGACCTTTAAAAATTTTAGCGACAGTATAAAAGATGAATCCAGCAGCAATCCCTTGAGTGATACTGTAAGTAAAGCCCATAAAAATTGAGGTGAAGAATGCTGGAATAGCTTCACTCATATCATCCCATTTAATTTTTTTCATGCTAGCAAGCATCATAATCCCAACAATAATTAAAATTGGTGCTGTCGCAGCTGAAGGAACAATCGCTAGTAATGGGCTAAATAAACTTGAAATACTAAACAAAACAGCTACAACCAAAGCGGTAAGACCAGTACGACCACCTGCACCAATACCTGCTGCGCTTTCAATATAAGTGGTTACATTTGAAGTACCTGCAATGGCACCAACGGTTGTACCAACAAGGTCTGAAAAGAGGGCTTTATCTAATTCATGAGTCACACCAGCTTCATCATCAGAAACAACAATACCCACTTTTTCACCAGTTCCAATAAGAGTACCAATTGTATCAAAAATATCTGTTAATGAGAAGGCTAAGATCGCTAAAAGTACTTCAGGAATTCTTGCAGCATCTGCAAAAAGTGATCCCAACCCTTGGCTACCTAGCGCAGAACCAAAAACAACTTTAAGGTCAGCAAAAGCAGCTCCGATGTTATTTGAAGCAAAGTCTACATGTGAAAGATCAACAACACCTGCAAAGATAGCAATGATAGTTGTTAAGATAATAGATAGCATAACACCACCTTTAACGTTTTTAATGACGAAAAAGGCTGTAATAAAAACACCAATGATTGCAACAATAACTTTAGGATCAGTAAATAAAACTAAACTTGGAACAATTGAAGAATTTGAAACAATAGTCGCACCACCTTCTTGTGCGCCTTCACCAATAGCGATGTAGTTCCCTGGATCAGTTGTAAAAGTTAATAAACCAGCATTTTTAATACCCACGTAAGCTAAAAAGATACCAATCCCCCCAGAAATCGCATATTTTAAGCTTTGAGGGATAGAATTAATAATAGCTTTTCTAATTTTAGTTAGAGTAATGATGACTGAGATAATCCCACAAAGAAATACCATGGCCAAAGCTTCTTGCCAAGAATAGCCTAGTGAAAAAACAATTGTATAGGTAAAAAAGGCATTTAATCCCATACCAGGCGCTTGAGCATATGGTAGGTTGGCATAAAGAGCCATCATTAAGGTTCCTGCAACAGCTCCAATAATAGTTGCAAGAAACACCCCTTGAGCAGGCATCCCTGTTTGGCTAAGCATTGCTGGATTGACAAATAAAATATAACTCATTGCAAAGAAGGTTGTTAAACCAGCAACAATCTCTGTGCGTACAGTAGTATTGTTCTCTTTTAGCTTAAAAAACTTTTCCATTTTTTGTAAAATCTCCTTTATTTACGAACGATAGATATATAATATAATAAAATAGTTCATTTTTCAATACTTTTTCAAAATTATTTCAATAACTTCTTCTTCAATGCACAAACTGAACATCTTTAAATCATAAAGCTCATTCTTCCTATTCTAATATTTATTTGGTATAATACTCACATGATTAAAAAAGTAATTGCTATAGATTTGGATGGTACCCTTTTACGTAGTGACAATACTATCTCTGAATATACCATCCAAGTCATTCAAAAAATTAAAGCGTTGGGTCACTATGTTGTGATTACAACAGGAAGACCTTCATTTATGTCTATTGACTACTATCGATTATTAGAACTAGACACTCCAATGATTAATTTCAATGGTTCTATGACTTATATTCCTAATCAAAAATGGGAATATGAACACATCATTCGCCTTGATAAAAAATATCTTTTAGATGTTTTAAACTGTCAAGATGACTTTGAAGCCGATTTTATTGCTAGTCAATATCGTAAAAACTTCTATATTTCACTAAATAATGATAAAAATGTTAATCCGGAACTCTTTGGTGTTAAAGAATTTTCAGAACAAATGCTGTTGAAACCTGATAAAATAACCAAAGATCCCAATGCTCTTTTGATGCAAACTCGTGTAAAAGACCGTTTTCAATTGGCAAAAGACATTAAACAATATTTCAACGATGAATTAGAAGTAGATTCTTGGGGAGGTTCCTATCAGATTCTTGAATTTGCTCCAAAAGGGATTAATAAAGCTTATGCTTTAAAATATCTGCTCAGTGTTTTAAATATCTCTAAGGAACACCTCATTGCTTTTGGAGATGAACACAATGATATTGAAATGTTAAAATTTGCACCAACAAGCTATGCTATGAAAAATGCATCTCATCTGCTTTTACCTTATGCTGGTGAGCAGTTGAGTGTAACTAATGATGAAGATGGTGTTGCTAAACAATTAGCAAAACTATTCCTATAGTTGACTAGCACCATAAAAGTATCTGTAGCCTTTATTGACAGATACTTTTTTATTTTGCTAACTTTATCAAAAATGTTTCTAAAAGTTCTTTTCTAAACGATTAAAAACATTTTAAACCAATTTCAACCATTTCATTATCCTTTCAATTCTGAAATTTCCATGGAAATCGTCATATTTTTAATAATTATTCTAAAAGTTTATTTTTTTGTGGAACTGCTTTTTTTATATAAACCTTTATAGAACAGCATTTATGGCTATGAAAATAATGAAAATAGATATTTCTGTTCGTTTTGCTTTTATTTTGATTGTATTTGATAACTTATAAAATACGCTTCTTTTTGCCAATTCAAGTCTCTTGCTTTTTAGTTGTAAACGTTTTACAATGTATATGTTCTTGAATTTCTTTGGGATAAATAAGAGTCGCCTTCTATTTATTTAGATCGGAGATTACTCTTATTCATCTCAATGAAAAATATAAAAAAAGGAGGAAAGTCAAGAATGGGTATCGGTATTATTATTGCCAGTCATGGCAAATTTGCTGAAGGCATACATCAGTCAGGTGCAATGATATTTGGTGAACAAGAAAACGTTCAAGTTGTTACTTTTATGCCAAATGAAGGACCTGATGATTTATACAATCATTTCAGCAATGCTATCGCAAAATTTGATACTAATGATGAAGTGCTTGTTTTAGCTGACTTGTGGAGTGGGTCTCCATTTAATCAAGCTAGTCGTATCATGGGGGAAAACCCAGATCGTAAATTTGCTATTATCACTGGTCTCAACTTGCCAATGCTTATCCAAGCCTACACAGAACGCATGATGAATGCAAGTGCAGGGGTGGAAGAAGTTGCAGCAAATATTATTAAGGAAGCAAAAGAAGGCGTAAGAGTTTTACCTGAGGAACTTCAACCTCAAGAAACAACTACACCTGCTGCTACAGCGGTAGCACAAGGAGCTATCCCAGAAGGAACAGTTATTGGAGATGGTAAATTAAAAATTAACCTTGCCCGTATTGACACTCGTCTTCTACATGGTCAAGTTGCCACAGCTTGGACACCTGAATCAAAAGCTAATCGTATTATCGTAGCTTCAGATGCAGTTGCTAAAGATGATCTTCGTAAACAACTTATTAAACAAGCTGCTCCTGGTGGTGTAAAAGCTAACGTTGTTCCAATTAGTAAATTGATTGAGGTTGCTAAAGATCCACGTTTTGGAAACACTCAAGCACTTATCTTATTTGAAACACCTCAAGATGCTTTGAAAGCGATTGAAGGTGGTGTAGAAATCAAAGAATTAAACATTGGTTCTATGGCTCACTCAACCGGTAAAACAATGATTAACAACGTTTTATCAATGGATAAAGAAGATGTTGCCACATTTGAAAAATTACGTCAATTAGGCGTTGACTTCGACGTTCGTAAGGTTCCAAATGATTCTAAAAAGAACTTGTTTGACTTAATCAATAAAGCAAACGTTCAATAATCTTATTTATAAAACGAAAGGATTTATAAGATGTCAATTATTTCTATTATTTTAGTTGTCGTCGTTGCCTTCCTAGCTGGTCTTGAAGGTATCCTCGACCAATTTCAATTCCATCAACCAATTGTTGCCTGTACTTTAATCGGTCTTGTAACTGGTCACCTCACTGCAGGTGTTATGCTTGGTGGTTCACTTCAACTTATCGCACTTGGCTGGGCTAACATTGGTGCTGCTGTAGCACCGGATGCTGCTCTTGCTTCTGTAGCTGCAGCTATCATCCTTGTTAAAGGTGGCGATTTCTCAAGTCAAGCTATTTCAGTAGCACAAACGACTGCTATTCCTTTGGCCGTTGCTGGTTTATTCTTAACTATGATTGTACGTACTATCTCAGTTGGTCTCGTCCATGGTGCTGATGCTGCCGCTAAAAAAGGCAATATCGGGTCTGTAGAGCGTTATCACTTATTTGCTCTTGTTCTTCAAGGGTTACGTATTGCTGTTCCAGCTGCCCTACTTCTTGCAATCCCAACAGAATCTGTTCAAGCTGTGCTTGCAGCAATGCCTGATTGGTTGAAAGATGGTATGGCTATCGGTGGTGGTATGGTTGTTGCCGTAGGTTATGCTATGGTTATCAACATGATGGCTACTCGTGAAGTTTGGCCATTCTTCGCTCTTGGTTTTGCTTTTGCTGCCATTAGTAACCTTACTCTTATCGCACTTGGTGTTATCGGTGTTGCTATCGCTCTTATTTACCTTAACCTTTCTAAAAAAGGTGGTAACTCAAATGGCGGTGCTGGCTCAAATGACCCAATCGGCGACATTCTAGAAAATTACTAAGAGAAGGGAGAACTAACATGTCAGAAAAATTACAACTTTCAAAATTAGACCGTCAGAAAGTTTGGTGGCGCTCGACTTTCCTTCAAGGTTCATGGAACTATGAACGTATGCAAAACTTAGGTTGGGCATATTCATTAATTCCAGCTATTAAAAAACTATATCCTAATAAAGAAGATCAATCTGCTGCTCTTGAGCGTCATTTGGAATTCTTTAACACCCATCCTTATGTTGCAGCTCCAATTATTGGTGTGACACTTGCGCTTGAAGAAGAAAAAGCAAATGGTGCACCTATCGATGATGCTGCTATTCAAGGGGTTAAAATTGGTATGATGGGACCTCTTGCAGGTATTGGTGACCCAGTCTTCTGGTTTACTGTTCGTCCAATTTTAGGAGCACTTGGTGCTTCATTAGCTGTCTCTGGTAACCTTATGGGACCAATCATTTTCTTCGTTGCTTGGAATGCTATTCGTATGGGATTCTTATGGTACACACAAGAAATGGGCTACAAAGCTGGTTCAGAAATTACAAAAGATATGTCAGGTGGTATCCTTCAAGATATTACTAAAGGGGCATCTATCTTAGGGATGTTCATCCTAGCTGTACTTGTTCAACGTTGGGTATCAATTAAGTTTGCCTTTGATGTTGCTAAAGTGCAATTAGATGAAAAAGCTTATATCCACTGGGATCAATTACCAGAAGGTAGTGAAGGTATCAAAGAAGCCTTTGCTCAAGTAGGTCAAGGATTGTCACAATCTCCTGAAAAAGTAACAAGTTTCCAACAAAACTTAGATTCACTTATTCCTGGATTTATGGGTCTTATCTTAACACTTATCTGTATGTGGTTACTTAAGAAAAAAGTATCACCTATCGTTATGATTCTTGGATTATTCGCGGTTGGTATTTTAGCTCACTTAGCAGGATTAATGTAATTTATTTCACTATTACTGATAAAAAAGAAGTGGGAAACCACTTCTTTTTATCTTGTGATATAATAAAGTTAAAGTAATATTAGAAATAAAGGACTAACAAATGGTACAATCGTTAAATAAAACTGTTTTTTTAAAAAGCACAGGGGTTTCTTACCTAGGACTCGGTGGCAAAGTTGGAAAGTTTCTTATCGGTGATAAGGCTATTGAATTTTACAATGACAACAATGTTGCTGATTATATCCAAATTCCTTGGGAAAACATTGAAACAATTGGGGCTAATGTTTCAGGGAAGAAAATAAGTCGTCACTTTGAAATCTTTACAGATAAGGGGAAATTTCTCTTTGCTTCTAAGGATTCAGGTAAAATTTTAAAATTAGCAAGAGAACAAATTGGTAATGATAAGATAGTTAAGCTACCAACATTATTACAAAAAATGGGATCTCTATTTGCGAAAAAGAAGAAAAATTAGTATAATAGCTAAAACGGATAAGTAAGATTAATTTATTTCCAGAGAGTCTACGTTTGTTGTGAGTAGATATTAAGTTAATGTGAAATTCTACCGTTCTTATCAATTAAATAAAAAAATTAAGGCACAAAGTGTGAAGCTGGATGGAACCGCGATAAAGTCGCTCCAGTAGTCATATTTTGTGTTTTTTATTGGAGGAAATTATGTTAGATCTAAAACGTATTCGGACAGACTTTGATTTAGTCGCTGAAAAGCTAGCTAACCGGGGAGTCGAAAAAGAAACACTCATAGAATTGAAAGACCTTGACGTTAAACGTCGCGAACTTCTAGTGAGGACAGAAGAGTTAAAAGCAGAACGTAATGTTTCTTCTGCAGCTATCGCAAAAGCGAAACGCCTCAAAGAAGATGCTAGTGAACAAATTAGTGCCATGCAAACATTATCTCAAGAAATCAAGGCTACTGATGCAAAACTAGCAGAAATTGATGAAAAATTAAATGTTATTCTAACAAGATTACCAAATCTTCCTCATGACTCTGTTCCTATTGGTGCCGATGAAAATGATAATGTTGAAATTAGACGTTGGGGGACTCCTAGAGAATTCACTTTTGAACCCAAAGCTCATTGGGACTTAGGAGAAGAACTTGATATTCTTGATTGGGAACGTGGCGCTAAAGTTACCGGCGCTCGCTTCCTATTTTACAAAAAACTTGGTGCAAGACTCGAGCGTGCCATCTACAATTTTATGTTAGATGAACACATTAAAGAAGGCTATGAGGAAATGATTACACCTTATATGGTAAACCATGACTCAATGTTTGGGACTGGTCAGTACCCAAAATTTAAAGAGGACACCTTTGAGTTGTCTGATAGCCCTTATGTTCTGATTCCTACTGCTGAAGTCCCATTAACCAATTTTTATCGCAATGAAATTATTGATGAGAAAGAGTTACCTATCAACTTTACGGCGATGAGCCCTTCTTTTCGTTCAGAAGCTGGATCTGCAGGCCGTGACACTCGTGGATTGATTCGCTTACATCAATTCCATAAGGTTGAAATGGTTAAATTTGCAACGCCAGAGCAATCTTATGAAGAATTAGAAAAAATGACTGCAAATGCCGAAAATATTCTGCAAAAATTAGAATTACCTTACCGTGTTTTAGCTCTCTGTACAGGAGATATGGGCTTTTCAGCAGCCAAAACTTATGACTTAGAAGTATGGATTCCTGCTCAAAATACCTATCGTGAAATCTCCAGTTGCTCAAACACAGAAGATTTCCAAGCCCGTCGTGCGCAAATACGCTACCGTGATGAAACAGATGGCAAAGTCAAACTGCTTCATACGCTTAATGGCTCTGGACTAGCTGTTGGTCGTACCGTTGCTGCTATTCTGGAAAATTATCAAAATGAAGATGGGTCAGTCACCATTCCTAAAGTATTACAACCTTACATGGGAAATATCGACATTATCAAACCAAACTAGATGAAATTAAAAAAGTAGAAAGAAAAACTTTCTACTTTTTATTTGCGTTTTCTAGCGATAAGATGGATTGGAGTGCCTTCAAAGACAAAGGCTTGACGAATTTGATTTTCCAAGAATCGTAGGTAAGAAAAATGCATTAATTCTTCTTCATTAACAAAGACAACAAAAGTTGGAGGTTTAACAGCTACTTGTGTCGCATAAAAAATCTTCAATCGTTTTCCTTTGTCAGTTGGTGTTGGATTAATCGCAATAGCATCCATAATTACATCATTTAAAACAGCCGAAGGGATACGTGTATTTTGACTTTGTGAGATAGATTTAATCATATTAGGTAATTTATTCAGCCTTTGTTTGCTAACAGCTGAGACAAAAATAATAGGGGCATAGGACAAGTATTGAAAATGATTTCTAATATCATCTTCCCATTTTGAAACAGTATGATTGTCTTTTTTAATAGTATCCCATTTATTAACAACGATAATAATGCCTTTTCCTGCTTCATGAGCAAAACCAGCAATCCGTTTGTCATACTCTCTAATGCCTTCTTCAGCATTAATAACCATTAAAACAACATCACTGCGATCAATGGCACGCATGGCTCGCATGACAGAATATTTTTCAGTATTTTCGTAGACCTTGCCTGATTTTCTCATTCCTGCCGTATCAATCATTGTAAATTCTTGACCATCACTATCAACAAAATGAGTATCAATAGCATCACGCGTTGTTCCAGCTATAGGACTTGCTATCACGCGCTCCTCTCCAAGAATAGCATTGATTAAACTAGACTTACCGACATTTGGTCGACCAATTAAACTAAAGCGAATAATGTTTGGATTTTCTTCACCAAGCTCTTCAGGAAGGTTTTCAACAATAGCATCAAGAATATCACCCGTACCAATCCCATGGACAGAAGAAACAGGATAAGGGTCCCCTAATCCCAATGAATAAAAATCATAGATATCATTTCTCATCTCAGGATTATCTACCTTGTTGACAGCAAGAATAACTGGTTTGTGGGTTCGGTATAACATTTTTGACACATACTCATCAGCATCTGTGACACCTTCTTTCCCACTAACCACAAAAACAATCACATCAGCCTCGGTCATGGCAATTTCTGCTTGGTGTTTGATTTGTTCCATGAATGGGGCATCAACATCATCAATTCCACCTGTATCAATAATACTGAATTTGCGATTTAGCCATTCTGCATTAGTGTAGATACGATCACGTGTTACACCTTCCACATCTTCAACGATGGAAATTCTTTCCCCAGCAATACGGTTAAATAGTGTCGATTTTCCTACATTCGGTCGCCCGACAATAGCAACTGTTGGTAAAGCCATTCATTCTCCTTTATTTCTTAACGTCTGTTTTCACCTTCAAGATGAACTTCTTTGGCGAGAAAGCGAATTCTCTCCATCACTCTTTTAGCCTGCCAAGTTTCATCCCCCGTTTTCATTTTAGCTAATTTCTTTTCTAAATCTTCTAAACTATAGTTTGAGGTGAAAAAAGTGGGTAATTCTTCTAACATCCGGTACTGCAAAATCACTTGTAAGACTTCATCTCTTATCCAAGAGGTGCTTTGTTCAGCTCCAATATCATCAAGGATAAGCACTTCAGCTTTTTTAACGGTGTCAATTTCCTCTTTAACGGTCCCTGTGTTAATTGCATTTTTAACATCAATGGTAAAGCTTGGAAAGTGAATCAATGTGGTTGACACTTGCTTTTGTTCGGATAGTTCTCTTGCCATGGCAGCCATGAGATAGGATTTACCAACACCCATATCGCCATAGAGATAAAGACCTTTTTGATTAATATTTGGGTAGTTTGTTACAAAATCAACAACAGCTTCAAAAATTGGTAGGCGTTTGACATCATCCAAAATGATATCATCAAAATTAATATTTTTGTATGACTTTGGCAAGCTAACAACATTAATACGATTAGTAATCTCGTTTTGCTGTTGTCTTTCTTTTAAAGCACGTGTTTCTTTGTATGAAACATCTGCATAACCCTCATTCATGATTAAAATAGGCTCATACCCTTTAGCAATATAGCTAGAATCTTTAGTTTCAAATTTTTCTTTTTCAATTAAAAATTGGTTGAATTTAGGTAAACTCAATTTAATCATCTCTTGACTCAATTGATGAGAAGTAATGAAATCTGAAATGACGGGATTTGTCAAAATGGTCTTTATCAACTCATCAGATACCATATGGCTTTGATGATGACTGTTTTTCATCGTTTGTCCAACTTTTTCCATCTAATCTTCCTTCTTTCTCAATTTCTCTAAGTGACGACGCTTCATTTCTTCCAACTTAGCTTGCTCATCCTCAGTGGTTTCATTTTTATAGCTATCATTGCTCCACTTTGGAACATTGCTCTTTTGTTGTTTTGTTTTTTCTTTTTGGGTATGATTTTTCTTCTCGGCAAAAGAACGCATTTTAATAACAGCTTGTTCAACCGACGAAATGTTCTGATAGGAAAAATCATTAGCAATCATCATGATATAAGTCTTATTAAGATTAGCAGAATTTGTTTTTGACATGGTATAAAGAACCATGACGTTAATCACTTCATCTAAAAAGCCCATGTCAGCGAGTTCTGATAAAATCTTTCTTTCAGTTGCTGTGATAGTTGCATGTCGCATTTTCTTAATCTTGGCTAAAAAGACTTCTGCATTATCTGCCTTGGCTTCTTTTATGACAACCTGCTCCTCTTTTGAAAAGTCTGGTTTATTCTCCACTTTTGGTGATGACTGCTTTTTAGTCTGCATGCGTTTCAAAGAAATCTTATAGTTGACAGCCGTTTCTTTGGCTATTTGATAAGTTTCAAACCAGTTATATCCAAACTGCTCTGCAAAATGATAAAGACCAATAACATCATCTGTCTCGTTGTTAAAACTGAGACCATCTTTTGACATTAATTGTTTAAAATTAGCAAGGTCAAAAAAGTTTTTGGCTTTTTTTGGCGTTTTTTTAAGCTCTCCTACTTCAGAAAAGACCTCTGAAAATGATTTAGAGATATTCTTAGCATTGAAGGGAAGTTGACAAATTAGTTGTTCTACAGCCACTTCACCAATTTTTTTCTCCAATAATTTACGATAAACAGGATTTTCCAAAAACAGTTCTGTTGGTAAAGCGGAATGAAGTTTGATCAAGTAGGCACTGTCAGTTTCGTAGAAAACAATTAAATCAAGCGCAGTTAAAATGTCTAAGGCAACCTCAAGACGATGCATGCCAAACTGTAAATGATTTAAAATATCGCTAAACTTATGCTGTTTTTGACCATTATCATAAAAAGCAACAAAATAATCATAAACAGCAAGGGCGTCACTTCCAATGATAGGAAAATAAGATTGCATTAAACTAGTTGCATTATAGGTAACATTATTATGCTTGAGAAAATAAAATGGTTCAATTGGTTTCATCTGTTATCTTACTTTTCTTATTGCTTCTCACTCGTTTTGTGATTTGTTTTAATAAAGCTTCAATTTCGTCAACATCTTTAAAGCTACGATAAACACTAGCAAAACGAATATAGGTAATTTCATCTAATTCTGCTAATCTATCCATTACCAAGTTTCCTATGACGGAACTTGCCACTTCACTATCATATTCACTACGTAATTGTTGCTCTATATCACTCACAATTTTTTCAATTGACGAACTGGATACGGGACGTTTTTGAGCACTATGAACGATGCCTTTAAAAATCTTATCACGAGAAAACTGTTCTCTAGTACCATCTTTTTTAACCACCAAAAGCGGTGATTCTTCAATTCTTTCAAATGTTGTAAATCGGTTTTGACACTGTTCACATTCACGACGTCGACGAATAGTATTGCCTTCTTCAGCCTGACGACTATCAACAACACTGGACTTAGTATAATGACATTTTGGACAACGCACAAAATCACCTCATCTCTTAATACTTTAATAACTATTTAATACTTCATTTTACCATATTTTAGACAATAACAAAAGCACACAGATTTTCTATGTGCCTACTTATTTTTAAAAGACAACCCATCATTAATTGTCGTCAAATAAACCTTCAAGAGCATTGAAAGGATTGGTGTCTTTCTTTTTTTGTAGTTTTTGAGATTGATACTGTTCTTCAGTCAAAACTGACCAGCTCTCTCCACTTGGCAATTCATCTGTTTCTTCTTCTTTTTTAGTTAAAACTTTTAAAGGGATGTTTAAGAGGATGTTATCAACTACACTGTCTTCTAGGCTTATAGTATCAGATTCTATTGGTAGTACCAATTCTTCAGAAATGGCTTCGTCAGAAGATACTTCCTTATCTTCTGAAAAGACTTCTGAGACTAAAATATGTTCTGTCAATTCAACAGGTTCCATCGAACGACTTGATGGTAGAACTATGAGATAGTCTAAATCGTAGTTCAGTAGGAACAAGTTATCTTCATAGCTAATTTGTCCTTTAGCTCTGACATCTTTAACATCAATAATACTGTCGTCTCTGTTTAACAATAATTCTTTAATGTCTAATTTTTTATCAAAAGTAATAGGGGATTGATTTTTCTTAATTTCTGTAATATGAAACATTAAACTTCTCCGTTTATTAATTCAAAAGGGGTAGCGTGGCGTATTTTAAATGAAATATCAATAATTTCGTCACTAGAGCGTGGTTTTTTCTCATTCAACCATGTTAAAAAGATGTCTAAAACACTCCCAACCGTTAAATTAACAATATAGCTATTGGGTATACTAGCTTTTTCTAGTTTATCTTTTTGATGGTCGAAAATAAAATTTCTAATGAGGTTGGTTAATTCAGCCTCAAATTGTCTATCTCCATGATACCCTAACAATGATTGAAACAACTCAAAATGCTCTTCAACATAGTAGATAAGTTGAACAGTCTTATCATTAATCGGCGAAGTCAGTAACTCCTGGGATAATTGATTTTTGATATGTCCTATCAAATTTTCTCTCGTTGTTTTAATGAAATCATCCATATCTATATAGTGTAAATAAAAAGTTCCGCGAGAGATGCCAGCTTTCTTAGTCAATTGAGACACATTAATTCTATGAATAGGGGTTGTTTTAAGTAGAGAAATAAAGGCATTTGTCAAATAGACTTTCGTTTGTTCTTTTTTAGTATCATATTCTGACATTTTCTTCCTCTCAAACCAAATGAACACATTGTCTTTTTTGTGTCCATCGTTATCAGTCAATTATGTAGTATAATATAAGTATAAGGTACCACAAAGGAGAAAGCTATGTCAAATATTATCCAATTGAAAAATATCCAAAAAATTTATCATGAGGGACAAGGTGATGAAGTCAGAGCCATTGATGATATTAGTTTAACCTTAAAAAAAGGAGAATTAACAATTATTTTAGGAAATAGTGGTGCTGGTAAATCAACGCTTCTAAATATTCTTGGAGGAATGGATCAAATTAGTTCAGGGGAAATAATCGTTGATGATGAGAAAACTTCTGATTTTTCCGAAAAAATGCTCACCAGTTATCGTAGACAAGATATTGGTTTTGTTTTTCAATTTTACAACCTTATCCCAAATCTGACAGCTCTTGAAAATGTTGAATTGGCAAGTGAAATCGTTAAGAAACCTCTTGACCCTAAGCAAATGTTACTCGATGTTGGACTTAAAAATAGAAGCAATCATTTTCCTGGTCAACTCTCTGGTGGTGAGCAACAACGGGTTGCAATTGCTAGAGCAATGGTTAAAAACCCAAAATTATTACTGGCTGACGAGCCTACTGGGGCACTTGATTATAAAACAAGTAAGCTAATTTTAAAACTTTTTCAAGATTATCCTAAGAAAACTGGGAAAAATGTGATTATTGTCACCCATAATTCAGCCTTAAAAGCGATGGCAGATCACGTTATTGAACTTTCTGACGGACGTATTAGGCAAGATTATTATAATAAAGAGCCTCTTGATGTTTTTGATTTGGAGTGGTAAAAATGAAAAAACTAGCGCTTAACAGTCTTAGAACCATAAAAAGAAATTGGACACGACTCTTATCAATCACTATTTTAATCGCTTTATCCAATTTTGTTTTGATTGGGTTATTTAGCACAGGTCCTAATATGAGAGAGACTATTGCAAAAACTTATCAAAGAGAAAACTTAGCAGATGCACACATCGTCTCAACAGATTTGATTAGTGAGGATGATAAGACTGAACTCTCAAAAGCACCTTTTATTAAAGCAATTGAATATCAGACTGTCATTGACGCCAAATTAAATGATAAGGTGATTCGTCTCATTAGCTTACCTGAAAAAATTTCAAAACTTGACCTCACACAAGGACGTTTGCCAAAAAAAGAAGATGAAATTGCTATAGGCGAGCAATCTCAGCATAAAGTTGGTGATACGATAACAATCACTTCAAATGACTTAACTTCGAGCCATTTTAAAGTAGTTGGCATTGTAAAATCTTCAGAATTTATGTCCAAAAGAAGCTTGGGAGTAACGTCTTTAGGGGATGGGACCATTCACTATTTTGGTGTTTTAACAAAAAACACCTTTCAAAAAGCTGATAATATAGCGAAAATTATCTTTAAAGACACTGAGAACAAAGAAGTTTATAGCAAGACATACAATGATGCTGTTGAAGAAAACATCGCCTCACTCGAAAAGATAACGCAACGCTTAACCAGCAAACATAGAGAACTAGCTTTAGAAGAAATTAATAAGGCACTGGAAAACATTGAACTTGCCAGTGACCAATTAATAAGTAGTAAAGAAGCCATTGAAAAGCAAATAGCAACCATTGAACAATTTGAAACTGGAGATAGTAATGTTGCTGGAACTGACGAACAATTTCAGCAAGAAAAAAAACAACTACTCGCCCACTTAGAAGAGATTAAAAAACAGGAAAACAAACTAAACGAGCAGAAAATGACTTTAGAAAATAAGAAAAAACAGCTTAGTTTTTTAATGCTTACTGTTGACAATCGAACAGAATTCTCGGTTGGTTATTCCGACTACGGTAATACCGCAACTAGAATTGATATTCTAGCCACCATATTACCTGTCATTTTCTTTATCATTTCACTCATGGTTAGTATCACTACCATGAAACGGATGGTAACCGAAAAACGAATTGAAATGGGGGCCTTACGATCACTCGGTTTCACTAAAAATGAAGTGATGAGGGAATTCATTATCTTTAGTGGTATAACAGCTCTCTTAGGGAGCTTAATTGGCACTAGTTTAGGTATTTTTCTCCTTCCTAAAATGATTTTCAATATTTTTTCAAATGGTAGTTATATCTTAGATGACATGATAGTTGTTTATCAATGGCCCTTAATTAGTCTCTCTTTTATCCTATCGTTTTTTAGTACTTTATTAGCTGTTTATTTTGCCGCAAAAAAAGAATTGAAAGAATTTCCGAGTCAATTAATGCACACAAAAGCGCCACAAAAAAAGAACTCTATTTTCTTAGAATCTTTCCCAAGAGTATGGCGTGCCATTTCTTTTTCAAATAAGTTGACACTAAGAAATAGCTTTCGGTATAAGTCAAGACTTTTGATGACAATCTTAGGAGTTATGTTATCAACCAGTCTTCTCATTCTTGGAATCGGTATTAAAGACAGTTTATCCCTTTTAGTCCCCACTCAATACCAGGAAATTACCACCTATGATATGATGACAATCTTCAATCCTCACTCTCTTGATTTAGAAGATTACCAAAAAACAATAGCTGACTATGCTAACCAAAAAAAGAAGATTCTTTTTAAAAATCTAAGTATTCATGATAATAATTTTTTAGAGCCACAATCGGTTCAACTATTGGTCGCTAACGACTTGACTAATTTTATTACTCTTGATAAGAAACCAACTGAAAAAGGGGTTGTAGTGACTCAAAAATTAGCTACTTCTCTTGGTTTAAAAAATGGTGACAGTCTTAGCGTTAGAGACCTTGAAGGGTATTCAAAAACACTAACAGTTATTGGCACAACTAATAATCATGTTGGTCACATGATTTACATGACACCTGATTACTATGAGAGTGTTTTTAACGAAGCTTATCAAGAAAATGCTTATCTCATTAAAAGCCAAAAAGCTTTCGATCCTTTTTTAAAGAAAATATCTCAATATGAAGCTAGTGTCGGCATCATTCAAAATCAGGTCTTAAAGCAAAACGTTAAAGACTTTCTAAAAGGTTTAGACGGTATTCTTATGATTATTGTCGCCATTTCTATGCTTCTTGTGTTAATTGTCTTATTTACCTTAACAAGCATTAACATTTCAGAACGGGAGAAAGAATTAGCGACGATTAAAGTATTGGGATTTTATCAAAAAGAAGTTCTTTTCTATATTTTTAAAGAAACTATTTTACTAACGCTTATTGGGATTTTATTTGGAATTGGTCTTGGCTATGTTCTCCACCGTTTTGTCATGACTGTCTTACCTCCTGCTAGACTCCTAGCTATTCAAGGACTAACCTGGCATAATATTGCTATTGCAACAGGTGCTGTCTTAAGTTTTACATTAATTGTCATGTTGATCATGAATAAACATATTAGAAAAATTGATATGTTAACAGCCTTAAAATCTGTCGAATAAATGGTTGCACTAAAAACACTAAAGGCCTTGATTAATCAAAGCCTTTGGTGTTTTTTCTTTTTGTAATACGGTTACATCTTTCTTAAGCGAGCAATTCGCTCAGCAATTGGGGGGTGGGTATAAAAGAGTGATTTAATGCCACCTTTTTTCTTTGGATCATTGATGTATAAAGCAGCACTAGCACTATCAACTGGTTGAGACATTGGTGCTGATTGATCAAGCTTTTGTAACGCATTAATCATGCCTTGTGGGTTTCTGGTCAACTCGACGCTACTTGCATCTGCTAGAAATTCTCTTTGTCTAGAGATCGCCAATTGTACCAGAGTTGCAGCTAGAGGCGCTAATAAAAGAGCAACCAGTGCAAAAATCAAAATGATTATTTGCGCGCCACCACTATTTTTATTGCTTCGTCTTCTACCACCACCATAAAACAACATGCGACTGCCCATGGAAGATAGCATGGTAATGGCACTGGCTAAAGCCACTGCAATAGTCGAAATTCTAATGTCATAGTTTCTAATATGACTAACTTCATGCCCCATTACCGCTTCTAATTCCTCACGATTCATGACTGCTAAAAGACCTGTTGTCGCTGCGACTGCAGCATTTTCCGGTTTAGAGCCTGTTGCAAAAGCATTTAAGGCAGGATCGTCAATAATAAAAACACGGGGCATTGGAATTTGTCCAACCATTGCCATATCTTCCACCACATGGTAAAGATCTGGTGCTTCTTGAGCAGTAACTTCCCTTGCATTATTCATTGACATGACAACGTTAGTTGATTGAAAAATCATGCTAAAAGCATAGATAAAACCAATCACAAAAGCAATCGCAAGACCACCCAAATAGTTATCAAACATCAGATAGCCAATAGCAGCACCAATAATACCAAGAAGGGCAAAAAAGACCAATAATAATACTATTGTTCGTCTTTTATTACTGGCAATTTGATCAAATAGCATAATCTTCTCCTACCTTAAAAGTCAAATTTAACTTGAGGAACTGATTTTTCTGACTCAGGAACTTCAAGAAATTCTTTTGGTTTAAAACCAAAAAGGCCTGCAATAAAGTTGGTAGGGAAGGTTTCTAATCTAACATTGTAATTAGCCGTTGTTGTATTGTAAAGCTGACGTGAATAAGAAATTTTATTTTCAGTATTGGTCAATTCTTCTTGCAATTTCAAAAAATTAGCATTAGCTTTTAGATCAGGATAGTTTTCAGCAACAGCAAAAATGCTTGCCACCTGACGTGTCAGTGCATCACTTGCTTTCATTGCCTCTCCTGGTGTTTTAGCAGCAGCCACACGAGAGCGAAGTTCCGTCACTTTTTCTAAGGTTTTACCTTCATATTGACTATATCCTTTAACCGTTTCAATGAGGTTAGGGATAAGATCGTTACGACGTTTAAGTTGAACATCAATTTGACTCCACGATTCTTGAGTCTGCATTCTAGCTTTGATTAGTCCATTATAGACACTGATAACATACAAGACTAGAACAATGACGATTCCTAATATAATAAAAAACATATAAGTCTCCTTTAATTCTTTTAGACCATTATAACAAATTATTAATTAAAAATCTGTTTATAATCTCCAGTTTTTTCTTTATAAAGAGACGCTTTCTCTTCTATCATAAACGGTTATTTTATGTTAAAATGATAGACGAACATTATTTTAGTAAGGAATAACTAATGACACCTGAAGAATTTTATGAGGCTTTGGCAGAAAAGAATATTACTCTTTCTCAGTTTCAAAAACAACAATTTGAGGATTATTTTCACTTTTTAATAGAATGGAATGAAAAAATCAATTTAACCACCATTACTGACAAAGAAGATGTCTATCTAAAGCATTTTTTTGATTCAATTGCTCCCATTCTTTTTGATTTTCTTTCAAACAAACCAATAAGATTGCTTGATATTGGTGCGGGAGCAGGGTTTCCTAGCCTTCCTATCAAAATTCTTTTCCCTAATATTCAGGTAACAATTATTGACTCTTTAAATAAAAGAATTCAATTCTTAACGTTATTAGCTGAAAAACTAGGCTTATCTGATGTTGCCTTCTATCATGGCCGCGCAGAAGATTTTGGTCAAGACAAAGCTTTTCGAGGACAGTTTGATGTTGTGACTGCTCGTGCAGTGGCTCGCATGTCAGTCTTATCCGAGTTGACCTTACCATTTTTGAAAATCAATGGGCAAGTCATTGCTTTAAAAGCCAGTGCTATTGAAGAAGAATTAGACGATGCTAAAAAAGCGTTAACAACACTTTTTGCAAAAGTAACAGAATCATTTGATTACCAATTACCAAACGGTGACCCAAGAAATATTACCGTTTTAACTAAAACAAAAGAAACACCTAACAAGTTCCCAAGAAAAGCAGGTGTCCCAAACAAAAAACCACTCTAACTTAAGAGTGCTAATGACTTTTGATAACTCTTATAGGAGAATCACTCAATGAAAAAATTTTTCAAACTAGCCCCTTTATCTATCACACAACGATTAAGCGCTAGTTTTCTCATCGTTATTATGATTGGTAGTTTTTTATTATCTTTGCCAATCATGCATTATCCTAATGCCCCTAAAACCACTTATCTCGAACACCTGTTCACTTCTGCATCTATGGTTTCTGTGACAGGTTTAGCCGTCTTTCCTATTGGTGATGTCTATAATGGCTTAGGACAAACCATTGCCATTATTTTAATGCAAATTGGTGGTTTAGGATTGGTTTCCTTGATTGCTTTTAGCTACTATACCTTGAGGAAAAAAATATCCATCACTGATCAAACCATTCTGCAATCCTCTTTAAGTAAGGATTCCTCTAAGGATTTAAAACGCTACCTCTACTCAGTTTATAAATTAACTTTTTTTGTAGAAGCCGTTTTTGCTCTCATTTTAATGATTGAATTTATTCCACACTATGGACTTAAAAATGGTATTTTTAATAGTATCTTCTTAGCTGTTTCAGCTTTTTGTAATGCTGGCTTTGATAATCTCGGCTCAAATAGTTTAGGAACGTTTACCCTTAATCCTATTGTTAACTTTGCGGTTGCGTTTTTAATCATTTCTGGGGGTTTAGGATTTGGTAATTGGCGAGATATTATTCATCGCTTACAACAATTTCTTTTTAATCGACCAAGAAATATTAAATTGACCATTAGAAAATTAAGTATTCAAACCAAATTAGTTCTGTCAGCAACCATTATCATTTTAACCCTTGGAACATTTTTGTCTTGGTTGTTTGAGCATGATAACCCTGCAACCATTGGCAATTATAATCTTTTCCAACAAATCATGGTTAGCTTTTTTCAAACTGTTACCATGCGTACCGCTGGTTTTTCTACAATCGATTTCACACAAACTAATTTTGCAACAGATTTCGTCTATATGATACAAATGATTATTGGCGGTGCCCCAGGTGGAACTGCCGGTGGGGTTAAGATAACCATAGCCGCTATTTTATTCCTCTTATTTAAGGCAGAATTAAGAGGAAGAAGTGAAGTTACTTTTCATCATAGGAGTTTCTCACAGCGTTTAATCAAGCAAACATTAACCGTTTTAATCTTCTATTTAATCGTTTTAATCACAGGTTATCTCTTGCTCTTAGAATTTGAAAAATCGCTTAGCCCTTTTGCACTCTTATTTGAGACAATAAGTGCCTTAGCAACGGTTGGGGTATCCATGAATTTGACCCCAGAATTGTCAGATATTGGTAGATTAATCATTATGTCTTTAATGTTTATTGGTCGTGTAGGGCCGGTAACTGTCTTACTGAGTCTAAGACAACGCCATGAAAAAACGATACATTATGCCAAAACAGACGTCTTTATTGGATAGAAAAGGAAAACAAATATGAAACAAAAAATTGTAGGTGTATTAGGATTGGGTATTTTTGGACGCACTATCGCTACTGAACTCAGTGAGTTTGGTCAAGAAGTTATTGCCATTGATAGTAAAGAACAACATATCCAAGAAGTGGCAGATATTGTTAGCAAGGCAGCTATTGGTGATATTTCTGATATCGAAATCTTAAAGAATACAGGGATTGATCAATGCGATGTCGTTATTATTGCAACAGGAAACAACTTGGAAAGTTCCGTTTTAGCAGTTATGCACTGTAAAAAACTAGGAGTTCCAAGAATTATTGCTAAAGCAAGAAGTAGCCACTATGAAGAAGTGCTTTATGAAATTGGAGCCGATTTAGTCATTTCTCCTGAAAGAGAGTCTGGTAAAGTTGTTGCTTCCGATATTTTAAGACATACCATCGCTGGAATCTACCATTTTGAAGGAGATGTTTCTATTGTTGAGTTTAAACTACCTAAAGAATGGATAGGAAAAACAGTACAAGAATTAGATGTTCGTCGTAAATATGACCTCAACTTGATTGGTACAAGAATTAGCAAATCATCACCACTTGATACCTCTATTCCTGTTAATGAACCCTTTGATGAAAATGCTATTATCGTTGCCATTGCTAATTCAAGAACCTTTGAAAAATACGATTATTTGGGCTATTTTAACTAAAGGATTATTCAAAAGTCATATTGACAGACCTCTAGCATTATAATATAATCCTAATAATATACTTTTTTCCTGTAATAGTTAGCTATTACCATTGTCATCACAGAAAGGGCTGTCTATTGAATCAAACGTCACAAAAAAATAAATTTCTCATCATTGGTTTTATGCTATTTGCTCTCTTTTTTGGAGCAGGTAACTTAATTTTCCCCGCCTTTTTAGGCATTTATTCTGGTAGTAACATTTGGCCAGCCGTGATTGGTTTTCTCTTAACTGCGGTCACACTCCCTCTCCTTGGTGTTATTGCCATTTCCTATACAGGAGCCTCTAACCCTGAAGAATTAGCAAGACCAATTGCTAAGCCCTATGCTATCTTTTTTTCAGTAGCACTTTATCTTTCTATTGGTCCTTTTTTTGCCATTCCAAGAACAGGTGCCACTTCTTACTCTGTTGGTATCGCTCCAATCTTTGGCGATAGTTTATTAACAAAGGCGCTCTATGCTCTTGTCTTTTTTGGGATTTCATACTGGCTAGCGATTAAACCGAATAAAATTGCTGAACGTATTGGTAAGTACTTAACACCTTCTCTTTTAGTTGTCATTGCTATCTTGGTTATCTTTTCATTTATCAAACCGGCTGGCAGCTTAGGAACACCAATTGATATTGGTTCAAATGTCAATGAAGCTTTTTCTAGGCTACCTTTTGTTGCTGGAATCATTCAAGGTTACGGAACGATGGATGCTTTGGCATCATTAGCTTTTTCTATCTTGGTTATTAATGCAGCCAAAAGTTTTGGCGACAAGTCAAACAAAGAACTGGCTAAAACAACGATGTCTTCTGGTGTGATTGCAACAGTTTTACTAGCTCTCATCTATATTTTTATTACACGCATTGGAGCTACTTCCCAAGGACTCTTTACCTTTACTGATGGGCAATTCATGATGGATAACTCTGCCATTGATGGTGGGCATATCTTATCTCAATCAGCAAACTTCTACTTAGGTCAAATTGGTCAAATCATTTTATCAGTCATTATCTTTCTGGCCTGTTTAACCACTTCAACTGGTCTGATTACTTCCTGTGCAGAATACTTCAATGAATTGGTCCCTAAAGTTTCTTACTTTATTTGGGTAACGTTGTTTACAATCATTGCAACAATGTTCTATTTTGGTGGTCTTGCTGAAATAATCAATTGGTCAGTGCCTGTGCTCTTTTTACTTTACCCTCTAACCATTACCTTGATTTTTCTATCACTCACAAAAGGATGGTTTAAAGGGGATCGTCTGGTTTATCAGATAACAACAGGTTTCACACTTATCCCAGCACTATATGATGCGATTTCAACATTAGGTGTAATGACAGATTTCTTTTCTGTTCCTCAGGCATTAACAGATTTCTTTACTATTACAATTCCTCTTGGACAATATTCAATGGGATGGATTAGTTTTGCAGTCGTTGGGTTTGTTATTGGCTTTATTATTTCCTTTATCAAAAGAAAAGCACAATCATTGTAATTCGATCAAATAATATAAAAAAACGTCTTCTTACAGTTGTAAGAAGACGTTTTTTGTTGATATAAACATACCTAGTGATACTTATTTTATTTATGACTTATTTTTTTAGTGAGAAAATCTCCCAAAAATTGAACGCCAAAGATAATAAGAAGAATACAAAGAGTAGCAACCCAGGTAACATCATTATTATATCGGTTATAACCGTAAGATATGGCCACATGCCCAAGTCCTCCTGCACCAATGGCACCGGCCATTGCTGTTTCACCAACCAAAGAGATGATGGTGACAGTTGCCACACGAATGATATCAGGTAGGCCTTCTGTAATATAGATGACGGCAATGTCCCAAGTTGTGGCTCCCGAGGCTTTTGCAGCTTCAATGACGCCTTTATCCAATTCTGACATGACCACTTGGACTTGTCTAACAAAAAAGGCAAAGACCGCCACTGAAAGCGATATATTAGCAACATCTGGCCCAATCACGGAATTCACTAATAATAAGGCTAAAGGATACATAATTGCAAGTAAGATGATAAAAGGGATAGCCCTAAAAATAGAGATGATTTTATCAAGAATCCAGTGGATATATTTGTTTTCTAGAACACCTTGAGGACCTGTCATGACTAATAATAAACCAATACCCAAGCCAGCACTACCTCCCACAATAAAGGGAATAATGGTCATGTAGAGTGTGTAATAAATTGCAGTTCCCCATCCATTATCACCAGACCAACCTAGCTGATAAACATTGGGTAAATAGGTTTGAATTAACTCAATCATTTAACGTCCTCTCTTTAAAATATCTACGGTGACGTTGGAGGCATTGATAGCTACTAGAGCTTTTTCGAGACTCTCCTCGTTGCCTTCTAAAATAGCAATCATTTCACCAACAGGTGTATTATCCAAAATTTCAATATTACCGTATAAAATATTAGCACTAATGTTAAATTGCTTATAAATGCGATTAAGGATAGGCTCATCTGTTGATGAACCGACATAATTTAATTTTACTAAGACCGCATTTTCAGGTAATTGTTGGACGATTTCTTGTCTTTCTATTTTTGGTAACGCCTCATCAATACCCGTTGCCACATTGATAAAGTCTTTTGTTAAAGCTTCTTTTGGATGTGAAAATATCTCTAAAATAGAACCCTCTTCAATTAATTGACCATTTTGCATGACCGCAACACGGTGACAAATGTCTTTTACGATTTGCATCTCGTGAGTAATGAGAACAATGGTTAAGCCTAATTTTTGATTAAGTTCTTGTAGCAGAGCTAAAATTTGTTGCGTTGTTTTTGGGTCCAGGGCAGAAGTTGATTCATCGGAAATTAAAATTTTAGGGTCATTGGCTAGAGCACGAGCAATCGCTACACGTTGCTTTTGACCACCAGACAACTGAGCTGGATAGCTTTCGGAGCGATCAGCCAATCCTACCAAATCTAGTAACTCTTGGACTTTTTCTTCCTTTTCTTCTTTACTAAGTGGCGAATGTTTTAAGGCAAAGGCAATATTTTCTCTTGCTGTTTTTTGTGCCATTAGATTGAAATGCTGGAAAATCATCCCGATATCACGACGTTTTTCACGCAGCTCCTTAGTGCTAATTTGAACCTTATCTTGATCGAACATCACGTCACCATCAACAATAATTTTTCCTGCTGTTGGCACTTGTAAAAGATTTATCACGCGCACGAGTGTTGATTTTCCTGCTCCTGAGTAGCCTACAATACCGTAAATTTGTCCCTTATCAATTGTTAGACTAACATTTTTAACGGCTTCAATCATTTTATTTTTTTGACGAAAGGTAATGTCAATGTTGTCTAAGGAGATAATGGTTTGAGCCATAGTTGTTCCCTTTCTTTTTTCCTTTTAATAGTAATTGGTTAGAGCCTATAAGACAATTAAGCGTGTTATTCACACGCTTAATTGTCTTTAAATTACCAAACTGGTAAGTCAATGCCATCTGAAGTCTCTTCGATGATTTTCTTAACATCATCTGTTTGATAAGCTTCTACAACTTTTTTAATCAAGTCTGCTTTTTTAGATTTTTCCCAATCTTTTTGACCGACAATAATGTTAATCCATTGTTTTGAATCATCATTAATCTCTTCTTTAAAGAGTGATGTTTCATAATCAATATCTGCTGGCACAGCATAACTGTTGTTAACGATAGCTGCATCTGCTGAAATGAGTGAACGAGCTGTTTGACTAGCTTCAAGTTCTTTAATGTCTAAGTTTTTAGGATTTGATTTGATATTAGCAATGGTTGCAAGTTCATCACCTGAAACGTCTAACTCAATCAAACCAGCTGTTTGTAAAACATAAAGTGCACGACTTTCATTTGTGGCATCATTTGGCACTGCAATTTGAGCGCCATCTGGTAATTCAGAAACAGTTTTATATTTGGCTTTACCAGAAGTATCCGTGCCTGAAAAGAGATGAACTGGACTGATATAGGTTTCAGCGATAGTTACTAAATCACCATTATTTTCATCATTCCAATTGTTTAAAAAGTTGTAATGTTGAAAAGCATTAATATCCACTTCACCGTTTGCCAAAGCTTTGTTTGGTTGAGAGTACTCAGTGAATTCTACAAAATCAAGATCGATATCTTCAGACTCTAATAAGTCTTCAATTTTATCCCAACGTGCTTCATCAGACTCTGTCATTGACATCACACCGATTTTTAATGTTTTAGCATCATCGTCGTCACTCTTAGCACCGCATGCTGCTAAAATAAAGCCTGCTAATAATGTAATCGTCAGTAATGAAACTATTTTTTTTAATGACATAGTAATTCCTCTTTTTCTTTTAATAAATAACTGGTCTTATTCTCTCATAAGTCATTATAAGAATCAAATTGTTATTTGATAGGATTTGTTATAGTTTTTAACTATATCTAAACTTACAAAAAATGCCTGCTGTCAAAAATAAGACAGACAAGCATATTATTTTAAATCTTATGAAAAAGGTCTAATCTCTATCATCGTAACCCTTAGGATGACTAGAATGCCAAGCCCAAGCTGTCTCAATGATTTTTTTAATGTTATCAAACTGAGGTTTCCAGCCTAAAATTTCTCTTGCTTTTGTTGAGTCAGCAATGAGTGTATCAGGATCTCCAGGTCTTCTCTCGCCAATCTCTGATGGAATAGGATGGCCTGTTACTTCTCTTGCTGCTTCTAAAATTTCTAAATTGGAAAAACCAGTTGATGAGCCTAAATTGAAGGCTGTTGATGGATGACCTTTTCGTAAATAATCGACCGCCAAAATATGAGCATCAGCCAAATCAAATGGATGGACATAGTCTCTGATATTAGTTCCATCTGGTGTGTTGTAATCATCACCAAAAATCATCATTTTATCACGCTTACCTTGAACGACTTGTAAGATAATTGGTAAAATGTGGGTTTCAGGACCGTGATCTTCACCAATAGAACCATCTGGTTTAGCACCTGCGACATTAAAATAACGCAATGCCACAGATTTTAATCCATAAGCACTATCAGCCCATCTCATAATTTTTTCCATCATCAGTTTACTTTCACCATATGGATTGATTGGGTTTTGTTTATCTTCTTCTTGAATTGGCATTTTTTCTGGAATACCATAAGTTGCTGCTGTTGATGAAAAAACAATGTTTTTGATTTCAAACTCTCTCATCACCTCAAGTAATGAAATCATTCCAGAAGTATTGTTATCAAAATACTTTAAAGGATCACTCATAGACTCTGCCACCAGTGAGAAGGCTGCAAAATGAATCACTGCATCAATATCAGGATGTTTTGTAAAAACTTGTCGCATGAAAGGTTTATCTGCCAAGTCGCCTTCATAAAAAACAGCATCAGAATGGACAGAAGAACGGTGACCTGTCACCAAATTGTCTACCACGACTACTTGTTCATCACCTTTTTCAATCAAACGATCAACCATGTGTGAGCCTATATAACCTGCTCCACCAAGTACTAAAACAGTCATTTTATTCTCCTTCTTTAATCCCAACACTTCTAACAAAAGCCATAAAGGCGTCTTGACCTGCTTGTGTGCGTTTGTAGACACCGGCATCCTCAAGCACGCGAGCAAAAACAAGGCCCATCTCTTGTTTGACGATAGTTGATACCGTGTCTCGGTCAAACTGACCATACTTGGCCTTGATGGCATCTGCCCAGTCCTTATGATAGTCTTTTAATTCATTTTCTTCTTCCAACAAATAATGTTCAACTTCTAAAAGCTCATCTTTCAGACGAGGAGGTAAAATAGCCAGTCCCATCACTTCAATGAGGCCAATATTTTCTTTTTTGATGTGTTGCACATCTGGATGTGGATGATAAATCCCATCTGGAAATTCTTCCGACGTATGATTATCTCTTAAAACAAGATCAAGCTCATATGAGCCATTATTTTTTCTAGCAATAGGAGTCACTGTATGGTGTTCTTCACTACCAGTTTTAGCAATAATATCTTGGCTCTGATCAGAATAATCTTTCCAAGCTAGCCGAATTTTTTCTGCCAAATCAATCAACTCTTTTTTATTGTCACTTCTTAGGCGCAGAACAGACATTGGCCATTTCACAATTCCCGCTTGTATAGTCTCATAGCCTTTAAAAGTAAAGGTTGTATCAAGTGGAGCCACTTCCATAGGAAAGGTATGTTTCCCTGCTTGGTAATGATTATGTGTCAAAATAGAGCCACCAACGATTGGTAAATCGGCATTGCTACCAACAAAATAGGTTGGAAAAATATCAACGATGTCTAGTAACTGTTCAAAGGTTTTTTGACTAATCACCATGGGAACATGTTCAGTGTTTAACACAATACTATGCTCATTAAAGTAGGCATAAGGTGAATATTGGAACCCCCATTTTTCATCCCCTAAATCAAGTCTAATAATGCGATGATTGGCTCTAGCAGGATGATTAATCCTACCTTGATAGCCTTCGTTTTCAACACAAAGTTGGCACATAGGGTAGCTAGTGCTTTTCATTTGCTTAGCCATAGCAATCGACTTAGGATCTTTTTCAGGCTTAGACAGATTAATCGTAATCTCTAAATTGCCATAATCAGTGGCTACTTGGTAATAAATATTTTTAGCAATCGCTTTTAATTTGATGTAGTCATTTTTTTGACTAAGTTGGTAAAAATCAGCAATGGCTTTTTGTTTATCCTTATCGTACGTTTGCCAAAAGTCATGATTAAGCTGGCTAGGAGTTGGAGTGATAAAATTCATCAATTCTGCTCCCAAGGTATCTTTTTCTTCTTGGAGAGAACCAACTTTACCATTTAAAACAGCTAATTCAACCAGTTCATCTTTCAAAGCAATCAACTCATTAAGGTCTGTTTCTTTTTGGCTATTCTCTTCACCCACTAAAGCTAAAATACGATTTCTGAGATAAATGGCATCTAAAGCCGTGTAGTGAGAATTCTCAATCACTTTTTCAACAAAGACGTCTATTATTGTTTTCATAGTTTTATTTTCTTGATAGGACACGTGAACCACCTGCTACTTCAGCAATGTAGAAGTCTGGGGCATAGCCGATTTTTTCTGTGTAGATGTCGCCAACGTTTTTGGTGAATTGCTCAACTTTGTCTTTAGCGACAATGGCGATACCACAGCCACCAAATCCAGCACCTGTCATACGTGCACCAAGCACGCCTTCTTGTTCCCAAGCAGTGTGTGCTAAGGTATCAAGTTCAATACCTGTTACTTCATAGTCATGCTCTAAAGACACGTGAGAAGCATTAACCAAGCGACCGAATTTTTCCAAGTCACCAGCTGCTAAAGCTTCACGCGCTTCTAAAGTTCTTTGATTTTCAAGGACAGCATGACGAGCGCGTTTGATACGATTTTCATCCTTGATGAGATAAGCGTACTCATCAAAGGTTTTGGCATCCAACTCACCAAGCGTTTTAATAGTTAAAACAGCGTTTAATTCTTCAACAGCCATTTCACATTCACTGCGACGTTCATTATATTTTGAATCTGCCAATTCACGGCGTTTGTTGGTATTCATAATCACAATAACGTTATTGCCCAAGTCAAGCGGTACTAAATCATACTCTAAGGTATTAGTATCCAGGTAGATAGCACGATTATCTGCTCCCATACCAATAGCAAACTGATCCATAATGCCTGAGTTAACCCCGATAAAATTATTTTCAGTTTGTTTACCAATTTTGACAAGGTCAAGACGTTCTAATTTAAGATCAAATAATTCTTCTGCAATAATACCAATCAACAGTTCTAATGATGCTGATGATGATAACCCAGCACCATTTGGAATATTACCATAAACATAGATATCCATACCCTTGTCAATAGTATGACCTGCTTCTTGCAAGAATTTAAGAACACCTTTAGCATAGTTTGTCCAATTGTCTTTCTTATCAAACACAAGATTATTCAAATCCACTTCGATAATACCTAACTCTTCAAAGTTGGCTGAATAAAAACGTAAGGTTTGATCGTCACGTTTTCTTGCTGCTCCATATGTTCCAATGGTGATAGCTGCTGGAAAGACATGACCACCATTATAGTCGGTATGCTCACCTATCAAATTAATACGTCCTGGCGAGAAGAAAGTAGCGTCGGCGTCAGCATTAAAAATCGCTGAAAAAGCTTGTTGTAATTCTTGAATCTCCATGAGAATCTCCTTTTAAACTATTTGATAATGTTTCACTATTATTTTACGCTTTAGAAAAACTAAAGTCAATTATTTTAGTAAAATTTTACTAATTTTTTAATTGTTATGATATAATAAAAACGATTAAAGGAGAATGGTTATGGCAACAATTAAAGATATTGCTAAGTCAGCAAATGTTTCAATAGCAACAGTATCAAGGGTTCTCAGCCAAGATGACACCCTTTCAGTCAGTCCTGAGACCAGAAAAAAAATAATCAGTGCTGCCGAAAGACTCAACTACACCAAACATCAAAAAAATACCAAAAAAGTTGGTCCCAAAAAAACAATAGCCATTTTGCAATGGTACAGTGAACAAGAAGAGCTAAACGACCTCTACTACTACGCCATTCGGATTGGTATTGAAAAGAGAGCTCAAGAGCTAGGATATGATATCCTACGCTTTTTCAACAATGCTATTTTTTCGATTGATACTGACATTACAGGGATTATTGCCATCGGTAAATTCAGTCAAAAACAGATTAAAAAACTGGAAAAAATCACTTCAACACTCATTTTTGTTGATAGTGATACGCTTAATAGTGGCTATTCTTGTGTGACAACGGATTTTGATAGTTCAGTCATCAATACCATTGATTATTTTTTAAATCAAAATCTATCTGATATCGGAATGATAGCTGGTGAAGAATCTACAAGTGATGGTTTAGACCATTTGATTGATCAACGTTTTCGAACCTTCAAAAATTACATGAGTGAATTAGGCATCTACAAAGCAAAATCAGTTTATGTAGGACCATTTTCAACCCAATCAGGCTATGAATTGATGCAAAAAGCTATTAAAGAATTAGGCAAGGAACTTCCCAAAGCCTTCTTCATTGCTAATGATACCTTAGCAGTTGGGGCTTTAAAAGCATTGCAAGAAGCTAAAATTCCTGTCCCTGAAAGAGTGAGTCTTATTGCTTTTAATGACACACCAATTACTAAACAAGTTTATCCTACTTTATCAAGTGTCACTGTCTATACTGAAGAAATGGGGAAAATTGCAGTGGATTTGATGACACAACTATTATCTCCTAATCCTCCAAAAATTGCTTCAATGGTTAGATTGGCCACAAAGTTAACCATCAGAGATAGTTGCCTCTAATAAAAAACCACGATAATAAAATCGTGGTTTTTAAATTACGCTTTTGTGTACGCAAATGTTATCGTATGTGTCTGTGTATCTCCTTTTTTGATAATAGTATCACCAAAGTCTGGATGATTAATGGCATCAGGAAGTGTTTGTGCTTCCATTGCGACACCCTCATGTTTTTTATTTTCAAGACCATTATCTCTGGCAAAATAAACATTATCCTCAGGGAAGTTAAAGGTATAAACAACAAGAGCGTTTCTATCTGAATAAATAGAGACGGTGTCACGGCTTTCTTTATCTCTTAAAACAGCAATCGGCTGATTGTCTTTTGAGCTGACAAGAAAGGCATCATCTATCCCACCTGTTGCTTCAATGGCCGGAATGATTGGCTTAAAGTTTCTAAAATCATAAGGTGTGTTTACCACTTCTTTTTTGATCCCTGTTGGAATGAGAGTGTCATCTGATTCTAGGACTTGGTCTGCCTGGATTTGTAATTCATGACTTGATAAATCTTGCTTATCACTAAGGTTGAAATAAACATGGTTTGTTGGATTAAAGAGGGTATCTTTAGTGACGTCTGACGCTGTGTAAGAAACTGTTAATTTATTTTTATTGTCTAATTGATAAAAAGCAGTGACTGTCATGTCCCCTGGAAAGCCATCAACGGTTTCCTTGGCATGGTAGGTAAATTTGACCCCAATTGTATCATTGTTTTGAACTAACTCATAATCCCAGTGCTGGCGATTAAAACCATTTGGACCACCATGTAAAGCATTGCCATTATTGTTTTGTGCCACCTGATAGTCTTTTCCTGAAATTGTAAATTGACCTTTATGAATACGTCCTGCCACACGACCAATAGACTGGCCGGCAGCTATACCGTTTTGGTTGTAATGACTTGGTGTGTCAAATCCTAAAACAATATTTTTCTTAGAACCATCTGCTTGAGGTACTAAAAAAGCTTGCCAAGTAGCTCCTAATGTTATCAGATGAGCTTCAATCCCATTATCATTAATAAGACGAATTTGAGTGACCTCTTTATCAGCGATTGTTTCAATCACTTTTGTTAGAATTTCCATAGTAATCTCCTTCAAACAATTTAACTATTCTTATTTTACAACTTAATATATTAAAAGTAAACGTTTTCTTATCCTTTCGCTAAAAACCCCACTCTAGAAAGCTAGGGTGGGGTCTGATGGTTTGACTAAAAAACTATTCGTCATTTAATCTTTTTTGACGTGAATAACCAAATTTAGAAGCAATTGCAAGTAAACCTAGACCCACTAAACCTAATAGAGAATGGTTTTCACCTGTATTAGGCAATTGGTGGTGTGCCTTAGTTTGAACTGTCTTATCTGTTTTTTCTTGGTGACTGGATTGACTAGCTGGTACTTCTTTAGTTTGATTGTTTGGCATCGTAACCATTTCGTCTTTCACCAAGTTAGCTCTCAATAATTGTGGCTCATTATCAACGCCTCCTGCTAAATCATTAGCATCAAAGCTACCATAAACCGTCAATACTTTTTTATCGAGAGAGAGGTGATACTCTACTGGATCAACAAAAACATTGTCAAAATGATAACCAGTTGGTGCCTCATAAACTCTTTTTTCAATCGGACTATGAGATCGCCCTTTGATAAGTTCTTTGACAAAAGGTGTGCCATCTTCATAAGTCAATTCGATCGTCAACTCTTGTTCAGCTTGAGGAGTCGCTTTTAGTCTAAATACAGTAGCTGTTAGTGGTGCCAAATGAACGGCATCAGCTGTTTTATTGACACCAAATGGTTGACTAATTGGCGTAATACCTGCCATTTGACCATCCACAATAATATCAGCTTCTAGTAAAGGCTTATAGGCATCTGATAAGACAAACTGGCGCTCTTTTGTATCTGCATTGATAAAGACCGCATAAACTTCACCGTTTGAAGCAATGGTTTGATAAGCAATAACCAAATCATCTGTGTTGATTCCATTTTGATTAGGTTGAGAGATGAGGCTGACATTTTTGTTGATTTCAGCCATGGTTTTGAGATTAAAGGCATCCGTTGAACGTCTTAGAGCAATTAATCCTTTGGTATAGGCTTGGCTCAGTGTGTGTTCAGGATAAGCCTCTTTATCAGTTGCTTTTTGCCAATCAAATCGATTAATGGCATCTGTTGAATCATAAGAATCATGAATGAAATAAGGGTATTTGAAAGGATTACCCTGCTCATCCACTAAGAGATGGGCTTTACTTGGTACCTTATCATCTGCTACTGGTTTTTCATATCCTACTCCTAAGAATTGTTTCGTACGACCATATTCTTGACCAGAGTGAATAAATGGTGTTCCTTGTGAGGTTAGTACCAAAAGATTTCCAATACGCAAACGTTTATGGATTTCTTGTAAATTCTCTGCAATAGCTGGGTCTTTCTTAATAGATTGGGCAATAATATCAAATAAGGTTAAATTATCATGGGCAGCAATGTATTGAATGACATCTCCTGGTGAATCTGCTGTGAAATTACCTGGTAGTGCTTTGATATTGTTAAAGAGTTGTTCAATATTTTTAGCACCATTTGTGATAAAGGCAGGTTGTCCTTCACTTGGGAAACCAGATTTCAAGAGATTTCTGATATCATCTGAAAAGACTGCCACTGTATCTGTTTGATTCATCCAAGTTTGGTCAGCTGCTTGCTGAGCTTTGTTTTCATCACCAACAAAAGTCAACCAGCCCTCTCCCAACATGATAATATTAGGATTTATTTTCTTAGCTTCCAAATAAGCTTTTTCAATAGACTCTGCATCATGGTCACCCATCATATCAAAACGGAAACCATCTATCTTAAACTCATCAACGAGGTATTTGATAGAATCTACCAATACACGTTGGCTCATATGGTGAGTCGTTCCTAAACGTCCACCACCAAAGCTAGTTCTAGGTGTGCCATTAGCATCCATGAAGTGATAATAATTTGGTTCTAAATCTTCAAAAATAAAGATTTTAGCCGTATGGTTATAAACCACATCTAAAATCACGCCCATGCCACGCTTGTGAATTTCATTGACGAGTTCTTTAAATTCAGCAATTCTAGCAAGTGGATTAGTTGGTGTTTCTGAATACATACCTGTCAAAGCAAAATAGCTTTGTGGGTCATAACCCCAATTATAGTTGGTATCACTTGAGGCATAGTTTGTTAAACGTTTCCCATTTTCTGATTCATTAGCGAAATAATAGCTCATAACAGGTAATAGTTGGACATGAGTAACACCAAGATCTTTAAGGTAGTCTAATTTTTCAATAAAGGCTGAGAAGGTTCCAAATTGATGCTTTAATCCTTTGGCAATTGACTCATCAGAAGTGAAATCACGGACATGCGCTTCATAAATGATAGCATCTTCTCTTGTTTTGAAGCCATCAATTTGAGCAAACGTCAATTCCTTTGGTCCTACTTGAGAAGGATCAACAAAGGCAGCTTTCGCCACTCTATAAGATGGATCTGTGTCTGCTAACTCACTATTCCAAGCCGCCAATGACTTGGCATAAGGGTCAAGCACTAGAACTTTCTCTTGTCCTCTAGTGATTTCATAGTGGTAATAGTAGCCACGATAATCACTAATATTAAGTTCTGTGTCTGCTTTTAGCTGTGTATGCCACTGACCAAGATCCCCCTTAGTCATAGCCACTTTTCCGACTATTTTGGCTTGATTGTCCTTATCATAGACCACCACATCAACTGCATCAGCACTTGGTGACCAGAAAGTCATTTCAATAACTCGTCCGTCTTCCTTAACTTGTGCACCTAGAGGCCCATCATAGCGATAAATACTATCTTTTAATTGCCAGTTCATTGCTGTTTTAAAATCATCATCACCAAAATGAATGGTATAAGGTGCGCTTGTTTGTGGAAATTCTCCCATCAAGGTCACAATTTTTGTCTTTTCATCAATCAGAATATCTGACAATGATACCGTTTGATTTGACGCATCTGAAACGGTAATGTCTTTCATTAAATCTTCTTTTGTCACACCATCTAAAGTGTTAAAAATGGTTTCAATGGTGTTTAAGCCTGTGTGTTGTGCTCCAATCATACGAGTATTATTTACAAAATAAGGATTTGTGTAAATGGTAGGGTCACTATCTTTTACAAAAATCTGCGTTTGCCCTTTCATTAATGATAATTTGTAATCATTTGGTTGAATTTTAACATCATCACCCGATTTACTCTCATCAATCAACAAGAATCCTAGTTCTTTAGGTAAATCAGTTAATTTGATATCAATATATCTACCATAATTGCCTGTTTGTTCAAAATCAATACCATCAGGCCATTGTGTAATTTCTCCCGGTTTTGTTTCGACATCACCCCAAATCCAAAGAGATTTTTGATCATATTGGCCGTCAGTTCGGAAATAATTAATACGTAAATAGCCTTCTTGAAGTGGTTCATACAGTTGATAATTGTAATCATCATCAAACCACGCTTCATTCATTTTTGAGGCAATGAGTTCAATTGTTTTATCACCTGTAATGTTATCACCAGCTGTATTATTGATTAAAAGACTAATTTTATTTCTGTTGCCTGAACTCATTTTCAAGTCTAAATAATAGCCATAGTCATCTTCTTTTGCAGTGCTAAAATTAATAGCTCCTGTTGGCCAAGCACCATTATCACTTGATGGTGTTTCCACATCATCCCAAATCCATAAGCCAAGACTTGAAAGATTATCTGATGGTAATTTTTTAAAATGTACTCTGAAATAACCTTCCTCAATAGGTTCTTGTGTTTTAGTAACTGCACTTGAGGATAGAATCTCACCATTATCTGTTCTTAATAGCATGGTACCACCCTCTTTTAGTGAAGGGATTGTCACATAAACAAAGAATTTGCCATCCTCAGCAAGACTAGAATGCGTTTTACCACTGTAGTCATCGGTGATCATAGTATCTGCAGCAGAAACCTCTAGCTTAATCTCTTTATTGTCTGCTCCTGTTGCATAAAGTACATAGACACTATCATCCTTATAAGATCGCTTGGTTAAGAGCCATTGTTGGCTATCACTTCCACCTAACTCTTCATTTGTTCCTCTTGAGAGTGTTTCTGAGTGTGCATTTCGAAAGGCTAACACTTTTTTATAGTGAGCTAAAACATCATTATTTTTAGTGTTTTCCCAATCAAACAGGTAACGGTTATCATAAATGGGCCAATTATTAGCACCTGATTGTCCTAATTCTTCACCGTAATAGATGACAGGTTGCCCTTTAGCTGTTATCAACATAGTAGCAGCTAATTTTAATTTGTTGGTGTCGCCACCAACACTATATAAGAAACCATCTTCATCATGGCTTCCTAAAAATTGTCCAAGAGTGGCAGAACTAGTTAAGGTAGCATTTCTTTGCATCAATTCTTTATTGGCCGCTTTTAGATGACCATTGACCAAAAATTTAGCAATATCTTTAAAACCAAAATCTAAGAGGCTATCCATTGTTCCTACACCAAGATCACCTTTAGTGTCCTGATAGTTGGCACCCCAGCTCTCTCCAATCAAATGGAAATCAACGTCTTTTTGAGCAAGAGCATTTTTAAAGTGTTGCCAAGTCGTATCATCCACATGTTTAACGGTATCCACACGAAAGGCATAAATACTATTTCCTTTTGCTGTTGTTGAACGATCTAACCAAGAAGATTGCCATGACACCAATTGGTCACGAACAGCCATGTCTTCTGTTTTAAAATCAGGTAGTCCTGCGAGTGAACCTCTTTCATCATCACCGTCTTTTGTTTCTTCTGGGCTACGAATCAATCCCTTGAAATTGTCCTGTGCCCCATAACCCGCATGATTTAAAACCACATCAACAATAATGTTGATATTTTTTTCTGCAGCCTTGTCAATTAATTCATGAAAGTCTGCTAATGATCCAAGATGAGGATTTAAAGCTTCAAAACGAGAAGCCCAATAGCCATGATAAGCATAGTATTCACCATCTTCTTTTGTGCCAGCATCCGTTTCAATATTTTCGACAATCGGTGTTATCCAGATAGAAGAAACTCCTAAATCTTTCAGGTAGTCTAATTTCTCAGTAATCCCTTTAAAATCACCACCTTGATAGAGACCTGCTTGATTTTTGACAGAAGTGGTATCAATTTGATTAGGATTATCATTGGTTTTATCACCATTATAGAAACGGTCGGTCAGCATGAAATAGATAATTTGCTCATCCCAGTCTTTTTCATTGGCTGCCTTATTTCTTTTAGTCACTTCAACTGAAACTGTTGTGTCATAATAGCCATTATCTTTATCATAAACTCTAATTGGTAAATCATAATTTCCCGGTGTGATGTCACTAGTAGCAGTAATCGTTACTTTGTTTAACTCTGTTGAAATTGGTATTTTTTTACCACCAATAAGGCTGGTATCGATTTCCATTTTAGCAATCTCAACTTGGTCTGGGTTAGTAACCGTTAAACTAACTATAGCATTTTCATTGTAATTAAAAGAACGATTCACTGTTGCTTGAACAGTGATGTTAGCAGTCCCAGGAACAGCCTTTTCAGTGTCTAACATTGGTTTATCGGCAATAAAATAGGGATTGGTATAAACATCGCTAGACGCATCATTTAAGAATAACTGACTATGTTTTTCTCTATTTGAAAAGGCAAAATCCTTGGTTTTATTGCCAGGCAATTCTGGATTATTTTGATTGACTAATAAAAATCCAATCTGAGAGGATAAGCCTTTTGATAGTGGAATATCAAGATAGCGACCGTATGAGCCAGTGTCTTTAAAATCTAAAGCACCATTTGGCCAATCGCTGGAAGCTTCTGTGTCCCCCCATAGCCAAACACCCCAGCCATCATAGTTATTATCCTTACGATAATAATTAATTCTCAAGGTATTCTCATCAGCTAAAGGTTGATAGGGATAAACGTCTAAGTTTTTGGTTATCCAAGCCTCAGTCATATTCGGGGTCAACAATTCAACTTTTTGGTCGGCATCAACAACCTTCTCACCATTTTTTAAAAGGAGATAACCAATGGTTGACGGATTATCAGATGTCTTAAGATCGACATAGTGTCCAAAGTCATCTACCTGATTGGCTGAAAATGAAGTGGCACCATTTGGCCAGTTTTCTGAAGGTTTCTCAACACTTCCCCACAACCAGAGGGCATTTTGTTCAACATTATCAGCTTCAAGTCCTTCAAAATGAAGACGAACATGTCCTGCTTCAATGGCTGGTGTCGCTTGAGATTCTGTCTGAGCGACGGCTACTGGTAAGATAGTATCGTCGAGACGGTTTTCCTGAACAGCAGCCTCTTGATTAGCGACTTCAACGCTATCTTTTGAAATAATATCGGAACCATCTTCAAGCAGTGCTTGACTATCATTTGATGGTAAACTAGTCGTTGACTCAAGCAAATTATCCGAAACAGCTATGTCTTTATTTACTTGATCGTCAACAGACAAATCTTCCTCACTGACCGGTAAATCAGTTTTATCAGTAACTTCCGTTGTCACTAGCTGTGTGTTTTCTGTTTTATCCTCAGCTAAAACAAGTGTGTTGCTTACCATTCCAGTAACAAAAAAACTAGAAGCAATCGCTATTGAAGCAACTCCAACTTTTAAACTTCTGATAGAAAACACCTGTTTTTTATCAGAAGGGTAGGTTTTACCTTGCTTAGAAGTATTAGGCATTATGTCTTTCCTCCTTTTTATGTGTTTTGTGATACACCTATTAGTATACTCTTTTGATAAGGTTTAGGCAAGCGCTTGCATAGACCTTTTTAAAAAAAGTCTAACCCCTATAGATTAGACTTTTGAATCTTATTTGACAACAATGTTGACCAGTTTATTTGGAACAGCAATCACTTTCACAATTGTTTTACCTGTTATCAACTCAGCAATTTTTTCATCAGATTTAGCGAGAGATTCCAGTTCTTCACGACTGGTATCTTTAGCAATTACTAATTTAGAACGAACCTTACCGTTGATTTGAACAACAATTTCAATCTCATCTTCAACCAATTGTTTTTCGTCATAGGTTGGCCATGATTCATAAGAAATCGATTGACCGGTTGGGTTAATCTTTTGCCATAATTCTTCAGCCAAATGAGGAGCAAAAGGGGCAAGAAGCTGAATAAAGCCTTTCGCATCATCAATGAAGAATTTTTCTTCTTTGTTGGCAGCATTGACAAAGACCATCAATTGGGCAATAGCAGTATTAAATTTCAGACTCTCAATCTGTTCTGTTACTGCTTTAACGGTTTCATGGTAAACCTTGGTCAAATGGCCGTTGTTCTCTGTTGTTGTTTCTTTTGACGTCAACAAGCGGTAAACACGGTCTAGGAATTTACGACTTCCTTCAAGACCATCTTCTGACCAAGCAATGCTAGCATCAAGTGGTCCCATAAACATCTCATAAACTCTAAGTGTGTCAGCACCATATTTTTCAACCACATCATCAGGATTGATAACATTTTTAAGTGACTTCGACATTTTCGCTGGACCTTGTTCGAGTTCTTCTCCTGTTTCTAGATGGTAGAAAAGTCCATCTCTTTCTTCTATCTTATCCGTCGCAACAAGGGCGCCTCTGCTATCTCGATAGCTTGTTCCTAAAATCATTCCTTGGTTAAACAGTTTTTGGAAGGGTTCCTTAGTTGGGACAACTCCAATATCATAAAGGAACTTATGCCAGAATCGGGCATAAAGGAGATGGAGCACAGCATGTTCTGCTCCGCCAATATAAACATCAACAGGTAGCCATTGTTTCAACAAGTCTTCATCAGCTAGCTTGTTATCATTATGCGGATCAATATAACGGAGATAATACCAGCTTGAGCCTGCCCATTGTGGCATGGTATTGGTTTCACGACGTCCTTTGACACCATCTTCACGTGTGACAGTGAGCCAATCAGTCAAGTTGGCAAGTGGGCTTTCTCCAGTACCACTAGGTTTAATATCACTGGTTTTAGGGAGAACAAGGGGTAAATCCTTTTCAGGAATAGCAGTACTTGTACCATCTTCCCAGTGGATGATTGGAATCGGCTCGCCCCAGTAACGTTGACGGCTAAAGAGCCAGTCACGCAAGCGATAACTGATTTTTTGAGTACCAATCTTCTTGTCTTCAAGCCAAGCCACCATCTTTGTGATAGCCTCTTCTTTAGCAAGACCGTCAAGGAAGTCAGAATTGATATGAGGCCCATCTTCTGTAAAGGCTTCTTTGGTGATATCCCCACCTTCAAGAACAGGAATAATGTCTAAGTCAAACTGTTTGGCGAACTCCCAGTCGCGTTGATCGTGAGCAGGCACAGCCATAATAGCACCTGTGCCATAACTTTTTAGGACATAATCGGCAATCCAGACAGGCATTTCTTTCCCGTTGACAGGATTGATAGCGTAGCTTCCAGTCCAAACACCTGTTTTTTCTTTAGCCAAATCCGTTCTAGCCAAATCCGATTTCAAACTTGCTTGCTTTTGGTAAGCTTGAACAGCTTCTTTTTGTTCTTTAGTAGTAATCTGATCAACCAAGTCATGTTCAGGGGCTAAAACCGCATAAGTGGCACCAAACAAGGTATCAGGACGAGTAGTAAAGACGGTAAATTCTTGCTCAGTATCTTTAACTTTAAAGGTAACATTGGCACCTGTTGATTTACCAATCCAGTTTCGTTGCATGTCTTTAATCGATTCAGGCCAATCAAGGTCATCCAAATCGTTAAGGAGACGTTCTGCGTAGGCAGTAATTTTAAGCATCCATTGACGCATTGGTTTACGAACAACAGGATAACCACCACGCTCTGAAGTCCCATCAGGCAAAACTTCTTCATTGGCAATAGCAGTTCCAAGCTCTTCTACCCAGTTAACAGGTACTTCTGCTTCATAGGCCAAACCTTTTTCATAGAGTTTGGTAAAAATCCACTGCGTCCATTTATAGTAGTTAGGGTCAGTCGTGTTAACTTCACGATCCCAGTCATAAGAAAAACCAAGAGCGTTGATTTGACGTTTGAAATTGGCAATATTTCTTGCTGTAAATTCAGCTGGATCATTGCCTGTATCGATGGCATATTGTTCAGCAGGCAGACCAAAAGCATCCCAACCCATTGGGTGTAAGACATTATAGCCTTGTGCTCTCTTATAACGGCTCAAAATATCAGTAGCCGTGTAGCCTTCGGGATGTCCGACATGGAGCCCCGCACCACTTGGGTATGGAAACATATCTAAAGCATAAAAACTAGGTTTATTTTTATCTGTTCCCGTTTTAAATGTGTGATTTTCAGCCCAGTAGGCTTGCCATTTCTTTTCAATAGCCTTGTGATTGTAATATACCATAGTATTCTCCATTAAATGTAGTGTTTTTATTATAGCACGTTTTTGAAATTTTTTTAAATCAATTATCAAAAGAAGCACCGTTTAATACGGTGCTGGTTGATTAAATTTAAAATGGTTTATTTGGTTTATCTGGTAAACCTCAATGTCCCATATCAAAACGATTGTTAAAATACTCATCCAACATTAATCTGTGCTTAGCTGACAATGAATCAAGTGCCATTATTTCGTCTTTTGAAAAATAGCGAAGCAATAAAGTTTCTTCATTATGAAAATGAGTGATATCTGGCTCTGAGAGGCTTCTTAAAGCATACAAAAAGACAACCGTTTGAACTTTGTCACCATTCGGATAAACCTCTTCAAAGTTTGTATAGACATTGAGTAAACGTGTGGGCTCAACAATAATGCCTGTTTCCTCTAAAAATTCACGCTTACAAGTTGTGACGGTATCCTCACCAAGTTCTTGAGCACCGCCTGGAATAGCCCATGTCTTTTTATCAGCACGCAGTTGCAAAAGAACTCGACCATGACTATCAGCTAAAATACCGCCAGCAAAGGTTAAGATAATCTTGTCGTGTCCTACTTTTTCTCTAATATAGTGGATATAATCCATTGAAACCTCCAAAATTAATGAGACAAAATACTTTTTGATGAACTCTTTTGACCTAGTTTAAGTATTTGATACTCATTTGTTTTAATAAAAAATAAATACACTTTATTCTTTATAAAAATATTTTCTATACACTCTTGATAATACCAAAGTTAATGCCCATAGCATACCAAGAGCCATAATAATAGAATTTATTGGATTTATTTTAGTAAGTCCAATCACTAGTCCAATAATTGGACTAGTAGACATTATTAGATATAATAAAAATAACAAAAAATGAATTTCACCAATTCCAGCAAAAAAATGTTTCATATAAAAATAACCTCCTTATTACTTTATTTATTAAACGTACTAATAATAAAGTTAGTAACATTCAATTTCTTAGTCAAAGATAGTTATAAAAGTATCCTTCTATTATACCAATACCTCCATGATAGTATCATTAAAAAACCTAATTCTTTTGTAATTTCTTCCAAACAATTGATAGTAGATTAACACCACTTACTGCAATTATTAACTCAATTGGCAAAAAATAATAATTCCAAATCATATGAGTAAGAATCAACGATAGGAAAACTGCCAAATCAAAATAGCTGTTTTGAATACGTTCTGAAAGTTTATAATAGATAAATAAAAGAATGATTGAGACTAGAATAATTGTCATAAAAATTCTCCTATTTGTTAGTAGCAAATTCTTTAGATGCTCAAATTAAAACTTTTTCATTCTTATCACTGAAAAGATTATTAAAACTGCTCCTAAAATAAACAGAACCAATTCTAAAAACTGATCATTTGGTTTAATGATAGGAATCAGATACATACTCACTGAGACTAATAGCGCTCCAAATAATGCAACTACTAGAATTGCTTTTTCACCCAGCTTCATCATGTTTCACCTACCATTTCTCTGATGTTTATCTTTTTAATCTTTTAAACAAAGCAATTTCTCTTTTTCTCTAATGAAGATAATTTTAATAGTCTTTATTAAAATTATTAGGTTATCTACTAATATCATTATAGCATTAAAATAAAATTTATCATCAAAAGCTATTCATTTTTCTTTTAAGATAGTAATATAGTAGAAGAAATTTTCAATAACCTTTTAAGTGTAATATCTTAAATAAAATTAAAAAAGCACCGTTTAATACGGTGCTATTTTTTATATCTTTTTCTTTGTCATAAAGTGCCAACAAATTCTTGCCAGGTAAAAATCTATCGTTCCATGGATGAGTGTTCCAAAACCAACTAACCAGAGCATGGTAAACCAGTAATTGGTTTCAACTTGGGAGCCTGTTGTCATCACGATAACGACTAAAAATTCTGCTAAGCCATGGATAAGGTTAATGATTATGGCAAACAGGAAAGTTGTGAAGGGTTTGGCAAATATGACTATGCGTTTTTTGATTAAAATTGCCCCTATACTTGCAAAGATAACATGTGACAGCGCTCTAAAAACTATCACTATGGGAAAACCTGCCATAAAAAAACCTAGCGTACTGCCCAGTGAGACGAAAATTGCAATGCTGGGAGAGATGAACATGGCGATAAAGATCGGCACATGGCTAGCAAGAGTAAATGACGCTGGACCAATAATGATTTTGGCTGGCATAACGATAGGAATAGCAATGGCAAAAGCTGTTAACAAGGCACTTAGAGCCATTTTTTGAGTTCTTGAACGATTCACTTGTCATCTCCTTTTGGTTGATCACAAGTATTTTATCATGTGTCTTGACACCTGTCAACTATATTAATAAAATGCCTTCTTTCTTTAGTTGTTCAAGAATCTTATCACAGTCTTCTTTTGACGGACAAGCAATGGTATGGTTGTGAATGCCGTGTGTCAAATGGCTTAATAAAGCACCTTGATGTTCTTTGACTTGTTGGGTAAAGTATTTTATATCATCTTTTGTGGCAATATTTAATGTCGCTGTTAGAATGCCATAAAGCGGGTGTTCAATCTCTACATCCAAAACTTGTCCACGACCACTGACAATGATGTCTAATTCTTTTGCCACTTCTTCTTCTGAATGCTGGCAGGCTATTTTTTTAATATACTGAGGCTTTGGCTTGGGAAGATTATCAACCAATAGATAGCCTCTATGAGTTGCCATAACATCTATACTACTAGCCCTTAATAAGGCAATATCACCAACAATGACTTGTCTACTAACGCCTAATTCTTTTGCTAGTTTAGTTGCTGAGATAGGTGTGCTACTCTCTTTTAAGATGCTTATAATCTGGTCGCGCCTTTGGCTTGCTTTCATAAACTACTTACCTTTCTTAACAATTTTTAACATTAGCAGTATAACTTTTTTAAGATAATGATAACATAAAAAAGAGATGGCATAAAGCCACCTCTTGTTATTATTAATCTTCAGTAACGAAAGGCATAAGAGCCATAACACGTGCACGTTTAATTGCAGTTGTTACTTTACGTTGATTTTTAGCTGATGTTCCAGTCACACGACGTGGAAGAATTTTTCCACGCTCAGAAACGAAACGGCTAAGTAGTTCAGTATCTTTGTAATCAACATATTCAATTTTGTTAGCTGCGATATAATCAACTTTTTTACGGCGTTTGAAACCGCCACGACGTTGTTGAGCCATATTTTTCTCCTTATATACTTTTAATCATCCTCTTAGAATGGTAAATCATCATCAGAAATTTCAATCGGATTGGCATTACCAAACGGATTGTCATCTCTTGCAAAGTTAGGTGTTTGAGCTTGTGAAGTCGGTTGTGGATTTGCTGGTGATGGATTGTAACCACCAGTGCTTGCACCTTCACGTGTAGCACGACTTTCCAAGATTTGGAAATTGTCAGCGACAACTTCAGTCACATACACACGTTGACCTTGTTGATTTTCATAGTTACGTGTTTGAATACGACCGGTAACACCTAGTAACGTTCCTTTTTTAGCCCAGTTAGCCAAATTTTCAGCTTGTTGGCGCCAAATCACAACATTGATAAAATCAGCGTCACGCTCACCATTTTGATTTTTAAAATTACGGTTTACAGCTAAAGTAAATGTTGCGACGGCTTGATTACTTGGTGTGTATCGAAGTTCTGCATCTCTGGTCATACGACCTACTAGTACTACATTATTAATCATAAACTACCTTCTTACGCTTCAAGTTTAACAATCATGTGACGAAGAATGTCACCATTGATTTTTGAAAGACGGTCAAACTCTTTGATAGCAACATCGTTGTCTGCTTCAACAGTAACAATGTGGTAAAGTCCTTCACGGAAATCTTGGATTTCGTAGGCAAGACGACGTTTTTCCCAATCTTTTGATTCAACAACAGTTGCACCGTTGTCAGTCAAGATAGCGTCAAAACGTGCTACCAAAGCATTTTTTGCTTCTTCTTCAATGTTTGGACGAATGATATAAAGAATTTCGTATTTAGTCATTGATATTTTCCTCCTTTTGGTCTAATGACTCATGATCTTGTCATGAGTAAGTGAGGGATTCTCACAAGACACTATTATACATGATAATGGCTTGTTTTGCAAGTAAAATATAGTCCTTTCCTTAGAAAAATGTTATAATAGTTTCAAAACAAAGGAAAGATTTGATAGCCATGACTGATAAAAAAAGAAAAGTAAAACGATTGGATATAATCACTTACATTTGGCAATTTTTTGCTGCCTATTTGATTTTTAATATCCTTTTTGAAATGCTACTAGACAATTTTGAGACTCTAGAAAATTTTTCTGAAACCTTTAGTGTCTTATTAGCGTTACCAACACCAGTGATTTTATCTATTTTTGAACAAGCAGGTGCTATCACTCAACTTGAGCAAAAATTGGCATCCTACAATAGCAATATTATGATGACAGAAGACCAGATTCGATTGCTAAAAAAAGAAGGTGACAAAGAGGCGTTAGAAGACGTGACGGATAAACTTTACCGCTATAAAGTTTCTTATAATGAAACGATAGAGTCTTATAATAACACCATCAATCTCCTACCATTTAAATTTTTCAAACACATTCTAGGTCACAAGGAAAAAAGTTATTTTTCTGATTTTGACTTTTAAATACTGAAAAAGATGATCAGATCATCTTTTTTTATTAAGTATTAATCCAGAATTTTCAAAAATGAAAGGTTTTGTTACAATAAAATTATGTTAGATTTAAATGATTATGGCATCACAATGTGGGATGATGCCAAAATAGCTTCTTTTAGAAGAACACTTTTAGCTTGGTATGATGAAAACAAGCGTGATTTACCATGGCGTAGAACTGATAACCCCTATCATATTTGGGTGTCAGAAATTATGCTTCAGCAAACACAAGTCGTCACTGTCATTCCTTATTACACAAGATTTTTAGAATGGTTTCCGACCATTTCAGATTTAGCTAAGGCGCCAGAAGAAAAAATTTTGAAAGCTTGGGAAGGACTTGGCTATTATTCACGAGTAAAAAATATGCAGAAAGCTGCCCAACAAATCGAGGCAGATTTTTCTGGTCAGTTTCCCAGTCGCTATCAAGACATTCTTAGTTTGAAAGGAATTGGCCCATACACAGCTGGTGCTATTGCAAGTATTGCCTTTAATAAACCAACCCCTGCTGTTGATGGTAATGTCATGCGTGTCTTGGCCCGCCTTTTTGAAGTCAATTACGATATCGGCGATCCCAAAAACATTAAACTATTCCAAGCTATAATGGCTCAATTGATAGATCATGAACGACCTGGTGATTTCAATCAAGCTTTTATGGATTTAGGGACTGATATCGAGTCAGCAAAAAATCCGCGCCCAGAAGAGAGCCCTATTCGTTTTTTTAGTGGTGCCTACCTCCATGGAACGATGGACAAATATCCCATTAAAAAACCTAAGAAGAAACCACGTCCCATTCATTTGCAAGCTTTTATTATTCAAAACCAAAAAGGAGACTACCTTCTTGAAAAAAATACTCAAGACAAATTGCTAGGAGGGTTTTGGTCTTTTCCAATCCTTGAACAAGAAGTCCTTGACACACAACTTGACTTATTTGATGTGGAAAACTCTAAAACGGTAGCTTTTAAATCGCAAAAAGAGACTTTTCTTAAGGAATATCCTTTACAAATAGCTTGGAGTGAGCAAACGTTCCCCCTTGTTAAGCATGTTTTTAGCCATCAAAAATGGGAAGTGGAATTGATAGAAGGTAAGGCATTATCAGATGAACTGTCATCCGAGAAAGTGCTTATTTGGTTGCCAGAAAAAGAATTTTCCAATTATCCCTTTGCAACACCGCAAAAGAAAATGTGGCAAACTTATCAAAAAATAAAACAAGAAAAAAAGAGCTAACTAGTTAGCTCTTTTTATGATTGACAAGACCCTAAGTGGTAAAGTCAACATACTGGGTAGATATAAAAAACGAGAAAAAGTCATTTTCATAATTTAAGATTTTAAGACAAAAAATCTAGAAAAGAGAAAGAAACAAAAGGCACTTGACTTTTGTCTTATTTAACTTTTGACTAGGAAGCGATAATTTAAAAAACGAGAGGACAATAACCTCTCGTTTTTTTAGATAAACTTATATCAACTTTTTAGTGTTTTTTACGACGACGTGCACTCACAAGTGCTAAAGCTGAAATAAGTGTTGCAATACCAATCAAAGCTGCTGAAGATTGTTCATCACCTGTTAAAGGTAATTGAGGACGTTTTTGTGTAGTCATTGGCTTAATTGGAATGCTATTATCATTACCATCATCTGAATCAGAAGGAACAGGCACATAAGGAATTAGTATATCCTCACTTGGATCTTCTGGGATGACTGGTGGCACATAGCCTTTACTTGGGTCTGTTGGATCAACCGGTTGAAGCGGTTGACCATCTGGCCCTTCTGGTGTAGTCCCTGGGACAAATGGAATTGGTGTCACAGGCTTACCTGGTTTAGTTGGGTCTGCTGGGTCATTAGGGTATGGGATAGAAGGAATTGGGTTTTCTGGGTCTGGTTCAAAGCCTGCTGGCACATGTGGCACATAGCTGCCTAATGGGCGATAAACAACCTCAACCGCAATATCATCCTCATCTACCGTTACCGTTTGTACTGCGACAACCCCTTGTGACGCAATGTAGCCAGTAATGACTGGTGAAGTCACCGCATCAAAGGTATCATCACCATTAAGTGCACTCCACTCCCCATATGTCACTGCCTTCGTCACCACATTAATCTTGAATGGACGGGTAAAGGTCACTTTATCTGTGACTGTTTCTGAAACAGTTGCCCCTTGATCATTCACATAAGTAATCGTGCGAGTAATCCCCTTAGAAATCTCCTTCGTCACTTCTTCCAATTGGTCGTCTGTCCAAGTTGGGCCATCTGGATTATTAGGATCTATCGGATCGCCCGGTTTAATCGGATTACCTTCTGGATTTCTTGGCACAATTGGGTTTTCTGGACCAACAGGTTGGGATGGGTTGCTTGGGCCAACTGGCACATCAATAATGACTTCTTTCATCACCACAACATAGT